>JACTMI010000004.1 GCA_014584695.1 Acidobacteriota bacterium
GTGAAATGGTGGAGCAGAAGGGATTCGAACCCTCGACCCCCACGTTGCGAACGTGGTGCTCTCCCAGCTGAGCTACTGCCCCTCCCCAGAGAGGAAGGGCAGTCTATCGGCGCGGACGGGGGGCGATCAAGGGGCCTCGTCCGGCGGCGGGGGAGCGGGGGGCTCGGGAGCATCGGACGGCGCGGTCGGCGCGGTCGTCGCGGCCTCGTGGGCGACGGTCTCGGGGGGGAGGACGAGGTCGAGCAGGGTGAGGGCGCCGATCTCGGCGGTGGCGGCGCGCTCGGCGCGGCGGCGCAGATCGGTGAGCGCGCCCTCGGGCGAGCTCAGGTGGATCGGGTAGGCCTCGAGCACGCGGCGCAGCGGCAACTCCCGGGCGGGGACGGCCAGCCGCCAGCGCCCCTGCGCGGTGAAGGGGGGCGAGACCAGGCCGCGCTCGACCAGCGGCGCCATCAGGCGCCGCAAGTCGGCGGGCTCGATCCCCGCGGCGTCGGCGACCGGCCCGGCGGTGGCCGCCGCCTCGTCGCGCGCCTGGGCCAGCGCGGCCAAGGCGGCGAGCGCGCGCCAGACCTCGGCTCGGCGGGCCGGCCGCTCGACGTCGCGCGGCTCGTCGGGGCGCGACAGGCAGATCGCGACCTCGGCGCCCACCAGCATCAGCCACCAGGCGAGCTGGATCGACAGGACGAAGAACAGGGCGATCGCGAAGCTGCCGTAGACCACCCGCGTCACCGCCGTGAAGCTCGCGACGTAGAGCTCGAAGCCCCACTTGAGCGCCTCGAGCGCGAGCGTCGACAAGAGGCTGCCGAGCGCCGCGTCGCGCAGCCGGACCCGGCCGGCCGAGGCGCGCCAGAACAGCATCGTGAGGCCGACGAAGGTCGCGGCGGTGGGGATGCCGCGCAGCAACCAGGAGTCGCGCACCCAGGCTCCGGCGACGGCGGTCTGCGACAGCAGCAGCAGCACCGAGTAGCTGGCGCCGATCAGGAGCGGGCCCCAGAAGACCAGCACGGCGAAGCGGAAGGCGCGACGTCCGATCGACGGCTCGAGCTCGACGCCGAAAATCCGGTGCAGCGTCGAATCGACGGTGAAGAAGGCCGACAGGCCGACGAACAGGAAGCCGAGCAGGCCGACGCCGCGCACCGACTCGGCCTGCGCCACGAAACCCTCGAGCGCCGTGATCACCGAGCTCTCCGAGTAGGGGAGCAGCTGGGCGAGCAGCTCGAAGGTGCGCCGATCGTCCTCGCGCAGCGTGCGGGCGACGAAGAACGACACCGTCGCGAGCAGCGGCACCAGCGACACCAGCGTCGTGTAGGCGAGCGCCGAGGCGCGCAGGCCGAGCGCGTCGAGGTGGGTCTTGCGCAGCACGCGGCCGCCGAAGCGGAGCAGGCGCGCGGCGCGGGAGCTGCTCACCAGTCGACGGCGTCGCCGGACAGAGGCAGCGCGGCCCGCGGCGCCCCGAGCTCGGTGAGCTCGGCCGCGAGCGCCTTGCGGGCGGTGTCCTCGCCGTGGTTGAGGAAGAGCCGCCGGGGCAGCGCCGGCAGCGCGCGCACCCAGCGCTCGAGCTCGCGGCGGTCGGCGTGGGCCGACAGACCCGCGAGCGTCTCGATGCGCGCCGCCACCGCCACCCGACGGCCGTGGATCGAAACCGTGTCGGCGCCGTCGACCAGCGCGCGGCCGCGCGTGCCGGCGGCCTGGAAGCCGACGAAGAGGATGGTCGAGCGCGGGTCGGGCAGCCGCCGGAGCAGGTGGTGGACGACTCGCCCGCCATTGGCCATGCCGCTGGCGGCGACGATCACCGCCGGCTCGCGCCGCTCGTTGAGCGCCTTCGACTCCTCGACCGTGCGGCAGCGCTGGAAGCGATCGGCGGCGAGCGGGCTCTCGCCCCGCCGGACCCGCTCGCGCAGCTCCTCGTCGAACTCCGGTTGCGCCTGCCGGTAGATTTCGGTGGCGCGGATCGCCATCGGGCTGTCGGTGAAGACCGCGCTCTCGGCCAGCACGCCGGCCTCGACCAGCGTCGCCAGGTGGTAGAGCAGCTCCTGGGTGCGGCCGAGCGCGAAGGCGGGGATGACCACCGAGCCGCCGCGCTCGAAGGTGGCGCGGATGACCCGACCGAGGCCCTCGACCGGGTCCTCGTCGGCGTGGGCGCGGTCGCCGTAGGTCGACTCCAGGACCAGGGCGTCGGGAGCCCGTTCCGGTGGCTCCGGATCCTCCAGGATCGGCGCGTCCCAGCGCCCGACGTCACCCGAAAAGCACCAGGTCCGGCGCGCGCCGTCGCCCCCCTTGGCCGAGATCTCCACCGTGGCGGCGCCCAGCAAGTGACCGGCGCGAGCGAGCCGAATCTCGATCCCCGGCGCGAGCTCCCGCCATTCGTGGAAGGGGAGGGGCTCGAACCGCTCGAGCGCGGCCTTGGCGTCCGCCGCGGTGAACAGCGGCCGCGGCTCGGCGTAGCGGCTGTAGCCCTTCTTGGCGGCGTAGCGGGCCTCTTCTTCCTGCAGCTCGCCGGCATCTTCGAGCACCAGCCGGGCGAGCGGGCGGGTGGCCTTGCTGCACCAGATCGGCCCGCGGAAGCCCGCGGCCACCAGACGTGGCAGCAGGCCGGAATGGTCGAGATGGGCGTGGGTCAGGATCACGCCGTCGAGGCGGGCCGGGTCGAAGGGGAAGGGCCGGCGATTGCGCGCTTCGAGCTCGTCGTCCCCCTGGAACATGCCGCAGTCGACCAGCAGGCGGCGGTCCGACCATTCGAGCAGCGTCGCGCTGCCGGTCACCGTGCCGCAGGCGCCGAGAAAGGTCACTTGGGCCATGGTCGCTCGCAGCCTAGCATCGGCTCGGCGCGAGGGCGGTAAGATGGGGCGGGCCCGCCCCCCCGCGGGCAGAGGAGGCAACGATGGCCGAGAACAAAGTGGTGGACAGGGCGCGGGAGGTGGTCGCGGATGCGGTCGCCGGTGCCCGTGACGTGATCGACGACGGGCTCGACGCGGCGCGCGAGCACTTCGAGGAGGCGGCCGAGGATCTGGAGGCGCGCGCGCGCCGGACCCGGCGCGAGCTGCGGCGGCGGGCCGAGCGGCTCGGCGAAGCGGCCAAGGAGCGCTACGAGGTGGCCTCCGACAAGGTGCGCGCCGGGTACCAGAAGGCGCGCAAGGACGCCCAGCAGCTCTCGGCGGACGTCCACGAGTACGTGCGCGAGAACCCCGGCAAGTCGATCCTGATCGCGGCCGGCGCCGGGTTCCTGATCGGGTTGCTGCTGCGCCCGCGGCGGCGCGGCGACGACTGAGCCCCGGCGGAGCCGCACGATGCCGACGACGCCGGAGGAGCGGTTCGAGCTCGAGGCCGAAGCGCCGGAGCTCGACGAGCAGCTGGAGGACTACGACGAGCGTTCGCTCGCCGACGAGCTGATCGACGATCTGCTGCCGCCGGAGCTCGACTGGCGGCGGCTGGTCCGCCGCTATCCCGTCCCCGCGCTCCTCGTGGCGGCGGTCGGGGGTTACCTGCTGGGGCGCTCGAGGGGGCCGGCGATCGTCGAGGCGGTCGCCGAGCTCGCCACGGCGCAGATCAGCGAGCGCGTCGGCGCCTTCGCCGGAGAGGATCCGTCCTAACTCGGTTGCGCTCGCTCCTCCACCTCTCGGACGTCCACTTCGGTCCGCTGCACCTGCCGGAGCTCGCCGAGGCGGTGACGGCGCTCGTCGAGCGCGAGCGCCCCGACGTGGTCGTCATCTCGGGCGATCTCACCCAGCGCGCCAAGCCCGGGCAGTTTCGCGCCGCGCGGGCGTGGGTCGCGGCGCTCGGGTGCCCGGTGGTCTTCGCCCCGGGCAACCACGACGTGCCGCTCTGGCGGGTCTGGGAGCGGCTGTTCGATCCCTTCGGTGCCTGGCGCCGCCACTTCTCGCCCGCGCTCGAGCGCGACCACGTCGACTCCGAGCTGGCGGTCGTCGCGGTGACCACCGCTTTCGCTTGGACGACCAAGCACGGCCGGCTGCGTCCCGGGCAGATCGCCGACCTCGAGCGGCGGCTGGCGGCGGCGCCGTCCGCGGCGACGCGCATCGTGGTGGCGCACCACCCGCTCGGCGCCGTGCCCGAGCTCGGAGCCGAGCCGCCGGCGCGCGGCGGCGCCGCGGCGCTCGCGCGCTGCGCGGCGCTGGGGGTCGAGTTGGTCCTCTCGGGCCACCTCCACCACGGCTTCGTGGTGCCCGGGGCGGGGGAGCGGCCGGCGCTGGTCCACACCGGCACCTCGACGTCGAGCCGCGGGCGCGGTCGCGAACGGGGTCGCAACTCGCTCAACTGGATCGAGGTCGGCGCCGAGACGACGCGGGTCGAGCGCCGGCTCTGGCAGCCGGCCGCCGGGCGCTTCGAGACGGCCGAGCGGATCGACCTGCCCCGCCCACCGCGGCGCCCGCGGCGATGAGGGCGCTCGGCCAGGGGCAGGCCGGGAGATCGACTTTTCGCGCCGTCGCGCTGCTGCGCGGGATCAACGTCGGCAAGGCCAAGCGGCTGGCGATGGCCGACCTCCGGGCGGTGGTCGAGGGGCTCGGGTACCGCGAGGTCGCGACGCTGATCGCGAGCGGCAACGTCGCCTTCACCGCCACCGGCGGGACCGCGCGCGACGCCGCGCGGCGGATCGAGGCGGCGCTCGCCGAGCGGCTCGGGCTCTCCTGTCGCGTCGTCGGTCTCTCGGCGGCAGAGCTGGCGGAGATCGTCGCCGGCAACCCGCTCGCGGCGCTCACGACCAATCCCTCGCGGCTGCTGGTCGCGGTCTGGAACGACCCGGCGGTGCCGGAGCGACTCGCGCGGCTGGCGCGGACGGCGCCGGCCGGGGAGGCCTTCGAGGTCACCAGCCGCGCGGCCTACCTCTGGTGCCCCGAAGGGAGCCTGAAGAGCGTCGTCGGCGAGGCACTGGTCGGTCGCGCCGGCGACGGCCTGACCACGCGCAACCTCGCCACCCTCGGCAAGCTCCTGGCCTTGGCAACCGGCGGCCCGTAGGTACCTTGAGTCGGAGCCGACCGAGCGGCTACTCCCCAAGAGCACAGCTCCAGTCGCAAAGTCTCCAGAAGCAGCAGCCCGGGAGCGAGCCGACAGACTCGCGACCGCGGCGGGGTGAGGGCCCCGGATTCACTCCGGGGCCCGAGGGGAGGGCGCGTGCCCTCCCCTTGCAGGTGAGCCGCGCGTGCCCTCCCCTCTGCAATCGCTACCTGGTCGCCGAGATAGTATGGAGCCCACCATGGACGATTGGGAGATCCTCGAGACCCTGGGCACCGAGGAGGACGCCGCGCTGATGGTCGGCTACCTCGAAGCCGAAGGCATTCCGGCCGCGGTCGAGTCGCTGCTCTTCCACCAGGAGCCGGTAGCTTTCGGGCAGCTGGGCCAAGTCCACGTCCGCGTGCGCAGCGAGGACCTCGAGCGGGCCCGCGCGCTGCTCGACGAGCGCGAGCGATCGCCCGCGGCCGGCGACGAGCCGTCCGCCGCCGCGGAGTAGCGGAATGGGTCGCCTCGCGGCCGGCAGCCGTCTCGGGCGGTACGTCATCGTTCGCCCGCTCGGCGCGGGCGCCATGGGCGAGGTCTATCTCGCCGAGGATCCGCAGATCGGGCGCCAGCTCGCGCTCAAGACGGTCCGCGTCGAGGAGGGGCGGCCGCACGAGCTCGAGGAGCGCAAGCTGCGGCTGCTGCGCGAGGCGCGCGCGGCCGGCCGACTCCTCCATCCCAACATCGTCGCGCTGTTCGACGCCGGCGAGGACCAGGGGGTTCTCTACCTGGCCTTCGAGTTCGTCGAGGGGACCGACCTCTCGGACCGGATCCGCGCCGGTCCGCCGCTGTCGCTGGGCGAGGCGCTGTCGATCGTGCGGCAGGCCGCGGAGGCGCTCGATTTCGCGCACCGCCAGGGGGTCGTCCACCGCGACATCAAGCCGAGCAACCTGATGCTGACGCGCTCGGGCCAGGTCAAGGTGGCGGACTTCGGCATCGCCAAGCTCGCCGACCAGACCTCGGACCTGACCATGACCGGCTCGGTGGTCGGCAGCCCGCACTACCTCTCGCCCGAGCAGATCCGCGGCGAGGAGCTCGATGGCCGCAGCGACATCTTCTCCCTCGGCGTCCTGTTCTACGAGGTGCTCTGCCATCGCCGCCCGTTCGAGGGCGAGACCCTGACCACTCTCGTCTACCAGATCCTCCACCACGAGCCCGCGTCGCTGGTGGTCGCCCGGCCCGATCTGGGAGCGCGGGTCGAGCACCTGGTGCGGCGGATGCTCCACAAGGATCGCGACCAGCGATTCGCCACCGCCGCCGACGTGGCCCGCGAGGTGGAGGCGTGCGAGCGCGAGCTGGCGCCGGCTCTCCTGGCGGCCGCCGCCGCGCCGGAGACCGAGATCCTCGAGGCGACCCGCCGGATGCCTCCGGCGGCGGCCCGACCGGTGCCGGCGGGGACCGCGGCGACCGCGGCGGTGGCCCAACCGGCCGCGGCGCTGCCGCCGGCGACCGCCGCCGCGGCGCCCGGCGGAGCCGGGAGCCGGAAGGTGGCGCTCCTGGTCGCGGCGGCGGCGGTCCTGCTGGCGCTCGTCGGCACCGGCCTGTTCCTGTTCGGTGGGTTCGGCGCCCGGAGCGCCAAGGCGCCGCCGGCCGTGCCGAGCGACGGCGCCGAGCCGACACCGCGACCGCTGCCGACCCCGACCCCGGTCGCCGAGGAGCGCGACTCGCAAGGCGAGGCGTCGCCGCTGCCGCAGCCCGAGGGGATCCCGCCGACCCCGGCGCCGACTCCGGTCGCGACGCCGGCACCCGAAATCCCGGAGCCGACGGCGACGCCGCGGCCCCTGCCGACGCCGACGCCGCGCCCGCTCCCGACCGCCGCTCCGACCCCGGTGCCGACACCGGAGGAGGCCCCGCGGGTCGAGCCGACCGCCGAGCCGGAGGATTTCTCGGGGCCGTTCGACCGCGAGATGACGACCGGCATGGCGCTCTCGTTCGACGTCGAGCCCGACGACGCGATCGTGCGGGTCAACCGGATCGTGATCGGTCAAGCGCGCGAGTGGAACTCCAAGAGGCGCGACGGCCGCGCCTACGACCTGCCCCGGCCGGGCCAGCACCTGATCCGGATCGTCAAGGAGGGGCGGGTGTACGTGATCCTGGCGCACGCCAGCGCCGGCGCTCCTTCACCGACCCAGATCGTCGTCGACCTCGAGCCGGGGGCGCGCAAGTCGCGGCGCCGCGGCGGAGGCTGATCGGGTGATCACCCCCGCGCCGCGGGGGGCCCCTCGGGCGCTCGCGGGCGAGATCGAGCGGCATCGGACGGCGGCCGGGCTCGAGCTCTGCCTGGTCCGCAACCGGCAGGCGCCGATCGTCTCGAGCGCGCTCTTCTATCGGATCGGCGGACGCGACGAGCCGGCCGGCCGGAGCGGCGTCGCGCACTTTCTCGAGCACATGATGTTCAAGGGGACGGCGCGCTTCGGCCCGGGGGAGATCGACCGCCTCACCCAGGCGATGGGCGGTACCAGCAACGCGTTCACCAGCCACGACGCCACCGCTTACTACTTCGCCTTCGCCGCCGATCGCTGGCCGGTGGCGCTCGAGATCGAAGCGGACCGGATGCGCGGCCTCGCGCTCGATGCGCGCGAGGTGGTGAGCGAGCGACAGGTGATCGTCGAGGAGATCGCGATGTACCGCGACGAGCCCTGGGATGCGCTCGAGCAGGACGTGCTGGCCGCGCTCTGGGGCGCTCATCCCTATGGTCGTCCGGTGCTCGGGCGGAGCGAAGATCTCGAGCGCGAGGACGCCGAAGTCCTGGCGGCCTTCCACGCCGACTACTACCGGCCGGACAACGGCGTGCTGGTGATCGCCGGCGATCTCGGCGACGACGCCGTCGAGCGGGTCGAGAGCGCTTTTTTCGGGCTCGACCGGAGCGGCCCGGTCCGGCCCGCGCTCGCTCCGCCCGCGCCCCCCGATCAGCTGCTGCGGCTGGAGCGGCGGCACGGCGAGGTGGCGCGCCTGCTGCTCGCGCTCCCGGTCCCGGGTGGCGACCAGCCGGATCTCGGCGGCCTCAAGCTGCTCGGAGTCCTGCTCGCCGCGGGTCGTTCGAGCCGATTGCAGCGGGCGCTGGTCGAGGAGGGCGAGCTCTGCCTCGCGGTCTCGGCGGGGGCGGGCGAGGGCGTGCTCGCCTCGACCTTCACGGTCGGCGCCGAGGTGCTGCCGGGAGTCGATCCCGCCGAGGTCGAGCGCCGGATCCTGGCCGAGCTGGCCGAGCTCGCCGCGCGGCCGGTCGCCGAGGAGGAGCTGGCGCGAGGGCGCCAGCTGCTGCTCGCCGACTGGGTCTTCGGGCAGGAGCGAATCCACCAGCAAGCCCTGGTGGCCGGCTCGGCGGCCGCGCTGTTCGACCTGGAGCAGCCCCAGCGGCTGCTCGATCAGGCTCTCGCGGCCGGGCCCGAGGAGCTCCGACGTCTCGCGTCCCGCTACTTGAATCCCGCGGCCGGTGGCGTGATCGGCCTCTCGCTGCCCGAGTGAGCGCCGCGCCGATCGTTCGCACCCGGCGGGTCCCCGGCGCGCCGGTCGTCGCGGTCCGGGCGCTGGCGCCGGGCGGCGCGCGTCTGGAATCGGCGCCCGCCGAAGCGCTCGTCTGTGGCCGACTGCTCGACGAGGGGAGCGAGCGCCGCGATTGGCGGCGGATCGCCGCCGAGGCCGAGGCGCGCGGCGCCGTGGTCTCGTCCTGGGCCGGCTACGAGTCGATCGGCGTCTCGATCGACGCGCTGGCGGCGGACTGGGAGCTGGCGCTCGAATGGGCGGCCGAGCTGCTGTTCGAGCCGGCGTTTCCGGAGGAGCGGCGAGCCTTGGTCGCGCGCCAGGCGGTGGCCGAGCTCGAGGCGCAGGCGGACCAGGCGGACCTGCTCACCCACCGCGGCTTTCTCGCGCAGCTCTACTCGCCCCATCCCCGCGGCCGGCCGCTGGCCGGAGACGCCGAGAGTCCGGGCCGGGTCGCGGCGGCGCAGTGCCGTCGCTTCCACGCCGAGTCCCTGGAGCGAGGGGTGGTGGTGACGGTGGCGGGGGAGCTCGACGTGCCCGCCGCGGAGCGGCTGGCGCGGCGGCTCTTCTCGAACGCGGGCGCACCGGCGGGCGACGCGAGCTTCGCACCCTCGGCGCCGCCGCCACCGCCGCCTCCCGCGGCCGGGCGAGGCGAGGTTTCGACCCGCGCCCGGGACCAGGCCCACCTGTTCGTCGGACAGCTCTCGGTGCCGCGCGGGCACCCCGACTTCGAGGCGCTCGAGCTCGCCGGGGTCGTGCTCGGGTCGGGCGCGCTCTTGACCGGCCGGATTCCGGAGCGGATTCGGGAACGCGAAGGGCTCGCCTACGCGGCCGCGGCGGACACGGTCGCCGGCGCCGGGCTCGATGCCGGCCGGATGTACGTCTACGTCGGCGCCGCGCCCGCGGCGCTGGCGCGCGCCGAGCGAGCGGTGGTCGAGGAGCTGCGGCGGTTTCGCGACCAGGGGCCGACCGGGGACGAAGTCGAGTCGGCGCGCGCCTACTTGCTGGGCCGCGAGCCATTCCGGCGCGAAACCGCGCGGCAATGGGCCGATCTCGCTGCCACCGCCGAGCTCTACGCGCTGCCGCTCGAGGACCCGGAGTGGACGGCGGCGCGCATCCGCGCGCTCGACCGGGACCAGGTCGCCGCCGCGGTCGCCCGGCACCTCGATCCCGATCGCCTGACCGTCACGGTCGGCCTGCCCTCGGGCTGAGCCCGCGCGGCGGCCGTGCCGATCCGGCCGCGGCCAGCGAACCGAGAGGCGGGGGCCCCGAGCCGCCAGTTGCCCGTTCCGGGGAGTCGGGCTTCAGACCGAGGCGGTGTGGCTGCGGCCGCCGGAGAGGATGCGCCAGCCGACGACCTTCTCGTCGATCTCGCGAAGCCGCTTGGCGACCAGGCGGCAGAGCAGCTTGAGGAAATCGAGCGCGGCCTCGGGGTCGAGCGACAGCATCTCCTGGATGGTGCCCTGGTCGAGAGCGAGGACGGTGAGCGGCCCGCCGTGCGCCCGCGCGTCGGCGGAGCGCAGCTCGCCGTCGATGAGCGACATCTCGCCGAAGAAGTCGCCCCGTTCGAGGATCGCCAGCGCCTCCTCGCCCGCGCCGGGGATGTACTTGCTGATCAGGACCTTGCCCTCGAGCACGACGTAGAGCTCGTGCCCCTCGTCGCCCTCCTCGAACAGGTAACTCCCGGGGTCGAAGCGGAGCTCGCGAGAGAAGTTCGCGAGCGTGGTGAGCTCCTTGCCCGACAGCCCCTGCTCCTGGAAGAGCCGGAGCTTGTCGTCGGGGGCGATCTCGACGGTGTCGAGCGAAGCGCCGCGGCCCCGCCGCAGCCGGAGGAAGTTCTCGGTCTGCTGGTCGGGGGTGAAGAAGGACTTCAGCTGCTCGTTGGTGGCGCGCAGCTTGCCGGCCACGGCGTGCCAGAGCCCCCAGTAGAGCTGGACTCCGAACTCGGCCCAGCTCTCGGCCAGCTCACCGAGCTGCTGGCCCTGGAACCGCATCAGCCGCGACGGCTTGAGCACGGCGGCGTCGCCCGACCGGGTGCCTCGCGAGATGAAACTCACTTCGCCGAACAGGGCGCCCGGCTTGAGCAGCGCGAGCGAGAACGTGCCGTAGGGAGTCGGCCGCTGGATCGAGATCTCGCCCTCTTCGAGCAGATAGAGATCGATCCCCTCGGAGTTGTTGGCGAAGACCAGCGTGTCCGGCTCGTGCTCCTCCTCGGTCACCACCGCGGAGATCTTGAAGATCTGCTCGTCGGTGAAATGGGCCCAGACGTGCGCTCGCCGCAGCCGAGCGGCGATCGACAGCCGTCCACCCAGCTCGGCTGGCGTGGCCGTGGTCTCGACCAGCCCTTCGGCGCCGCGGAAGCGCTCGCGCCGCCATTCGAGGCGGTCGAATGCGATGTGCAGGAGCTCCTCGCGGTCGCGGAAGAGCGCCACCACTTGCGGGCTCTGCCAGCCGAGCAGGTGCCGCAGGGTGCGGATTCGCCGCCGCAGCCGGATGGCCCGCTCCTCATCGGTCGAGGGCAGCAGCAGGAAGGCGTCGATGGTGGCGGCCATCGCCGACTGGTACTGCTTGCGCTCGTACTCGATCTGGCCCAGCAATTCCGCCCCCTCCCGGTCGAAGGGGTTGAAGCGCAGCGCCTTGCGCAGGTGGGCGGCGGCGGTGTCGTAGTCCTGCAGCCGATAGTGGATGCGCCCGGCGAGCTTGAAGTTGGCGGGGCTGATGGCGTCCTTGGCGCGGGCGATCTCCAGGCACTCGAGGGCGCGGAACTCCTCGCCCTTCTCGGCGTAGAGCCAGGCCAGACCGAGGAAGTGGGAGGCGTCGATCGAGTTGCGCCGCATCTCGTCGCGCGCCGCCTCGGCGGGGTCCTTGCCGTCGCGCCGCCGGGTCTGGAGCTTCTGCAGCTTGCGCAGCCGGGCGATCGAGAGGCGCAGGCCGAGGTCTTTGGGATCGAGCCGGAGGGCGAGCTGGAACAGGTCCAGCGCCTCGTCGTAGAGCTTGCGGTCGGCGAAGCGCCGGGCGAGGTCGATCAACTCCGCGAGATCGGGGGACGCGGGCGTCGGGTCGGTCATGGCGGACGTTTTCCGCTCGGCTTTCGCTCCGAGAACGAGGTTGCTCAGTGTAACATGGCGAGTGATGTCGACCGACGGTTTCGGGGCGCGCGCGCTGGCCGAGGAGGGGGTCGCTCTCTGCCGGCGCAGCGAATGGGACAAGGGCATCCAGCTGCTGGGCAAGGCGGTGGGGGCGAAGGGGATGGGCGAGGACCTGCCCGGCGTCGCGTACTCCTACCTCGGCGTCGGCGTCGCGCGCCTGCAGAAGCAGCTGCGCGAAGGGCTGAAGCTGTGCGAGCACGCGGTGCGGATCCAGTTCTACGAGCCGGACAACCACATGAACCTGGCCAAGGTCCACCTCCTGACCAACAACCGGCGCGGGGCGGTCGAGGCGATCGCGCGCGGGCTCAAGCTCGACCCGCAGCATGCCGGGTTGCGCGGTCTGCGCCAGGAGATCGGCGTCCGCAAGCGGCCGGTGCTCAAGTTCCTCGGCCGCAACAACCCCATCAACCGCCTGCTCGGCCGCATCCGCCACGACTTCGCGGGCGAGTGATCCGACACTCGCGCGAAGTCTCCCAGCCGAGCGCAGAATCTCCTGGCGTACCAGCCCAGAGCGAGCCGCGAGGCTCGCGACCGCGGCGGGGTGAGGGCAGCGGATTCACTCCGCTGGCCGAGGGGAGGGCGCGTGCCCTCCCCTGTGTGAACGAACCACCGGAGCGAGCCGCGAGGCTCGCGACCGCGGCGGGGTGAGGCCAGCGGATTCATTCCGCTGGCCGAGGGGAGGGCGCGTGCCCTCCCCCGATATACTGCTGCGGCTCATGCGCGCCCCCCTCGGTACTCCGGATCGCCCGCTGAGGGTCGCCGTCGTCGGCGCCGGCCCCTCCGGCTTCTACACCATCGCCGCGCTGCTCGCCCGCAAGGACCTGGCCGTCGAAATCGATCTTTTCGACCGCTTGCCGGCGCCGTACGGCCTGGTCCGCTACGGCGTCGCCCCGGACCATCCCAAGATCAAGGAAGTGGTGCGGGTCTTCGAGCGACTGGCGCTCGATCCGCGCGTCCGCTACTTCGGCCACGTCGAGTACGGCCGCGACTTGGCGCTCGGCGACCTGCGCCGCGCCTACGACCAGATCGTGTTCTCGGTCGGCGGGCAGAGCGACCGCCGCCTCGGCGTGCCCGGCGAGGAGCTGGCCAACAGCCACTCCTCGACCGCTTTCGTCGCCTGGTACAGCGCCCACCCCGACTTCCTCGACCTGCCGGTCGACCTCGCCGCGCCGGGCGCCGTGGTGGTCGGCGTCGGCAACGTCGCGGTCGACGTCGCGCGGGTGCTGGTGCGCGACCCCGAGGAGCTGGCGCGCACCGACATCGCCGACGGCGCGCTGGTGGCCCTGCGCGCCAGCGGCGTTCGCGACGTGTACGTGCTGGCGCGGCGCGGTCCGGTGCAGGCGAAGTGCTCCCCGGCGGAGCTCAAGGAGCTGGCCCACCTCGCCGGCGTCGACCTGATCGTCCGGCCCGACGAGCTCGAGCTCGACGCGGCGAGCGCCGAGGAGCTGGCGGCCGACCGCGAAGCGCAGAAGAACCTCGAGATCCTGCGCGGCCTGGCCGAGCGCGGCGCGACCGGGGCGCCGCGCCGGATCCACCTGCGCTTCTGCGTTTCGCCGGTCGAGCTCGAGGGCGAGGGCGGCCGGGTGTCAGCCGTTCGGCTCGAGCGCAATCGCCTGGTGCCGGGCCGCGGCGGCGTCCGCGCCGAGGGGACCGGCGCGATGGAGACGCTCTCGGCCGGCCTCGTGGTTCGCGCCGTCGGCTACCGCTCGCTGCCGCTGCCCGAGCTCCCCTTCGACGAGCGCGCGGCGATCATCCCCAACGCCGCCGGCCGCGTCACCGACCCGGCGAGCGGGGCGCCGATGCCGGGCCTCTACGTCGCCGGCTGGGTGAAGCGGGGCCCGACCGGTCTGATCGGCAGCAACAAGCCGGACGGCGCCGAGACGGCGGCGGCGATGCTCGAGGACCTCGCGCACGTCGTGCCGGCGCCGGAGCCTGCGGCGGCGACCATCGACCGGCTGCTCGCCGAGCGCGGCGTGCGGGTGGTCGACTTCCCGGCGTGGCAGCGGCTCGATCGCCTCGAGGTCGAGCGCGGCAAGGCCGGCGGCCGCCCCCGCGTCAAGCTCGGTCGCCGCGAAGAGGTCTTCGCCGCCCTCGACGGCGGCTGACTCTCCGCCCCCCGAGGCCCCCACCGTCCGGGTTTCCCTCCCCGCGCCGACGGGTGGCTCGCGCCGCCGAATCGGGTCTACAATTCGCGATATGACGAAATATCGTGGCTCGACGGAGCCCTTTCCACCGCTCCGACGGCTCGCCGACGCCGGCAAGGCGCTCGCCCATCCGGCGCGGCTGCGGTTGCTCGCGATGCTCGGCGGCGGCGAGCTCTGCGTCTGCCAGCTGACGGCGGTCCTCGAGCTGGCGCCGTCGACGGTGTCGCAGCACCTGTCGGTCCTGGCGCGCGGCGGCCTGGTCGTCGAGCGCAAGGAGGGCAAGTTGGTCTTCTACCGCCAGCGCGACGATGCCGCGACCGCGGCCTGGCTCGCGCCGCTGCTGGCGCGTCTCGCGGCCGACCCGACGGTGCGGGCCGACCGAACCCTGGTGGCCCGGCTGCGCCGCGTCCCCATCACCACCCTCTGCGCCGCCGAGCTCGACCTGGTGGCGATCGGCGTGCGCGAGCCGGCGCCGGAGTCGGAAGGCGTGGGGGCGACTCCGTGAGGCGAGTCTGGTGAGCGCGCGCGCGGAGCTCAGGTGGGCGGCGGGGCTGGCGGGAGTATTCGCCGCGCTCTATTTCCTGCCCGTGGGCTCGCCTCGTTTCGACGGCGCGCTGGTCGAGGCTTTCCAGCTGGCCAAGTGGTACGCGCGCGAGCACGTCCTGCTCTGCCTGGTGCCGGCTTTCTTCATCGCCGGGGCGATCAGCGTCTTCGTCAGTCAGGCGGCGGTGATGAAGTTCCTGGGACCGAGCGCCTCGCGCCCGATGGCCTACGGCGTCGCCTCGGTTTCGGGCACCGTGCTGGCGGTCTGCTCCTGCACGGTGCTGCCGCTGTTCGGCGGCATCTACAAGCGGGGCGCCGGCCTCGGCCCCGCCGCGGCCTTCCTCTACTCGGGTCCGGCGATCAACGCGCTGGCGATCATCCTCACGGCCCGCATCCTGGGCGTCGAGCTCGGTGTCGCACGGGCGGTGGGGGCGGTCCTCTTCAGTGTCTTCGTCGGTCTCTCGATGGCCTGGATCTACCGCGACGAGGAGCGCGCCCGGGCGGTCACCAACAGTCTCCTGCCGGTGCCTGAGCCGCGTCTGACGCTCGGCCGGCAGGCGAGCTTCTTTGCCCTCCTCGTCGCGATCCTGGTGTTCGCCAACTGGGCGCCGGCGGAGGGGGGGGCCTGGGCCGCGGTCTTCGTCGCGAAGTGGTGGCTCGCCGGCTCGGCCGGCGCGCTGCTGCTCGGCGTCCTCGTGCGCTGGCTCGACCTCGCCTCCTGGAAGGCCTGGGCGACGGCCGGAGCGACGGCGCTCGCGGCGGTCGCGGTACCGGCGCATCCGGTCGTGCCGTTCACCGTCGGATTCGCCGGGCTCGCTGCGGCGCTCGCCAGCGACGAGGGGGAGCTCGGCGAGTGGCTCACAGCCACCTGGGGTTTCGCCAGGCAGATCCTGCCGCTACTCCTGGGCGGCGTGCTGGTCGCGGGCCTCCTGCTCGGCCGCCCCGGGCAAGAGGGGCTGATCCCATCGGCTTGGGTCGCCCAGTCCGTCGGCGGCAACTCGCTCGACGCCAACCTCTTCGCTGCGCTCGCCGGAGCGCTGATGTATTTCGCCACCCTGACCGAGGTGCCGATTCTCCAGGGTTTGCTCGGCAGCGGCATGGGCCAGGGCCCGGCGCTCGCTCTGCTGCTCGCCGGCCCCGCGCTCTCGCTGCCCGCGATGCTGGTGCTGCGCGGCTTCATGGGTTGGCGGAAGACGATCGTCTACGTGTCGCTCGTCGCCGCCATGGCGACCACTACCGGCCTGCTCTACGGCTGGCTCTCGGCTTGAGGAGATTCCGATGACGACGAGGCTCCAGATCCTGGGCACCGGCTGCCCGAAGTGCAAGCTGCTCACCGAGCACACCGAGCTCGCCGCGCGAGAGCTCGGGCTCGACTACGAGCTCGAGAAGGTCACCGAGATCGAGAGGATCTTGGAGTTCGGCGTCGTCGCGACTCCGGCCTTGGTCGTCGACGGCGAGATCAAGGTCTGCGGCCACGTACCGTCGACGACCAAGCTCAAGGAGCTGCTCGCCGGCGCGAGAGCGGCCGCCTCGTGACGCGCGGCGTGCTCTTCCTGTGCGTCGCCAACTCGGCGCGCAGCCAGATGGCGGAGGGGATCGCCCGCGGCCTCGCCGGCGACCGCATCCCGATCCAGAGCGCCGGCTCGGCGCCGTCGCGGGTCCACCCGCTGGCGATCCGGGTGCTGGCCGAGATCGGGATCGACATCTCCGGGAACGGCTCCAAGTCGGTCGGCGAGATCGATCGGGAGCTCGTCGACACGGTGATCACGCTCTGTGCCGAGGAGGTTTGCCCGGTCTACCTCGGGCAGGCGCGGCGGCTGCACTGGCCGCTGCCGGATCCGGCGGGTCGCGACGAGGGCGAAGAGGAAGGCCTGAACCGCTTCCGCGCAGTGCGTGACGAGCTCCGCCGCCGCATCGAGCGGTGGCTGGTGGAGGAGGGGATCATCCAGCGCGAAGAGGTGCGGCCGTGAACGACGACGTGACGAGGAAGCGTCTCAACGTCTTCGAGCGCTACCTGACGATCTGGGTGGCGCTGTGCATGGTCGCCGGGGTGGCGCTCGGCAAGCTCTTGCCCGGTTTCACCGCTGCCGTCCGCCGGCTCGAGTTCGGCGCGGGTTCGCAGATCAACGTCGCGATCGCGGTGCTGATCTGGCTGATGGTCTACCCGATGATGCTCAAGGTCGACTTCGGCAGCGTGCTCGCGGTCCGCGAGCGCCCGAAGGGGATCCTGGTCACCCTGTTCGTCAACTGGCTGGTCAAGCCCTTCTCGATGGCGGCGATCGGCTACGTCTTCTTCCGCGTCCTCTTCCAGCCCTGGATCGGTGAGGAGCTCGCGAACCAGTACCTCGCCGGCGCGATCATCCTGGCCGCGGCGCCGTGCACGGCGATGGTCTTCGTCTGGTCCTACCTGACCGACGGCGACCCCGGCTACACCCTGGTGCAGGTCTCGCTCAACGACCTGATCATGCTGGTGCTCTTCGCCCCGATCGTCGGCTTCCTGGTCACCGGCGCGAGCACGCTCACGGTGCCGTTCCGCGTCCTGCTGCTGTCGGTGGTCGTTTTCATCGTCATCCCGCTGGCGCTCGGGGCGGCGAGCCGCGTCGCGCTGCTGCGCGCGAAGGGGAGGGAGTGGTTCGAGAGCCGGTTCCTGCCGGCGTTCCATCCGGTCACGGTGATCGCGCTGCTCGCGACGCTGGTCATGATCTTCGCCTTCCAGGCCGACAACCTGACCCGCCGCTTCTTCCACGTCGTGCTGATCGCGATCCCGCTGCTGATCCAGGTCTATTTCAACTCCGGTCTGGTCTACGGGTTGATGAAATGGCTGAAGGTGCCGCACGACGTCGCGGCGCCGGGCGCGCTGATCGGCGCCAGCAACTTCTTCGAGCTGGCGGTGGCGACCGCGATCGCTCTCTTCGGCCCGGAGTCGGGCGCGGCGTTGGCGACCGTGGTGGGCGTGCTCGTGGAAGTGCCGGTCATGCTTTCGGTGTGCAGCTTCTGCAACCGGACCCGGCACTGGTTTCCGCCGCCGGGCCCGCGGCCGGCTGGCTAGGGGGCGGGCAAGAGGAGCCGCCCGAGCACCCCTCGAAGTCGACCACGCCACCGCGCCGGTCGACTTCGACCCGGCAGCAGTCGAGGAGCGCCGCGCGCAGCATCGCCCGCGCGCGCTGGACGCGGGACTTGGCGCCGGAGAGCGAGATTCCCGCGCGCGCGGCGATCTCGCGCTGAGCCAGCCCGTCGATCTCGGCGAGCGTGAGCGCTTCCCGGTAGTGGGCGGGGAGGGTGGCGAGCAGGGGCGTGAGACAGCCGGCCAGCTCGCGCTCGGCGAGCTCCTCGGCATGGCCGGTCTCGGCGGCGAGGTCGGCCGGCAGCTCCTCGGTCGGCCGCCGGCGGCGGAAGTGGTCGGCGAGCGCATTGCGGGCCACGCGATAGAGCCAGCCTCGCAAGTGGACGGGAGGCCGCGGGCCCTGGAGCTCGGCCAGGGCCCGCAGCAGCACGTCGTGGGCGATGTCGTCGGCGGTGGTCTCGTCGCCGACCCGCGCGCGGACGAAACGGACGAGCTCGCCGCGCAGGCTCTCCCAGGGGGGTGGGGCGGTGCCGGCGAGCGAGACCGTCATCGCCGTCAGCAGCAGGCGGTCGCGGCCGGCGCGCAGCAGGACGCTGGCGCGGCCGTGCAGCACGCGGCGGCGGGCGCCGGGGCGCAACAGCTTGCCGTCGCCACCGGGGCGCAACAGGCGCCCGCCGCCGCCGCATCGCGCGGAGCCACGGTCTTGCTGACGTCGTCAGCCGCGCGGTGCTGCGGGTCGGAGGGGGTCTTCGGGCTCGTCATGGCGTCGGAATCTCCTGTCGGTTCGGGCCCCGCTCCCTGCGGGGTCCCGACCGAGGAGACGCGGGACCCCGGCAAAGGACGCAATTGTGCACCAGACGGCCCCTGCGCGACGGCGATTCCCGGGGGCGGCGTCGACCTGTTCGAGGACGATTTCGAAACCGGCGGCACCGGCCTCTGGTCCTTCCGTCAGCCCTGAGGCGGCCGAGGGTCGCGTTCCTCCGTCGTCAGCGTGCGGTGCCGGGACAGGTTGCGGCCCGCGCGCTTGGCTTCGTAAAGGGCCTGGTCGGCGGCGCGCAAGAGGAGGTCGAGGCCGTGGGGCTCGAGCGGCGTCACCGTCGCGGCGCCGACGCTGATCGTCACGCGCTCGGAGCCCGTCACGGGGTCGTGCGGGATGCCGAGCGCCTCGACCGCCGCTCGCAGCCGCTCGGCCATGCGGCGGGCGGCCGGGGGGTCGGTCTCGGGCAGGATCACCGCCAGCTCCTCGCCGCCGACACGCGCGGCGAAGTCGGCTACCCGACGGAGGTTGGCGACCAGCACCGCGGCGACCCGGCGCAGGCACTCGTCGCCGGCGGCGTGGCCGAAACCGTCGTTGTAGGGCTTGAAGTGATCGAGGTCGATCATCAGCAGCGACAGCGGCAGCCGAGCGCGCATCATCCTTCGCCACTCCTCGTCGAGGCGCAGGTCGAAGGCGCGGCGATTGCCGATGCCAGTCAGCGCGTCGACCGCGGCGAGCTGCTCCAGGTGGCGGTTGGCCTCCTCCAGCCGGCGGTTGGCCTCCTCGAGCTGTCCCTTGGTGGCGAGCAGGTCCTCGTAGAGGCGGGACTTGCCGACCACGAGCGACAACTGCCCGGCGAGCTGGGTGAGGAAGCGGACGTGCTCCGGCCGGTAGGTGTTCGGCGTGAAGCTCGAGAAGAACAGGAAACCGACCGGCTGCCCGAGGGCGCGCAGCGGACAGGTCAGGCTCGACCGGATCCCTTCCGCGAGGATCCGGCGCGTCGACTCCGAGTCCGGATGCGCGGAGAGGTGGGCCTCGAGATCGGCGATGACGCGCGGCTGTCCCGACTTGAGCACCTCCATCAGGCTGCTCCCCTCGAGCGGAGCCTGATAGCCGATCGAGATCCCCTCGCGATCCGCGCGCGTGCGCGACCAGACGGCGCGCAGCTCGAGCCGGTCCTCGGTCAGCAGCGCGAGCCCGATCCGATCGTAGGGGATGACGCCGCGCAGCGACGCGTAGACGTGGTCGAGCGTCTCCTCCAGGGTGACCGCGCCGTGGATCTGCTCGGTCAGCACCGCCAGCTGCTCGAGCTCCGCCGTGCGCGCTCCGACTTCGCGCTCGAGCTCGCGCTGCCGCCGGATCTGGACCAGCCCGCGCAGGCGCAGCGCCGACCAGAACAGCGCCGCGAGCACCGCCACCGCGGTGGCCAGGAACCAGGGGCGGGCGTAGACCGGCGGCCGCATTTCGAACGCGAACGACGCCCCCTCCTCGTTCCAGGCGCCGTCCTCGGTGCCGGCGATGACGTGGAACCGCAGCCGGCCGGCCGGGATGATCGGGTAGAAGGCGGCGCGCCGGTGGCCGGCCTCGATCCAGCGTTCGTCGAATCCCTCCAGGCGATAGCGGAAGCGGATCCGGTCCGGCGCGCGGAAGGAGAGCGCCGTGTACTGGATCTCGAGGTGGCGCGAGCCCGCCGCCAGGACGATCTCGCGCGACGGGTCGAGCTCGCGGCCGTCGACCCGGATCTCCTCGACGTGGACGCGCGGCGGGCGCGGCCGGGCCGCTTCGTGCGCGGTGTCGAAGACCGCCAGCCCGGCGACGGTCGGAACCCACAGGGTGTCGTCGGGCAGCAGCGCGCCGGCCGGCTGGCCGGAGCCGTTGGTTTCGGAGGCCGGCATGCCATCGCGCCCGTCGAACAGGTCGGTCTCGAGCCGCTCGAGCCGACCCGCCGCGAGCGCTTCGAGCTGAAGGCGCTCGACCCGGGTGACGCCCCGGTTGCCGGTCAGCCAGAAGCGGCCGAGTCGATCTTCGACGAACCAGGAGACGACGTTCTCGGGCAGCCCGACGCTCGAGTCGTAGACCGTCAGCTGGTCGCCCGCGAGCCGCGCCAGACCGCCGCCGTAAGTGCCCAGCCAGACCACGCCGTCGGCGTCGCGGCGGATGGTCCGGACCTGGTCGCTGCCGAGTCCGCTCGAGCGGTCCAGGCGGCGGGCGCCCTCCGGGCCGAGCCAGAGCGCACCGGCGCGGGTGCCGAGCCAGAGGGCACCGTCGGGTGCGACGTCGATCGAAGCGATGTCCTCATCGGCGGTGCCCGCGACGAGCTCGAAGCCGCCGCGCTCCGGGTGGTGCCGGTGGAGACCCTGGTCCGTCGCGGCGAGCAGGCTGCCGTCGTTCTCGAGCGCGAACGCGCGGACCACCCGCTCGCGCGTCGAGGGGCCACCGAGCTTGCGGATCCGGCCGTCCGGCAGCATGCGGAAGGCGCCGTCACCGTAGGTGCCGATCCACAGCCCGCCGTCGCGAGCGGGCAAGAGCGCCCAGACGCAGAGATTCTCGAGGCCCCGCTCGTGGCCGAAGAGCTCGATGCCGGGGGCCGAGACGCGGGCGACGCCGCCGCAGCGCAGCCCCGCCCAGACGCCGCCGCGGCCGTCGGGCGCGACCGGCACGACGGGCAGCGACCGGGCCTCGTCCGGCAGGCGCAACCCGATGGCCCGCCCTTCGCCGAGCGCGACCAGCCCGGAGCCGCCGAAGCCGACCCAGAGGTTGCCCTCGTGGTCCTCGGTGATCGCGATGACGTTGTCGGCGGCCAGCGCCGGCGGCCGCGAGAGCCGACCGGGTTTCGGCGTGACGCGCACCAGCCCGCCGGGGTCGAGCCCAGCCCAGAGGTTGCCGTCGCGGTCCTCGTGCAGAGCGGCGATCCTCGCCGTCGGCTCGAGCGCCAATGGCGTCGCGACCTCTCCGTCCACCCGGTAGATCCGGTGCCCGGCGCCGATCCAGGCGCCGCCGTCAGGGCTGATGCGAATGGCGCCGATGCCACGATCCGCGAGCTCGCGCGCCCATTCCGGCTCGCGACAGCTGCCGTTCGTGAGCAGGCAGAGGCCGTTCGAGGTACCGACCCAGAGCGTACCGTCCGCGGCCTCGTCCAAACTGGTGACGAAGGAGTTGCGCAGACCGGCCTCGGTTCCGAAGCGCGAGATCCGCTCGCCGGAGATCCGGACGACGCCGTCGACGGTGGCGACCCAGAGGCCCCCTCGGGAGGCCGCGCGCAGGGTCGCCACGCGGCCGATCGGCTCGCCGTTCGGCGCCCTGTGGGCGGTCAGGCGGCCGCTCTCGTCCAACCAGCAGAGCCCGGAGCGCTCGGTGCCGACCCAGAGACGACCCGCCGTGTCGAGCGCGAGCGCGGTCAGCCGGTTGCTGCACGTGCCGTCGCCGGGGATTGGCGTCACCCGCACGCCGTCGAAGCGGACGAGCCCGTCGAAGGTAGCGACGTAGAGGTAGTCGTCGGTCCCTTGGACGATGGCGTTGGCCGACGCTTGCGGGAAGCCGTCGGCCAGCGACCACGAGCGGAAGGTGTACTGGTGGATCTCGCGCGAAGGATCGAGCGCGGCAGCGGCGGTAGCGACCCAGCCCGCCGCGAGCAGCAGAGCAGGGATCGCGACGGCGTCGAGCCGCCGGCGAGCCGGTGAGCCGAGGGGTGCCCCCGTTGCCGCCCCCATGGTGCCGGCGGATCGTACCCCACGGCGCGAGCGGGCCGCGGTGCGGGAGCGCCTGTCTCCTCTTCCAGTCCAACCGAGCGCGAACCGAAAGGCACCGACGCCCTCCCCGAACGCCGGGCCGTGCCCCTGAGCCTGCTCGGAGCCGGTGGCGTCGGCTCGACTCGCCAGCCTCGAGCCGGGAAACCGCGAACCATGCCGGCGCATCGGAAGCGTCGTAGTCTGCGGAAAGGAGCCCCGAGCATGGCCGATGCGGTCGCGCGGATGGTGGTGGTGGCTGCCGCCGTCTATCTCGCTCCGGGCTTGGCGCTCGCGGCGCTGGCCCTCGCGCGTGGTCTCGAGCGGCTGGATCCAGCGACTCGGGGGGCCTCGCTCGGCTTTCGGCTGATCGTCGCGCCCGGCCTGGTTGCGCTCTGGCCGTTGCTGGCGCGGCGGATCCTCCGCGGTGGTCCACCGCCCGTCGAGACCACGGCGCATCGGCGCCAAGCCAGGGGGGCCGGGTCGTGATCCGCGCTCACCGGGACCGTCACCGGCGGCTCTTCCTCCTCCTGCTGGTGATCCTGCCGTTGCTCCTGATCGCCGCGCTCCGAGCGCGTCCGGGGCCCGTGCGCCTCGAGCGGGCCATCGACGGGATCCCGAGCGCCATGGAACCAGAGGATCGGCCGTGAGCACCGGCTACCGCGCGGTGCAGTGGTCGCCCGGCAAGCGGCGCTACGACCTGGTGCTCGCCGGGCTGCTCGCGCTCTATCTCGCGACCTTCCTCGGACTGACCGCCCTGTTGCGACCCGAGACCACGGTCGAGACGGCCCTCGTCCGGGCGTTCGGCACCGCGGCGTTTCTCTTGCTGCACGTGGTGCTGTCGATCGGGCCGCTCGCGCGTTTCGACCCACGCTTCTTGCCGCTGCTCTGGAACCGCCGCCACTTGGGTGTCACGACCTTCGTCTGCGCGCTGGCTCACGGCGCCTTCGCGCTGGTGCAGTTCCACGCCTTGGGTGACCGCAATCCGTTGGTCTCCCTGCTGGTGAGCAACACCCGCTTCGACTCGATCGCGCACTTCCCCTTCCAGCAGCTCGGCGCCGCGGCGCTGGTCCTGCTCTTCCTGCTCGCCGCGACGTCACACGATTTCTGGCTCGCCCAGCTCACCGCGCCGGTCTGGAAAGCGCTCCACGCCGGCGCCTACGCCGCCTATGCGCTCGTGGTGGGACATGTCGCCTTGGGCGCGCTCCAGGACGAGCGGGCGACGCCGCCGGTTGCCATGTGCGCTCTCGGCGTGTCGGGGATCCTGGGGTTCCACCTGGCAGCGGCGCTGCGCGAGCGGCGGATCGACCGCGAGGTCGCCCGCGCGACCGGGGACGGCTTCGTCGAGGCGGGACGGGTGAGCGCGATCGCCGAGGGGCGCGCCACCGTGGTTTCGATCGGCGGCGAGCGCGTGGCGATCTTTCGCCACCAGGGGAGGCTGTCGGCGCTCTCGAACGTCTGCCAGCATCAGAACGGGCCGCTGGGCGAGGGCAGGATCGTCGACGGCTGCGTCACGTGCCCGTGGCACGGCTATCAGTACCGGCCGGAGGACGGCGCCTCGCCGCCGCCCTTCACCGAGCGGGTGCCGACGTTCCGGTTGCGAGTCGAGGGCGAGCGGATCCTGGTCGATCCGCGCCCCCTGCCGGCTGGCACGCGGGTCGAGCCGGCGCGCTTCGATCCCGCGATTCCGGCGCCGGCGGATCGGCGCGCCTTCTTCGTCGGCTACCTGCCTCCGCCCGCCGCGCTCGTGCCCTTCCTGCGCGGTGTCACCGCGGCCCTTTCGCTCCTCTTCGTCACCGTCGCGGGCACTCTGGCGGCGAGCCAGCGCGCGCTCGGTCCGGGGCAGTTCGATCCCTGGACCGAGGTCGAGATCGAGGGCTGGCTGCGCGCGGAGCCGCTGCCGGCGCTCTGGATGCCGCAGGGCGGGAGCGAGCCGCCGCGCGTGGTGCCCCTCGTCGGTCGCGGCAAGCACGGGCCCGCGCCCGAGGTTCTGGCCTGGACCGGAAGGCCGGTGAAGCTGCGGGGGAGTTGGATCCGACGCGGACCGGCGGCGCTGTTCGAAGTGGCCGGCGCGGCCGCCGTCGCCCAGACGGCGGAGCTCGCGAGCGGAGCCGACGATCCCGCGCCGGTCGGTCTCGGCCACCAGCGGTTGGTGGGAGAAGTGGTCGATTCGAAGTGCTACCTCGGCGTGATGAAGCCGGGCGACGGCAAGTCCCATCGCGACTGCGCGGTCCGCTGCATCTCCGGAGGCGCGCCGGCGGCGCTGGTGGCGCGGACCCGCGCCGGCGAGCGGTTCGTGCTGATGCTGGTCTCGCCCACGGGCCGCCCGCTCGGACCGGAGTTGCTCGACCTGGTGGCCGAGCCGGTCGCGGTGACGGGCGAAGTCGTCCGGCTGGGCGATCTGCCGCTCCTGGTGACCGAGCCCGCTGCGGTCGTGCGGCTCAGCCCGCGGCGGGCTCGGGGGCGCGGTAGGCCTTGCGGCCGCCGCGTTCGAGGCGGCGCCGCTCGGCCGTCGAAGCGAGCAGCACCTCGGCCAGCGCCACCGCCCGCCGGACCAGCTCGCGGGCGCCGTCGTGCAGCTCGCGCGAGCGCTGGACGTGCGCGACGTTGCGCTCCATGTCCTCGGCGGTCCAGCCGCGGGAGTGTGCGATGTAAGGGTACTGCGGAAAGACGCAGCCGACTTCGGCGAAGAAGCCGAGCATCTGGCCAGCGACCGCCTGCACGTTGTCCTGCCCGCCGGTGATGACGAAGCCGGCCACCTTGTTCTCGAGCAGCGCGCGGTTCGAGAGCGTGATCTGATTCTGGATGCAGTTCATCCGCTCGACCATCTTGTAATAGAGCGACGAGGCCGCACCCCACCGAATCGGCGTCGCGACCAGGATGACGTCGGCCCAGTGGACGAAGGCCTCGTAGACCGCGTCGAGCTGGTCGGCGGGGTCCATCTGCGTGATCGAGCAGGGCCAGGTGCAGGCGCGAGCGCTCTTCGAGTAGTAGCCTTCGCAGGCCCGGAAGGAGAGCTCGCGCAGGCGCAGCGGACGGGTCTCGCAGCCGAGCACGGCACCGGCGTGCTCGAGCGCGGTTTCGAGCAGCGCTTCGGAGGTCGAGTAGCGCGGCAGGTCGCGGTTGGTCATGGTGGTCGAGATGCCGACCACGCGCACCGGCCCCGGCTCCCGCGCCGGTCGGCGCGCCAGCGGGTGCGGCGGGTGCGGTTTCTTCTGGCGCGAGGTCGAGGGCTCGAGCGCGACCAGCACCCGCCCGGCTTCGACGCGCACCTCGTGGACGGGAACCCGATCCTCTTCGAATCCCGGCTCGCCTTCGCCGGTGCGGCAATGGAACTTCCAGCCGTGCCAGGGGCAGACCACGTAGTCGCCGTCCAAATGGCCCTCGCCGAGCGGGCCGGCGACGTGGTTGCAGACGCCAGAGATCGCCGTGAAGGTGTCGTCGCGGTGACAGAGCGCCACTTTCGTCCGTCCGACGGTGACCTGCCGCAGCGGCCGGTCGGCCAGCTCCTCGACACTGCCCACGTCTGCCCACGCGCGCTCGGTCATGGCGATCGCCCCCCGCGGTGCGCGGAGTCTAGCCCGGGCGCATTCCGGGTCCTGTAGATTTCCAGGTCGACGATGCGCCGATCCGGATCGAAGCGCCTGCTGCGCGTCCCCGTCCTGCTGCTCGGAGCCGGGGGCGTGGGCGGCGCGCTGCTGCGCCAGATCGTGAGCGGGCGGCATTCCTGCGCTCGGCGCAACGGCTGTCGCTTCGAGGTCGTGGCGGTGGCGGATCGGAGGGGTGCCTGGGTGAATCCAGCCGGGCTCTCCGACGCCGAGCTGCTGGACGCGGTGGCGGCCAAGGGGCGTGGCGAGCCGATCGATCCGGCGCGGCGAGCGGGGCGGGCGGCGAGCCCGGGCGAGTCTCCGGTCGAGCTCCTCGAGCGGGTGGCGAGCGAGGTGGATCGACCGGGGATCCTGGTCGATGTCACCGCCGCCGAGGGGCTCGAGCCGGTGCTCGACCGGGCGCTCGAACTGGGTTGGGGGGTGGCGCTCGCCAACAAGAAGGCGCTGGCGGGTCCCTGGGCGACGGCACGCCGGTACTTTGGCGAGCCGCGAGTCCGCCACGAGTCGACGGTCGGCGGTGGCCAGCCGGTGATCGCCACGCTGCGCTACCTGGTCGACACCAACGACCCGATTCGCCGCATGGAAGGGCAGCTCTCCGGCACCCTCGGCTTCCTCTGCGCCCGTCTCGAGGCGGGCGCGCTCTTTTCGGCGGCCGTGAACGAGGCCGTCGCCCGGGGCTACACGGAGCCCGATCCGCGCGAGGACCTGGGCGGACGCGACGTCCTGCGCAAGGCGCTGATTCTCGGTCGCATGGCCGGGTGGCCGATGGAGAGCGCCGACGTCGAGGTCGAGCCGCTCTTCCCCGCCGAGCTCGCCCGCCTCGGGGTCGGGGAGTTTCTCGCCGCGCTGCCGTCGCTCGACGGCGCGATGGCGGCTCGCGTCGCGGCCGCGCGTGACGAGGGGAAGATCCTGCGCTACCTGGCCCGCGTCGAAGAGGGGCGCGGCAGCGTCGGGCTGGTGCCGATCCCGGCCGCCAGCCCGCTCGCGGGCCTCAAGTACGTCAGCTTCCGCACCGGCCGCTACGACGACGAGCCGCTGCTCATCGGCGGCAAAGGGGCCGGGGTCGAGATGACCGCCGCCGGCGTCCTGGGCGACCTCCTCGGCCTCGTTCGCGAGCACCTCTAGCAACCGGCAGCTTGGTTCTGGACCCTGGCGGAAGCTCGGTTCAGGCTGCGCTATATATTACACTTGACAATAGTGTGTAGCGCATAATATTATCTCGCCATGGTCGAGCCCAAGGATCCGATCGCGGCCGAAGAGCGGCTCGCCCAGGAGCTGCGCCGAGGGGCGGTGGTGCTGGCGACCCTGGCCCAGGTGCGGCCGAGGCAGTACGGCTATTCGTTGGTCCAGCGCCTCACCGAGCGTGGCTTCGAGATCGAGCCCGGGACCCTCTACCCGATGTTGCGGCGTCTGGAAGAGCAGGGGCTGCTCGAGAGCCTGTGGGACGTCGAGGGCGCGAGGCCCCGCAAGTACTACCGCCTGACCGATGCCGGCGCGGAGACGCTGGCGCGGTTGTCCGTCCACTGGCGGCGCCTGGCGGGAGTGATGGACCGGCTGTTGGACGAGGCGGAGCGAGGAGAGAGCCATGGAGCTGATTGATCGATACGTCGCGGCCGTCGGGCGACGGCTGCCGCGCGCGAAGCGGGACGAGATCGAACGGGAGCTGCGCTCGGCGCTGCTCGACACGCTCGAGGGTGAGGGGGCGGATGCGGTGGACGAGGAGGCGGTGGTGCGCGTGCTGCGCCGTCTCGGCCGGCCCGAGGAGGTCGCGCTCTCGTACCACCCGGCGGGCGGCTACCTGATCGGACCCGAGACCTTCCCCACCTTCCAGCGAGTCACCGCCGCGGTCCTCCTGGCTCTCGCCGGACTGGTCACCGCCGCCTTCGCGCTCTCGGTGGCGGTTCGAACGCCGGAGGCGACGGAGCTGGCGCGCCGGTTCGGCGGCCTGGCCACCGGCCTCACCGAGACGCTCTTCACCGCCTTCGGCATCCTGGTCCTGATCTTCGCGTTCGTCGATCGCGCCGACATTCGCTCGCCCAAGCGCTCGGAGGACTGGGACCCCCGGACCCTGCCGGCGATCCGTCCCGGCGACGAGATCCCGCGCTTCGACGCGGTGATGGCGTTCGTGGCGCCCGCGGCGGTCTTCGTCCTGGTCAACCTGTTCCGCGATCAGCTCGGGCTCTGGATCCTGCCGCGGGGCGAGCTGCTGCTCCACGACCTGGCGCTCGAGATCCTGCCCTGGCTGAACGTCGCGCTGCTCGCCGGCATGTTCCTCGGCCTGGCCCAGATCGGCTCCGGCCGGTGGCACTGGAGCACCCGGGTCGCCAAGCTGGGCGTCGACCTGTTCGGCCTCTACGTCTTCTGGCGGCTGTCGCGCGGGCTCGTGGCGCGCCGCGGCGAGCTGCTCGGAGCTGGCCTGCCCGAGCGGCTGGTCGACCTGCTCGAGCTGGCGACGCGGCTGGGCATCGCGGTGGTCGCGATCGCCATCCTGTGGGGTGTCGCGCGCCTGCTGTATCGGCGCGCGCGGCTTCAGCCGAACCGGCCGGTGATGTAGTCCTCGGTCTGCTTCTTCATCGGCCGGATGAAGAGCTTCTCGGTCTCGCCGTACTCGATCAGCTCGCCCATGTAGAGAAAGGCGGTGTAGTCGGAGACGCGCGAGGCCTGCTGCATGTTGTGGGTGACGATGATCAGCGTGTAGTCGCGCTTCAGGTCCTCCATCAGCTCCTCGATCTTCGCCGTGGCGATCGGATCGAGCGCCGAGCAAGGCTCGTCGAGCAGGATGACGTCGGGCTCGACCGCGATCGCGCGCGCGATGCACAGGCGCTGCTGCTGGCCGCCCGACAGACCGAGCGCGCTGTCGTCGAGCCGGTCCTTGACCTCCTCCCAGATCGCCGCTCCGCGCAGCGACCTCTCGACCACCTCGTCGAGAACGCTCTTCCTGTTGATGCCGTGGATCCGGCAGCCGTAGGCGATGTTCTCGTAGATCGATTTCGGGAACGGGTTCGACTTCTGGAACACCATCCCGATCCGCTTGCGCAGCGCGTTGATCTCGGTCGCGGGGTGGTTGATGTCGTGCTGCTCGAATCGGATCCGGCCGGTGATGCGGACGCCGTCGATCAGGTCGTTCAGCCGGTTGATGCAGCGCAGCAGGGTCGACTTGCCGCAGCCCGAGGGACCGATGAAGGCGGTGATGCGCCGCGCCGCCATCTTGAGCGAGATCTCCTTGAGCGCCTGCTTCTCCGAGTACCACAGGCTCAGCCGGTCGATTTCCAGCACCGGATCCGGGATCGCCGGGTTGATCGCGGGATCGCCGGCGGCCGAGCTCTCCGGCGGCGGCGCGCTGCCCGGCTCGAACGAGGGCCTCATCGTGCGGTCGGCGTCGACCATCGGCGTCTCCAGGTTGGTGGAGGTGGACATGATCTCAGATCTTCCGGGAGGGGTCAGACCGCGCTGCCCGCGTAACGGCGCCGCAGGCGGTTGCGCAGGGCGATGGCGACCAGGTTCATCACCGTGACGACCACGATGAGCAACAGCGCGGTGGCGAAGACCAGCGGTTTGCTGGCGTCGACGTTGGGGCTCTGGAAGCCGACGTCGTAGATGTGGAATCCGAGATGCATGAACTTGCGCTCGAGGTGGACGAACGGCGCGTGGTGGTCGATCGGCAGGGCGGGAGCGAGCTTGACCATGCCGACGATCATCAGCGGCGCCACCTCGCCGGCGGCGCGCGCCATGGCGAGGATCAGTCCGGTCAGGATCCCCGGCGCGGCGGCCGGCACGACCACTTTCCAGGTCGTCTCCCACTTGGTCGCGCCGAGCGCGAGCGAGCCCGCCCGCACGATGCCGGGCACCGCCGCGAGCCCCTCCTCCGTGGCGACGATCACCACCGGCACGGTGAGCAGCGCCAGGGTCAGGGCCCCCCAGAGAATGCCGCCGGTGCCGAAGGTCGGGGTCGGCAGCGCCTCGGGGTAGAAGAGACGGTCGATCGAGCCGCCGATCGTGTAGACGAAGAAGCCGAGGCCGAAGACGCCGAAGACGATCGAAGGGACGCCGGCCAGGTTGTTGACCGCGATGCGGACCATGCGCACCAGCGGGCCCTGCTTGGCGTACTCGCGCAGGTAAAGGGCCGCGAGCACGCCCAGGGGCACCACCGCGAACGACATCAGGAAGACCATCATCACGGTGCCGAAGATGGCGGGGAAGATGCCGCCCTCGGTGTTCGACTCGCGCGGATCGTCGGCGACGAACTCCCAGATCCGCGACAGGTAGAGGCCGGACTTGGCGAGGGGTCCCATGTCGTTGGGGCGCAGGGCGCGCACGATGGCGCCGACGGCGATCTCCTTGCGCCGCCCGTCGGCCGTCTCCATGACCAGGGTCTCGGCCATCAACTCGTCGCGGGCCGCGAAGAGCCGGGTGGCGAGCTCCTCGTACTCGGCCTGGCGCGCGGCCATGCGCCCGTCGATCTGCTCCTGGCGACGCGCCAGCTCGGCCTCCGGCAGGCGGGCGAGCTCGAGCCGGCGGGTCTCGAGCCGGAGCTTCTCGATCTCGAAGTTGACGTCGCCGATCGGCCCCCGCTCGAGCTTGCGCACGGCGTCGCGCTGGCGAACCTTTTCCCGGTGGAGCGGCCCGAACCGGCGCCACACCTCGTCGCCGCCGGAAGCCAGCAGCTCGTCGCCGTGCCGGAGCTCCACCATCCGGCCGTAGAAGTTGCCCCACTCCAGCCGTTCGAGAACCACGGCGTCCCCGGGGGTGCCGCGGTCGACGACGCTCGAGAGGCTCAGCCACTGGAAGTCGTTGGCGGTGAGGTCGCGGTTGCCGACGCGGACCTTGATGCGCTCGCCCGGCTCCGGTGCGTCGGGAGTCGGTGGAATCGACTCACGATCGTGGATCTCGCCGAGCACCCGCGAACCGTCGACGCGCGTGAGCTCGACGATGTCGCGCTGCCAGAAGTAGGCGGCGCCGTAAACGCCGATCAGCAGCAGCAGGCCCAGGATCAGGAGCAGGTTGAGCGCCAGGGCGCCGCCGCACAGCGCGGTCAAGGAGGTGCCGACGAAGTCGCGCCGCCGGGTGGTCGAGTTCTTGGCCATGGCGCGGCTCCTCACAACTGCGCGTACTTGCGGCGCAGGCGCTGGCGGACCAGCTCGGCCACGGTGTTGACCACGAAGGTGAGGACGAAGAGCAGCAGCGCCGCGAGGAAGAGCGTCCGGTAGAGGGTGCCGCCGTGCGGCGCCTCCGGGATCTCGACCGCGATGTTCGCCGACAGCGTCCGGAAGCCGTTGAAGGCGTTGAGCTGCATGATCGGCGTGTTGCCGGTCGCCATGAGCACGATCATGGTCTCGCCGATCGCCCGGCCGAAACCGATCATCACCGCCGAGAAGATCCCGGGCGAGGCCGTCGGCAGCACCACGCGGGTGACGGTCTGCCAGCGGTTGGCGCCGAGCGCGAGCGAGCCGGCGATCAGGCTCTTGGGCACGTTCGAGAAGGCGTCTTCGGAGATCGCGAAGATGATCGGGATGACCGCGAAGCCCATCGCCAGCCCGACCACCACGGCGTTGCGCTGGTCGTACGGCAGGCCCGTGGTCTGGACCAGCCAGGCCGGGAAGCTGCCGCCGAACGCCAGCCGCTCGAACGGCGCCGAGAGCAGGCCGCAGAGCGCGATCGCGGCGGCGACCACGACCAGGTAGAGGCCGACCTCGGCGCCGGCCGGATAGCGCTGGCGGAAGCCGAGCGGCAGGCGCGACCAGCCGATGCCGGCGAGCCAGACCGAGAGCGGCAGCGCGACGAAGGCCAGGAGCAGGGCGGGGAAGGTCCGCTCGAGCAGGGGCGCCAGCCAGAGGCCGGCGAGAAAGCCGAGCACCACCGACGGCAGCGAGGCCATGATCTCGACCGTCGGCTTGATCAGGCCGAGCAACTTGGGGTGGAGGAACTGCGAGGCGAACATGGCGCCGAGCACGCCGAGCGGGATGGCCAGCAGCAGCGAGTAGAGCGTCCCCTTGAGCGTGCCGACGACGAGCGGCGTGAGCGAGAGCTTGGCCTCGAAGTCGTCGGTGCCCCCGGTCGACTGCCAGGCGTGCTCGGGCCGCTCGTAGCCCTCGAACCAGATCTTGCCGAACAGCGCGCGCCAGGAGATCTCGGGGTGCGGGTTGTCGATGGCGAGGATGGCGAGCTCGTTGGCGGTGCCGAGAAAGGCGCCGTCGCTCTTGGGCGAGATGATGGCCGTGGTGGCTCCGGCGACCGGGGAGGCGCCCCGCCAGAGCACCCGCTCGGAGGTCGAGAAGTAGAGACCGAGCTCGCCGTCGGCGTCGGTGGCGAGGAAGGTCCGGTTGCGCTGCGATGGGGCGAGGTCGACGATCGGCGCGCCGTGGCGGGGGAAGTCGCGGATCCGGGTGAGCAGGAAGCGCTCGTCCTCGTCCGCGGTCACCGCCGCCTGCCGCACCGGAAACCAGACCGACAGCGAGCCGTCGCTCTGACCGACCACCAGGCTCCGGTCGCCGACCAGGAGCGTCAGCGCGGTCACCGCGGCGGTGCCGGCCGAGACGGACTCGGGCTCGGCGTTGTCGCCGCGGTCGAACAGCCACCAGAACAGCTCGCCGCTTTCGGAGCCGCCGAACAGCGCGGTCTGGTCGGCGTCGATCAGCAGCCGGGTCAGCGTCGGCACGGCGGGGAACGACAGGCGGCTCTCCGAGCGCTCGATCTCGCCGGTGAAAGCGTTCTCGGTCACCGCGACCTTGGCCACCACCACCGTGCCGTCGGCGAGCTGCGCCGCGGCGGAGGTCTGGCCGTCGGCGGTCGCCTGGGCGGCGAAAGCCCCGAGCGGGCGCCGCTCGGGATCGAGCGCGAGCACCGCCGGCATCCGCAGGTGGGGCGAGACGATGCGGCGCTGCTCCTCGTCGAAGCGGACGCGCCATTCGATCACCTGGGTGAGCACGCGGCCGTCCGAGGTCGAGGCCGCTACCGCCGAGCCGCCGGGGGGGACGCGCGCGTCGAGCAGCTCGAAGCCGGGGGCCGCGGCGGTTTCCTCGGCGGCCGGGACCGCCGCCGCGGCGGCGTCGAGCTCTGCCAGCTCGGCGGTCAGGCTCTCCTCCACGACCGTGGCGCCGTCGTCGAGGCGCAGCACCCGGACGATGCCGCCAGGACCGAGGACCGCGGCGTGGGTCTGGTGCTCGTCGACCAGGACGGCGCGCACCGGGCGGTCGACCGCGAGGGTCCGCTCGACCGCGACGCGCGCCGACCGGATCATCGGCAGCACCTCGGCCAGGATGAAGAACAGGATGCCCAGGATGCCGGCGATGATCGCCAGGCCGCCGGCGGTCACCAGCCAGCGGGCGGTGTGGTCGGCCGCCAGCCGCCGGCGGGCGGTCGAGATCGACAACCGCTTCGCCGGCGCGCTGCGGGGCGCTGCGGCGGAGGGATCCTGGTCGGGGAAGTCGGCGACGGCCATGTTGGCGCTCTCGGTCTCCGGCCCTGCGGAAGCGAAGCGCCCGGCGGCGCGGCGGCCGCCGGGCTCGGAGCCTCTCGGCGGAGACTACTGGAGCTTGACGAGCTCCTCGCCCACCACCTTGGCCGAGATCGGCAGGTAGCCATCCTTGACCACGATCTCCTGGCCCTCGCGGGAGGCGACGAACTTCAGGAACTCGCGCACCAGCGGGTCGAGCGGCTTGTTCGGGGCCTGGTTGAAGTAGACGTAAAGGAAGCGGGAGAGAGGGTACTTGCCGGTCAGCACGTCCTCCGGCTCGACGGTGTAGGCGCCGCCGTCCTTGCCGGCGAGCGCGAGCGGCTTGACGCCCGAGGTCCGGTAGCCGATGCCGCTGTAGCCGATCCCCCACTTGTCCTCGGTCACCCCCTGCACCACGGAAGCCGATCCGGGCTGCTCCTTGACGGTGTCCTTGTAGTCGCCCTTGGCGAGCGCGACCTCCTTGAAGAAGCCGTAGGTGCCCGAGGCCGAGTTGCGGCCGTAGAGCGACAGCGGCCGCGAGGCCCATTCGCCGGCGAGGCCGAGATCGCCCCAGGTCTTGATGTCCTTGGCGCCCATCTTGCGCGTCTTCGAGAAGATCGCGTCGACCTGCTGCAGAGTCAGCTTGTCGAGTGGGTTGTCCTTGTTGACGTAGACGGCCAAGCCGTCGACCGCCACCCGCAGCAGCGAGGGCTTGTAGCCGTACTTCTTCTCGAACTCGTCGATCTCCTCGGCCTTCATCGGCCGGCTCATGGGTCCGAGCTGGGCGGTGCCCGAAATCAGGGCCGGCGGGGCGGTCGAGGAGCCCTTGCCCTCGATCTGGATGCGGACGTTCGGGTACTGCTTCTGGAAGCCCTCGGCCCAGAAAGTCATCAGGTTGTTCAGGGTGTCGGAGCCGATCGAGCTCAGGTTCCCCGACACGCCCGAGACCTTGGCGTAGGGCTGGATCGCCGGATCGACCTTGGCGGGCTCGGCGGCGAGGGGGGCGGCCGCGGCCAGAACGAGCGCCGCAGCCGTGAGCAGGGAGAGCGGTTTCATGCGGAATCCTCCTGGGTCGGGTGCCCGGTCTTCGCCGGGCGGGTGGTTGCTCGCGATGGGGGCGGGTCGCCGCCCGAGAGCGGAGCGACGCCGGCACATCCAGAACGCGAGAAGTCTCGCAAGGGGGTTTGTCGGGGGGGGGAAGACGATGTGACAGCGGTGTGACAGCCGGGCCGCCGCCCCCGTGGCGCCCGGCCCGCTCCGGGGCTGGCCTGGGGTTCCAGTAGCATCGGCGGCGGAGAGCGCCGATGGTCTCGAGGTCGTTGCCGTCGCCAGTCGAGTCGAAAGATCGAATTCCGGTCGCGGTCCTGGGCGCGACCGGCGTCGTGGGGCAGCGCTTCGTCCGCCGCCTCGCGACCCACCCCTGGTTCCGCGTCGCCGCCCTCGCCGCCTCGGAGCGCTCCGAGGGGCGCCGGTACGACGAAGCGTGCGCCTGGCGGCTGCCGGGTGAGCCCTACGCCGGCCTCGGTGCGCTGCGACTGGTCGCCGCCGACCCCGCGGCGTGCGCCGCGGCGGTGGCCTTCAGCGCTCTCGATCGCGCCGTGGCCGAGCAGGTCGAGCCCCGCTTCGCGGCCGCGGGAGCGACCGTGTTCAGCAATGCCTCGGCCTTTCGGATGGCGGACGACGTGCCGTTGGTCGTACCCGAGGTCAACGCCGATCATCTCGCCCTGCTCGAAGTCCAGCGAACACGCCGCGGCTGGCCGGGCGGCATCGTCTGCAACCCGAACTGCACGGCGACCGTCCTGGTCACGGCGCTGGCGCCGCTCGAGCAGGCGTTCGGGATCCAGGAAATCTTCCTCGCCAGCTATCAGGCCGCCTCGGGCGCCGGCTACCCGGGTGTCGCCAGCCTCGACCTGCTGGGCAACGTCGTGCCGCACATTCGTGACGAGGAGGAGAAGGTGGCCGAGGAGGTGCCGAAGCTGTTCGGCCGCCGGGTCGATCGCGCGATCGTGCCGGCGGCGTTGCGGCTGTCGGCCGCCTGCCTGCGCGTGCCGGTGGTGGACGGCCACACCGAGGCGATCTCCGTCCGGCTGCGGACCGAGGCCACGCTCGAGGAGCTGGCGGCCGCGATCGTCGGCTTTCGCGGCGAGCCGCAACGGCTGGCGCTCCCCTCCGCGCCCTCGCCGCCGGTCCGTCTCCACGTCGCGCCCGACCGGCCCCAGCCGCGGCTCGATGTCGACGAGGGGGACGGCATGACAGTCCACGTCGGCCGCCTGCGGCCCTGCGCCCTGCTGGGCTGGAAGCTGGTGGCGATGGGGAGCAACGTCGAGCGGGGCGCGGCCGGCGCCAGCGTCCTCAACGCCGAGCTGGCGTTAACGGGAGGCTGGATTCCGCCGAGCTGAGTCGATTCCGGCTCAGGTACTGGCCGGGGCGTTGTGGCGGATGTCGCGGCCTTCGACGTAGAAGACGACGTCTTCGCCGATGTTCGTCGCGTGGTCGGCGATGCGCTCGTAGTTGCGGGCTACGAGCAGCAGGTGCAGCGCGCGCGAGGTCGTGCGCGGATCCTCGACCATGTAGCTGAGCAGCTCGCGGAAGAGCTGCTTGTAGAGCCCGTCGACCTCGTCGTCGCGCCGGCAGACGGCGAGCGCCGCCTCGGTGTCCTTGCGCACGAAGCTGTCGAGCGCGTCGCGCACCATCTCCTGCGTGATCGCGGCCAGGCGCGGCAAATCGATGTAGGGCTTGAGCGGCGGCTCCTGGTTGAGCATCTCGGTCGACTGCGCGATGTTGACCGCGGAGTCGCCCATCCGTTCGAGATCGTTGGCGATCTTCATCGTCGCGACCAGGAACCGCAGGTCGATCGCGGTGGGCTGCTGCAGCGCCATGTAGCGGTGGCAGAGCTCGTCGAGCTCCTTCTCGATCGCGTCGACGTCGTTGTCGGTCGAGATCACCGCCTGGGCGCGCGCCGGATCGCGCTCGACCAGCGCCTGCATGGCTTCTCCGATCATGCGCTCGACCAGCCCGCCCATGCGCAGCAGCGTCCGGCGGATCTTCTCGAGGTCTTGGTCGCGGTGGCGTTCCATGGCGTTCTCCGGGCCCGGCGAGGCTAGCAGGAAAGAAAAATCGCGGGGAGACCCCGAACGCGCCGAGGGTCCCCCCGCCCCGAGGGAGGTGCTCAGAAGATGATCTGGTACTGGAAGCGGATCTCCCTGTCGGAGGCGCCGCGCGCCTCGTCCTCGATCTCGCGGAAGTCGGCTTGCAGCTTGTGGTTGTGCTTGTTCCAGTAGTAGCTGAAGGCGATACCGTTCTCGCTCCGGATGTCTTTCGAACGGGCGGCGTTGGGATCGAACTCCGCGGTTCGGAGGGCGATCTCGAGCCTCTTCGGGATCACGAAGTAGCCGGCCTGGAGGATGTAACCCTCGTCGTCGAAGTCCGAGAGACCCTGGGTCCGGTCGTTCTCGCGATCGAAGTACTCACCGAACAGCGAGAAGCCCTTGAACTTGAACGTCGCGTCGAAGCCGGTGATGGTCTGTTCGTTCTGGTGCGCCGGCGTGGCTCCGGAGGCGGCGATCTGGCGTGTGTTGGCCTCGTAGTTGGCGGCCACCGAGAATAGCGGCTTGTCGGTCGAGTCGAAGTCGCCCTCGGAGTACTTGGGGTCCCCCAGCGGCGCCCACTGCAGGCGGGCGTTGAGCTGCAGGTCGTCGTTGTCGTTGCGAGAAACAGTACGGCCGTTGCCGTTGAAGACGCCGACCCGCCAGTCGAGCTTGCCGCCGGCCGGGGTGCCCCAGAGCTGCATGCCGATGTCGCGGCCGCGGGCGAAGGTGTTGGAGACCGCGGCGCGATCCACGAACTGCTGGGAGCCCGAGGAGGTGAGCTCCTGGCGCCCGAACGGCACCTTGAACTGGCCGACTTTGAGCATCGCCGCCTTCTTGCCCTTGGTCAGGTCGTAGTTGATGTTGACGTCTTCGAGCGGATTCGCCGTGTCGGGCCAGTTGAGTTGCAACTCGTAGGTCAGGGCCTTGGTGTAGGCCCAGCCGTCGAACTTGGTTTTCATCCGACGGATGCGGAAGCTGTCCCGCTCCGGCCCCGCAGTGGCGCTGTTCGAGTCCAGGTTCTCCGAGGTGAAGCGGACCTGCATCCGGTTGGAGATCACGAGCTGGGCGTTCTTCGACGAGATCGTGGTCTTGCCGTCCTTCCAGCCGATGTCGAAGGGGGGCTTGTAGGGCTTCGGCGTGTCGTGTTCGTAGGCCGGCAGGCCGTGCTTGAAGAAGTAGAGGCTGGCGGCGGTCTCGTTCTCGGCTACCACCGTCTTGCCGTCGACGCCACGGCCGATCAGAGTGATCGATTTACCCATCTCGCCGGAGGCCTGGAACTCCTTGTAGACCTCGGGGGTGTTGAAGACGTAGACGCGGCCGTCGTGCTCGACCTCCTGGTAGTAGAGCGTGAGCGGCCCCTGGGCCGGCAGCGGCGGCGCGGCGCCGGCGAGCAGGGCGAGCGCGCAGAGGCCCGCGGCGATCATCGTGGTCTTGCGCATCGTGGTTCTCCTCTGAACGGTGAATGGAGTCGGTGTCGCCGCGGCGCGAAGGGCCGGCGAAGGAGGCCGGCTGGACCGCGCCCGCGATCGAGGCGCACGATACGAGGGCTCGCCGCGCATCCCTGCGACGCGGCGGTGACAGGAGTGCGACAGCGCCGCCCGCCGGTCGCGAGCGCCGGCGGCGCGGGCCGGCCGAGGCCCGCTCAGTCCTCCACGCTCGAAGGCTCGCCGGGCACCTCGCCCAGCTCGAGCGCCCGCAGATAGCTCCTGCCGACCTCGCCCGAGCGGGACTTCGGCAGCGCTTCGCGCACTTCGATCTCGGACGGCACGGCGATCGGCCCCAGGTCCTGGCGGACATGGTCCTTGAGGCTGGCGGCGAGGCCGCCGCCGGCGGCGGCGCCCGGGCGGAGCACGACGAAGGCCTTGATCCGCTCGCCTCGGATCGCGTCCGGCAGGCCGATGGCGGCGCTTTCGGCGACCGCCGGATGACGCCGCAGCGAGCTCTCGATCTCGGCGGTGCCGATGCGGTGACCGGCCACGTTCAGCACGTCGTCGGCGCGGCCGAGGACCGCGAAGTAGCCGTCGGCGTCGCGGAGCGCGAGGTCGCCCGTCGCGAAACAACCCGGAATCCGGCTCCAGTAGGCGGCGTAGTCGTCGGGATCGTTCCAGACCGCGCGCATCATGTGGGGCAGCGGGCGGCGGAGCACCAGGTGCCCCGCCTCGCCAGCCGGCAGCGAGCCCCCCTCGGAGTCGACCACGTCGGCCGCCACGCCGGGCAGTGGCTTGCCGACTTTGCCCGGGCGCACCTCGAAAGTCGGCAGGCTGCCGAGCACCGGCGCCGCGATCTCGGTCTGCCAGAAATTGTCCACCACCAGGCCCTCGGCCTGGCCGACCAGGTGCTCCTGCGCCCACAGGTGAGTCTCGACGTCGAGCGGCTCGCCGGCGCTGGCGAGCAGGCGCAAGCGGGTGAGGTCGTAGCGAGCTGGGACCTGGGCGCCGTGGCTCATCCACAGCCGCAGCGCCGTCGGCAAGGTGAAGAGGATGTTGATGCCGAAGCGCTCGACCAGCTCCCAGGTGACGTCCGGCGAGGGGTGATCGGGCACGCCCTCGCGGCAGAAGACCGTGGCGCCGATCGACAGCGGGCCGTAGACGATGTAGGAGTGGCCGACGATCCAGCCGATGTCGGAAATGCACCAGTAGATATCGCGGTCGCCGATCTGCAAGAAGGCGCGCGCCAGGTAGCTGACTCCGACGAGGTAGCCGCCGGTGGCATGGACCACGCCCTTCGGCCGGCCGTCGGAGCCCGAAGTGTAGAGGATGAAGAGGGGATCCTCGGCGTCCATCGGCTCCGGGGGGCAGTGGATCTCCCGGGCGTTCTGGAGGTCGTAGAAGTCCTTCTCGCGCTCGCTGTCGAACCCGGCCGGCGCGTCGCCGGGGCGCGAGCCTCGCCGGTGGACGACGACGTGCTCGATCGCGGCGAGATCGCGCACCGCCTCGTCGACGGTCGGCTGGAGCGGTACCTTGCGGCCGCGCCGGAAGGTGAAGTCCGAGCAGACGACGACGCGCGCGCCCGCGTCCTCGAGACGCGCCCGCAGCGCCTGGGTGCCGATGCCGGTCGAGACGACGCAGTGAATGGCGCCCAGCCGGGCGCAGGCGAGCATCGAGATGATCGCCTCCGGCACCAGGGGCATGTAGAGGGCGACGCGATCCCCCTTGCGGACGCCGAGGCGGCGCAGGGCGTTGGCGAAGCGGTTGACCTCGCGGTAGAGCCGGTTGTAGGTGTAGGCCTGCTCTTCGCCCTCTTCGCCCACCCAGAGCAGCGCCGCCTTGTTGCGGCGCTCGCCGTAGACGTGCCGGTCGAGGCAGTTCGAAGCGGCGTTCAGCCGGCCGCCGACGAACCACTCGTGGCGCGGCGGCTGGCACCGCTGGACCTCGTGCCAGGGCTCGATCCAGTCGATCTCCTCGGCGCGCTCGGCCCAGAAGACCTCCGGATCGGCCTCGGCGTGCGCCCGCTCGACGGCGTCGTTGGCGAGATAGGCGCCACGGGCGAGGCCGATCGAGGGCCGGACCACCACCCCGCCGCGGGTCAGCTCGCGGACCGCCGCCCGCTGCGCCGCCGAGAGCGCGAGCACGCTGCCCCCGCCGATTCGATCGACCGCACCGTTACTCATTGCCGGCCCACCTTTCGACTGCGATCCGGTCGAAGCTAGCACCGCGCGGGGCGCCGCGGGCTCACCCCCCGGGGCGGGTCTCTGGCGCCGGCGGGCGCAGGGGCAGGAGCACCCGGAAGGTCGAACCCCGCCCCGGCTCGCTCTCGACCTCGACCCGGCCGGAGTGCGCCTGCGTCACGTGCTTGACGATGGCGAGGCCGAGGCCGGTGCCGCCCTCCTCGCGCGCGCGCCCCTTGTCGACCCGGTAGAAGCGCTCGAACAGCCGGGGCAGCGCTGAGGCCGGGATGCCGATGCCGGTGTCCTCGACGGTGAGCTCGGCCAGGCCGTCGCGCACGGCGAGGCGCACGGTCACGAGCCCGCCCGCGCGGTTGTACTTGATCGCGTTGTCGAGCAGGTTGACCACCAGTCGCACCAGCCCCTCGGCATCGCCGGCGACCGTGAGCGCGGGTTCCTCCGCGCGCACGATCGCGACCTGGTGCGCCGCCGCGGTGGCTTGCACCAGCTCCACCGCCTCGGCCACGACGGCGGCGAGATCGACCGGCTCGAGGGCGCGGAAGGGATCGGTGCCCTCGAGCCGCGACAGTGTCAACAGGTCGTCGAGCAGCTCGCCCAGGCGGTGGCACTGGTCGAGGATGCGCTGGCTGAAGCGCTGCGCGGTGAGCGGGTCCTCGACCGCCCCGTCGGCCAGGGTCTCCGCGTAACCCCGGATCGCCGCCAGCGGGGTCTTCAGCTCGTGGGAGACGTTGGCCACGAAGTCGCTGCGCATCTGATCGAGGCGCTCGGCTTCGGTGACGTCGCGCGCGACCACGACCGCCCCTTCGCCGGCGGCGAGCCGGGCGGCGTGGAGCAGGACCCGGCGGCGGCGCGGCTCGGGCAGCTCGAGCTGCGCCGGGTCGGGGCGCCCCCCCGCCAGCACGTGCCGGATCAGGTCCACGACCTGCGGCTGGCGGGCGAAGTCGAGCACCTGCGCGGTCTCGGTGGCGCCGTCCAGCCCGAACAGCGCCCGGAACGCGGGGTTGACCAGTCGGACCCGGCCCGCGCTGTCGGTCACCAGGACCCCCTCGGTCATGCTGGCGACGGTGGCGCGCAGGTGATTGCGCTCCGACTCGACCGCCGCCAGTTGACGGCGCGCCTCGCGCGCGATCCGCTCGAGCGCCCGCGCCAGCGTCGACAGCTCCTGCGCGGCGGGGATCTCGATCGGACGGTCGTAGTGGCCGCGACCGAGGTCGTCGGCGGCGGCGATGAGCTCGGCGAGGGGCCGGAAGAGGGTGCGCGAGAGCCACCAGGAGAGCAGCGCGACCAAGAGCGCCGCCGCGAGCGCGGAGAGCAGGAGCGTCCGGGTGAGATGGCGGCGCGCGGTCTCGAGCGCCACCAGCGGCCGGCCGACCCGCACCACCAGCGGCTGCCCGTCGGCGCTGCGGGCGATCACCGCCGCGTAGGCCGTGTCGAGACCGGAGGTGCCGCTGTGGCGGACGGCGGTGCCCTGGCCGCGGTCGAGCGCGGCGGCGATCTCGGGTCGCTCGCGGTGGCTCTCCATCGCGGCGACGTCCTCGAGCTTCTGCCGGGAGCTGTCGGCGAGCACCGTGCCGTCGCGCCGGATCAGCGTGATCCGATGGTCGGAGTCGGCCGCGAGCTCGCGAACCCGGTGCTGCAGCGTGGCGTCGGGTGCCCGCTCGGGGATCGCGGCGAGCTCGATGCCGCGCGCCAGCAAACGGGCCTCCGCGACCAGGTCGGTGGCCGCTTCCTGGGCCAGGTTGCCGGGCAGGAAGTGGAGGATGAGCGCGCCCGCGACGACCAGAGCGAGCGCGGCGGGCCAGAAGGGGGCGAGACGCAAACGAGGCGAAAAAGGCGCGGGCATGGGCGCTCTCGGGAGGGCCGCGACCGAGCGCCGCGGCCAGCTCGCGGCAGTGTAGCAGCCGCCTTCTCCAGTGTTTCGGGACACTTGCGCGGTTCTCCACAGCGCCTGCGGAAAAACCTGTCGAAAAGGGGGCGTTGCGAAGCTCGGATGCCGCGATGCTGCGGTGGCGGCCACATTCTGCACCGGATTCTGTGCAGTCTCCGCAAGTGGTTTGTTTCGAGTCGATTGACTCACTGACACAACTCAGTCAGCGCCACGCTCGCGGCGCGGAGGGGCGAGATTTCCGCAATTGCTTTCCACCGCCCGGCGCGCGGAGCGCCGTTAACTCTCTGTGACGGAACGCCTTGCCGTGAGATCAGGCGCGCTGGCGCCGACGAGCCGAGCGCTCGAGGCCCTGGCGGAAGTCGAGCCGGCGGCCGAACACCCGCTCGAACAGGTCGGCGCGATCGCGGGCGGCGGCGACCTCGAGCGAGACGTCGAACGGCGACAAGAGCTCGATCACGACCCGGCGGCGTTTGGCGAGCGAGACGTAGAGCTCGACCACCCTTGCGGCGTGGGTCCGGTCGAGCGCGTTGGCGACGCGCAACAGCGCCGCCAGCGCCTCGATCCGGTGCTGCTGCCAGGCCTCGAGGGCGGCGAAGCTGTCGTGCCGCCGCCGCGGCGGGGCGCCGCGGTGGTAACGGGCGACGTGGGCGACGATCTCTATCTCGCGGCGGTCGAAGGCGTCGAGGTCGGCGCTCAGGATCAGGTACTGCGAGTGCTTGTGGTGGCCCTCGAAGTGGATCGAGGAGCCGATGTCGTGAAGCAGCGCGGCGTGCTCGAGCCACTCACGCTCCCGCTCGCCGAGGCCGTGGACCGGTGCGGTCAGGTCGAACAGCCGCAGCGCCAGCCGCGCCACCTGCTGGGCGTGCTCGAGCCCGCCCGGAGCGCGCTGCGCGAGCGCCAGGACCTGGCGCCGGCGGACGTCGCCGCCGCCCGCCTCCGCCGGATCGGCGTGGCCGAGAGCCTCGAGCACCAGCCCTTCGCGCAGTGCCCGGTCGCACATGTGCAGGCGGTCGACGCCGGCGTGGCGCGCCAGCTCGTCGAGCAGCAGGGCGCCGGCGAGGATCGAGCCCGCCCGCGGGGCGCCGACGGGAGGCAGCGCCGCGATCTCGCGGCGGCGCAGGAGCGAGAGCCGGGAGATGACCTCCGCCAGCTCGCGGCGGCGCAGCTCGCGCAGCCCGCCGGTGGCGCCGCGCCGCTCGCGGCCGGCGAACAGGTCGGCGAGGTCGCCACAGCAGGCGGCGGTGCCAGAGGTCGCGACCAGGAGCGCGGTCGCGGCCGGCGCGCGCAGCGCCGCGATCTCGTCGCGGACCGCCCGCCGCAGCTTCGCCAGCGCGGCCGGCGCCGGTGGGTCGCCGGTCAGCCGCGCCGCCAGGCGGAGCGAGCCGAGCGGCACGCTCTTGAGCGAGCGCAGCCTGCCCGCGCGGGCGACGCACCACTCGGTCGAGCCGCCGCCGACGTCGACCACCACCGACCAGCCCCGGCCGAGGTCGACGGCGTGGCGCACCGCGCGGAAAATCAGTGCGCCCTCCTCGAGACCCGAGAGCTTGCGCACGTCGAGACCGGTGATCGCCCGCACCTGGGAGAGGAACTCGTCGCCGTTGGCCGCCTCGCGCACGGCGCTGGTCGCGACCGCGACGAGCTGCCGCGCGCCCTTGAGGCGGGCGAGCGTGGTCATCTTGAGCAGGGTCTCGAGTCCGCGGCGGATCGCCGCGGCCGACAGGGCACCGCGCGAGAGCGCGCTCTTGCCCAGTCGCACCATCGCGCGCTCGCGCGCCAACACCCGGTAGCCGCCCGAGCCGTCACTCTCGACCACCAGCATGTGGATCGAGTTCGAACCGATGTCGATCGCGGCCAGCCGTTCGAAGCCGCCCGGCGGCGGCGGCGGCGGCGAGTCGACGGCGGGAACCGGTGCCGCGAGAGAGCGGGCGCGGGCCATCGAGGCGAGATTGGATCGGGCGCCGCCGCCGAGGTCAAGCCTCGGCCCGGAGCCGGCGCTCAATTCAGCCAGGTCGCGAGCAGCGGATAGACCGCGGCGGCCACCGCGGCGGCGATCGGGATGGTGAGCACCCAGGCCCAGACGATGCGGCCGGCGACGCCCCACTTGACCGCCGAGAGGCGGCGCGTGGCGCCGACCCCCATGATCGCCCCCGTGATGGTGTGCGTGGTCGAGACGGGAATCCCGCCCAGGGTGGCGCCGACGATGGTGATCGCGCCCGCGGTCTCGGCGCAGAAGCCCCCGACCGGCTGGAGCTTGGTGATCTTCGTCCCCATCGTCTTGACGATTCGCCAGCCGCCGAACAGCGTGCCGAGCGCGATCGCCGCATGCGAGACGAGCACCACCCACAGCGGCACGACGAACTCCTGCAGCTTGCCCGAGGCGACCAGCAGGCCGGTGATGATGCCCATCGTCTTCTGCGCGTCGTTGCCGCCGTGGCCGAGGCTGTAGCAGGCCGCCGAGACGAGTTGGCCCCGGCGGAAGAAGCGGTCGAGTCGAGTCGGGTGCCAGCGGCGGAAGATCCAGGCCACCAGCACCGACATCGAGAGGCCGAGGCCGAGCCCGATGATCGGCGCCAGCACGATGAAGGCGAGCGGCTTGGTCCAGCCGGAGAGGATCAGCGAGTCGAAACCGGCCTTGGCGACCGCCGCGCCGGCGTAACCCCCGACCAGCGCGTGTGAGGACGAGACCGGAATGCCGTAGTACCAGGTGAACAGGTTCCAGAAGATCGCGCCGATCAGGCCGGCGAGGATGACCTCCTGGCTGACCACCGAGATGTCGATCATCCCGGTGCCGATCGTCTTCGCGACGTGGGTACCGAGCAGGAAGGCGGCCACGAAATTGAAGAACGCCGCCCAGACGACGGCCACCTGCGGCGACAGCACGCGCGTCGAAACGACGGTGGCGATCGAGTTGGCGGCGTCGTGGAAGCCGTTGAGGAAATCGAAGACGAGGGCGACGAGAATGATGGCGACGAGGACCGTCATCGCGCGGTCTCAGGCGTGCTTGATCACCACGTTGCCGAGCACGTGCGTGAATTCCTTGCACTTGTCGCAGGCGTCTTCCAGGCCCTGGTAGATCGCCCGCCACTTCATCACCTCGAGCGCGTCGTTGCCGCTGTCGCGCCGGAACAGCTGCGCGAGCACGGTGTGGAAGATGGCGTCGGCCTGGTTTTCGAGCTCCGAGACGCGGACGATGCCGGCGCCGATCGCCCGCTCGTTCTTCATGTCCCAGATCAGGTGGGTCAAGTGGTCGACCTGCAGCGTCAGCTCGAGCAGGATCTCGCCGAACCGGGTCAGCGGCTCCGGGGCGGAGTCGAGCTCGAACAGCACCAGGTACTGGGCGATCCCCTCGAGGTAGTCGAGGATGTCGTCGATGTCGATCGCCAGCGAGCGGATGTCCTCGCGGTCGAACGGCGTGATGAAGGTGGTGTTGAGCGCTTCGAAGATCTGGCGCGTGATCTGATCGCCCTCGTGCTCGAAGGCGCGCAGCTCGACCAGCTTCGTCCGGCGGTCCTCGAGGCTGTGGCTCTGGGAGATCGACAGGAAGAGGCGCCCGGCCTGGACCAGGTTGCGGGTGTCCCGCTCCAACAGCTCCTGGAAGCGCTCCTCCCGGGGCAGGAACCACTTGATCAGGGCGTCCAGGCGCATGCAGAGAAGCAAAGTTATCATGGCCCGTCACAGGAACGTCACACGGGCCGCGAGACGGACCGGGCGCGCCGGTCCCGGGGTCGGCCTGTAACAAAAGCCGCGGTCGCGGGTCTCACCGGTGGATGCGCGCCGGTGTCTCGACCCTCCGCCCACCGATCATGACCGGCACCGAATCGACCCCCGACCAACGCTGGCAGGCCGCTTACCAGGAGCAGCGCGCCGCGCTGCTCGGCTTCCTCCGTCGCCAGGTGCGCGACGAGGCCCTGGCCGAGGACCTGCTGCAGGAGACCTTCGTTCGCGCCATCCGGTCCGGGCGGGCCGGCGAGGGGCCGGAGCGGCTGCGCTCCTATCTCTTCACCATCGCCCAGAACCTCACCGTGGACCATTTCCGGCGCAGCGGCAGGACCGTGCCCCTCGATGGCGCCGGCGCGACCGAGGAGGGCGAGGAGGTCCAGATCGAGGACACCGCGAGCGAGAGCCCCGAAGCCTCGACTCGCCGGCGGGCGCTCTTGCGCCGGCTCCACGAGGCCCTGGGCCTGCTCCCGGACCGGCACCGGACGGCGTTCCGGATGGCCGCCATCGAGCAGCGCAGCTACCGCGAGATCGAGGCCGCCACCGGCTGGACCCTCGATCAGGTGCGGATCAACGTCCACCGGGCCCGCAAGCGGCTGATCGCGGAGCTGGGCGACCAGCTCGCTTGAAGGAGAACGAGATGAACCGCGACGAGAATCCCTGCGCCCGAGTCGAGGAGAGCCTGTCGGCCTTCCTGGACGGCGAGCTGCCAGCCGGCGCCGCCGCCGACGCGCTCGAGCACGCCTTCGGCTGCGCCGACTGCCGCCGCTTCTTCCTGGCCGCCAAGCGCTTGCAGGCCTTGGCCGGCGAGCTGCGCCCCGCCTCGGATCCCGGCGGCGCCGAGACGGCGTGGCGGCGGATCGCCGCCGCCGCCGGAGCGCGGGCTGCCGGCCGGCCCGCCGTCGCGGGCTGGCTGCGCGCGGCGGCTCTGGTCGCTCTGGGGCTGGGCGCCGGCTACGCGCTGGCGCCGTTCGCCACGCCGGGCGCGCCGCCCCCCGGAGCCGGCGCCACGACGGCCGCCGGAGAGATGACCGAACAGCGTTTCGTTGCCCTCGCCCAGGAGCTGCTGTCCTCCGATACGAAGTACCAGCGCACGATGCTGCAGGTGCTGCGCCTGGTCCCCGCGCTCGAAACGGGCGAGGGGCTGGGCCAGCCCGAGGATCGCGGCTTCGTGCTCGCCAACGTCGAAGAGGAGCGCGCGCCGCGCGGCTCCGTCTGAGCACCTTCCGCTCCCCCGAGGATTTCCGCCATGTCCGTTCGTACCTACCTCCTGTCCGCCGGCCTCGCGCTGGCTGCCGCCCTCTCCCTCGCGCCGCCGGCGCGGGCGGCCGAGAATCAGGGTTTCCTCCACGGCACCGTGGAGACCATCCAGGGCAATCGCTACACCGGCATCCTCCGCTGGGGCCGCGAGGAAGCTTTCTGGGACGACCTGTTCAACGCCACCAAGGCGGACGAGCCGGCGACCGGGCGGCTGCCCAAGGGTTACAAGCGTCCGTCCCGCAAGGTCGAAGTCTTCGGGCTCGAGATCAGCGGCCCGTGGGAGAGTGCCTGGTCGCGCCGGCAGTTCGTCGCCCGTTTCGGCGACATCGAGGAGATCCGGCCGCGGCGCGGAGACCGGCTGGAGATCGTGATGAAGGGGGGCGAGACCCACTCGCTCGGCGGCGGCTCGAACGACGTCGGCGCCACGGTCACGGTCTGGGACGCCTCGCTCGGCCAGGTCAAGGTGGAATGGAATCGGATCAAGTCGGTCCGCTTCTCGGCGACGCCGGCCGGCGTCCAACCGCCGGCCGAGCGGCTGCGCGCCACGGTGCGCACCAGCGCCGGCGAGTTCCACGGCTTCCTGCAGTGGGACAGCGAGGAGTCCTGGACCACGGACAAGCTCGACGGCGACACGGACGACGGCAAGATGTCGATCGAGATGGGGAAGATCCGCGCCATCGAGAAGCGGAGCCGCCGCTCGTCGCGGGTCGAGCTCGTCGACGGCCGGGTGCTCGTCATGTCGGGCTCGAACGACGTCGACTCCTCGATCCGCGGCGTGGTGGTCGAGGACGACCGCTTCGGCCGCGTCGAGATCCCCTGGTCGGCATTCGAACGCGCCGAGATCTCGGTCGCGCCGGACTCCGGCAAGGGCTACGACGCGTACGGGCCGGCGCGGCCGCTCAGCGCGCGGGTGACCACCGTCGACGGCAAGAGCTACTCGGGCCGGATCGCCTACGACCTCGACGAGGTCGCCAGTTGGGAGATGCTCAACGGCACGCTCGACGACGTCGAGTACTCGATTCCGTTCGAGCGGATCCGAGGGATCCGCAACACGCGGCGGTCACGCGCCGAGGTCGAGCTCGTCGGCGGACGCAAGCTGATGCTCGAGGGATCGACCGACGTCGGCGACGGCAATGCCGGCATCGCCTTCCTCGGCCCGGAACGCCGCGAGGGGACACCCGACTACCTGCCCTGGGAAGACGTGGCGGAGATCCGCTTCGAGTGAGCCGGTAGCGCTCGTCTCGGCCGCGTGAAGGAGCGGGCCGCCCCCGTCGTCACGCGGCCGTCACGCCGGCGGAGCTAGACTCGTCGAGCGATGACCACGCTCGACCCCCGAACACTCGCGCCCGAGAGCGGGCCGGAGCCAGCGGCCGAGGAGTCCTTGCTCCTCAGCCGCGAGCTGTCTTGGCTCGAGTTCAACCGGCGGGTGCTCCACGAGGCGGAGGACGCCGGGCTGCCGGCGCTCGAACGGCTGAAGTTCGTCGCCATCTTCGGCGCGAATCTCGACGAGTTCTTCATGAAGCGGGTCGGCGGGCTCAAGCTCCAGCTCGCGGGTGGCGTCGACAAGCGCTCGCCGGACGGCCGCACGCCGGCCGAGCAGCTGCGGGCGATCACCGACGCGGTCCGCCCCCTCTACGTCCACCAGCGCTCGGTGCTGCTCGAGCAGGTGCTGCCGGAGCTGACGCGCCAGGGCGTCGAGCTGGTCCGCTACCGCGCGACGAGCGAACCGGAGCGGGCCCATCTCGCCCGCTTCTTCGACGCCATGGTGTTCCCGATCCTCACCCCCCTCGGGCTCGACACCTCGCATCCGTTCCCGTTCATCTCCAACCTCTCGCTGTCGCTGGCGGTGGCGGTGCGCGACCCCTCCAGCGCCGAGGTGCGATTCGCGCGCGTCAAGGTGCCGCAGTCGCTGCCGCGCTGGATCCAGCTGCCGGACGGGTTCCGTTTCGTGGCGCTCGAGGAGGTCATCGCCGAGAGTCTCGAGCGGCTCTTCCCGGGTCAGGAGCTGCTCGAGTCGTACGCCTTCCGGGTTACCCGCGCGGCGGACGTCGAGCGCCACGAGGAGCCGGACGACGACCTGCTGGAGAGCGTGCAGTCGGAGCTGCGAGAACGGCGCTTCGCCTCGGTGGTTCGCCTCGAGGTGGTGCCCGACATGCCGCAGTGGATGCGCTCGCTGCTCGCCGACGAGCTCGAAGTCGAGCCCGCGGACGTCTACGAGGTGCGGCGGCCGCTCGCCACCCGCGACCTGTTCCAGCTCGCCGCGCTGCCGCTGCCCGAGCTCAAGGAGCGGCCGTGGCGGCCGGTGGCGCCGGCGCGGCTCGCGCCCGCGGCCGACGGCCGCGAGCCGGACCCGTTCAAGGTGATCGCCCAGGGCGATCTGCTGGTGCACCATCCCTACGACTCGTTCGCGGGCTCGGTGCAGCGCTTCCTCCAGGTCGCCGCGGCCGATCCGGCGGTGCTGGCGATCAAGCAGACCCTCTACCGCACCGCGCGCGACTCGGCGGTGGTGCAGGCGCTGATCGAGGCGGCGGAGCGGGGCAAGCAGGTGGCGGTGCTGGTGGAGCTCAAGGCGAGCTTCGACGAGGCGCGCAACATCGAATGGGCCGAGGCGCTCGAGGGTGCCGGCGCCCACGTCGCCTACGGCGTCGTCGGCTACAAGACGCACGCCAAGATCTCGATGGTGGTGCGCCAGGAAGCGCACGGCCTGCGCACCTACACCCATCTCGCCACCGGCAACTACAACACGGACACCGCCGAGCTCTACACCGACCTCGGCCTGTTCACCGCCGATCCGGCGATCGGCGCCGACGCCGCGAAGCTGTTCAATCTGCTGACCTCGGGCCACCTGGGCGAGATCGCGCTCGAGCGGCTGCTGGTGGCGCCGGTCACCATGCGGCGGGGGATCCTCGACCGGATCGAGCGCGAGATCGCGCATCACCGCGCCGGCGCGGGCGGGCGGATCATCGCCAAGATGAACTCGCTCGAGGACGCGCAGATCGTCGCCGCGCTCTACCAGGCCTCCGCCGTCGGGGTGCCGATCGACCTGCTGGTCCGCGGCGTCTGCCGCCTGCGCCCCGGACTGCCGGACCGGAGCGAGACCATCCGGGTGCGCTCGATCGTCGGCCGCTTCCTCGAGCACGCGCGGATCTTCTACTTCGGCAACGCCGGCCGGCCCGAGTACTTCCTGAGCTCCGCCGACTGGATGGCGCGCAATCTCGACTGGCGCGTCGAGGCGATGGTGCCGGTGGCGGCGCCCGAGCTCCAGGAGGAGCTGGCGGCGATCCTCGAGCTGCAGCTGGCGGACAATTGCAAGGCCTGGGAGCTGGCCGCGGACGGCTCGTGGCGACAGCTCGCTCCCGCCCCGGGCGAACCGCGGTGCGCCAGCCAGGAGGCGCTGATGGAGCGCGCGCTCAGCCGCTCGGCGCGGGGGCTCTGAGCCGGCCGCAGAGCGCCGCGAGCTCGCGCTCGAGCTCGCCGGCGGCGCCGCTTCCCGGGCTGAGCCATGCCGCCTCGAAGCGCGCGAAGACCGCGTCGCGGCGGGCCGCGATCCGCCGCGCCAGGGCGAGCAGACCGGGGCGCTCGCTGCGCCGCATCTGGGCGCGGGCGGCGCGACCGTCGGGATCCCCGGCCAGCGTCGCGTCGGCGATCCGCCGCGCGCGCTCGCTCTCGGCATCGGCCACCGCCTGGGCGACTTCGGCGGCCAGCATCTGCAGGTCGTGCAGCTCGCCCAGCCGCTCCTGCAGGGCCTTGAGGTGGACGACGGCGGCGCGCGCGCCGTCGAGCAGCGGTGCCACCGGTTCGAGCAGATAGCGCAGCCGCTTGGCTTCGATGCGCGCCCGGTGGCCCTCGCGCTGATCGGCCACGGTCACGACCCGGCCGAGCGCCTCCTGGAGCGCCGCGGCGTGCCGCTCGAGCTCGCCCGCGAGGGCGTCCCGAAAGGGTGGGGTCGAGCTCTCCTCGCCGTCCAACCGCAGCTCGATCCGATACCGCGACAGCCGCTCGGCCAACCTCCGGGCGAGGTCGCCGAACTCGGCGACGATCTCGGCGCGGACGGCGCGATAGGCCTCGTCGCGGCGCCCCGTGAAGCGCTCCCGCAGCCACTCCAGGCCGCGCTTCTCGGACGGCTTCTCGACCGCGCCCAGCTCGTCCAGCCATGCGAGCGCGACCTCGGCGTCGCGCCCCGGATTGGTGTCGTCGGCGATCCGCGCCAGGTTCCGGCGCAGCTTCTTGCCGACGCCGTCGCCCAGCTCGTCGCGATAGGCCCGCAGGTGGCTGCGCAGCCGGCGGATGGCGACCCGGAAATCGTGCAGCGCTTCGGCATCCTCGCCGGCGACGAGCGCGGCGCGCGCGCTCTCGGCGCGCTCGAGCTCGCGCAGCGCGATGCGGCGGACCGCCTCCTCGGACGGGCGGGCGAGCAGGTCGTCGGGGAGCTTCGTGGACACGATCGTGGGCGAATCGAAGGCGCGGCGTCGAGATCAGTCGCCCAACCGCCGCAGCAGCGCCGGGGGGAGGTGCCAGAGCAGCCGCGCGCCGCCGGCGGTGACGCGGCCGGGGAACTCGAACAGCGCGGCCGAGCCCTTCTTCATGACGACGAGCGAGCGCTCCGAGCCGGCCAGCATCGCGCCGGCGAGCAGCGACAGGTTCGGCTCGTGGCCGACCAGCGCGACCACGGGGTGCGCCGATTGGGCCCGCAGCAGGGTGAGCGCGGCGGCGGTGCGGCCGTCGGGCGCCAGCGCCGGCGCCTCGACCACGCGCGCGTCGCCCGGCAGATGGGCGGCGAGGATGGCCGCCGTCTCGGCCGCCCGCAGCGCCGGGCTGGTCAGGATCAGCTCCAGCTCGGGCTCGAGGCGGGCGAGGGTGGCGGCGATCCGCCGCATCCGCTTGCGCCCCTCGTCGGTGAGCGGTCGCTCGAGGTCGCTCCGGCCCTTGGCTCCCCAGGCCGCCGGGTTCTCGGCGATGGCGTGTCGAACGAGCAGGGCGCGCATCGCCGATCAATCTAGCAGAGCCGGGTGACGCGGACGGTCGCCGCGGCGCGCCGGGAATCTCCAGATCAGGCGCGCAGGCGGTAGCCGACGCCGATCACGGTCTCGATCCGGTCGGCCACCGGCCCGAGCTTGCGGCGCAGGCGACGGACGTGGGTATCGACCGTCCGGCTGTCGACGTCCTCGGAGTAGCCCCAGACGTCCGAGAGCAGTCGCGAGCGGGTCTGGACCCGCCCCTGGCGCTCCATCAGCACGCGCAGGAGCCGGAACTCCGTGGCGGTGAGCGGCACGTCCTTGCCGCGGACCTCGACCCGGTGCGCGGCGGCGTCGAGTCGAATGCCGCCGAGCTCGAGCAGGTCCGCCGCTTCGCCTTCGCCGCTCCTGCGGCGCAGGACGGCCTTGATCCGCAGCACCAGCTCGCGCGGGCTGAAGGGTTTGGGGATGTAGTCGTCGGCGCCGAGCTCGAGCCCGACGATGCGGTCGACCTCCTCGCCCTTGGCGGTGAGCATCACCAGGGGGATCCGCGCGGTGGCGGGGTCGCGCTTGAGCAGGCGGGTGACCTCGAGCCCGTCGAGCCCGGGCAGCATGAGATCGAGCACGATCAGGTCGGGCGGGTGCTTCCGGATCGACTCCAGCGCCGCGTCGCCGCGCCGCTCGACCTCGACCTGGAACTCGGCTCGCTCGAGGTTGAACTTGAGCACCTCGGCGATGTCCGCCTCGTCCTCGACGACGAAGATCCGCTGCGTTGTCATGCCTTTACAAGCTAGCACGCCCCCTTCCACAGCTTCTGCGGAAAACTCTGCGGAAAAGACGCCCGTGCCGGGCCACGAGCGGCGCTGCCACGGGGGTCAGGAACGGATTGAACACAATCTTGTGCAATCGAGTGAAACCATTCCAGACAAACAACTTACGATGCCCACGCAGCCACGAGTAACCTTCCGCCCAACGCCCGGACAGCGACTTTTTCCACAACCCCCCGTGACGGGCCGGTGACGAGAACCGTAAATAGCGGTGACAGTTCACCTTACGGCCAAGGGTGCCCACCCCCGAAGCACTGGTTGGCGACCAGAGTCTCTCCCTCTTCGTTCTTTGCCTTGGCCTTGGACTCGAGCTTTGGAATCCAGCTCACCGTCGCTTTCGGCCGGTCCAGCAGCTCGTCGAGGGCCAGGAAGTGGAAGAACTCGGGCTTCTGGTGGCTATGGTGGTTGAGGGGGAAATTGACTAGCTCGAGCGCGTGACATTCCTGACCGGACGGGAGCCCGGCTGCCGCGCAGACCTCCGGCGCTCCCTTCCGCAGTGGGTGCGCCACGCCGTTGATGTGAACCACGGCGTCCGGATCCGCCACGTCGCCGACGAGCACGATCCCCTCGGCGAGCTTCCGACGTACCGTTGGATAGGAGCCGGGTGCCGGAGTCTTGGTGCCCTTGGGCTTGAAGGTCCACTCGACACGAGGAACCGGGCCGTTCTTGGGGACCTGGACGCCGGCAGGCTCTTCGTAGGAGACGGTCCCGACCGACCAGGCCCCTTGGATGCGAATCATGGCGTGCAGTCTGGATTCGCCGCTCGCCTTCTTGCACCAGCTCGGGCCCGTCACGACGTCCCACAGCACGCACTCATCTTTGACTCTGGATTTCTTAGCGCCAGAGGCTAAGGCGAGTTGCGCCAGGTCGGCGATCTCCCCGAGGGCTTGAGTCGGACGGCTGAGTGAGCCCGGCTTCGTGATCTCGATGCGCACCGGCGTACTCGGCGAAGCGCCGCTGTCGACCCAGCAATCGAGCTTCGTCGCATCGGAGTCCTTCGACATCCGGGAGCGGAGCACGTGCTTCGCGCGGCTCCCGGGCTTCTGATCCGGGGCGTCGTGCGGCAAGAGGATCCGGAGCTCGTGGATCGGGTCCGCGGTGCGCGTGTCGGCTACCGGGACGATCAGGCTGAGACCTGCGATGAGGATGACGACTTTTTCCATGGGCTTGCCTCCAGCTATCAATGGACTCGCGGCGAACGGTCCCCTGCCACGGGCAGGCGGCCGTGAAGTCGGAAGGCGCCCCAGGCGCGCGGCTGGGCGAGCGCGGGGTCGCCCGAAGCGCGCGCCGAGGCGCGCAGGCGAGAGAGCGCGCGGGCCAAGGTGTCGCCCCGCTCCAGGTGGTCGTAGAGGCGCCCCACGAGCTCGCGCGTGGCGGCGTCCTCGACGTCCCAGAGGGTAGCGACGACCTCCTCGACCCCCGCTTCGAGAAGCGCCTCGGAGAGCGCGAGCGCGCCGCGCGTGGCCGACGGGTAGCCGAGCGCGGAACCGCACGCGGAGAGGACCGCGCCGCGAATCGAGCGCAAGTCGAGCCGCGCCAGCTCCGCCGCCGTCAGACCGCCCTCGCCGCCCGGGGCCGGCGAGGCGAGGAGGACCTTCGAGCTGCGCGGCTCCTCGAACCCGGGCAGGACGTGGGCCGCGACGTGCAGCCAGGAGTGGCGGCCCGACGTCATCTCCTCGATCGCCCGCGCGGTCGTCGCGTCGCTGCCCGCGAGGAGCGTGGCGCTGCCGAAACGCGCCGCGACCTCCTCGCCCTCGCGCCGGGCCTCGGGCAGCCGCTCGAGGCCGGGCCGGGCGTCGGCGTCGAAGGCCGGGTCCGCGACGACGAGCGCGTGGCGCGAGGCGGGTCGCGCCGCCGCGTCGACCGGGCGATCGGGGCCCACCGCGAAGGTGAGCTCGTGCTCTTCGCCGAACGGCGAGCCGTCGGCGACCGGCAGGATCTCCCACGGCGCCGCCTCGATCTCGACGTCGCCGAGCAGGTAGATCGCGCGCTGTCCACCGAGGCGGTCGAGCCAGGGTCGGAGGATGCGGGCCGAGAGCTCTCCCGCGAGCCGCTCCCGCCGCGGGCCGTCTCCGGAGCCGAGCGCGTCGCGCAGCGCGGCCACGCGTCGCGCCAGCTCGTGCCGGGGCACCCGCAGGCGCTGCATCGCGGGCGGATGAGGGCGCGTCAGGGCCACGATCACGATCTCGTCGCGCAAGGTCCAGGCGACCACGACCGCTTGCTCGTCGGTGAGGCGGCCCGCCATCTCGGCAGCCGAGACGACGGCGCCCGCCGGTGCCGGAAGCGGGCCGGCCCGGGTGGAGAAGTCGCGCAGCCGCAGCCGCGCGGAGAGCACGTGATCCGCGGCGTCGGGCCGCGCCAGGGCCAGCAGCACCAGCTCGTCGAACAGCTCGCGACCGCGATCGCGGGCGGTCACCAGAGTGCGTTGGTCGGCGGCGGAGGCGCTCTGCGCGGCGAGCAGCTCCAGGCCCCGCTCCAGGTCGGAGGCGGAGCGGTCGAAATCGCCCGCGGCGCGCAGGAGGCCGGCGCGGCGGGCGAGCAGCTCGGCCTCGGCGAGCCGGGCGCCGGCGGCGCGGGTCGTCGCGATCGCGCGGGACAGGCGCTCGATCGCAGCCGAGGGCGACGCCGCGGCCAGGATTCGGCTCTCGGCGAGCGCGAGACGGATCTCGAGGTGGTCGCGCAGCGGCGAGCTCTCGACGCGATCGAAGCTCGCGCGCGCTCCCGCCAGGGCCTCCTTCGCCGCCGCGGCGTCGCCGACCGCGAGCAGCGACTCGGCGAGCTGGACGCGCGCTTCGACCCGCGCCACCTCGGTCGGCTCCGCGTCGGCGATCGTGGCTGCCCGGCGCGCCAGCTCGAGGCCGACGCGAAGGTGGCCGGACTCCTGCGCGGCGCGGCCGAGCTCCGCCATCAGCGCGGCGACCTGGCCCGAGGCGCCCGCCGCGCGCAGCGCCGCGACCGCGCGCAACCGGCCGCGCCAGGCGGCGCGCGTCTCGCCCAGCAGCGCGGAGGCCTCCGCGTAGAGACCCTCGACGAAGGCCGTGAGCGCATGCGAGCGCACCGCCCGCAGGTGCGTCGCCGAGCGCTCGAACGGCGGCCGGGCCTCGATCGGCAGGCCGCGGTGCAGGAGCGTCAGACCTTGGAGCCAGAAGGCGCGGCCAGCCAGCGTGCGGCGGCCGGAGGCCGCCGCTTCCTGGCCGATGCGCGCCGCCGCCTCCGCCACGCCGTCGAGCTGGCGCCGGTGGAACCGGCACGCCTGGAGGTAGAGATCCGCCCAGTCGAGGAAGGGTGAATCGAACGGCTCGAGCTCTCGCCGCGCGGCGCGCAGCGAGCCCTCGGCGGCTTCGATGCGATAGGCGTCGAACTCCCGGTAGCCGGCGAAGTAGGTCTGGATCGCGAGCGCGTGGCGGCGCTGCTCGCCGGGCCATCGCGACAGCGAGGCGAGCAGCAGCTCGGTCTCGCGATCCCCGGCCGCGGCGCGCAGCGTCGCGGCGGCCTCGCGCAGCTGCGCGACCGCCGTCTCCGCACCGGCGGCGTCGCCGCCGACCGCCGCCTCCATCCAGCTGGTCAAGCCGCCGAAGGCCGCGACCCGGGCCAGATCGAGCGCGTCCTGCCGCGGCTCCGGCTCCGGACCTGCCTGCAACCGCTCGCGGGCGAGCTCGAGATTCGCGGTCACCAGGGGCTCCTCGGGGAGTCCCAGCAGGATCTCCGCCGCGGCCAGCAGGTCGAGCGGATCGTCGTCGATCGTCGCGCGCGTCAGGTGAGCGGCGGCCAACAGCACGGCGGGATTGGTCGTGCCCGGTTCGTCGGCCACGCCCTGGAGCAGGTCGATCGCCTCGCCCGTCCGCCCCTGCGCGAGCCGCAGCAAGGCGAGATCGACCCGGGCCGCGGAGCTCGGCTGCCGCAGCGCCGAGGACTCGACCTCGCGTGCCAGCCGGGCCGGGAGTCGCGTCGTGGCGCGGGTCGCGGTCGGGGTGTCGGAGAGGCGGAACCGCGCGGCGCCGCCGGCCCGCTCGTCGGCGAGCCGGAGTAGCTCGCTGCGGCGTTGGCCGAGCTCTTCCGGGTTCGCCCCCGGCCGGCAGGCCAGCGAGACCGACAGCGCGAGCCACGCCAAGCCGCCGGCTCTCACAGGGTCGCCCTCCACGCCGGACGTGGTGGTCGGGCGGCGCTGCCCAGCCTTGCGGCGGGGCGGCCTGCGCAGCGGATGGGTCGGAGCAAGGCGGCGGGGAGCGTAACATCCGGTCGCGGCGGCGGGCACGTTGGTATCGACGGACGCGGGCGCCGGCTTTCGTCTTGACAGCGCCGGCCGCGGTGGTTACGGTCGCGGCGTCCGGCCGCACCAAAGGGGGGGAGATGAACGCCAGCGCGACCATCCGGTCCTATCTGATCTTCACCGGCACCGGCCCGATCCTGGTGCTGTCGACCTATCCCGAGCTGACCGACCGGCGGCTGGTGGAGAAGCTGCGCTACAAGGGGATCTCGAAGTTCATCGCCTACGAGGTGGCGCTCGCCGCGGTGCGGGAGCGTTACGCCGGCGCCTACGAGAGCGTGGCGCGCGACCTCGACGAGATCGAGGACATCCGCGTCCTCGACTTCAATGGCCACCAGATCATGACCAACTTCTCGCTCGACGAGCTGGGCGAGCCGATCAAGTTCGGCGGCTGATCTCGCCCCGCCAAGCCTCCGGCGACGGCGATGGGCGCGCGGCCCCGACCGCCAGCCCGAAGCCGGCGAGCAGCTCGGCGACGAGCTCGACCGGCAGGCCCACGACGTTCGAGTAGCTGCCTTCGAAGCCGGTCACGAAAGCCGACGCCGCGCCCTGGATGCCGTAGGCGCCCGCCTTGTCGAGCGGATGCCCGGAGGCGACGTAGGCGTCGATCTCCGCCGCCGAGAGCGGCCGAAAGACGACGCGAGTGCGCGCCGCGCGGGCCACGATCCGGCAACGGCCGCGCTCCCTGGCGACCAGCGCCACGCCGGTCCACACCTCGTGCTCCTGGCCCGCCAGGCGGCGGAGCATCGCGCGCGCCTCGGCGGCGTCGGCGGGCTTGCCCAGGATCTCGTCGGCGAGCGCCACCACCGTGTCGGCGCCCAGCGCCAGCTCGCCGTCGCGCGCCGCCGACTTCGCCTTGGCCAACGCGAGGCGGATCACCAGCGCCTCCGGGAGCTCTGCCGGACGGGGAGTCTCGTCGGCAGCGGCGGGACGGACCTCGAACTGGAGGCCCAGCTCGGCGAGCAGCTCGCGCCGGCGCGGCGAGGCGGAAGCGAGGACCAGCGTGGGCACGGTGCTCACGGATAGTAACCGCGGATCGTCCGGGCCACGACTCCCGGGCGGGAGACCTCGACCGAGACCTCGCGGTAGGCGCCGCCGGAGGAGCGCGGCGACTGGTAGGTGATCAGCCACTGCGAACGGATCTCGGCTTCGATCGCCGCGTAGACCCCCCTGAGCTCCGAGGTCCGATTCACGATGAACAGCCGGCCGCCGGTCTCGCGGGTGAGCTGCTCCAGCACCAGCCGCGCATCGGGCGGCCGGCTGGGCACGCCGAGGCCGATCGCGTAGATGGCGACGCCGGTGCGCCGGGCGTAGTCGAGAACGTCGGCGAAGCGGTGCCGGCTGCCCGAGTCGACGCCGTCGGAGACCAGCACCAGGGCGCGCTGGCCGCGCACGCCGCTGAAGTAGTGGAGCGCGTGGGCCACCGCGTCGTAGAGAAGGGTGTCACCGCGCGCCTCGATGCCGGCGAGCGCGCCCGCGAGGATCTCGGTGCGCGAGGTGAACTTGGCGGCCAGGCGGACGCGGTCGGAGAAGGTGATGACCGCGGCGCGGTCGCGCGGCGTCAGCACCCGCTCGAAGAAGGTGAGCGCGGCGCGCTCGAGGTCGGGGAGCTCCTCGACCATCGAGCCCGAGACGTCGAGCAGCAGGCCGGCGTGCACCGGGCGGTCGCGCACCCGCTCCAAGCGGCGGATCGCCTGCCGCTCGCCGTCCTCGCGCACCGCGACCAGCGCGGCGTCGAGCTCCTCGACCGGCCGGCCGCGCCGATCGACGACGGCGGTGTAGAGCTCGACCAGGTCGACGTCGACCGACTCGCCGAGCGCGCCGCCGGCGAGCAGACGCACGTCTTCGGCGGCGCCGCCGCCGGCGAGATGGGCGACGGCCCGCACCCAGACCGCCGTGGCGCCGGGCGCGAGGCGCAGCGTCTGCGCCCAGGGCGGTTGGTAGAGCGTCGCCGCGAGCGCGTCGTCGAGATAGAGCTCGAGCCGCTCGACGGTCTCGCCTTCGGGCACCTCGACGGCGGCGCGCGCGGCGATCCGGTCCGCTCCGGACCTGATACGGGAAGGTTCGAGCAGCCGGACGGCGAAGCGGTGCGGCCCGCCGTTGAGGACCAGCTCGTCGCCCGCCAGCGCCCGCCCGAGCGCGTCCAGCGCCACCGCCGCGAGCCGCCGCGGCCGCGGCGCCGAGCCGAGATCGAGCTCGACCGCGTAGGGGGCGCTGCTCTTCTCGAGCACGCGCCTGCCGTCGAGCGAGAAGGCCACCCGGGCGACCCCGGCGCCGCGCACTTCCGCTTCGACCCGCAGCTTGCCGGTGACCAGCCGGTCGAGCGGCGCGAAGAGCCGGACGGCGGTCGCGCCCTCGTCCTCGTCGCCGGCCTCGGCCAGCTCGGCGTCCGCGGGCGCCGGGCTCTCCGACGGCGCCGGCACGTCGAGCGTCCGCTCGAAGTCGAGCGCGGCGCCGGTTTCGAGGTCGGTCAGGCGGAGAACGAGGTCGTAGCTGCCGGCGCGCAAGACGCGCTCGAACGAGAGCAGCGTCCGTCCGCTCGGGTCGAGGGCCGACGCGAGGGGCTCGAAGCGGTAGCGGAACGACTCGATCAGCACGTCGCCGCGCACGATCTCGCCGTCGAGAGCGAAGGCGCGCGCGGCACTCCCCTCGGAGGTCACCCGCAGCGTCCCCTCGACCCGCGTCCGCTGCTGGCGGCGGCCGGGGAAGGCGAGCTCGAGCTCCGCCTGGAGGCTGGCCGCCGGGCGACCGCCGGCGGCTCCGGGGGCCGCGAGAGGCAGGAAGGCACGGGCCCAGTCGGCGCCGGGACGGGGGACGATCCGGTGCTTGCGATCGAGCTCGTCCCAGTCGCTGGCGCTCGGAAGGGCCGCCGCGAGCTCCTCGCCTCCGGCGCATGCGGCGGCGGTCGGCTCGCCGCCGGTGAGGCCGCCGGCCCCCTCGGCGGGTCGCCACAGGCGATGGCGCCCCGGCTCGCCGTCGCTCGCCTCGACGAAGACGAGCGTGAAGCGCTCGGGGATCCGCTCGGCGCCGGCATAGCGCCAGACCTCGCCGGCCGGCCCCTGTTCGCCGCAGCGGAAGGGCCGGCGTGAGCCCGGCTCGCCGGCGAGCAGGAAGATCCGCGCCCGGTCGTCGTCGAGGCTCGCGAACCGTTGCCGGGCCTCCGGCAGACGCTCGCGCCAGCGATCGGCGAGCTCGTTGGCGGGCGTCTCCGGGAACGGATCGCGGGTCTCCCAGAAGCGGCGCTCGAACGCCGCGCGCCGGTAGGGGCGATCGAGCGAGCGGTAGATCGCCAGCTCCTCCTCGGTCAGCAGCGGCGCCGCCTCGGCGAGGAAGTCAGCCGCTCCGGCGCCGCTCTCGTCCGCGCGCATCGCGGCGACGGTGAGGAGCGCGAGCGCCAGAGCGGGGACGAGAGGTCGGGTCGAGCTCACCGTGGCACCGCGGCGATCCTAACCGGTGCGAGCGAGCCGAGCGCTGCGGGGCGCGCGCGGCCTCGGCGCGCGGCCGCGGCTGGTAGTCTGCGCCCGCCGTGTCGGTCCTGCTGCTCGTCCCCGCCTCGCCGCTCTATCTCGCGTCGCCCGAGTTCCGCTTCCTCGCGCGCTGGCTGGAGGGCGAGGCGCGCGCCGCGTTCGGCGCCGTCGAGCGTCACGACCTGGGCGAGGCCGCGCGGGACCGTCTCGGCGATGCGAGCGCCCCGGCCTGGGTGCTGGTGGCGGAGCCCGAGGCCTTCGCCGGTCGCGCCACGCTGGCGGCGCTCGCCGCCGCGCTGACGGGCGCCGGCTCCGCGGCCGGGTGGGGCGCCCCACGGCTGCTGGCCGAAGTCGAGTCGCCACCCGCCGCCCCGCCAGTGCGGACGCTGCGCGTGTTCGAGCGGCTCGAGTCCGCCGTCCTCGCGCAGCCCGCCGGCGAGGCGGCCGCGGCGCTGCCGATCTCGCTCTGGCGCCGTTCCGCCCTGGCCGCGGCGGCGGCCGCCGCCGGTTCGGTGGCGGCCGCGCTCGACGGCGCGCGCGGAGGGATCCGGTGCGGGCTCGGGCATCGCTTCGTCGGCTATTACGGCCAACGCCGGGACGATGTTTTGCCGCTGCTGCGCGCGCCGCTCGCCGAGGTCCTCGAGATCGGCTGCGGCGACGGCGCGACCGGCGAGCTGCTCCAGCAGCGTCTCGGCTGCCGGGTGACCGGAGTCGAGCTCAACCCGGTGGCGGCGGCCACGGCCGCGCGCCGGCTCCACCGGGTCCTCTGCGCCGACGTCGAGCAGCTCGAGCTCGACGGCCGTTTCGACCTGGTGCTCGCGCTCGAGCTGTTCGAGCACCTGACCGAGCAGGAGGCCTTCCTGGCGCGGATCCGGCCGCTGCTCGAACCCGAAGGCACGCTGCTGCTGTCGGTTCCCAACGTCGGCGCGGCGGCGGTGGTCGAGGACCTGATCGCCGGCCGCTTCGACTACCTGCCGGTGGGATTGCTCTGCTACACCCACTACCGCTTCTTCACCCGGGCGACCCTGGCGAGCTGGCTGGAACGGTCGGGTTTCTCTCGCGTCCGCTTCGTGCCGCAGCCGGGCGAGCTCCCGGAGCGGCTGGTCGCGGCCGTCGCGGCCGCCGGCCTGGAAGTCGATCGCGACAGCTTGGCCACCCTCGGTTTCTTCGTCCTGGCCCAACCCTGACGCCGCGACGCCGCGCTGGCGACGGACGGCGCCGGCCGGTCTACGGGTAGTAGCCGCGCATCGCCTTGACCTCGAGCCCGGAGCGGGCGGTCTTGATCTCGACCGAGCGGAAGCGGGCCTCCTGGCTGACGTTCGAGGACTGATAGGCGAGCAGATAGCGCGAGCGCAGCTCCTGCTGGATCGCGGCGTAGATGGGTCCCAGCTCGGCCACCTCCTTGATGAAGAAGGAGCGGCCACCGGTCTCCCCGGCGAGACGGTTGAGCACCTTGCGGGTCTCGAGCTCGGTGCGGCCGATGCCGAGGCCGATGGTGTAGATGGCGACGCCGGCGCGGCGCGCGAAGTCGAGCGTCTGGTCGAAGCTGAAGCGGCTGTTCTCGTCCTTGCCGTCGGAGAGCAGCAGGATCGCCCGCTGGCCCTTGACGCCGTTGAAATAGAAGAGCGAGAAGACCACCGAATCGTAGAGCGCCGTCCCCCGCTCGGCCTTGAGTCCGGCCAGGCCGCCGGCCAGCTCGTCGATCCGGTTGGTCAGCTTGACCGCCAGCGTCGGGCGGTCGTTGAACGGGATCAGCGAGGCGCGGTCGCGGGGAGTGATCGCGCTCTGGAAGAGCTCGAGCGCCGCGGAGCGCGCCGCGGCCAGGTTGGGCTCCATCGAGGCCGAGACGTCGAGCAGCACCGCGACGTGGATGGGCAGGCTCTCGACCCGCTCGAAGCGGACCAGCTCCTGGGCCACGCCGTCCTCGAAGACGTTGAAGTCGGAGCGGCCGAGGTCGGCGACGGGGCGATTCTGGCGGTCGAGCACGGTGGCGTAGAGCTCGACGAACTGGACCTCGAGCTCCTCCAGGTTCTCGGGCGCGTTGACGAACACCAGGTCCTCGGTCGAGTTGCCGTCGACCTGGTAGGCCACGGCGCGGACGTAGGCGACCTGCTCGGCGGGCGGCAGCACGATCGGCTGGCTCCAGGGCTCCTGGTAGAGCGTCGCGAGCAGCGTCTCGTTGAGGTAGTACTCGACCCGCTCGACCGACGAGCCCTCGGGCACCTCGACCAGCGATTCCGCGCGCAGGCTGCGCTCGTAGTGCTTGCCCCGCCGCGGCTCGACCAGGCGGATCGAGAAACGGTGCGAGCTGGCGTTGATCAGCATCTCGTCGTTCGCCAGCTCCTCGCCCGCGGCGTCGAAGGCGGTCGCCCGGAGCATCCGCGTGCTCGGGATCTGCCCGAGATCGAGCTCGACCGAGAAGGGGGGCCGGCCCTTGCGCAGTACCGGCTTGCCGTCGAGCGCGAACTGCACCTCCTGGATCCCCTGGCCGGTGGTCAGGGTATCGAAACGGACCAGCCCGGACTGCATCTCGCCGCGCGGCCGCACGATCTGGATCGTGGTCTCGAGCGCCGACAGCGCCGCGTTGGCCTCGGCCAGCAGGCGCGCGGTCTCTTCGTCGGCGGGAGCAGGTGGTCCCATTTCGCCCTCGAGCGCCGGGACCTCGAGGGCGCGCTCGACGCGCAGGAAGTGCTTGCCGTTCAGGTCCTCCAGCTTGAGGATGAGGGTGTAGTCGCCGGGCCGCAGGTAGCGCTCGAAGACCAGCGGAATCTCGGCCGTCTCGAGCGCGGCGACGGGGAAGTCGAAGCGGTAGCGAAAGCTGTCGAACAGGCGACGACCGCGCAGGATCTCGCCGTTGAGGTAGAAGTTGTAGGAGCGCGCGCCGGCGAGGTCGGCGACCCCGACGTCGGCGGCGGCCACGGCCAGGGTGCCCTGCACGACGGTGCGGTTCTGGCGGCGTCCGGGGCAGTTGATGTCGAGGCTGCCCGGCAGCACCGCGGCGTCGGCCGGCAGGTCGGTGGTGTAGGAATTGAAGGTCGCGACCCACTCGCGCTGCGGCCCGGCGATGTTCTTCTGGGCGCGGCCGACCACGATCGAGTAATCGAACTGGCCGCGGCGCAGCACCGAGCCGATGGCGGCGGCGAAGTTCTCCTGGCGCATGCAGCGCGAAGTGATCTCGGCGATCAGCTGCTCGTTGCTGGCGTTCGGAAAGGGGGCCTGCATCAGCGCGGCGACCCCGTCGGAGGGGTACCAGAGCCGGAACTTGCCCTGGGAGAAGCGCTGGTAGAAGACCAGCACCAACACCTCAGGCACCCGCTCGGAGGGGGGGTAGATCCAGACCTCGGTCGGCCACAGCAGCACGCCGCACTGGTCGGCCAGGCGCAGCGCCGGCGGGCCGTTGAGCAGGTAGAAGCGGGCCCGCTCCTCGTCGAGCGTGCCGAACAGCTGGCGGGCCTCGGCCAGCCGGATCTCCCAGGACTCGCGCAGCTCGTTGCGGGCGGTGTCCGGGAAGGGATCGCGCACCTGCCAGAAGCGCTCGATGAAGGCGTCGCGCTGGTAATCCCGCTCGAGCTTCAGGAACGCCGCCCGCTCCTCCTTGGTGATCAGGGGCTCGACCTCGTCGAGCCACTGCCGGTAGGCCTCCGGCAGCTCCGCCGGCGTGGCGGCGAGGAGCGGCGTGGCCGCGCCGGCGAGCAGCAGGAGCAGGAGCCAGGTCCGTGGGCGGGGAGCGGTGCGCAATCGGCTCATCGGCCAGGATCATTGCAGATCCGGTGCCGCCAGGAGCGGCGCCGGCGGCGATGCGAGCGGAGCGGCACGGCCGGCGCCAGCCGCTGGGGTAGCATTTTCGAGATGGCCGTCTATTTCGACCACAATGCCACCACTCCGCTCGACCCGCGGGTGCGCGAGGCGATGCTGCCCTGGCTCGGGGAGCGTTTTGGCAACCCCTCCTCGAATCACGCCTTCGGCCAGGCGGCGCGGGGCGCCGTCGAGACCGCGCGCGAGCAGGTGGCGGCGCTGCTCGGGGCGGCGAGCCCGCTGGAGGTGATCTTCACCGGCTCGGGCACCGAGGCCAACAACGCCGTCGTGCTCGACGCCCTCGGCCGCTCGGACGGCGCCGGACACCTGGTGATCTCGAGCCTCGAGCACCCGTCGGTCGCGGCACCGCTGGCGACGCCCTGGGGGGCGGCGGCGCGGGTCACCCGCGTGGCGCCGGACCGCCGCGGCGTGGTCGCCGCCGAGGAGGTCGCCGCCGCGCTCCGGCCCGACACGGTCTTGGCAGCCTTGATGCTGGCCAACAACGAGATCGGTACGCTCCAGCCGGTCGAAGCGGTCGCCGCGGCCTGCCGGGCGCGTGGCGTGCCCCTGCTCTGCGATGCGGTCCAGGCGATCTCCAAAGTTCCGGTCGACGTCCAGGCGCTTGGAGCCGACTACGTGACCGTCGCCGCCCACAAGTTCCACGGCCCGCTCGGCGCCGCCGCGCTCTGGGTGCGCGGCGGCGCGCCGTTCTCGCCGCTGCTGGTGGGCGGCAGCCAGGAGCGGCGCCGTCGCGCTTCGACCGTGAACGTCCCGGCGGTGGTGGGATTCGGCGCCGCTTGCGAGCTGGCGCGCGCGGAGCTCGGCGCGCGAGCGCGCCGGCTGGCGGCGCTGCGGGACCGCTTCGAAACAGGCGCGCGGCGGCTGCTGCCGGGCGTCGTCGTCCACGGCGAGGGAGCGCCCCGGCTGCCGCACACTTCGAGCCTCGCCTTCCCCGGGGTGGTCAACCTCGATCTGATGATCCGACTCGACCTCGCAGGCTACGCGGTGTCGATCGGCGCCGCCTGCGCGTCGGGGAAGGTCGAGGCCTCGCCGACCCTGCTGTCGCTCGGGGTGCCGCCGGAGGTCGCCACCGCGACGCTGCGGGTGTCGTTCGGCGCGCCCAACACCGAGGCGGAGGTCGACGCCTTCCTGCCGGTGCTGGCGCGGGCGGTCGCCGAGCTGGCGACGGCCACGGCTGGCGGACGCCGATGAGCGACCGCGGGCTGGTCGCCGTGGCGATGAGCGGCGGGCTCGATTCGTCGGTGACGGCGTGGCTCCTGGCCGCGCGCGGGGAGCGCGTGGTCGGGCTGTCGATGCTGCTCTGGGAAGGCGGCGGCGAGCCGGCCCACGGCCGCTGCTGCGGCGCGCTCGATCTCGCGGACGCGCGCCGGGTGGCGGCGCAGGTGGGGATTCCGCACTACACGCTGGAGATGGCCGAGGAGTTCCGCCACGACGTGGTCGATCCGTTCGTCGACGACTACCTCGAGGGGCGCACGCCGAGCCCCTGCGTGCGCTGCAACACCTTCGTCAAGTTCGATCGGCTGCTCGAACGCGCGCGGCGGCTGGGCGCGGCACGCCTCGCCACCGGGCACTACGCGCGGATCGTCGCCGGGCCCGAGGGGCCGGAGCTCCACGCCGCGGCGGATCCCGCGAAGGACCAGAGCTACTACCTGTTCGAGCTCTCGGCCGAGGTGCTGGCGCGGGTCGAGCTCCCACTGGGCGAGCTGACCAAGACCGAAGTGCGAGCGCTGGCGCGGCGGGCGGGGCTGGCGGTGGCCGGCAAGGGCGAGAGCATGGAGGTCTGCTTCGTCTCCGGCTCGGTGCGCGAGTTCGTCGAGCGCGAGGCGGTGCGGCGGCCGGGCGCGGCGGTGGCGCTCGGGCAGCCGGCCCGGTTGATCGATCGCGCGGGCACGCCGCTCGGCGAGGGCGAGCCCTACTACCGCTACACGGTCGGGCAGCGGCGCGGTCTCGGGGTCGCGGCCGGTGAGCGGCGCTACGTCCTCGAGGTGTTGCCGGCGAGCGCCACCGTGGTCGTGGGCGACGCCGCGGCGCTCGCAGCGCCGGGCCTCGCCGGCGAGCGGCTCTCCTGGATCGGGACGCCGCCGCCGGGTCCGATCGAGGCGAGGGTCAAGATCCGCGCCCGTCACCCAGGGGTCGACGCGCTGATCCGGCCGCTCGACGACGGCCGCTTCGAGGTCGACTTCGCGACCCCCCAGCGCGGGGTGGCGCCCGGCCAGGCGGCGGTCTTCTACCGCGGCACGCGGATCCTGGGCGGCGGGTGGATCACCGGCCGGCTCGGCGCCGCGCCCGCGTAGGGCGGTTCCCTTCGAGCGCCGGCGCGCGAGGGTCGGGAGCGGCAGGGTCGCGCGACCCGGCACCGGCGACGACCAGCACGAACTCCCCGGGCAGCGCGGTGCGCCCGGCGAGCTCGACCTCGAGCTCGGAGAGGCGGCCGTAGAGCATCTCCTCGTGGAGCTTCGTCAGCTCGCGACCGAGCGCCGCCGGACGGTCCCCGAGCTCGGCCCGCGCGTCCGCCAGACTGGCGAGCAGCCGGTGCGGCGACTCGAACAGCACCAGGGTGTGCGGCAGCGCCGCCAGGCCGCGGTAGAAAGAGCGGCGCCGACCGGCCTTCGGGGGCGGAAAACCGGCGAAGGTGAACGGGTAGGGGGGGAGTCCCGAAGCCACCAGGCCGACCAGCAGGGCCGACGGGCCCGGAATCGCTTCCACCCGATGGCCGGCGGCGAGCGCCGCGCGGACGAGCGGAAAGCCTGGGTCCGACAGGAGCGGGGTTCCCGCGTCCGAGGCGACGGCGACGGTGCGGCCCTGTTCGAGCAGCTCGAGCAGCCGCGGCAGGCGTGTCCGCTCGTTGTGCTCGTGGAGCGAGACCATCGACTTGCGCAGGCCCAGGTGAAAGAGCAGGCGCCCGGTGTGGCGGGTGTCTTCGCAGGCGACGAGGTCCGCGTCCGCGAGCGCCCGGGCGGCGCGTGGCGAGAGGTCGTCGAGGTTGCCGATCGGCGTCGCGACCAGCAGCAGGCGGCCCGGCATGGCGGGATCCTACCGTCGGTGGAGATTCAGCGTCCGGAAATCGGTGGCGGCCGGCCGCGGCCAGGAGTAGCGTAGCCGCCATGATCTCGACCCTGCCCCCCCGATCCGAGCTCGAACGGGCCTCGCGCGAGCGCGACGCCGGCTATGACGGTCTCTTCTATCTCGCCGTCCGCACCACCGGGATCTTCTGCCGGCCCTCTTGCCCGGCGCGCAAGCCCCGGCCGGAGAACGTCGAGTACTTCGGCACGCCGCGCGAAGCGATGTTCGCCGGCTACCGCCCCTGCCTGCGCTGCCGCCCGCTCGAGGCGGTGGGCCGACCGCCGGCCTGGGCGACCGAGCTGCTCGGCGAGCTCGAGCGGGATCCGGCCGCGCGGCTGGACGACGCCGAGCTGCGGCGCCGTGGGCTCGAGCCGGCGCGGGTCCGGCGCCTCTTCCAGCGTCAGTTCGGCATGACCTTCCACGCCTTTCGCCGCGCGCGGCGGCTGGGCAGTGCCTTCGACGCAGTGCGCCGCGGCGAGCGCGCCGAGGACGCCGGTTGGGACTCCGGCTACGAGTCGGCGAGCGGCTTCCGTGAGGCTTTCGCGCGGCGTTTCGGCGCTTCACCGGCGCGCGCCGCGAGCGGCGACTGTGTCCGTCTGGCGTGGCTGGAGAGCCCGGTCGGTCCACTCCTCGCCGGCGCCACCGAGCAGGGCGTCGCGCTGCTCGAGTTCACCGACCGGCGCGCGCTCGAGCGCCAGCTGGAGACGCTCGAAAGGCGCCTCGGTCGGCCGCTGCTGCCCGGTGCCAGTCCGCACCTGGACGCGCTGCGCGAGCAGCTGGGCGAGTACTTCGCCGGCGACCGGAGCCGCTTCGAGCTGCCGCTCGACCTCGCCGGCACGCCGTTCGAGCTCGAGGTCTGGCGGCGCTTGCTCGAGATCCCCTACGGCGAGACCCGCTCCTACGAGGAGATGGCGAACGGCGTCGGCCGGCCGGGAGCCCAGCGGGCCGTGGGGACGGCCAACGGCCGCAACCGGATCGCGATCGTCGTCCCCTGCCATCGGGTGGTCAACAAGGACGGCCGCCTCGGCGGCTACGGCGGCGGGCTCTGGCGCAAGCGGTTCCTGCTCGACCTGGAGCAGCGGCGCGCCGGGCTGTTCGCGCCCGGCAGCTGAGCTTCCCGGACCGAGCGATCCGCGCTCGGGCGGTCAGCCGCCCGGCCGCCGCGGCAAACGCTCGACGAGCGGCGGCAGCGGGCGTTGCGGCCCGTCGAGCAGGTCGATGACGTCGGCCTCCCGCCGCAGCTCCTCGGTCCAGCGGCCGATCTCCTCGTTCATCTTCGCGGCGGTCAGGACATCCCGGATCTGCTCGCGCACCTGCTCGATCGGCGGCACCGGCGCGCCCGCGCGGGCGAGCTCCGGCAGCAGCGTGTCGTCGTAGTAGCGGCGGATCTCCTCGCTGCCGACGAAGATGCGCGGCCCGAGACGCTCTTCGACGAAAACCAGGGTGGCGAGCTGAGCGGCCAGGAGCTGGCGCAGGCCGTCGCGGTCGAGACCGAGCCGCGCCAGCTCGGCGTCGAGCTCGGCGTCGCTCGCGAAGCGGGCGCGGACGCTCGCGAGCTGGCGCTCGATCTGCTCGACCGGCAGGCTCTCGAAGCCGAAGCGGTCGAGCTCGTGGCGACGGAGGCGCTGCGCCACCAGCTCGTCGAGGGCGCGTCGCCGGAAGGCGCCATCGCTCTCGGTTGCGCGGCGCTCGACCAGCCCGAGCGAGATGGCGCGCTCGAGGTCGGAGAGCAGGATCGGGTCCTCGTCGACCACCGCGACCACGCGGTCGAGCAAGAGCTCGTCCTGGGCCCGGGCACTGGCGGGGTGCGCCGCGGCCCAGAGCCCGGCGGCGAGGAGGGCCAGCGTCGGGAGTCGGCGGGGCATCGGGTTCCGCGAGCGGCGGTCGCGGCGCGCGCTGGCGCGGGCGAGCGACGGCCGGCGGCGATGCTAGCATCGGCCCGGCGATGAACGACCGCCGCTCCCGCCTCCGCGTCGGGCTCGCGCAGATCGACGCGCGGCTGGGCGACGTCGACGCGAACCTCGACAAGCACCTCGCCTGGATCGAGCGCGCGCGCGCCGAACGGGTCGACCTGCTGCTGTTCCCCGAGCTCTCGCTCACCGGCTACCGGCTGCTCCACCTGACCTCCCGCGTCGCGCTGCGGCCCGCCGAATCGCCGGTCGTGGCGCGGCTGGCGGCGGCGGCGCCCGAGCTGGCGGTGGTGGTGGGGCTGGTCGAGGAGGACGAGCGCGGCTTCCTCTTCAACACCGCCCTGCTGCTGCACGGCGGTCGGATCGAGCACGTCCACCGCAAGCTCTACCTGCCCACCTACGGCATCTTCCAAGAGGGGCGCTTCTTCGGCGAGGGCAAGCGCCTGGAGCTCTGCCGGCTGTTCGGTAACCCGTTCGGCATCCTGGTCTGCGAGGACTTCTGGCACTCCGATCCGGCGGAGAAGCTGGTGCGGGCGGGAGCCAAGCTGCTGGCGGTCGTCTCGGCCGCGCCGGGGCGGATCGGCGCCGCGCCGATGCCGGTGTCGCAGGAGGCCTGGGAGTCGCTGACCCGCGCCTCGGCGCTGCTCAACACCTGCTGGGTCCTCTACTGCGGGCGGGTCGGCTGGGAAGAGGGGACGTTCTACACCGGCGGCAGCCACGTCGTCCGCCCGGGCGGCGAGCTGCTGGCCCGCGCGGCCTACCTCGAAGAGGAGCTGCTGGTGGCCGAGATCGACCTGCGCGAGGTCGACCGTCTCCGCTGGCGGCTGCCGATCCTGGACGCCGAGCGAACCGACATCGAGGGACCGTCATGATCCACCGCGAGAGCGTCGCCGCCCGCTTGGCGCTCCATCCCGAGCTGGCGACGGCCGCGCTCCAGGACTTCATCCGCGACGCGGTCGAGACCGTCGGCGCGCGGGGCGTCGTCGTCGGGCTCTCGGGCGGGGTCGACTCGGCGCTCGCGGCCGCGCTCGCCGCGCGCGCTCTGGGCCCCGAGCGGGTGCACGCCTTCTTCCTCCCCTTCCGGGAGACCGATCCCCGCTCGCGCCAGGACGCCCGCGCGGTGGCGGCGGCCTTCGGCCTGGCGCTCGCCGAGATCGACATCACGGCGCAGATCGACGCTTACTTCGAGCGGGTGGAGCCGGCGGCCGACGCCACCCGCCGCGGCAACAAGATGGCGCGCGAGCGGATGTCGATCCTGTTCGACCAGTCGAAGAAGCTCGGCTGCCTGGTGCTCGGTACCTCGAACAAGACCGAAATCCTGCTCGGCTACTCGACCCTCTTCGGCGACAACGCGAGCTCGCTGAACCCGCTGGGTGACCTCTACAAGCAGCAGGTCTGGGGCCTCGCGCGCCACCTGGGCGTGCCGGAGGCGGTGGTCACCAAGGCCGCCTCGGCCGACCTCTTCCCGGGCCAGACCGACGAGGCCGACCTGGGTGTCGACTACCCGACCGCGGACGAGGTCCTCTTCCTGCTGTTCGACCAGGGCCTGCTGCCGGACGAGGTGGTGGCGCGGGGCTACGCGGCCGAAGTCGTCGACCGGATCGTCCACCTGGAGAAGACCAACCGCTTCAAGCGCCGCATGATGTTGATCGCCCGCCTGTCCGGCAGCGCGGTCAACCTCGACCGCGAGATCCCGCGCGACTGACCCCCATCGCGCCGGGGCGCGGGAGGAGGCGCCGGCAGTGGTGGCATTTCGCCATCAGGGTAAAATGCCAGCATGGTCAAGACGCAGATTCAGATCCCGGACCACCTCTATCGCGAGACGAAGCGGATCGCAGCGCAGTACGAGATGAGCTTCGCGGAGGTGGTGCGCCGGGGCCTCGAGCGGCTGGTTCCCAGCTATCCGCCGCGGGTCGGACCGGCCGGTGAGTGGCGGCTGCCCGAGCTCGACCTGGAGCTGCTCGCCGATCCCTTCGCGGATCCGGAATGGCGCTCCACGCTGTACTCGGCCGAGGAGGTGGCCGAGCCGACCGCAACGAACAGGAAGCGGCGCTCCACCGGAGCGCGACGGTGATCTCCTTCGATACGAACCTGCTCTTCCCGGCCCTCGAACCGTCGCATCCGGATCACCTGCGGGCCCGTGCCTTCGTCGAGGCGCTGGACGGGGCGGTGGCGCTCTCCGAGCTGGTGCTGATGGAGCTCTATGTCCTGGTGCGCAACCCGGCGCTGGTCCGCCGCCCGCTCGACGGCGCGCGCGCGGTCGAGCTGGTCGAGCGCTTCCGGACCCACCCGCGCTGGCGCCTGCTCGACGCGCCCGAGGGGCTGATGGCGGAGGTCTGGAGTCGGGCCGCCCAGCCCGGCTTCGGTCGGCGGCGCATCTTCGACGCCCGCCTCGGCCTGTCGCTCGTCCGCCAGGGCGTCACCGATTTCGCCACCCGGAACGTCCGCGACTTCGAGGGTCTCGGTTTTTCCCGTATCTTCGACCCGTTGACCGGCCGGTGAGACCGTCGGGTACCGCGGACCGCTACGGGCAGACGGCGAGGGCGTTGGTGTCGGTGATGGCGGGGGAGGAGACGCCGAGGGTGTTGTGCCAGCTCTTCTCGGCGCCGGTGTCTCCGTCCTTGACCGTCAGGTGGTACTCGACGCTGGTGGTGGCGGCGGCGAAGACCCAGTAGCGGTCGTTGAGGCCGCAGCCGTCGAGGACCTTGACCAGCATCTCGAGGTTGTTGGCCGAGAAGAACCAGAACAGGCCGGAGTCGGCGGTTTCGGGCACGGCTCGACCCTGACCGGTGTTGCCCTGGAAGTCCCGCCAGGTGACCGAGACGTGGAAGCGGTCGCCGTTGAGGCAGAGCTTGGTCGGGCCCGGCACGCAGGGCTCGGGGCTGCCGCCGCCGCCGCCACCACCGCCACCACCGCCACCGGGAGGCTGCCAGCCGAGCTGGATCACCTCGAAGTCGGCGCCCTTCAAGCTCGCGAAGGCGGGGTTCAGCAGGCCGTTGTTCCAGCGCGGGTCGTAGGTGCCGGTGACGTAGAGGTCGCTGCCGTTGTCGGCGACGATCAGGCCGTAGGTCTTCATCGCCTGGAAGATCTTGCGCACCGGCTCGGCGTATCCGGACAGGTCCTTGCTCGCCTTCAGGCGGAGGCGCGCGCCCATGGGCAGCGCGCCGGCCGTGCTGCCGGCGCGGTGCGAGGCGGGGTAGACGTCGCCGTTGGTGGCGCGCACGGTGACGCGGAAGGCGTGGCGGATCGGGTCCGGGCCGTAGACCTCGTCGTAGCGGACGAGACCCGGCAGGATCTCGAGCCCGGCGGCGTCGGCGCTGGTCCAGCCGTCGGGGCGGCGCCGGCTCTCGTCGAGCCGCCAGGCGGCGCCCGAGCCGGCGGTCCACTGCGCGCCGGTCCAGTGGACGTCGTAGAGCTCGAACAGCTGCCGGCGGTCGCGGTCGACGATCAGCAAGTGGCGGTCCCCGCCGGCGGTCGAGCCGCCGGGGTAGCCCCCTTCGATCCACTTCGGCTGGCTCTTGGCCTCCTCGGGGATCGGATAGCCGGGCGGATCGCCCGGCGCGCCGACGTCGCTCTCGTCGTCGTAATAGAAAGTCACGCCGAGGCGCGGCTGCGACCCCGGCACGACGACGTAGGGGATGCCGTAGATCTCCGGGTGATTCGGCGCGTCGCCGCCGAAATCGGGGTGCATGCCGCGGTTCGGTCCGACGAACTGCAGGAACGCCGCGCTGCCCGGGTCGACCGGCGCCTGCGAGACGTCGGCGTTCCACCAGTGCCCGGCCGGGAAGAGCGGCAGCGGGCCCGGCAGCGCGCCGCCGACCTGTGGCGGCTGGGCGAGCGCGCCGCCGGCGAGCGCGCCGCCGGCCGCCACGAGCGCCAGGGTGAGCGACCGCGCCGCGTTCACGGCACGCGCAGGCTCCAGCGGTCGGTGTTGCCGTCCTCGAACGTGTCGTGGAACATCGGCGCGAGCCCCAAGCCGCCAGTGTACGTGAAGCCGGGGAAGACCTGGCCCACGTGCGGATTGCCCAGCCGCTCGACCATCAGCTCCGAGAGCACCTGCCGGTAATCGGTGGTCACCGGCAGATCGGCGCCGTCGTAGAGCACCTCGTGCGCGAGGCCGTTCCAGGTGCCGTAGAGGCCACCGCGGACGCCGCCACCGATGACCGTCATGACGTTGCCGTGCCCGTGGTCGGTGCCGGCGTCGGCGTTCTCCCGCACCCGCCGGCCGAACTCCGATTGGACGACGACGAGCAGCTTCGAGGCGTAGTTCTGGCCGGCCGGGCCGTCGAGATCGGTATAGAGCGCGTGGATCCCCTGCGAGAGCTGGGCGAGCAGCGTGCGGAAGTAGGTACCGGCGCCCGCCGCGCCCTGACCGTTGTGGGTGTCCCACCCGCCCAGGTCGAGCGTCACCGCGCGCAGGCCGAGGCCGTGCTTGATGATCTGCGCGATCAGCTTCATCGAGCTGCCGAAGGTGCCGCTCGGGTAGACCGCGCCGTTGGCCGGAATGTAGCTGCTCGACGGGGCGATGTTCTGCTCCACCGTGATGCTGGCGTCGAGCGCCGAAAGGCCGGTCAGCTCGAGATAGCCGGTGCCGGTCTCGAGAATGGCGCGCAGCGCCGTCCGCTGGGCGTCGCGCCACGCCGAGGGGCCGGTGTTGAGCAGGAAGTCGTCGCGATTCGACATCGCGACCACGCTCGAGGAGCCCTGCCAGGCGGTCTGCTGGGTCGAGGAGATGGCGACCGAGGGCAGCACCGCCCCCGGGTCGAAGTTCGGATCCGTCATCAGGTGGCGGGCCATCCAGCCGGTCGGAGTCGTCCCCACGCCCGGGGTGCCGAGCTCGATCTGGGCCTGGGTGTCGAAGTGACTCCGGCTCGGCGTATCCATGCCGCAGGCATGGACGAAGGCGACCCTGCCCTCCTGCCACAGCTCGTGGAGGTAGGCCCCGCCGGGATGGAGACCCCAGGTGTTGCCGGCCCAGCTGCCGAGGGGCAGCGCCTGGTCGGCGCCCGAGATCGGGATCCGGAGCGCGGTGCGGGCCGTCTCGTAGAGCGCCCGGTCGGGGCCCGCCACCGGCAGCACGAAGTTCAAGCCGTCCATGCCGCCGCGCAGGAAGAGCGTCACCAGGACGTCGTGCTCGGGGACGGTGTAGGGCGCGGCGAAGGCGAAGCTGGTGAAGCGGGCGCCGGCGAGGCTCGCGATCGCGGCCGAGCAGCCCATCAGGAATCCGCGGCGGGTGGTGTCGCACATGGTCGAGTCTCCGATGGCCGCTTCAGCGGTAGAGGAACTCGGGGGTCAGGAAGAGCAGCGCGACCATCGAGCGGAGCCGGCTCTTGACCGAGGAGCTGGTCAGGTTGAGATCGGTGTTCGGGTTCGCCCCCTGGGCCAGAAAGGTGACGACCTGCTGGCGGACCGCGGGGTCGATCGTGCGGCCGAAGACACGCTCGATCCAGTAGTCGGCGATGGCGTTGGGGGAGCGGCCGCCGGGCGGCAGCGCCGAGGTCGCCTGCAGGACGTCGAGGCGGTAGACATCGGGGTCCGGGTTGCCTTCGTTGCGCTGGTCGACCAGCCAGCCGGCCAGCCGCCAGCACTGGACGCGCGTGTTCGAGCTGGTCCAGTCGCCCTTGCGATCGGGGTAGCCGTCCGGAGGAATGCGCGCGAACGGCATCTGGCCGGTGCGGGCGAGGCGGGTGAAGAAGCTCGAGGTGTCGGCTTCGACCTCGTAGCCGTCGCCGTCGTCGGGGTCCCAGTCGGTGAAGCCGAAGAACCAGTCCGCGCTCCCGAAGGCGCGCAAGGCCGAGAGCGCGAACTCGACCGGCCGCTTCACCTTCTCGCCCCAGGTCGTCCGGAACGCGTCGGCAAGCAGGATCGTGCGCACCGCCTGTTCGAGCTGGTCGGGCGCTTGCCAGTTGGCGGTGAGCTGGGCCGCGACCTGGTCGACCAGCGCCTGCGGCGGATCGTCCGAGATCAGCCTGCGGCAGAGCTTGCGCGCCAGGTGGCGCCCGGTCCCCGGGTGGCTGGCGAGCAGGTCGAGGACGTAGAGACCGTCGACCAGGGGACCCTGGTCGGCCGGCACGTTGAGCTGCCCGAAGTGGAGCAAGGTCTTCGAGAAGCGGTCGTGGTTGCCGTCGGTGTAGAGGAAGAGGCCGGTGGTGGCGTCCACGCCCCAGCCGGTCAGGCAGCGCGAGGTCTCGTAGACGTCGTTGTCGCAGTATCCGGCCGGCGCCGGCAGGCCGGCGAGCGGCGAGCCGGCGGGCCAGGTTCCGAGGGCCGGCACGCTCGCCGGCTGGACGATGCCGAGGTAGCTCTCGGCGCCCAGGGTGTGGAGCTCGATCAGCTCGCGGGCGTAGTTCTCGTTCGGGCCCTGGCGGGTGTTGGTGTAGTTGTCGAGGTAGTAGAGCATCGTCGTGCTCTTGGCCGACGCCTCCAGCATCGCGCGGAAATTGCCGAAGACGTGGGCGCGGACGACGTCGCGGTTCCAGTGGATGAACGTCTCGCGGGTGTAGGTCTCGTAGCCGTAGACGTTGAGGTGGTTCATCCAGAAGTCGACCAGCACCTCCCGCAGCTGCCACTTCGAAGCCAGCATGCGCGTGAAGGTGTCGAGGCGAACCTCCTCGGCCGGCCGCCCGGCCGAGTTCGGGTGGTTGCGGTAGGTCTGCCAGAGCTGCTGCAGCGACAGGTTCAGGTTGTCGAGGTGCGGGTGGGGCCAGCCCGCCAGGCCGTGGCGCCGATTCCAGTAGTCGGTGTCGGTGGCGTCGTCCGGATCCGGGGCGAGCTGCCAGTCGACCCAGGCCTCGAGCCGGCTCTCGTCGTCGCCGCCGAGCGCCTCGAACGCCGCGAGATCGCCGGGTCGGGGCCCGAAAGCGGCCCGGTTGTAGACGATCACGCCGAGCGGCGGCGGCACCAGCTCCGGGGCGAGCGCCGTCGGCGCCGCCGTCCCCGCGAGCTCGGGTTCTGCGGCCGCGCGGGCAGCGGCAGCGGTGCGGTAGCGCTGGATCGCCTGAGCCTCTGGCATCGCGTGATCCTCCTGTCGGTCGCGAAACGAGCCGAACCCTAGTCGCGACCGCAGGAACTCGGGATGGAGCGCTCCACACCCGGAATGCGAGGCCGCTGCAGCGGGGTGCGCCGCCGCCCCATCCCGACTCCGGCGAAGCGGGCAGTCGCCGCCCCGCCCACCCCGGCGGGGGGCCCCCTCGCCGGGGCCTGCGATAGAGTTTGTGGCGATGTCCACCACCTCGCCGCGCCGCACGCCGCTCTACGACCGCCACGTCGCCGCCGGCGCCCGGATCGTCGATTTCGCCGGCTGGGAGATGCCCGTCCAGTACCGGGGCGTGATCGACGAGCACCGGGCGGTCCGCTCGGCGGCGGGGCTCTTCGACGTCTCGCACATGGGCGAGATCCGCGTCGCCGGAGCGGGCGCCGCGGACTTCGTCCAGCGCCTGACCCCGAACGACGTCTCCAAGCTCGTCCCCGGACGGATCCACTACAGCGCGCTGCTCGATCCCGACGGCACCTTCCACGACGACGTGCTCGTCTATCGCATCGCCGCCGACGAGCTGATGATCGTGGTCAACGCCGCCAACGCCGCCGCCGACTTCGCCTGGGTGAGCTCGTTCCCGCACCCGAACCTCGCGGTCGAGGACGCTTCCGATGGCTACGCCCTGCTCGCGCTGCAGGGGCCGAAGACGACCGCGATCCTGCAACCCCTGACCGCGACCGAGCTGGCGCCGATCAAGTACTACGGCTTCGCGCGCGGCGAGGTGGCCGGGGTGCCGGCGATCCTGTCGCGCACCGGCTACACCGGCGAAGACGGCTTCGAGCTCTACCTCGACCCCGCCGACGCCGCGGCGGTCTGGGACCGCCTGCTCGAGGCCGGCGCGCCGCACGGCCTCGTGCCGGCCGGCCTCGGCGCGCGCGACACGCTCCGGCTCGAGTCCGGCATGGCGCTCTACGGGCACGAGATCGACCGCACTACGACGCCCTGGGACGCCGGCCTCGACTGGATCGTGAAGCTCGACGCCGGCGATTTCGTGGGCCGCGACGCGCTGGTCGCGGCGCGGACGCGCGGTGCTTCCCGGAAGCTCGTCGGATTCGAGATCGAGGGCCGCGGCATCGCCCGCGAGGGGCACAAGGTCCTGGTGGGCGGCGCCGAGGTCGGCCACGTCACCAGCGGCACCTTCAGCCCCACTTTCGAGCGCGCGCTCGGCATGGCCTACGTCGCCGTCGAGCACGCCGAGCCGGGCAACGCCGTCGAGATCGACGTGCGCGGCCGCGCGGTCGCCGCGCGGTTGCGGCCGCTGCCGTTCTACAAGCGCGCGCGCTGAGCGCGCGGGAGCGACCCTTTCCACTGCCGTCACCGGATCCGGATCGAGACCGACCAAGGAGAGACGACGATGTACCCGAGCGAGAACCGCTACACGCGCGATCACGAGTGGGTGCGGATCGAAGACGACGTCTGCACGCTGGGCATCACCGACTTCGCGCAGAACGAGCTCGGCGAAGTGGTCTACGTCGAGCTGCCCGAGATCGGGCACCTGTTCGACGCCCACGACGAGCTGGGCACGATCGAGTCGGTCAAGGCGGTGGCCGAGGTCTACACGCCGGTGGCCGGCGAGGTGGTCGAGGTCAACGAGAACCTCAAAGACGACCCGCAGGCGATCAACGAGGACCCGCACGGCGACGGCTGGCTGGTCAAGATCAAGTTCTCGGCCTCGACCGACTTCGACGAGCTGATGAGCGCCGAGGAATACGAGGCTTACGCCAAGGAAGGGAAGTAGCTCTCGATGCGCTCGATGCTCGCTCCCGACGACACCTTCGGGCGGCGCCACCTGGGCTCCTCGCGCGAGGAGATCGGCGCCATGCTGGCCCGACTCGGCTACGGCCGCATGGAGGAGCTGATCGCCGACGCGGTGCCGGGCGGCATCCGCCTGGAGCGCGCGTTGGCCATCGACCCGCTCGGCCTCGGCCGCGAGCCGGGCGAGCGCGAGGCGCTCGAGCGCCTGCGCGGTTACGCCGCCGAGAACCAGGTGCGGCGCTCGTACCTGGGGCTCGGCTATCACGGCGCGGTGATGCCCGAGGTGATCCGCCGCAACGTGCTCGAGAACCCGGGCTGGTACACGCAGTACACCCCGTACCAGGCCGAGATCTCGCAGGGGCGGCTCGAGGCGCTGCTCAACTTCCAGACCATGATCGCGGACCTGACCGGCCTGCCGATCGCCAACGCCTCGCTGCTCGACGAGGCGACCGCGGCCGCCGAAGCCATGCACCTGTGCGCGGCGGTCCACCCGAAGCTCGAGGCGATCGAGCGGCCGGTCTTCTTCGTCGACGCCGGCTGCCACCCGCAGACCGCGGCGGTGGTCGAGACCCGCGCCCGCGCGATCGGGATCGAGGTCGCGATCGGTGACGCAGCGGCTGCCGACTTCGAGAGCGGGCGGATCTTCGGCGTGCTGGTGCAGTACCCGGCGACCGACGGCCGCATCTTCGACTACGCCCCGCTCGCCGAGCGGGCGCACGCGGCCCGGGCGCTCCTGGTCGTGGCGGCGGATCCGTTGGCGCTCGCGCTGTTGCGGCCACCCGGCGAGTTCGGTGCCGACGTCGCGGTCGGCTCGACGCAGCGGTTCGGGTTGCCGATGGGGTACGGCGGTCCGCACGCCGCCTTCCTCGCCACCCGCGAGCAGTTCAAGCGGCAGATGCCGGGCCGCATCATCGGCGTCTCCAAGGACTCTGCCGGCCGGGCGGCGTTTCGCATGGCGCTGCAGACGCGCGAGCAGCACATCCGGCGCGAAAAGGCGACCTCGAACATCTGTACAGCGCAGGTGCTGCCGGCGATTCTGGCCTCGATGTGGGCGGTCTACCACGGCCCGGACGGCGTCCGCCGAATCGCCGAGCGGGTCCACGCGCTGGCGGCGGCGCTCGCGCTGGCGGCGCACCGGGCCGGCCACCAGCCGGCCGCGGAGCCCTGTTTCGACACGCTGCGCATCCAGCTCTCGGGAACGAGCGCCGACATCGTCGTCGACCGAGCCCGCGAGCGCGGCATCAACCTGCGCAAGTGGAACGAGCGCGCGGTGGTGATCGCGCTCGACGAGACGGTCGAGCGGCGCGATTTCGAGGACCTCCTGGCGGTGCTGGGCGCCGACGGCGAGCCCGCCGAAGCCCTGCTGGCCGCGGCCGAGACCTCGATTCCGGAGCCCCACGCGCGCAAGTCGCCCTACCTCGAGCATCCGGTCTTCTCGCGCCACCGGACCGAGCACGAGATGCTCCGCTACCTGAAGCGCCTCGAGTCGCGCGACCTGTCGCTCGCGCAGTCGATGATCCCGCTCGGCTCCTGCACGATGAAGCTCAACGCCACGGCCGAGATGGCGCCGCTGTCGTGGCCCGGGCTCGCCGAGCTCCACCCGTTCGCGCCGCTGGACCAGGCCCGCGGCTACCGCCGGCTGTTGGACGACCTCGAGCGCTGGCTGGCCGAGATCACCGGCTTCGCCGGCATCTCGCTGCAGCCGAACGCCGGCGCCCAGGGCGAGTACACCGGTCTGCTGGTGATCCGGGCGTGGCACGAGTCGCGGAGCGAGAGCCACCGCGACGTCTGCCTGATCCCGGTCTCGGCGCACGGCACCAACCCGGCCTCGGCGGTGATGGCCGGGCTCCAGGTCGTGCCGGTGGCCTGCGACGAGCGCGGCAACATCGACGTCGGCGACCTCGCCGCCAAGGCTGAGGCGCACGCCTCGCGGCTGGCGGCGCTGATGGTCACCTACCCCTCGACCCACGGCGTGTTCGAGGAGGCGATCCGCGAGATCTGCGAGATCGTCCACCGCTTCGGCGGTCAGGTCTACCTGGACGGCGCCAACATGAACGCCCAGGTCGGCCTCTGCCGGCCGGGCGACTACGGCGCCGATGTCTGCCATCTGAACCTGCACAAGACCTTCTGCATCCCGCACGGCGGCGGTGGCCCCGGCATGGGGCCGATCGGCGTCGCGCCCCACCTGGTGCAGTTCCTGCCCGGGCACCCGCTGGTGGCCTGCGGCGGCGAGCGGGCGATCGGACCGGTGGCGGCGGCGCCCTGGGGCAGCGCGCTCATCCTCTCGATCTCCTGGATGTACATCGCGATGATGGGCGCCGAGGGGCTGACGGCGGCGACCGAGCTGGCGATCCTGAACGCCAACTACATGGAGAATCGGCTCGCCGAGCACTACCCGATCGTCTACACCGGCGCCCGCGGCCGGGTCGCCCACGAGTTCATCCTCGACCTGCGGCCGTTCAAGGTCTCGGCGGGAGTCGAGGCCGAGGACGTCGCGAAACGGCTGATGGATTACGGCTTCCATGCTCCGACGATGTCGTTTCCGGTGGTCGGCACGCTGATGATCGAGCCGACCGAGAGCGAATCGAAGGCCGAGCTCGACCGCTTTTGCGACGCGATGATCGCGATCCGCGGCGAGATCCGCGAGATCGAGGAGGGGCGGCTCGACCGCGCGTCCAATCCGCTCAAGCACGCCCCGCACACCGCCGCGGCGGTGACCGCGGACGGCTGGGACCGCGCTTACACCCGCGAGCGCGGGGCCTTTCCGCTGCCGTGGGTGCGGGACGGCAAGTTCTGGCCGGCGGTGGGCCGGATCGACAACGTCTACGGCGACCGCAATCTGGTCTGTCTCTGTCCGCCGGTCGAGGAGTACGCGGCGCGCTGAGAGGTGCTGCCGGTCGCGCGCCGGCGGTGGAGGAAACGTTCCGTGCTGCGCACCGAGACGGTTCTCGGCGGCTTCTTCCTGGCCACCTGGGTGGTCGCGATCCTCTACGTCGCGGGCGCGGTCGACCTGCCGCGCCCGCTGCTGATCGACCTCTACGGCCTGTTCATCTTCTCGGCCGCCTTCGGCTGGGTGGTGGGCAACGTCTACGTCCTGCGCCGGCGCGCTCTCGAGCCGGGGCGCATTCGCCGCCGCTTCTTCGGCCTCTACCTGGCCGTACCGGCCGGCACGGTGGCGCTCGCGCGCGCGATGACCCCGGACGAGCTGCGCGCCGCGGCGCCACTCGGCGGCCTGCTGGCGCTCGCCGTCTACACCGTCTTCTTCTTCGTTCCGGTCGTCTTCGGCCGTCGCGGCTGAGCGGCGGGAGCGCCGACGACCGTCACGGTTCCGCCGCTTCGCGCGGCGGGGCCGTCCGATAGACTCGGACGCCGCCCGCGGCTGGTCGCGGGCGTTCATCGACGGGGAGATTCGTGGTCATGTACGAATACGGCGTGGTGATCCGGCGGCAGCGCCGGGGTGGGGCGGCGGTCTGGGAGCTCTGGGTGGGAGACGGCAAGGTGCACGAGGAGTCCGGCTTCCTGGCGGTGATGAACTGGGCCGGCGCGCGCGGATTCGAGGCGTTCGCGGCCGGCAACTTCGACGAGATCGGCGTCCCGGAGGTGCTGCTGAAGCGCTCGGTGGCGCTGCCGCCACCGCCGCCGCTGCCGGCGGCGAGCGGGCGCGCGGGGGGCGAGCTCGCGGCGCGAGGCGCCAGACCCGCGGGCAAGCGCGGTGGCGCGGCGGCCGGAGCGACCGCCCAGGGTGCTTCGAAGTCCGCGTCGAGATCCGCCTCGAAGCCCGCTGCCCGGCGGGAGCCCAAGCGCTGAGCGGCAATCACCTGGGCTCCGTCTGCGTCTTCTGCGGCTCGCGCCGCGGCGCCCGTCCGGAGTACGCGGGGGCGGCCGCGGCGCTCGGCCGCGCCCTGGCGGCCCGAGGCGCCACGTTGATCTACGGCGGCGGACGCGTCGGCCTGATGAAGGTGATCGCCGATGCCTGCCTCGCGGCCGGAGGAGAAGCGGTCGGCGTCATCCCGCGCTTCCTGCTCGAGCGCGAGGTGGGGCACGGCGCGCTCACCCGGCTGGAAGTGGTCGAGACCATGCACCAGCGCAAGGCGCGCATGGCCGAGCTCGCCGACGGCATCGTCGCCCTGCCCGGCGGTCTCGGCACGCTCGAGGAGCTGTTCGAGCTCTGGACCGGCGGCCTGCTCGGCCTGCACGACAAGCCGATCGGCCTGCTCGATACCGGCGGCTTCTATCGACCCCTGCTCGCTTTCCTCGACCGGTTGGTCGCCGAGGACTTCCTGACCCGCGAGCATCGCGAGCACCTGCGGGTCGAGAGCGATCCCGAGCGCCTGCTCGACCTCCTGGCCCAGCCGTCGCCGCGTCCGACGGCGAAGTGGACGCACGTCGAGCGCTTCTGAGGTCCGCGCTTGCGGCGACATCGGCTTTCGGCCAGACTGACCGGGCCATGCGGGTGTCGCGCGAGGAGTTCGAGGCGCTGGTCGAGCAGGCGCTCGAGCAGCTGCCGGAGGAGTTCCGGGAGGCGCTCGACAACGTCGCCGTGATGGTCGAGGAGGAGCCCGACGAGGAGGACCTCGAAGGGGTCGGCATCGATCCCGACGACCCCGATCGCGACGAGCTGTTCGGCCTCTACCAGGGGACGCCGCTCACCGAGCGCGACGGCTTCTACTCGGCGCTGCCCGACCGGGTGCTGATCTACCGCGGTCCGATTCTGCGCGCCTGCGACACCCGCCGCGAGGTCATCCGCGAGATCCGCGACACCGTCCAACACGAGCTCGGCCACTACTTCGGGCTCGAGGAGCACGAGCTACCGTTCTGATGCGGCGGATCGCCGAGGGCGAGGTGCTGTGGACCCCGCCGGCCGAGCTGGTCCGGCGCTCGCGCCTGCGGGCCTTCCTCGACCAGCTGGCGCGCCGGGGGGGGCCGGCGTTCGCCGGCTACGACGATGCCTGGCGCTGGTCGGTCGACGACCTCGAGGCCTTCTGGGGCGCGGTCTGGGACCACTTCGAGATCACCGGAGAGCGCGGCGAGCGGGTCCTCGGCCGGCGCGACATGCCGGGCGCCGAGTGGTTTCCCGGGGCCCGGCTCTCCTACGTCGAGAACCTCTTCCGCCAGCGCGGCGGCGACCGCCCGGCGCTGCTGGTGGCCGGCGAGGGCACGGAGACGGTCGCCGTCTCCTGGCGCGAGCTCGAGGACGAGGTCGCCGCGGCGGCCGCCGGCCTGGCCGCGCTCGGCATCGCCGCCGGCGACCGCGTCGCGGGCTACCTGCCCAACGGCCGCGAGGCGGTCGTGGCCTTTCTCGCCAGCGCCTCTCTCGGCGCGATCTGGACGTGCTGCTCGCCCGACTTCGGCGCCGCGAGCGCGATCGATCGCCTGCGGCAGGTCGAGCCCAAGGTGCTGGTCGCGGCCGGAGGTTACCGGTACGGCGGCAGGTCGATCGACCGCGCTCCGGTGGTCGCGACGATCCGCGCCGCGCTGCCGCGCCTCGCGGCGACCGTCGGTGTCGGCATTCAGCGCGCGAGCGACGGCATGCTGCCCTGGGGCGAGCTCGTGGCGCGCGGCCGCGGCGCGCCGCTCGCGCCGCTCCGCGTGCCCTTCTCGCACCCGCTCTGGATCCTCTACTCCTCCGGCACGACCGGGCCGCCGAAGGCGATCGTGCAGAGCCACGGCGGCATCCTGCTCGAGCACCTGAAGTCGAACGCCCTTCACCTCGACCTGGGCCCCGCGGACCGCTTCTTCTGGTTCACGACCACCGGTTGGATGATGTGGAACAAGCTGGTCGGCGGGCTGCTGGTCGGCGCCACGGTGGTGACTTACGACGGCAGCCCCGGCCACCCCGACCTCGGCGCGCTCTGGCGCCTCGCCGCCGAGCTCGACATCACCTGGTTCGGCACCAGCGCCGCCTTCCTCGACGCCTGCCGCCGCGCCGAGGTCGAGCCGGCGGCGCTCGGCTGCGAGCGGATCCGCGCCCTCGGGTCGACCGGCTCGCCGCTCTCTCCGGACGGGTTCGCCTGGGTCTACGAGCGGGTGTCGCCGGACGTCTGGCTGCAGTCGCTCTCCGGAGGCACCGACCTCTGCACGGCCTTCCTCGGCGGCTGCGCGCTGGCGCCGGTGCGCGCCGGCGAGCTGCAGCGCCGGGCGCTCGGCGCGCGAGTCGAGGCCTTCGACGACGCGGGGCGGTCGCTGGTCGGAGCGGTGGGGGAGCTGGTGCTGACGGCGCCGATGCCGTCGATGCCGGTCGAGCTCTGGAACGACCCCGAAGGCGCGCGCTATCGCGAGAGCTACTTCGATCTCTTTCCCGGGGTCTGGCGCCACGGCGACTGGATCAAGCTCACCCCGGAGGGGGGCGCCGTGCTCTACGGCCGCTCGGACGCCACGCTCAACCGCCACGGCGTGCGCATGGGTTCGGCCGAGATCTACGCCGTGGTCGAGCGGCTGCCCGGGGTGGCCGACAGCCTGGTGGTCGACGTCGAGCGAGCGGAGCGTCCTTCTTGGATGGGGCTCTTCGTCGTTCCCGCTCCCGGCCGCGGGCTCGACTCTGCCCTCGAAGACGAGATTCGCGCCGCGCTCCGCTCCTCGCTCTCGCCACGCCACGTGCCCGACGCGATCCTCGCCGTGGCGGCGATCCCGCGCACGCTCAATGGCAAGAAGCTCGAGATTCCGGTCAAGCGGATTCTGGAAGGCAGAGCGCCCGAGCGGGCGGCCAACCTGGGCTCGGTCGCCGACCCCGCCGCGCTCGCGGCGTTCGTCGAGATCGGGGCGCGGCTCCGGCGCGGAGGTTTCGACGAGTAGCGGCTCAGCCGCTCCGGCGCAGCTTCTCGACGCTGGCCTCGCCCTCGCGCACGAGGCGGTCGCGCTCGCGGCGGTAGAACTCCTCCTGCTCCTGGCGCTTGCCGAAGTCGTCGAGCTTGGCCATCTGGTCGCGGTGGAGGATCTCGAGCTCGGCCAGCTTGGCCTCGGTGACGCGGCGCGCCTCGGCGATCGCCCGCTTGACCTCGTCGGCGATCGCCTCCTCGCGCGGGCGCTCGATCCCCTGCGCCTCCATCCGCTCGAGCGCCAGCTCGTAAGCGGACTTCATCCCCGAAGCTCTATCCTTGGCGGCCATGGCGAGAGGAGATTCTATCGCGGGCCGCTTCCTCTTCCTGTTCATCGACGGCATCGGGCTCGCTCCCGCGAGCGAGACGAACCCGTTCGCGACCGTGCCGATGCCGGCGCTCGAAGGCCTGCTCGGCGGCCCGCTCACGCGCGAGCGGGTGGGTCGCGGGGCCGGCTGGACCTTGACCCCCCTCGACGCGACACTGGGCGTGCCCGGGCTGCCGCAGAGCGCGACCGGTCAGACGGCGCTCTTCACCGGTGTCAACGCGCCGGAGCGGCTGGGCCGCCACGTCGCGGCGCTGCCGGGGCCGCACCTGGCCGGGATCCTGGCCGAGCACAGTCTGTTCCGCGACGTGGCGCTGCGCGGGTACCGCTTCACCTTCGCCAACCCCTTCACGCCCGCCTACTTCGCCGCCGTCGCGGCGGGCGAGCGGCGCCACTCGGCGACCACGCTCGCGGCGCTCGCCGCCGGCGTTCCGCTGCGCGACGCGGCGGACCTCGCCGCCGGGCGCGCGTGCTCGTGGGACATCACGCGGAGCTTCTTCCACGCTCTCGATCCGGCGATCGAAGAGATCGCCCCGGACCGTGCCGGCCACCACCTCGCGGCCGTCGCCGCCGAGCACGATCTGACGCTGTGGGAGACCTTTCTGACCGATCTCGCGGGCCACCGCCGCCGCGACCTCACGCCCGAGCTCGCGCTCGGCCGGCTCGATGGACTGCTCTCGGGCCTCCTCGAGCGCCGTCCGCGCGACCTCACCGTCCTGCTGACGTCGGACCACGGCAACCTCGAGGAGTCTCACCACCGCTCCCATACGCGCAACCCGGTGCCACTGCTCGCCGTCGGCCCCGCCGCGCCCGCCTTCACCGACCTCACCCGCATCGACCAGCTCGCCCCCCGCCTGCGCGAGCTACTCGCCTGAGGGCGACCAAGACCCAGAGCGCGAGCTGGATGGATCAGGGCCAGGGCCACCCGCGAGGTGCTGGATTCGAGCCGCAGGAAGCGGAGAGCGATGTGCGAAAAGCAAGAAACGAAAAGCAAGAAACGAAAAGCAAGAAACGAAAAGCGAAGAGCGAAAAGCGAAAGGCGAAAAGCGAAAAGCTCCATTGAAGGGGTGGGTAGTGGGGCGGGGGAGGCGAGATCCCTGCTCTGAGGTCGACGAGGCAGGGGCAGAAGAGAAGAAGGAGAGGGAGAGGGAGAAGGAGGAGGAGGAGAGAGAGGAGAAAGAGGAGAAGGAGGAGAAGGAAGAGAAGGGGGAGAAGCGTAACGGTCGCTGATCGTTGCGCCGGAGCGCCGTCAGGGGCGGTCGCCCTCGGCCGCAGCGCCAGGCGCCAGCGGGGACTGGGCCGCCGCCGTCGGCCCGCCCTTGCCCCAGCCGCTTCATCCCGCACCCCCTTCAACAGCAAGCTTCTTCAGCGTGTCGCCTGCCACCGCCGCCCCGCCCTCGCCGCGGAAGCGCCATCCACCACCCCCAGCAACAGCAAGCTTTTCAGCGCGTCGCCTGCCACCGCCGCCCCGTCCTCGCCGCGGGAGCGCCATCCACCACCCCCTTCAACAGCAAGCTTTTTCAGCGCGTCGCCTGCCACCGCCGCCCCGACCTCGCCGAGAGAGCGCCATTCACCACCCCCATCAACAGCAAGCTTCTTCAGCGCGTCGCCTCCCACGGTCGCCCAGCCCTCGCCACCATCCCCCGTTGCCGGTTGACCGGGGCGTGCCGGAGCGGCTACCCTCGCAGGAGTTCATGGGGCCCGGCCGGACTGGCTGGCCCGGCTGGCTCGCGTTTCTCCTCGGCGAAAGGACAGCACGCTCATGCAGTTCGGCATCCTCGGCCTGCCCAAGGTCGGCAAGACGACTCTGTTCAACACCCTGACCGCCTCGCACGAGGCGACGGGCAAGTTCGACGCCGGGAGCAAGACCCACGTCGCGATCGCCAAGGTGCCCGATCCGCGGCTGGTCCGTCTGCGCGACCTGTTCCAGCCGCGGCGCTTCACGCCGGCGACGGTCGAGTACCTGGACATCCCGGGGATCGAGAAGGGCGAAGGGGCCGAGAGCCTCGATCTCGCCAAGCTCAAGACGGTCGACGCGCTGCTCCACGTCGTGCGCGCCTTCGCGGATCCCGAGATCCCGCACGCCGGCGGCGCGATCGACCCGCGCTCGGACATCGCGACGCTCGATCTCGAGCTGATCCTCGCCGACCACTCGCTGGTCGAGCGCCGCCTCGAACGGCTCGACAAGGCGGTCAAGCGCGGCTTGACGCCCCAGGAGCAGCACGAGAAGAAGCTCCTCGCCGAGACCATCCGCCCGGCGCTCGAGGCCGAGACGCCGCTGCGCCGGCTCGACCTCGGCGCCGACAACGAACGGCTGCTGCGCGGCTTCCAGCTGTTGTCGGCCAAGCCGATTCTGGTGGTCGTCAACGTCGGCGAGGGCGAGGTGGCCAACGCCAGGCCCGAAGACTTCGGTCTGGGCGGCGAGGGGCGACCGGCGGGAGTGGTGGTGAGCGCCCCGATCGAGCTCGAGATCTCGCGCCTGAGCGCCGACGAGCAGAAGGAGTTCCTGGCCGACCTCGGGCTCGCCGAGCCCTCGCTCGACCGGGTGATCCGGGCGAGCTACGGCCTGCTCGGGGTGATCTCCTTCTTCACCGTCGGCGAGGACGAGGTGCGCGCCTGGACGATCCGGCGGGGTACCGTGGCGCGCGAAGCGGCGGGTACCATCCACTCCGACATCGAGCGCGGATTCATCCGCGCCGAAGTCGTCCGCTGGGACGATCTGCTGGCGCACGGCACCCTCGCGGCCTGCCGCGACAAAGCGCTGCTCCGCCTCGAAGGCAAGGAGTACCCGGTCGAAGACGGCGACGTCGTCCACTTCCGGTTCAACGTCTAGGGCGGCGGCCCCCGTCAGAGCGGCGCTCCGGAGCCCGCCAAGCTGGCGCGCCGGCGCCGTCGCCGGGGCCGGCGGCTCGACCTAGGTGGGTTTCTTTTCATGCATTTCCGGGCATCGTTCTTGCTCGAGGAGCGAAGCATGATCGAAGCGATGAATTTGACCCGCCGGTTCGGCGGCTTCACGGCGGTCGCGGACGTCTCGTTCGCGGTGCCGGAGGGAGAGATCGTCGGCATCCTGGGACCGAACGGAGCCGGCAAGACGACGACCATCCGGATGATCACCGGATTCCTGCCGCCCTCGAGCGGCCGGGTCACCCTGGGCGGGCACGACCTGTTCGGCGGTGACGTGGCGGTGCGGCGCCATCTCGGCTACCTGCCCGAGAACGTCTCGCTCTACCCGGAGATGCGGGTCGAGGAGTATCTCGACTACCGCGCGCGGCTCGAGGGGATGGATCGCGGCGCCGTGCGCCGCCGCCTGCCCGAGATCCTCGACCGCTGCCTGCTCGCCGACGTCCGCCGCCAGATCGTCGGCACGCTGTCGAAGGGCTACCGGCAGCGCGTCGGCCTGGCGGCGGCGATCTTCCACGATCCGAGGGTCCTGGTGCTCGACGAGCCGACCGTCGGTCTCGATCCGAAGCAGATCATCGCCATCCGCGAGCTGATCCGCGAGCTGGGCAGGAAGCACACGCTGCTGCTGTCGACCCACATCCTGCCGGAGGTCGAGCTGCTCTGCCAGCGGGTGCTGATCTTCGACCGCGGCCGGATCGTCGCCGAGGGGAGCCCGGAGGCGCTGCGCGAACGCTGGCGCGGGCGCGGCTCGGTGACCGTCGAGCTGGCCGCGGCCGCGCCGGAGGCCGCCGCGGCGCTCGCCGGGGTGGCGGGCGTCGAGCAGGTCGCGGCCGAGGGCGACAGCGGCGCGCGCTTCCGGCTCGACTGCGCCGCGGGCGCCGACCCGCGCGCCGAGATCTTCCAGCTCGCGGTGGCGAAGGGGTGGACGCTGCTCGAGCTCGCCGCCGCGCGCGCCTCGCTCGAGGACGTCTTCGTCCGGCTGACCACGCGCGACGGCGAGGCCGACGCGGCCGAGGAGGCGGCATGAGCGGCGCGCTGGCGGTCTTCCGGCGCGAGCTCAAGGCGTACTTCTACTCGCCGCTCGCCTACGTCATCCTGACTTTCTTCCTGCTCGTCCACGGCTACTACTTCTCGCTGATCGTCGCCTACCTGTCCGATCCCCGCTTCCCGGGTGGCAAGCCGCTCGAGCTCTTCTTCGGCCAGACCATCTTCACCTGGCTGGTGCTGATCTTCGCCGGCACCTTCCTGACCATGCGGTTGATCTCCGAGGAGCTGCGCCAGGGGACGATCGAGACGCTGATGACGGCGCCCGTCTCGGAGACCCAGGTCGTCCTCGGCAAGTACTTCGCCGCGCTCGGCTTCTACCTCTTCCTGTGGGCGCCGACGCTGGTCTACGTCGGCATCATCCGTTACTTCACGCCGGTCGACTGGGGGCCGATCGCCGCGAGTTACCTCGGGCTCTTCGGCATCGGGGCGCTCTTCCTGGCGGTCGGGTTGTTCGCCTCGTCGACCTCGAAGAACCAGATCGTCTCGGCGATCGTCACCTTCTTCTGCCTGCTGGTGCTGTTCAGCTGCGGGTTGATGGAGAACCTGGTCAACGGCGAGACGGCCAAGCGAGTCCTCGGCCACCTGAATCTCTGGCAGCACATGGACGATTTCGCGAAGGGGATCGTCGACACGCGACGGCTGGTCTACTACGCCACCGTTTCGGGCCTGTTCCTCTTCCTCTCGACCCGCGCCCTCGCGGCGAAGAAGTGGCGGTGAGCCGATGAGCGGACGACGACTCGATCCGAGACTGATCCAGGGCTCGATGTGGAGCGCCGGCGTGCTCCTGGTGGCCGCTCTCGTCGGCATCCTCAACTACTTCGGCATGAAGTACTACCAGCGCCTGGACTGGACTTCGACGCGCCTCTACTCGCTGTCGGAGAAGACCGAGGGGGTGCTCGAGAGCCTCGATCAGCCGCTCGAGGTCACCCTCTTCCTGCAGCCGGGGTCGAGCCTCTACGACCCGGCGAAGGAGCTGCTGGAGCGCTACGCGGCCAAGTCGAAGCAGGTCAGCCTGCGGGTGGTCGACCCCGAGCGCAACCTGGTCGAGGCCCAGCGCCTGGTCGACCGCTACCAGATCCAGAGCCTGAACGTGGTGGTGATCGACGACGGCACCGACCGGCGGGTGATCGAGGAGTCGCAGCTCGCCGACTACGACTACTCCGGCCTGCAGTTCGGGCAGAGCCCGACGCTCTCGGCCTTCAAGGGCGAGGAGGCGTTCACCGGCGCGATCCTCGAGCTGGTCGAGCGGCGCAAGCCGAAGGTGGTGTGGCTGACCGGCCACGGCGAAGCGCCGCTCGAAGAGCTCGGCCCCGAGGGTGCCTCGAAGTTGCGCGACCTGCTCGGCCAGGAGAACCTGACGATCGAGCCCTGGGGCTCGCTCGGCCAGACCGAGGTGCCGCCGGGCACCGATCTCGTGGTCATCGCCGGACCGCGCATCGCGTTCCTGCCGCCGGAGCTCGAGCTGTTCGACCGCTACCTCGACGGCGGCGGCCGCATGCTGGTGCTGCTCGATCCCGAGTTGGCGCCGGGCGGCGGGCTGGTTTCGACCCGCCTCGAGAGCTGGCTCGGCGAGCGCGGTGTCCGCGTCGGCGACGACCTGGTGGTCGATCCCTCGGCGACCGTCCCCTTCTTCGGCGCCGAGACGATCTTCGTGCGCGCCGTCGGCTCCTCGCCGGTCGTGCGCGCGCTCTCCCAGGCCGGCTATCCGGTGATCCTGGCTCTGGCCCGCTCGGTGGCCGTCGGCGAAGTGCCGGAGGGGCTGGTCGGCCAGGTGCTGCTCGAGACCTCGGCGGACGGCTGGGGCGAGCGGAACCTCGCGAACCTCCGGGGCGTGGAGAAAGACGCCGGTGACCTGCCCGGCCCGGTGCCGGTGGCGGTGGCGATCGCGCCCCGGCCGCCGGAAGCGCGGGAGCTCGACCAGGAAGAGCTGGACGAAGCGGGAGTCGAGGAATCGGCCGGCGACGGGGCGAAAGCCGGGACCGCGCCGAGCTGGCGGCTGGCCGTGATCGGCGACTCCGACTTCCTGCGCAACGGCCAGCTGGCGAGCGTCGGCAACCCGACGCTGGCGTCGAACGCCTTCAACTGGCTGCTGGAGCGCGAGAACCTGCTCGGCATCGGGCCCAAGAAGCCGGAACAGGCGCGGCTCGCGCTGACCCCCGGGCAGCTGTCGGCGATCACCTGGCTGTCGCTGCTGGGCCTGCCGGCGCTGGCGGTCGCCGCCGGCGTGACCCTCCATTTCCGGCGTCGGCGGTGAGGCGATGCGGCCGAAGACCCTCGCCCTGCTGACCCTGATCGTCGCCGCGCTGGCGGCGTTCATCTACTTCCACGAGCGGCGCCTGCCGTCGTCGGAGGAGCGGCGCGAGCGCGCCGGCCGGCTGGTGACGCTCGAGGCCAACGAGGTCACCGCGCTCGAGCTCGAGTGGCAGGGTGCCCGCACCCAGTTCGAGCGGCCGGCCGGGCAGCCGGCGAGCGCCTGGCGCCTGGTCGAGCCGCTCGCTGCGCGCGCCGACGGCGTCGCGGTCGAGCGCCTGCTCGGTGACCTCGCGCGGCTCGCCGTCTCCCGCACGCTCGAGGGAACCGAACGGTCCGAGGTCGGGCTCGAGCCCCCGCGCGGCCGGATCGCCTGGGAGGGCGAAGGCGGCGCCGGCGCGATCGAAGTCGGCGGCCAGGTCCCCGCCTCGCGCAACGTCGTCGTGGCGGCGACCGGCCGCACGGGGCTCCTGGTCGTCCCCGGGCACTTCGTCGCCGAGCTCGAGCGGCCGGCGGGCGACTGGCGCGCGCGCGAAGTGGTCGCCGTCGGGCGCGAGGCGATCGAGCGCATCACGCTGCTGCCGGCCGGCGGCGAGGCGGTCGTGCTCGCGCGGCGCAGCGACGGCTTCGCGGTCGAGGCGCCCTTCGCGGACGCGGCCGACCGCGACCGCGTCGAGTCGCTGCTCGGCGATCTGGTGTCGTTGCGCGTCGGCCGGTTCGTCGACCCACCCGTCCCGGAGTCGATCGAACGGACTCTCGCCGCCTCGGCCGGCGCGATCGAGCTGGGCTCGGCGGCCGGCGAGCCGGTCCTCCGGCTGGACCTGGGCGGCGAGGTGACGCCGGGCGGGGACCGCGTGCTGCGCGCCGGCGAGACCGTCTTCGAGGCGCGCACCGCGCTCGCGAGCGCGCTCGCCCGGACTCCGGCCGAGTGGCGGTCGACGAGCTGGACCAGCTTCGAGAGCTACCGCGTCGAACGGATCCGGATCGAGGATCGGGAAGGCGCGCTCGAGCTGACACGCGGCGGCGCCGACTGGCAGCGCGACGGCGTGCCGATTGCCTACCCGGAGGTCGGCGACCTGCTCTACGCCCTGACTTCCGCGCGCGCCGAGCGCGTCGTGCCGCTGGTCGTGGGGGCGCCGGTCGCGGCCCCGACGCTCACCGTGACCCTGCTCGACGGCGACGGCGCCGAACAGATCCTGACGCTCCACCCGGGGGGCCCCGACGGCGTGCCCGCGCGCCGCAGCGGTCGGGAAGCCGAGCTGCTCCTGCCGGGGCGGATGGCCGACGAGATCAGCGCTCGGATCGCGGCGCTGCGCGCCGCGCGGGCGCTCGGGGCCGAGGTGACGGAGACCCGACCGGCGGAGACGGAGGCCGGCGAACCGGAGGAGTGAGGTTCAGCGGGCCGCCGCAGGAGGCTGCAAGCGCTCGCCGGAGCGCCATCCCTCCGTCCGCCAGCCGCGGGGCGCGCTCGTCGCCAGCCGGCGCGCGATCCGGTCGAGATACATCGTGTGGTATCGCAGCCGGCTGATCGCGTTGGGCAGCGCCGGATCGCCGTTCCAGCAGTGCTCGAAGCGATCGCCGTAGGCGATTTCGAAGTCCGCCGGCGGATCGAGCTCCGCCGCCGTCTGCTCGAACAGATAGACGGCGTTGTTCAGGTAGTAGTTGTCCATGTCGCCGACGAACAGATGGAGCTTGCCGCGCAGGTCGGCGGCGAGCCGCGGCCAGTCGCGTTCGATCCGGTGGCGCAGGTCGTAGCGCTCGCGCCAGTGGGCGGCGACCGCGGGATCGATCGCCCCGGTCGACTTGTCGAAGATCGGCGCCGGGTAGCCGTCGTCGCCGACCGGTGAGTAGACCGCTTGCCAGCCGTCCCACTGCCCGCCCGAGCGGCCGCGCGAGCCGAGCGCCCGCTCGAGGCCATTCTCGTGCTCCATGGTGGCGCTGATCTGCCCCAGCCAGTCACGATGGGCCGGAATCGCGATGGCGCCGAACGGCCCGCGGCGGACGTAGGCGTTCTCGTCCCGGTAGAGGTCGACCAGCATGGTGGCGCGGAAGTCGACCGGGTCGGGGCAGGCGCCGAAGGCGCCGTTGTACTCGCTGGGATAGAAGACCTGCGCCGCGAGCGCCTCCCAGCCGCCGGTCGAGCCGCCGTAGAGGAACCGCGCCCAGGGCGCCCCGACGCCGCGGAAGCGGCGCTCGATTTCGGGCACCAGCTCGTGGGTGATGGCGTCGCCGTAAGGACCCTGGTTGTCCGAGTCGACCGCGTAGGAGTCGTCGTAGAAGGGGGTCGGGTGCTGGATCTCGACCGCGAGAAAGCGCGGGAAGCCATCGCCGCTCCACTGGCGGTAGAAGCGGTGCGCCTCCTCCTGGACCACGCGGTTGTAACAGTCGAGGCCGAAGCGCTCGGAGCGGACGCAAGGCAGGTCGGGGTCCGGAGGCTCGACTCGGAAAGCGCCGAAGTCGGCGGGGAAGTGGCCGTGGAAGATCATCAGCGGGTAGCGCGCGTCCGGCTGCTCGTCGTAGCCGGCCGGCAGCAGGACATGGGCGCCCAATTCGACCTCCCGGCCCCAGAATTCCGACAGCCGCTCCGAGCGGATCCGGACGTGCTTCACCCAGGGCGTATCGGCCGGCGGGGCGATCGGAGGGATGACGCCGGCGAGCTCGATCTCGAGCTCTCGGCCCTCCCATCGGAGCCGACGCGGCTGCGACAGCAGGTTGCCGGGCGCGCGATTCCACTGCTGCCCTTCGCCGCGGTCCCAGGGGACCATGATCGTCCGGCCGTGGCTCGGCGTGACGCGCTCGTAGCGGTGCAGGAGCGCTTGCACCCAGTAGTCGCCGGGCGGCAGCTCGGCGAGGCGACGCACGGGGTGGCCCTCGGCCTCGGCGCCCAGCTCGACGCCCTCGGCCGGTTGCCAACCTTCGACGTCGAGGCCGAGAATCTGGGCCGGTGAGCGGAAGCTGGCCGCGACCTGGAAGCGCGGCTCGGGGCTCTCGGCGGTGGCGAAGATCACCAGCAGCCGGCCGTCGAGCGGGCCGAGAGCCTCTCGGGCCACGAGCTCGGGCGCGATGCGGACGCGGATCGACGCCGCCGGAGCCGTGGCATCGGCGAGCCCCCACGCGGTGGCGGAAGGTACGAACAGAGCGCAGAGCCCGAGGGCTCTGCCGACGGTCTGCGAGATGGGCCGCGACATGCCCGGAGTCTATCCGGCGCTTCGAGCTGGACCGGGCGAATCCGGGGGGCCGCGTCGCTGGGGCGGCCAGCACCAGGGGCGTTCATCGCTTGCGCGGCGATGCGCCTCCCTGGTCGACGCTGATCAGGACACCAGCCGCCAGCTCCCGCACCCGCGCCGCGAGCTCGGGCGGCGACTCGACCCGCACGCCGCCGCCGAAGCCGACCACCCAGCGGGCGATCTGGTCCAGGCAGCTGGCCCGGACCCGGTACTCGATGGCGCCGTCCGCGATCCGCCGGAGCTCCTCGCCGGGGTGGTGACCGCCGCCTTCGATCAGCGGCGCGAGCTCGGCGGCGAAGCGGAGGACGACCTCCCGCGCGGCCGAGGACGGGTCGGCAGCACCCGCGGGCGATTCGTGCTTCGTCGCTGGCAGCGAGGGCGGCTCGGGGCGCTGGCGAGCGTGGAGCGCGGCGTCGAGCTTCGACTTGAGCGTGGCCAGAGCGCGGCCCAGGGGTCCGCGGCGGCGCTCGATCGCCGGATTCGAGATCGCGAGCCGGACGATCTCGAGCTCGCCGGAGTCGAGCGCGACCGCCTGCGGCCGCCCCCCCATGCGCCGGTAGCGGCCGTCGGCCTGTTCGATGAGGACGCCCTTTTCCTGGAGCGAGCCGAGATCGCGGAACACCGTCCGCTCCGAGACGCCGAACCTGCGGGCGATCTCTTCGAGCGAGCGGCCGCTCTTGACGTCCAGGAAGTGGTAGAGCTCGAAGAGGCGCTCGGCGCGGCTCATGGCCCCACCCCGAATCGGGTCCCGCGGACTGACATGTCGATCTCCGTCGGCGCCCCCCCGGGAGCGCCTCCCCCCACGCCGGATCTGAGCCGATTGAACCACGATCCACTGACAGCCGCTGTCAGTGCGAGAAAGGTCACCTGCCGCCGGGATCGCGAGTGTCGGACCCTGGCTGGAGCCGTCGAAGGCCGAGACCGGACCTCGACGGCTGCATGGGGAAGCTCTCAGTTCGAGACGGGGCTTTCCGGCTTCGGAGCGACCGCCTCCGGGACGGCCGTCCAGTGCGGCCCGAGGGCTGACCAGTCGACTGACCAGAGACCGGAGGGCGCCCGGGCGGCGGCGAGAATCAGGCCGCTCTCGGTCGCAGCCATCGAGCGGATCAGCTCGGGTCGCTCGACCTGAATCGGGGCCCGGTCCAGGTCACCGGTGGCGCTCTCGACGCGGTAGATGGAGAGCTCGCCGCTGGACGGCTCGGCGACGAGAAGGTAGGCGTCTCCCGACCAGACGGCGATCGCGCGCACGACGGTCTCGGGAACGACGAGCACCGAGATCACCCGGTCCGCCCGAACCCCCTTCCTTTCCATCCCCTCGAGCAGCGCGGCCTCCTTCTCGGCGTCGACCTCATCCGCCACGCGGAGATCCGGGCGCGAAACCGCGAGCAGCTCCTTGCCCGCCGGCGACAGCTTCTTCACCTCGAGCTCGAACTGCTTGGCGAGCCAGAGGCGACCGCTCTTCGTGTCGGGAGCCGCCAGGTAGCTGGTAGCGAGCAGGTCGGCTCGGTCGTCCCTCGCGGTCTCGTCAGAGGTGAGAACCGCGTCCCAGTCGCTGCCGGAGAGTCGCAGAAGGTAGGGCGTGGCGCTGCCGAATGTGCGCTCGAGCAGCGCGCGGCGCCTCGGGTCCAGCGCCGAGCCGAAGGCCGGCTCGGTGCCGAGGAAGGCCAGCAGCTGAGGCGGCATCGGCGGTGGGGGCAAGGGGACGCCCCTGGCGCCGTCGAAGAGAACTAGGCCGCCATCCCGCACCGCGACGAGCCAGCTCGCCCCATCGGCGGAGAGCGCCGGTTGAAAGGGCCGGGTCGGTTGCGCGTCGGTCTCGAGCGCGACCTCTTGCCGCAGCGCGCCCGAAGCAGTCACCGAGTAGACGACGAGCTCTTCGGTGATCAGCCGGGCCCGGCCCTTGGCGTCGCTTCGGACGACCTGGAAGCCGGAACTCGGCGCCACGCTTTCGAGCTTGCGGAGGGGCACCCGGGTCTGCTTCTCGGGGCCGGAGCCGCCGAACACGACGCCCGACGCGAGACCTGCCGACAGGACCCACGAGACAAGAGCACGCATCGGCCTAGCAGAGGTAGATGATCCGCCCCGTGACGGCTCCGGTTTGGTCGTCGTAGATCGTGCACTCGCCAAAGCAGGTGCCGTGGCCATCGGAAATCTCGACGCAGGCGTAGGAGGCCTGGAGGGGATGGGCGAAGCCGAGCGCCATGACGAGACCCAGAGCGAGAACGGCGGTGACGAGTTTGCGCACTTCAATCCTCCCAGCAAAGTTTGGCCAATTGTGGGCCTCGCGGACCGGCCCGTCAAGAAGGCAAGAGTGGACCAAAGCGAGCGGAAGGTGTCGCGGCGCGTGGGAGAAGGAGCGGGCGAGTGGCTAGCGGCGGCGCGGCCCATTCTCCGAGAATGGGAGCCATGTCGAGAGTAGGGCTCTTCGCGCTCGTGGTGTTGTTGTCGACTCCTTCGGCCGCGGAGAACCCGACTCTCGACCGTGCCGTGACCAGCATCGGACGAATGGCCGGCGTGCGGACGGTGCACGTCTGGCGCGGCGAGGAGCGGCTGGCGGCGCGCGCTTTCCGCGGCGCCGGGTTCGGCCCGCACGACATCAAGTCGCTGTCGAAGAGTGTGCTCTCGGCGCTCGTCGGCATCGCGCTCGAGCGAGGGCACCTCGCCGGGCTGGACGCTCCGATCGCCGAGTTGCTGCCCGAGGAATCGAGCGGCCTCGAGGAGGAGCGGCGTCGCGGCATCACCTTGCGCCACCTGCTGACCATGACGTCGGGGATCGGCTCGACCTCGGGGGAGCACTACGGCCGCTGGGTGGCGTCCAGGGACTGGGTCCGTGCCGCCCTCGGTCGCCCGCTCGAGGCGCCGCCGGGGGAGCGCTTCGTCTACTCGACCGGCAGCTCGCACCTGCTCGCGGCGGCGCTGACGCGCGCCGCCGGAGAGGACCTGCTGGCCTGGGGCCGGCGTGTCCTCTTCGACCCGCTCGGACTCGAGGTCGCCGGCTGGGACCGCGACCCACAGGGGATTCGCTTCGGCGGCAACTCCTTTCGCACCACCCCCGAGGCGCTCGGCCGCTTCGGCCGCCTCTACGCCCAGGCCGGCCGCCATCGCGGCGCGCAGCTGGTGCCGGCGCGCTGGATCGAGGAGTCCACCCGTGCCCACGCCGCGGGCTGGCCGGAGCGCTATGGCGCCTACGGCTACTTCTGGTGGGTGCCGCCGTTCCAGGCCGAGCGGGCGTTCCTCGCCGCCGGCTATGGCGGCCAGTTCCTCCTGGTGGTGCCGGAGCGGTCCCTGGTCGCCGTCGTCACCTCGACCCACGTCGGCAAGGGCGCCGCCTGGGACCGCGAGCTCCTCCGCCGCCTCGAGCACGAGCTCCTACCGGCGACCCGATCCGGCGGAGAGTCCGAGTAGGGCGCTTCGAGCGATTTCGGCCCCGATCCTCCCGTTGGCCCGCGTCCGTCAGCCCCCCTGATCCAGTCGCTCCACGAACCGACGCGGCGAGAGGATCGAGATCTGCCCTCATCTCTCGAGGCAGAGGAGGACTTCGTCGCCGGGGAAGATCGTCGCGGCTCTCCCTGCGCGGACGACCCGGGCTCGTGGCGCGGTGGGCACGGGTTGCTGGGCGAGCGGCCCGAGGCTGGCTAGAATCAGCGGATTCTCGCGACGGCTTCGACATGGGAGAGCTCACACCGGGGCAGCGCGACGGACGCGAGGGAGAGCGTGGGCTCGCCCTCCTCCGCGTGGTTCTCGCTGGGTTGATCGCGGCGAGTTTGTCCATCGGGGCCGTGAGGGCCGGCGGCGAGGTGGCGGCGATCCACCTGGAGCAGCAGGTCGAGCGCTGCTGGCGCGCAGCGGTCGAGGATCCGACCGCGGCGGCCGTCCAGGTGGCCAAAGACCTCGCCGCGGCGGAGGCTCTCGAGGTCGACGCCGCGGCGGCGCGGCAGCTCGCGCACTTGCGGCTCTGTCGCGGCTACGTCCAGGAACAGCTCGGACAGATCGATCTCGCCGGCGAGGATTACGAGCGGGCGGTCGAAGCGGGAGAGCGGTCAGGTGACCGGGAGTTGCTCGCCGTGGCGCTCGTGCTGCGCGGCGAGCTCGCCTACTACCGCGGAGCTTTCGACGCCGCCGTCGCCGACCTCGATCGCGGCTACCGGCTCGAGGTCGAGCTCGAGCGGCCCGGACGTCAGCGCTACGCGCTCAACGCCATGGCCAACCTCTATTCCGACCCCCGCGTCGGCGCCTACGACAAGGCGATCGAGTACTACCGGAAGATCCTGGCGGCGCACGAGGGGAGCGGCGCTCTGCGGGAACAGGCGACCGCCCACTTCAACCTCGGCAGCACGCTCGAGCGCAAGGGCGAGCTCGCCGCGGCGCTCGCAGCTTTCGACCGCGCGGCGGCGATCGACCGCTCGCGGGCCGACGCGGATGCCGTTGCCGTCGACGACCGCGCGGCCGCGGCGCTGCTGGTCAAGCTCGGAAGGTCCCGGGAAGCGCTGCTGCGGATCGATCCGGTGGTCGCACACTTCGCGCGCTCGGGCGACGAGGAGACGCTCGCGCAGGCGCGGCTGACACGGGGTATCGCCCGCCGCGCCCTGGGTGACATGGAGGGAGCCCTCCTCGACCTCGATGCTTCGGCGGAGCGATTTCGTCTGGGCAACAACGACCGCTACCTGGCGCGGATCGAGGAGGAACGCGCCGAGGTGCTGGCGGCGAGCGGCAAGTTCGAGGACGCCTTCCGCGCCCGCAGCGCCCAGACCGCGCTCGAGCGACGCCTGGCCGAGATGGCCCGCGACGAGCAGACGTCGCGGCTGCGGATCCAGTTCGACACCGAGCGCAAAGAGGCGGAGAACCGCGCGCTCGAGCGCGAGAGCGAGCTCAAGGGCCGCGCGCTGGCCGACGCCGAGAGGATCCGCGGCCTGCAGCGCGCCGTGATCGCGCTGGGCGCCCTGCTGCTGGCGCTCGCGATCGGCCTGGCGGCGCGCCAGCTCCGGCGCGCGCGCCACCTGCACCTGCTCGCGATGACCGACGAGCTGACCCGGCTGCCGAACCGACGCGCCTTCTTCGCACGCGCCGGCGCGGAGCTCGCCGCGGCGCGGCGCGCCGGTGGCACGCTCTCGCTGCTGGCGCTCGACGTCGACCACTTCAAGCGGATCAACGACCACCACGGTCACGACAGCGGCGATCGAGTGCTCCAACGCGTGGCCCACGCGGCGCGCGTGGCGTTACGGGAGGGCGACCTGGTGGGGCGCACCGGCGGCGAGGAGTTCCTGGCGTTGCTGCCGCGCGCTCCGATGGCGCTCGCCGCCGAGGTCGCCGAGCGCCTGCGTGCCGCCGTCGCGCTCCTCGACACGAGCGACCTGGCGCCCGACCTGCGGGTGACGGTGAGCGTGGGAGTGGCCGAGCTCGGGGCAGGGGAGGCCGGCATCGAGTGCCTCGCCCGCCGAGCGGACGAGGCGCTCTATCGGGCCAAATCCGCTGGCCGGAACCGTGTCGAGCTGGCGTCCGCCGCGGCAAGCTGACCGCGCTGCCGTGCGAGAGCCGGGGCGAAAACAAGGCTCCGCCCCGGGGCGCCGGCGGCCGTTGGATTCGTCCTGGCCCTCGGAAATGTCGGCGCGAGCGCGCTCAACTCGAGGCGGCGCGGCGGCGGCGGAGCAGGACGAGGGCTCCGAGGGCCGCGAGCAGTGCGACGAGCGTGCCGAGGCCGGCCGGCGAGAGTGTCGGTATGTCGACCCAGCCCTGGCTCGGATCGAATCCGCCGCTCGCCAGGACCGCGCCGGTGGTGCAGTCCCAGGTGATCCAGCTCACGTAGGCGACGCCACCTTGGTAGCTCGGCTGATGGTAGGTCGTCACCGAGAGCGTGAGCGGCGTGTTGTCGGGCAGCGCGTAGGGGTCCGTGAACACGTTGAACCCGAATTCGCCCACGCCCTGGAAGTTGCTGTCCTGGGTGTAGCCGAGGTCGGGGATCCCTGGCGCCGAGAGCACGCCCCGCTCCGAGGCGAACATCGGCGCCGGCACGTTGACGAAGACCCCGGGCAGGAAAACGTCGTCGTCGACGCAGGTCCCCGGCGCGCCCTGGGTCAGGACCCAGGACGGCGCCGGCCCGAACTGTGCCTGCGCGGGAGCGACGGCGAAAGCGGCGAGGATGCAGACGGCGAAGGCGGAGACCGTTCGCTTCATGGCGGATCCCTCTCGAATCGGCGCGACGCTCCGGGCGTCGAGGCACCGTGAATTCTCGATGGGCTCAAGGTGCGGCCTGAACCGCATTCTAGGCCTCCGACGGCCGGCTCCAGTTGTGGAGAAAGTCACACCAGGGCAGCGCAGCGCGCCGATGAACTGGGCTGACGGTCGCCCCTCCGCAGGGCGGCAGGCCCGGCGGGACCGTCTCAGGCGCCGTCGAGCGCCGCCTCCCGGTGCTCGCCGTAGACGCGGCGCCCAAGAAGGTGCCAGCCACTTGGCAACCTCTTCGTGGTGAACGATTTGCCAGGAGGGTGGCGACTGCCAGCACAAGCCCGGCCGAAACAGGGCGCGCTCTCGATCGCGGGTCTGCAGCAGCGCTGGACATCTTGATGCTCTAGGCATAGCATCGCGATGATGCGGACGACCGTGACTCTCGACGACGACGTCGCGGCGCAGCTGGAGCGGGAAGCGCGCCGGACCGGGAAGGGCTTCAAGCAGGCGATCAACGAGACGCTGCGCGCGGGCTTCGCGGCCCAACGCCGGGCCGCTGCGATTCCTCCGTACGTGGTCGAGGCGCGTGCCCTCGGCGTGCGGCCGGAGCTCGACTACGCGAACGTCACGGAGCTGCTCGAGGTCGCCGAAGGGCCGGACCATCGGTGATCCTCGCCGACGCGAATCTGCTTCTCTACGCCTACAACGCGAGCGCGCCGGAACACGCCGCGGCCAGGGCCTGGCTCGAGGCGAGCCTCTCGCGGCCGGAGCCGTTCGCGCTCTCCTGGACGACGCTCGGCGCCTTCCTCCGTCTTTCGACGCACCGGGCGATCTTCCCCGAGCCCTACTCGATCGCGGAGGCCACGCGCATCGTCGACTCCTGGCTCGCTCGTCCGATGGTGGCGCTGCTCGAACCCGGGCCGCGCTACTGGCAGATCCTCCGACCGCTGCTCGAGGTTTCGGGCTCGCGCGGCCCGCTCGCCGCCGACGCCCTCCTGGCCGCGCTCGCGCTCGAGAATGGCGCGACCCTCGCGACCCACGACCGAGACTTCCACCGCTTCCCGGGCCTCAGCCTGCACGACCCCATTGCGTCCTGACGGAGTCTCCTGGGTCGCGAGCGGCGCGCTCTCACTCCACCCGACGGAGCAGGTCGCGGATGAGCAGAATCAGGCTCTCGGCCGAGGAGGGGCGAGATTCGAGAGCACGACGATCGTCCGCTCTTACGGTCCGCCGATCTCGAGGACCGCGTTGACGCCGTCGCTGCCGCCCGCGATGCCGATCTCGGCGCCCGGCCTCGGCTGAGCCCCTTTCGATCGCCGCTCGAGATGGCTCGGCCCAGGACGAGGTCACCGATCCGGGGCGCTCACGCCTCCTCGAACGCCGCCTCGCGGTGTTCGCCGTAGACGTTGCGGAGGGCGTTGGCGATTTCGCCCAGGGTGGCCTGGGCGCGGACGGCGGCGAGGACTTCGGGGAGGACGTTGCGGTCTTCCCGGGCCGCGGTCTCGAGCGATTGGCAGGCGGCGGCGGCGAGTCGTGAGTCGCGCGCGGCTCGGAAGGCCGCGAGGCGGTCGCACTGGTCGCGCTCGGCGGCGGGGTCGATCGAGAGCAGTTCGGTCGGCGCCACGGCCTCGGTCTCGAAGCAGTTCATGCCGACGACCTTCTGGCGACCCTCCTCGATCGCGCGCTGGGTGTCGTAGGCGGCGTCGGCGATCTCCCTGGGCTGGAAGCCGCGCTCGAGGGCGGCGAGCGCGCCGCCCATCTCGTCGATCTTCGCGATGTAGGCGCGGGCGCCGCGGGCGATCTCGTCGGTCAGCGCCTCGATCGCCCAGGCGCCTCCCAGCGGGTCGGCGACGTCGGCGACGCCGCTCTCGAGCGAGACGATCTGCTGCGTGCGCAGGGCGACCCGCGCCGAAGCCTCGGTCGGCAGCCCCAGGGCCTCGTCGAGCGAGTTCGTGTGCAGCGACTGGGTGCCGCCGCAGACGGCGGCCAGCGCCTGGATGGCCACCCGCACGACGTTGTTTTCCGGCTGCTGCGCGGTGAGCGTCGAGCCCGCCGTCTGGGTGTGGAAGCGCAGCCAGAGCGAGCGTTCGTCCCGCGGCCGGTAGCGCTCCCGCAGCAGCTCGGCCCAGAGCCGCCGCGCGGCGCGGAACTTCGCCACCTCTTCGAGAAAGTGGTTGTGGGCGTTGAAGAAGAAGGACAGGCGTCCGGCGAAGGCGTCGATGTCGAGACCGCGCGCGAGCGCCGCGTCGACGTAGGCCAAGCCGTGGGCGAGCGTGAAGGCGACCTCTTGCACCGCGGTCGAGCCCGCCTCGCGCATGTGGTAGCCCGAGATCGAGATCGGGTTCCAGCGCGGCACTTCGCCGGCGCAGAACTCGATCAGGTCGGTGGTCAGCTTGAGCGAAGCCTTGGGCGGGAAGATGTAGGTGCCGCGGGCGGCATACTCCTTGAGCAGGTCGTTTTGCACCGTGCCGCCGACGCGGTCCCAGGCGACCCCCTGCTCCTCGGCCAGCACCAGGTAGAAGGCGAGCAGGATTGGCGCCGTGGCATTGATGGTCATCGACGTGGTCACGCGGTCGAGTGGAATGCCGTCGAACAGACGCCGCAGGTCGGCGAGGGAGGCCACCGGCACGCCGACCCGGCCGACCTCGCCGCGCGCCAGCGGGTGATCGGAGTCGTAGCCGATCTGGGTCGGCAGGTCGAAGGCGACCGAGAGACCGGTCGTCCCCTGCTCGAGCAGGAAGCGGTAGCGCCTGTTCGACTCGGCGGCGTCCGAGAAGCCGGCGTACTGCCGCATGGTCCAGCGCCGGCGGCGGTAGCCGTCCGGATAGAGGCCGCGGGTGAAGGGAAAGGCGCCCGGCGAGCCGATCGCCCCGGGGGGCACCCCGGCGAGCGTTTCCGGCCCGTAGGCCGGGGCCAGCTCGAGCCCACTCGGCGTGGTCACCGTCGCGGCGGCGGCGGGTCGCGTCTTGACGTCGCTCATGGCTGGATTCTAGGGCCCGCGAGCCCGTGCCCCGCCGCCCCCGGGGGCGGCCCCGCGGGGTATTCGGCCGGGGCCATTCCTAGTAGTCTCGTGGAGTGACGAACACAACATCTGGGGGTCAGCCCCTTGACAGGCGCCCTCAGGGGGTTTACCTTTCCTGACCCAGACAACTGCACAAGTTCCTGGGCACAGCCCGCGGGGGAGTCGGGGGGGGTCTGGATCCGAGGGGCGGCGCCGGAGCGGTTGGAAGTGGCGGGGCGAGAACGGTCTTCTTCGATGGGAGAGAAGCATGGCGATCGAGAGCACGGCGAACTCGGGTGGCGGCGCGCAGACCCAATCGCAGGCGGGTGAGGACACCCCCGCCGGTGCGGCGGCGCGGCCCGGGCTGAAATTCCAGCGCTACTACACGCGGCCCGACGTCGATCCCTTCGACGCCGTGGAGTGGGAGCTGCGCGACGCCGTGATCGGCAACGAGCGGGGCGAGAAGGTGTTCGAGCAGAAGGGGGTCGAGATCCCGAAGTTCTGGTCCCAGACCGCGACCAACGTCGTGGTCTCGAAGTACTTCCGGGGCCACCTCGGCACGCCCGGCCGCGAGCGCTCGGTCAAGCAGCTGATCGGCCGGGTGGTCGACACCATGGCCGCCTGGGGCCGCAAGAGCGGCTACTTCGCCAGCGAAGCCGACGGCGCGACGTTCCATGCCGAGCTCAAGCACATCCTGCTCCACCAGCTCGCCTGCTTCAACTCGCCGGTCTGGTTCAACGTCGGCATCGAGGAGAAGCCCCAGTGCTCGGCCTGCTTCATCAACTCGGTCGAGGACACCATGCAGTCGATCCTGCAGCTCGCCAAGACCGAGGGGATGCTGTTCAAGTACGGTTCCGGCACCGGCTCGAACCTCTCCTCGCTGCGCTCCTCGAAGGAGCGACTGGCGGGCGGCGGCACCGCGTCGGGCCCGGTCTCCTTCATGCGCGGCTTCGACGCCTTCGCCGGCGTCATCAAGAGCGGCGGCAAGACCCGCCGCGCCGCGAAGATGGTGATCCTCGACGTCGACCATCCCGACATCGTCGACTTCGTGCGCTGCAAGGAGGTCGAGGAGAAGAAGGCCTGGGCGCTGATCGACGCCGGCTACGACGGCGGCTTCAACGTGCCCGGAGGCGCCTACGACTCGATCGCCTACCAGAACGCCAACCACTCGGTGCGGGTCACCGACGAGTTCATGAAAGCGGTGGTCGAAGACGCCGACTGGTCGACCCGCGCGGTCACCGACGGCCGGCCGATGGAGACCTTCCGGGCGCGCGACCTGATGGAGATGATCGCCGAGTCGACCTGGGTCTGTGGTGACCCGGGCATGCAGTACGACACCACCATCAACGACTGGCACACCTGCTCCGCCACCGACCGCATCAACGCCTCGAATCCGTGCTCCGAGTACATGTTCCTCGACGACACGGCGTGCAACCTGGCGTCGCTCAACCTGATGAAGTTCTACGACGCCGACCGCGGCTTCGACGTCGAGTCGTTCCGGCACGCCTGCGAAGTGGTGATCTCGGCACAGGAGATCATCGTCGACCACGCCAGCTACCCGACGCCGGCGATCGGCCGCAATTCGCACGACTACCGGCCGCTCGGGCTGGGCTACGCCAACCTGGGCGCGCTGCTGATGGCGCGCGGCGTGCCCTACGACTCCGACTCGGGGCGCGACTACGCGGCGGCCATCACCGCCTTGATGTCGGGCGCGGCCTACGCCCAGTCGGCGCGGGTCGCCGGCGCCCTGGAGCCGTTCGCGGGCTTCGAGAAGAACCGCGAGCCGATGCTGCGCGTCATGCGCAAGCACCGCGACGCGATGAAGCGGATCGACGCCGCCCACGTGCCCCTCGACTTGCTGCAGGCGGCGAAGCTCTCCTGGGACGAGGTCGTGTCGCTGGGCGAGCAGCACGGGCTGCGCAACAGTCAGATCTCGGTGCTGGCGCCGACCGGCACGATCGCCTTCATGATGGACTGCGATACCACCGGCGTCGAGCCGGACATCGCGCTGGTCAAGTACAAGAAGCTGGTCGGCGGCGGCCTGATCAAGATCGTCAACAACACGGTTCCCCTGGCGCTCAAGCGCCTGGGCTACGACAAGGCCGAGGTGCGGGCGATCGTCGAGCACATCGACGAGCACGACACCATCGAAGGGGCGCCGCTCTTCAAGAGCGAGCACCTGCCGGTGTTCGACTGCGCCTTCAAGCCGGCCCAGGGCTCACGCTCGATCCACTACCTGGGCCACCTGCGCATGCTGGCCGCTGTCCAGCCCTTCATCTCCGGCGCGATCTCGAAGACCATCAACCTGCCCGAGGAAGCGACCGTCGAGGAGGTCGAGCAGGCCTACCTCGAGGGCTGGCGCCTGGGGCTCAAGGCGGTGGCGATCTACCGCGACAACTGCAAGCGCAGCCAGCCGCTGTCGACCAAGAGAGAGGCGATCCCCCAGGTCACGGTGGTGGCGCCCTCGCCCAACGCGATCGGCCGGCGCAAGCTCTCCGACGAGCGCCGGGCGCTGACCCACAAGTTCTCGATCAACGGGCACGAGGGTTACATCACGGTCGGTCTCTACGACGACGGACAGCCGGGGGAGATCTTCCTGGTCATGGCCAAGGAGGGTTCGACCATCTCCGGCCTGATGGACGCCTTCGCGACCTCGATCTCGCTCGCGCTGCAGTACGGCGTGCCGCTCAAGGCGCTGGTGGAGAAGTTCTCTCACACCCGCTTCGAGCCGTCGGGCTTCACCAAGAACCCCGAGATCCCGATCGCCAAGTCGATCACCGACTACATCTTCCGCTGGCTGGGCTCGAAGTTCCTTTCCACCGAGGAGAAGCAGGCGCTCGGCATCGTGCTGCGGGACGAGGCCGGCCAGCCGATCCTGGCGGCGGCGTCGCCGGCGGGCAACGGCGGCAAGCCGGAAACCGGCACGGTGAAGTTCACGGTCGACCTGGGCGCCGACGCGCCGAGCTGTCACGAGTGTGGCGCGATCATGGTGCGCAACGGCGCCTGTTACAAGTGCAACAATTGCGGCTCCACCAGCGGTTGCAGTTGAGCGGCATCCGAACGAGCGCAGCGGGCAATTGAGCCCGACGCCATAGAGGAGGCTCACCGATGGCCACCAAGAAGGCGGCGAAGAAGCCCGCCAAGAAGGCGGCGAAGAAGGCGGCCAAGAAGAAGAAGTAAAGCCCCCGCCGGCGTCAAAAGACCTCCGGGGCCGCCCCGTGCGGCCCCCCGTATCCTGTCGTCGCAGCACCGGAGCCTGGCCGGGAGGCCCGGCTCGTTTTCTTTCTGGGCGCAAGCGCGCGGGGGCTGCGCGGCGGGGCCGCGGTCGGCTAAGCTCCGACTCCATGGTCGCACCCGCCGATCCCTCCCCGTCGAGCGCCAAACTCTGGTGGGTGCTGGCCGGCCTGCTGGGCGCGGGGATCGCCGCCTGGGCCTGGCTGGCCTTCCTGGCGCCGGGCGAGGCCGCTGGGCGCGCCGAGGACGGCACCATGCCCGCATTCGAGCTGCCGGCGCTCGACGGCCGCGCCGTGACCGCGGCGGACCTGCGCGGCCGCGTCGTGCTGATCGACTTCTGGGCGACCTGGTGCGGCCCCTGCCACATCCAGGCGGAGATCCTGGCGAAGATCTACCCGGCCGCGCGCGGACGGGGCGCGGAGTTCTTCGGACTCGCGACCGGCGAGCCGGAAGAGATCGTCCGGGAGTTCCTGGCCGGCAAGCCGCTGCCCTATCCGGTTCTGCTCGATCCCGCGAGCCGGGTCGAGGCGGCGCTGGAGGTGGTCGGTCTGCCGACCCTGGTGGTGCTCGATCGCCAGGGTCGAATCGTCTTCCGGCATACCGGCCTGATCGACGGCAACACCCTGGAGCGCGTGCTGGCGGAGGCCGAGCGGTCCTGACCCTGCCGGTGCAGCTCGAGCTGCCGTTCGACCGGCCCCGGCCCCGGCGACCGGCGCGGCGCCCCCCTTCGCGCCGGAACCTCGCCGCCCTGGCGCGCTTGGCGCGCTGGCTGCTCGCGCGTCTCGGGGCCGGTGGGCGCCTCCAGGCGCGGCTCGCGGTCGAATGGAACCCCCGGTTGCGCACCGCGCTCGGCCGCGCTGACGGCGCCCGGCGCGCGCTCGAGCTCAACCCCCGCCTGCTCGACCGTCACCCGGACGAGCTCGTGCCGACGCTGATCCACGAGCTCTGTCACCTGGCCGTCGGGGTGCGCGAGGGCCACGGGCCGAGCTGGCGGGCCGCCATGGCCGCTCTCGGCCAGCCACCCACCGCTTGCCACCGGCTCGACGTCAGCGGCCTCGAGTTGCGCCGGCGCCGCCGGTGGCGCTGGCGCTGCCGCGACTGCGGCGATCTCTACGAGCGCAGCCATCGCGGCGCGCGCCGATTCCGCTGTGGCGCCTGCGGCGGGCCGCTGCGGGTGGACGGCGAGATCGCGTCCCCCTGAACCGCGACCCCTCCCCACCTCCGCGACCACCCCCCACCCCCACAAAGAAGAGACCAGCGGAGCGAGCCGCCAGGCGAGCGACCGCGGCGGGGTGAGGCCAGCGGATTCACTCCGCTGGCCGAGGGGAGGGCGCGTGCCCTCCCCTGCGAGACTGAACCAGCGGAGCGAGCCGTGAGGCTCGCGACCGCGGCGGGGTGAGGCCAGCGGATTCACTCCGCTGGCCGAGGGGAGGGCGCGTGCCCTCCCCTTTCAGATGAGACCCGCGTGCCCTCCCCTTGAAATGAAACCGGGCGGCCCCGAAAGGCCGCCCGCGAGTGGTGCGCCTCGACTGCTCTCGACGGCTACTGCAAGACCACGACCACGACCCGGCGATTGGCCGAGCGCCCTTCGCGGGTCTTGTTGTCGGCGACCGGCTCGGTCTCGCCGTAGGAGATGACCGAGATCCGGTGCAGCGGGACCCCCTGCTGGGAGAGGAAGCGGCGGGCCGCCTCGGCGCGGCGCTCGCCCAGCCGGTAGTTGTACTCCTCGCTGCCGACGTTGTCGGTGTGCCCCTGGATCTCGAGGAATACGTTCTTGTTGTCGCCCTTGAGCTGCTCGGCGAGCGCGCTGAGCGCCGACTTGGCCTCGTCGGACAGCTCCGCCTTGTCGACGCCAAACTTGACCTTGTCGTCGGAGAGGACCGTCTCGTAGAGGAACTTGCCCTCGGCGAGCTTGCCCGCGGCGAGCGCGCGGTCGAGCGCCTCCTGGGCGGTCTTCGAGGCGGCGGCGGCGGTGGAGGCGTTGTGCGAGATCCGCCCGTCGTGCCCCTTGAGCTGGGTCTGGGCGTCTTCGACCTGGGCCTGGACCCCGTCGACTCGCTGGTTGACGGATGCGACCTCGCCGCTGACGTACTTCTTGGTCGCGCAACCGGTGGTGCCGACCGCCACGATGGCGGCCGCGGCGACTGCGATGATGCGATGGTTCATGGCGAAACCTCCCTTGGGTTTCCGTTGGACCTCCACGAATCCTGCAAACAAGGCATCTGAGCAATCCCGATGCAGGCTTCGTGCCTCATCGGGCGGGAGCCGTCCCCCGGTATCCCTGCCGGGTCCGGATCTGGTACCCCTTGTTCTTGGTCACCTCGACCGAGATGCGCCGGAATCTGGACTCCCCCCGGCCGGAGGTGTCGAAGCCCAATACGTACTGCAGGCGGAGCTCTTCGGCGATGGCGGCGCAAGCCTCCTTGACGTCGTTCGGGCCGGCGACCGGAAAATACCTGCCCCCGGTGAGGGTCGCGAGCAGGTTGAGCACGTCGGCGTACCGGTAGATCTTCTCGCCCCTGCGGTCGATCGTGAATGGACTGCCTGATTCTATCCCGAGCACGTAGACCGGCAGCTCAGCCTGCTGTACCAGCTCCCGCGCCTCGCGCGCCGAGATCGCGCTGGCGTTGTCGACACCGTCCGTGATCAGGATCGCCGCGCGCTTGACGTTGCGACTGTCGCCGGAGATCTCGGGCAGCCAGGCGACCGCGTCGTGGAGCGCCGTGGTGCCGTAGGCCTCCCAGGTCCCGACCGCTTCGCGCAGGGCCTGCAAATCCTCGGTGAACGGGACGTCGACGCTGGTGGTGCCGCTGGCGAAGGTCGCGATGGCGAACTCGTCGCCCGGGCGCGCCTGGTCGAAGAAGAACCGCGCCACCTCCTGGCTCGCCTCCAGCCGGCCGCCCACGCCCATGCTCCCCGACAGGTCCTGGAGCAAGACCACGCTCCAGGGGGCCTCGCCCCGGCGCTCGAAGTCCTGAAAGGCGACCTGGCGGCCGTCGACCGCGAGGCGGAAGTCCTCGCGGTTCAGGCGGTCGACGAACCCCCGCCGCGAGCGCACGACCACCGGGACGAGGATCCAGGCCACCGAGACCTCGTCCTCGAAGGTCGCCGGCGCGGCGGGCGGCTGGGCCGCGCCGGCGTCGGCTCGCGCCCCGGGGGGCGCCGCGAGCCCGGGGAGAATCCCCAGAGCGGCCAGGACGGCCGGCGCGAAGCGGGGCCGCCGTTTGCTAGCGTCGCGAGCCATGATCAACATCCGCGTCATCTCGATCAAGTGCGGCCATTGCGGGACCTATCAGACGCTGACCTCGTTCTCCCGTCGCGACGAGTGGAACGTCTACACTTACGAGTGCGAGAACGACCGCTGCGATCCCGAGGTCACCCGCACCCTGCTCGAAGTTCCCCGCGAGCTCGACGAATTCGCCCGCCGCGATCCGCAGTGGCGCGGCGGCGGCCGCCACGGCGCCCAGGGCACGGGCGGCGAGGAGCCGTGAGAACCGGGAGCAAGACGCGTGCCCCGATTCCCCCGGGGCGCCCTATGCTACGCTTTCGCCCATCGTTTCGCGACCGCCCGGCGTGCTCGCGGCGGCACCCCATCCGGAGGCCAGCATGAAGAAGACGATCGTCCACATCGTCGGCACCGGCACGATCGGCGAGCCGCTGATCGGGCTGTTCACCGACTTCCGCGACAAGCTGGGGATCGACGAGGTCACCTTCCACAAGCGCACGCCGCTCGCCTCCGACCGCTCGAAGATCGACCACCTGATGACCCGTGGCGCACGTCTCGCGACCGACGACGACCAGCGCGACGCCTTCGAGAAGCTCGGCCACAAGGTCTCCTACGAAGCCGAAGAGGCGATCGCGCGCGCCACCGTGGTGGTCGACTGCACCCCCGCGGGCAACGACATGAAGGCGCGTTACTACGACCACGTCCAGGGCCCGAAGGGCTTCCTCGCCCAGGGCAGCGAGTTCGGCTTCGGCGTGCCTTACGCGCGAGGGGTCAACGACGAGGTGCTGCGTCCGGGCGAGCACCGCTTCATCCAGGTGGTCTCGTGCAACACGCACAACATCACGACCCTGATCAAGACCCTCTGCCACGAGGGCGGAAACCGCTATTCGCTGCAGCGAGGTACCTTCGTCTGCATGCGGCGGGCCAACGACATCTCGCAGGTCAAGGACTTCATCCCCTCGCCGCAGGTGGGCAAGCACGACGATCCCGAGTTCGGCACCCACCACGCCCACGACGCCTTCCACGTCTTCGAGACGCTGGGGCAGAAGCTCGACCTGTTCTCCTCGGCGGTCAAGATCAACACGCAGTACATGCACTCGATCTGGTTCAGCCTGGCGTTCGATCGGGCGATCACGCGCGACGAGATGATCGAGCGGCTGCGCGCCAACGTGCGCGTGGCGATCACCGACAAGCGCCACTGCAGCGAGATCTTCAGCTTCGGGCGCGACCACGGCTACTACGGCCGCATCCTGTCGCAGACCGTGGTCGTGGTGCCGACGCTCGCAGTGCACCGCGAGCGCGAGCTCTACGGCTTCTGCTTCACGCCGCAGGACGGCAACTCGCTGGTCTCCTCGGTGGCGGCGGCGCTGTGGTTCATCGATCCCGACCCGGAGAGCGTGAGCCGCCGCCTGGAGCCGATCCGGCGCTGGGTCTACACCGAGATTTGAGCGCCCCGGGCGGCGGCCGCCTCGAACGCGCGGCGCTCCGGTTCGGCGAGCTCGCGATCGAAGGCTGGTCGCGCGCGGGCGAGGAGACCTGGTTCCGGGTCCATCCTCCCGGATTGGCGTTCGACTGCGGCCGTGGCGCGCCGGAGCTCGCGGGGGCGCGCGATCTCTTCCTCACCCACGGTCACCTCGATCACGCGCTCGGCGTCCCCTGGGTCCTCTCCCAGCGGACGCTCCACCACCGGGAACCGACCCGCGTGGTCTGCCCGCTGCCGACGGTCGAACCGCTGCGCGACCTGATCCTGGCCGCCTCGCGGCTCGAGGGGGTCGACTACCGCTACGAGCTGGTGGGCGTCGTCCCGGGGGAACGCCTGATCGCGGGGCGAGAGCTGGCGGTCGAGGCCTTCGCCACCGACCACGTGATCCCGAGCGTCGGCTATCACCTGCTGCGCCGCCGTCGCCATCTGCGGCCCGAGTACCTGGGGCGGCCGGGACGCGAGCTGGCCGAGCTGCGGGGTCGCGGCGTCGCGATCGAGGTCGAGAGCGAGGAGGTCTGGCTCTCCTACTGCGGCGACACCGGCGCCGGCGTCTTCGAGCTTTCGCCGCGGATCGCCGAGAGTCGGGTCTTGTTGATCGAGTGCACCTTTCTCGGCGCGGCGATGCGCGACCGGGGATCCGCCTACGGGCACCTCCACCTCGAGGAGCTGGCCGCGGCGGCTCCCCGGCTCGAGGGTTGCGAGGCGATCGTGCTGCACCATCTCTCGCGGCGGCACGGCGAGCGCGAGCTGCGTGCCGAGGTCGAACGGGCGTTGCCCACCCTGGCGGCGCGGATCCGGATCCTCTTCGAGGAGACCCTGGGGTCATGAGCGGGGGCGCGGGCGGGTGGGGCGGCAAGAAGTCGGGTGGCGGCAGCGGCAGGGGGCGGCCGCCGGGCGCGGGCGGTCCGGGCCGGGGCGGGCGCGGCGGTGGGCGAGGGGGCGGCGAGCGGGGAAGGGGTGCGGCGGGTGGAAGCGGCGCCCGCGGCTCGCGACGCGGTGAGCGTGGGCCGGGGCCGGGTGCTCGGCCCCGGCGCGGCGAGTCCGGAAGTCGCCCCGCCACCCCGAGGGGAACGCGAGGACGCCCCACCGGCGCGGACGGGCGAGTTGCGCCGAAGCCTCGGAAGCCGCTCGGGCCGCAGAAGCCGCCCCAGCCCCCGCCGGGCTTGGTGCTCGCCGAAGTCGAGCAGCTCGAGCTGACGATCGAAAAGCTGGTGGCGGGGGGCGACGGCCTCGGCAGGTATCTTGGCGTGCCGCTGTTCGTCCCCCGCACCGCGGCCGGAGATCGGGTGCGAGTTCGCATCGTCGAACGGCGTCCGGACTTCGGTCGGGCCGAAGTGATCGAGCTCCTGTCGCCCGGGCCGGGGCGGCGCGAACCGCCCTGTCCCCACTTCGCCGAATGCGGTGGCTGCGACCTCCAGCACCTGGACGAGCGCACCCAGCTGCGGGTCAAGGTCGAGGCGGCGGTGGAGACGCTCCGTCGCATCGCCCGGGTCGAGCTGCCCCCTCCCGCCGAAGTGCTCGCCGGCGAGCCCTGGGGTTATCGGCTGCGCACCCAGGTCCACACGGCCACGCTGGGCGCCGGTGTCGTGGTCGGCTACCACGCCCGCGGCTCGCGCCGAGTGGTGCCGGTCCACGCGTGCGCGGTGCTCGACCCCCGCTTGGAGCACGAGCTGCTCCGGCTGGGCCGGGCGCTGAAGTCGCCGGCTCCGGCGCGGATCGACCTGGCATTGGGCGACGACGGCACGGTCGCCGCGGCGCCGCCGGTCGAGGGTCTCGCGACGGGTGAGCTGCGCCGGCGGGTGGGTGATTTCGACTACGCGTTCGACGCCCGCTGCTTCTTCCAGGGTCACTCCGGACTCCTGCCGACGCTGGTGGATCGGGCCGTCGGGTCGGCCACCGGCGAGCTCGCCTTCGATCTCTACGGCGGCGTCGGCCTGTTCGCGCTGCCGCTCGCGCGGCGCTATCGCCGCGTGGTGCTGGTCGAGGGGGATCGCGGGGCGGCGCGCTACGCCCGGCGCAACGCCCGCGCGGTGGCGGCGGACGCGCTCGAGGTCGTGGCGCAGGCGGTCGAGAGCTGGATCGGCGAAGGGCTGCCCGAGAACGCGGACCGGGTGCTCGTCGATCCGCCGCGCGACGGTCTCGCGGTGCCGGTTCGCGCGGCGCTCCTGGTGCGGCCGCCGCGCCGCCTGACCTATGTCTCCTGTCACCCCGCGGCCCTGGCGCGCGACCTGAACGTCCTCGGCGGAGTGTTCGCCGTCGAGTCGCTCCGTTTCGTCGATCTGTTCCCGCAGACCGGGCACCTCGAGACCCTGGTCGAGCTGGTCCGGCGTGGCTAGACCGTTCTACGATTCGGGAGCGATGGCCGGCTTCGATCGAAAGGAGGAGCTCGCATGATGCGACGGGGTCTGTTGCGTGCGGGCCTGGTGCTGCTCGGCTTCTTCGTGGCCATCCAGGCGGTGCCCTACGGTTGGCGGCGGACCAATCCCCCGGTGGTGGCCGAGCCCGAATGGAGCTCACCCCGGGGGCGCGAGCTGTTCTATCGCGCCTGCGCCGACTGCCACAGCAACGAGACGCGCTGGCCCTGGTACTCGCGCGTCGCGCCGGTCTCCTGGCTGGTGGTCAAGGACGTCGAGGAGGGGCGGTCGCACTTCAACGTTTCCGAGTGGCACCGCGAGCAGAAGGACGCCCGCAAGGCGGCCGAGGAGGTGCGCGAGGGGGAGATGCCACTGCCCATCTACCTGCCGACCCACCCGGAGGCGCGGCTGACAGCGGCGGAGAAGGCCGAGCTGATCGCCGCGCTCGAAGCGACATTCGGCACGCGGGAGCGGGCGCGCGGCCGCGACCGCCAGCGCGAGTAAACCGCGTCGCCGTCCCGCCTCGCGCCCGCGGGTGGGGCCCCACGGGGCGCGATCTCATAGAGTCGAGTCGTGAGCTCACGTACGCTGCGCCGTCTCGCCACCCTCGTCCTCGTCACCGCGGCCGTCGCCCTGCTCGCCTACCTGCGCTGGCGGCCGGAAATCGTGCCGGTGCGGGTCGTGGCGGTCGAGCGGGGCGCCGTCGAGCGGACGGCGACCAACAGCCGGGCCGGCACGGTCGAGGCGCGGCGCCGGGCCAAGATCTCGCCCGACCAAGGCGGCCGGGTGGCCGAGGTGCCGCGGCGGCGGGGCGATCGCGTGCGTGCCGGTGACGTGCTGCTCCGCCTCGACAGCTCGCTCGAGGCGGGCCAGGTGGAGGTGACGCGCCGCGAGGTGGCCACCGCGGCCGCGGAACGCGAGCGCGCTTGCCTGGCGGCCGAGCGGGCGCAGCAGGAGCTCGAGCGGCACCGCCGACTCGCCGAGCAGCGGATCGTGGCGGCGGATCTGCTCGATCGGCTGGAGTTCGCCGCCCGGGAAGCCGCCGCGGCCTGCGCAGCGGGCCGCGCGGTCGAGGCGCGCGCGAGCTCCGCCCTCGCGCTCGCGCGCACGGCGCTCGACAAGCGGACGATCTACGCCCCCTTCGATGGCATCGTCGCGGAGCTCTCGACCGAGGTCGGAGAATGGGTCACGCCGGCGCCGCCGGCGGTGCCGGTGCCGCCGGTGATCGACTTGCTCGACCCGACCTCGATCTACCTGGCGCTGCCCATGGACGAGGTCGACGCCGCTCGCCTGGTCCCCGGCCTCGAGGCGCGCGCCACGATCGATTCGCACCCGGAGCGGACGTTCGCCGGCAGCGTGGTGAGGGTGGCGCCTTACGTGCTGGACCTCGAAGCCCAGAACCGGACGGTCGAGATCGAGGTCGAGCTCGAAGACACGGCGCTCGCCGCGCAGCTCCTGCGCGGGACCTCCGCCGACGTCGAGGTGGTGCTCGAGCGGCGCCCGGGCGTGCTGCGTCTGCCGACGGCGACCATCCTCGGCGGCAACCGGGTCCTGGTGGTCGAGGGGGACCGGTTGGTCGAGCGCGGAATCGAGCGCGGGATCGCGAACTGGGACTTCACCGAGATCACCTCCGGTCTCGAGGAAGGGGATCGGGTGGTGGCCGCGATCGACCGCCCGGAGATCGCCGCCGGCGCCCGCGTCCGGGTGGTCGAGGGGCCGCCGCAGACTCCGTGATCGAGCTCGACGGCCTGTCGCGCACCTACCAGATCGGCGACGAGCCGGTCCACGCCCTGGTCGACGTCACCGAGCGGATCGGACGGGGCGAGCACGTGGCGATCATGGGGCCGTCGGGCTCGGGCAAGTCGACCCTGCTCCACCTGGTCGGCTGCCTCGACCGGCCCACCTCCGGTTCCTACCGCTTCGAAGGACGGGAGGTGGCGACGCTCGACGAGCCGGAGCTCGACCGGCTGCGGCGGGAGCGCTTCGGCTTCATCTTCCAGGCCTTCCACCTGATCGCCCGGCTCGACGGCACCGGCAACGTCGAGCTGCCGATGGTGTTCGCGGGCGTGCCGCGGAGCGAGCGGCGGGAGAGGGCCCAAGCGGCGCTCGCGGCGGTGGGTCTCGCCGCGCGCGCCGGCCACCGCCCGAGCGAGCTGTCGGGCGGCGAGCGGCAGCGCCTCGCCATCGCCCGCGCGATCGCCATGCGGCCGGCGGTGCTGCTCGCCGACGAGCCGACCGGCAACCTCGACACCCGCTCGGGCAACGTCGTGCTCGACCTGCTCGACCGACTGAACGACGAGGGCCTGACCGTGCTGGTGGTGACCCACGACCCGCGGGTCGCTCACCGCGCCGACCGGACGCTGATCCTGGGCGACGGCGAGATCGTCCGCCGCGCCCGCCGCGAGGAGCTGGCGACCGCGCTGGTCGAGTGGGGGCTGGGCGCCGAGGCGCACCGGTGAGCGGCCGAGATCTCCTCGCCTACGCCGGGCGGGCGCTCGCCGGCCACCGGCTGCGCAGCGCGCTGTCGCTGCTCGGCGTCGCGGTCGGCATCGCGGCCGTGGTGCTGCTCACCGCGCTCGGCGAGGGCGCCCGCCGCTATGTCGTCGACCAATTCGCGCAGATCGGCTCGAGCTTCGTCGCCGTGGTGCCGGGCAAGACCGACACCGTCGGCGGCATCCCCGGCATCGGCGGCGTGCCGAACGACCTGACGCTCGCCGACGCCCGAGCGCTCGAGCGCGCGATTCCCGAGGCGCTCTACGTGGCGCCGTTCGTGGTCGCCACCGATACGGTGGCGCGGGGGGAGAAGCGGCGCCGGGTCATGGTCGCCGGAGTCACCCCCGAGTTCCAGGACCTGCGCCGCTTGCGCGTCGCCAGCGGACGCTTCCTGCCGGCGGGCGACCTCGAGCGGGGAGCGTCGGTCGCGGTGCTGGGCGCGGGTCTGGCGCGCGAGCTGTTCGGATCCGACGATCCGGTCGGCGACGTGGTGCGCATCGGCGGCCGGCGGTGCCGCGTGGTCGGTGTGCTGGCGGCGCGCGGCCAGCAGATGGGTCTCGACATCGACGACATCGCGCTGGTGCCGGTGGCGACCGGGATGCGAATGTTCAACCGTTCGACGCTGTTCCGGATCGTCATCGACGTCGGTCCGGGAGCCGACCTCGACCAGGTCGTCGAGCGCGCCCGCGCGGTGCTGATCGAGCGGCACGGTGAAGAGGACGTCACCTTGATCACCGAGGCGGCGGTGGTCGCCTCGCTGTCGGGGATCCTCGGCGCGCTGACTCTCGCGGTCGGCGCCATCGCGGCGATCTCGCTCGCGGTGGCGGGGATCGGCATCCTCAACGTTCTGCTCGTGGCGGTGGCCGAGCGCACGGCGGAGATCGGGCTGCTGCGCGCGGTCGGCGCCTCGCGGCGGCAGATCCTCGGCTGCTTCCTGGCCGAGGCGGTGATGCTGTCGGGCACCGGCGGCGCGCTCGGGCTGGCCGGCGGAGCGGTCGCGGTGCGCGTTCTGGTCGGCCTCTGGCCGGCGCTGCCGGCGGCGCCGCCGCCCTGGGCGATCGCCGCCTCGGTGGCGCTCTCCCTGGTGGTCGGCGCGGTATTCGGCTGGCTGCCGGCGCGCCGCGCGGCGGCGCTCGACCCGGTCGAGGCGCTGGCGGGGCACTGATGCGCGATCTGCTCCTGCTGTCGTTGCGCACGCTGGTGGCGCTGAAGCTGCGCTCCTTGCTGTCGATGGGGGGGATCGGAATCGGCGTCGCGTCGGTGATCCTGCTGACCTCGATCGGCGAGGGGACCCGCCGCTACATCCTCGGCCAGTTCTCCCAATTCGGCACCAACCTGATGGCGATCAACCCGGGGCGGACCGAAACCACGGGACTGCCAGGGGTCTTCGGCGGCACCACCCGGCCGCTCACGATCGACGACGCCGAGGCGCTCGCCCGCATCCCGGGAGTCGAGGCGGTGGTGCCGTCGGCGATCGGCACCGCGGCGGTCAAGGGGGGGCCGGACGGGCGCAGCCGGCGGGTGATGATCTACGGTGTCACGCCGGCGATCGAGCAGGCCTGGAAGTTCCGCATCTCGCAGGGCAGCTTCTGGCCGGCGGGCGATCCCCGGCGCGGCGGCCAGGTCTGCGTCCTGGGCCAAGGCCTGGCGCGCGAGCTGTTCGGCACCACGAGCCCGCTCGGCGAGATCGTCCGCGTCGCGGGCGCCCGCTTCCGGGTGATCGGCCTGATGGAGGCGAAGGGGACGATGCTCGGCATCGACATCGACGATGTCGCCTACATCCCGGTCGCGACGGCGCTGTCGCTGTTCAACCTGCCCGAGCTGCACGAGATCAACGTGCTCTACGCGCACGGCGGCCTGGCGGCGCCGGTCGAGCGCGCGGTGCGCGAGATCCTGACCGCGCGCCACGGCGACGAAGACTTCACCCTCACCACCCAGGCGGCGATGCTCGAAGTGTTCGGCAACGTCATGGACGTCGTCACGCTGGCGGTCGGCGCGATCGCCGGCGTGTCGCTGTTCGTCGGCGCGATCGGCGTGCTGACCATGATGTGGATCGCGGTCGGCGAGCGCACCGCCGAGATCGGCCTGGTGCGCGCTTTCGGCGCCAGCCGCCGCCAGGTGCGCGCGCTCTTCCTCGCCGAGGCGGGCGCGCTCGGCCTGGCCGGCGGCGCCGCCGGCCTGAGCGCCGGCCTGGCGCTCTGCGCGCTGCTGCGCGCGGCCGTGCCGGGACTGCCGGTCGCGACGCCGATCGAGTTCGCGCTGGCGGCGCTCGCGGTCAGTCTGGCGACCGGGCTGGTCTCGGGGGTCGCGCCGGCGGGCCGCGCCGCGGCGCTCGATCCGATCGAAGCGCTGCGCGCCGAGTGAACCGCGGTGGCCGCCGCCGCGGCGTCCTGGTCAATCCGATGCCACGCGGCGCTCGGCGAACATGGCGTCGCCGTAGCTGTAGAAGCGGTAGCCCGCAGCGATCGCCTCGCCGTACGCGGCGAGGACCCGTTGCCGTCCGGCGAAAGCGCTCACCAGCATGAGTAGCGTCGAGCGCGGCAGGTGGAAGTTGGTCAGCAGGGCGTCGACGACCTGGAAGCGGAATCCCGGGGTGACGAACAGGCGGGTCTCGGCGGCGCCGGCGCGAACCGTGCCCTCGCCCGCCGCGGCGGCGCTCTCGAGCGTGCGCACGACGGTGGTGCCGACCGCCACCACGCGGCGGCCCTCCCCGCGCGCGGCGGCGATCGCCCGGGCCGCCTCGGCGCCGATCTCGTAACGCTCGCGCTCCATCACGTGCTCGTGGACGAGCGGGGCGGTCACCGGCTTGAAGGTCCCGATGCCGACGTGGAGCGTCACCGCGGTGAGCTCGACGCCGCGGGCGCGGAGCTCGGCGAGCAGCTCGGCGGAGAAATGGAGGCCGGCCGTCGGGGCGGCGATCGCGCCGGCGGCCCGCGCGTAGACTGTCTGATAGGTCTCGCGATCCTCGGCGCCGTCGGGGCGGTCGATGTAGGGCGGCAGCGGCACGTGCCCCAGCTCCTCGAGCCGCGGCTCGACCTCGGCATCGAACTCGAGACGGTACCGGCCGTCCTCCCGCTTGCCGGTCACCCGGGCCGTCAGGTCGGCGGCGAAGCGAAGCACCGTTCCCGGGCGGGCGCGACGCCCGGGGCGGGCGAGAGCTTCCCACGCGCCGGGACCGGTCCGCTCGACCAGGAGAATCTCGACCCGGCCGCCTCCCGGCTCGCGCCGGGCGAACAGTCGGGCGGGGATCACCCGCGTGTCGTTGACCACCAGCAGGTCCCCCGGGCGCAGGATGGCGGGCAGGTCGCGAACCTTCAGGTGGCGATCCGCGCCCTCGCGGTCGAGGCAGAGGAGACGGGCTTCGCCGCGTGGCGCGGGCCGCTGCGCGATCCGTCCACTGGGGAGGTCGAAGTCGAAGTCGGAGACCAGCATCGGGACGCGGTGAGGGATGGGCGGCGGGCTCAGCCGGCCAAGCGCCGCGCGCGCGGGTCGAGGCGATCCCGCACGCCCTCGCCGATCAGGTTGAAAGCGAGGGCGGCGGCGGCGAGGGCGAGCCCCGGCAGGACCGAGACCCACCAGCACGAGGCCAGCACGTCGCGACCCTCGGCGATCATGCCGCCCCAGCTCGCGCTGGGCGGCGGCAGCCCGAGGCCGAGGAAGGAGAGCGTCGATTCGGCGACGATCGCCGAGGCGACGCCGAGGGAGCCTTCGATCGCCACCGGGGTCAGAGCGTTGGGCAACAGGTGGCGCAGCGCCAGCCGCAGCGGTCCGACACCGATCGCGCGCGCGGCGAGGATGTACTCGCGCTCGGTGAGTGCGCGCACCTCGGCCCGCACCAGCCGGGCCACCGGCATCCAGCCGGTCAGGCCGAGCAGGAGCACCACCGGCAGCACGCCGGCCGGGATCGCCGCCGCCAGGACGACGAGCAGGAAGAGGCGCGGAAAGGCCTGGGCCCCTTCGATCAGGGCCAACGCGAGGCGGTCGACGCGCGGCCCAGCCAACCCGGTCATTAGCCCGATCGGCACGCCGACGAGCAGCGTCACCGTCACCGCGAGCAGCGCGATGCTGAGCGAGACGCGGCCGCCGGCGAGCAACCGCGCGCCGAGGTCGCGTCCGAAGCGATCGGTGCCGAGCCAGAAAGCGACGCTGCGCACGGCGCTGGCGGGATCGCCGGCCACTTGGTCGAGCGGCAGCTCCAGCGGCTCGGGACGGCCCAGGAGCCGGAGCGCGTCGCCCTCGCGGACGATCCGCTCGGCGGCCAGAGTGCGCCCGTCGGCGAGCTCGACCACCTGGAAGCGGGAGCCGGGCGGGCGGTGGCCAGCGAACGCGGGATCGATCTGGCGGCGCGGGTCGGCGCGTTGGAGCAGCGGTCCGGCGAGCGACACCAGAGCGAGGAGCGCGGCGAGCGTCAGGCCCGCGGCGAGCCCGCGGCCGAGCGGCAGGCGCGGGGTGGCGCGCTCAGCCACGCCGCACCCTGGGGTCGAGCGCGGCGTGGAGCAGCTCGGCCAGGAAGCTGCCGGCGAGCACGGTGGCGGCCGACAGGGTGGCGCCGGCGAGCAGCACCGGATAGTCCCGCGCCGCGAGCGCATCGTAGGTGACGCGTCCCAGACCCGGCCAGGCGAACACCACTTCGACCGCCAGCGCCCCCGAGAGCAGGCCGGCGAGGGTGAGGCCGAACAGCTGGACGATCGGTGCGGCGGCGGCGCGCAGCGCGTGCCCCCAGAGGATGCGGCTCTCCGAGAGCCCGCGGGCCCGGGCGGCGGCCAAGTAGGGCTCGCCCGCGACCTCCAGCAGGCCGGCGCGCACGAAGCGCGCGGTGGTGGCGGCGGCCGGCAGCCCCAGCGCCAGGGCCGGCAGGGCCAGGTGGCGCAGCAAGTCGAGCGCGCGAGGAAGCGGCGACCACAGATCGGCGCCCGCGGTCGAGACACCGCCCGCCGGCAGGGCTCCCAGACCGAACGAGAACAGCAGGAGCAGCAGCAGGCCGAGCCAGAACGAGGGCATGGCCCAGATCGCGAGCGTCGTCGCGCGCACCAGATGATCGGCGGCCGAGCCGGCGCGCCGCGCCGCCCACAGGCCGAGGGGGATGCCGAGCCCGAACTCGAGCGCGAGAGCCGCGCCGCCCAGCAGCAAGGTCCAGGGGAGCGCGGCGCCCAGGACCGCGGTCACCGGACGGTGGTGGCTGAAGGAGTAGCCCCACTCGAACCGGAGCGCCGCGCCGACGAAGCGAAGGAACCGCTCGGGCGCCGGGCGATCGAGCCCGTAGAGCGCGCGGATGCGGTCGCGCTGATCGGGTGGCACGCGCGCGTCCTCGAACGCCGCTCCGGGCTCGCCCGGCATCGCCTCGAGCAGCGCGAAGGCGCCGGCGAGGATGACCAGCAGGAGCGCCAAGGCGCCGGAGAGGCGGCGCAGAACCGCCAGCGCCATCGCGAATCAGGGCCGCACTGGAGGCGGCCGTCGCCACCACCGCGACAGGTTGAACAGCGCCGACAGCGCGTTGGGTTCGACGTCGGCCAGCTCGCGCCGCGCCGCGGCCAGACGGCGGGGCTCCCAGAGGAAGGTGTAGGGCTGCTGTTCGTGGAGGATCTCCTGGATCCGCTTGAACAGCGGCTTGGCGGCCGCGAGGTCGGGCTCCCGCCGGACCGCGTCGATCAGGCGGTCGAGCTCGGCGTCGGCGATCGCGCCGAAGTTGTAGCCGCCATCGGCCTGGCTCGAATGGAAATAGGGGCGGAGATCGAGCGTCGTGTCGATCGCCCAGCCGGAGAGGGTGGCGTCGAAATCGTGCGCGATGTTGCGCTCGGTCAGGGTGTGGATCTCGAGCGTGCGCGGTATCGCCTCGATGCCGATCCGGCGCAGCTGTTCCTGGATCAGGACCAGGGCATCGGTGCGCACCCGGTTCGAGGTGTTGGTGGAGAGCTCGAAGCGGAAGGGCTTGCCCTCTCGCTCGAGCACGCCGCCGGCGCCGGCGCGGAAGCCGCGCGATTCGAGCAACCGCTTCGCTTCGCGCGGGTCGTAGGGCCAGGGAGCGAGACCGCGATGATGCGCCCAGATGTGAGCCGGGATCGGCCCCAGGGCGACCCGGGCGCGCCCCTTCCAGAGGGTGTCGACGAGCTGCTGGCGGTCGATCGCCAGGGTCAGCGCGCGCCGGACGACCGGATCGTCGAACGGCGGCCGCAGGGTGTTCCAGCAGATGTAGTCGTACTGACGCCCGTCGTAGACGATCAGCTCGAGGGCGGGTGAGGCGGTGACCCGGTCGGCCTGGTCGGCGGCGACCATCGGCAGGAAATCGAGCGCGCCGGCCACGAGCTGCTCGACTTGCGAGACGGGGTCCGGCACGATCCGGAAGCGGACGCGATCGAGCCGCGGCAGCTCCGGGTCGAAATAGCTGTCGTTGCGCGCCAGCAGGACCTCCTGCCCCGGCCGCCACTCGGCGAGGGTGAACGGCCCCGAGACGACGAGGTTGCGCCGGAACCAGTCGGGGTCCTCGCGCCAGCGCTCGAACGGCAGCTCCGACCAGCGGTGCCGCGGCAGGATCTTGCCGTCGTTGGCGTCCACGACCTGATAGGGATAGACCTCGGTGAAATGGAAGCGAACGGTGTGGGGATCCACCACCTCGACGTCGCGGATGGCGTCCTTGGAATCGGCGTAGGCCCAGCCGATGGCGGGGTGGACTTGCGCCTGCCAGGTGAAGCGGACGTCCTCGGCGGTGATGGCAACGCCGTCGCTCCAGCGGGCTTCGGGGCGCAGGTGAAACGTCAGCGTGCGCCGGTCCTCGGAGAGTTCCCATCGCTGGGCGAGCGCCGGGGCGAAAGTGGGCGGGTGGTCCTGGAAGTCCGCCTGCTCCCGCAGCAATTCCAGGAAGAGCTGGTCGAGGACGTCGGTGGTGAATCCCACCCGGGAGGAGACGAGCTCGTTGACGCCGGCCAGATCGGCGGTCGTCGCCACGGTCACCTCGCCGCCGCGGCGCGGCGTCTCCGCCGTCGGCCGCGGCGCGGCGGGGACGGCGCTCTCCCGTCCGCAGCCGGCCGTGAGGGCCAGCGCGAGCGCGAGCATCGCGGCCGGGCGGAGGCGTTGCGGCATGGGATCTCTCGCCCATGCTAGGGAAATGGGCCGCAAAAGAAAAGCGGGAGCCCGCGGGCTCCCGCCGTTCGACTGCCGCCGCGCGCGCGGCGGCGCCACCGCCTCAGCGGATGGCGATCTTGCGCGGCTTCGACTCCTCGACCTTCGGCAGCGTGATGGTCAGCACGCCGTCGGTGAAGCTCGCCTCGACCTTGTCGGTGCGCACGTTGGCGGGCAGCGTGAAGGAGCGGGTGAACTCGCCGTAGCTGCGCTCCATGCGGTGGAAGGTCTCCTCCTTGACCTCTTTCTCGAAGCGCCGCTCGCCCGACAGGCTCAGCACGTTGTTCTCGAGCGTGATGTTCACGTTGTCCTTGGTCAGTCCGGGCAACTCCGCCGAGAGCACCAGGGCGTCGGCGGTCTCGCGGATGTCGACCGCGGGCATCCAGCGCCGCGCGGAAACTTCCTCGGTGGTCTGGGGCACGCCCCAGAGGTCGCCCAGCATCTGGTTGAAGAGCCGGTCGACCCGGCCACGCAGGAGGTCGGTCTCGGGGTTCCAACGAATCAATCCGGTGGTCATGGCTTCGCTCCTCCTTGAGGGATCCTCGGCCGCCGGCCCGTCCGGCGCCGTCATGAGTGGATAACGCTAAGGGTTCGACGGCTATTCCCAGATTCGGAGTAAATCTTAGTGTATTAATGTCAGATATTGTAAAGCACTGACCAGGAACGCTTTGTGCTGGCCCGAGAGACGGAGGTGCTATTCTGACGGCCATGCCGCTCGCCCGGACGCGACCGAGATCCCGGCGGTTCTGGATCTGGGCCGTCCTGTTCGGGCTCTTCGTCCTCTGTGACATCGCGCTGTTCGCGTGGTTGATCTTCCGCTCCCTGTCGCAACGGGAGCTCGATCGCGTGCTGCTCGAGACGCAGCAGGAGGCGCACGACCTCGCCGGGCAGATCGAGCGCGGCGCCCTGCGCTCCGGCGGCGACCTCTACACCGCCGTCTCGCTCGAGCAGGAGACGCTGACCTACATCGACTCGGTCCTGCGCCAGCGCCAGGTCGTGCACACCCTCGAGGTCACCGACCGCGACGGCGCGTTGGTCATGAAGCGGCGGACCGAGGGGGAGATGGCCGAACCGGGCGTGGCCACGATGCGTCCGACGGAGCTGCGACCGTCGGCGCCGCGGGTCGAAACCCGGACCATCGAACGCCAGGAGAGCCGTCAGATCGCGCTCCCTGACGAGGCTCTGACCTCGCTCGACGTGACGGTGCCGATCGGCGAGCTGGGCTCGCTCCGGATCGGCCTGTCGGCGTTCGAGCTGGAGCGCCGAATCGAGCTGCTGCGCCTCGACCTGGTCCGGCAGGCGGGTCTGCTGGGCGGCATCACCATGGGATTGATCGCGGCCGCGGTGCTGCTCATCTCGGTTCTGGTCCGACGGGCCGAGAGGTTCGAGGCGCAGGCGGCCGAGGCCGAGCGGCTGGCCTACCTGGGCACCCTGGCGGCCGGGCTGGCGCACGAGATCCGCAATCCCCTGAACTCGCTGTCGCTCAACATGCAGATGCTCGAGGAGGACCTGGCGAGCCCGGCGAGCCAGGCCACGAACCAGCGGCTGCTGGCGATCACCCACGCCGAGCTGTCGCGGCTCGAGCGGCTGGTGAGCGATTTTCTCGCCTACGCGCGCCCCCGGCCGCTCCGGCCCAAGCCCCTGCCCGCGGCCGCGATGCTGCAATCGGTGCGCGAGGTCCTGGCCGGGCAAGTGGCGTCGCGCCGCGCCGAGCTGACGCTCGACGACCAGAGCGGCGGCGCCTGCGTCCAGGTCGACGCCGAGCAGATGCAGCAGGTGCTGATCAACCTGGTCCAGAACGCGCTCGCGGCGACGGAGGGGACCGGGCGGCCACCCCGCGTCGACCTGCGCGTGCGCCGAGCCGGTCCGCGCGTCGAGATCGAAGTCGAGGACAACGGCGGCGGTATCGCGGAAAGTGACCGGCCGCGGGTCTTCGAGCTCTTCTTCTCCACGCGCAAGGGGGGCACGGGCCTCGGGCTGGCGATCGCCGAGCGGATCGTCACCGCCCACGGCGGGCACCTCGAGCTCGAGAGTGAGGTCGGCTACGGCACCCGCTTCAAGGTCTCGCTGCCGCTGGCGGTGCCGGCGCCGTAGGCGCGCATGCCCGCGACCAGCGCGGCGAGGTCGGCGGGCCAACCGAGCAGCAGCCGGCCGTCCGCGCCCTGCACCACCTGCGCGGTGCGGGCGGTGGCCACCAGGCGGCCGTCCGCGACGCGAGTCAGTCGGTACCGGAAGGCCAGCACCTTGCGGGGATCCGGCGCGGGCAGCACCTCGACCTCGACCAGGTCGCCGAAGCGGAGCGCCTGGCGAAAGTCGAGCGCCAGCTCGAGCATCGGCAGGCGGATGCCGCGGGCCAGGAACGCCTCGGTGTCGAAATCGAAGTGCGCAGCGAAGCGATGCCGCGCCACCTCCAGCCAGTCGACATAGTGGCCGTGCCAGGCCACGCCGTAGGCATCGACCTCCCGGAAGCGAACCTCGATCCGGACGCGGTGCGGTGGCAGAAGGCCATCGGCGGGCATCCGTCAATCCCGCTCGGCGGTGATGGCGTCGAAATCTTCCTCGGTGACGAACTGGTCGGGCTCGTCGTTGCCGCACACGTTGCAGAAGGCCTCCTCGACCCCTTCGTCCCCCCACTCGAACGTGTAGCAGGGCGACTCGCAGTTGAGGCAGATCAGGAAGTCCGGCGTCGCCATCGTTCACCTCCTCGAGCGGCTGCCACGGTCGCGATCCTGCGCCGGTCGGGGCTCCTCGGGCAAGGGGAAGGCGGCGCGGAACTGGTCGACGGCGGCGAGGAACCGCTCCGGACACTCCCATTGGACCGCATGGGCCCCCTCGGCGATGGTCCAGAGCCGGCCCCGCGGCAGGGCGGCGAGCATCTGCTCGCCGACGTCGACGCGAAAGAGCTGGTCGCGGGCGCCCCAGACGAGTCCGACGGGCATCTCGAGCCGGGCCAGGTCGGCGTCGTCGAAGGCATCCTGCTCGCGGACGGCGGCGAGCACGGCCGCCACCGCGCGCGAGGTGTAGGCGAGGAAGAAGCCATAGCGGGCGAGGCGGAGCCACCAGGGCGGCGCCACGAAGAGCGCCCGCCAGACCGCCTCGGTGTCGGCGTAGGTCTCGACCCGCACCATGGTGGCGATGCGGTCCCAGTCCTGGTCCCGGTAGCCCCCGGGGACGACCAGCAGGAGCCGTCCGACCCGGTCCGGGTGCGCCGCCGCGAAACGGGCCGCGATCCAGCCGCCGAGGCTGATTCCGCAGAGGGTCGGTCGCGCGCCCGGCAGCTCGGCGTCGAGCAGGCGGCGGAGCGTTTCGACGCCGCTCGGCACGTCGAGGGCCGGGCTGGGTCCCCGCGTGCCGCCGAGCTCGGAGAGCTCGGGCAGCCAGAGCTCGGCCGAGTCCCGCAGGTGGCGTTCGAGCGGCAAGAAGGTCGCCGAGGTGGCGCCCAGCCCGTGGAGCAGCACCCACGGCTCGGCGCCCGGCCGGCCGCCGCGGTGGACCCGCACGCGCCACGCTCCGAGCTCGAGCGTCCTGGCGCGGCAACCGAGGGCCCGCTGGGCCGCGGCCGTCCCCAGCCGAAAAAGGCGTGAGAACACCGGCGCAGCGTAGCATCGGGACGAGCTCCGAGAGCGCGGAGCGGCAGCCTCGGACGGCCCCCGGGGCCAGCGCTCCGCGCGGCGCCAAGTTGACGCCCCGGCGCCCCCTCTGGTAGCTTTCTCGTTCCCCGTCCGACCGGACGGCAAGTGAGGTGTGTTCGTCATGTTCGCAGTCATCGAAACCGGAGGCAAGCAGTACCGGGTGGAGCGAGGCGACGTCCTGGACGTCGAGCTGCTGCCGGTCGAGGGGCAGCGCGGCGAGAAGGTCGCCTTCGACCGGGTTCTGCTGATTTTCGGCGAGGGGGGCACCCGCGTCGGCAACCCGACCATCCCCGGGGCGCGCGTCGAGGCCGAGCTGGTCGGCGAGGTGCGCGGGCCGAAGGTGCGGATCTTCAAGCACAAGCGGCGCAAAGGTTTTCGCAAGCAGGCCGGCCACCGGCAGGACTATCTGCGGGTGCGGGTGAGCGAGATCGTCCTCTGAGGACGGGAGCACGTCGTCATGGCACATAAGAAAGGTCAGGGCTCGACCCGCAACGGGCGCGACTCGAACGCGCAGCGGTTGGGCATCAAGCGATTCGGGGGCGAGAGCGTCACGGGCGGCTCGATCCTCGTTCGCCAGCGCGGCACCCGCGTCCATCCGGGCCGGAACGTCGGCATCGGCAAGGACGACACGCTGTTCGCCAAGTCCGACGGCGTGGTGCAGTTCCAGAAGCGCGGCCGCCTCGGCACCTACGTCCACGTCGTTCCCGCCGAGTAAGCCCTCCGGCGGGGAGCCCCCCCGTTCGCGAGACGTCTCCCCTTGATCTTCCTCGACGAAGCGGTCGTCCACGTGCGGGGCGGACGCGGCGGCAACGGCTGCGTCGCCTTCCGGCGCGAGAAATTCGTGCCCCGGGGGGGGCCTTCAGGGGGCGACGGCGGCCACGGCGGGTCGGTCTACCTGGTCGGGGAGGGGCGGCTCAACACCCTCTATCACCTCCAGTTCCAGTCCATCTATCCGGCCGAGCGCGGGCGCCACGGCATGGGCGCCAACCGCACCGGCAAGTCGGGTGCCGACCTCGAGATCCGGGTTCCGCTCGGCACGGTCGTCGCCGACGCCGAGAGCGGTGAGGCTCTGGGGGAGATCCTGGCGGAGGGCGAGCGCCTGCAGGTCGCGCGCGGCGGCCGCGGCGGCTGGGGCAACCAGCACTTCGCGACCCCCACGCACCAGGCGCCGCGGCGGGCGAATCCCGGCGAGGAGGGAGAGGAGCGGCGGCTCCGCCTCGAGCTCAAGCTGCTGGCCGACGTCGGTGTGGTCGGCCTGCCCAACGCCGGCAAGTCGACCCTCATCTCGGTCGTGTCGGCGGCCAAGCCGAAGATCGCGGACTATCCGTTCACAACGCTCGTGCCCCAGCTGGGCGTGGTCGCGAGCGGCCCGCTCGAGCGGCCGTTCGTGATCGCCGACCTGCCCGGCCTGATCGCCGGTGCTTCCCAGGGCGCGGGGCTCGGACACCAGTTCCTGCGCCACGTCGAGCGCTGCCGCGTGCTGGTCCATCTGGTCGACCTGGCCGCCTTCGAGGGCTCGGCGGTCGCCGATCTCGCGACCGTCGAACGCGAGCTCGCCGAATTCGACGCCCGGTTGATCGAGCGGCAACGGCTCCTGGTCGGCAGCAAGCTCGACGCGGCGCGGGAGGAGCGCCGCTCGGAGCTCGCGGCGGCGGCCCGCGAGCGCGGGCTGCCCTACTTCGAGATCTCGGCGGCGACCGGGCAGGGGATTTCGGCGGTGGTGGCGGAGCTCGCGCGGCGGATGGAGGCGACGAGTTGAAGGTCGGGTTCTTCGGCGGCAGCTTCGATCCGATCCATCTCGGCCACGTCGCCGCCGCCGAGGCGGCGCTGGTGGCGCTGGGTCTCGAGCGGGTGGAGTTCGTGCCCACGGCGCGGCCGCCGCACAAAGTCGACCGGCCGATGGCGCCGGCGCTCGCCCGCTTCGCGATGGTCGAGCTGGCGCTGCTCGATCGACCCGAGATGGTGGTCTCGGCCGCGGAGCTCGGCGACGCGGCCGCGAGCTACACCATCGAGACGCTGGAGCGCCGGCGCGCCGAACGCCCCGGCGACGAGCTCCACCTGCTCCTGGGCGCCGATTCGCTCGCCCAACTGCACACCTGGCGGCGCTGGGAGGAGCTGGTCCGGGGCTATCCGATCGGGGTCCTCGCCCGGCCCGGCTTCGAGCTCGTCCGGCGGCTCGAGGGGGTGCCCACCGCGCTCGCCACGGCGCTCGCCGGCGCTCGCCTGACCTGGATCGACCTGCCCGCCCATCCAGCCTCCGCGAGCGAGATTCGCGCCCGCCTGGCGCGCGGGGTCGAGCCGCCGGCCGGCTGGCTCGATCCACGGGTGCTAACATTCGCGCGCAAGTACCGCCTCTATCGATGACCTCGCCCGCCCCGATCGAGCGCCCCGACATACCCGAACGCGTGCGCCTGGCGGTGGGCGCGGCGCTGGACACCAAGGGCGAGAACGTCCGCGTTCGTCACCTCGAGCCGGTGACCGACTTCACCGACTACTTCCTGTTCGCCTCGGGCACCAACGAGCGGCAGGTGCAGGCCATCGCCGACGCCGTCGACGGGCGCTTGCGGGCCAACGGAGTCCGTCCCCTCCACGTCGAGGGTCACTCGCCGGCCTCCTGGATCCTGCTCGACTACGGCGATTTCATCGTCCACGTCTTTCTCGACGAGACGCGCTCGCACTACGGTCTCGAGCGGCTCTGGCGCGACGCGCCCGACGTCACCCCCGACTTCGTCCGGACGCCGGCCCCGTGAGCGCGGCGGCGCTCGCCGCGTTGGCGGCGGGCGCGCCCTCCCTGGGCGCCTCTCTGGCGGCGCTCGGCCGCGCCGCGGCGAGCGCGGCGCCGGTCTTGATCCTCGGCCCGGCCGGCGCCGGCCGCACGGTGCTGGCGCGCGCCCTGCACGCGGCGAGCGATCGCGCGACCGGGCCGCTGGTCGAGTTCGATCCCGGGACCGTGCCGGCGACCCTGTTCGAGAGCGAGCTGTTCGGCCATCGCGCCGGCGCCTTCACGGGCGCCGACCAGAGCCATCCGGGCCGCGTGGCCCGCGCGCGCGGCGGCACGCTGCTGCTCGATCACGTCGAAGAGCTGCCGTTGCCCGCGCAGCCGAAGCTGCTCCGGCTGCTGTCGGAGCGGCGCTACGCCCCGCTCGGAGGGACCGAGGTCGAGGCCGACACGCGCTTCCTGGCCATCGGATCCGAGGACCTCGCGGAGCGCGTCGCTCGGGGGCTGTTCCGCGAGGATCTCTACTACCGCTTGGAGGTGCTGACCTTCCGGCTGCCGCCGCTGGCCGCGCGGCCGGGCGACGTCTTGCCCCTGGCCGAGGTGCTGATCGCCGACCTCGCGCTCCGCTTCCACCGCCCGGCGGCGACGCTCTCGGCGCGCGCGCGAGACTGGATGCCCCGCCACCCCTGGCCCGGCAACATCCGGCAGCTGCGCAACGTCCTCGAGCGCGCGCTGCTCTCGCCTGCCGGCGGCGACGGCACGGTCCTGGATCCCGAGCCCCCTCCGGGCGGGACCGAGACGCCGCCGCGCAGACTGGTCGATGTCGAGCGCGAGGCGATCGAGGCCGCGCTCGCCTACAGTCGGGGCCATCAGGGGCGGGCGGCGGCCCTCCTGGGGATCAGCCGCAAGGGACTGTGGGAGAAGCGGCGGCGCCTCGGCATCCCCTGACGGCGCTCATCCGCCGCGGGCATGGACCGCCAGCCGCTCGATGGCGCGGGCGCACTCCTCTTCCGAGTTGAAGAAGTGCGGACCGAGCCGGATGCCGGCGCCGCGTCGGACGTCGCAGAGGATCCCCTCGGCGAGCAGCGCCGCGCCGATCCGCTCAGCGTCCGCGTGGGCGACCGTGACGGTGCCGCCGCGTCGTGAGGGATCGCGCGGGGTGGCGATCGCCAGCCCGTGGCGGTCGGCCTCGCGGATCAGCAGCTCGGTGAGCGCGACCGAGCGCGCGCGGATCCGCTCGATGCCGACGGCCCGGATCATCCGGTAGCCCGGCCGGCAGGCGAGCAGCGACGGCACCGCGGGCGTGCCGGTGAGGAATCGCCGAGCCCCCGCCGCGGGGCGCAGGGGACCGGGCCGGAAAGCGAAGGGCTCCTCGTCGGCTTGCCAGCCACTGGCGGCGGGCACGAGCTCGGCCGCGCGGTCGGGCCGGACGTAGAGGTAACCCGCTCCCGGGCCGCCGCAGAGCCATTTCACCGAGCCGCCGACGGCGGCGTCGACGCCCCAGCGTTCGAGCTCGACCGGCAGAATCCCCGCCGACTGGTAGGTGTCGAGGACCAGGATCGCTCCGACCTCCCGGCAGCGCGCGGCGAGCGCGGCGGCGTCGATCCGGTAGGAGCTCCGGAACAGGACGTGCGAAACCACCGCGACGCGGGTGCGCGCGTCGATCGACTCGAGCAGGCGCGCCTCGTCGGCGTGGATCGGGTCCGCCGCGGGAATCTGGACGATCTCGGCGCCGCGGCGAGCCTCGCCGTACAGGACGTAGTGCGTGGTCGGAAAATCGAGCGCGAGCGTGACGATGCGCGAGCGTCCGGCGGGGAAGTCGAGAGCCGACAGCAGCACCGCGAGCGCCACGGAGACGTTGGCGTGCATCGCGAGCGTGCCGGCCGGGGCGCCGACGAGGGGAGCCAACAGGTCGCCGGTGGCGAGCGGCAGCTCCCACCAGCCCTCGCTCCACGCGCGGACGCCCCGGTCGCGCCAAGCGCCGGCGAAGGCGGCGAGCTCCGCCTCGACGCCGCGTGGCATGGGGCCGAGCGAGTGGTTGACGAGGTGGATCGTGGCCTCGGCCAGCGGCAGCTCGCGGCGCCAGGCGAGCAGATCGCTGGTTTCGATCGGGTCGGGGAGAGCGCTCACGCCACCATGGTACCCGGGTTAGCATGCGGGCGTGCTGCGTTGGCAGGAGCTGCCCTTTCCGCGACTCACTGTGGAGAGCGATCGGCCGCGGGTCGCGCTCCTGCCGGTGGGCGCGATCGAGGCGCACGGCCCGCACCTGCCGGTCGGCACCGACGTCTGGATCGCCGAGGCGATGGCCCGCGCCGCGTTTCCTGGCCTGCTCGACGGCGGCTTCCAGCCGCTGCTCCTGCCGGCGCTCGCCTACACGCCGGCGCCGTTCGCCGAAGAGTTCCCGGGCACGCTCTCGATCCGTCCGGAGACCCTGACCGCGCTGGTGGTCGACCTGGCGCGCGCGCTCGGCCGGCAAGGGACCGCCTGTCTCGCGCTCGCCAACGCGCACTTCGACCCCGCGCACTTGGGAGCGCTCGCCGCCGCGCGCGACGAGCTTGCCGGCGGCGCCGCGCCACGGCTCGCCTGGCCGGACCTCACCCGGCGCGCGCTCGCGGCCCGGCTGACCGAGGAGTTCCAGAGCGGCGCCTGCCACGCGGGCCGCTACGAAACCTCGATCCTGCTCGCCGTCCGCCCCGAGCTGGTCGACGAGGAAGCGCGCGGCGCCCTCGCCGCCAATCCCCGCTCGTTGCCGGAGGCGATCCGGGCCGGGCACAGGACGTTCCGGCAGGCGGGCGGGCCGGCGGCCTACTTCGGTGACCCCGCCCGCGGCTCGCGCGAGGAGGGAGAGGAGACGATCGCGCGCTTGGGAGGCATCCTCGTCGACGCCGTCCGCGCGGCGATGGGTGACCCGGCACGATGACGAACCCAGAGGAGGAGGCAACCATGAGCATGGTCTCGGAGTTCCGGCAGTTCATCCAGCGTGGCAACGTGATCGATCTGGCGGTCGCCGTCATCATCGGCGGCGCGTTCGGCAAGATCGTCGGCTCGTTCGTCAACGACGTGCTGATGCCGCCGATCGGACTGCTGCTGGGTGGCATGCAGTTCGGCGATCTCAAGGCGGTCATCGGCGGCAGCGCCGAGGCACCGGTGACCCTCAACTACGGCGCCTTCGTGCAGACGACGGTCGACTTTCTCATCGTCGCCTTCTGCGTCTTCCTGCTGGTCAAGGCGGTCAACGCGATGAAGAAGCCGGAGCCGCCCGCCGCGCCGGCCGAACCACCCGCGCAGGAGAAGCTGCTGGCCGAGATCCGCGACCTCCTCCGCCAGCGCGCCTGAGCAAAGACAAGTCGACCCCTGGCGCGGCTGCATGGAGGCGAGCCGCCACGCGAGCGACCGCGGCGGGCTGAGGCCAGCGGAGCGAGCCGCCAGGCTCGCGACCGCGGAAGGGTGAGGCCAGCGGATTCACTCCGCTGGCCGAGGGGAGGGCGCGTGCCCTCCCCTTGCAGACGAACCCCCGCGTGCCCTCCCCTTTCAGTCACCCCTGAGGCGCGCCGGCGGTGGACCGCACCAGGCCGTGGGGCAGGCGGGCGGCGCAGTCGGCGCAGAAGGTGGCGCCGCGCAGATCGGCGGCCTCGACGCTGGCGGCGAAACGCATCAGGCAGGCGGGGTCCTCGCAGTGGGCGAGCCCGGCGGCGTGCCCTAGCTCGTGCAGGATCTCGGCCGCGGCGCGCCGCGCGACCAGCCCCGGATCGCGCGGCAGGCCGTAGTGCTCGGGGTCGAGCCGGGCGAGAGAGATCACCACCGCGCGGCCGCCCAGCCGGGCGCGGCCGAAGACGTAGGCGAAGATCGGCACGGCGATGTCGACGGCGGTGATCCCGACCAGAGGTGCGTCGACTTCGGCCAGCGGCTCGAGGCTCACCAGCAGGCGGTCGGCGTCGAGCTGCGGTCGGTTCGGCACCCGCGGCAGCTCGCCCGCGAGCGGTGGCGGCACCGCGCGGCAGGGCAGCGCGCTGCGCTTCGACAGCTCGAGCGCCAACCGTTCCAGCGTACCCTCGTCGAGCTGCGCGACCGGCGCGAGGTGAATCTCGCGCCAGGTCCGTGGCGCGCCGTGCGCCGGCGAATCCATCATCCGCGCCCGCTCCACGGCCCAGGCACTCAGGCGGTGGGGACGCGCTCGAAGCCGTAGCGGCGGATCTTCGCGTAGAGCGTGCCGCGGTCGATGCCCAGCACCTTCGCCGCCTGCGAGATGTTCCAATCGGAGCCGTCGAGGACCCGCCGGATGTGCGCCCGCTCGAGCTCCTCGAGCGACATCGGACCGGGCCGGCTCTCCGCCTCGCCGATCCGGAGCGGCAGGTCGGCCACCTCGATGGTCGGCGGCTTGCCCATCACGACCGCGCGCTCGATGGCGTTCTGGAGCTCGCGCACGTTGCCCGGCCAGGAGTGGGAGAGCAGGGTGTCGAGGGCCGCGGGCGAGAGCTTCATCGGTGGCCGGTTCATCGCCAGCGTGAAGCGCTGCAGGAAGTGCTCGGCGAGGGCCGGAATGTCCCCGGCGCGGTCCCGCAGCGGCGGCAGGTCGATGGTGAAGACGTTCAGGCGCCAGTAGAGGTCGTCGCGGAAGCGACCTTCGCGCACCGCGGCCTCGAGGTCCATGTTGGTCGCCGCGACCACCCGGAAGTCGGTGCGGATCGGCACGGTGCCGCCCAGCCTGGTGACCTTCTTCTCCTCGAGCACCCGCAGCAGCTCGACCTGCACCCGCGGCGTGACGGTGCCGATCTCGTCGAGAAAGACCGTGCCGCCGTCGGCGAGCTCGAACTTTCCCTTGTGGCGGAATTGCGCGCCGGTGAAGGCGCCCTTCTCGTGGCCGAACAGCTCGCTCTCCAGCACGCCTTCGGGCAGAGCGCCGCAATTGACGACCACCAGGGGCCCGAAGCGCCTGGGCGAGCGGGCGTGCACCGCGCGCGCCACCAGCTCCTTGCCGGTGCCGGACTCGCCGCGCACCAGCACCGTGGCGTCGCTGACCGCGACGGCGTCGATCAGGTCCTGGACGTGGCGCATGGCGGCCGAGACGCCGACCAACGGTGACGGGCCCGCCACCGAGGCGAGCTGCTCCTTGAGCCTCTCGTTCTCCGAGCGCAGCGAGCGGTGCTCGGCGGCGCGGCGGACCAGGTGCGAGAGCTCGTCGGGGTCGAAGGGCTTGGTGATGTAGTCGTAGGCGCCGGCCTTGAGGGCGCGCACCGCCGACTCGATCGAGGCGTAGGCGGTCATCACGATGATGGTGAGATCCGGCACCTCCTTGACCAGTCGCTCCTGCAGCTCGAGGCCGTCGATGCCGGGCATCTTGATGTCGAGCAGCGCGATGTCGTGGGGCCGCTCGGCGGCGATGCGCAGCGCCTCCTTGGCGTTGGCCGCGGTGTCGACCAGATAGCCGTCCTGGCGGAACCAGTCCCCGAGCGATTGCAGGACGATCGGCTCGTCGTCGACCACCAGGATCGAGGCGGGGGGGCTCTTCGGGGTGTCCGGGCTCATGCGGGCCTCCGCTCCGCGGCCGACTCCGGCGCGCCCTCGACCGGCGCCGGCTGCCGGACCGGCAGCTCGACCGTGAAGACCGCGCCCGAATCGGGCGGCGAGTCGACGTCGATGCGCCCGCGGTGACGCTCGACGATGCCGTAGACGATGGCGAGGCCGAGGCCCACGCCGGCGCCTTGCGACTTGGTGGTGAAGAACGGCTCGAAAACGTGGTCGATGACCTCCGGCGGGATGCCGCGCCCGGTGTCGGAAACCGTCAGGAACAACCGCTCGCGCGTCGTGTCGGTGCGCGCCGCGACGCGCACGCGGCCGCCCTCGGGGGTGGCTTCGAGCGCGTTGATCAGCAGGGCGAGCAGCGCCTGCTGGATCTGGGACGCGTCGCACTCGACGGGCGGCAGGTCGGCCGCCAGGACGATCTCGAGCTCGACGCCCGCGAGCTGCGCCTGGTGGCGCAGCAGGAGGACGCATCGCTCGACGATCGGCGCGATCTCGGCGGGCGAGAACAGGGCGCCGGGAGTGCGCGAGAACAGCAGCAGGTTGCGCACGATCTCGCCGCAGCGCAGGGCCTCGTCCTCGACCAGCTTGAGGATGCGGTCGATGTCCATGCCGGCGGTGCCGTCGGTCACCGGCGCGCCGGCGGCGAGCGCCTCCTCTCGCCGCCGCCGCAGCAGGCGGGCGTAGGTGGCAATGCCGGCCAGTGGATTGTTGAGCTCGTGCGCGACGCTCGCCGAGAGCTTGCCGAGCGAGGCCATCTTCTCGACCCGCAGCAGGTGCTGGTGGGTGAGCTCGAGCTCGCGGGTCTTCTCCTCGACCCGCTCCTCGAGCCGGTGCCCCCAGGAGGCGAGCTCGGCGTGGGCGGCGCCGAGGTCGGAAGCCATCCGGTTCCAGGCGCGCGCGAGATCTCCCAGCTCGTCGGCGCCGCCGGCCGGCACGCGCGCCGAGAAGTCCCCCTCCGCGAGGCGCGGCGCGGCGGCGGTCAGCGCCCCGACCGGCCGCAGGACCAGCCACCAGGCGAGCAGGAAGGCGAGGGCGACGACGGCGGCGACGGTCGCCACCAGGCCAGCCAGCAGCTGGCGCTGGGAGTCGGAGAGGGCGGCGTCGACGCGCGTCAGCGGCAGCTGGACGTCGAGCACGCCGAGCACCGTCTGCTCCGGCGGGTGGGCGTGGCAATCCGCGTTCGAGCAGGCCAGCTCGTTGCGCACGGGCGAGATGAGGCCGAGGATCCGGCCCTCCCCGGGCCGGGTGAAGATGCGCGTCCGGCCCGGCCCGAGCGGGCTCTCGAGCGCGGTGTCGCCGGCGTGACAGGAGACGCACTGCTCGGCCGAGAGGTCGACCTGGTGACCGATCTCCGAGCTTTCGCTGGAGTGGGTGATCCGCCCCTGCTTGTCGAACACCCGCACGCGGTCGATCGTCTCCTGCGCCGCGAGCGTGCCGACGATGCGCGACAGCTCGGCCGTGTCGTTGCGCAGCATCGAATCGCGGGTCGCGCCACGGATGACCTCGACCACGGTGTCGGCCTGCGACTCGACGACGCGCGTGAGCTGCCGGCGTTGGGAGGCGAGATTCCACGCCCCGGCGGTGACCAGAATGGCGGCGGCGCCCGCCGACAGGACGAGCGCCAGCCGCAGGGCGAGGCGAAAAGGCGGTGACCGCCGCGAGGCGGCCACCGCCGGGCGCTGGGTCATCGCGACCTCACGCCACCCGGCCGGCCGTCGCCGGCAGCGGGCGGCCCGACGGACCCGAAGGCGCCGGCGCGGCGTGGTGCCCGCCGTCGGCCTCAGGATACACCCGGAAGTATCGCACCATCAGCGCGAAGGCCGCGAACCCGATCGCCACCATGAACAGCGAGATGGCGATCTCGGTCCAGGCCGGAACGTAGCGGGTGCCGGCCGCGGTCTCGAGCCCGGTGACGCTGACGTTCAGGCGATTGACCACGAAGCCCATCACCGTGAGCAGCGCCGCCGGGTAGAGCCGTCGGATGTCGGCACGGGCACGCGGCGAGAGCAGGAGCAGGAAGGGCAGGACGACTCCGAGCGCCAGCTCGAGGGCGAACAGCGAGGCTTCGTAGGTGGGCTGGAAGGCCAGGGCGAGGACGCCGCGGTGGATCAGGTCGTAGATCCGGAAGATCGCGAACACGCCCAGACCGACCAGCAGCACGCGCGAGATGTCGGTGAGCAGGTCCATTTCCAGCTCGCGGCCGAAGGCGCGCGAGGAGAGGCGCGACTCGACGATCACCATCGCGAGCCCCGCGACGATCGCCGACGACCAGAAGATCCAGGGCAGCGCCGCGGTGTACCAGAGGGGATGGAGCTTGCCCGGCACGATCAGGTAGAGGGCTCCGAGCGAGGACTGGTGGAGGGTCGACAGCAGAACCCCCGCCAGCACCAGGGGGATGGTCGCCGCGCGCTGCACCGCCTGCGCGCGCTTCCAACCCACCTTCTCGAACACCATGCCGGAGAGCTCGAGCGCCAGCACCGCGGTGTAGAGCATCACGCACCACGCGACCTCGAACATCACCGAGCTGGGGTTCCACATCACGATCGGATGCCAGATGTTCCAGGGCCGCCCGAGGTCGAGCAGCAGCGCGCCGATCACCAGCAGGTAGCCGAGGAACGCGGTCAGCACCGCGGGCCGGACGATGGGATGGAAGCGCTTCAGGTTGAAGATGTAGACCGCCGCGGTGATGGTGAAGCCGCCGGCGGCGAGGCCGACGCCGCACAGCAGGTCGAAGCCGATCCACAGACCCCAGGGGAACTCGTCCGAGAGGTTGGTGGTCGCGCCCAGCCCTTGGCTGTAGCGCAGGGCGACCACCGGCAGGCCGACGGCGAGCAGCAGGTAGAAGATCCCCCGCCAGAGGGGGAAGCGGTTCGTCTCACGCGCGGTCATGGTTCGACTCCTCGGCCGCGGCACGGGCCGCGTGCTCGGCGCGCGCGACCTCTTCGCGCCGGTTGGTGATCCACCAGATACCGGCCAGCATCGCGCCGCCGATCGACAAGATGCCGGGGATCTTCTCGAGCGCGGCCGCCGTCAGGGCGGGCAACGGAGCGCCGTCGAGCGCCGGGAAGCCGAGCTGCTCGAACGGCACCGGCGACAGGAACAGCATCGACGTGCCGCCGATCTCGTGCTCACCGTAGACGTGCGGATGGTAGGTGTCCGGGCTCTCGGCGATGCGCCGGTGCGCCTCGGCGATCAGCTCGTCGCGGGGGCCGAACACGGTGGCCTCGGCGGGGCAGGCCTCGGCGCAGGCGGTGGGCTGGCCCTCGGCCTGGCGGGTGGCGCAGAAGTCGCACTTGACGACCGCCGGCACCGCCTTGTCCCACTCGTACTTCGGCACGTTGAACGGGCAGGCCTGCATGCAGTAGCGGCAGCCGAGGCAGCGCTTGGCGTCGTAGACCACCGGGCCCGCGGGGAGCTTGCGGAAGGCCTCGACCGGGCAGACGCTGACGCAGGAGGGCTCCAGGCAGTGGCGGCACATCTGCCGGACGTAGATCCCGTCGCGCTCCTCGAGCGCGGTGAGCGAGCGCGACGAGAGGGCGCGGACCGTCTCCGGGTCGGTGTCGAGGTGATGGGCGGCCAGGCAGGCCGCCGTGCACTCGTTGCAGCCGATGCAGCGGGTCAGGTCGATGAGCAGGGCCTGCGGACGGGCGAGGGCCATGGGCCACCTCTCAGGTCAACAGGAATGCGCGGGTCAGCCGCCGCCACTCCTCGTCGGAGAGGTGGCTGGCGAAGTCGGCCGCCGGCTCGCCGCCGTCCGCGAGGACGGTGCCGGAGAGCGCCATCAGCTCGAGCTGCAGCTTCTCGCGCGAGTCCTCGGCGAAGCGGTGGGCGAGGCTGCCCGAGAGCAGGTTGTCGATGTTGCGGCCGAGCTCGGTGGTGCGCAGCTTGAAGAGCCAGCCGCGGCCATAGGGATCGGTGGTCGCCAGGCCGGGCTGCCGCTCGACCAGTGGATTCGTCTCGATGACCTCCCCTTCCATCGGGGAGACCAGGTCGACGTCGCGGCCGTCGAGGCCGAGTCGGGCGGCGGGCTCGCCGGCGCGCAGCCAGGTGCCGGGGGCCGGCAGCTTGGCGCGGGTCGCCGGTCCGATCAGCCGCCGGGCGAAGTCGTCGAGCCCGACCGCGGCGGTGTCGGTGCCGGTCGGACGGGCCCAGGTGTGGCCGCGATGGAAGTGGAGCCCGTCGGGAACCATCAGGCCGGCCACCCAGACCGGCTCGACCCGGAAGCCCTCGGCGGCCTCGGGGCGGGTGGCGATCGCCGGAACAACGGCCTGCTCCCGGCGATGCATCCAGGCGTCCAGCGCGATGAAGATCGCGAAAGTCGCCAGCACGAAGAGAACGGTCATGGTCGCCTCCTTTCTGGTGAGTCCATGCACGCACCCCTTCTCTAGGCAAGAGATATGCCGATTTCGGATTCCGAAATCTCCATCAGCAAGTAACTCCAGTCCAGTGAATGAAATAGAGGCATCGTCCAAGAGCTGTAGAGGGCTGCCACAGCACGGAGGCCGACGTGGAGAATTTCAACAGGCAACCGCCGGCGGCCGTGGCGATTCGCTCGGAAGCCCGATTCCTTGGCCTTCCAACGACTTGTAGAGGAATCGAACAGTCAACGCTGGGTTTCTCTACACTTCGCGGGTGCTGCGGGAGCGGCTTGCCTTGACCTCCCCAGGACCCCGTTCTAGGGTGCGCCGGTGCGGCTCGACGGCAAGGTGGCGGTGGTCAGCGGCGGCGGCCGGGGGATCGGTGCGGCCACCGCGCGCGCGCTCGCCGAGGCGGGTGCGCGGGTGGTCGTCGCGGCGCGCTCCACCGGCGAGATCGAGGGCCTGGCCGCCGCGTTGGCCGCCCGAGGAGGAGAGGCGGCGGCGTTTTCCTGCGACGTCACGGATGCGGCGGCGGTTGCGGGTCTGCGCGACGAGGTCCTGGCGCGCTTCGGCGGCGCGCACATCCTGGTCAACAACGCGGGCAGCGCCGACTCGGCGCCGCTCAAGCGCCAGACGCTCGACGGCTGGCGCCGCCTGTTCGCCGTCAACGTCGAGGCGACATTCCTGCTGACCCAGGCGTTTCTTCCCGGCATGCTCGAACGCGGCTGGGGGCGGATCGTCAACGTCGCTTCGATCGCGGGCCGCACCGGCGCGCCCTACATCGCCGCCTACGCGGCCTCGAAGCACGCGGTGGTCGGCTTCACGCGGGCGCTGGCCACCGAGGTGGCGGCGCGTGGCGTCACGGTCAATGCGCTCTGCCCGGGCTACGTCGACACACCGATGACCGACCGCTCGCTCGAACGAATCCAGGCCGCGACCGGGATTGCGCCGGAGGCCGCGCGGGCGAAGCTGGTGGCCGCCAATCCGCAGGGGCGGCTGATCGAGGCCGAAGAGGTCGCCTATTGGGCGCTGGTGCTCTGCGACGAGCGGGCGCGCGGCGTCAACGGTCAGGCGATCGGCATCGACGGCGGAGCGTTGCCGGCATGAGCGCCCGGTTGGTGGCGGTCGATCCGCCGGAGGTGGGCGGGCGCGGCAGCGGCTACTCGAACGGCATCGTGGCCCCCGCCGGGAGCCGCATCCTCTTCGTCTCCGGTCAGGTCGGCTGGGACTCGGAGCGGCGGCTGGTCGCGGGTGGCTTCGTGCCGCAGCTCGAAGCCGCGCTCGAGAACGTGGCGGCGGTGGTCCGCGCCGCCGGCGGCGAGCCGACGGACGTGGCGCGGCTGACTCTGTTCGTGGTCGACAAGGGGGAGTACCTCGCCGGCCTCGGTGCCGTCGGCGCCGCCTACCGGCGGGTGTTCGGGCGGCATTTCCCGGCCATGTCCCTGGTCGAGGTGCGCGGACTGCTCGAGCCGGGGGCGCGCGTCGAGGTCGAGGCGACGGCGGCGCTGCCACCCGCGCCGGCCGGCGGAGAGTGAGGCCGATGGCGATTGCGCCGCGCAGCTTCCGCTACCAGCTCGACGCCGATTCGGCGGTGGCGACGCTGACGCTCGACCGCCCGGAGCGGTTGAACGCGCTGACCTTCGAGGTCTACGAGGAGCTGCGCGCCACCTTCGACGCGCTCGACACCGAGCCGGGGGTGCGCGCCATTCTGCTGACCGGCTCCGGACGGGCGTTCTGCTCCGGCGGTGACGTCGAGTCGATCATCGGCGAGCTGTTCGCGCGCGACGCCCGCGGGCTGCTCGATTTCACCCGCGCGACCGGCGCCCTGATCCGCTCGATGATCGGCTGTCGCCGGCCGATCGTCGGCGCGTTGAACGGCACCGTCGCCGGCGCTGGCGCGGTGATCGCCTGCGCCTGCGACCTGCGGATCGCCGCCGAGAGCGCCAAGATCGCGTTCCTCTTCCCCAAGGTCGGCCTCTCCGGGGCCGACATGGGCGCCTCCTGGCTGCTGCCGCGGATCGTCGGCCTGGGCCGCGCCATGGAGATCCTGATGGGCGGCGAGTTCGTGGACGCGACGACCGCGGAGCGGATCGGCCTCTATCACGCGGTGGTGCCGGCCGAGCGCTGCCTCGGCGAGGCGCGGGCGCGGGCCGAGAAGCTCGCCGCCGGTCCGTCGTTCGCGCTCGAAGTGACCAAGAAGATGCTCTACCGCGAGGCGGCGATGGATCTCGACGCCGCGCTCCAGGCGGAGGTCGAGATCCAGTCGATCTGCATGCAGGACCCCAACTTCCGCGAGGCCTACGAGGCCTTCCGCGGCAAGCGCCCGCCGCAGTTCGGCTGAGCGAGCGACCGGCGCGGCCCGCCATGAGCGCACCCGACCCGGGGCTCGTCGAGCAGTTTCTCGCCCCCGCGCACCTCGAGCTCGCCGCCGCGGCGGCGAGCTTCGTCGCGGAGCGGATCGCGCCGCGGCCGCCCGCGAACGACGACGCGGCGGCGCGGCGCGAGGCGCCCGAGCTCGCCGTCCTGCTCGGCGGCGCCGGCGCCTTGCGGCCGGCGCTGCCTCGGGCTCCGGAGGCGCGCCCCGACTTGCGGGCGATCTGCCTCTGGCGCGAGACGCTGGCGGCGGCCTCGCCGCTGGCCGACGCGGTCTACGCCCTCCAGGCGCTCGGCGCGATGCCGATCGTGCTCGCGGACAACCAGGACGCCCAGCGGCGTTGGCTGCCGGAAGTCGAAGCGGGGCGCGCGCTGGCGGCCTTCGCGATGACCGAGCCGGAGGCCGGCTCGGACGTCGCCGCGATCGCGACCCGCGCCGTGCGCGCCGGTGACGGCTACCGGCTCGACGGCCGCAAGCACCTGATCTCGAACGCCGGCATCGCCGACTTCTACTGCGTCTTCGCGCGCACGGACGAGGCGGCGGGAGCGCGCGGCCTCTCCTGCTTCGTGGTGCCAGCCGATGCGCCCGGCCTCCGCTTCGCCGGCGCCCAGGTACTTTCCGAGCCCCACCCTCTGGGCGAGATCGCGTTCGAGAACTGTTTCGTCCCGAGCGCTTCGCGACTCGGCGCCGAAGGCGCGGGGCTGAAGCTGGGCTTGGCCGCCCTCGACCGGCTGCGGCCGACGGTCGCCGCGGCCGCCTGCGGCATGGCGGCGCGCGCGCTCGACGAGGCGCTCGCCCACGTGCGCGAGCGGCGGCAGTTCGGGCGCCCGCTCGCCGAGCAGCAGCTGGTCCAGCAGAAGCTGGCGCGGATGGCGACCGACCTCGCCGCCGCGCGGCTGCTCACCTACCGCGCCGCGCACGCCGCCGACACCGGCGCCGCCCGGATCACGCTCGAGGCCGCCCAGGCCAAGCTCTTCGCCACCGAGGCCGCGCAGCGGACCGTCGACGACGCCGTCCAGCTGCTCGGGGGCCGCGGCGTCCTCGCCGCGTCGGTCACCGACCGCCTCTACCGCGCCGTCCGCGCCCTGCGCATCTACGAGGGCACCTCGGAAATCCAGCACCTGGTGATCGCGCGCGAGCTGCTGCGCGGTTGAGGTCACACGCGCCGACGGGTGGCGGCGCGGTCCGCCGCCGGAGACGCGGCTAGACTGGACCCATGTGGAAGCCGCCGGAGAGGATCCGGCATCCGTTGCCCGAGCCGGGGTGGCCGAGCGCGGTCGCGGCGGCGGGCTCGCGGCTCTTCTCGCCGCTGGAGGTGGGGAGGCTCCGCCTGCGCAACCGCACCTGGGTGCCGGCGATGGTGCCCTGGCGAGCGACGGAGTCGGGTTTCGTCACCCCCGAAGTGGTCGCCTGGTACGAGCGCTTCGCGCGCGGCCGGCCGGCGGCGCTCGTGGTCGAGGCGACCGGCATCCGCGACGTGCCGAGCGGGCCGCTGCTGCGGGTGGGCGACGACCGCTTCGTCGGCGGCCTCGCGGAGTTGGTCGCCGCCGTGCGCCGGGCGAGCGGCGGCGAGACGCGGCTCCTCCTCCAGATCCTCGATTTCCTCGTCATTCGCCGGCGCCCGGAGCGCGAGAAGTACCTCTCTCGATTCCTGACGGTAACGCCGCGGCACCTCGCCCGGCTCGGCGTGGCGAATGAGGAGGCGGCCCGCGAGGCGCTGGCGCGATGCTCCGAAGCGGAGCTCGAAGCCGTGCTCTCTCCGCGCGAGCTCGAGGCGCTCCGGTTCGGCTACCGCGAGCGGGTAACCGACCTCCATCTGCAGCACGTGGCGGCGCTGCCGCGCGCGCTGACGGGGCTCTTCGCCGCCGCCGCCGGGCGCGCGGAGGCCGCCGGCTTCGACGGCGTCGAGCTCCACTGCGCGCACGCCTACACGCTCGCCTCCTTTCTGTCGGCGCGCAACGACCGGACCGACGGCTACGGCGGCTCGCGCGCCGCGCGGGTGCGCTTGCCGGTCGAGGTGCTCGAACGGGTCCGCGCGTCGGTGGGCGGCGGGTTCGTCGTCGGCCTGCGGATGCTCGCCGAGGAGTGCATCGAAGGGGGCAGCGGCGTCGACGACGCGGCCTTCTTCGCGGTCGAGCTGGCGCGCGCGGGCGCCGACTTCCTGTCGCTCTCCCGCGGCGGCAAGTTCGAGGACGCCAAGCAGCCCAAGGTCGGGGCCGCGGCCTATCCGTACACCGGCCCCTCGGGCTACGAGTGCATGCCGACGGCGATCTCCGACGCCCGCGGGCCGTTCGGCCGCAACCTCGCGGCGGTGCGGACGGTAAGGGCCGCCTTGCGCGCCGCCGGCCTCGCGACCCCGGTGGTGGCGGCCGGCGGCATCGGTACCTTCGCGCAGGCCGAGGAGATCCTCGCCTCCGGCACCGCCGACGTCGTCGCCGCCGCGCGGCAGTCGCTCGCCGATCCCGACTGGTTCGAGAAGGTCCGCCGCGGCCGCGGCGCCGAGGTCCGGCGCTGCATCTACTCCAACTACTGCGAGGGGCTCGACCAGATGCACAAGCAGGTCACCTGCCAGCTCTGGGACCGCCAAGACCTCGACGAGCCCGACCTCCTCCGCTCCCGCGACGGCCGCCGCCGCCTCGTGGCGCCGCGCTGGCGCGCGGAGGAGTGACCAGGGCGCCGGGAGTCTCCGAGACGGGACGCTAGCCTGGCGTTGGTTCCGCGCCGATGGCGAGGGGCTGGCCGGTGGATTCGATGACGTTCCACCAGAGCTCGCCGTTCGGGTTGACGCGGCGGACCTGGCCGCGCAGGGCGGTCAGGGGGACGTGGGTGATCTGGCCGTGCCAGTAGCCGATCAGCATGCCGGTGCGGCCGGACATCGCGGCGTGCACGGCGCCCTGCGCCAGGCGCGAGCCGTGGAGAGCGTCGGCGGTGCCGGCGGCGGCCGAGCGGACGAGGTAGCTGGGGTCGATGTACTTGATGGAGACGCCCCCCGGCAGCCGCGCGAAGTGCGACTCGATGCGCTGTTTCAAACGGACGCCGATGTCGCCCAGCTTGCGGTTGCCCGAGGCGTCGAGGCCGAACTGTTCGCCGGCGAACAGCTCCTGTCCGGCGCCCTCCGCGACCACGACGACAGCGAAGCCCTTGCGGTCGAGAGTCCTCTCGATCAGGTCGAGCAAGCCCCCCGCGCCGTCGAGCGAGAAGGGGCACTCCGGGATCAGGCAGAAGTCGGCCTGGCCGGTGGCGAGCGTCGCCGCCGCCGCGAGATAGCCGGCGTTGCGCCCCATGAGCTTGACCAGGCCGACGCCGCGCCGCACCGAGCTCGCCTCGTTGAAGGCGCTGCGGATCGATTCGCTGGCGGTCCGCACCGCGGTCTCGAAACCGAACGAACGGCGCACCCAGGGGATGTCGTTGTCGATCGTCTTGGGCAGCCCGACCACGGCGATCTCGAGCCCGCGCCGCGCGATCTCCTCGGCGATCTCGAGCGCGCCGCGCAGCGTGCCGTCGCCGCCGACCGGAAAGAAGAGGTCGATCCGGTGCGCGACCAGGGTGTCGACGATCTCGGCGATCGGCGGCGTGCCGCGCGAGGTGCCGAGGAGCGTGCCACCGCGCGCGGGCGCGGCGTCGACGATCGCCGGCGTCAACACCATCATCGTGCCGGGGGCCGCGAGGCCGTTGTAGCCGTGGCGGACGCCGAGGATCTCGGCGACGCCGTAGCGCTCGGCGAGCTGCCCGACCAGCGCCCGGATGACGTCGTTGAGGCCGGGCGAGATGCCGCCGCAGGTGGCGATGGCGGCGCGGGTGCGCGCCGGCTCGAAGAACAGCCGCTCGCGCGGCCCCGCGATCTCGAAGCTCGCCGGCTCGCGGCCGGCGGCGAAGGCGGCCGCGACCGGGGCGAGGTGGGGCTCGACCAGCACGCGCTCGTGGTCCTCGGCGAAGGTCTCGCGCGAAGGCACCTGGAGCGGCGTCGGGAAGCGGGCCTCGCCCAGCCTCGGAATCACGAAATCGGGGAGCGCGGCGGCCATCTCTGGAGCTTATCGTCGCGCGCCCCCGCGGCGCCCGCCTCTTGCCGGCGGCCCCGCGCCACCGGGTTAGACTGGCCTGGTCTACCTGTTCTGGAGGTGTCGCCATGCTGGCAAGCCCGGTCCTGTCCTCTCGGTTGCTCCGCACCTCGCTGGCGCTGTTTTTCGGGACCGTCCTTTCCGCCGCCGCGGCGGCGCAGTTTCCGCTCTCGGGCCGGATCCTGGACGCCGACCGCAAGCCGGTGCGCGACGCGGAGGTCGAGCTCGTCCCCCGCCTCGATCTTGCGGCCGAGTCGGCCGCCGAGCTCCTCGGGGAGACTCCCCGCGGCACCGTGCGCGCGCGCACCGGCGAGGACGGTCGCTACCGCCTGGTGGTTCCGGCACCGGGGCTCTACCGCTTTCGGGTCGCGCCGGCGGGTCTGGCGCCGATGGAGGAGAGCCTGCGGCTGGTCGAGGAGCGAACGCTCGACGATCAGGTCCTCCGGCGCGGCGGCGCCGCCCGCGTCGAGGTGGTCGACGCCGCCGGCCGGCCAGTCGAAGGAGCCCGCGTGCGGCTGCGGGCGACCGCGCGCGACGCTTTCCGGTACGTCGGCTGGAGCTTCCCGGGGCTCGCGCCGCAGCGCGGCCGGACGGATGCAGCGGGGCGCCTCGACCTCCTGCGCCCGGCCGACGTCGCGCTCGAGCTGGCGGCTTCGGCCCCCGGCCTCGCGCCGGCGTGGCTCCGGATCGGGCCGCGGGATCTCCCCCGCGTGACGCTCGGCGCGGCCGAGCCGCGGGTCGTGGCCGTCCGCTTCGGGACGCGGCCGGTGCCCGGCGCCGCGATCCGGCGCGCCAAGGATGGCTTCCCCTTGGCGGTGACCGACGAGACGGGCTTGGCGACGGTCGATGCGCCGCGCGCCGAGTCGCTCGCGCTCGAGATCCTGGCGAGCGAAGGGCGGCGCGCGCGGGCGCTGCTCGAGCCCTGGCGGGGCGAGGAGCCGCCGCCCCCCTTCGCGGTCACGCTCGAGGCCGGCCGGCGGATCGAGGGGCGGGTCGTCGACCTGCACTCGCGGCGCCCCATCCGGGACGCGCTGGTCACGACCCGCTGGATCGGCCACGAGGTCGCGGTGCTCACCGACGGGCGCGGCCAGTATCGACTCGAAGTCCCGCCGGGTACCGTGGCGAGCCTGGTCGGTGCCGCCGCCGGTCACCTCGAGACGCACCTCGGGCTGCCGGCGCCGGAGACGGGGCCGGGTCCGACGCTCGCCTTGCCGCCGGCGCTCGCGGTCCGTGGCCAGGCGGTCGATGCCGCCGGACGTCCGGTCGCGGCGGCCGAGATCGTCGCCACCTCGGTGCCGGCGCAGGGTCTGGCGAGACCCATGTTTCGCGGCGCCGGGCGCGACCTGCGAGCCCTCTCCGACGCCCAGGGCCGGTTCCTGTTGACGGGGCTCGACCCGGCCTTGCCGTTGCGGCTGGAGGGGCGGCGAGAGGGCTTCGCGCCGGCGACCGCCAGGCTGGAGCCGCCGCCGGCGGGGGGGAGGATGGAGGTGCGCCTGCAGTTCGAAGCCGGCGCGCGGCTCTCCGGCCGGGTGGTGTCGCTCGACGGGACGCCGATCGCCGGAGCGAGGCTCGGCCTGGTCGATGCGGGGGCGAGGCGGTCGCCCATGTCCGGCTTCACGCGCTGGGGAGCGCCGCCGCGTCCGGTCACCGCGGTCGCCGACGAGGAGGGGCGCTTCGGGTTCGGCGACCTGGGCACTGGCCCCTTCGACCTCGAGGTCGCGGCCAGCGGTTTCGCGCCGACCACCGTCCCGGGGATCCGCCTCGACCGCGAGCCCGGACCGCTCGACCTCGGCGAGATCGTCCTCGATCCGGGTGTCGAGCTCGCCGGGCGGGTACTCGACGGTCGCGGCCGGCCGGCAGCGGGGGCCGAGGTGCAGGCCCATCCGGCCGGCCGGCGGCGCTTCGTCCCCCCGTGGTCACGGGCGGTCGAGCCCGACTCCGACGTGCCGCGCGTGGTCGCCGACGAGCTGGGCGATTTCGTGATTCCCGATCGCCGCGCCGGCGAGCGGCTGACCCTCGAGGCGACGCTCACCGGCTCCGGCCGAGGTCATCTCGCCGAGGTCCTGCTGCCGACGACCGAGCCGGTGACCGTCCGGCTGCAGCCGATCGGGCGGGTGTCGGGTCGCGTCCTCGACGAGCGCGGCGGCGGCGTCGCCGAAGCCACCGTCTTCGCCGTCCATTCGATCGAGGAGACGACCGCGTCGGGTGGCGGCTCCGCGAGGATGTCGATGCCGCCGACCACCGCCGACGCCGACGGCGGCTTCGAGCTCGACGAGCTGCCGGCGGGCAAGCTCGACCTGACCGCGCGCGCCTCCGACGGCGCCGTCGGCGAGCTGCTCGGTGTCGAGCTCGCGCCGGGAGCCGAGCTCGGCGAGCTCGAGATCCGGCTCGAAGCGGGGGCGAGAGGCGTCGTCACCGGGACGGTGGTGGAGCCCGGCGGCGCCCCGGCGGTCGGCGCCATGGTGCAGGTGGTGGGAGCGGGGGACAGCCGGAGCGCCATGGGCGGCGTCCTGACCGACGGCGACGGGCGGTTCCGCGTCGAGCGACTCGCCGCCGGCCGCAAGGTCGTCAACGCCCACGCGCCGCCGTACCGGCCCGAGGTTCGGCAGATCGAGCTCGCCGAAGGCCAGGAACTCGACGTCTGGATCGAGCTCGCGGGCGGTGGGTCGGTTTCGGGCCGCGTCCTCGACGAGGCCGATCAGCCGGTCGCCGAGGCCCGCCTGCTGCTCTCGGCGGCCGGCGGACGGCCTCGCTTCGGTCCCGGTCAGGCGGCGAGCGGCGCGGACGGCTCCTTCCGCATCGAGCAGGTGCAGCCGGGCAGCTATCTGCTGCGCGCGGAGCACGAGGCCTACGCGGCGGCGGAGCTCACCCAGCCGATCACGGTGGAGGACCTCGAGGTCGCCGGGATCGTGCTGCGGATGGAGCGCGGGGCCGCGATCGAGGGTGAGCTGCGCGGTGTCGCCTTCGACGAGCTCGCTTCGGTGCGCATCGTGGCCCACTCCGGCTCCGCGACCCGGGTCGGCACGCCGGACTACGAGTCGCGCTTCCGTCTCGACGGCATCGGACCGGGCGAGTGGACGGTGACCGGCCGCGTCGGCGAGTCGGGGCGGCAGGCGCGGGCGCAGACGACGGTCGCGGCGGGCGCCGGCTCGGTCTGGGTCGAGCTCGAGTTCGGCAGCGGCCTCGTGGTGGCCGGGCAGGTGCGCCTGGAGCGCGAGCCGGTGGCCGCGGCGGCGGTCTCCGCGCAGGGCCTCGACGTCGTCTCGAGCGCGCAGACCCGCGGCGATCACGAGGGGCGGTTCCGGCTCGAGGGCCTGGTGCCCGGCCGCCACCGGATCCGGGCCTCCGACGCGACCGGCCTGGCGTGGGCCGAGGTCGAGCTGGATCTCGACGCCGACCGCCAGGTCGATCTCGATCTGGCCAGCGCGCGCATCCAGGGCACGGTGCGCGACGCCCGCGACGGCTCGCCCCTGGCGCGAGTCCGCGTCGAGTCCGTGCGGGTGACCGAGAGCCCGGAGCGGCCTGGACCGCTCTTCCGGCGGCCGGCGGAGACCAATTCGGCGGGCCGCTTCTCGATCCCGGGTCAGATCCCGGGCGAGCTGCTGGTGCGCGCGAGCCGCGAGGGCTACGCCAGCGCCGAGCAGCGCGCCCGCGTGATCGGCGAGACCGACGTCGTCGAGCTCGAGTTCCTGCTCGAGCCGAACGAGGGGAGCCGGATCCGCGTCGTCCGCGCCGACGGCGCGCCGGCGCGCGGCCTGCGCGCGGTGGCGGTGGACGAACGGGGGACGACGCGCTGGTCCGAGAGCGTGGTCGTCGACGAAGCGGGGATCGCGCGCTTGACCTCGCTGCCGCCGGGGAGCTGGCGGCTGCTGGTCGCCGAGGGCGACTCCCCGACCGTCGGGCTCACCGTCGATTCTCCCGGGGAAGGGGAGGTCCTGGTGCCCGAGCCGGGGGCGCTGCGCCTGCGCGTGCCGGCGCTCGAGAGCGGCGAGAGTCTGGCCATGGCGCGCCTGCTCGGCCCCGACGGCTCGCCCTATCGCTCGATCTCGTTCTGGGCCACGACCGAAGAGTTTCCGGTGGTGCGCGGCCGGGCGACGCTGCCCTCGCTGCCGCCCGGCGACTGGACGGTCGAGGTGCGCGGCCCCGACGGCCGTCGCTTCACCGCGCCGGCGCGGGTGGTCGCGCGGGCGGAGACCGAGGTGTTGGTCGAGTAGGCGCCGGCGGCCGGCGCGGCCGGCCACGTAGAATGCCGCGTCATGCGCGCGGCGGTGATCGGGGGCGGGCCGGCGGGGCTCTACTTCGGCATTCTGCTGCGGCGCCTCGACCCCACCGCGCGGGTCGAGATCTACGAGCGCAATCGGCCCGACGACACCTTCGGCTTCGGCGTCGTCTTCTCCGACGAGACCCTCTCGGCGCTCGAGCAGGCCGACCCGGTCTCTTTTCACGCCATCCGCTCCCGCTTCCGCTCCTGGCGCGACATCCGGACGTGGCAGGGCGGCCAGTGGACGGTCTCGAGCGGCCACGGCTTCTCGGCGCTGGCGCGCACCACGCTGCTCGAGATCCTGCAGCGGCGCGCCGCGGCGCTCGGCTGTGAGCTCCACTTCCGCGCCGAGATCGGCGACCTCGGGGAGCTCCGCGAGGCCGACCTGGTGGTGGCGGCCGACGGCGTCCATTCGGGCGTCCGGAGCCAGCACGCCGACCGCTTCGCGCCGGTGATCGAAGAAGGGGCCTGCCGCTTCACCTGGCTCGGCACCACGCTGCCGCTCGACGCCTTCACCTTCATCTTCGCCGAGACGGCGGCCGGCCTGCTGCGCGTCCACGCCTACCCGTTCGACGGCGGGCGCTCGACCTGGATCGTCGAGTGCCGCGACGAGACTTGGCGGCGCGCCGGCTTCGAAGGGGCGTCGGACGAGGAGACGGTCGCGCGCTGCGAACGACTGCTGGCGCCGTGGCTGTCCGGCCACCCGCTGCTCGCCAACCGCTCGTTGTGGCGGCGCTTCCCGACCGTGACCTGCGGCAGCTGGCATTTCGACAACGTCGTCCTGCTGGGCGACGCCGCCCACACCGCGCACTTCTCGATCGGTTCCGGCACCAAGCTCGCGATGGAGGACTCGATCGCCCTCGCCGAGGCGTTCCGCACCCACGGCGCGGGCGACGTGCCGCGCGCGCTCGCCGCTTACGAGGAGGCCCGCCGCCTCGACGTCGCGAAGCTCCAGCGCGCCGCCCGCACCTCACAGCGCTGGTTCGAGGAGACCGAGCGCTGGCGGGCGCAGTCGCCGGTGCGGTTCACCTTCAATCTGATGTCGCGGTCCAAGCGGATCACCTACGACGAGCTCGGCCGCCGCGACCCGGCGTTCGCGGTCCGCGTCGCGCGCGACTTCGCCGCCGCCGAAGGACGGCCGCGGGACGGCGGCGCGCCGCCGCCGCCGGCGTTCACGCCCCTCACCGTTCGCTCGATCGAGCTGGCCAACCGGGTGGTCGTCTCGCCGATGTGCCAGTACTCGGCGCTCGAGGGCGAGGTCGGCGACTGGCACCTGGTCCACCTCGGCAGCCGGGCGCTGGGTGGCGCTGGCCTGGTGATCGCCGAGATGACCGACGTGTCGGCCGCCGGGCGCATCACCCACGGCTGCGCCGGCATGTACCGGCCCGAGCACCGCGCCGCCTGGCGGCGGATCGTCGACTTCGTCCACCGCGCGACGCCGGCGCGGATCGGCATCCAGCTCGCCCACGCGGGGCGCAAGGGCTCGGTGGCGCACGAGTGGTCGATGGCCGACCGGCCGCTCGCCGCGGCGGAAGGCGCCTGGACGACGCTCGCGCCGTCGGCGATCCCCTACGACCACGGCTGGCCGGCGCCGCGGGAGATGGACCGCGCCGACATGGACCGGGTGCGCGAGGAGTTCGCGGCCGCGACCCGCTTCGCCGCCGACGCCGGTTTCGACTGGCTCGAGCTCCACCTCGCGCATGGCTACCTGCTGTCGAGCTTCCTGTCGCCGCTTTCGAACCGGCGCACGGATGACTACGGTGGCTCGCTCGAGCGGCGGATGCGCTATCCGCTCGAGGTCACCCGGGCGGTGCGCGCGGCCTGGCCGGAGGCGCTGCCGATGTCGGTCCGCATCTCGGCGAGCGACTGGTTCGCCGACGGCCGCGGCTTCACGCTCGACGACGCGGTCGTCGTCGCGCGCGAGCTCAAGGCGCTGGGCATCGACCTGGTCGACGTCTCCTCGGCCGGCAACGTCCCGGATTCGCCGGTCGAGCACGGCCGCATGTATCAGGCGCCTTTCGCCGACCGGATCCGCCACGAGGCCGGCATTCCGGTCATGGCCGTCGGCGGCGTGCTCGACCTCGACCACGCCAACACCCTGCTCGCCGCCGGCCGCGCCGACCTGGCGGTGCTGGCGCGCGCTCACCTGGCCGACCCTTACCTCACCCGCCACGAGGCCGCGCGCTACGGCGTCGAGCTGCCCTGGCCGGAGCCCTATCGACTGGCCGCGGCGGTGGCGCGGCGCGCCCGCCCCGAGGAGCGCTAGTGCCGGTGCCCTATCGCACGCCGCTGCACGTCCGTTTCGGCGACCTCGATCCCGCGGGCATCGTCTACTACCCGCGTTACGGCCACTTCTGCCACGTCGCGATGGAGGAGTTCTTCCGCGACGTCGTCGGCATCGACTACCCGACCCTGCTGCGCGAGCACGGCCTCGGTTTCCCCACCGTGCGGATCGAGACCGACTACCGGCGCCCGCTGCGCTACGGCGACGACCTCGAGATCGAGGTCACGGTGACGCGCGTCGGCACGACCGCGGTCGAGTGGCGCTACCGTTTCCTGCACCGGGGCGACGACCGGCCCGCGGCGGAGAGCCGGCTGGTGACGGTCTGCGTCGTCATGGCGAGCTTCGAGAAGACCGCCGTGCCCGCCTGGCTGGCCGACAAGCTGACCGGGGCCGGATGACCCACCGCCGCGCGCTGGTTCTGGTGGCGATCTCGGCGCTGTCGTTCGCGGCGATGGCGGTGGTGACCAAGCTGGCGACCGCGACGCTGCCGGGCGGGCAGGTCGCGTTCGTCCGCTTCGTGCTGATGCTGGTCCCGTTCGCCCTGGTGCCGGGCCTGGCCCGCCGCGCCCTCACCTGGCAGCGGCTCGATCTGCTGATCTACCGCGGTCTGTTCGGCGGCGTCGCGGTGCTGCTCTACTTCCTCGCCATCGAGCACGTGCCGGTCGGCACCGCGACGCTGCTCAACTACAGCTCGCCGATCTGGGCGGTGCTCGCCGCCGCGCTCTTCCTGGGCGAGCGGGTGCGGCCGCTGCTGCTCCTGCCCTTCGCGCTCGCGATGGCGGGGATGCTGCTCGTCACCGGCGCGCTCGAGGGCGGCGGCTGGCCGCGGCTGGGCCCCTGGGAGCTCGCCGGGCTCGCCTCTTCGGTGCTCTCGGGCGGCGCCGTGGCGGCGATCCGCGCCGCGCGCCGAACCGAGGGGAGCTGGGCGATCTACGGCAGCTTCACCCTGTTCGGGATCCTGGTCACCGCGCCCTTCGCGCTCGCGAGGTTCCGCTGGCCCGACGCCCGCGAGTGGCTGCTCCTCGCCGCCATCGGCCTGTTCTCGATCGCGGCCCAGATGACGATGACCTACGCCTACCGCTGGGTGACCAATCTCCAGGCCGGCGTGCTGGCCCAGATCACCGTGGTCTCGACGCTCGCCCACGGCGCGCTCTTCTTCGGCGACGTCTTCACTCCGCGCCAACTGCTCGGCGCCGCTCTGGCGCTGGCCGGCATCGTCGGCGTCGTCGCGCTCCAGCCGCCACCCCGCGCGGTGGAGTGAGCCGGCCCGGCGGGCGGCGAGGTCGGCGGTCGGTCAGTCGGCGATGGCGACTTGGGCCAGGCTCGCCGCTCGGCGCTCACCCTGGGTGATCGAGAGCTTCAGCGTGTGAGGGCCGGGCTTGGCGCCTCCGGCCGACAGTGCCACCCGCCAGAGCTCCTGCCCCTCGACCGGCGTCGCGCGGCGCTCGACCAGCCGCGCGCCGGCGCCGGCGACCGCGCCGCCGGCGGCGTCCGCGAGCTCGACGTCGAGCTCCACCGGTCCGGCGCCGAACCCGGCGACGCCGAGCCAGAAGGTGGCGTCGCCTCGGGTCCGCAGCGGCGCCAGGGCCGAGGGGAGGAAGAAGCTCTCGCCGTCGACGAACGGAAAGGGGAGCCCGCGGGTCTTCTCGGCGCTGGAGGCGGCCCGCACCAGGAGGCCGGCCGTCATCGGCGTGCCGACCAGCGCCGGCGTCACCAGCGTGCCACCCGCGGCGAGGTCGGGGATCGGCAACGCGACGTGCTCGACTCGATGGCGGCCGTCGCCCTCGCCGGCGCGGGTCAGCACCCGCACGGTGTAGTCGCCCGGCGGCAGCAGGAGGTCCCCGACGAGGCGCACCGTTCCGGCGCGGAGGTGGCCCGCGACCGTCGCCGGATCGAGCTCCGCGCTCTGCGCGGTGAAGTCCCGCACGGCGCCCGAGGCGTCGAAGGCGTAGGCGTAGAAGACGACCGGCACGCGGCCCCCGCGCGCCAAGCCACCGAGCGCCGGCGCCGAGACCTCGACCACCACCGGCACGTGGGCACGGCCGTCCGCGGTGCGAAACGGCGCCACCACCGTCGCAGCCTCGAGCGCGCCGCCCGAACGACCGGCCAGCAGCAGCTGCGAGCTCTCGAGCTGGCGCGCGGCCGGGGCGCGGCCACCGTCGGCAGCGGGCGCGTAGTAGCCGGGCCGGTGGACGAGCCGGGCGCCGGAGGGACCGCCCTTGAGCCGCACCCGCAGCTCGTGGAACTTGCCGTCGAGCTTGACGTCCTGGGGCTCGATGGTGAGGACGTAGGTGACGCTGGTGGCGGCGAGCATGGAGGCCATCGCGCGACCGAGATCGTTGAAGTGCTCGAACAACTGCCCGCCGGTGTCGCGCGCCATCGTGAACAGCGTGTCGCGGCCGGAGGCGCGCGGCCGCAGGTCCGAAGTGTCGACCAGCCCGCTGATGTCGACGGCCTGGATGACGCAGTCGGCGCGGCGCAGCTCGCCGAGCATCTGCTCGAGCTGGTTCTGCAAGCGGGTGTTGCCGAAGCGCTGCTCGGAGTCGACGTTCCAGATCTCGCCGAAGGCGGAGGCCTCGCCGGCCGCCGCCTGCTCCTCGGCGCTGGCGGTGCCGAGGAGGGCGGTGGACTCGAAGCCCTGCGAGAACAGCACCACCTGCTTGCGACCGACGAGCGCGCCCATCAACCGCGCCAGCTCGGCATAGCCGCGCGTCAGCGCGGCGATCTCGCCCTGTTGGACCTGCCGTCGCGCGCTCCGCTCCGCCGCCGCCAGCTCGCGCAGGTTCTCGAGGATCGCCTCGTCGATCTCGGCGCGAGGCCTCTGCCGGCTGCCGGCTCCGCCGGCGCCGGGCGCCTCCAGGGCGGTGAGCTGAAGGCCCAGCGGGTCGGGGGTCCGGTCGCGCAGCTCGACGAGGCCGAGGGTGTCGATGGCCAGCTCGGCCTGCCGGCGATCGGCGGTGAAGCCGAGGACGATGCGAGCGCCCGCCCGGAAACCGTAGGTCGCGACCGCCACGAGGTCGCTGGGGTGGAGCCCGTCGCGCAGCACGGCGCGCGCGGCGTCACGGGCGCGCGCCAGCGCCGAGGGCTCGGAGTGCGAGAGGTCGAAGAGGAGGAGGAAGTGGCGCCGTCCGGCCGGCGAGACCCGGTCGGTGACCGCGCCGAGGGTGAGGCCCGCCGTGGGCGCCGGCGGCGAGAGGTCGACGACCTCGAAGCCGACGATCGCGCGCTGCCGCCGCCCCTCGAACACCTCGAAGTGCTCGCGCGTCAGGCCGCGCACCGGCAGCCCGTCGGCGAGCACTTGCACCGGGATCTCGACCGCGAGCACGGTCGTCGTCTCGGAGAACTCCCGTCGCTGCGCCCCGGCGGTCGCGGCCGCGACCGCGAGCAGCGCAGTGGCGGCAGCGCAGCGGGCGCACCATGCACGATAGGGCCGGGGTCTCGTCTGCCGAGCTTCGTTCGCCACGTCTCCTCCTTCGGCTCGTCCTACGGCCCGGCCTCGATGGTCAGGGGGGTGGTCGTGCCGGCGACTCGCCGACCGTCTCCATCGACGACCTGGAGCTCCAGCAGGTAGGTGCCCGGAGCCGCGGCCGTCGCCGCCAGTGTGCCCCGCCACTTCGCCATGCCCGGCGAGCCGGCCGGCGACGTCTCGATCTCGACTCGCGGCGGCGGCGCCGGGCCGCCGCGCGGCTCGCGCAGCGCGGCCTCGACCCGCAACGGGCCCGCCGGCAGATCGTAGCCCACCAGCAGGAAGGGCGCCGGCGAGCCGTCCGCTCGAATGCGCGGCGCGGCCTGCGGAACGAACGGCTCGCCCGCGACCACGAACGGATAGACGAGGCTGTCGGCCTCTCCCTCCGGCGGCGACTCGCGCGCCAGGAGCCACCGCCCGCCCAGATCGAAGAGGAAGGGCGGCAGGAGCCGCGGCGCGCGCGCCGAAGCCGCCGGCACGTGGAGCGGGAGCGTGGCGAGGCCGGTGCGCCCGCCGCGCCCCTCGCGGGCGAGCGCGACGAGGCGATAGTCGCCCCCGGCCAGGTCGAGGTGGCCGTAGTACTTGAAGCCGTCGAGACCGCGCGCGGCGGCGGTCGGGGAGTCGTCGAGCGCCACCCGCCGCGCGAGGAAGTCGCGCATCTCGCCGCTGCTGTGGATCGCGTAGACGTAGATCTCGAGCGGCAGCGGTCCCGCCGGGACCTCGGGAAAGAGCCCCCGGGATCCGATCTCGAGGACCACGGGGACGTAAGCCTCTTCCCCGCCGGAGCGAAACGGCGCGGCGAGCGCACGGACCTCGAGCGCCGCGGCGGGACGCTCGAGCGCGATCGTCTCGGCGGCGAGCAGAGCCTTCTCGAAGGGGTGGAGCTCGGGGAACGGCCGCGGCGCGTAGAAGCCCGCGCGGTGGGCGACGCGCAGGCCGCGGCCACCGACGACGCGCACCGCCAGCGGATGGAAGGCGCCGTCGTCCGCGATGCCGGTGGCCGCGACGGTCAGCAGATAGGCCTGCGAGGAGCGGCGCAGGGCTCGTCCGATGGCGGCGTGCAAGTCGTTGCCCTCGTCGACCAGCGAGCCGCCGCTGCCGTGGGCCAGGTGGAAGAGCGCTTCGGTGCCGCGAGCCGAGGACAGCCCATCGGCGCCGCCGCGCAGCCCTCCGACGTCGACCGCGTGCGCGACGCAGTCGGCGCGCCCGAGCTCGGTCAAGAGGCGCTCGACCTCGCCTTGGAGCTGGGTGTTGCCGAACCGCTCGTCGGAGTCGACCTGCCAGATCTGTCCGGTCTGGAGCTCCAGGTTGCCGAGCGCGTCCTCCTCGCCCCGCGGATTGGACCGCCCGAGCAGCAGGGCGCTGTCGAAACCCTCCGAGAAGAGCAGGATCTGCTTGCGCCCGGGCACCTCGGCCAGCCGACGCGAGAGCCAGGCCAGCTCGCGCGCCCAGCCGATGACCCGGGTGCGCTCGTACTGCCGGTGCTCGCGTGCCGCGGCGTGCGCGAGGATGCGCGAGCTCTCGAGGTCGATCTGCTCGATCTCGGCGCGCAGGTCGCCGCTGCCGGAGACGGCGACGCTGCCCGCGACCGCCGGGCTCGAGAGGCCTGGCAGCAGGAAGCCGAGGGGATCGAGGTGGGCCGTCGCGGCGCGTCGGTGCTCGAAGCTGGAGCTGTCGAGGGCGCGCGCGACCTGCGCCCGGTCGGGGGTGAAGGTGAGGAGCAGTCGGGGTCCGAGATCGGCCGAGAAAGTGGCGACTCCCACCAGGTCGGTCGGATGGAGCTCGTGCAGCACGACCTCCCGCGCCGCCTGGCGGGCGCGGGCGAGCGCGCCGGGGTTCGAGAAGGTGAGATCGAAGAGCAGCAGCACGTGCCGGCGGTAGCGCGGAGGCGGCCCCGCGGCCTCGGGTCGGGCGAGCGCGGACGCGGCCGGCCGGGCGCCGAAGTGGAGCGCCTCGAAGCCGACGATCTCGAGGCGGCGCCGGCCACGCCGGACCTCGAATCGATCGGCGGTGAGGCCCGCGACCGGCTCGCCGTCGCGGTCCAGCACCTCGACGGCCACCTCGACCTCGAGCACGTCGAGACGCCCCTCGAAGCGCGGCGCCACGGGCTGCGTGGCGGCGAGACCGGCCGCGGCCAGCGCACCCGCGAGCGCGACGAGGCTCTTCACCGCGCCTCCGGCGGCAGCCGCGTCGCGAGCCGCAGCGCTTCCGGATGCGTCGCGTCCAGACGCAGCGCCCGGGACAGATGGTGCCGCGCGCGGGACAGGTCACCGACCGCGAGGTAGGTCTGCGCCAGGGCGACGTGGACCTCGGGCAGCTCGGAGTCTTGCCGCAGCGCCTCGGTCAGATACTCGAGCGCTCGCAGGGGCTCGTCCTGGGCGAGGGCGAGCTGTCCGCGGTAGACGAAGAAATAGGGATTCGACACGCGCAGGGCTTCGAGCCGGTCGAGCACCCGGGAGGCCTCGTCGAGGCGGCCCGCGCGCTGGTGGAGCCGCGCCAGGTTGTTGAGCAGCGCCGGCTCCTCCGGGGCGAGCGCCAGACCGGTGGCGTAGGCCGCTCCGGCGCCCGCTTCGTCCCCACGCCGAGCCCGCGCCACCCCGAGGTTGTTCCAGGCGCGAGCGAAACCGGGCGCCACCCGGACCGCGGTCGCGAGCAGCTCGGCCGCGCGCTCGGCGTCGTCGGCGAGCAGCGCTTCCGCGGCGAGATTGTTGTAGAAGTGGGCGACCGCCGTGACGTCGTCGATCGGCCGGAAGCTCCGGTAGGGCTTCGGTCGGTACGGCAGGAAGTCGTAGGTTCGCAGCGTCCCGTCGACGCGGAGCCCCGCGACCACGTGCCCCTGGCTCACCACCATGCCGTGAGAGTGGCTCCAGCTCTGCGCGTCCTCGACCTCGACGTAGAAGGCGGCGAGCCGGTCGGCGCGCGCCAGTCCAACGAAGAGATTGACGAACGAGAGGCAGTTGCCCTGCCGGCTCCGGTAGGCGCCGGCGGCGTCGCGGGTGGGGCGGAGCCGGTACTCGAGCCGCAGGTCGCCGAAGACGAAGTCGGCAAGGGCCGCGGCGCGCCGGACCTCGCTGGCCGAGCCGGTGCGGCGGCGTTCGGCCAGCGCCGCCAGCTCGGCGTCCAACTCGAAGGGGACGAGGACCTCCAGGGCCTGGTCGCCCATCCGGTCGACTAGCGTCGCACGGAGGTGGCGGGCCGAATCGAAGGGCTGGTAGGTGGCGCAGCCGGCCAGGCTGAGGGCCAGCAACCAGCCCCGCGGTCGATCAGCCCGGCGCATTCCGCAGTCTCTCTCTCGCGGTGCCGGCCCGCAAGATGCCGCGGCCAGCGAAGTCTCGGACCGGCCCCGGCCAGGGTCGGTCCGACGCAGCAATCACCGCGCTCGTAAGGGGGGAGCGGGCGCTCGCGAGCCGCAGCTACCAGCCCGCGACCGGCCCAAGTCGGCCCCGAGGAATGACGATTGGGCACTGATTTGGCCCCACTTGCCCCAGCAGCGTTTCGGGTTAAACTGGCCGGACCAGTCGAAGCCGGAAGGAGGTGACGGAACCCGCGCGGTGGCTCTCGCGCGGGCGGGGTGGAGAAGCCCTTAGCTGAACGGACTTCATCAATGACCCGAGAAGGAGGTTGAGAAAGATGACAGGACGGAGTGTTTGGAGTCGCTGCGCGGCGATCGTCGGAGTGATCCTGATGATCGGCAGCGCCCCCCTGCTCGGCCAGGCTCAGGCCGGCACCATCTTCGGCACGACCCAGGACGAACAGGGTGCCGCCCTGCCGGGTGTGACCGTGACCATCCGGGGCGGTGGCGCGCCGGTCGTGGTCGTTTCGGATGCGCAAGGCGCCTTCCGCGCGGTGGGTCTGCCCCCGGGCAGCTACCACCTGAGCGCGGCGCTCGAGGGCTTCGCCACCGTCGAGTACCCGAGCGTCAACGTCGCCGTCGGCCGCAACACGACCCTCGAAGTGCGGATGCAGGCCGCGGTCGAGGAGACGATCACGGTCACGGCCGAGTCGCCGCTGCTCGACTCGCGGCGCATCACCGCGGGCGCCCAGGTCAGCCAGGTGGAGCTCGAGAAGATCCCGAGCGCGCGCGATCCCTGGGTGATCCTGCAGACCACGCCGGGCGTGCTCGTCGACCGGGTCAACGTCGGCGGCAACGAATCGGGCCAGCAGTCGACCTACACCGGCCCGGGTGACGACGGCACCAACTCGACCTGGTCGATCGACGGCGTCGAGATCACGGACATCGGCGCCATCGGCTCGTCGCCTTCGTACTACGACTTCGACGCCTTCGAGGAGATGCAGGTGACGAGGCGGCAGCGACGCGACGTTGCGCACCGGCGGCGTCGGCCTGAACATGGTGACCAAGCGCGGCACCAACCAGTGGCGCGGCACGGCCCGCTACCTCTACTCGGACGACTCCTGGCAGTCGAACCTCAACTTCGACCGCGGTGAGCTGGCGCCCGGCCAGCCCGCCTTCGCCCAGGGCAACCGGATCGTCGAGGTCACCGACTGGGGCGGCGACATCGGTGGCCCGATCGTCAAGGACAAGCTGTGGTTCTGGGCCTCTTACGGCGAGAACGACATCCGCCTGCTGACGGTGCTCGACGTGCCGGACAACACGCTGCTCAGATCAAGATCGGGCGCAACGCCTCGCCGACGCGGCCGCCGGAGACGACCTGGAACCAGGGCGGCTATGGCGGCGGGCCGACGGTGCTCAAGGTCGAGGACACCCACATCTTCTCCTCGGCCTTCTTCCTCTCGGCGATGTACTCGGAGACCAACGGCAGCTTCCAGCTCGCCCCCCAGGGCGGCTTCACGCCGACCCAGAACAAAGCGGCCCTGGACGAGGACTTCATCTGGCGCAACACCTTCCTCTTCTACGGCAGCAAGCGGCCGCAGGACCAGGCGAAGGTCGACGGGTCCTACTTCTTCGGCACCGGCAACCTGAGCCACGAGCTGAAGTTCGGCACCAGCTACCGCGAGGGTGAGATCCGCTCGCTGTCCCGCTGGCCGGGCGGCGGCATCGACCTCAACTTCTACGAGCAGTACGGCTACGCCTACAACATCGTTCAGCTGACCAACGACGGCATCACCAACTACAACGTCCGCTACACCAACGCCTACGTCCAGGACACCATCACGACCGGTAACCTGACGCTCAACGTTGGCGCGCGCTACGACAAGCAGGACGGCAAGCAGCTGGCGGGTGTCTCGGCGGCGAATCCGACTTTCCCGGCGCTGATTCCGCAGCGGACATTCGGGGGTCAGGACATCGGCTTCGACTGGACCTCGATCAGCCCGCGTCTGGGTCTGACCTACAACGTCGGCGGCGCCAACCGGACGCTCCTGCGGGCGAGCTACTCCCGCTTCGCCGAGCAGTTGTCGGGCCTGGCGGCGTCGTGGACCTACCCGCTCTACCCGTACACTTCGGTCTACACCTACTACGACGACCGCAACGGCGACGGCCACTCGCAGGCCAACGAGATCATCCCGGGAGTGCTGTTCAACTCGGGCAACTACAATCCGGCGAACCCGTCGCAGATCGTCATCTCCTCGGCCGTCGACTCCAACCTCGACCCGCCGATGACCGACGAGCTGCTGCTCGCCTTCGAGCACGCCGTGCGGCCGGAGTTCGTGGTCGGCGTGAACTTCACCTACCGGCTGACCACGGACATCCTGGAGAACGAGCGGTTGGTCTTCGACGGTGACGCCACGTCGCCGGCGAACATCAACAGCCTCGGCCGCGTCCATCGGCGCAGCGACTACGTGCAGACCGGCACTGTCAACGTGACGCTGCCCAACGGGCAGGCGAGGTCGATCCCGGTCTACGGGCTGCGGCCCGGAGTCACGACGCGCAACAACAACTCGCTCGGCGTCCAGTCCGGTGGCTTCCTGACCAACGGCGACCGCGAGCAGGAGTACATGGGCGTCTCCTTCACGTTCAACAAGCGGCTGTCGAACCGCTGGATGGCGCGCGGCAACTTCACCTGGTCGGACTGGGAGTGGAAGGTCCCAGAGAGCGAGCGGGAGGATCCGAACCAGTCCTTCGGCGGCGGCAACCGGGACGGCGACGCGGTGGTGACCTGCGTCGGCACCGGTTCGGGGGCCAAGGCCGGGGTGTGCATCAACAGCAGCTGGTCGTACAGCCTCAACTGGGTGCGAGCGCCGCAGGGTGGTATCAGCGGCGTCTACAACTTGATGGTCACCGACCGGCCGGATCAGTTCCGGGCCGACGACATCCACGTCGTCGACCTGCGAGTCGAGAAGGAGTTCACTTTCGACCGCGTCGGGCTGACCGTCGGCGCGGACGTGTTCAACGTCTTCAACGAGGGCACCGTGCTGCAGCGCGAGCTGCGGCTCGGCCAGGCGCAGGGCAACTTCGTTCGCGAGGTGCTCTCGCCCCGGGTGTTCCGACTCGGCGCCCGGTTGAGCTTCAACTGATCGCCGCCTGACGCCTGATCGCGCGCCGCCGGACCTTCGGGACCGGCGGCGCGCGGTGTTTTCGGCCGCCTCCCGCTCCGCCGGGATGGATCGCCCCACCGCGCCTGCCTGAACGACGAGGGACCAATCGCGCTTGACGGGGGCGAGGCGGCGGTCCGCGGACCGGGAGTCCCACTCGTCGCCCTCCGAGCGCTGGCTCCCGCCTTGCTCCCGGAGCTCCTCACACGCGAACCCGTGAAGCCACGCCGGCCCCAGCGGGCGGCCGGAGAGAGCGCCAGCAAAGAGCTCAGGGGCCAACGGACCGCGCGACCGCCCGCCGCATGGCGCGGCCGGGCGAACCGCTCGCAGCGGGAAGGAGCATCGGCATGAGAAGCAGGATCTCGTGGTACCGAAGCGCCGCGATCCTCGGCGCGGCCTGGCTGGTCGGCGCGGCGGCAGCCGTCGGCCAGGTGCAGTCGGGCAATGTCTACGGCACCGTCAGGGACGCCGCCGGCGCCCCTCTTCCGGGCGTCGTCGTCACCATGACCGGCGGCGGCGCTCCCGCCGTCCAGGTCTCGGACGCGCAGGGGACGTTCCGCGTTCTCGGCCTCAGCCCCGGGACCTATCAGCTCGTCGCCGCGCTGGACGGCTTCGCCAACGTCGAGTACCCGAGCGTGACCGTCGCCGTCGGCCGCAACACTTCGCTCGAGATCACGATGCAGTCGGCGATCGAGGAGACGATCACGGTCACGGCCGAGTCGCCGCTGCTCGATTCGCGGCGCATCACCGCGGGCGCCCAGGTCAGCCAGGTGGAGCTCGAGAAGATCCCGAGCGCGCGCGATCCCTGGGTGATCCTGCAAAGCACGCCGGGCGTGCTCGTCGACCGGGTCAACGTCGGCGGCAACGAATCGGGCCAGCAGTCGACCTACACCGGCCCCGGCGACACCGGCGCCAACGCCGCCTGGTCGATCGACGGCGTCGAGATCACGGACATCGGCGCCATCGGCTCGTCGCCTTCGTACTACGACTTCGACGCCTTCGAGGAGATGCAGGTGACGAGCTGCGCACCGGCGGCGTCGGGATGAACATGGTGACCAAGCGCGGCACCAACCAGTGGCGCGGCTCGGCCCGGCTGCTGCGCGCCGAAGACTCCTGGCAGTCGGACCTCGACTTCGACCGCGGCGACCTGGCGCCGAACCAGCCCGCCTTCGCCCAGGGCAACCGGATCGTCAGCGTCGAGGACTACGGCGCCGAGCTCGGCGGCCCGATCGTCAAGGACAAGCTGTGGTTCTGGGCCTCTTACGGCGAGAACGACATCCGCCTGCTGACGGTGCTCGACGTGCCGGACAACACGCTGCTCGGCGACCTTCTTCTACTCGAACAACGAGAAGATCAAGATCGGGCGCAACGCCTCGCCGACGCGGCCGCCGGAAACGACTTGGAATCAGGGCGGTTGGGGCGGCGGTCCGACGGTCGTCAAGGTCGAGGACACGCAGGTCTTCTCCTCGAGCTTCTTCGCCTCGGTGATGTACTCCGAATCCAATGGCAGCTTCCAGTTGACGCCGCAGGGCGGCACCTCGCCGACCCAGAACAAGGCGTCGCTGGACGAGAACTTCGTGTGGGGAAACACCTTCCTGTTCTATGGCAGCAAGCGGCCGCAGACCCAAGCGAAGGCCGACGGGTCCTACTTCTTCGGCACCGGCAACCTGAGCCACGAGCTGAAGTTCGGCACCAGCTACCGCGAGGGCGAGATCCGGTCGCTGACCCGCTGGCCGGGCGGCGGCATCGACCTGAACTTCTACGTCGCCAACTACGGCTACGCCTACAACATCGTCCAGCTGACCAACGATGGCATCTGGAACTACGACGTCGAGTACACGAACGCCTACGTCCAGGACACCATCACGACCGGCAACCTGACCGTGAACTTCGGCGCCCGCTACGACCTCCAGGGCGGAACGCAGCGGGCCGGAGTCGCGGCGGCGAATCCGACTTTTCCGGCGCTCATTCCGGAGCGTCGCTTCGCGGGCCAGGACATCGGCTTCGAGTGGTCGACGATCAGCCCGCGCCTGGGTCTGACCTACAACGTCGCCGGCGGCAACCGGACGCTGCTGCGGGCGAGCTATGCCCGCTTCGCCGATCAGCTCTCCGGCCTGGCCGCCGGCTGGACCTACCCCCTCTATCCCTACACTTCGGTCTACACCTACTACGACGACCGCAACGGCGACGGCCATTCACAGGGCAGCGAGATCATCCCCGACGTGCTGTTCAACTCCGGCAACTACGACCCGGCCAACCCGTCCCTGATCCTGTTCTCTTCGGCCGTCGACCCGGGACTCGACGCGCCGGTGACCGACGAGCTCCTGTTCGCGGTCGAGCATGCCCTCCTGCCGGAGTTCGTGGTCGGGCTCAACCTGACTTACCGGCTGTCGACCGACCTGCTGGAGCAGGAGCGCCTGGTCTTCGACGGCGACCCCTACTCGGCGACCAACGTGCGCAGCGTCGGCCGCGTCCACCGGCGCGACGACTACGTCCAGACCGGCACCGTCACGGTGACGCTGCCGGGCGAGTCGACGCCACGACAGGTGCCGGTCTACGGACTGCGGCCGGGGGTCGGAACCCGCAACGGCAACGTCCTGGGCGTCCAGCAGGGGGGCTATCTGACCAACGGCGACCGGGAGCAGGAGTACCTGGGAGTCTCGTTCACGTTCAACAAGCGGCTGTCGAACCGCTGGATGGCGCGCGGCAACTTCACCTGGTCGGACTGGGAGTGGAAAGTGCCGGAGAGCGAGCGGGAGGATCCGAACCAGCTGTTCGGCGGTGGCAACCGGGACGGCGACGCGGTGGTGACCTGCGTCGGCACCGGTTCGGGGGCCAAGGCCGGGGTGTGCATCAACAGCAGCTGGTCGTACAGCCTCAACGAGGGCTACGCGATGCCCTATTGGGTTCGCGCGAGCCTAGCGGGCGTCAGTGGCGCCTACTACCTGAACATCACCGACCGGCCGGATCAGTTCCGGACCGACGACGTGCACACGCTCGATCTCCGGGTCGAGAAGGAGCTGACGTTCGATCGCTTCGGCCTCACGCTCGGGATCGACGCGTTCAACGTCTTCAACTCCGGCACGGTCCTGCAGCGGGAGCTGCGGCTCAATCAGGGACAGGGAGACTGGGTGCGCGAGGTGCTCTCGCCCCGGGTCTTCCGGGTGGGCGCGCGGCTCAGCTTCAACTAGCGCCCAGCCGGCTGTCGCGGTGAGGAGGGCGCCGCCGGGCCACGGCTCGGCGGCGCCCCGGCTTTCTTGGGGAGCCGCGGCGCCGGAGTGTAGACTCGCGAGCGAGGAGCCGAGGATGAATTCCACCAACCTGTCGCGTACGGCGGTGGCGCTGCTGCTCGGGCTGGCGGTGCTCCTGCCGGCCACCGGGACCGCGCAGGACTGGAAAGGGCGTGGCCGCATCCAGGGCGAGGTGACCGACGAGCGAGGAGCGCCCGTCGCCGCGGCCAGCGTGACGCTGCGTTGGGGCGTGGCGCCCGACCAGGGACCGGCGCCGCTCGCCACCGACAGGAAGGGCAAGTGGTCCTTTCTGGGGCTGGTCGGCGGGGCCTGGATCGTGCTCGTCGAGGCGCCGGGCTTCGTGCCTCAGGAGGGATCGGTCCAGGTCAACGAATTCGGCGCGGTGCCGCCGATCAAGATGAAGCTGCGGCCGGCGGAGGCGAGCGCCGCGCCGGTCGATCCCGCAGTCGCGGCGATCGAGGAGGGCAACCGCCTCCTGGGCGAGGGGCGCCACGCGGAGGCGCGGGCCGCCTACGAGCGCTCGCTCGCCGATCTGCCGGCGGCGAGCCGTCCGGCGGTGATGCGGGCCGTCGCGCGCACCTGGTTCGACGGCGGCGATGCGGCGCGCGCGATCACCGTGCTCGAAGAGAGCCTGGCGCTCGCGCCGGACGACGCCGAGTCGCTGCGCTTGATCGTCACCCTGCTGGTCGCGGCCGGCCGGGAGGCCGACGCCCGCGCCTACATGGCCCGTCTCCCCGCCGGTGCCGAGGTCGACGCCGACACGCTGCTCAACCTGGGCATCGATCTCTACAACCAGAACCGGCTCGAGGAGGCGCTGGCCGAGTTCGACCGCGTCGTGACGCAGCAGCCGACGCTCCCCGATGCCTATTACTACCGGGGCCTCGCGCGCCTCGGGCTGGGGCGCGGCGAAGAGGCCAAGGCCGACTTCCAGAAGCTGCTCGACCTCGACCCGAGCCACGCCAAGGCCGAGGATTGCCGACAGTTCCTCTCCTCGCTCTGACCGCGAGGCGACGAGGCCGGGGGCGCGTGCGTCGCGCAGGCTCTCCGCTGCCGCTCGCCGGTCTGCTCGTCGCGCTCGCGGCCGCCGGTGCTTGTGACTCCGGGCGCGAGGCGGCGGCGCCGCCACCCCCGGCGGCGCGCCCGGACGTCGTGCTGATCACCGTCGATACGCTGCGCTGGGACGCGGTCGGATTCGCCGGCAACTCGCGAGTGCGGACGCCGACGCTCGACCGGCTCGCGGTCGCCGGCAGGGTCTTCACCGACGCGCACGCCCACAACGTCGTCACGCTGCCGTCCCACGTCAACATCCTGACCGGGCTCTATCCCTTCCAGCACGGCGTCCGCGACAACGCCGGCTTCGTGCTCGGCGAGGAGGTTCCGACGCTGGCGACGCTCTTGTCGGCCGCGGGTTACGCCACCGGGGCCTTCGTCGCGGCCTACCCGCTCGATCGGCGCTACGGACTAGCCCGCGGCTTCGACCTCTACGACGACCGATTCCGCCGCGGCACCGACCCGGCCGCCTTCGTCATCGCCGAGCGGCGCGGCGACGAGGTCGTGGCCAATGCGCTCGGCTGGTGGCGCTCGGCGGCCGGACGCCCGCGGTTTCTCTGGCTCCACCTCTACGATCCCCACGCCGCCTACGAGCCGCCCGAGCCGTTCGCCTCGGAGTATCGCGATCACCCCTATCTCGGCGAGGTTGCGGCGACGGACGCCTTCCTGACGCCGTTGCTCGCGCCGCACCTCGACGGCGCCGAACCGCCGGCCCTCGTCCTGTTCACTTCGGACCACGGCGAAGCGCTGGGCGCGCACGGCGAGCTGACCCATGGACTGTTCGCTTACGAACCGACGCTCAAGGTTCCGCTCGTCCTCTGGGGTCCGGGCGTCGAGCCCGGGCGCGACGGCCGCGCGGCGCGCCACGTCGACATCGTCCCCACGGTCCTCGAGGCGCTCGCGCTCGCGCCGCCGGGGCGACTGCCCGGCCACTCGCTCCTCGGACCCCCGGGCGCCGGGGTCGAGACCTACTTCGAGGCCCTGACCACCGCCCTGCACCGCGGCTGGGCGCCGCTCTTCGGCGTCATCCGCGACGGCGTCAAGGTGGTCGATCTGCCGGAGCCCGAGCTCTACCGTCTGGTCGAGGATCCCGAGGAGCGAGAAAACCGCTACGGCGCCGAGGCCGCGCTCGCGCGCGAGCTGCTGGCGCGGCGACCGGCCACCGCGTGGCCGCCGCAGCGGCCGGCGGCGAGCGGCGACGAGGAGGCGGCCCGGCTGCGCAGCCTCGGGTACCTGGTGGGCTCGGCGCCGCTGCGCGAGGCGTTCGGTCCCGAGGACGACCCGAAGCGGTTGGTCGGTCTCGACCGCCAGATCCACCTGGCGATCGATCACTACTCACGCGGCAGGTTCGCCGAGGCGGCGCGCCTCGGCGCCGCGATCGCGCGCGATCGCCCGGGGATGGCCGACGGCTACACGATGGGCGCGCTCGCGCTGCGTCAGCTGGAGCGCCACGAGGAGGCGATCGCGCTGCTCGCGACCGGCCGCGAGCGGACCGGCGGCGACGAGTCGGTGGTGCGCGCCCTCGGGCTCGCGCTCGCCGAGACCGGTCGCGCCGGCCGGGCGGTGGAGCTGCTTTCCCCCCTCGAGACGACGGGCCAACCCGAGACGCTGCGCGCCCTGGCGACCGCGCTCGCCGACGCGGGCGAGCCCGAGCGGGCGCGGCGGGTCCTCGACCGCGCGCTGCGGGAGCTGCCGGACGACCCGCGGGCGATCGAGCTCGCTGGCGTCATCGCCCTGCGCGACGGCCGTCCCGAGGAGGCGCGTCGTCACCTCGAACGGGCGCTCGAGCTCAACGACGAGCTGGCGACCGCCTGGAACTCGCTCGGCGTCGCGCTCTATCCGATCGAGGGTCCACGCGCCGCTCTGGGTGCCTGGCAGCGGGCGGTCGAGCTCGATCCGCGGCAGTTCGACGCGCTGTTCAACCTCGGGCTCGTGGCGGCGAGCGTCGGCGAACGAGAGCTGGCGCGGCGCGCGCTCGAGCAGTTCCTGCGCACCGCCCCGCCGGAACGCTACGCGCCAGACTTCGCGCGCGCCCGCGGACTGCTCGTCGAGGTGGCGGGATGAGCCCCGCGCCGCGGCGGAGCGGGCTCCTGGTGGCGGTGCTGCTGGCGGCCGTCGCCAGCGGCTGCCGGCCGCAGGAGGACGCGCTCCGCTTCCCGCGGGCGCCGATCGTCCTGATCTCGATCGACACGCTGCGGGCGGATCGTCTGCCGGCCTACGGCTACGATGGGGTCGAAACGCCGTCACTCGACGCCCTGGCGAGCGAATCGTTGCTGTTCGAGAGCGCCTGGAGCCACTACCCGCTGACCCTGCCCTCGCACACCTCGATGCTTTCCGGCCTGCTGCCGCCCCGTCACGGCGTCCGCGACAACGCGGGCTACGAGCTGGAGGCGGGCATCCGGCCCTGGCTCCCCGAGCGGCTGCGCGCGGCCGGGTACGCCACGGGCGCGTTCGTCTCGAGCTACGTGCTGCGCGGCGCGACCGGACTCGCGCGCGGCTTCGACCACTACGATGACGAGATCGAGCGCCCGGCGGGCGCCAGCCTCGACGCGGCGCAGCGCGAGGGTCTGGCGACCGTGGCGCGCGCCGCGGCCTGGGTGCGGGAACGGAGCGAGACGCCGTTCTTCCTCTTCCTCCATCTCTACGAGCCGCACACGCCCTACGCTCCGCCGGAGCCCTTCGCTTCACGCTACGCGGATCCCTATGACGGCGAAATCGCCACGGTCGACCTGGTCGTCGGCGGCTTTCTCGAGGAGCTGCGGCGCCTCGGCCTCTACGAGCGGTCGATCCTGGTCTTCACCGCCGATCACGGCGAGGGGTTGGGCGACCACGGCGAGCAGCAGCACGGCGTCTTCCTCTACCCGAGCACGACCCACGTACCGTTGCTGCTCAGGCTCCCCGGCGCGCGCCGCGGGGGCGAGCGGATCGCGGACGCCGTGGCGCTCGCCGATCTCGCCCCGACGCTCGCCGGCCTGGCCGGGATCGAGCTCGGCGCGAGCGCCGACGGCAGCTCGTTGCTCGCGGCGAAGGCGGGTGACGCCGCCCAACGCCGGATCTACGCCGAGACCTACTACCCGCGCCTCCACTTCGGCTGGAGTGACCTCAAGGCGTTGCACGACGCGCGCTGGAGCTTCGTCGAGGCCCCCGAGCCGGAGCTCTACGATCGTCTCGCCGATCCGCGGCTCGAGACCAACCTGGTCGAGCGCGAGCGGCGCCTGTTCGCCGCGCGGCGCGCGGAGGTGCGCGAGATCGACCGGCCGCTCGCTGCCCCCGCCGCTGCGGACGAGGAGACGGCGGCGCGGCTGGCCGCGCTCGGCTACCTCTCGGGCGGCTCACGGACGCTCGAAGGGCCGCTGCCGGATCCGAAGAGCCAGCGGCACCTGATCGGCGACATCGAAAACGGCTTCCTCGCCTTCGGCGAACGCCGCTTCACCGCGGCGGCCGCGCACTTCGAGCGCGTGCTCGCCGAAAACGATGGCATGTTCGACATTTGGAGCTTCCTCGCCCGCAGCCGCAAGGAGAGCGGCGACCTCGACGGCGCCGCGCGCGCCTGGGAGCGGGCGCTCGAGCTCTCGGCGGATCCGGGCGTGGCGCTCGCCGCGGCCAACGCGCTGCTCGAGCTGGGGCGCCACGCCGAAGCGCGGGCCCGCGCCGAGCTCGGGCTGGTCGGCCAGCCGCAGCCGGCGCACGATCTGCTGGTCCGGATCGCGCTCGCCGTGGGCGACGGCGCCGCGGCCGACCGCTGGTCCACCGCCGCGCTCGCCGCCGGCGTCGCGAGCGAGGGGATCCGCCGCCGGCTGGCGCTCGCCGCGGCCGAGTCGGGGCGGCCAGCGGAGGCCGCGGCGCTGCTCGACCCGGTGCGCGAGTCGGCCACCGCCGCGACGCTCGATGTGCTCGGGCTGGCGCTGTCGGACCTCGGCCGGCACGCGGAAGGGGCCGAGGTGCTCGCCCGCGCCGTCGCGCTCGAGCCGGAGGCGGCGAAGTGGCGGGAGGACCTGGGCACCGTGCTGCTGCGCGCGGGCCGCCTCGAGGAGGCACGCGCCGCGCTCGACCGCGCGGTGGCGCTCGACCGGCGCCGCGCCGGGGCCTGGACGGCGCTCGGCGTCGCCCGCTACCAGGCGGGCGACGCGCGCGGCGCGCTCGCGGCCTGGCGGACGGCGGTCGAAGTCGACCCGCGGGCATTCGACGCCCTCTACAACCTCGGTCTCGCCGCCGCGGCGGCGGGGGAGCCGGAGATGGCCCGGCGCGCGCTCGACCGCTTCCTCGCCACGGCGCCTCCGGCGCGCTACGGCGGAGACTTCCCGCGCGCGCGCGCCGCGCTGGCCCAGCTCGGAGGCGGCGGATGAACCGCTCGCGCTCGCTCGTGCTCGCCGCGCTCGCGCTCGTGGGCGCCGCCGGCTGCCGCCCCGGCGGCGGCGCCGCCGGCCCCTTCCCCGGCGCGCCGGTCGTGGTCATCTCGATCGACACGCTGCGCTCGGACCGGCTGCCGGTCTACGGCTACGACCGGGTCGCGACGCCCGCCATCGACGCGCTGGCGCGCGACGGGATCGTCTTCGAGCGCGCCTACACCCACGTCCCCCTGACCTTGCCGGCCCACCTCTCGATGTTCACCGGGCTGCTGCCGGGCGATCACGGCGTGCGCGACAACCTCGGCTACCGCTTCGACGCCGAGCGGCATCCCTATCTGCCACGGCTCTTCGCCGCGGCGGGCTACGCGACGGGCGGGGCGATCTCGGCCTACGTCCTGCGCGCCGAGACCGGCTTCGCCGCCGGCTTCGAGTTCTTCGAAGGGGCCGTCGACCTGCGCTCCGGCTTGACCCTCGGCCGCAGTCAGCGCCCGTGCGGTGAGACGCTGGCCGCGTCCCGCGACTGGCTGCGGCGGGTGGCCGCGGGCCGTTTCTTCTACTTCGGCCACTTCTACGAGCCGCACACACCCTGGGAGGCGCCCGAGCCCTTCCGTAGCCGCTACGGTGACCCCTACGACGCCGAGATCGCCGCCGCCGACGCCTGCGTCGGCGAGCTGGTCGAGGAGCTGCGGCGGCTCGACGTTCTCGACCGCGCGATCGTGGTCCTGACGTCGGACCACGGCGAGGGGCTCGGTGACCACGGCGAGCAGGAGCACGGCATCCTGCTCTATCGGGAAGCTCTGCAGGTGCCGCTGGTGCTGCGCCTGCCGGGGGCGGCGCGGGCGGGGACGCGGATCTCGGCGCCGGCTCAGCTCCTCGACCTGGCGCCGACGCTGCTCCGGCTCACCGCCCTCGAGCCGCCCGCCGGGCTGGCGGGATCCCACCTGCTCGAGGCGCTGCCGGAGGAGCGGCCGATCTACGCCGAGACCTTCTACCCCCGGTTGCACATGGGATGGAGCGAGTTGACGGCGGTGATCGCCGGGCGCTGGCACGGCATCTTCGGTCCCGACCCCGAGCTCTACGACCTGATCGAGGATCCCGCCGAGCGGCGCAACCTGCGCGACGGCGAGCGGCGCCGGTTCGCGGAGCTGCGCGAGCAGGCCGCGACCTTCGAGCGTCCGCTCGCGGCTCCGGCGGCCGAGGACGCGGAGACGGCGGCGAAGCTCGCGGCGCTCGGCTACCTCGGCGGCGCGGCCACCGGGGCGACGACGGGGCCGCTGCCGGACCCGAAGTCGAAGCTGCCTTCACTGCGCGAGTTCGGACGCGCGCTGCAGGATCTGACCGAGCGCCAGGACTACCGCGGCGCGGCGGCACGGCTCGAACGGGTGCTGGCCGAGAACCCGCGCATGGTCGATGCGTGGGACAGCCTCGGGCTGGCGCTCCACCGCCTCGGGCGCTCGACGGAGGCGCTGGCCGCCTACGAGAAGGCGATGGAGATCTCGGGGGGAACGCCGCACGTGGCGCTCGCGGTCGGCCAGGTGCTGCTCGATCTCGGCCGCGGCGACGAAGCGCGGGCGCACGCCGAGCTGGCGCTGGCGGCGAGCCCGGCTGCGGCGCACAGCCTGGTGGCGCAGGTCGATCTCGCGGCCGGGCGGTTGGAGGCCGCCGAGGCGGCGGCGCGCCGGGCGCTCGCGGCGCGCGGCTCGCGCATCGGGCCGCTGCTCGTGCTCGCCCAGGTCCAGCGGGCGCAGGGGGAGCTCGAAGCGGCGCTGGCGACCTGCGAATCGGCGCTCGCCGACCTCGCCAAGATGCAGGGCGAGCAGAAGTTCGCCGGGCTCTACTTCGTGCACGGGGACCTGCTGGCGCGGCTCGACCGTCCGCACGACGCGGTCGCGAGCTTGCGGCGCGAGATCGCGCTCTTCCCGGCCGAGCCTCGCGCCTACGCGGCGCTCGCGGCGCTCTACGCCGCGCACGGTCAGCCGGACGACGCGGTGGGGACGCTGCGCGCCCTGGTCGAGGGCAACCCGGACCTGCCGGTCGCCTACGCCGAGGCGGTCAAGACGCTGCGCGTCCTCGGCGATCCGCAGGGCGCCGCCGGCCTGCTCGCCGCCGCCCGCCGCCGCTTCCCCGACGAGCCCGCGCTGACCGGGCTGTAAGGTCAGAAGACGAGCCGCAGCTTGGCCCGGTCGATCTTGCCGAGGTGGGTGCGGGGGAAGTCGTCGGTGAGGAAGCGAATGGAGCGCGGCGTCTTGTAGGGCTGGAGGGAGCGGGCGACGTGGTCCTGGAGCTCCTGGACGAGATCCTCGCTCGCCTCGTGACCGGGGCGCAGGACGACGACGGCGTGCGGCTTGACCAGCCCTTCCTCGTTGGCGACGGCGACCACGGCGCATTCGGCCACCGCGGGATGGGCGGCGAGGCAGCTCTCGACCTCGGCGGGCGAGAACCACTTGCCGCCCACCTTGAGCACGTCGTCGCCCCGCCCCTGGTAGGTGAAGTAGCCGTCGGGCGAGCGGGTGACGAGGTCGCCGGTCACCACCCACTCGCCGCGAAAGGTCGCCAGGCTCTTGTCGTGCTCGCGGAAGTAGCCCGCCGCGCGCGCCCCGCCGCGCACCCAGAGCAGGCCGGTCTCGCCGTCGGGGAGCTCTTCGCCGGCGTCGTCGCGCACCCGCACCTCGAATCCGGGCACGACCTCGCCGAGCGTGCCCGGGCGAATCCGCCCCGGGCGATTGGTCAGGAAGACGTGCCACTGCTCGGCGGTGCCGAGACCGTCCAGCAGCTCGACGCCGAAGGTCTCGACGAAGCGCTGGTGGAGCGGCACGGGCAGCGCCTCGCCGGCCGAGGTCACGAGGCGCAGCGAGGCGAGGTCGGCCGCCGCCGCCTCGGGATGGGAGACCATCTGCTGGACCATGGTCGGCACGTTGACGAGCAGCGTCGGGCGGTATCGCCGAATCGCCGCGAAGACCGCCTCCGCGGTAGCGCGCTCGGGGAAGAGGCAGGCGGTGGCGCCGACCGAGAAGGGGAAGAAGAGGTTCGAGCCGAGCGCGTAGCCGAAGAAGAGCTTGGGTACGGCGAGCGTGACGTCCTCCGGGCCGAGCCCGAGGATCCCCTGGCCGTAGGCGACGGTGGTGAAGGCGTAGGAGCGGTGACTCTGGACGACCGCCTTCGGGCGGCCGGTGGTGCCGCCCGAGAAGAGCATCACCGCCGGGTCGTCGCGGTGGGTGCGGACGTTCTCGAAGCGCTCGGCGACCGTGCGGCCGAGCTCCTCGAACGACGGGCAGCCGGGGGCGACGTCGCCGACGGTCAAGAGCGCGAGGCGCTCGCGCGCGAGACCGATGGCGCCGGCCCAGCGCGCCACCTGCGCGCCGTCGACGATCGCCCAACGGGGCCGCAGGTAGTCGATCAGCGCCGCCAGGGCCTCGGCGGGCAGCTCCGGGTTGACCGGCACGGCGACGGCACCGGCCTTGAGGGTGCCGAACAGGGCGCCGACCCACTCGGCGCCGTCCGGGAGCGCCAACAGCAGCCGCTCCTCGGGGCGCACGCCGAGCCCCGCCAGAACGGTCGCGAAGCGGTCGGCGAGTCCGAGCACCTGTCGGTAGGTGTGGCTCTCGCCCGCGAGCCGGAGCGCGACGCGGTCGCCGCGCCCCTCGGCGACCCGCGCGTCGAGCAGCCACTCGGCGAGGTTGAACTCCTCCGGCGCAACGAAGGTCATGCGCGGTCCTCCACGAAGCGGGAAGGCGACATTGTAACGGGTCGGAACACCCATCAGCGAGGTCGCATTCGAGCCGCCCACCCACGGTAGCGTCGGACCGGCCCTCGGATCGCGTCCCCGCAGCGCAGCGCGAGGGGTCCCCGCTCCTCCAGAAAAGAAATCCAGATACCGCGGGGTGTCGCGGGCGCGAGGAGACCCGAGCCGAGGGCCGGTTCGACGCGGCCGACGCCGACATCGCTGCCCGAGACATCGCGCGAAGGAAGCGTCAGTGGCCTGCGCCGCGCCGGGACGTGACTCGCGCCGGCTCTCCTCGCGCCCGCGACACCCCACGGTTGGATTGGATACTGGTGGCGTGGGGACCCCTCGCGCTGCGCTGCGGGGAGACGTCGCGATCCACGCCCCGGCGCTCTCGTCGAGGAGCGGTTCGACGCGGCGCAGCGCGCGGCTAGTCAGGGCTCGACGGCGGCCCAGTTCTCGGTGGTGCCGGTCTCGAAGTGATCCCAGAACAGAAAGCCGGGATCGGGCACGTGCATGACGATGCAGTGGAGGACGCCCGCGGAGCCGACGATCGCGCTGCCGTCGATGGGGACGATCTGGGAGCCGGGAAAAGCCTGGGCGAAGACGTCGAGCGCCTGCTGGTTCTCGGTCGGATAGGCGCTGTACTGCGGCACCAGGACGAGCCGGTTGAGGATCACGGCGTTGGTGTAGGTGTAGTGGGTGGACGCGGCGCGCCAGCCCGGAGTGCGGAAGACCGAGTAGCCGAGCGCGGTCAGCTCGGCGACGGCGGCCTCGGTGATCGCCCTCGGCACGCCGCCCCCCTGACTCGCCGCGTACTCGCCGACGATCACCCGGCGGTCGCTCGCCGGCAGCAGCCACATGTCGATGTGCTGGGTCGAGTCGTAGCTGGTGGGGAAGCCGGGCCAGATCGTGAGCTCGAGCGCCTCGTAGTCCGCGAAGAGCTGCTCGACCTGGCTGGCGGAAAGCGTCGGATTCTCGCCGAGGACGAGCTCGGTCATGAACGCGCGACCGTCGCCGAAGAGGTGGAAGTTGCCGCCGCCGTGGACGAGCGGCAGGTCGTAGTCGACGTGGCCCCATGCCGCGGCGACGGCGTCCGGGATCAGATCGTCGTTCGGGCGCGGCCGGTTGTAGACGTGATCGACGCTCGCCGCGGCACCGTCCTCGGTGATGAAGCGCGGGCCGTAGTCGCGGATCCAGACCGAGTCGGTCGGCGCGATCAGGAACGAGACCTGCGCCATGGCGGCTCCGGCGCCGGTGAGCGTCGTCGTCGCCGATTGCTGCTGCGCCGCGCCGGAGACCACGATCCAGACGCGCGCTTCCGGGTCACCCGTGGTCACCGCGACGGTCATCGCGGTCAGGATCGAGTTGAAGCTCCCCCAGCGGATCAGCAGGCCGAGGTTCCGGTCGTACTCGGCGGGCGTCGCGACCAGCCCGGAGGGCGGCGCCGTCGGCGCCAGGAGCCCGGGCGCCGGCGGCACCCGTTCACCGGGCGCGAGCCCGCGCGGCAGCGGCTCCAGGTCGTCGTCCTCGATCGCCGCGAGGACCTCCGGCGGCGGGACGCGGGCAGTCTGCGCCCGCAGCGGCGCGGCGCCCCCGACCAGTGCCAGCAGGGCCGCGAGGGTGAGCGTTCGATTGCGATCGAAAAGGCACATGTGCGGGCCTGCGGCTCGGCCTCAGCGCCCCGTCCACGCCGCGGGTCGCTTCTCGAGGAAGGCGGCGACCCCCTCCGCCTTGTCGGCGGTGGAGAAGCAGAGGCAGAACAGGTCGCGCTCGTAGAGGAGCCCCTCCTCGATTCCGAGCCGCTCGGAGGCGCGCACCGCCTCCTTGGCGACCTTGAGCGTCAGCGGGCTCTTGGCGGCGATCTTCTGCGCCAGCTCGAGCGTTCTCGCGCGCAACTCCTCGTGCGGCACGACCTGGTCGACGAGGCCGATCTCCTTGGCCTCCGCCGCCGGGATCATGTCGCCGGTCAAGATCAGCCGCATCGCCTGACCGGTGCCGACCAGACGGGGGAGCCGCTGGGTGCCGCCGCCGCCCGGAATCAGGCCGAGGTTGATCTCGGGCTGGCCGAAGCGGGCCTTGTCGCTCGCGATCCGCAGGTCGCACGACATCGCCAGCTCGCAGCCGCCGCCGAGGCAGAAGCCGTTGATCATCGCGATCACCGGCTTGGGGAACGAGGCCATGACGTCGAAGATGCGCGGGCTGCGCATCGCGGAGCGCTGATCGAACGGCGTGCGGCCGGCGAACTCGCCGATGTCGGCGCCGGCGATGAACGACTTCTCGCCCGCGCCGGTGAGCACGACGACGCCGACTCCGGCGTCGGCCTCCGCCGCCGCCAGCGCGGCGAGCAGCTCGACGCGCACCTGCTCGGACAGCGCGTTCAACTTGTCGGGGCGGTGGATGGTGAGGATCGCGACGCGACCCTCGCGCTCGGACAGGACGACGTTGGACATGGGCTTCTCCGGATGAGCGCCGCCGTTCAGGGAGCGGCGGGGGAAAGTGTGAAGTCGGTTCGGATCTCGAGCGCGACGGTCATGCCGAACTCCTCGATCGGCCGAACCTCGAAGGCGAGTCGCAGAAAGGACTGATCCCGCCAGAGCATCCCGGTCGCCGGATCGACGAGCCGGGAGGAGTTGCCGCGGATCTCGACCTTCTTGAGCAGATTGTCGGCGCGCGTGGGATCGAAGCGGGTGCGCACCTTGGCGCGCACCTCCTCCGCGTCGGGGACGAGGGCGCGCGCGTTCTGCGTATAGGCGACGTTGAGGCGGAGCCGCCGCCCGGCCGGTGTCTCCTCCCACGGGCCGAGCCGGAACAGCACCTGCAGCGGGATCCAGCCCTCGTCGCTGGGGAAGGCCGAGCGGAACCAGTAGTCGCGGTCGAGCTCGAGCGTCTGGCCGAGGAAGATCTCGTGGCGATCGAACCACCGCCAGGACTCGAACTCGCCCTCCCGCCTCTCCTCGAGCCGCTTCTTGGCGCTCTCCTTGGCGTCGCCTTCGAGCAAGGCGATGCGGCGCTCGGCGTTGCGGCGCAGGCCGTCGAGGCTTCGCAGCACCCCGTCGCGGGCGACCGTGTAGACCACGCGGTCCTGAGCGACCGCCTTGAGCAGCGGCTCGTCGTGGGGTTTGCCGTCCTTGGCCAGCGCGACCTCCAAGTTGCGCTGGTCGAGGCGGTAACCGTCGCCGGCACGCGAGGCGGTCCAGGAGGCCCGCTCGCCCATCGCGATCTCCTGTCGGTTGCCGCCCCACTTGATCGTCAGGGTCCCCCAGTCGCGCAGCTCGAAGCGCTGGTCGACCGGCGGAGCGAAGCCGAAGGTGACGCTCTCGGCCGCGCTCGGTCCGGCGACGAGCAGGCCGGCGAGCCCCGCGGCGAGGGGGACGAGCTGGCTCCGGAATCTCCTCATCGAGGCCTCCATTGGGGTGCGCGCTGCTCGATGAACGCGTCGAGGCCCTGCCGCGGGCTCTCGACCTCGACCAGCTCGCTGGTATCGATCCGTTCGGCTTCGGCGGCGGCGCGGGCGCGGGCGGCGGCGACGAACTGGGCGAAGAGGCGGCGGTGCAGCTCGTGCGCCTGCAAGTTCTCGGGGTGCCACTGCACCGCCCGCAGCCACCAGCGCGGATCGCTGCCGATGACCGCCTCGACCACCCCGTCCGGCGCCACCGCGACGACCTCGAGCCCGGGCGCCAAGCTCCGGATCGCCTGGTGGTGGCGGCTGTTGACCGCCGGCTCGCCCGCGCTCTCCGGTGCCCGGAGCAGCTCGTGGAGCTCGCTGCCGCCCGGCCGGACCCGCACCGGGTGCGCGAGCGCGTCGAGCGGCTCGGGGATCGAGTGGCGGACGTCGCCCGGCCGCTCGCTCGGCAGGTCGTGCCAGAGGGTACCGCCGAGCGCGACGTTCAGCATCTGCAGGCCGCGGCAAATGCCGAAGACGGGGGTCGCGGCGCGCCGGGCGCCCGCGAGCAGCGCCGCTTCGAGCTCGTCGCGGCCGGGGAAGTGCCGGTAGGTGATCCCCGTCCGAGGGGATTCGCCGTAGCGGCACGGCTCGATGTCGTCGCCGCCGGTCAGCAGCAGCCCGTCGGCCGCCGCCGCCAACCGGTCGAGGTCCGGCCGGCTGGCATCGGCGGGCGTCAGCACCCCACGCTCGCTCTCGGCGATGCCGGCGCCGGCGAGCGCAGTGAGATAGGGCTCGACGCGGGCGGGCCGCGAGCAGGAGACGAGAATCCTCATTCCGCCTCCGCGCGCTCGATCAGCGCGGCCAAGCCCATACCACCCGAGACGCAGAGGGTGGCGAGACCCAAGCGCTGCCGCCGGGCGGCCAGACCATGGAGCAGCGTCACCAGGATCCGCGCGCCGCTGGCGCCGATCGGGTGGCCGAGCGCGATGGCGCCGCCGTCGGGGTTGATCCGCTCGTGGTCGAACGGCAGCTCGGCCAGGCAGGCCAGCACCTGGGAGGCGAAGGCCTCGTTGAGCTCGATCGATTCGATCGCCGCCGGGTCGACGCCGGTCCGGGCGAGGAGATTGCTGGTCGCCGGCACCGGACCGATCCCCATGATCCGCGGCGCGACGCCGACCACCTCCCAGTCGAGCAGGTAGCCGGCGGGGGTGAGGCCGAGCCGGCCGGCGGCCGCTTCGGAGGCGACCAGCAGGGCCGCGGCGCCGTCGGTGATGCCCGAGGCGTTGCCGGCGGTGACGGTGCCGCCGTCGCGGAAGACCGCCGGCATGCGCGCGAGCGAGTCGACGGTCACGCCGTCGCGCGGATGCTCGTCGCGGTCGATCCGGACCTCGCCCCCCCGGCCCGGCACCGGCACGGGAGCGATCTCGGCCGTGAACCGGTCCCGCCCGCGCGCGGCCTCGCAGCGCCGCTGGCTCTCCGCCGCCCAGGCGTCGGCGGCGGCGCGCGAGATCCCACGCTCGCTCGCCAGCTCCTCGGCGGTCTCGCCCATGATCAGCCCGGAGAGCGGATCGGCGAAGCCGTCGCGGTACATGCCGTCGACGATCTCGGCGTGCCCGAGCCGCTGGCCCCAGCGGGCGCGGGGGAGCAGGTGGGGCGTGTTCGACATGCTCTCGGTGCCGCCGGCCAAAACGACTTCGGCCTCGCCCGTGAGGATGGTCCGCGCCGCCGAGAGGACCGCCTGGAGCCCCGAGCCGCAAGCCTGGTTGATGGCGTAGGCGGGCCGCTCCTGGGGCACGCCGGCGCGCCAGGCGATCTGGCGCGCCGAATTCGGTCCCCCGCCGGCCTGGCGGGCGTGACCGAAGAGGACCTGGTCCACCCGCTCGGGCGCCAGCCGGGCCCGCTCCAGGCAAGCCTGGGCCGCGGCGACGCCGAGGTCGACCGCGGAGAGCGGAGCGAGCGCCCCGCCGAACTTGCCGATCGGCGTGCGCACCGGCGCCGCTAAGACCAGGCGGGGGCGCGGCATCCCGGCGCTCAGCGGGCGGTGAAGGCGGGCTGCCGCTTCTCGACGTAGGCGGCCAGCCCCTCCTTGGCGTCGTCGCTCTGGAACAGCTGCTGTTGTAGCTCCCGCTCCAGGGTGAGCGCCGACTCGAACGGAATCTCGGCGCCGGACTGCACCGAGCGCTTGATCCGGCCGACCGCGCGCGCCGCCTTGGCGGGCGGACAGAACTGCCGGGCGTAGGCCTGGATCTGCTCGCGGAAAGCCTCCGGCGTCTCCGCGGCGAAGACCTCGTCGACGATGCCCAGGGCCCTGGCCTCTTCGATCCCGAACAGCCGGCCGGTGACCATCAGCTCGATCGCCCGCGACTTGCCGACGATGCGCACCAGCCGTTGGGTGCCGCCGGTGCCCGGGAGCACCCCCAGGGAGACCTCGGGCAGGCCGAACTTGGCCGGGCCCTGCCGCGCGATGCGCAGATCGGCGGCCATGGCGATCTCGAGGCCGCCGCCGACGGTGTTGCCGTTGAGCGCCGCGAGGACCAGCTTCGGCGTCTGCTCGAGGCGCGACAGCGTCTCGTTGGCGTGCAGGCAGAAGTAGTACTTGAAGGTCGGGTCCGAGGTCTTCAGCATGTTGATGTTGGCGCCGGCGCAGAACATCTTCTCGCCGGTGCCGGTGAGGACCAGGACGTGCACGGCGGTGTCGAAGCGCGCCTTCAGGATGGCGTCGTCGAGTTGCCGCATCATCTCGTGGGTGTAGGTGTTGGCCGGCGGGTCGTCCAGGGTCAGCCAGGCGACCCCGTCGCGGACTTCGTAGTGGACCAGGGTGCGCGGCGCATTCTCGGCGGCGTTGTGCGACATACCAATTCCTCCAGGGATCGAGGGGTGGCCGGAGGCGGGATCCGGCCGGTCCGGACTTCGGTGGCCGGGATTCTTTCACGGCCCCGGACGGGGCGTCCAACCTCGCCTTGACCCCTTGCGGAGAGCCCTCCTACAATGCCGCGATCGAGATTCCCGAATGATCACGGGGTACAACACCGACGTCCGCCACGGGGACATCGTCCTGCACGTGCAGACGGAGGACAAGGGCGTCGAGAATCCGTTCATCGAGAGCGTGATCTACGTCCGCGGCCAGGTGCTGGCCGCGAAGCGCTCCGCCTACGCCAAGCTGCTCGACGAAGGCAAGGGCGAGCGCGACATCGCCTCCCTGATGGAGCACCAGCATCGCACCATCCTGGCGGCGATCAAGGCCGGCCGCTTCGACGTCCGGATCGAGCAGGCGGTCGGGTCCCGTGACGGTGAGAAGCTCGCCGAGGCCGGGACGCTGCTGCGCCCGCCGCCGCTCGCTGGGCCGAGTGAGGACGAAGGCGACGGCGCGGAGGCCCCGATCCCGGCCGGCACCCGCCGGATCGAGGGCGCGGCGGAGCTCGCCGCGGCGGCCCAGCTCGACGATGGCCCCTCGCTCGACCAGGTCATTCTCGAGTATCTGTCGACCGAAGCGGAGCTCGAGCAGCTCGTGCTGACCCTCGACGGGCAGGAGGAGATCCAGCCCGGCCGGGTGAATCACCTCACCCTGCGCGCTTTCTCCTCGAAGACCGGCCTGCCGATCGCCGGCGTCCTCGTCTCGATCCGGATGCTGTCGACGGTGGCCGACCCGCGGACGCTGCTCGCGGCCGAGACCGACGATCTCGGCACCATCGAGCTCCAGCTCGAGGTCCCCCCGTACGACCGCGGCTCCGCCGCGCTCATCATCTCCGGCTCCTCCGACCTCGGCCGAGCGGAGATCAAGCAACTCCTCTGATCGCCCAGCATGGAAGTGTAGGAGCGAGCCGCCAGGCTCGCGACCGCGGAGGAGTGAGACTGAAGCCAGCGGAGCGAGCCGCCAGGCTCGCGACCGCGGAGGGGTGAGGCCAGCGGATTCACTCCGCTGGCCGAGGGGAGGGCGCGTGCCCTCCCCTGTGGAATGCAACTCTTCTGAGGCACTTGTCTCGTCGGTCGCGGTTGGGTAGACTTTCTCTTCGTCGTGGGCCGCTAGCTCAATTGGTAGAGCAGCAGACTCTTAATCTGCGGGTTGTAGGTTCGATTCCTACGCGGCTCACCAACCCTCCCCCCTCTCGAAGCCCCTCCGGCAGGCGCCGGGGCGATGCAAGCTCCCGCCGCGCGGGGCGCGATCGGCGAAAGTGGCGGAACTGGTAGACGCGCTAGACTTAGGATCTAGTCCCGAGTGATCGGGTTGGGGGTTCGAGTCCCCCCTTTCGCACCACCACCTACTCCGAGGTCCTCCCCTGATGAGCGTCGTCCTCGCCGTCGAAGAGATCGGCCCCTGCCGCAAGCAGCTGAAGATCGAGGTTCCGGGTCCGGCCGTCGAGGCCGAAACCGATCGGGTCACCCGGGAGTTCGGCAAGAAGGCCAAGCTGCCGGGCTTCCGCAAGGGCAAGGTGCCGGAGTCCCTGGTCCGGCGCCACTTCGGACCCGACATCCGGCAGGAGGTGCTCGAGCGCCTGGTGCCGCGCTACTGGCGGCAGGCGGCGGCGGAGAAGGGGATCGAACCGCTGATGCCGCCCGAAGTGCGCGATGTCCATTTCCACGAGGGCGAGCCCATCACCTTCTCGGCCACGGTCGAGGTCCGGCCCGAGATCGAGCTGCGCAACTACCAGGACTTCGCCCTGCCCACCCCGCCGGTCGAGCCGACCGCCGAGGAGATCGCCGGTGCCTTGGCCGATTTGCGCCGCAACCACGCCGACTGGGAGCCGGCGGGTCGGGGGGCGGCCACCGGGGACCGGGTGCGCATCGAAATCGCCGAGCTCGGCCCCGACGGGCCCGGAGCGGCCAACGCCGCCGAGCTCGAGGTCGGCAATGCGCGCTACTGGGACGAGCTGTCGGCCGCCGTCACCGGGCTCGCCGCCGGCCAGAACGGCAGCTTCACCCGCCGCGAAGGCGACGGCGAGGCGGCGAGCGAGAAGAGCTACCAGGTGCGCATCGTCGACGTCCTGGCGCCGAAGCTGCCCGAGCTCGACGACGAGCTGGCGCGCCGTTTCGGGCGCTACCAGTCGGCCGCGGAGCTCGAGGCCGACGTCGTCCGCCGAATCCGGTCCGCCAAGGAGCAAGGGGCGCGCCAGCAGCGCGAGACCGCGCTGCTCGACCAGTTGACGGAGCGCCACCCGATCGAGCTGCCCGAGGGCGTCGTGCGCCACGAGGTCGAAGAGCTGCTGCGCGACTACGCCGAAGGGCTGTCGCGCCAGGGCGTCGACCTCGAGCGGGCGCAGATCGACTGGCAGAAGATGGGCGAGGAGGCGCGCCCGCACGCCGAGCGCCGGGTCAAGGCGCGGCTGCTGCTCGACGCCATCGCCGACCGGGAGCAGGTCGAGGTCACCGAGCCGGAGTTCGAGCACTCGCTGGCGCTCTTGGCGCGAACTCAGGGGGTGGCGACCCACGCCCTGCGCCACAAGCTCGACGAGACCGGACAGCTGGCGGGGCTTCGGGGCAGAATGAGGCGCGAGAAGCTGCTGCGCCGGCTGCTGGGGGAGGGCCCGCCGGGAGCCGGCGAGGCGAAGTGACCGCAGAGGAGAGAGAAGCATGCTGATTCCGATGGTCGTCGAGCAAACCAACCGGGGCGAGCGGGCCTACGACATCTACTCCCGCCTGCTCAAGGACAACATCATCTTCCTCGGCCGGCCGATCGACGACGAGGTGGCGAGCCTGGTGATCGCGCAGATGCTCTTCCTGGAGGCGGAAAACCCGGAGCGCGACATCCATCTCTACATCAACTCGCCGGGCGGCTCGGTCACCGCCGGCCTCGCCGTCTACGACACCATGCAGTACATCAAGCCGGACGTCGCGACGCTCTGCGTCGGGCAGGCCGCCTCCATGGCCGCGGTGCTGCTCGCCTCCGGCCGAACCGGCAAGCGGACCGTGCTGCCCAACAGCCGGGTGCTGATCCACCAGCCCTGGACCTCCGGCATGGGGGGGCAGGCCACCGACATCGAGATCCACGCCCGGGAGCTCTTGAAGCTGCGGGACAAGATCGACGAGATCCTGGCCTTTCACACCGGCAAGCCCAAGGACCAGGTCCACTTGGACACCGAGCGCGACAAGATCCTCTCGGCCGAGGAGGCGGTCGCCTACGGCCTGGTCGACCAGGTGATGGAACGCCGCAAGTCCTGAGCCTCCCGTCTGTTAGAATTCGAGGGCGAGGTCGGACGGCGGCGGGAGCCGAGCGGGCGGCGCCGCGCCCGGGGGTATTGCACCCCGGCGGCGGAATAGGCACGCTCGCGGCGGGCGTTCTCCGCTGTGAGGGCCGGGGGTCCAATCGGGCTGGGCGCCGGGCACGAGCCCGCGAGGCAACCGGCCGGCCGGGCGGCGCGTAGGGAAGGATGGAGGAGAGATGCCGAAGAAAGAGACCGGCGACGACGCGCTCAGGTGCTCGTTCTGCAACAAGAGCCAGCGGGAGGTGAAGAAGCTGATCGCCGGCCCGACGGTGTTCATCTGCGACGAGTGCGTCGACATCTGCCTGGACATCATCGCCGAGGACCGCCTGCTCGAGCAGCAGCAGGAGACCAAGCTGCCGAAGCCGCACGAGATCAAGGCGATGCTCGACGAGTACGTCATCGGGCAGGAGCTCGCCAAGAAGAAGCTGGCGGTCGCGGTCTACAACCACTACCGGCGCATCGAGTTCTCCGAACGCTCCCGCAACGAGGTCGAGCTGCAGAAGTCGAACATCCTGCTGATCGGCCCGACCGGCACCGGCAAGACGCTGCTGGCGCAGACCCTGGCGCGCATCCTCTCGGTGCCGTTCACCATCGCCGACGCCACCACGCTGACCGAGGCCGGCTACGTCGGCGAGGACGTCGAGAACATCATCCTCAAGCTCTACCAGGCCTCCGGCAACGACAAGGAAAAGACCCAGCGCGGCATCGTCTACATCGACGAGGTCGACAAGATCGCGCGCAAGGGCGAGAACCCGTCGATCACCCGTGACGTTTCCGGCGAGGGCGTGCAGCAGGCGCTGCTCAAGATCCTGGAGGGGACGATCTGCAACGTGCCGCCGCAGGGCGGGCGCAAGCACCCGCACCAGGAGTTCCTGCAGATCGACACCACCAACATCCTGTTCCTCTGCGGTGGCGCCTTCGTCGGCCTCGACGAGCAGGTGGAGCGCCGGCTCAACCAGAAGACGATGGGGTTCGGGGCCGAGATCAAGAGCAAGAAGGAGAAGGCCAAGGCGAACCCGCTCGAGAAGGTGCTGCCCGAGGACATCATCAAGTTCGGCATGATCCCGGAGTTCGTCGGCCGCCTGCCGGTGATCTCGACGCTCGAGCCGCTCGACGAGGACTCGCTGGTGAAGATCCTCAAGGAGCCGAAGAACAGCCTGGTGCGCCAGTACCAGACCATGTTCGAGTTCGAGGACGTCAAGCTGCGCTTCACCGAGGAGGCGCTGCGCGCGGTCGCCCGCGAGGCGCTCAAGCGCACCGTCGGGGCGCGCGGCCTGCGCATCATCCTCGAGGAGCTGATGCTCGAGTTGATGTACAACATCCCGACCCAGCGCGACATCTCGGAGTGCGTGATCACCGAGGAGACCGTCATCCACCGCAGCCAGCCGATCACGACCCTCCGGAAGGCCGTTTGAGCATGACGCCGCAGTTCGTCGACAGCGCCCGCGAGAGCCTGCCCGTGGTGCCGTTGCGGGACATGGTCGTCTTCCCGCACATGATGGCCCCCTTCATCGTCGGCCGCGAGACCTCGGTGCACGCGCTCGAGCAGGCGCTCGCCACCGGCGGCAAACGGATCTTCCTGATCGCGCAGCGCGACCCGAAGGTCGACGAGCCGGTGCGCGACGACCTGCACGATCTCGGCGTGGTGGCGCGGGTGGTCCAGAACCTGAAGCTGCCCAACGGCAACATCAAGGTGATGGTCGAGGGGATCCAGCGCGCGCGCCTGGTCGAGCTCCAGGAGCGCGAGGGCACCCTGTGGGCGGCGATCGAGGCCTACGAGATCCGCTACCCGGCCGAAGAGAAGCTGCAGCTGTTCATGAGCAAGGTGCTCGGGGCGTTCGAGCAGTACGCCAAGGCCTCGCAGCACCTGGCCTTCGAGGGCCTGATCCCGACCTTGAAGCTCGACGATCCGGACCGCTTCGTCGACACGCTGGCGGCGCACCTGGCGGTGCCGACCGCCGACAAGCAGGGCCTGCTCGAAATCCTCTCGCCGTTCGAGCGCTTGCAGCGGCTCGAGGACCTGCTCGACGTCGAGGTCGAGAAGCTGAACCTCGACAAGCGAATCAACGTGCAGGTCAAGAAGCAGATGGAGAAGGCGCAGAAGGAGTACTACCTCAACGAGAAGATCAAGGCCATCCACCAGGAGCTCGGGCGCAAGGACGACCGCTCCGACGAGCTCGCCGAGCTCAAGGAGCGCATCGAGAAGGCGGGGATGCCCAAGCTGGCGCGCGAGAAGGCCGACCAGGAGATCAAGCGGCTGGAGGCGATGCCGCCGGTCTCCGCCGAGGCCACCGTGTCGCGCAACTACATCGAGTGGCTGGTCTCGGTGCCCTGGCGGAAGGCTTCCAAGGAGCTCAAGGACCTGCCGCGCGCCGAGGAGATCCTGAACGCCGAGCACTACGGCCTCGACAAGATCAAGGAGCGGATCCTGGAGTTCCTGGCGGTGCGTCAGCTGACCCGGCAGACGCCGTCGCAGATCCTCTGCTTCGTCGGCCCGCCCGGGGTCGGCAAGTCCTCGCTCGCCTCCTCGATCGCGCGCGCCACCGGCCGCGTCTTCGTCCGGCTGTCGCTCGGCGGCGTCCGCGACGAGGCCGAGGTCCGCGGCCACCGGCGCACCTACATCGGCGCCTTCCCGGGGCAGATCATCCAGATGATGAAGAAGGCCGGCACGGTCAACCCCGTGTTCCTGCTCGACGAGGTCGACAAGATGGCGATGGACTTCCGCGGCGACCCCTCCGCGGCGCTGCTCGAGGTCCTCGACCCGGCCCAGAACCACGCCTTCGTCGACCACTATCTGGACGTCGAGTACGACCTGTCCAAGGTGATGTTCATCGCCACTGCCAACATCTCGGATCCCATCCCGCCGCCGCTGCGCGACCGCATGGAGACGATCCAGCTGACCGGCTACACGATGAACGAGAAGCTCGCCATCGCGAACCAGTTCCTGATCCCGAAGCAGCTCGGAGCGCACGGCCTCGAGCCGGCGAAGGTCGGTTTCGACGACGAGGCGGTGAAGACGCTGATCGAGAGCTACACCCGCGAGGCCGGCGTGCGCAACCTCGAGCGCGAGATCGCCTCGATCTGCCGCAAGATCGCGCGCCGCATCGTCGCCGGCCGGGCCGGCGCCGAGGGAGCGCCCGGCGCCTACCGGGTCGATATCGAAGCCGTGGGCGGGTTCCTGGGCAAGCAGCGGTTCCGTCCCTGGAAGCGGCAGGACCAGCCCGAGGTCGGAGTCACCACCGGCCTCGCCTGGACGGCGGTCGGCGGCGAGATCCTGGAGACCGAGGTCGGCCTGATGAAGGGCAAGGGCAACCTGATCCTCACCGGCAAGCTGGGCGAGGTGATGCAGGAGTCGGCGCGCGCGGCGGTCTCCTACCTGCGCAGCCGGGCCGACCGCTTCGGCATCGACCCGGATTTCTCCGACAAGCACGACCTCCACATCCACGTCCCCGAGGGCGCGATTCCGAAGGACGGGCCCTCCGCCGGCATCACGATGGCGACCGCCCTGGTGTCGGCGCTGTCCAAGGTGCCGGTCCGGCGCGACGTCGCGATGACCGGCGAGATCACGCTGCGCGGCAAGGTGCTGCCCGTCGGCGGCATCAAGGACAAGGCCCTGGCGGCGTTCCGCGCCGGGATCACCGAGATCATCCTGCCGCGCGAGAACGAGAAGGACCTCGAGGACGTCCCGGCCGAGGTCCGCGACCTCCTGCAGGTCCACCTGGTGGACTCGATGGACGAGGTCCTCCGCCTGGCGTTGGCGGGAGAGCTTGCGTCGACGCCGGTGGATGGGGGAGAATTGCGCCCGGCCCCGTCGGAACCGCCGATCGGGTCCGGGTCACTGGCGCACTGACGCTCCGCTGCGGAGAGCCGGCCGGACCCGAAACATCGCCGGCAACGGTTCCCAGTCCGACAACCGAGGTTCGAGCTTCAGATAGCCGCTCGCGCGGGCTCCGCGATTCCAGGTAGCGCGGAGCGTCGCCAGGAACCGATGCTGAGGATCGAGAGGGCCGAATTCGCGCGCGCCTGCGGGAGCGACGCGGAACTGATCGACGACGGAGCGCCCGAGATCGCCTTCGCCGGGCGCTCGAACGTCGGCAAGTCGAGCCTGCTGAATCGTCTCCTCGGCACGAAGCTGGCAAGGACCAGCTCGACGCCGGGCCGGACGCAGACGGTCAACTACTTCCGGATCAACCGGAAGCTCTGGTTCGTGGACCTCCCGGGCTATGGCTACGCGAAGGTCGCGAAGTCGGACCGGGAGCGGTGGGCGAAGGTGGTCGGCGCCTATCTGGCGCGGCATCCGGGCCGGCGGTTGTTGGTGCAGCTGGTCGACGCCAAGGTGGGCGCCACCGCGTTGGACGTCCAGGCGGCGGAGTACTTCGCCGGACTGGGCTCGCCGTGGCTGGTGGTCGCCACCAAGTACGACCAGCTGAAGCGCGGCGCAAGGCAGCGGGCGCTCGCGGAGATCCGCGACGCGCTCGGCCTCGGGGACGAGACGGCTCTCGTCCCGGTCTCGGCGGTCTCAGGGGAGGGTGTTCGTGAACTCTGGAAATCAATCGCAGACTTTCTCGCGGGGCAGGTCCCGGCGGAACCGTAGAAGAGGAAAACCGAACATGCCGAAGGTCACGGATCCCGATCTCCCGATCGACGCCGCGCTGCTGGAGGGACCCGCCGGAGGCGGGGACGGCTCCGGGGGCGAAGGCGGCAGCGGCGGCAACGGCGGCAAGCAGATGCTCGACATCCGCGCGCTCAAGGAGATGTCGATCGCCCAGCTGACCCAGGTCGCCAAGGACCTCGGCGTCGAGGGCGCGGCCGGCATGCGCAAGCAGGAGTTGATCTTCAAGATCCTCGAGGCGCAGACCAAGTCCTCCGGCCTGATCTTCGCCGAGGGGGTGCTCGAGTGCCTGCCGGACGGCTTCGGCTTCCTGCGGGCGCCCGAGTACAACTACCTGCCCGGCCCGGACGACATCTACGTCTCGCCGTCGCAGATCCGCCGCTTCGACCTGCGCACCGGCGACACCGTCTCCGGCCAGGTCCGCCAACCCAAGGACGGCGAGCGCTACTTCGCCCTGATCAAGGTCGAAGCGGTCAACTTCGAGCCGCCCGAGGTCTCGCGCAACAAGATCTTCTTCGACAACCTGACGCCGCTCTACCCGATGGAGCGGCTGAAGCTCGAGCTGCCGGGCGACATGTCCTCGCGGGTCATGGACCTGGTGACGCCGATGGGCAAGGGCCAGCGCGCGCTGATCGTGGCGCCGCCGCGCACCGGCAAGACCATGCTGCTGCAGTCGATCGCCCACTCGGTGGCGAAGAACCACCCCGAAGTGGCCCTCATCGTGCTGCTCATCGACGAGCGCCCGGAAGAGGTTACCGACATGCAGCGCTCGGTGCAGGGCGAGGTCGTCTCCTCGACCTTCGACGAGCCGGCGACCCGCCACGTGCAGGTCGCCGAGATGGTGATCGAGAAGGCCAAGCGCCTGGTCGAGCACAAGAAGGACGTGGTCATCCTGCTCGACTCGATCACGCGCCTGGCGCGCGCCTACAACACCGTGCAGCCGCCCTCGGGCAAGGTGCTGTCGGGCGGCATCGACGCCAACGCGCTGCACCGGCCGAAGCGCTTCTTCGGCGCCGCGCGCAACATCGAGGAGGGCGGCTCGCTGACCATCATCGCGACCGCGCTGGTCGACACCGGCAGCCGCATGGACGACGTCATCTTCGAGGAGTTCAAGGGCACCGGCAACTCGGAGATCCACCTCGACCGCAAGCTGGTCGACAAGCGGACCTTCCCGGCCATCGACATCAACAAGTCGGGCACGCGCAAGGAAGAGCTGCTGATGCCGGAGGACGAGCTGCGCCGCGTCTGGGTGCTGCGCAAGGTGCTCAATCCGCTGTCGGTGGTCGAGTCGATGGAGCTGCTGCTCGACAAGCTCGGCAAGGCCAAGACCAACCAGGACTTCCTCAACGCGATGAGCAAGTAGGACGGCGGGGAGCGAGCGCCGCCATGACGGAGCCGCCCGGGCCGCTGCGCGTCGGCATCGTCCACTACGTCAACAGCCGGCCGCTCGCGCGCGGCCTGATCGGCGGTGGCGGCCGGCCGCGGCTGCTCTGCGAGCGGCTGGCGCCGGCGGCGATCGCCGACCGGCTGGCCGCCGGCACGCTCGACGTCGGCCTGCTGCCCTCGATCGAGCTCGCCCGCATCTCCGATCTCGCCGTCCTGCCGGGGCTGGCGATCGCCGCCACGCACGAGGTCCGGAGCGTGCTGCTGGTGTCGCAGGTGCCGGTGCGCGAGATTCGCTCGGTGGCGCTCGACGAGAACAGCCGCACCTCGGCGGCCCTCGTCCGCTTGCTGCTCGCCGACCGCTACGGCCTGACGCCAGCGACCCGGCCGGCCGCGGCCGACCTCGACGCGATGCTCGCGACCGCGGACGCGGCGCTGCTGATCGGCGACCCGGCGCTGGCGGTGCCGCGCGAGCGTTTCGTCGTCCTCGATCTCGCCGGCGAGTGGCTGGAGGAGACCGGGCTGCCGTTCGTCTTCGCGGTCTGGGCGGCGCGCGCCGAGGTCGCCGACCGGGTGCCGGTCGAGCGCTTCCGCGCGAGCCTCGAAGCGGGGCTCGGAGAGCTCGACGCGATCGTCGCCGAGACCGCGGCCGAGACCGGCCTGGCGCCGGCGGTGCTGCACGACTACTACACCCGCAACTTGTCCTACCGGATGGACGCCGCGGCGCAGGCGGGGCTCGCCGAGTTCCTGGCGCGCGCCCGCGCCCGCGGCCTCGCCCCCGCCGGGCCGCCGCTGCGCTTTCTGGCCGCGGCGCGCGTCTGACCGGAATGCTCCGGAGCGCCGCGACGCCGATGCCACGACCCTCGTCCTCGCTCTGCGTTCTGGCGCTCGCCGCCGCGCTCGCCGGCTGCGCCTCGGCCGGGCCGGGCACCGCCCCGGTCGCCGCGGGCGAGCGGCCAGCGCTCTGGCCGCGGCCGCTGGCGCCGGGCGACACGATCATGTTCGTCGCGCCGGCGGGCGAGCTCGACCGCGAGCGGATGCTGCGCGCCCAGGCGCGGCTCGAAGCACGCGGCTATCGGGTGGTGATGCGCGACGATCTGTTCGCCGTCGAGGGCTATCTCGCCGGCGGCGACGAGCGCCGGGCCGAGGAGCTGATGCAGGCCTTTCTCGACCCGGAGGTCGACGCGATCTTCCCGGGCACCGGCGGCTACGGCACGATGCGGATTCTCGACCGGCTCGATTACGAGGCGATCCGCGCGCATCCGAAGACGGTCATCGGTTTCAGCGACATCACCGCGCTCCACGCCGCGCTCGACCGCCGCGCCGGCCTGGTCACCTTCCACTCGCCGAGCCCGATGTATCTGCTGGGCGGCGAGGAGGAGGCGGCGGCGTTCAGCGTCGACGGCTTCTTCCGCGCGATCGAGCGGGGGAGCGCGGGGGGCTACGAAGTCGAGGTCCCGGCGGAGGAGGGAATGCCGCGGCCGGCGGCGCTCGGCCGCGGGCGGGCCCGCGGCCGGCTGGTGGGGGGCAACCTGTCGATGCTCTCGGCGCTCGAGGGGACACCCTACGCGATCGACACGCGCGACGCGATCCTGCTGCTCGAGGACGTGCGCGAAGCGCCCTACCGGATCGACCGGATGCTGCGCCAGCTCCAGCTCGCCGGCAAGCTCGCGACCTTGCGCGGCGCGATCCTCGGCCAGTTCACCCGCACCTACGACCGCGAGGACGACACCCGCACCCCCGACCCGCGCTACACCGTCGACGGCGTCCTGCGCCAGTACTTCGAGCCGCTCGGCATTCCGGTCCTGATGAACTACCCCATCGGCCAC
>JACTMI010000022.1 GCA_014584695.1 Acidobacteriota bacterium
GCGCGCTCCGCCGCCGGCGCCGGACCGCGCGCCGGTTCGAGCCCGAGGTCGGCCGGTTCGACCCGCGCGCCGGCGGCGAGCAGCGCCGCGCGCTGAATCCGGTTGCGCAGCTCGCGCACGTTGCCCGGCCAGGCGTGCGCGAGCAGCGCCCGCCGCGCCCCCTCCGAGAGCCGGAGCGGCTCGCCACCGACCTGCTGCGCGGCGGCGAGGAAGCGCTCGGCGAGCGGCAGGACGTCCTCGCGCCGGCGGGCGAGCGGCGGCACCTCGAGCTCGATCACGGCCAGACGGTAGTAGAGGTCCTCACGGAAGGCGCCGGCGGCGATGGCGCGGCCGAGGTCGGTGTTGGTGGCGGCGACGATCCGGACGTCGACTTCGATCGACTGCGAGCTGCCCAGCCGCTCGAGCCGGCCCGCCTGCAAGACCCGCAGCAGCTTGGCCTGGCCGGTGGGAGTCAGGTTGCCGATCTCGTCGAGCAGCAACGTGCCGCCCGACGCGGCCTCGAAGCGGCCGATCCGGCGTTTCGTGGCGCCGGTGAAGGCGCCCGCTTCGGCGCCGAACAGCTCGGCTTCGAGCAGCGTCTCCGGCAGCGCCGCCGCGTCGAAGCGGATGAACGGCCGGCGCCGCCGCGGCGAGTTGGCGTGGATCAGCTCCGCCAGCTTCTCCTTGCCGGTACCGGAGGGGCCCGTGATCAGCACCGGGACGTCCGCGGCGGCGACGCGCGCCGCGAGCGCGACCAGCTCCCGCATTGCCGCGCTGGCGACCACCATGCCGCACAGGTCGACCGGCGCGGCGGAGGCGGCGCGGCCCGCGATCGGGGCTCGGGCGGCCGGCCGCGAGCGCAGCCGCTCGCTCAGCCGCGCGCGCACGGTGGCGATCAGGCGGGCGTCATCCCAGGGCTTCTCGAGGTAGTCGACCGCGCCCTCGCGAGTCAGCCGGACCGCCGCCTCGAGGTGGGCCCAGGCGGTGAGCAGGACGATCGGCAGCTCCGGCGCGCGCCGGCGCAGCTCGGCGAAGAGCGCCATCCCCTCCTCGCCGGAGGTCGCCCCCGGGGTGAAGTTCATGTCCTGGAGGACGAGGTCGATCGTCTCCGAGTCGAGGCAGGCGAGCGCCGCCTCGGGACTGCGGGCGATCACCGAGGGGAGGTCGTGAAGCTCGAGCAGCAGGGCGAGCGCGCGCGCCACCCGCTCCTGGTCCTCCACGATGAGCACGCGAGGCATGGCCGGCTGCAGACGGTAGCCGGTCGCGCTCCGGGAGGCAAGGCCGCCCGGAGCGCGGCGGGATCAGACCGTGCGGGTCGCGAGCGCGGGCGACAGCAGCGACGCCCGGCGCGCCGGGGCCGCCGTGGCGGCGACGCCGACCAGCCAGATCAGCAGCAGGCCGGCGGCAACCAGGCCGAGCTCGAGCCTGGTGCCGTCGAACTTGGTGACCAGCAGGACGTTCAGCGCGAAGGCGCCGAGCAGCCCGAGGGTCGCGCCCATCGCGGTGATCAGCGTGTTCTCGAGCAGGAAGTGGCGCAGGATCGCGCCGCGGCTGGCGCCCAAGGCCCGCCGGGTGCCGATCTGCTTGGTCCGCTGGGTGACCGAGAAGGTGGTGACGCCGAAGATGCCGAGCGCCGTCACCGCGAGCAGCAGCAGCGCGATCGTCTCGAGCGCGCCGGCCAGGAAGAGGTTGAAGGCGTAGCCTCCCGTCTTGACGTCGGCGAGCGCCCGCACCTCGACCACGCGCGCCGGCTCGACGCCGACGAGCGCGCCGTCGAGGGCGCCGAAGACGCGGTCGAGCTCGCCCGGCTGGGCGCGCACCATGTAGGACATGAAGGTCGCCGGCGGTGGCCCGGCCGGGTTGATGACGATCCGGCTCTCCATCGGTCCGCCGCCGTAGGGCGTGACCATCCGGCGCACCACGCCCACGACCGTATTCGCGAACGGCCCCCCGCCCTGGATCAGCTTGCCGACCGCCGACTCGCCCGGAAAGAGCGCCTCGGCGAGATCTTGCGTGATCAGGCAGTTGAGCGCCTGGGGACCGGGGGCCTCCGGCAGGTCGCCGTCTTCGAGGCCGCGGCCCTCGGCCAGCTCGAGCCCGAGCGTCGAGAGGACGTGCGCATCGGAGACATAGACCGGCGCCCGCACCTTGGCGCTGTCGGGCGCCCCTTCGGGCTTGAACAGCGAAGAGCTGCCGCCGCCCTGCAGCGGAAAGGGTCCGATCCGGGTCGCGGCGGCGACGCCGGGCAGGGCGCGCAGCGCGGCGAGGTCGCGCGTCACCAGCTCGCGGCGGAAGCCGACCTCCTGGAACGCCTCGCCCCAGGGGCGGATCGCGACCGTCAGCAGGTTGGCCTCGTCGAGCCCGCTCGGGCGCGAGATGCGGTCGCGCTGGGCGACGATCATCGCCAGGCAGTTGAGCACCACCGCGGTGGTGAAGGCGATCTCGAGCACGAGCAGCGCCACCTTGGTCTTGGAGCGCGCCATCGCGCGCAGGATGGGTCCGATTTCCATGGCGGCCTCCGCTACTGGAGCTTGAGCTGGATCGCCGGCGGGATGCGGCAGGCCCGCCAGGCCGGGTAGATGCCGGAGACCAACCCGGCGGCGAGCGCGAGCGCGAGAGCGACGCCGAGCGAGAAGCCGTTGGCGCCGAACAGGTCGGGCGAGCCGATGCCCGGGGGCAGCGAGCGGCCGAGCAGCGCGAGGCCGCCGGCGGCGAGCAGCAACCCGACCAGTCCGCCCGCGGCACCGATCAGCTCGCACTCGAGCAGCCGCTGCAGGAAGATCGACGAACGGGGGGCGCCCAGCGCCCGGTGGACCCCCAGCACGCCGGAGCGCGCCAGGAACTTGCCCAGCAGCAGGCCGGTCAGGTTGAGACAGCAGACGGCGAGGAAGAGCAGCGAGATGACCACCAGGCCGCGGGTCGCCGGTGGCGCCACCTCGCGCACGCTCATCCACTCCATGAGCGGCGTCACGCGGTGGTTGTCCGGCTTCGGGAAGCGGCCGAGCTGGCGTTGCGACGCGGCGTAGCTCGAGAGGAAGCTCTCGTAGTCGGCGACCCGCTCGGGGGGGAGCTCGACCCAGTACTGGATCCAGTTGAACTCGGCGTTGTCGAGGAAGGCGACCGGGTCGGTGAAGGGGAAGTTGCCCCAGCTGTCGGTGTCGCCAGCGACGCCCAGGCCGATGGCGGTCTCGCGGATGGTGTCGAACGGCACGAAGAACTGGCGCGGCTTGCCCATCGAGTTGTTGATGACGTCGTAGTACATGGGCACCGGCCGGTAGCGGTCGAGCACGCCGACGATGGTGAAGCTCTCGGTGCCCAGCCGGATCCGTCGACCGACGCTGTCGGCGCCGCCGTAGAGGCGCTCGTTGGCCTCCTCGGAGAGGACGACGACCCGCGCGGGGCGCTCGTCGTCCGCCCGGCTCCAGCCGCCGCCGTAGCGGAAGGGGACCTCGAACATCGGGAAGAAATCGGCGTGGGCGAGGGTGACGATCGTCCGGTAGGGCCGGATCTTCTCGTCTTCCGGGAAGACGAAGACGCCGGCCCCGCCGACACCGGTGCGATGGCGGGGGAGCTCGGACGAGATCAGCCCGCGCAGGTCGCGGTAGGCGATCTGCTTCGGCGGATCGCCGGGGCGGACGTCGAAGAACTGGCTGTCCGGATCCCAATTGTCGACGCGCACGTTGAACAGCCGGTCGCTCTTGGCCGGAATCGGATCGCGGGAGAAGACCTCGTAGATCGAGATCAGCGCGGTCGGCACCGCGACCCCGAGGGCGATCGCGCCGACGGTGAGCGCGGTGAGCGCGGGCGTCGCCAGCGCGCTCTTGGCAGCGAGGCGGAGGTAATAGAGCAGCATGGGGGTCTCCGTGGCGGCGTCAGGAGAGGGCCGGCGCGCTCACCAGTTGGCGCGCGGCGAGGCTCGGCATCTCTTCGCGGACGTCGATCAGCCGGCCGTCCAGCATGTGGATCTGCCGCGCGGCGTGGGCGGCGCAGCCGGGATCGTGGGTGACCATGACGATGGTGGTGCCGGCGTCGTTGACCTCGTGCAGGAGCGCCAGGATGTCCTGCGCGGTGGCCGAGTCGAGATTGCCGGTCGGCTCGTCGGCGAGGATCAACCGCGGCCGCACCGCCAGCGCGCGGGCGATCGCCACCCGCTGCTGCTGGCCGCCGGACAGCTGCGACGGCAGGTGGTGGAGCCGCGCGGTCAAGCCGACGCGGGCGACGCACTCCTCGATCCGCCCCTTGCGCTCGCGCGCCGACAGGCCGCCGTAGCGCAGCGGCACGTCGACGTTGTCGAAGACGTCGAGGTCGGGGATCAGGTTGAAGCTCTGGAAGACGAAGCCGATCTTGCCGTTGCGGATCCGCGCCTGCTGGCGGTCGGAGAGCGCGGAGACGTCCTCGCCGTCGAGGCGGTAGGTGCCCGACTCGAAGGTGTCGAGCAGCCCGACGACGTTGAGGAAGGTCGTCTTGCCGGAGCCGGAAGGCCCGGAGACGGCGACGAACTCGCCCTCGTCGACGGTGAGCGAGATCCGGTTGAGGGCCCGGGTCTCGATCAGGTCGGTGCGGTAGCTCTTGGTCACCTCGGTCATCTGCAGCGTCGGCATGCCGGATCTCCTCGGCGGTGCGGGGTTCAGTTCTGGATCAGGAGGGTCTCGGCGCCCTCGAAGGCGCCGAGGTCGGAAAGGACGATCTGTTCACCTTCGGCGAGGCCGTCGAGCACTTCGATCTCGGTCACGCTGACGGCTCCCAGGGTGACCGCCCGGCGGCGCGCGATGCCGTCGGCGACGACGTAGGCGAGGCGCCCGCCGCCGGACTCGTAGAACGGCCCGCGCGGGACCTTGAGCACGTCCTGGCGGTGGTCGATCAGCACGCGCGCGGAGAGGCGCTGATTCTGGCGCAGGCCCGCGGGCGGCCCGCCGTTGAAGGCGACCCGTCCGGCGACCTGGGAGTCGCGGACCTCGGGCGCGACGCTGGTCAGAGTGCCCTCGACCTCGCGGCCTTCGACCCGCACCCAGGCCGCGAGACCGGGGGCGACGTTGTCGGCGAACGACTCGGGGATCGCGATCTCGACCTCGAGGTCGGAGAGGTCGACGACGCCGACCAGCGCCTGGCCGCGGACCACGGCGTCGGCGTCCTGGATGCTTACCGTCGAGACCAGGCCGGCGAAGGGGGCGCGGATCTCGAGCTCGGCGACCTGGCGCTCGACGTCGCGGACGACGAGGCGCTGCCGTTCGACGCGCGAGCGTGCGTCCTGGATCTGGAAGTCGAGCATCTCGCGCTCGATCTCGACCCGCTGCCGCGCCTGCTCGAGCTCCAGCGTGCGCACGGCCAGTCCGTCGCGCGCCTTCTCGAGGTCGATCTGGTTGAGCAGGCCGAGAGCGGAGAGGCGCTCGGCGCGGTCGACCTCACGCTCGGCCGTGCGCCGTTCGACCTCGGTGAGCGCCACGCGCTGTTCGTTGGCGAGGTTCTGCTGCCGCGCCGAGAGCTCGACCCGCGCGCGGTCGGATTCGAGCGCCAGCAGCGTCGCCCGCTCCTGCGCGAGGCGGCTCTCGAGCTCGGGGCTCGACACCAGCGCCAGGAGCTGCCCGGCCTCGACCTGCGTCCCCTCGCGCGCGCGCAGCGCCACGATGCCGGCCGCCGGGCTGTAGAGCGTGGGCCGTGAAGCGGCGACGACGCGCCCCTGCGCGGCGATGTCGTGGATCAGGTCGCCGCGGACGACGGTGCCGAAGCGGAGTCGCTCGGCCGCGACCGAGGTCTCCGCCGCCGCCCACTTGCGCACCAGGGGCCGGCCGAGCCAGACCACCACGACGAGCGCCACCGCGGCCAGCGCGATCCAGAACCCGGGCGGCCGCCGGGGCCGCCGCTCGATCGGCCGGTCCATCGGCGAGATGTCACGAATCGGAGCGCTCACGCCGGCCCAGACAGCAAGCGCCGCGCCACCTCCTGGCGCGCCGGGCACGGGCGCGCAACTGCTACTTCCGCAACGAGTTGCCAGCAGTGCCGAGCTGCGGGCCCGGACACCTGTCCGCAGCGCCCGGACAGACGTCCGCGACCGCCGGCGGCAGGGGCCGCCCCGCCCCGAGCCCCGCCGAGCCGCCAGCGCCCAGCCTGCCATCGGATTCGACAGCACGACGATTTCAGCGCTACGGCCGCGACTGGAGACCCCGGATGGAGCAGCGGTTCGGTGGGCGAGCCAGGGAAGAGCTGTTCGGACTCGGCTAGCCTGGACTTCTCACCAGCGTTCGTCGCGAGGGGCCGGAGCTGCCTGGGGCTGCAAGGCGCGCGACCGAGGGCCCCGCAGGCGGACCTCAACGGTCCGTCGAGGAGCCCGACCGAGCGCAACGCAGCAGACGCGGGCAGATCCGGACCCGCAGTAGAAGGCTGGTGAGAAGTCCAGGCTAGGCTCTGGAGCGGTGATGAGCTTGCACGAGCGGTCGACGTGGCTGCCGGTCAGGGCTGGCGAAGGGAGCGGGCGATGGCGGAGTTGGTCGTGAGAGATGAGCGCTGGAAGAGTGGGAAGAGTGAGGGGCGTGGAGAGCTCTGGGTGCGCTGGGCGCTGCCGCTGGCGACGCTGCTGTTCTTCGTCGGCACGGCGGCGGGGTACGGGATCTTCCGCGACGAGCTCTACTACCTGGCTTGCGGGCGGCGGCTGGCGTGGGGATACGTCGATCATCCACCGGGGATCGCGCTCGTCGCGCGCCTTGCCGAGCTGCTGTTCGGCGGCTGGCTGCCGGGGCTGCGGCTCTTGCCCGCGCTCGCGGCCGCCGGCACGGTGCTCCTGGTTGGCGACTCGGCGCGCGCCCTGGGTGGCGGCCGGTGGGCGCGGCTCCTGGCCCAGCTGTTCGCGGCGACGGCGCCGATCTACCTGTCGCTGTTCACGATCCTGTCGATGAACGCCGTCGACGTGGTGATCTGGGCGGGTCTCGCGCGCATGGCCCTGGCGCTGCTCGCCGGCGCCGATCCCAGGCTCTGGCTCGGCTTCGGGGCTCTCGCCGGCGCGGGGCTGCTGACCAAGCTCGACGTCGGTCTGCTCGGGGCGGGGCTCGGCGTGGGGGTTCTGCTCGCGCGCCGTTTCGAGCTGCTGCGGGAGCGCTGGCTCTGGGCCGGCGCCGCCCTCGCGGCGCTGATGTTCACGCCGCACGTGCTCTGGCAGGTCGAGCACGGCTTCCCGACGCGGGAGTTTGTCGCGGCGGCGCAGGCCGGGAAGATCCAGGACATCGGGGCCCTCGGCTTCGCCGCCGCGCAGCTGGAGATGGCGGGGCCGTTCGCGGCGCTGGTCGCGCTGGCGGGTCTCGCCTGGCTGCTGGGCGCCGGCGCGGCGCGCCGTTTCCGGCCGCTCGGCTGGGCGGTGGTCGTAGTCTTCGCGGTCTTCGCTCTCGGTGTGTCGAAGGCCTACTACTTCGCGCCGGCCTGGTCGATCCTCTTCCCGGCCGGCGCCGTCGTCCTCGAGTGGGCGACCGCGCGCTGGCGGCCGCGGCTGCTGCGGGCGCTATCGACGCTCGCCGCCGTCTCGACGCTCGCCTTCGCTCCGCTTGCCAAGCCGCTGCTGCCCGTCGACGCGTACCTCCGCTACGCGGCGGCGCTCGGCTTCGCGCCCGGGAGCGCCGAGACCCACCGCCTCGGCCGCCTGCCGCAGTTCTTCGCCGACATGCACGGCTGGCAGGACCTGGCCGCGACGGTCGCCCGGGTGGCCGCGGCGCTGCCGGCGGAGGACCGCGCCCGAGCCTGCGTCTTCGGGCGCAACTACGGCGAAGCCGGCGCGGTCGAGCACTTCGGCCCCGCGCTCGGCGCGCCGCCCGCGATCTCCGGGCACAACAGCTACTGGCTCTGGGGACCGGGCGACTGCACCGGCGAGGTGCTGATCGTCCTCGGCGGCGACCCGGAGCGGCTGGCCAGCCAGTTCGCCTCGGTCGAGCGCGCCGCCACCTTCCGTTGCGACGACTGCATGCCCTACGAGAACAACCTCCCCATCCACGTCGCCCGCGGCCTCCGCGCGCCGCTCGCCGAAGCCTGGTCCGAAGTCCGCCACTACAACTGACCCACCCCCCAGCACCCAGATCCCCCCGCCCTCCGCGCGCGGCCCCACCGTTCACCCCTGCGACGAGGCGAGAGCAAGGACCGAAGAAGCAAGAAGCAAGAAGCTCCATAGAAGGGGAGATCTTCAGTTCACCAGCGGCCGTTGCGAGCTCGGGGCAGCGCTCGGCCCACTACCCCTTTCAACAGAACGCTTTTGCTTTTCGCTGCGGCGGCCAGGGGCGCCCCGCCGGTAGATGGAATGCTGGCCTGCGAAATCGTCCTTCGTCGACGCCGCGAGAAGCAAGTAGCGAAAAGCGAAAAGCGAAAAGCGAAAAGCAAGAAGCTCCATACAAGGGGAGGACTTCGCCTCATCAGCGGCCGCTGCGAGCTCGAGGCAGCGCTCGGCCCGCCACCCCCTTCAACAGAACGCTTTTGCTTTTCGCTCCAATGACCAGCGGAGACTCGCCGAGGGTCGAAGTTGAGAAGCGGGGGCAGGACGGCGGGGCTCTGGGGTTCGGCGATTGGGGGTTCGGCTGTTCGGGGTACTGGGTTCGGGGTCGTTCGCCGCCGGGGGCGAGGAGTGCTACCCTGTTGGTTGGTCGGGCTCGCGGGGGTGCATCGGACCGCCGCGGGTTCGCATCGGGGCAAGGAGTCGGATCCGGTTTCCGGGGGGTGCTGGATGTCGACGCCACGCGGCCGTCTCGAAGACGGCGAGACGCTGCGGCAGTTCGTGCAGCGGCTGAGTGAGGGGATCTACGTCACGAACCGCGCGGGGCAAGTCCTCGCGGGCAATCCCGCTCTGCTCGAAATCCTGGGCGTTCGGAGCGCCGAGGACCTGCATCGGATCCGCGTCGCCGAGCTGTGGGTCGATCCGGCCGAGCGCGAGCGGCAGGCGGCGCTGCTCGCCGAGCGCGGCGCGGTGCGGGAGTTCGAGTTCGAGCTGCGGCGCGCCGACGGCTCCTCGCGCACCGTGCTCGACACCTGCTACCAGGTCCAGGACCCGGAGAGCGGCGAGGCCCTCTACCACGGCATCCTGGTCGATATCACCGAGCGCAAGCGGCTCGAGCGCGCCCTGTTCGAATCGAGCCGCCGCGACGCGCTGACCGGCTGTCTCAACCGCCGGTTCCTCGACGAGTTCGCCGCGCGCTACGAGAGCACGCCGACGCCGTGGGGCGCGGTGGTGGTCGACATCCTGGGCTTCAAGAGCTTCAACGACCGCTACGGCCACGCGGTGGGCGACCAAGTGCTCTGCCGGGTCGCCGGCTTCCTGCTCGGCATGGTGCGCGGGGAAGACCACGTCGTGCGGCTGGGCGGCGACGAGTTCGTGGTGCTGCTCGCCGGCCGCGACGCCGAGGGGACCCTGGAGGTGGCGCGCCGGATCGCCGAGGATGCCGACCTCGGGGTCAGGATGTCGGCCGGTTGGGCGGTGCGCGAGGGGAGCGAGACGGTCGAGCGCACCATCGCGCGGGCCGACCGCGATCTGCTGCTGCGGCGCGCGAGCGATCAGGAGCTGCCGCGGGGTGGCGGCCGGGCGAGGAGCTCGACTCCCCCTGCGAGCTCGTCCTGATCGCGACCCGCGGCGCGCGGCCGCCGATCAGCGAGGCGCCGGCAGCTCGAGCGACCAGAGCGTGGCCTGGTGCCGCATCCGTTCGTAGGCGATGTGGCGGCCGTCGGGAGACCAGTCCGGCCAACGCAAGTAACCTACCGTCTCCGGGGGAACGTCGAGCAGCCGCTCGGGTGAAGCCGGTCCAGCGATCGCCAGGTACCAGCGGCCCTGCCGGTGGGCGGCATAGACGATGCGCTCGCCGTCCGGAGAAAACGCACCTCCCCAGGAGGGGCCGGGCGCGATCAGCAGACGCTCCGGTGGGCCGTTTTCGGTGCGAATCCGCCAGAGCTCGTTGTCGGCGCCGGCTTCGGCGGCGACCTGGAAGCCGATCCAGCCGCCGTCGCGCGAGACGAAGGGATAGTCGACCGAACGGCCCAGCCGCGTCAACTGCACCGCCTCGCCGCTCTCCAGGTCGCCGCGAAAGAGCTCCCGTCCCCCCTCGACCGCCGGGGCGGTGAAGACCATGGCCCGTTCGCCCGGCAGGCGGCTGATCGGCCGTGGTCCAGCGCGCGCGAGCAGCCGCTCGGCGCCGGCGGCGTTCGGGATCTCTCGCCGGCGGCCCGTCTCGAGATCGAGCTCGGCGAAGCCGCCAGCTCGACCGAGAGCGATCCGCGTCGGGCCGAGCCATTGATAGCCAGGGTGGCTCATCTCGAGCGTGAGAGTCGTCTCTCGGATCGAGCGATCGAACACCATTAGCTCGGGTCCGACTCCCGGCCGCCGGCGCTGGATCAACAGGCGCGCGCCATCCGGCGAGTAGCGCGGTGTCATGACGCGTAGCGTCGCCGGCGCGCTCAGGATGCGGATCGCGGCGGACGGATCGGATGCCTCGAGGTCGAGCTCCTCGATGCTCGTCTGGTTGCGCTCCTCGGTGTACACGAGGCGCCTGCCATCGCGGGAGAGCGCGAGCCCGACGACGCCCGCGGGCGCCGTCGTGAGCAACGGTTCGACCGTCCGGCTTCCGTCGAGGCCGATGCGCACGATCCGCCGCACGGGCCCGGTTTCGATGGCGAGCAGGGACACGCCGTCCGGCAGGGGGATCGGGTCGAGCCAGAAGCGGTAGTCGGGCAGCTCGCCGGTGTCCTCCGGCACGCCGATCAAGCGTTCGGGTCGCCCTCCGGTCGCGGCGACGCGCCAGAGCGCGCCGCCTCCGATCTGGCGGCCGGTACCGAAGTAGATCCAGCGGCCGTCCGGGGAGACCGACGGCATGCCTTGCCCCCCCGCTTCGGCATCGGGAGTCGTCAGCGGACGCACCGCGCCGGTTCGGAGCTCGACGGTCCAGAGAGTCGAGGTGTAGGTCGCCGGCCACTCCAGCGCGCCCAGCGTCGGCCGGCCGGGGTTCGCGAAGACCAGTCGCTCACCGTCGGCGAACCAGGCCGGCTGGGAGCCGAAGTCGGTGATCTGGCGGGGAGGGCCGCCGGTCGGCGCCACCAGCCAGAGACCGTTGGCCGCGAGGTCGCGATAGGCGATGGAGCGCCCGTCGGGCGACCAGGCAGCGTCGACCTTCGGCCCGCCGCCGGAGGTGATCTGGATCGAGCGGCCCCCGTCGAGCGGTCGAACGAAGAGCTGAAGGCCGCCGCCCTCGTCGCTCGAATAGACGATCTGGCTGCCGTCGGGGGAGAAGTCGGCGCCGCCCCGGTACCCGGCATCGACCGTGAGCTGCGTCGGAGTCGCCGACCAGATCGGGCCGGTCGCGGGCGACGCCGAGAAGCGCCACCAGACGAGCAGGGCTAGGGTGGCCGCGAGGCCGGTCGCGATCGCCATCGACAGGGGGCGTCGAGCGGGCGCGCGTGGTGCCGGATCCGAATCTGGAGCGGAGGGCCCGGAGCGGGCGGACGGGGCCCCGATCTCGGGCAGGAAGCGGTAGCCCCGGGTGCGCACGGTCTCGACGACGCGCGCCTGATCGGCCGAGTCGCCGAGCTCCCGGCGCAGGTGGGTGACGACCCGCGCGAGGGCGTTGTCGGTGACCACCGCGTCGGGCCAGATCCGCTCGAAGATCTCCTGCTTCTCGACCACCCGGCCGGGATTGGCGGCCAGCAGCAGCAGCAGGTCGAAGGCCTTCGGCTCGAGCGCCAGCGGGCGGCCCTCGCGGCTCGCGCGGACCGCCTCGCGGTCGATCTCGAAGTCGAGGAACGAGAACCGGGCGGGGAGCTCCAGGCGGTCGTGGGGGGGGCCGGGGCGAAACATCAGCCAATCCTCATCTCCGGCGCGGCGCGGCGTCACGACCGGAGCGGACCGGTGCGGCGACGCTGCGCGACCTCGAAAGGAGGTCGCCCATGCGCCTCGCTCTGCTCGTCGTTTCGCTGCTGCTCGCCATTCCCGCCGACCTCTCCGCCCTTGAACTGCCGGGCACCGCCCTCCGGCTCGAGCGCTCGCGCGGGGGCCTGCCGGTCGTCGTCGCCGCCGTCGGCGGCGAGACGCTCCGCTTCGCGCTGGACACCGGAACCTCGCGCTCGATGATAGCCGCCTCCGTGGCCGAGCGGCTGCGGCTGGCGCCACGGGCCAAGTACCAGCTGGTGACGGCGGCGGGGGCACCCCGAACGGCGCTCTGCGCCGGTCCGGTCGAAGCGCGGATCGGGGCCGCGACGCTGGCGCTCGACTGCCTCGGCTGGGTGCCCGAGGAGCGGCTGCTGGCCGGGGCCGAGGATGTCGACGGCCTGCTCGGGGCGGACGCGCTGGCGAGCGTCGACCTGTGGATCGACGCCTCCCGTGGCCGCGCGCGAATCGCGCCGCAAGGGACGCTCGGCGACTGGGTCGAGGGGGAGCGGCTGGCGGTCGAGCGGGTCGAGCGGCGGCCCGCGATTCGGGTGACGCTGCGCTCCCTCGGCCGTCGCGGCGAGCCGGTCCAGCTGGTGATCGACTCCGGCGCCGACCGGATCCTGCTCTTCGGCGAGCTCGCGCGGCGGACCGAGAGCGCCCTGCGCTCCCAGGCGCGTCCGGGCTCGCTCGCCACCGCGAACGCGACGGCGCGACTCGCGAGCGTGCCGCTCGGGGACCTCGGCGCCGGGCGGATGCGCCTCGACGCCGGCTGGGCGGGCCTGCTGCCCGGTGTCGTCGACCGGGTCGAGCACGGGTTGCTACCACTCGCGCGCCTCGGCCCGGTGCTGCTCGACCTCGGCGGCGGACTGCTGGTGGCCCACGCCAAGCTGCGCACCGCGCCCGCCCCGGCGGCGCTCGCCAGCTTCCAGGTGCCAGCCGATTCTCAGCGGGGTGGCATCTTGGTGGCGGGGGTAGCGGGCGAATCGAAGAAGGGCCATTGAAGGGGGGCGCCGGGAGCCTCCGTGGCTCTCGGCCAGCTTCGGTGGCGCCGGCAAGGAAAGCCGGAAAGCGGCTCGCACCTGTGCCGGCACTGTGCCGTGCTTGTCCGCGGGCCCGCCGGCGCGGACCCGCCCAGCGCCGCGCGCTCGCTACGGCCGCCAGAGCCACAACCCCTTCAACAGCAAGCTTTTAGCCAAGTGAGCCGCGAGCGCCTCGACCTCGAGACCGCTCCCAGGTGCCAGCCGATTCGCGGAGGATTCGCGGAGATTCTCGGGATGGCGGGCAAGAAAAACGGCGGCGGGTTCGGGGGTTGCCCGAATCCCGCCGCCGCGGTGGCTGCCGGGCGGGCGGCGCTCGGAAGCGCCGGGCCGCCCGGGGAAGTCAGCTCAAGAGCCGAGCTTGACGACGTTCGCCGCCGCCGGGCCCTTTTGGCCCTGGACGATGTCGAACTCCACCCGCTCGCCCTCGGACAGGCTCTTGAAGCCCTGTGCCTGGATGGCGGTGTGGTGAACGAAGCAATCCTTCTGCCCGTTCTCCGGGGTGATGAAGCCGAAGCCCTTCTCGTCGTTGAACCACTTCACGGTGCCGGTCGTACGCATGCTGACCTTCTCCTTCGCTGATGTAATCGGAGTCCGGTCGAAGCCGTGCGTGCCGACTACACGTTGTTCGTGATCGAGCCCTCACGATGGGCACCGTCCGTGGGCGAAGGCACTCGCCGTCGCCGTCCGAGATCGCTGGGGTCAGAAAGGGAAGGGCGCTGGGCCGAGCCTCGAACTGCCTTGAGACCGCGGGCACCCGATCGGGTGCCGGTACGGAGACCCGAGTGTAGCACGAAGGCGGTCCGAGCGCGCGCCAGGGGTAACTCGGGGTTTAGACTGCCCCCGCCGGGAGGTCCGCGCCGAGGGCCCCCGCGAGGAGGCCTACCGTGACCCTTTCCCCCGCTCGCCCCTGTCTCCTGGCCGCCGCGCTGCTGTGCGCCGCCGCGGGCGTCGCCGAGCCGCCGCCGACGCTGCGGGTCGACTACGTCCACCTGGGCAACGCCCGCGAGGAGCGCTTCGCGCTCGAGCGGGTGGTGGTCGAGCCGCTCCCCTGGCCGGGCGCGCCGTCGCGGGCGCTCGACGACACCAATCTCGGCAAGTACCGCTTCGAGGTGGTCGATCGAGAGAGCCGCGCGATCCTCTACTCGCGCGGTTTCTCCTCGATCTACGGCGAGTGGGAGACCACGGGCGAGGCCGCCGAGATGGACCGCGCCTTCGCCGAGTCGCTGCGCTTCCCGATGCCGGCGGCGCCGGTGCAGGTGATCGTCTCGAAACGCGACCGGGCCAACGACTTCCGCGCCGTCTGGTCGCTGGTCGTCGATCCGGCCGACGTGCTGGTGGAGCGCGCGGCGCCGCCGGACGCCGGGCCGCTCCTCGCTCTCCAGCGCTCGGGGCCGTCCCAGGAGAAGGTCGACTTCCTGATCTTGGGCGACGGCTACACCGCGGCCGAGCGCGGCAAGTGCGAGGCCGACGCCCGCCGGCTGATGGAGCTGCTGTTCGAAGTCGAGCCCTTCCGCGCCCGGCGCGCCGACTTCAACGTCTGGGGGCTCTGCCCGGCGGCGGCCGAGTCGGGGGTGTCGCGCCCGACGCTCGGGCTGCACCGCCGCTCGCCCGCCGGCGCCACCTACGACGCCTTCCGCTCCGAGCGCTACATCCTGACCTTCGACAACCGGGCCTTCCGGGATCTCGCCTCGCAGGCCCCCTACGAGTTCGTCGAGATCCTGACCAACAGCCGCACCTACGGCGGCGGCGGCATCTTCGGGCAGTACGGCACCGTGGCGGCGGACAGCCTCTGGGCGCCCTACATCTTCGTCCACGAGCTCGGCCACCACTTCGCGGCGCTGGCCGACGAGTACTACACCTCGGACGTCGCCTACGGTCCGGCGGTGGGGCTGCCGGAGCCCTGGGAGCCGAACGCCACCGCGCTCGCGGACCCGGAGCGCCTCAAGTGGCGGGACCTGGTGACCCCCGGCACGCCGATCCCGACGCCCTGGGAGAAGGAGGCCTTCGAGGCGCGCGCGCGGGAGGTCCAGGAGGAGCGCCGGAGGATCCGCGCCGAGCGGCGTCCGGAAGAGGAGATGGACGCGCTCTTCGCCCGCCAGCGCGACGAGGAGGAGGCCCGGCTGGGCGCCGAGCGCCACGCCGCCGCGGTGGGCGCTTTCGAGGGCGCCAACTACGAGGCGCAGGGGTACTTCCGGCCCCAGGCCGACTGCATCATGTTCACCCGCAACCGCGTCCCGTTCTGCGCCGTCTGCCGGCGGGCGATCGAGCGGGTGATCGATCTCTACGCGCCACGATCGCGCTCGGCGCGCTGAACTCGCGACAGGCTGCTAGATTGGGCTCGGCTCGCCGAGCCCAGGAGGCCGCCATGAGTCGTCCGCTCCGCCTCGCCCCCGTCGCCGTTCCGCTCGCCCTGGCGTTCGCCGCCGCGGCCTCGACTCAGGAGGCCGCACCGCCGCGGCAGGCTTTCGGCGAGGTCGTTCGCGCCACCGCCGTGACGGTGACGATCTCCGCCGTCGATGCCGCGGGCGGGGTCCCCGCCGACCTCGCGGCGGCCGACTTCCAGGTCTTCGAAGACGGCGTCGAGGTGCCGGTGATCGGTCTCGAGCGCTTCACCGTCCGCGGCGGCGGCGCGGTCGAGACGCCGGCGCCGCCCGCTCCGCCGGCCGCTTCGCCGACTGCTGCGGCGGACGCCTCCGCCGGGTTCGGGACGCCCCCCGGCGCGGGCGCCGAGCCGTGGCAGATCGTGGTCTATTTCGACGCGCCGACCGCCAGCATCCCGACCGTCCAGGGAGCCGCGCGCGAGCTGGCGGCGCACGCGGAAGAGCTCGCCGCGCTCGGCTCGGTGGAGCTGGTGGTCGCGGCGCCGGCGCCGGAGCGCCGGCACGCCGCCACGCGCGACCCCGAGGCGCTCGGCGCCGCCTTCACGAAGCTCGCCGAGAAGGGAGTCGGCACGAACGAGATCGCGCAGCTCCGGCGCGAGTTCGTGGCCGCCTCCGACGCCGACAACGCCGACGAGCTGTCGCGCTCGCGCGGCGAGGCGGCGAACACCCGGCCGCGCGGCGGCGGCGCCGGGCAGCCGCCCGGGAGCATCCTCTACCGCAACGAGGGGGCGCGCGGCGGCGATTCGCGCCTCCCCTCCGGGGCGAGCGCGATGCAGCGCCAGATGTTGATCCGGACCTCGGCGCAGCGCGAAGCGCAGCTGCTCGCGCGGCAGCGGACGCTGCTGCTCGACTGGCTCGCGCTCACCGAGCGGCCGCGGCGCGCGCGCGCGCTGATCCTGGTCTCCGACGGCTTCGATCTCGACCCGAGCGAGTTCTACGCCTCGTACCTGCGCGACGCGACGCAAGCGGCCTCGCTCACCCAGGAGCTGCGGGGGATGGGCTCCGGCGCGCCGTTCGAGCAGCTGGCGCGGACGGTGGCGGCCGCGGGCTGGCAGGTGCTGCCGGTGTCGCTCTCGCAGCCGGGCGCGCAGTCGGCGAGCGCCGCGGAGGTCTCCGGCCGCGGCCGTTACCGGGGCTTCACCCGCGGCGCCCGTTCCGAAGCGCCCGGCTCCGGGCTCTCCTCCTTCCTGCTGCGCGCGCCGCTCGATCCGCTGCGGACGCTCGCCGAGGTCACCGGCGGCGAGCTGGCGCTGAGCGCGGGGCAGCTCGCGACGGCGGTCGAGGCGCTCGGCGACCGGCTCCGGCTGACCTACCAGGTGGCGCGGGCGCCGGACGGGGAGTTGCACCGGCTCGAAGTGCGGTCGCGCCGCCCCGGGCTCGAGGTGCGCGCGCCGCGCAGCGTCTCCGCGGCGGCGCCCGACGCGCTGATGGCGGCGCGCGCGCGCCACGTGCTGGGCACCGACGAGGCGGCCGGATCGGAGCTCGAGGTCCATCTGACCGCGACCGCGGCGAAGGACCCCGAGCACGCCGACGCGGTGATGCTCGAGATCGCCTACGAGGCCGAGCTCGACGTGCTGCGCGCCCAGCGCCCGCGGGTCGACGCCGCGCAGCTGCGCGTCACGGTCGCGGTCGAGCTGCCCGACGGCCGGGTGCTGATCTCGCAGGACCGTCCGGCGGCGCGCGACCTGTCGGGCGAGCGCCGCTTCGCCGCGCGCGAGCCGCTGCGGGTGCCGAAGGGGACGAAGCGCGTGGCGGTGGTGGTCGACGACGTCGACAGCGGGGCCTGGGGCGGCGACGCCACGGTGCCGCGCGGTTGACCGGGCGCGACGCGCGGGCGATGTGGATCCCCCAGCCGCGCTCGAACGCCGCCGGCGGCCCGGAGTCGTGGCTGGTCGCCGACGTCGGCGGCACCCGCGCGCGTTTCGCGCGCCTCGACGCCCGCGGCGCCTTGGCCCAGGTGCGCCACCTCCGCACCGCCGACTGCGCGGGCCTGGCCGAGGCGATCGAGAGTTACTGCGCCCTCGAGCGGGTGGCGCCCGGCGAGCTTCGCGCCGCGGCGATCGCCGTCGCGGCCCCGGTTCTCGGTGACGAGGTCGAGCTGACGAACGCCGGCTGGCGCTTCTCGCGCCGCGCGGTCAAGGCGCGGCTCGGTCTGGCGCGGCTGGTCGTCTTGAACGACTTCGAGGCGCTGGCCCTCGCGCTGCCGGGGATCGCCGCCGACACCGTGGAGGTCGTGCAGCGGGGCGTCGCCGCGCGCGGCGCGCCGCTGGCGCTGATCGGCCCCGGCACCGGGCTCGGCGTCTCGGGGCTGTTCGCGGCCGGTGACCGGTGGGTGGCGCTGCGTTGCGAGGGCGGGCACCGGGACCTCGCTGCGACCAACGAGCGGGAGTGGCAGATCGTCGAGCGTCTGGCCGCCCGCTTCGGACACGTCTCGCTCGAGCGCGCCCTGTCGGGCCCCGGTCTGGTGAATCTCCACGACGCCGTGCGCGAGCTTGCCGGGCTGGCGCCGGAGCCATCGCCACCGGAGGAGGTTTCGGCGCGCGCGCTCGCCGGCACCTGCCCACACTCGGCCGAGGCCTGCCAGCTCTTCTCGAGCTGGCTCGGCGCCGCCGCCGGCGACCTCGCGCTGACGCTCGGCGCCCGTGGCGGCGTCTATCTCGCCGGCGAGATGCTGTCCGCCCTCGGCGAGGCCTTCGACCGCCGCCGCTTCCGCGCCCGCTTCGCCGACAAGGGCCGCTTCCGCGCCTACCTGCGCGCGATCCCGATCCGCCGCGCCCTCCACCCCGCCGCCGCCCTCCTCGGCGCCGCCGCCGCCCTCGCCGACCCAGCCCGCAAGGGCTGACCGACGCCCGACAACCCGGGCCCCCGCCCCACGATCCCCGCGCGGCGGCATCCGGAGAGCCATGCGAAAAGCAGCCGACCCCTCGGTCAGAGCCCCGCCCCAGGTGCCAGCCGATTCGCAGGGGCGCGGCCTCCACCGTGTGCCACCAAGTGCCAGCCGACTTTCAGACTTTCAGCGGGACCGGCGCCCTGTACTCGCCTCGGCGCCACGCGAGCCAACCCCTTCAACAGCAAGCCTTCCGCAAGTCGAGCCCCAGGTGCCCCGAGCTCGAGACCCTGTCCTGACCCGGGCGCCAGCCGATTCGCAGGGGGGGCGCAGAGGGTGATCGCGCGACTGCCTGGGCGCGCCGGATCGCTTTGGTCGGCGCCGACGGCGGGAGAGCCCCAGCCAGAAAGCGGCTGGCACCTTTGGGGGCACCGTTGGTAGCAGGTCGCGATGCGCCGGCTACTCGCCCGCCTCAGACACCTGCCGGCGGTAGGTTTCTGGCCCGCCGAGAATCAGGGGGAGTCTGTAGATCCGTCGCGAAAACGAAACCTCGAGGACCTTGCTGCTGGTGTCGATTCCTCGGATCTCGACTCCAGGAGCGCCGCCGATGCCCCGGCAGTCCGCGCGCGTGTCGAGGCTCGCAACGAGCGTGAGACGCGCCACCTCGCGTCGCCCGCGCCGCACTCGAAGCTGAAGATCCGCACCCAGCATGTCGGGGACGCAGACCGCGTTCACCACGATGCCCTCGTCGTCGGCTACCCAGGTCGCGACCGTGTGAGGCTTGAAAGCGAGGATCAAGAAACCCGCCAAGCACGCGAGAGCCAGCGCGAACGCACCTAGTCCGGCAACGACCAGCCGGTGCCAACGATTCATGGGCCGCACTTGTCGTCGCACAGAATGTCGTGGATCTCGTTCACGGCCTGATCTCGAGGAAGATCGCCAGCCAGTACTCGCTCCAGGATCCTGCCGACATCGCGCCCCGCAAAGTCGCCCAAGAGTTCCGCGAGCGACTCGATCGGCCGATCACGTCCTGTTGTCTGCTCAATGTCGTTCCGGATCTCTACTCCGCTGACAATGTCCCCCAGGCCACCTAGAAGGACGGCTCCAGCGTGTCCCAGGACATGTGCCCACACTTGTCCGCCCTGGCCACCCATGACGAAGCCATCCTTGAAACCGTCACTTGGCAGTCCTTCGCTGCGACCTCGAGCGCTGCGGGCGCCCAGCATCAACCCAGCTCCCAACGCCGGTGAAAGCGCGTTGGGCGGATCGAGAAACGAGCCCATCAGTTGAACGAGAGCATCGCACCCTGAGAGGCCCGTGGGATCACTGGCATTGATGGGATCTCCGAACGAGTACGCGTACAAGGCCGCACGCTCCCCTCTAAAGAGCAGGCCGTCTCTTGCCAACAATCGCCCAGAGTCGCTGGTGTAATCCCTCGCCCCGAACCGCACCAACCCGCTCATCGGCTCGGACAACCCTCCCGCGAACCCGAACGGCGTCCAGCCCGGATTCGTGTCGGCGAGCACGATGCCCCACTCGTCGAAGTCCATCCGCTGCACGACCGCGCCGGTCGTCGTGTCGACGACGAGCCGCGGGCTGCCGAGGTGGTCGGCGAGGATGCGGTAGGTCGAGCCGGCGCGGGTCATGGAATCCGGCACGTTGACTCGCGTCGCGTGGACGAAGCGGCTGACGACGGCGCCGGCGCCGTCGAGCTCGGCGATGGGCGCGAGCTGGCTCTGCC
>JACTMI010000032.1 GCA_014584695.1 Acidobacteriota bacterium
TCGATTCTCCCAGAAGACACGGTAGCCCGTTGCTGCGGACCTTGCGCCAGAAAGCCAGACAACCGGAGCGATCTCGGTTGCCACCGCCTGGGGCTCGCTCCTCGCGGCACCCGAAGCGTCGATCGTCTGCGCGATCAGGGAGGCTACGATCGAGCTCTTGCCGACCTCCACCCAGACGACGAGGAACTGCCCATCGTCTCCGGCAGCCACCTTCGGATCGAACTGCGCCGCCGACCCGGAGCCGCCGATCTCGATGGGGAGCCCCACCAGCGACCCCTGCGCATCCAGCCGCTGCCCGAGAATCCTCCGCGGTTCCCCGTCGAGCGGCTGCTCAGCCCACACGATGATCGCGTCGCTCCTCTCCCATGGCCTGCCAGGCAGCCACCGGATCGGCGCGGCTCAGCAGGCCCTCTACTAATAGCGTTGCCGCAAGGGGGCTGAAACGTGACACCTGGCCCAAGAAATCTCTCGAATCACCGGCTGGGCGGGGTGACCGGTGCGGGGCGCCGGTGGGCGCTTTCACGCTGGAAAAGCGTTCTGTTGAAGGGGGTCACCGGCGTTCCGCCGCCGCCACTCTCGGTTGAGGCTCGACCCCTTCTATGGAGCCCTTGCCTTTCTCCTTTCGCAGGCCGACCCGCCGGTGGGCGCGCTCACGTTGAGAAAGCGTTCTGTTGAAGGGGGTGGTGGACGTTACATCCGTGGCGAGTGCGAGACGTCCTCGCGCCCCTTACCGCCGCGCCGACTGCCGGCGTTTGGACTTTGCCACCAGCGGCCGGCACTCGACCCTTCAATGGAGCTTCTCGAGAGCTTCCTCCACCCTGCGTGCCCCGCCGAAGCCACCGCGGTCGTCGCGACCGCTGCGCGCTGATACGGTTGGAGCCCAGCGGCTCTCGCGCCGATGGCTGGGGTGGAGCGGCAGGGGCGCGACGAGCAGGCGGTGGAGCGAGTCCGGAGCGTCGAGGAGGGTGCCATGCGCGAACGGCGGATCGAGAGGGTTGGTGAGATCGGAGACTGGAAGCTGGCGGCGCAGGTGGCGCGGGTAGCGCGGGTAGCGCTGGTGGCGCTGGTACCGCGAGTGGTGCGGGTAGCACTGGTGGCGGCGACCGTCTTTGTCGCGCTCGGCCCCGGCGTCCTCGCCGAGACGCTGGTGGTCGCCAACAAGGCCGAGGCCACGGTGTCGCTGGTGGACCTCGCGACCGGGACGGTGCGCGCGACGCTGCCGACCGGCGTCGGGCCGCACGAGGTGGCGATCTCGCCGGACGGCCGGACGGCGCTGGTGACCAACTACGGCCAGCGGGGCGAGGGGGGCTCGACCCTGAGCCTGATCGACGTGCCGGGGGCCAAGAGCATTCGGACCATCGAGCTCGCGCCCTACCGCCGCCCGCATGGCGCGGTCTTCCTGCCGGACGGCCGGCGGGCCCTGGTCACGGCGGAAGCCAACCATGCGCTGCTGATCGTCGACCTCGAGAAGGGGGTGGTCGAGCGGGCGCTGGTGACCGGGGCCGAGGTCTCCCACATGGTCGACCTCTCCCCGGACGGCGCGCGCGCCTACGTCACCAACATCGGCTCGGGCTCGCTCACCGTCTTCGATCTCGAGCAGGGCGAGCGGGTGGCCGAGATCCAGACCGGCAAGGGCGCCGAGGGGCTCGCGGTGCGGCCGGGCAGTGGCGAGATCTGGGTCACCAATCGGGCCGACGACACCGTCTCGGTCATCGACCCGACGAGCTTGCGGCCCGTCGCCACGCTTTCGGCGCCGAAGTTCCCGATCCGGGCCAAGCCGACCCCCGACGGCCGGGCGGTGTTGGTCTCCTGCGCCGAGTCGGGCGATCTCGCCTGGTTCGATGCCGAAGCGCGGACGCTCGCCCGGCGGGTGCCACTGCCGACCGGTGAGGCGACCAGCGAGGGGAAGCTGTTCGGCGACCAGTTCGGCAAGAGCTCGATCCCGATCGGCATCGTCGTCGCTCCCGACGGCAAACGCGCCTGGGTGGCCCACGCCGGCTCCGACGCCATCTCGGTCATCGACCTCGGGACCGGCGCCAAGTCGGGCGAGCTGCGGGCGGGACGGGAGCCGGATGGAATGGGCTACTCGCCGGTCCCAGTCGGGGCGCCCTGACCGGGCGGAGGGAGCGGGGCCCCCTGGGGGTGCATCCTCGGGCCGGCCGCGACGTATCTCCACCAGAATGGGCGCGCGATGAGCCGGTCCCGGCTGAAGCTGCTGCTGTCGCTGGTGGGGGCGGTCGCCTTCGTGCTGGCCGCCTCGTCGCTGATCGACATCATCGTCCCCCGGCCGTTCGACGGCGTGGTGCTCGAGGCCGACGCGCCCGGCAGGCTGGTGGTGCGCGAGGTGCTCGGGGGCTCCGGGGCGGAGCGGGCGGGAATCCGTCCCGGCGACCAGATCGTCGGCATCGACCGTTCGGTGCTCGACTCGGGCAGCCACGCCGCCCGCTTGCTCGCGGCCCGCCGGATCGGCGACAGCGTCGCCTACCTGGTCCGGCGCGACGGCCGCCTGACGGAGGTCACCGTCGAGCTCGGCCGGCGCTTCGTCGGCAGCGCCTCTTACTTCTTCGCCTGCCTGCTGGGTTTCGCCTTCTTCGGCGTCGGTCTGTTCGTCCGCCGCCGTCAGCCCGACCAGCGCGCGGCCCAGATCTTCTTCCTGCTCTGCTCCCTCTTCATGATCTTCCTGGTCTGCCGGCTCCGGCCGGCTTCCTACCAGTGGTTGGACGCTTTCGTCCTGGAGGCGGGCGCGCTCGCCCTGATGCTGCTGCCGGCGACCTTCCTCCACTTCTTCCTGGTCTTCCCCCGCCCGCTGCCGCTGCGGCCGACCGGCGCCGAGCCGGACTACGCGAAGCGGCGGCGCCGCTGGCTCGCCGTGCTCGGGACGGTCTACCTGGTGCCGATCCTGCTGCCGATCGCGGTGCGCTGGACCGGGGCGCCGGGCGGCGAGTCGCCGCGGCTGATCAGCGGCGCTCCAGCGGCGAGCTGGTGGCTGCTCGGGCTCTACTTCGTCCTCGGCCTGGCGGCGCTCGGCGCCAACGCGCGCCGGCTGGGCGACGAGCGCCAGCGGCGCGGCGTCGGCCTGTTGCAGGCCGGCTCGCTGTTCGGCCTGGCGCCCTTCCTGGTCATCGCGGTGGCGCGCCCCAATTGGCTGCTGACCGACCCGCACGCGTTCCTGGCGCTGGCGCCCTTGACGTTGGTGCCGCTGACCTTCGCTGTCGCCATCGTCCGATTCGGCCTGCTCGACATCCAGGTCCTGGTCCGCCGCAGCCTGGTCTACACCGCGGTGTCGATCGCGCTCACGGTCAGCTACGCCGTGGCGCTCGGCCTGTTCAACGCCTTCGCCATCGGCTCGAAGCTGGCGCTCTCGCCCTGGTTCCCGATCTTCTTCGCGCTCGCCGTCCTGCTGCTGTTCGAGCCGCTGCGACTGCGCAGCCAGGAGATGGTGGATCGCTTCGCGCTGGGCGACCGGCGCCGGCTGCAGGAGGCGGTGCGCGAGCTCGGCCGCGCGACCAGCGCCCAGGTCGATCTCGAGCCGGTCGTGCGCGACCTGGTCGAGCGGCTGCCGCGGCTGCTCGGGCTCCACTTCGCGGCGCTCTATCTCGACGCCGGCGGCGAGCTGCGGCGCGAGGCGGGGCCGGCGGCGCTGCCGGCGAAGCTGCCGCCGGTGCCCGAGCTGCGGGACGCGCTCGCGGCGCGCGGCTCGCTGGCGCCGCTCGCGGAGCTGCCGGGCCTCGCCGGCGCCAGCGCGGCGGCCGACCTGGTGGCACCCCTGGCCGAGGCCGGGGTCGAGTGGCTGACCGATCTGACCTCGCCGCGGCGCCGCATCGGTCTCGTTCTGCTGTCGAAGCCGGCTGGCCAGCTGGCCCTGGGCGAGGAGGAGCTGGCGCTGCTCGACAGCCTCTTCGACCAGGCGGCGATGGCGCTCGAAACCCACTTCCTGCTCGGCGAGCGGGCGCGCCAGGCGGAGCTCGAGCGCGAGCTCGAGATCGCTTCGACGGTGCAGGCCGAGCTGCTGCCGCGCGCGCTGCGCTTCGGCGAGGGGTGGCGCGTGGCGGCGGTCTGCCGCCCGGCGCGCCACGTCGGCGGCGACTTCTTCGCCGAGCTGCCGGCGCGGCAGAACGGCGCGCGCGCGATCGTCTTCGGCGACGTCGCGGGCAAGTCGGTGGCGGGCGCCCTGCGCATGATGGCCGCGCACGAGGCGCTGCAGAGCCTGGCGCTGACCCACCGCGATCCCGAGCAGCTGTTCGAGCTGGCCAACCGGCGCCTCTATCTGCCCGGGGCGAAGCGCTCCTTCGTGGCGCTGGCCTATCTCGCGGCGCTGCCGGATGGCGACGGCATCGAGTATCTGGTCGCCGGGCAGCCGCAGCTGCTCGTCCGCGGCCGCGGCGGCGCGGTGCGCGCGTTGCCGCTGCCGGCGCATCGATTGCCGGTCGGAGCTCTGCTCGAAGGACGACACGTCCTCTCGCAGGCCCGGCTCGAACCAGGAGAGCTGATTTTGGGTTACTCGGACGGCGTGATCGAGGCACAATCGCCGGCGGGGGAGTTCTTCGGCGACCAGCGGCTGGCCCGCGCGCTGGCGGAAGCGGAAGGATCCCCGGACGGGGTCGTCGCGGGCGTGCTGGCCGCGATCGAGGAGTTCACCCGGGGCGCCGAGCCCTACGACGACATCACGTTGGTGGCGCTGGCGCGCGACGCGGAGGTGGCGACATGAAACGAACGCTCCTGGGCTGGACTTCGGCGGTGGCGGTCGCCGGGCTCGCGGTGGCGGCGCTGGTCTACATGGGCGCCTTCGACCGGCGGGAGTGGACGACGGATTCGAAACCCGCGCTCGAGGCGTTCCAGCGCGGACTCGACGAGCGGATGCGCTTCTATCCGCAGGACGCCATGGCGAGCTTCCGCAGGGCGCTCGAGGCGGATCCGCAGTTCGCCGCCGCGCGCGTGCAGCTGGTCGAGCTCGAGCGGGAGGCCGAGACACGTCAGGCGCACTTCGACATCCTGGCCACGGTCGACCGCCGGCGGCTGACCGAGCGCGAACGATTCCTGGTCGACCTGTCGCTCGCCTGGCGGGACAAGGATCAGGTGCGCGTGCGCCATCTCGCGCGGCAGTTCGTCGAGCGCCACCCGCGGGACCCCTGGGGGCTGTCGATGGTGGCGGCGCAGGCCTGGGACGACCAGGATTGGTCGCGCGCGGAGCAGCTCTTCGGCCGCCTGCTCGCGGTCGAGCCGAACTGGGTGCTGGCGCGCAACAACCTCGGCTATCTGGCGATGGCGCAGGGGCGCTTCGCCGACGCCGAGCAGCACTTCCAGACCTACGCCTACGTGGCGCCCGATCAGGCCAACCCCCACGACTCGCTCGGGGAGCTCTACGTCCTGCTCGGCCGCTACGACGAGGCGCGGGCGCAACTCGAGCAGGCGCTCGAGATCCGGCCGGACTTCTGCGCTTCCTACGGCAACCTGATCGCGATCGCCATGCTGGAGGGTCGCTCCGAGGCGTTCGGTCCCATTCTGGACCGGGTCGACGCGCACTGCGAGCCCGCCATGGCGGAGCGGATGAGGTGTCAGGCCCGGATGATCGAGGCCTTCCTGGAGCGCGACTACGAAGCGCCCTGGCGGGAGGCGATCGACCGTTGTCTGCCGGGCCCGCGGGAGCGCGGGGTGATGTTCCACCGGCTGGCCCTGCTGACCGGCCGGGACGACGTCGCGCGCGAACAGGAAGAGGCGGTGGCGGCATTGGCCGCGAAGGACTACGCGACCACCGGCAAGCGCCAAGAGGGGGCGAACGCCTTCGAGCTCCACCTGCGCGGCGTGGGGCAGCTCGCCGAGGGGCGCAACGCGGAGGCCGCGGAGAGCTTGCGCGCGGCGGATCGGAGCGTCCGGTTCTGGGGGCTGGGCGACGGGCGATTCAAGCTGCTCAACAAGATGACGCTGGCGATCGCGCTCGAACGGGCGGGTGACGCAGCGGGCGCCGCGGCGGCACTCGCCGAGGTCGCCCAGATCAATCCCGAGTACGCGCGGCGACTGCCGCAGATCGCCGAGCGGACGCCCGGTCCGGCCCGCCGCGGCCGCTGAGCCCAGGTCCCGACGATAGACTGCCGGGGTGCGAGCGCCCGCCGCCGCGACCCTCCTCGCTCTCGTTTCCGCCGCGCTCGGAGTGCCGGCGGCGGATGTGGCGCGCGCGGCCACCGCTCCGGCGGTCGCGACCGTGGTCCCTGGTTCGGTGGTGCGCTGGCCCGGAGTCGAGCTCGCCTCCTGCGAGATGAAGGGGCGCCGCTGGCAGCCGCTGGCCGACGCTTGCTGGTACCCGATCGACCTCGAGCTGCAGGGGAGCGTCGAGCTGGTCCGCCGGTCATCGGCCGGCGTCGCCTCACGCACGGTCGCGATCGGCCCCTACCCCTATCCGACGCAAGAGCTGACGGTCGAGGAGAAGTACGTCGCGCCGCCCAAAGAGGAGCTCGCCCGCATCGAGCGCGAACGGCAGCGGGTGGGAGCCCTCTTCGCGCTCGAGACACCGCGCCGCTTCTCGCTGCCGCTCGGCGCACCGCTCGATCCGCTGCCGGCGGGGGGGCGCTTCGGCGCGCGCCGGGTGTTCAACGCCCAGCCGCGCAGCCCGCATTCGGGCGCCGACTTCCGGGCCAGCCCCGGCACCGTCGTCCGCGCGGTCGCCGACGGCAGGGTGGCGCTCGCCGAGGAGCACTACTTCGCCGGTCGCGCGGTCTATCTCGACCACGGCGACGGCCTGCTGTCGATGAGCTTCCATCTCTCCGAGATCCTGGTCCGCACGGGCGACGAGGTTCGCCGCGGGCAGGAGATCGGCCGTGTCGGCGCCACCGGGCGGGTCACCGGCCCGCACCTCCACTTCGGTCTGCGCTGGCACGGCGCCCGAGTCGACCGCGCCCTCCTGATCGGCGAGGTCTCGCCGGTCGAGGTCCGATAGTGGCCCACGGTGTCCGGGGGCAGGACCGAGCCGGAGGCGCTACGACGCCGCGAGCGGCTGCACCAGCGACGGATCGTCGTTGGCCGGGCTGTTGACCCTTCGGCCGACCGGGTAAGACTCCATCTCTGCCGCCGGATAGGGCGTCATCAGACTGGCCAGCCGGGTCGGATCGGTGAGCGCGGGGTCGAGCCAGGTGCCGTGGGCGGCGCGCGGCAGGATCACCGGCATCCGGTCGTGGACCTCGGCGGCGAGAGCGTTGGGGCGCGTGGTCAAGATGGCGCAGCTCTCGAAGGGCTCGCCGCTCGCGGGGTCCTGCCACCGCGACCAGAGGCCGGCGAAGCCGAACGGCGCGCCGCCGCGCAGGCGAAGCAGGTAGGGCTGCTTGCCGCCCTCGAGCTTGCGCCATTCGTAGAAGCCGTCGGCCGGAATCAGGCAGCGGTGACGCTTCAGCGGGTCGCGGAACGAGGGCTTCTCCGCGGCGCTCTCGGCGCGGGCGTTGATCAGCCGATTGCCGATCGCCCGCTCCTTGGCCCAGAACGGCACCAGTCCCCAGGAAACGAACGCCAGCTCGCGGCCGCCGCTCGCCCCGGCGCGGACGATCGGCACCGCCTGGGTGGGCGCGATGTTGTAGCGCGCGGCGAGCTTCGGCGCCGCCGGCAGCTCGAACAGCTCGGCCAACACCTCGCCCGGGGTCGACAGGACATAGCGTCCGCACACGGCCGCGCCCTCCGAGCCTGAAGATACCGGAGAGGGCCGGGGCTGTGCAGCGTGCCACACCTGGGGGGCGAATGGCCCGTCTAGGCTCCGCCTGCCGCGTAAAGGGTAAGAACGATCGCGGCGCCGCTGCCGGCGCCGCTGGAGGAGCGATGCTGCGCAGAATCGAGCTCTCGAGCAGGCTCCGGAGCGCCTGGGTCGCGGGACTGCTCCTGGCGGCGCCGGCCTCGGCCGTCCGGCCCCACCCGATTCTCTTCGTCACCCAGGTGCCGATCCCGGGGGACTTCACCACCATCGGATCGGTCTTCGGCAACCACCGGGCGACGATGCAGACCGTCGGCCGCGGCGGCGACCTCTGGATCCTCTACCCGGACGGCAGTCTCAAGAACCTGACCGCCGCCGCCGGCTACGGCGTTGCCAGCGGCTTCCAGGGCGCGAGCTCGATCGCGGTGCGCGAGCCCGCGGTCCACTGGTCGGGGACGAAAGCGGTCTTCAGCATGGTGGTGGGGGCGCCGACCGCGCAGTTTCAGGTCGGCACCTACCGCTGGCGGCTCTACGAGGTGACGGGGCTCGGTCCCGCCGACACCCCGGTCATCACGCTCGTCCCCAACCAGCCGGCCAACGCCAACAACGTCAGCCCCGCCTACACCAGCGACGGCAAGATCCTCTTCACCTCGGACCGCTCGCGGGACGGCTCGGCGCACCTCTACCCGCAGCTCGACGAGTACGAGACCGCGCCGACGGTCTCCGGTCTCTGGCGGCTCGATCCGGCGACCGGCGAGCTCCTGCTGCTCGACCACGCGCCATCGGGAGTCTTCAAGCCGATCGTCGACAGCTTCGGGCGCGTGGTCTTCACCCGCTGGGATCACCTGCAGCGCGACCAGCAGGCCGACGCCGACGATCTCGACCCGAACGGCGATCCCTACGGCACGTTCGACTGGTCGAGCGAGAAGCCGGGCTCGGTGCCGCTGGCACAGCGGATCGAGGTCTTCCCCGAGCCCCGCGCGGCTCGCACGGACATCCTCCTGCCGCACGAGGAGGGGCACAGTTTCAATCACTTCTTCCCCTGGATGGCGAACCAGGACGGCACGGAGCTCGAGACGCTCAATCACGTCGGCCGGCACGAGCTGCACTCCTACTTCAATCGCGCCTTCAACGACGATCCGAACCTCTCCGAGTTCATCGCCGCCGTCTCCGGCCGGGTCAATCCGAACTCGATCCTCAACTTCCTGCAGACCCACGAGAGCGCGAGCCAGCCCGGCCGTTACTTCGGCATCGACGCGCCGGAGTTCCAGACCCACGCGGCCGGTCAGCTGGTCTCGATGGAGGGACCGCCCGTGCTGCCGGCGGATCAGTTCGCGGTCACCTATTGGACGCACCGCAGCACCTCGAACGTCTCGAACACCCCGGGGCCGTGCCACAGCGGCTTCTACCGCAGCCCGCTCGAGCTCGGCGACGGCTCGCTGGTCGCCGTGCACGCGGGGGAGATCTCGCCCGGGGTGCCCGAGACCCGGGCCGACATCAACACCGGCACGCGCCCGCTGCCCGGCTCGCGCTACAAGTTCCGCCTGCGCGACCTGGGCCCAGCGGGCTCCCCGTGCACGGGCTACCAGACCTACGGCGCGACGCTCACGCCCGGGATCACCAAGACGCTCTGGTTCTGGGACCCGGACGTGCGGGTGGACTACGTCAACACGACGCTCTGGGAGCTCGATCCGGTCGAGGTGCGGCCGCGCACGCCGCCGCCGATGCCGACCGGCGAGCTGCCGGCCCCCGAGGCGGCGGTCTTCGCGCAAGAGCAGGTGGACGAGGCCGCCTTCCGCGCCGCGCTCGCCCAGAAGGGCCTGGCGCTGATCGTCTCGCGCGACGTCACCACCCGCGACCTCGCCGACGAGCAGCAGCCCTACAACCTGCGCGTCCCCGGCGGCACCGCGCAGACCATCGGCGCGCCGGGCCGGATCTACGACGTCGAGTACCTGCAGCTCTTCCAGGGCGACCTGATCCGCGGCATCGGTGGCACGCAGACCCCGCGCGCCGGCCGGCGGGTGCTGGCGCGTCCGCTGCACGATCCGAAGGCGGTCAACCCGCCGCTCGATCCGGGCGATCCGGTGGGCAGCGTCGAGGTGGCGGACGACGGCTCGATCGCGGCGCTGGTGCCGGCGCACCGCGCGCTCTCCTGGCACCTGACGACCGGCGCCGGCACGCCGGTGGTGCGCGAGCGCTACTGGCTCACCTTCCAGGCCGGCGAGATCCGCGTCTGCGCCTCCTGCCACGGCGTCAACGCCCAGGACCAGGCCGGGCAGGCGCCACCGACCCACCAGCCCGAGGCGCTGCGGCAGCTCCTCCAGTGGTGGAAGAGCCACATCTTCACCGCCCGCCACGAAGAGGGCGACCTCGCCGAGTGGAGCTCCGCCACCGGCGCGGTGCCCTAGGGCGCGCCTCCTGGAGATCCTCACCTCCGAGGGGTCGCACCCCCGGAGCGAGCCGCGAGGCGAGCAGCCCTTCAGCCGCCGCCGACCGTTGCCGACCAGGCCGTCGTGTCCCCGGTTTCGAAGCCGTCGCCGAAGAGGTCGTTGCGGTCGCCGAACCAGAAGCCGAGCTCCGCCTTGCCGCCCGCTCCGACGCTCACGCCGATCGGGCTCTGCCCGAGGGTGATCTGCCCGCGATAGCCGGCGGACGTGGCGGTGCCGCCGCCATTGGCGTCGAGGACGATCCAGTGGATCGCGTAGTTGGGAGAGCTGGCGCGTGTCTCCTCCGGGGGGCCGGCCTCGCCGACCGGCGGCTGGGCCGCCGCGGCGGCGCCCAAGGCGGCGAGCACGACGCCCGCGAGCCTCGATCTGTCTCCGTACATGGTCGCCTCCCCCTAGCGAGCGTTGACGAGGATCTCGATCTGGCCCGTGCTGTGCGCGAGCGGCTGGAGCGCCTTGCCGAGCACCGCTCCAGGCGGCGGCGAGATGCCGGCACGCATCGCGTGGCCCGGCGTCGAGGAGGTCACCAGCAGGTCGCCCCGCTGGATGGCGCCGTTCTCGGCGGTGACCTTGCAGGGGACGATGCCGGTGATGGCCACCGGCACGCCCACCAGCGGCTCCCCGGTGTCCGGAGCGCCCGCCAGGACCCCCGGGCGGGTGGAATGGACGCCGATCACCGCGGTCGAGAAGGCCTCGTGGGAACGCTCCACCGCGCGATCCGCGCCGAGGCTGATCACCAGCACGTCGCCCGGTGACAGCGCGGCGCGATCGCCGTGCACGTCGAGGCGCTCCGCGAAGTCGGCGCCGCCGGTCTGCGTGCCCCCCTCGAAGTACCCCTTGCCGGTCCGGTCGACTCGGAAGTACCGGGTGCCGTAGTAGCTGCTCGAACCGACCACGAAGTTGCCGGCGGCGTTTTCCTGCACGAGGTAGAGGGTCGGATAGAGATTTCCCGAGGAGTTGGCGCGCGCCGCCAGCGCGACGCCCGCCCCGGTGTTGTCGGCGTAGACGCCCCGCCCGGTGTTCGCCTGGGCGACGCCGCTGACGCCGTCGCCACTCTGGCTCTCCGCCTCGAGGGCGTCCTTGAAGCCCGCGCCGGTCGCCGAAGCGCGCAGGGCGACGCCGTCCTGGTTGTTGAAGAAGTAGCCGCCGTAGCCGGCGGGGGACTGCGAAGCGCCGACCACGCCGTAGTTGGTGCCCGAGGTCGCAGTCGCGTAGGCGCGCAGGCCGCGGCCGCCCGCGGCGGCGTTCTCGATGTGGAGGATCGCGCCACTGTAGGAGCCCTGGGACACCGCGCCCGGCCGGAGGCCCCAGGCGTAGACGGCGTTGTCGACGAAGAAGCGAGGCGCCATCTCGCCGTCGTCTCCGACTTCGATTCCCAGGGTCAGCTCGCGACCATCGATGCCGCAGCTGGTGCCGCCGAAGTAGGTCGAGAAGAGACCGCGGTCGACCGTGACCGACTTCGTGAGGGTGCAGAGCAGCGTGCCCGTGGCGACGTCGTAGAGACGGAACTTGAGCGTGTGACTGCCGTGCAGAGGGACGCCGGAGCTATCGGTGAGCCTGCCCTGGACCGGGATGTAGTCGCTTTGAGCGACGGCGGCGGTCGCCGTGGCCAGAACGAGGAGCAGAGTGGCGAGCAGCGGGGCGGAGCGCTTCGATCGATGCATGAACGGCCTCCTGGTCGGATCGCGAGCGGGACCGCTCGACGACGCGATCAGGATCGGACCGTTCGGCCGCGCCCGGAATGGACCGGAGCGCCAAGTTCCTGGAGGAAAGCGCCAGCTCGGCGTCGCGCGGCGAGTTTCCGCCGCAATGCCGCCAGGTGGGATTCAGGCCGCTTGCTCGCGGCCGGCGCCGATCGCCGTCGGCGAAGCGCCGTGGTAGGCCTTGAATCGGCGCGAGAAGTGGGCCGGGTCGTCGTACCCAACTCGGCGCGCGACCTCCTGGACCTGCAGTCCGCCCCGCTCGAGCAGGCGCCGCGCTTCGCGCATCTTGACCGCCAGGATGAGCTCTCCTGGCGAGCAGGCGAGCGCGCCGGTCAGGTGGCGCTGCAGGGTGCGGAGGGAGACGAAGAGCTGGTCGGAGAGCTCGGCGGGGCTCAACGGCTGGTCCAACCGGTCGAGGATCGCCTTGAGCGCGCGCAGCTCGAGCCTGGCGTGGGCGCCGGAATCCTCAGCTCGCTCAGCGGAGCGCTCCAGGTAGTCGAGCGGCTCGGGTCTCGACGCGGGGGGCCGCGCCCGCGCGGCTCCACCTGCCCCGGTCGCCGCACCCTCGGCCACGCCTTCCCGAGCTGGCGGAGGCATCGCTTCGAGCGTCGCGAGGCGCCCGAGCAGCACCGCGATCCTGCGCCGGTGGTGCCACTCGTCCGCGATCACGCCGAGGGCGACGAGCACCGCCGCGAACAGGGCCGCCCCGACCAGCGTTCGCCTGGGGCCCAGGGTCTCGACCACCTGCTCCGCGAACGCCGGCCCCCCGGTCAAGCGGACCAGCGTCCACCGCTGCGGGTGGCCAAAATCCCTGCTGCCGGCGAGTGACCAGGGGCGGTAGAGACGCCGCTCGAGCTCGGCGGCGAGCTCGGCGGCGAGCCCGTTGTCCGTGTATGCCGAAGGTTCGTTCGCCGGTCTCGCGTCGAGCTTGCGCACGGTATCGAGGTCGAAACGCACTTGCTGAAGCGGCGGATGGTCGGCGAGCCAGTCGTTGAGCGCGAGGTCGATCGCGATCGTCGCGCCGTCCCGGGGCGCGATGCCGACCGCCGCGAAGGGAATGGCGCACTCGATCCGGTAGCCGTCCGGGTCACGCGCCGCCGCGACCTCGACCACCAGCGACTCGCGCTCCCGCTTGGGAACTTCCAGCTCTTCGAGCTCGAGCAGGAGCGGGTCGCCCTGGAGCACGGAATACCGCCCGTCGGGCGCGAGCAGGAACTGGAAGTCGTCGGCGCCCATCCGCCGGGAGCGGTCGCCCCGGCCGTCGAGGTAGATCTCGACCGAATCCCACTGGAAGAGCTCCGGCCCCGCGATCGACGGCGGGGCCAGGTGCAGCGTGGGGTCCACCACCTCGAGCAGGACCCAGAGCGCGCGCCGATCCCAGACGAGCCGCGCCGCAGCGCGCGCCGCCGGCTCACCCTCGGTGGCGGGCCGTCGGATCTCGAAGCGAGCCGCTTCGGAGCCCCAGTCGGAGGCATCGCCGTCGATTTCCAGATTGGCGGTGCGGTGCGGAATCTCGATCGTCGCTGGGCCCGGCGCAGAGTGGCCCCCGCCGCTCCCTGCGAGGGCCAAGACCGCGATGGCGAGCGAACGAGAGGTCAACATGCCTCCCGGGAGTGAGGTTCCCGAAGTGACTCCAGCCCAAGGTAGCACGCGACCCGGAGGCCTCACAATCCCGGCCGCCACAGCCCATTGCGGGCTCCTACTGCCGCAGCCCAGGGATCATCTGTCGCGAGCTACCCGCCGGCGATGGCGCCGACGACGAGGTAGGGCTCGGCGCCCGTCGCGACGGCTGCGGGGAGAGGGGCGTCGGGGGCGTCGTCGGAGAGATCGCGGCCGCAGGCGTAGAGGCGAATGAACGGGCGGCGGCGCTTCGTCCGCTGGTCGCGCGTAGTGCCGGCGAGCATCGGGTAGCGCGCTTCGAGGGCGTCCAGGACCGCGGCCTGCGTCACCGGGCCGTCGACTTCGAGCACGACCTCGCCGTCGATGCGCGCGAGGCTGCGGAGCGGCGCGGGCAGCACGACGCGGATCATGGCAAGGTCTGGACCTCGACCGAGAGCACCGCCGGCAAGTCGCGGACGATGGCCGTCCAGTGGTCGCCGCCGTCGGGCGAGGCGTAGACCTGCCCGCCGGTGGTGCCGAAGTAGACGCCGCAGGGGTCGAGCGCGTCGACCGCCATCGCGTCGCGCAGGACGTTGACGTAGCAGTCGCGCTCCGGCAGCCCGCGGCCGAGCTCCTGCCACTCGCCGCCGCCGGTGCGGCTCCGGTAGACCCGCAGCTTGCCGTCGGGCGGGTAGTGGAGCGAGTCGCTGGTGATCGGCACGACGTAGATCGTCTCCGGCTCGTGGGCGTGGACGTCGATCGGGAAGCCGAAATCGGTCGGCAGGTTGCCCGAGACCTCGCGCCAGGAGTCGCCGGCGTCGTCGCTGCGCATCACGTCCCAGTGCTTCTGCATGAACAGCACCTCGGGGCGCGACGGGTGGTGCGCGATCCGGTGTACGCAGTGGCCGACTTCGGCGGTCGGGTCGGGCATGAACTCGGAGCGCAGCCCCTCGTTCTTGGGCGTCCAGGTCGCGCCGCCGTCGTCGCTGCGAAAGACACCGGCGGCGGAGATCGCGATCCAGATCCGCTCGGCGCGCGCCGGGTCGACCAGGATGGTGTGCAGTCCCATGCCGCCCGCGCCCGGCATCCAGCTCGCCCCCGAGCCGTGGCCGCGCAGCCCGGAGAGCTCCCGCCAGCTCTTGCCGCCGTCGGTCGAGCGAAAGAGCGCGGCGTCCTCGACGCCGGCGTAGACCGTGTCGGGATCGGCGCGCGACGGCTCGAGGTGCCAGACGCGCTTGAACTCCCAGGGGTGCGGCGAGCCGTCGTACCACTGGTGGGTGCCGGGGACGCCGTCGTAAGGGAAATCGTTGCCGACCGCCTCCCAGGTCACGCCGCCGTCGTCCGAGCGCTGCACGACCTGCCCGAACCAGCCGCTGGTCTGCGAGGCATAGATCCGGTCCGGGTTCGCCGGGGAGCCTTTGAGGTGGTAGATCTCCCAGCCACCGAAGTGCGGGCCGGCGACCTCCCAGCGCTCGCGCTTGCCGTCGGCGGTCAGGACGAACGCGCCCTTCTTGGTGCCGACCAGGACTCGAATCCGGCTCACCGTTCCACCTCCTTCGCTGCTCTCGGCTCCCGCCGCGCTCTCACTGCGGTCCGCGCGTCGACCGCGCCTCCGCAAGATCCTCGGCGGGGAGGAGAGCGGCGAGTCTAGGGCCGATGGCGCCGCCAGCGCCAGTTGGTCGTAGCATCGGGGCCTGGAGAGGGGCGAATCGCCCCGCGTCATGGCCGAGCTCTCGCACCCGGAGATCCTGCGCTACAGCCGCCACCTGCTGCTGCCCGAGGTGACGCTCGATGGGCAGCGCCGGTTGAAGGCGGCGCGCGTGCTGGTGGTCGGCGCCGGCGGATTGGGCTCGCCGCTCGCGCTCTACCTCGCCGCCGCCGGCGTCGGCACGCTCGGCCTGGTCGAGTTCGACGCGGTCGACCTGACCAACCTCCAGCGGCAGATCCTCTACACCACCGCGGACGTCGGCCGGCCCAAGCTCGAAGCGGCGCGCGAGCGCCTCGCCGGCATCAACCCCGAGATCGAGATCGTGGCGCACCCGCTGCGCCTGGCGAGCGACAACGTGCTCGAGGTGATCGACGGCTACGACGTGGTGGCGGACGGCACCGACAACTTCGCCACCCGCTACCTGGTCAACGACGCCTGCGTTTTCACTGGCAAGCCGAACGTCCACGGCAGCGTCTTTCGCTTCGACGGCCAGCTCTCCGTCTTCGACGCCCGGCGCGGGCCCTGCTACCGCTGCCTCTTCCCGGAGCCGCCGCCGCCGGGGCTGGTGCCTTCGTGCGCCGACGGCGGCGTGCTCGGCGTGCTCCCGGGCATCGTCGGCACGCTCCAGGCGCTCGAGGTGCTCAAGCTGATCCTCGGGCGCGGGGAGCCACTGGTGGGCCGTCTGGTGCTCGTCGACGCCCTGGGTTTCCGCTTCCGGGAGCTCGCCGTCGAGAAGGACCCCGCCTGCCCGGTCTGCGGCGAGGCGCCGACGATCCGCGCGCCGATCGACTACGAGGAGTTCTGCGGCGTGCGGGGGCGCGAGCCCGAGCTCGATTCCAGCGGCCTGCCGATGCTCACCGTCGAGGAGCTCCACGCGCGCCGCCAGGCGGGGGAGTCGTTCGAGCTGCTCGACGTGCGCGAGCCGCACGAGGCGGAGATCGCGCGCATTCCGGGCGCGCGGCTGCTGCCCCTGGGCGAGCTCGCGGCGCGCCTCTCCGAGCTCGATTCGGCGCGCACCTACACGATCGCCTGCCACCGCGGCACCCGCAGCCTCCAGGCCTATCAGCTCCTCCGCCAAGCCGGTTTCGCCAGGTTGCGGATCCTGGCGGGGGGGGTCGACGCCTGGGCGGAGCGGATCGACGCCGGGATGGCGAGATACTGAAGCGAGAGCGCTCAGCCGAGCGCGCCGCAGTGACGCGGGGCCTTGCGGATCGTCGCTGGCTGGCGCAGTCTGCGGACATGAGGGCGCCCGGGATCGTCGTCGGGCTGGTGGTCGTGGCGAGCGCCGCGCCAGCGCAGAACAGCGTCCAGCTGCTGGGTGTCGCCGGCTACGGCACGTTTCACGCCGCCGGCGTCACCGCGGCGGTCGCCGGCGACGCCGACGGGGATGCCGTCGCCAGTCTGGAGTGGCGGCGGCTGGGTGATGCAGCGTTCCGCGCGGGTCACCCCCTGATCCGGATCAGCCCCGGCCTGTTCGCCGGCAGCCTCTTCTTCCTCGATCCGGGCGCGAGCTGGGAGGCGCGGGTCACGCTCTCCGATCCCGACGGCGTGATCGGCGAAGCCACGGCGGTGGCGCCGTTAACGACCCGCTGGCCGCTCCTGGCCGAACCGACGCTGCGCACGCTCTACGTCGCCCCCGGCGGCAGCGACGGCAACACGGGGACCGACCCGGCGCACCCGCTCGCCACCATCCAGGCCGCGGCGCAGCGCGCCCAGGCCGGGGATCTCGTCGCCATCGCCCCCGGCGTCTACCGCGAGGCGGTGACGGTGACGGCGTCGGGGACCGCCGCGCAACCCATCGTTTTCCGCGGCTCCGGCCCCGGCGTCGTTCTCGACGGCGCGGACGGCGCGATCGCCGCCGGCGTCGCCTGGAGTCACGACGGCAACGGTGTGTACTCGCGGGCGCTCGGCTTCGCGACCGGGCACGTCGTCGCCGACGTCGGCCGCCTCTTCCGGTACGACGACCTCGCGGACCTCCTGGCGCTGCCGGCCGGCCCCCCCGGCGGCTTCTGGCTCGACGGCGGGACGCTGCGGGTCCGTTTCTCGGACGGCTCGTCGCCGGCAGCGCACGCGATGCACGTCGCGCGGCGCGAGAACGGCTTCTACCTCGATGGCGTCGCCCATGTCCGGATCGAGAACCTGGAGATCCGCCACTACGGCTCGGGTGATTTCGGCAAAGGGGTCTATCTCCGCTTCGCCAGCGACTGCGCGGTGCGCGGCAGCGAGCTTCACGAGATCGGGTCGGCGGGGGTCTGGGTCAAGGGCGGCGCGCGCCATCTGATCGAGGGCAATTCGTTCTGGGACAGCTCGATCCCCGGCTGGGTCTGGGACTGGACCAAGGGCTCGAGCGCCGAGGGCAACGGCGTCGTCTTGACCGATGACGTCGGCCGCGGGCACGTCGTCCGCCGCAATCTCGTCCAGGGGACTTTCAACGGCATCGGCCCCTGCGGCGGCAGCGCGCCGCCCGGCGGCGTCGTCACCACGGAGGTGGACGTCTACGAGAACCTGTTCCTGGACCACAACGACGACGCGCTCGAGCCCGAGGGCTGGTGCTCGAACGTCCGCATGTGGGACAACCACATCGAGCGGGTCCACATGGCCTTCGCGGTGGCGCCGGCCGCGCCGGGGCCGACCTGGATCGTCCGCAACGTCGCCTTCGACTTCGGCGCCACCCGCACCAGCCAGATCGACGGCTACCTGGCCTCGGCGCTCAAGATCAACAGCGGCTACGCGACGCCGGTCGGGCCGCTCCTGCTCTACCAGAACACCTTCCTGACGACGGCGCCGGCGACCGCCGCGATGACTCTGCTCAACCCCGGGCAGAGCACTCACATCACGGCCCGCAACAACCTCTTCGCCGGCACCGGCGAGGCGCTCTACAAGGTCAACCCGGTGCTGCTCGACTGGGACTGGAACGACCTCCACCGCTCGTCCGCCGGCCGGCTGGTCTACTGGCAGGGGACGAGCTACGCGAATCTCGCGGCCTTCCAAGTCGGTACCGGCCAGGAGCCCAACGGCCTCTCGGCGCCACCGCTCCTCGTCGCGCCCGGCGCCGGCGACTTCACGCCTCTGGCCGCCAGCCAGTTGGTCGACCGGGGCGTCGAAATTCCCGGCATCAACGACCGCCGCCCCACCGCTGACCCGCCCGACCTCGGCGCCGTCGAGCGCTCGCTCCTCTTCGCCGACGCCTTCGAGGAGGGGAGCCTCCTCTACTGGTCCTTCACTTCGCCCTGAGTCGGAGGCTTCTGCTTCGGCGCGGATGCGAGTCTGGTGTGGTTCGCGAGTCCGAGGCAGCCGGGGTTCGTGAGGTGTTGAAACTGCTTCCATAGAAGGGGGGCGGTGGAGGGCGTGGCGGCCGTGGCGAGCGCGGGTCGCAGGTGGTGGCCGGAGCTGCTGGCTGCTGAATGCTGACCTTTTCTTCCCCGGGAGCTTCTCGTTGCGTCGCGAGTTCGGGGCAGCCTGGGTTCGTGAGGTGTTGAAACTGCTTCCATAGAAGGGGGGTGGTGGAGGGCGCGGCGGCCGTGGCGAGCGCGGGTCGGCGCGCCGCTCGCCGCATGGGTCGCCGCGCCGGTCGCCGCATCGGTGGCAGCGTGGGTCGCCGGGGTGGTCGCCGGAGCGAGCCCAGCGCCCCGTCTTTCTTGTTTTTCCTTCTATGGAGCTTCTTTTCCGTCGCCGGGGGAACGATGGTCCGGGCCTGAGCGGCAATGTAAGTGCTTGTATGACTGAAGTTGCGAGCCCTGCTCGAAGGTCTTTGACGGGTGCGGTGGTGGTTCGAGGGTGGCGAATTTGGGTGGAGGCTAGAATGCCGGGGCGGCGCGGAGGGGTGCCGCGCGGGATGGGGGAGCCAACGCACGATGAAGCCGCCGTCGATCGTCCGCCTGACGCCCGGTAAGCGGGTCCTGTTCCTGACCAAGGATGCCGAGGTGATCCGGCGGCAGTTGCGCGGCGAGGTCGAGCTGCGGATGGACGAGGTCGATCCGGCCGACCTGCTCGACGACATCAACACCGACGTCATGACCCCGGCCTGGGTCTGCTTCGACTGGCAGCCGGCCGAGATCGCGCGCGAGGCCTACGCCGGGCTGATCGTCGACGGCCGCCGCGTGTTCGAGCGCGACGCCTTGGTCCAGGGCGGCTTCGAGGTCATCGTCTCCGGCCTGCGCAAGGGGACCGGCAGCTCGCGCGAGACGGCCGCGCAGTGCGAGAAGTACGCCGGCATCCGGATCGCGATCGCCGGCTCCTTCGCGCCGATTCACGCCCGCAACAACATCAACCTCGGCACCCTGATGGCCGGCTACGACGTCCTGGCGCGGCTCCAGCGCGGCGAGGGAGTGCCGCTCGAGGAGTTCGCCCGCGGCGCCGATCCGATCACCCGGCAGATCATCGAGTGGGGCGGCCTCTTCCCCTACTCGAAGGCGCTCGCCGACGGGCTCGTCGAGCCGCCGCCGCTGGCGACCGCGCGGCGGCCGATGACGATGGCGGAGAAGATCCTCGCGCGCCACCTGGTCGGCGGCGGCGAGGGCCGCTCCGTAAAGCCCGGCGACGCCGTCGTGGTCACCGTCGACGCCGGCTACTCGCACGAGTTCACCACCGCGCAGGTCCACGCCTTCCTCGAGGAGCAGCACGGACCCGGCTACCGGCTAGAGGATCCCGGCCGTTTCGCGGTGTTCGAGGACCACCTGATCTACGCCGACGAGGTGGCGCGGATGCGCCCCTTTCTGCCCAAGATCGAGATCCTGCGCGCGAAGCAGCGGCGGTTCCAGGAGCACACCGGAGTGCGCGATTTCTCGGCCGAGGACGGCGTCTCGCCCGGCATCTGCCACGAGGTGGCTCGCACGCGGATGGTCGAGCCCGGCGACTTCGTCCAGGCGACCGACTCGCACACTTGCATGGGCGGCGCCAACAACGCGCTGACCTGGGGGGTCGGCACCACCGAATACGCGGCGCTGGTCCACTCGGGCTTCACCCAGGTCGAGGTGCCGGAGTCGATCCGCTTCGAGCTGGTGGGGAAGCTGCGGCCGAACGTCACCGCCAAGGACCTGATGCTCCACATCCTGCTGCACTACGCGCGGCCGCAGGCGACCCTGAACCGGGTGATGGAGTTCACCGGGCCGGGGGTGTCGACGCTGTCGATGGACGAGCGCGCGACGCTCGCCAACATGGCGACCGAGTGCACGGCGCGCAGCGGCATCGTGGCCGCGGACGGGGAGACCTTCCGCTGGCTCGGCGAGTGGCGGCCCGGCGGCGACGTGGAGCGGTGGCGCGAGCGCGCGGTCGAGCCCGACGCCGACGCGGTCTATCACGGCGGCATCCACGTCATCGACCTCTCGGCGCTCGAGCCGATGGTCGCGGACCCCGGCGACCCCGACCGCGGCATCGCCTCGGACCCCACGAACGGCGCCAGGGTGGCCGACATCGGCGAAGTGCGGATCGACATCGCCTACGCCGGCAGCTGCACCGCGGGCAAGATCGACGACCTGGTCTTCTACCATCGGGTGGTCCGCGAGGCGGTCGACTCGGGGTGGCGGGTCGCGCCCGGCGTCGAGTTCATCATCCAGTGCGGCTCGCGCGAGGTCGAGGACTTCGTGCGCGAGCAGGGCTTCCTCGACGCTTTCCAGCGCGCCGGCGTCCGGCTCATCCGCCCGGGCTGCGGCGCCTGCATCGGCTGCGGCCCCGGCGTCTCCGAGAGCGCCGAGCAGGTCACCGTCTCGGCGATCAACCGCAACTACAAGGGGCGCAGCGGCCCCGGCAAGCTCTGGCTGGCGAGCCCGCTCACCGTCGCCGCGTCGGCCTTCACGGGCCGGATCTCGGCCTACGAGCCGGGGATGTTCGCGCGCGTCCCGGCAGGCGCTTGAGCCCGCGCGTTCCCGCCCGTCGAACTGTGAAGCAGTTCTCTCGACCCTCGTCGAAGCGCTCCGTTACGATCGCGGCCGGAGGCTCTCGCCCATGAAGCTCATGATGTCCCGCCAACTCTCGCGCAGCGCGCTCGCGCTCCTCCTGCTCGCTCCGGCCACCGCCAGCGCGATCTGTTACTCGAACACCTGCGCGGCCTGCACGCCGCCGATGGGTACGAACTTCGTCCTCTCGACGTTGATCCCGTCCGCGGCGTTCCCGGGTAGCACCGCCAACGAACCGGTCGCCTTCGTCGATCCCGACGACGGCCGCCCGTTCCGGCTGGTGCCGGTGCAAGAGGGGGCGATCCTGGTCTGGGACGGCACCACGGGGAGCTTTCTGGCGACGCCGTTTCTCGACCTGCGCAACGACGGTGCCGGCCCCGGCCTGGACAAGGTGCTCTACGGCGGCGAGCGCGGGCTGCTCGCGATGGTGGTCGATCCGGATTACGTCACGACCGGCCACTTCTGGGTCTACTACACGCGGGTCTCCGACGGCGACATCGTGGTCGAGCGCTACCAGCGCTCCGCCGGCGACCCCAACGTCGCCAACACCACCGGCACGGTGGTCCTCCGCATCGATCACCCGGCCACCAACCACAACGGCGGCTGGCTGGCCTTCGGCCCCGACGGCTTCCTCTACATCTCGACCGGCGACGGCGGTGGCGGCTGCGACGGCGGCGCGGGCAGCAACGGCGACGGCCAGAACCCGGGCACGCTCTCGGGCAAGATCCTCCGCCTCGACGTGCGCGGCGTCGAGCCCGGGGCGGGAGCGCCGGAGTGCGGGCTCGACGCCAACTACGGCGTGCCGACCGGCAACTGGTACGTCGGCGTCGCCGGCTGCGACGAGGTCTGGACGCTCGGGCTGCGCAATCCCTTCCGCTTCAGCTTCGACCGCGTGACCGGCGACATGTACATCGGCGACGTCGGCCAGGACAACTGGGAGGAGATCAACCTCCTGCGGCCGACCGACATGGGCGCGGTCAACTTCGGTTGGGTCTGCCGGGAAGGCTGCAACAGCTCGTCGGTCGCCCCGTCGAGCTGCTCGATTCCCGGTTGCGGCACCAGCGAGGGAGCGACCTGCCAGTACCCGACGCCCTCGGGCAAAGTGGACCCCATCCTCTGTCACTCGAACCCGAACGGCTGGGCTTCGATCATGGGCGGCTACCGCTACCGGGGAACCCGCGTGCCGGACCTGGCGGCGCGCTACGTCTACGGCGACGTCTCGTGCGGCCAGATCTGGGTGACCACCTCGCTCGATCCGGCCGTGCCGGCGACGACCGCCGCCGCCTGCTGGCGCAGCGGCTTCGGTGGCACTTATGGTTTCGCCGAGGACAAGCTCGGCGAGCTCTACGTCGTCCGCGGCGGCGCCAACCGGATCGAGTGCATCCACGACGGCAACCCCGGCGGCTGTTACTGGGCGGGCTGGCGGGGAATGTTCGAGGACGGCTTCGAGACGGGCGACACCTCCCGGTGGTCGGCGGCCGTTCAATGACCTCGACGGAACCACCGCGCCGCGGTCGGTGACCCGGACGGGGGGGCGTCCGGCCCTCCAGGGACGTTCCAGGTCCTGCCCACGTGGGTAGCGGGACATCGCGGCCGCCGGCTCAGACTGCCGGCGATGGCAGATGCCCCGCGCCGGCCCGATCGCAACGGTGCCCTGAAGTACTTCTGGGCGATCTTCCTGCCCCTCGCCCTGCTGGCGTTGGGTGCCGGAGCGGTGATGGTCGCCTGGCAGCGCGCCGGCGAGCGGAACCGGCTGCGAGTCGAAGAGACGGCTCGCCTGATGCTCGCCGCGCGCTTCCTCGACGGCGAGGTGGAGCGCGCCGCGTCCGACCTCCTCCTCCTGGCGGGAGAAGACGGCGTCCGTCAGGCACTCGATCGACGCGACGATCCACGGGCCGTCGCGGCCGGCGCGCGCGAGCTCCTTCGGTTCGCGCAGCTACGATCCCTCTACGACCGGGTCCGGCTCCTCGACGGCGACGGTTTCGAGCTGATCCGCTACCAGCGACGGGGGGAGGACGTCCTGCGCGCTCCCGACAGCGAGCTGTCGGATCGCGGCTCTCGCGAGTATCTCGCGGCCGCGCGCTCGCTCGTTCCGGGCGAGATCCTGGTCTCCTGGTTCGAGCTCTCGACCGATGGGGGGCTGCTCGACCCGGCCCCGAAGCCGGTCCTGAGGCTGGTGACGCCGCCGCCTTCGGGCTCGGAGGCCAGCGCGGGCTACCTGGTATTGACGCTCAGCGGCGAGGACTTGATCGCGCGCCTGCGGGGGACCACGGCCGGGCTCGAGCGGCGCGTGCTGGTCGCGGAGGCTTCGGGGCGGTGGATCGCCGGGCCGAGCGTCCAGGACGCCTGGGCGGCGTTGCATCCGGGACGCGAGGCGCGAACGGTCGAGGGCTGGGATCGCGAGCTCTGGAGCGCCATCGAAGGGCAGGCGAGGGGTGACGTCCCGATCCGGGGCGGCCTGGCAGTCTTCCGTCGCTTCCGGTTTGGCGAAGGGCTGACCTTGCCGACCGGTCACCGCCTGCTCTCGGCGGACCGACGGGACCGCGACGCGAGCTGGCTCTTGATCATCCACTCGCCGATCTCCTCGGCGGTTCCCGGCGCCGGATTCTGGCTCGCCGAGCTCGCCGTCCTCTCCGCTTTCGGCGGCCTGGCCGGGTGGCTCGCGCGCTTGGCCCGCGAGCGCCGAGAGGCGGTCTCCCAACGCGAGGCGTCGCTCGCTTTCATGGAGCGCGTCGCCGACACGATTCCGAGCCCGATCTACGTCAAGTCGGCCGCGGGTAACTACCTGGGCTGCAACCGGGCCTTCGAAGAGGCGACGGGATTTCATCGCGACGAGCTGATCGGCAAGGGGGTCGAGCACCTGGTCGGCCCGGAGGCGGCCGAAGCGTTCACCCGCCGCGACGCCGAGCTGCTGTCGCAGGGCGGGGTGCAGGTCTACGAGGCGGAGGTGTCCTTCCGTGGCGGCCCACTGCGCACCTACCGGATTCACCGCGCGGTCTATCCAGGCGCCGACGGCGGCCGCGGGGGAATCGTCTCGGCGCTCATCGACGTCACCGAGCTGCGCGGCGCGCAGCGCGCGCTGGCGGCTTCTGAAAAGCGCTTCCGCGGCATGATCGACAGCGCGCTCGACCTCGTGGTCATCCTCGACGCGGATGGCCGACACCGCTTCGTCTCGCCGGCGATCGAGGGTTTCCTCGGCCGCGCGCCGCAATCGCTGATCGGTCGCAGCGTCCTCGAGCACCTGCATCCGGAGGACGCGCCGAAGGTGCGCGCGCTGTTCGCGGAGTTCTCGGGCCGGATCGGTCCGGTGCCGGTCGAGCCGATTCGCCTTCGCCACGCCGACGGCGGCTATCGCTGGCTCGAAGTGAGCGTCAACAACCAGCTCGGCGAGGAGGGCATCGACGGCATCCTCGTCGTCGCGCGCGACGTCTCCCATCGGATCGAGCTCGAGCGCCAGGTGGTCGAGAGCCGCGCCGTGCTCGAGCTGCTGATCGAGCACATGCCGGTGATGATCGCGGCCGCGGACAAGGCCAAGAACGTCGTGTTCTGGAATCGACAGTGCGAGCGTGTCACGGGCTTTTCGAAGGAGCAAGCCGTGGGCCGGTCACCGATCGAGCTGCTGATTCCAGACAGCGAGCGACCAGTGCTGATCGAGGATCTGCGTCGCCGCAGAGGCCGATTCCACGACCTGGAGGTCGAGATCGTGCCCAGGGAGGGGGACCGGAGGACGATCGCCTGGACCTCGTTCGAGGGCCCGGTTCGCGTCACCAGTTGGCCCTATTGGGTGATCGGCGTCGACGTCACCGAGCGGCGCAACGCCGAGCGGGCCCGGCAGGAGGCTTCCGGCTCGCTGCGCGAGTGGCTCGAGAAGCTCCAGCGGATCAACGAGATGGACGACACGCTGACGGCCTGCAAGACACTGCCCGAGGCCTTCCAGGTGATCCCGAGCTTCCTGGCCGACCTGTTCCCAGCGACCTCCGGCGCGCTCCACGTGCGCGACGGCTCGCACGGCGAGCTGGAGGCGCAGTGCCGTTGGGGGCAGGCGAGCTTCCGGGAACGGCTGCGAGTGGACGACTGCTGGGCCCTGCGGCTGGGCCGGACCCAGGTGTCCGGCCGTTTCGGTGGCCGCGGGCTGCGCTGCGCGCACCTGCGCGAGCACGGCGGCGCGGCGCTCTGCGTGCCGGTCCTCTCCCAGGGCGAAGTGACCGGTCTGCTCGAGATCCGCGGCCCCGCTTCCGGCGAGCTTCGCCCGGACGCGAAGGAACAACTCGCCCACTCGGTCGCCGGCCACCTGGGTCTGCGGCTGGCAGCGCTACGCCTGCGCGAGGAGCTGCTGCTCAGCTCGACCCGGGATCCGCTCACTCGGCTCTACAACCGCCGGTACATGGAAGAGACGTTCGATCGCGAGCTCGAGCGAGCGCGTCGAGCCGACCGGGAGGTCGGAGTCGTTCTGGTCGACCTCGACCATTTCAAGCGGCTCAACGATACCTGGGGTCACGAGGCTGGCGATGCCGCGCTACGCCAAGTGGCCGGCCGGCTGGTGGCGATGATGCGGCGGGACGACGTCGTCTGCCGCTACGGCGGCGAAGAGTTCGTGGTGATCCTGCCGAACGCGCCGCGCGCGGCGGTCGAGGAGAAGGCGCGGACGATCGTCGAGGAGATCCGCAAGCTGGGGTCGACGCCGCAAGTCGAAGCGCTGCGTGGGATCACGGCGTCGGCCGGTCTCTCTACATTCCCGCTCGACGGCGATGATCCGCAGGAGCTGCTGCGCGCCGCCGACGACGCCCTGTATCGCGCCAAGCGCGCCGGTCGCGACCGCGTCTGCGTGGCTCAAGGCAGTGCGCGCAGCGCGGCGTCCTGGAGCCAGACGGCTCCCAGCTGAATCAGAAGCGCCAGCGGGCGGAGACCGAGAAGAGCTGGGCGCGGGCCTGGTAGGTCGCCGCGCCGCCGGCGGGCTGGAGCTGGCGCTCGCCGGTCAAGGCATCGAAGTCGTGGTACGAGTAGCCGAGATCGAAGCTCAACCGGGCGTCGAGGTCGAAGCTGGCGCCGAGCGCGTAGACGAGCGCATCGCCGCGGGCGGCGCCAGGTTCCGCCGCCCCCGGCCGGGCCGGCGTCGGCTCGATGGCGACGCCGGCGCCCAGCCGCCAGCGCGGATCGGGCAGGTCCCCCTCGAGGCCGAAGCGGATCGAGAGCGTGTCGCGCCAGCCGTTGCGGCGGGTGATGGCGACCACGGCGCCCTCGGCGCCGACCGACGAGCTCGCCGCCGACCAGCGGGCGAGCGCGAGGTCGAGCTCCAGGCGGAGCTCCGGGTAGGGCGCGAACCAGAATCCGGCCGCGAGCTGCTCCGGCAGGTCCTCGGCCAGGCGGACGTCGGCGCGCGGAAAGCGCGCGAGCGCCGCGGCCTGGACGTCGGCGGGCAGCGCCGCCAGGTCGCGCACCTGGAACTCGACGTCGCCCTTGCCCTCGACCTCGGTCGCCGAAGCGTACGTGGCGCCGAAACCCCAGCGCGCGGTCGAGTAGTGGACCGCCAGGTCGAGACCGAGGCCGTCGGCCGAGACCTCCGCCCGCCGGTCGACTTCGAAGCTGACCGGCCCGGCGGCGCCGCTCTCGGTCGCGGTGACGGTGTCGCCGTAGCCCGAGGTGCCGGTGAGGTAGCGCAGGCCGCCGCCGACGCTCCAGTGCTCGTCGACCGCGAGGGCCGCGACGGCGCGCGCGGCGAACAGCGTGGTCTCGCTGCGCCGCGCCACGAAGCGGCCCGGAAAGAGGGCGTTGTCCCACTCGATCAGGCGCCAGAGCGGGGAGTCGACGCCGGCGCCCACCGCCCAGCGCGCCCCCGCCGGCTTCCAGGTCAGGTACGCCGCGGGCGGGAACTGGATCGAGTGGCGCGCCTTGCTGTCCCCCGCCGCGCTCTCGAACTCGTCCGTCGGGGCTTCGAAGTCGAGGCCCGCCTGGGCCTGCAGACCTTCCAGCCGGACGATCGCGGCCGGGTTGTAGGCGACGGCCGAAGGGTCGGCGGCCCGCGCCAGGAACGCTCCCGCCTGGCCGGTCGCGCGGCCGCCGTGCTGGAAGCGGCCGTAGGCGTCGGCGGCCGCCGGGCCGGCAGTCGAGAGCGAGGCGATCACGGCACCGAGGCAGAGCAGGCGGCGGGCGTGGGTCATGTGCGATCTCCCGAGAGGTCTCCCAGCGGCGGCAGTCTATCCGCCTCGCGGCGCCGGTTCGTTCCGGATTGAAGCTCCCGGGAGCGGCTGCTAGACTGCGGCGCGCCACGAACCGCCATGATCGTCGAGAAACGCCGCATCGGTGAGGAGCACACGCTCCTGCGCGTCGAAGGAGTGATCAAGCTGGGCGAGAGCGCCCAGTTTCTCGCCCAGACGCTGGAGCGCGCGCTCGCCGAGGAGGGCGGCCACGTCTTCATCGACCTCGAGCGGATCAACTACATCGACTCGACCGGCATCGGCGAGCTGGTCGGCTACCTCGGCCGATTCCGGGAGCGCGAGCGCCGCCTGGTGCTGGTGCACCCCTCGGTGCGGATCGTCAAGCTGCTCGAAGTGGCCCAGCTCGCCGACCTCTTCCCGACCTACGAGCGGCTGGAAGACGCGCTCGCCGCCGAGTGCGCCTGAGCGCCGCGCGGCGCGGCCCCGCTTGCTCGCCGGCGCCGGCATCGGCGACAATCGCGGCCCACGAGCCCGGCCGGCGCGCGCGGCCGCTCGCGATCCGACAGGAGCCTTCATGACCCCGCCTTCGACCGCCGAGATTCCCCTCGCGCTCACCGCGCTGGCGGAGCTGCTCGGCGACTGCATCGCCTTCGACCTGGCGACGCGCGAGCAGTTCGAGACCGACTTCGGCCGCTGGCGGCACCAGGTCCCGATGGCGGTGGCGCGCTGCCGCAACGCCGTCGAGGTCTCGCAGGTGCTGCGCCACTGCCGGGCCCACGGCATCGCGGTGGCGCCGCGCAGCCAGGGTCACACCCAGAGCGGCCAGTCGCTGACCGCCGGCGTGCTGATCGACACCGCGGCGATGAACCGCATCGTGGCGATCGACGAAGCGGCCGGCTGGGCCGATTGCGAGGCCGGGGTGATCTGGCGCGACCTGGTGGTCGAGGCGACCGGCCGCGGCCTGATCCCGCCGGTGCTGACCAACAACCTGTCGGTGACCGTCTCCGGAACGACGTCGGTCGCGGGGCTCGGCGTGGCCTCGTTTCGCCACGGCACGCAGGCGGACAACGCGCTCGAGATCGAGTGCGTGACCGGCGACGGCGAGATCCACGTCTGCTCGCGCGAGGTCGAGCCCGAGCTCTTCGACATGGTGCGCTGCAGCCTCGGCCAGATCGCGGTGATCACCCGCGTCAAGACCCGGCTGCGCCGGGTCGAGCCGCTGGTCCGGCTCTACACCCTGGTCTACGACGATCTGGGCACCTTCATGGCCGACGCGCGCCGGATCATGGACCCGGCCGACGGCAGGTTCGCCTCGCTGGGCGGCATCTGTTCGCCGGCGCCGCTCGGCTTCCGCCGCATCGGCGAGGGGATGGAGCTCGGCAAGGGGATGATCGGCTACGGGCTCTGGCTCTTTCCGCTGTACCTGACCGTCGAGTACGCGCCGGGGAGCGAGCCGGACGACGCGCGCGTTCTCGCCGGCCTCTCGCCCTGGCGGCACGTGCAGACGCAGGACATGACCGCGCTCGAGTTCGCCCGCCGGATGGAGCCGATGTTCGAGGCCTGGCGCCTCTCCGGCTACTGGGATCAACCCCATCCCTGGATGGAGACCACCCTGCCTTGGGAGAACGCGCGCGAGTACATCGAGACGGTGCTGGCCAATCTCCCGCCGGGGGCGCTCGGACCGGGCGGCCACGTTCTCCTCTGGCCGGCGCGTACCGCCACCTCGGACGTGCCGCTCTTCAGGCATCCGGGCGGCGAGTGCGTGCTCGGGTGGGGCATCCTCGGCTCGGTGCCGCGCGCGAAGCTCGACGAGATGCTGGCCCAGCTCGACCTCGCCTCGGAGTTGGCGATCGCCTACGGCGGCAAGCGCTACCTCTCCGGCTACATCACCTTCGATTCGCCGGAACGGTGGGCGGCGCACTTCGGCGACCAGTGGCAGCGTCTCCGCGCGGCCAAGCGCCGCTGGGATCCCGATGGCATCCTCGCCCCCGGGTTCATCCAGTACGAATGATCGGCGAGGGCGCCGGGTGAGCCGGATCGCGCTCTGGACCGGGGGCTCGACCCCCGAGCGGGATGTCGCGCTGGCCGGCGCCGCGCAGGTCGCGCCGGCGTTGCGCGCGCTCGGACACGAGGTGGCGGTCGTCGACACCGTCGACGGGCCGCTCGACGAGGCTGGCGAGGCGCGGCTGTTCGCGGCGCGCGTCGAGGTCGAGCCGCCGGGTCCGGCAGCCCTCGCCGCGCTGCGCGCCCGCGAGGACCTGCCGCGCTGGGCCCGCGCCGCGCCGACCGCCGGCGCCGATCTGGTCTTCCTCGTCCTCCACGGCGACCAGGGTGAAGGGGGCTCGGTGCAGGGGCTGCTCGACCTGGCCGGGCTCCGCTACACCGGCAGCGGCATGCTGGCGAGCGCGATCGCGATGGACAAGGCGGTATCGAAGCGGCTCCTGCGCGACGCCGGGCTGCCGCAGTCCGATTGGGTCGAGGCGGATGCCGGCGGCGAGGTGGCAGCCGCGGAGGTGGAGCGGCTGGGCCTGCCGGTGGTGGTCAAGCCGTCGAACGGCGGCTCTTCGGTCGGCGTCTCGATCGTGCGCGAGGGCGGCGCGCTGCCGGCGGCGCTCGCGCTGGCGCGAGCGGTCGACCCGAGGGTCCTGGTCGAGGCCTACCTGCCGGGCCGGGAGTTCTCGGTCGGGGTGCTCGGCGACCGCGCGCTGGGAGTGGGGGAGATCCTCCCGGCGCACGATTTCTTCGACTACGAGTGCAAATACACCCCCGGGATGTGCCGCGAGGTCTTCCCGGCGGAGATCCCGGACGAGACGACCGAGCGGATGCGCGAGCTGGCGCTCGCCACCCATCGCCTGCTCGGCCTGCGCGACTTCTCGCGCGTCGACTTCCGCCTCGACGCCGACGGCACACCGTGCGTGCTCGAGGCCAACACCCTCCCGGGGATGACCCGCACCTCGCTGCTGCCGCAGTCGGCCGCCGTCCACGGCCTCGACTTCCGCGCCCTGTGCGGCGAGATCTGCCGCCTCGCGCTCGCCCGCTGACCGCGCGCCGAGCGCTCGACCATCAGCGCCATCCAGAAGGAAGAAGAAGAAGCTGGCTCGCGCGCCGCTGGGAAGCGAAGCGGCGGTGGGAGCTCGACGGAGAAAAGCCAAAGGACCATAGAAGGGAGGCTGGTGCCGGCTGGATCGCCAGCGGGTCGGCGGTGCGCCTGCGTCGGTGTCCGCATCGCCTCGGCGCGTCCGGTGAGCGCAGATCCAGCCCACCGCCAACCTCGCGGCCCGCCCGCCAAGCCCCACCCGGGCCCGTCCCACAACCTTCATCCCTTCTATGGTCTTTTTGCCGGTTACCACGAGGAAGCCACGACGGGTCACCATCGTCGGGAGACGAACGAGGGAAGAGACGCCGGCCCGGTGGTGCTCGGCGCAAAGGGAGAGGGCGGCCTCGCGGCCGCCCTCGGTGCTGCTTCCGGTGGGAGCCGAAAGGCTCCGATCAGGTCACGGGATCCACTCGGCGCGGAAGTTCGAGAAGCGCCAACCGTAGGTGTGAGACTCCGGGCCGTCCGAGATCTGGGTGCCGAACTCGATGAAGGCGAAGCTGGTGTTCAGCGTGCCGACGTTGATGTCGTAGGCGGTGCCGACCAGCCGCGAGCTGCCCTGGTAGACCTCGTAAGCGGCGTAGTCTTCCTCGGTGTTGTACTCATAGTAGACACGGTAGGTGTTGCCCGGCTGAACTCCCGGCGACTGGTAGAACTCCTTCCAGCTACCGCCGGTGGCGTTGACCTGGAAGACCATCCGGTTCTGCGTGCCACGCGAGTTCAGGTAGCCCAGCATGTTGTTCCAGCTCTGGCCGTTGTTGAGCCAGAACAGGCAGTGGAAGCCGTTCGGCAGGTTGCCGTCCCAGCCCGAGACGTAGACGTCGAACTGGAGCACCATGCGGGTGAACGGACGGGTGGCTCCGAACGACATGTTGTAGCGCCAGTTCGTGTTGTTCGAGTTCGAGACCAGGAACTGGCCCGGCAGCTCGAACACGACCGCGTTCGGATTGCCGCCGCCGCCGCCGCCACCACCACCACCACCACCACCATCACCGCCGCCATCACCACCACCGTCCCCGCCCGAGCCGGGCTTGGTCAGGGAGGAGGCCGCGGGCGAGGCCGAGGGGCCGACGAACTGCGCGGAGCTCGTGGTGGCGTCGTAGAGCGAGGTGTAAGCCCAGAAGGCCTTGTCGCAGCTCACTCGGACCCGGGCGCCTTCCGGCACGTTGGTGAGCCCGAGCAGCGAGAAAGCGTCGTCGAACTGCGCGTGGGAGAGGGGAGCCATCGCCAGGGTGACGTTCTGGATCATCAGCAGCCCGTCGGCGTACCGCGCGTCGATGACGCAGGTCGCCTCCGTGTGCGCCAGGTTGACCAGGCCGAGGTTCGAGTAGCGCGTCGAGCCCCCCTTGGTCAGCCCCTGCAGCCAGGCGCTGCCGCCGGCCGCGATCAGATTCGTCGAACCGAGGATCGGAATGTCGGCCGGCTCGGGCTCGCCGGCGAAGCCGACGATGTCGCTCGCCAGCCGCGCGCTCAGCACCAGCTCCGGGGAGCCTTCGATCTCGAGCATGCCGCGCCCGCCGGGGGGGACGAGGTCGGTGAACCGCACCGATTGGCCCGGGCCGACGAAATAGACCGGCGGCTCGCCCTCCCTCACCGTGCCGTCGTTGCCCGACGGCAGGAAGGTGGAGTAGAAGCCGAGGACGGAGTTCTCCGTGGGATTGCTCGCCCAGAGCTCGGTGCGGACGACGATGTCGCCGTGGAGCTCGTGGATCGCCCCGGGGACGTAGAGGAGGCCGGCCTGGAGCGGCGCGACGGTGCTCGCGAGGAGCGCTGCGGCGAGTAGAGCGGTGCGGAGTCGTGGCGTCGACAAGAAGGCTTCCTCCGTGGCAATTGTCGGGTCTTGAGGGTCGCTGGGGCGCAGAGCGGCGACATGATAAGCGTTTCGAGAGAAAACCTCAAGTGTTTCTTGAGGTTTTTGCCATCGTCGGCTCTTCCGGGGGGGGCGCCCGTTGGAGCGGGGGAGATAGAGAAGCGGCAGAGAAGGGGCCGAGGTGGCGGATGGGGCGGGCGTGGCGAGCTCGGGTCGAGAGGTCGCCGACACCCCGAGTTGGAAAGTGGACCTGACTTCGCCTCGGGGGGGCTTTCGCGTTTTCGATATCCTCCCGATCCGCCATGTCGAGCCCGACGCTGATCCGCATCGCCCACAGCCCCGACTCGGACGACGCCTTCATGTTCTTCGCCCTGACGCAGGGCGTGCTGGACATCGAAGGCCTCCGCATCGAGCACGTCCTCGCCGACATCGAGAGCCTGAACCAGGCCGCCTTCGCCGGCACCTACGAAATCACGGCGCTCTCCTTCCACGGCTACGCGCACCTGGCCGACCGCTACCGGCTGATGCCCTCGGGGGCCAGCTTCGGCGACGGCTACGGGCCGGTCGTGGTCGCGCGCCAGCCGCGCGAACGGGGAGACCTGGCCGGCCGAACGGTCGCCATCCCGGGTGAGCTCACCACCGCCGCGCTGGTCTTCCGGATCTGGCAGCCCGAGGCGAAGACGGTGGTGATGCCGTTCGACCAGATCTTCGAGGCCGTGGCGGAGGGCCGGGCCGACGCCGGCGTGATCATCCACGAAGGGCAGCTCACTTACCGTGACCGCGGCTTCGAGCCGGTCGTGGACCTCGGCGCTTGGTGGCGGCAGGAGACCGACGGGCCGCTACCCTTGGGCGGCAACGGCATCCGCAGTGACCTCGACCCAGCGCTGCGGCGCCGGCTCTGCCGGCTGCTCACCGAGAGCATCGAGTACGCCCTCGCGCACCGCGGCCAGGCGCTCGACTTCGCCGCCCGCTACGCGCGCGAGCTCGAGGGCGACCCGGTCCGCTCCGACCGTTTCGTCGCCATGTACGTCAACGAGTGGACCCGCGGCTACGGCGAGGCCGGGCGGGCCGCGGTCCAGCGGCTGCTCGACCGGGGCTTCGAGGCGGGAATCCTGCCCCAGCGCGTGCGCGCCGAGTTCGAAGCCTCCGAGTGAGCTCCGCGCGACCGGCCGCGCTGGTCTTCGATCTCGACGGCACCCTGGTCGATTCGCGGGCGGATCTCGCGGCGGCGATCGATGCGCTGCGCGCCGAGCTCGGGCTGGTGGCGCTGGGCGAAGCGGCGGCCGTGCGCCTGGTCGGCGAGGGGGCGCGGCGCCTGGTGGCGCGGGCGATCGACCGGCCCGAGGCGGCGGTCGAGGCCGAGCTGGCGCGCTTTCTCGCCCTGTACGAGGCGAGGCTCACCGACCGGACGCGGCCCTACCCGGGGATCGACCAGCTGATCGCGCGGGCGCAGCCGAGCTACCCGCTGGCCCTGCTCACCAACAAGCCGGAGCGCTTGGCCCACCTGCTGCTCGCCCACTTCGGGTGGCGCGCCTGCTTCCGGGTGGTGATCGGCGGCGACACGCTGCCGCGGCGCAAGCCCGATCCGCTGGGGCTGCACGAGATCGCGGCGCGGCTCGGGGTGGCCGTGGCGGAGCTGTTGCTGGTCGGTGACAGCTGGATCGACGCAGCGACCGCGCGCGCCGCCGGCTGCCGCTTCGCCCTCGCCGAGTGGGGATTCCCCGCAGCCGAGGAGCGCGCCGCGATCCCCGGGCGCGAGCGCTATCCCACCGCGGCCGCCCTCGCCGCCGCGCTAGCCCTCTGACCGAGAGGTCTGGAAGAGCTGTGCTGGGTCGAAGGCGAAGGGCTCGGGAAAGAGCTCGCCCAGCCGGAAGTCGCGCTGCTCGCCCTCCAGGTTGACCAGACGGATCGGCAGGTCCGGGCCGCAAAACTCGGCCAGCGTCTCGCGGCAGAGGCCGCAGGGGGGCGCCGGCGGCGCGCTGTCGGCGAGAACCAGCAGGGCCCGGAAGCTCCGCTGGCCCGCGGTCACCGCCGCCGCGACCGCCGACCGCTCGGCGCAGAGCGCCAAGCCGTAGCTGCGATTCTCGACGTTGGCGCCCGCGAAGATCGTGCCGTCGCCGGTGAGCAGCGCGGCGCCCACGGCGAAGCGGCTGTAGGGGCAGTGGGAGCGGTCCCGGGCCCGGCGGGCGGCATCGAGCAGGGGCTGCCAGTCCATGGCGCGGCGAGGCTAGCACGCGGCGGCCGCCGCCGGGGGGCCGCGGCCGGCGTGATAGCTTGCCGCCCGCCCGAGGGGGCCGGAAACTCCGCATGGTCCTCCACGTACCCTAAGCAGCCGGAGGCGACACTCTCGATGCGCCTGATCCGTGGTCCTCTGCTTTGGCTCGCCGGGCTCGGCGTCGCGGTGGCGATCACCGCCTGGGCTTACCCGCGGGCGGTGCCCTTCTTCCCCGAAGGCTGGAAGGTCGCCCGCGAGGATGCCGAGGCGATCGCGCTCGAGCGCCTGCGCGACCTCGGGGAGCTGCCGGCCGCCCCCTACGTCGTGGTGCGCATGGACGAGGAGTTCTTCTTCGAGCGCCGCATGCTCGAAGCGCTCCGCCACACCTCGCGCGAGCAGCTGCGCGGCACCGACGTCGCCCACCACGTGCTCTACTGGGAGGTGACGGTCTATCCCCAGGGGGCGCCGCCGGGAGAGTGGACCCACCAGGCGCGGATCGCCTTCGACGGTGACGTGCTCCTGCTGCGGCGCGGCTTTCCCAAGACCGAGCCGGGAGATCCGATCGCCGAGGAGGACGCCCGCCAGCGGGCTGGGGAGTTCCTGGCCGAGCAGGGCTTCGACCTCGGCCGCTACGAAGCCCCCGAGCTGCGCCGGGTCGACCTCGACCGCCGCACCGACCTCGTGCTGCGCTTCCGCGCCAAGGAGCGGGCGCTGGGCGAGGAGATCCGCTACGGCGTGGCTGTGACCTTCGCCGGCGACCAGCTCGCGGGTTACGCCCCTTGGCGCGAGGATCCGGGGGAAAAGGAGCTGCTGGCACTGCTCCAGCCGGTGACGCTGCTGGGCAACATCAGCTTCTTCTCGTCGTTCCTGGTGCTGCCGTTCGTCGCCGTTTTCTTCCTGAAGCGGTATCACGCCGGCGAGATCGGCGTGCGGCGGGGGCTGCACATCTTCGCGCTGGTGCTGGTCCTCGCGGCGGTGGTGCTGGTCTTGACCGCGCGGCCCGCGACGCAGGGGCAGTACTGGGGCTCGCTCTCGCGCGCGCAGATCACCGTCATGTGGGGCTCCCAGCTGCTGCTGCTCTTCTACTTTCCGCTCGCGCTGTCCTCGTTCCTCTCCTGGTCGGTGGGGGAATCGTACTGCCGCGAGCGCTGGGCGCACAAGCTGGCGGCGTTCGACGCCCTCTTCCACGGCCAGTGGCGCAACCGGACGGTCGCCGGCGCCTCGCTGCGCGGCTACGCGGCGGGCTGGATGGTGGCGGCGGCGGTACTGCTGCTCCAGGTCCAGCTCGGCGAACGCGCCGATGCCTGGGGCTCGGCGGCCTTCCTGTTCGGACCGTTCTGGAACAACGGCCCCTGGCCGGGGCTGCTGGCGGTCTTCTTCTTCGCGAGCTTCTGCCTCTACACGACGCTTTTCGGCCGCCTCTTCCTGGTGTCGCTCCTGGCGCGCAAGGTCGGGCCCTGGATCGCCGGCGTGCTCGCGACGCTGCTGACCGGCTTGATCTTCTTCGCGCCGGTGACGCTGATCCCGCTCGAGTGGTCGGTGCCGATCTGGTTCGTGGTGGCCGGCTCGGCGGTGGTGCTCTTTCTCGCCTTCGATCTGCTGACCACGCTGATCGGGGCGCTCACCGCCCAACTCGTGCTCTCGACCTATCCGTTCTTGTTCGCGGTCAGCCCGTCGATCGAGCTGCAGGGCTGGATCGGGCTGCTCGCCGGAGCCGTGCCGCTGGCGATCTCGCTGCGCTACCTCGCCTCCGACCGGGTCTTCGTCTACCGCTACGAGGACGTGCCGCCGCACGTGCGCCGGATCGCCGAGCGCGAGCGCCAACGGGTCGAGCTCGAGACGGCGCGCAACATCCAGAGCTCGATCCTGCCCGAGCTGCCGCCGCAGCTGAACGGCATCGAGCTCGCCCACACCTACCTGCCGGCCACCGAGGTGGGTGGCGACTTCTACGACGTCCTGGCGCTCGAGGACGGGCGCGTGGCGGTCGCGGTGGGGGACGTGGCCGGGCACGGCGTCTCCTCGGGCCTGGTGATGTCGATGGCGAAATCGGCGCTGGCCGTGCAGGTGACCTTCGATCCCGAGGTGGCGGCGGTGTTCGCCACCCTCAACCGGATGGTCTTCCAGAGCGCGCGCAAGCGGCTGATCGCGACGCTCTGCTACGCGGTGGTCGACCCGCGCCGCCACGAGATGCAGTTCGCCAGCGCCGGGCATCTCTTCCCCTACCGGGTGACCCTCACCGGGCAGGTCGAGGCACTGGAGTCGGTCGCCTACCCGCTCGGCGTCCGCCCCTCGATCGAGGTCGTCCCGCGCACGGCCCGACTCGCCTCCGGGGACCTGCTCTTCCTGTGCAGCGACGGCGTGATCGAAGCGCGGCGGGAGGGCTCCGACGAGCACTTCGGCTTCGACCGGCTGGAGCGGCTGCTGGCGCGCTGGGCCGGCCACGCGGCGTCCACCCTGCGCGACCAGGTGCTCAAGGAGCTCCGCCTCTTCACCCAGGACGCCCCGCGCGACGACGACCTGACCATCCTGGTCCTGCGCCTGCCCTGACCGGCCGCCCCTCAGCGCGGACCGCGCCGCGGGGCGGGGAGGGCCTGGCTCCGAGGCGATAGACTCGGGCCGAAGGGGCCGCGTTGCCACGCCCCGTTCCGATCCAGCCGAAGGAGGGCCCGTTTGAAGATCCACGAGTTCCAGGCGAAGGAGATCCTGCGCCGCTACGGGGTCGCGACCCCGCGCGGGCGGGTGACGGACGACCCGGCCGAGGCGCGCCGGATCGCCGAGGAGATGGGCGGCAAGGCGGTGGTCAAGGCACAGATCCACGCCGGCGGCCGCGGCAAGGGGGGCGGCGTCAAGCTCGGCAAGAGCCCCGACGAGGTGGAGGCGTACGCGCGGCAGATCCTCGGCATGCAGCTCGTCACCCACCAGACCGGCCCGGAGGGGCAGAAGGTCCAGAAGGTCCTGATCGAGGAGGCGGCCGAGATCGCGCGCGAGGTCTACGTCGCGGTGACGCTCGACCGCGCGGCCGGGCGCCCGGTGGTGATCGCTTCGGCGGCCGGCGGCATGGACATCGAGGAGGTGGCGGCCAAGGACCCCGCCGCCATCCACCGCGAGGGCTTCGACCCGCACCTCGGACTGCTGCCCTTCCAGGCGCGGCGGATCGCGCGCAAGCTCGGTTTTTCCGGCGACACCGCGGTCAAGGGGGCCAAGCTGGTCGCCGCCCTCTGCCAGGCCTACCTCGACACCGACGCCTCGCTGGCCGAGATCAACCCGCTGATGGTGACCGCGGCCGGTGACGTGGTGGCGCTCGACGCCAAGATCAACTTCGACGACAACGCGCTCTTCCGCCACAAGGACGTGGTCGCGATGCGCGACCTGGCCGAGGAGAACCCGCTCGAGGTCGAGGCCTCGAAGCACAACCTGAACTACATCAAGCTGGACGGCGAGATCGGCTGCATGGTCAACGGCGCCGGGCTGGCGATGGCCACCATGGACATCATCAAGCTCTACGGTTCCGAGCCCGCCAACTTCCTCGACGTCGGCGGCTCGGCCTCGCAGGAGGCGGTCACCAACGCCTTCAAGATCCTGATCTCCGACCCCACCGTCAAGGCGGTGATGATCAACATCTTCGGCGGCATCGCGCGCACCGACCGGATCGCGGCCGGCGTCGTCGCGGCGCTCGAGGAGCTGGGCGGCGTGCCGATCCCGGTGGTGGTGCGGCTCGAGGGCACCAACGTCGAGGAGGGGCGGCGCATCCTGCGCGAGAGCAAGTTCCATTTCCACGTCGCCGAGACGATGGCGGACGCCGCCGAGAAGGCGGTCGCGGCCGTGAAGGGAGCTGCCTGATGGCCATCTGGCTGAAGGAAGACTGCCGCCTGGTGGTGCAGGGAATCACCGGCAAGGAGGGGAAGTTCCACGCGCTCGGCTGCCGCGACTACGGCACCCAGGTGGTGGCCGGCGTGACGCCGGGCAAGGGCGGCGAGACGGTCGAGGGGATCCCGGTGTTCGACTCGGTCGCCGAGGCGCGGCAGGCGACCGGCGCCAACGCAACCATGGTCTTCGTGCCGCCGCCGTTCGCGGCCGACGCGATCATGGAATCGGCCGACGCCGGCGTCGAGCTGATCGTCGCGATCACCGAGGGCGTGCCGGTCAACGACATGCTGCGCGCGCAGGCCTACCTCGCGGGGCGCGCGACCCGCTTGATCGGCCCCAACTGCCCGGGCATCATCTCGCCCGGCAAGGCGAAGATCGGCATCATGCCGGGACACATCCACCGCCCGGGCCGAGTCGGCGTGGTCTCGCGCTCGGGCACGCTGACCTACGAGGCGGTCTGGCAGCTCACCGGCCTCGGTCTCGGCCAGTCGACCTGCGTCGGCATCGGCGGCGATCCGGTCAATGGCACCAACTTCCTGGACGTCCTCCAGGCCTTCGCGGCCGACCCGGAGACCGACGCGATCATCATGATCGGCGAGATCGGCGGCTCCGCGGAAGAGGAGGCGGCGGAGTGGGTGAAGGCCCACCTGCGCAAGCCGGTGGTCGGCTTCATCGCCGGCCGCACGGCGCCGCCCGGACGCCGCATGGGCCACGCCGGCGCGATCGTCTCCGGCGGCAAGGGCACCGCCGCCGCCAAGATGGAGGCGATGCGCGCGGCCGGCATCCACGTCTGCGAATCCCCCGCCGACCTGGGCACCGCGGTGGCGAAGGCGCTCGGCTAGCGCCCGCTCGCCCGACGCCCCGATCGCGCCGACAGCCGAGCGCCCGCCGGCCGGCCGGGCCCGCGGCGGTCTCGCCGCCGGGTCGGCCGAGGGGTTTGTTCTATGCTGGCCGCGATGTCCGACGGCGAGCGGCGAGGTTGGCTCTGCCTGCTGGGCGGCGGTGAGTTCTCCTTCGGCGAGACCGAGGAGCTCGACGACGCCTGGTTGATCAAGGCGCCCCCGGGGCCGATCGGCTTCGTGCCGGCGGCGTCGGGCAGCGCCGACTACGGGCGGCATTTCGCGGCCTACATGAAGGAGGCCTTCGACCGCGAGGTCGAGACCATCCCGATCTACCGGGATCGCGACGCGCGCCGGGGCCGCAACGCCGAGCGGATCCGGGCCTGCGCGGCGGTCTATCTCGGCGGCGGCGTGGCGGACCAGCTGATCGACGCTCTGGCCGGCAGCCCGGCACTCGAGGCGCTCGCCGGCCGGCTGACCGACGGCGGGGTCGTGGTGGCGATCGCCGCCGCGGCCCAGGCTTGCGGGCCGGCCGCCCGCAGCGTCTTCGGCGGCAGGACGATCCCCGCGCTCGGCCTCATCGAGCGGGTGGTCGAGGCCAACTTCGATCCGGCGCACGACCGGCGTTTCCGGCAGCTGGCGGCCGCGCCGGGGGCGCGCGGGGGCTGGGGGATTCCGGCGGAAGGAGCGCTCTTCCTCGGCCCCGGGGACGCGATCGAGACGGTCGGCCCGGTCTTCCGGCTCGACACGCCGGAAGGGGATCTGGCGGCGGTGGAGTCACCGTTCTGAGCGCCCTGCCGCGGACGTCCCGAACGGCGATCCCGACGTAGAAGAGAGGGACGAGGAGGTCGAGACCGATGGTGCGAACCCGAGTGTTGACGCTGGCGATCTGCGGAGGTCTGACGATGTTCGGATTCGGTGCGAAGGCGGAGGAGCTCGCCGAGGGGGCGAAGCTCCCGGCGGTCGCGGTGCAGGACCAGGACGGCCGGACGATCGATCTGGCGGCCGAAGGGGGCAAGGGGCTGACGCTGGTCTACTTCTATCCCAAGGCCGACACGCCCGGCTGCACCAAGCAGGCGTGCAGCCTGCGCGACTCCTACGCCAAGCTGACCGACACGGGGGTGCGCGTCTTCGGCGTCTCGACCGACGACGTGGCGGCGCAGAAGGCCTTCCAGCAGAAGTACCGGCTGCCGTTCACGCTGCTCGCCGACAGCGACAAGAAGGTGCTCGAGGCGTTCGGGGTCCCTTCGACTCTCGGCTTCGCCAAGCGGCAGGCGTTCCTGTTCCGGGACGGCGTGCTGGTCTGGCGAGACTTGACCGCCTCGACCGACCAGCAGGCGGCGGACGTGCTGGCGGCGATCCAGGAGCTGGGCGGCAAGGGCTGAGCGCGCGGATAGTTCCTTCGCCACGCCCCCTCTCGGCCGTGGCTTCGGGCCTGGTTGCTGTGCGGTCCTCTTCGCGAGTGCGCCGGGGTCGCGGCAAAGAGCTCTTCTTTTCGCTTGCGGGGAACCCCACGGTTTGACTGGATTCTGAAGGCGTGGGGACCCCCCGCCGTCTGCGCGAAAAGGAGAGCTCTTCGCCACGCCCCCTCTCGGCCGTTGAGGATGAAGCAAGCGCAGTGCATCGCGCACTCTGAGCTTGCGGCCAACCTCCGATAGCGGCGGGGGAGCCTGTTCTCTCTCCGCGCAGACGGCGGGGGGTCCCCACGCCACCAGCATGAGATCAACCGTGGGGTTCCCCGCAAGCGGAGAGAGAACAGGCTTCCCCGCCGCGGCGCCGGCCACCCACGAACCGGCGTGGCGCCCGAGCCCACACTCATCGTGATAGATTTCACGAGCTGAATCCGGACCCGGCCCAGTCCCCGCCAGCCCGGACACCAGAACGACAACTCGCTGGAATCTCTGGAGATATCGCCATGGAGACGACGCTCGCCATCCTCAAGCCGGACGCCGTGGCGGCCGGCCACGCGGGCAAGATCCTCGCCCACCTCGAAGCTCAGGGCTTCACCCTGCGCGGCCTGCGCGTGGTCCACCTGACCCGCTCCCAGGCCGAGGAGTTCTACGCCGTCCACCGCGAGCGGCCGTTCTACGGCTCGCTGGTCACCTTCATGACCGAGGGCCCGGTCGTGCCGGTCGCCCTCGAGCGCGAGCAGGCGGTCCCGGCGCTGCGCGAGACGATGGGCGCCACCGACGTCGCCAAGGCCGCCGACGGCACGATCCGCAAGCTCTACGGCACCTCGATCGAGCGCAACGCCATCCACGGCTCGGACTCGCCCGAGAACGCCGCCAAGGAGCTGGCGTTCTTCTTCTCGAGCGCCGACCTGATCGCCGCGCGCTAGGATCAGCGCCGAGCACGCGGCACCGAGCACCCAGCGCCAGAGACAGGGAGGGGAGCCATGTACCGTTCGCCGCACGCCGCGCCGCTGTCGACGGTCGCGGAGAGCCGCCGCGGCCGCACCGCCGGCCGCTTCTGCCGCGACTGCCTGAGCGTCTACCCACTGCACGCCTCCCGCCACGGCGGCAAGCCGACCGACGGCCGTGACCACGTCGCGTCGCCCTGCGTCCACGAAGGCCGCCCCTTCACCGACGGCGCCCCCTGGTGGGAGCCCGCGGTCGAAATCCTCCCCGAGCCCCAGCCCAATCCCGAGCCCCTGGCCGCCGCCAACTGAGCCCCGCGCTCCCCCGCCCGACCCCCCAGCGCGCCCCAGCGCTGCGGCGAGGAATCGAGAACAGAAGCAAGAAAGACAACCAGAAAAGAAGAAGAAGCTCCATAGAAGGGAGCGATCTTGACCGCCGTCACGGTGGTGGCGAGCTCGCCACAGCCGCCGCGTCGGTCACCCCCTTCAACAGAACGCTTTTGCTTTTCGCTCGAGCCGGCACAGCGGCCTCGACGAGCTCTCCGGTCCCCGCTGATCCATAGCGGAGTAGAAGCAGAAGCAGCGGCAGAAGAAGAAAAGGAAGAAGAGAGAGAAGCTCCATAGATGGGAGCGAGCTTGCCCGTCGTCACGGTGGCGGCGAGCTCGCCACGGCTGCTGCCCTGGTCACCCCCTTCAACAGAACGCTTTTGCTTTTCGCTCGAGCCGGCACGGCGGCCTGGACGAGCTCTCCGGTCCCCGCTGATCCATAGCGGAGTAGCAGCAGCAGCAGCACAAGAAAAGGGAGAAGAGAGAGAAGCTCCATAGATGGGAGCGACCTTGCCAGCCGTCACGGTGGTGCCGAGCTCGCCGCGGCCGCTGCGTCGGTCACCCCCTTCAACAGAACGCTTTTGCCTTTCGTCTGCTGGCCCACCTGGGTCTTGCTGGTCTGCCGCGGGCGGGGGGCGGGGGGGGAGGGCGGGGCGGGAGCGTGGGCGAGGGCTGGGCAGCGGGGCGAGTGGGTGGCGCTGGGTCAGTCGCGGATGGCGCGCTCGAGCTCGCGGGTGACGGCGTCGATCTCGTCGAGGCTGGCCGCTTGCCAGGAGGTCGCGAAGCGTTCGCGCAGCAGGCGATTGAGGTCGGCGAGCGGGATCCGGCGGGCGGCGGCGGCGAGCTGGCGCCAGTCGAAGGCCAGCTCTTCGAGCTCGTCGAGCTCGGCCTCGGTGGCGTAGTCGTAGGCCGCGCGGGCGGCGTTGCCGTGTCGCGTCGCCGGCTCGGCGTCGAGGTAGGCGCCGAGGAAGAGCGCCAGCCGGGGCAGCTCCCGGGGGTCGATCCGGTCGAGCAGCGCGGCGGTTGCGGGGTCGCTGGTCACCGTCCCTTCTTATCGCCTCCCGCGGCCCCGGGCAAGCCGAACGGCGGCTTTCCGCGTAGCTCTCGGTGCCCGGCAACGGGCCGACCGGGAGGACAGGATGCGCATCTTCGAGCTCGACACCGAAATCTGGTTGCCCCGCCCCGTGGGGGAGGTCTTCGACTTCTTCGCCGACGCCCGCAACCTCGAGCGGCTCACGCCGCCTTGGCTGCACTTCGAGATCACCACCCCCGGCGAGATCGAGATGCGGGTCGGCGCGCGCATCGACTACCGGCTGCGCGTGCACGGTTTGCCGATCCGCTGGGCGAGCGAGATCACCCGCTGGCGGCCGCCGTTCGAGTTCGTCGACGTGCAGCGCCGCGGCCCCTACCGCTTCTGGCATCACACCCACCGCTTCGAATCCCGCGACGGCGGCACCCTGGCGCGCGACCGGGTCCGCTACGCGGTCCCCGGCGGCGCGCTGGTCCACCGCCTGTTCGTACGCCGCGACGTCGAAACGATCTTCGCCTTCCGCGCCGAGGCCCTGCGCCAGATCCTCGCCGCGCCGGTGACTCAGCTCGCGCCCGCCGGCGAGCGGCCTGGCCTACGGCTGATCTCGACCGGCCGCTGAGCTGGCCGGCGCGGCGGCGCGCTCGGCCGGCCGGAGGCTCGCGGCCTGGGCGGCGGCGGCGGCGGCTTCAGCGGCGCGCCACTTGGCGACGATCCGGTCGAACTGCGAGCGGGAGAATCCGAGCAGGACCTCGTCTTCGAAGGCGAGGACCGGCACCCCTCCCGAGGGCGCCAGCTCGAGCTGCCGACGCCGGGCCTCGGGATCGCTCTCGACGTCGCGCTCGTCGTAGCGGACGCCGCTCGCCGAGAGCGCTTCGCGCGCGGTGCGGCAGACCGGGCACCAGGTCGTGGTGAAGAAGAGGACCGTCGGGTGACCGACATCGTCCGCGTGGGCGAAATCGGCGTCGGTGAGGCGGACGACCGGCGCGCTCGACGCCGCGGGCGCGGCCGGCGGCGCGGCCGGGCGGTTGGCCTCGGCGGTGGCGTCGAGGTCGACCTCGGCGACCGGCAGCGCCGAGAGCGTGCCGTTCGCCAGGGTGAACACGACCCGCCGCTTCTCGACACTGGCCTCACCGCGGATCTCGAGCCGGCCGCCATCGCGCAGGACCAGCCACTCGGCGGCGGACGGACCGACCGCGCCGAGCAGCGCGGCGAGCGCGCAGAGGGGTACCAAAGTCCTTCGGGGCGTCATCCGCATGCAGTTTACTCCCCCTTCCGCGCCGGCACGCCGCGCCGGCCGATGGTCGTGGTTTCGCGCCCGCCGCGACGGCGGGCGCCTCCCGTCGACGAGGGCGGGCGCGCGGTCGTCCGAGCGGTTCACCCGCTCGTGCCGCCGGTCGAGTGGCGTCAGCATCGATTCCTCGGCTCCTCGGCTCCTCGGCGCTACGGCGCTCCCGCCGTCTCGCACGCCGGCGCTTCGCCCCAGCCGAGGTCGTGGAGAAAGGCGCGGGTGAGCTCGAGCTCGAGGGGGGAGTCCTCGTAGAAGAGGGAGAGGATCTGGCGCGGTTGGACGTCGAGGGCGAAGTGGGTGGCGGTCGCCAGCTGCGAGGCCTGCGGCGGCGCGTGCATCCGGACGTTGCCGAGCGCCGTCGTGCCGGCGCTGAGCTCGGCGACGGCCGCGGCGACGGCGCTCGGGCCGGCCCACTGGAGCTCTCCGGAGCGGAGCGCGGCGGCTCTCTGGGCGTCGCTCATCTCCGCGAGCCGCTCGGGGGTGGCCCCTTCGCGGATCAGGTGGACGAGATAGGCGTCGTCGTGGCCGAGGAGCTTCTCGCCGGTCGCGAAGTCGAGGTAGGTGGTGAAGCCGAGCGCGTGGCCGATCTCGTGCAGGGCGACGTCGACGAACCAGACGCTGCCGGCCGGCACCTGGGGATCGAAGCCGTAGTCGAAACCGTCGTCGCCGAAGAGGACCGGACCGTCGACGTCGGAGTTGAAGTGGAGGACGAGGTCGAGCGCGCCGGGCTCGAGATCGACGCCGGCCAACCGGTCGGCGAGCGCGGAGGGGTACCAGGTCGCGGCGCGCGGCGCCCCGGCGAAGTCGCGGAAGGCGCTTTCGGGTCCACCCAATCCGAGCAGGGCGGGGCTGGCCCCGGTCCCGAGCGGGTCGAAGGAGACGCCGAGGCGCAGCACGACGGGGGAGTCGAGCTGTACCGCCCAGACCCCGGCGGCGAATTCGACCGCCGCCCGACGCGCCTCGCCGAGCGTCGTCCCCGGATTGCCGTCACGCGGGGTGTAGGGCGCCGGATCGTGGAGCCCTTCACCCGGCCCGTCGAGCGGGACGATCTCGAACGTCGCCCCGGCGGCGCGCCCCGGCGCCGCCGCGACCAGCGCCCACGAGACGAGCAGAAGGCCAGCGATCGAGCGCAAGAAAGGAACCGAAGTCCTCGAAGCCTGCCCACGCCATGCGCTCATCGCGGCCTCCCGGCGCTGCCCGTCGGTGCCGCGGACTCCGCATCCGACTCCACCTCCGCGCCGTGACCAGGATCCTCGGGCCCACACCCGACCAGAAACTCGCCCTCCTCGCCGCGCCACGCGACCACCGCCGACACCGCCCGCCCACTCTCCCGCAGCCCGACCCGATACCCCCCAGCCGGCCCGGCCACCGCCCTCTCCACCGCCGCGCGTCGCGGCGCGCCGACGACGACTTCCGCCATCTCCCGCCCATCCACCACTTCTCTCGCCGCCGGCCGCACGAACCGCCCACTCGCCGGATCCCGAAATGCCAGCCCGCTGCCTCCATTCGTGCCTGGATGGGCCCCAGTCACATCGAAGAAGCTCACCCAGACGACCCACGTGATTCCCAGCCAGTTCATTCCTAGCCTCCAGTTCTGAGCACTTCCGTGCCGAAGAGGTCTTCGCGCCAGTCGAGCGTGCGATGGCAAGCCAGCTCCAGCGTGACCACGAGCCCGCTCACGGCGCGTTGACCTCCTTGAGAACATGAATCGCCTCGAGCCGGCTGGCGGAGTCGAAGATCAGAATGGCCTCCACAACTCGGGAGAACACGGCGCGAGACGGCCCAAGATCGAGGCGGATATAGCCCTTGCCCAGCGTCCCGCCGTCGGACCACAGGAAGCCGTGCTCGGTCGAGGAGGTACTCACGCGCAATCCGCGCCGCGCTGTTACGTGCTCGATGACTGAGCGCTCGGTGTTTGCCGCAGGATGCTGTTTCAGCCGACTCTGAATCAGCCCTTCTGGCAGGAGGATGTAGAGAGTCGTCGTGTTGAGCACAGTGACGATCGCAACTAGTGCCGCCGCGACCGAGGCCGCAAGCCACCGAGGTCTGGTACGCGAGCGCTTCACCGCCGAGGCCATCCTAGGTGCCGGGTCGTCCTAGCAGTTCCAGCGAGCGGAAAGCGCCGCCTGTCGCCGATTGTGGACCGGGCGATTCGGCATCGAGAAACTCCTGACGTGCCGCCTCGATCCACTTGATGACGGGATCCGCGGCCTTGCCGTTGGATGGTCCGAGAAGCGACAGACTCATGACCTCTGCGCCGCCGACGACGCAGACTTCATAGTGGCGAGAATCGAGAGCGATGGAGCTGTCGAGCGGTAGTCGTGGGCGTAGGCGCTCGAATCGTCGGGCAAGGCGCCGCAATCTCAATGACGAAGCTGTGCCACCGAAGGAGTGGTGGTTCACGCGAATGTGGGAAGCAAGGGCCTGGAGTGCCGCATCGGGATTCCCGATCCTGAGCTCTCGGAGCATCGGCAGCAGGGGCGAATCGAGGTAGGCGAGAGATCCCTCGACCGACCCGTCGAGGTGCTTGGTGAGCGTCAGCAGGTACTCTGGTGGATAGGAGTGCGCCGGCCGACCGCGAGCAGTTACGCGCCATTGGGCACTACCCTGGCTATCCGTATCGGGAGCACAGGTAAGGGGTAGCAAGAGGCCAAGCGCCTCTTCATAGGAGTTGATCGCCCACCGGTCGGCTAGCTGAGATGGCGGCGGCGCTTGATCCCTTGCTGAGAGGAGGGCTGCAGCCCAGTGCAGAGCCGCTCCTGCCATGATGGAAGCCAAAGCAGCGTTGAGTCTTACTCGCACTTTCTGCATGTCTTGTCCTTGATGCCGTCGCGCCAATCGGGCCCCGCTTCCTGAGAGACCGTTCCCTCGGGAGTTACTTTCCAGACCGCATTCCTCGAGATGACATAGATCGAAGTGTTCGCCTTTGCAGCCGCGTAGTCGTCCTTGGGATTACTCGCTGAGCCACCGATCGAAGGCCTGGGACTCGCGCTGTCTGGATGAGTATGGACTAGTCCAACCGCATTGGTAGGCACGGGGCCCTTCCAGGTCTCTTGGCGACGCTGTGCTGACCACGGCCAGCGCAAGCAGCTGTACTTGCCAGTGTTGGGATCCTTGAGAATCCATGCCGCTCGCTCGGTTTCGGACCTTCCTTTGCCCGCAAGACGCCAGATGTCATACATGAACTCCCTTACAGTTGGGTCTTCTGTCAGTGCATCTCTACCAGAAGGGTCGAAGAGGTTGACGGGGTCTTCGAAGGCATAGCCGTAGAAGTTGCGCTCGCCACTCTCGAACCCGATCGGATCTTTGCTTGTCCAGCGCCCGATCTCCGGGTCGTAGTCTCGCGCTCCGAACCGTGTCAGCCTGGTCTGGTGGTCGTAGAGCCCACCCGCGAATCCGAAGGGTTGGAATCCGGGATTCGTGTCCTGGAGGGTCCTTCCCCACGGGTCGTAGTCGAGGCGTTGGGCGATGGCGCCTGTCGCGGCGTCGACGACGAGGCGGACGCTGCCCAAGTGGTCGGTGAAGATGCGGTAGGTGGTGCCGTTCTTGACGATGTAGTCCGGGACGTTGATCTTGGTCGCGTAGACGAACTCCGCGACGACGTTGCCGTCGCCGTCGAGCTCGGCCGCGGGGCGGAGCTGGCTCTCCCAGAGGAAGCCCTGGACCTTTACGCCGTTGACCGTCTTGCCCACGCGGCGGTTCGCGGCGTCGATCAGGTACTCGATCTGGACGCCGGTGGGAAGCGAGACCGTGCGCAGATTGCCGAAGACGTCGTAGCCGTAGGTCGTCGTTTCGGGGCCTTCGACCTTGGTCAGCAGCTCGCCGTTGGCCGTGTAGGTGAAGCTCGTAGCGCCGTAGGTGAGGAGGCGATCCTGGTCGTCGTAGGTCGCGCTCCCGGAGCCCCAGAAGTCGGAGAAGGTGACGCGATTCGAGTTGGCGTCGTAGCCGTAGGTCTCGACCACGAGGCCGTCGCGCTTCACCTGCTCCAGGCGCCCGGCGAGATCGTAGCCGTACTCCCAGACCGAGGGGAGGCCGCCGATCGTCTCGGTCTTGCTCGTGATCCTGCCGCCGGCGTCGCGGTCGAGGTCGTAGGCGTAGAGCGTCGAGCCGCCGTGCCGGGCGGTCGCCGTGTCGAGCTCCCCGAACGGCGTGTAGGTCCACTCCTCCGCCGTCGCGCCGAGCTCGGCCCGCTCCGGGAAGCCCGAGGCGAAGTCGTAGTCGAGCTCGAGCGCGCCGGCGCGCGTCAGCAGGCCGTCGGCGTCGTAGGCGAAGGTCGTCTCGAGCGTGCCGTTGACCGTCCGGGAGATCGGCTCGAACGAGTCGTTGTAGTCGACCGCCACCGAGCCCGCGACCGGGCCCGACCAGGTGACCGAGAGCGGCAGCGACCCGTCGTAGGCGAGAGCGAGTGAGCCGCCGCCAGGCTCCGTGATCGAGGCGAGGTTGCCGCTCGTGGGGTCGTAGGCGTAGCCGTAGGTGCCGTTCGGAGCGACGACGGAGTCCAAGCGCCCGGTCGAGGCGCCGTAGACGAAGTCGATCGTCTGGCCGTCTGGCCGCGTCACCAGCTCCAGCTGGCGATCCAGATTGCAGGCGTAGATCGCCCAGTGGTGAGGAGATCTGTGATCGACAGAGGCGCTGTTGCTCATGCGGAGTTTGTCGCCATCTCGGTTGGCACTAGCGTTCACCTACTTGGAGTCCGATCCACCAACTTCAGCCGATACAGCGAGTATCCAGTGGTAAACACTCTTGTAGGTTCCGAATGTCGGGTCTGGTTGCTCGCCCCGATAGAGTTCGTAGATCGCTTCCTCTCCGGGGCGTACGACGATTTCGCCTTCGAAGTCCGTTCCCTTTCCGATGGATCCGATTCGCAAGTAGCCGGGGCTGACAGCGGTGTGGTCGATGTCTGAGCGCGAAAGTGTCGTACGAGCGGGATTCTTCGCTTCGATTGCCCCAAAACGTCGGAACACGACTTGAAGCTCAGGTGAAAGCCTGTCAAGTCCACTGTTCGGTTGATCATGAGCTTCGGTCACTTCGAACACGTTCGCGTCCGAGAGTTTGGCGATCGCGAGAACGGAAGCTTCTGAAAGCGAGAGCGACGAAATGTCGCCGAGCCTCCTCGCTTCGCGCCGGAGCTCGGACTTGCCGCGCCTTACAAGTAGGCGCACGCCGAGCAGACCTAGCCCAAACATCAGAATCGCGAAGGCGATCATGTAGAAGGCTCGTTCTAGGAGCATCCGCAATCCTCCATTGCGAGTCGTCCCAGGCGGGTAACCGTTGTTGCGGGATTCACAGCAGTTGCAAGTGCCGACTCCTGTCGCCTCAGTCGTCGGTGTGCAGCGATGTGCTCCGGAATTGACAAGAGCTCCAGGTTGCGGGGGTGATGTCGAATTCCCGCAGGAAGTGCTGCCGTTGGGAACAGCCCCGCCTTGAGTGGGTTCTTGTGGTGAAGTGCAGAGATCCCACGTGTTCCTCTGGGGATCGCCGAGCTCAAACCTCTTCTCGCCGCAGCTTGAGAGACGCCTTTTGCGGCGCCTCGAAGCGCTGCCGAGCCGCCCGTTGCGATCAGTTCAAGACCAACTTCAAAGAGGCCTCCTGCAGAATAGGCCCCGGCACACTCGTCCACCTGAGGAGTCAGTCCAAACAGCCAGCCGACTGCCTCCCGCGCATGCTTCGTAGCACCCAGGGTCAGTGAGTCCCCAAAGCCAGCCGCGAAGTTACCGACGCTGTCGAGCCAGTCCTCGCCATAGTGGTCGAACAGATTGACCGGGTCGCTGACCACGTATCCGTATAGGTTCGTGTCATTGCCTGCGAAGCCGATCGGGTCCTTACCGACCCACCTCCCGGTCGCCGAGTCGTAGTCCCTCACCCCAAACCGCACCAGCCCCGTCTGCGAGTCATAGAGCCCCCCCGCAAATCCGAAGGGCTGGAACCCCGGATTCGTGTCCTGGTGGATGCGTCCCCAGGGGTCGTAGTCGATGCGTTGGGCGATGGCGCCGGTGGTGGTGTCGACGACGAGGCGGGCGCTGCCCAGGTGGTCGGTGAAGATGCGATAGGTGGTGCAGTTCTTGACGATGTAGTCCGGGACGTTGATCTTGGTCGCGTAGACGAGCTCCGCGACGACGTTGCCGTCGCCGTCGAGCTCGGCCGCGGGGCGGAGCTGGCTCTGCCAGAGGAAGCCCTGGACCAGGACGCCATTGACCTTCTTGCCCACGCGGCGGTTCGCGGCGTCGATCAGGTACTCGATCTGGACGCCGTTGGGGAGCGAGACCGTGCGCAGGTTGCCGAAGACGTCGTAGCCGTAGGTCGTCGTCTCCGGGCCCTCGACCTTCGTCGACAGCTCGCCGTTGGCCGTGTAGGTGAAGCTCTTCGCGCCGTAGGTGAGGAGACGATCCTGGTCGTCGTAGGTCGCGCTCCCAGAGCCCCAGAAGTCGGAGAAGTTGACGCGATTCGAGTTGGCGTCGTAGCCGTACGTCTCGACCACCACGCCGTCCTTCTGGACCTCGTCGAGCCTGCCGGCCAGGTCGTAGTGGTATTCCCAGACCGCGGTCACGCCGCCGATCGTCTCGGTCTTCCTCGTGATCCGGCCGCCGCCGTCCCGGTCGAGGTCGTAGGTCAGCACCGGTAGAGCGCCCGCCGAGGCCGTGTAGGTGTCGAGCTCCCCGAAGCTCGTGTAGGTCCGCTCGTCCGTCGACGTCCCGACCGTCGTCGTCTCGAGGAAGCCGGTCGTCGCGTCGTAGTCGAGATCCAGGGCTCCCACCTGGGTGAGCAGCCCGTCGTCGTCGTAGGCAAAGCTGGTCGAGAGCGTGCCGTTCAGCGTGCGCGAAGTCGGCTCGAAGGAGTCGTTGTAGCCGACCTCGACGCTGCCGGCGATCGGCCCGGACCAGGTGACCGAGATGGGCAGCGAGCCGTCGTAATCGAAGGCGAGCGAGCCGCCGCCGGGCTCCGTGATCGAGACGAGGTGGCCGCTCGAGGAATGGTAGGCGTAGCCATAGGTCCCGTGCGGCGAGACCACGGAGTTCAGCCGCCCGGTCGTCGCACCGTAGACGAAGTCCACGGTCTGACCGTCCGGCCGCGTCACCAGCTCCAACTGGTGGTCCAAGTTGTAGGCGTAGAGCGTCCGGTCCTCCGCAAGACCCACCGCGGGCGGATCGTACTCCTCGGGGAGATCGACCGCCGTGTGGTCGAATGTGTGCGCCGGCCGGCCGGGCGGTGTGATCGAGGTCAGGTTGCCGTTGGCGTCATAGGTGAACCCGATGACGCGCAGGTCCGGCAGGCGCTGCGTCAGCACGCGGTCGGCGTCGTCGTAGGTGAAGTGGACCTCGCGGCCGAAGCAACGTCATGGACGGAGATGGCGCCGGAGGTTCCTGCCACGACGACGAAGCTGCCGTTGCTCTGGGGGACGGGCGAGAGCGCGAGGCCCGATGCGGTCGCGAGTCCGGTGGATACCATCACGATCGCCGCCGATGCGCGCGTGGAGAGGCTCATGACTCGACTCGCGGGGTGCGGATTACCTCAGCCTGCCGGTTCGAGGGTCAGGTCGTCGGCGATGGTGAAGACGAGCTCGAGGGGCTCGGCGGGGCTGCGGACCGTGAGGCGGAGCTTGCGCTCGACCTTCTCGCGGCGGACGAGCAGGGTGGCGACCTCGACCAGGCGCTCGCCGCCGCCGGTGACGTCGAGGTTCCCGATCGTCAGCGCGACGAGGGCGTCGTCCGCCCCCCGCAACAGCTCGCTGACGGGGCGGCCGACGTAGCGCGTGACCTCGTCCGGGTCGGCGGCGTACTCGACCACCAGCTTCACGCACTGCGCGGCGCCGCACGGGGCGAGCTCGCGAGGCGTGACCCGCACGAGGTAGCCGACGGTGTTGCCGTCGCCCAGATCGAGAGTGTTCGGCCCCTCGATCGTCTCGCCCAGGCGCAGCGGCTGGCCGGCGAGCATGCGAACGCGCTCGTCCCAGGCGGCGCGCTCCCGCTCCCGGAGGTCCCAGACGCTGATCGAAGCCGAGCCGGGCGCCAGACCCGCGGCGGCGGCGCGCTGCGCCAGCAGCGCTTCCAGGCGCTCGACGCCGCGCAGGGCGGTGACCTCGCCGTCCTCCATCAGCTCGGTGACGAGCGCGAGGCCCTTGGCGTCGTCGGAGAGGCCGGGGAAGGGGTCCCGTCCGTCGATCGTGTAGCGGAGCTCCTCGAGCTCCTCCTCCCAGGCGAAAGCCCAGGCCGAGGCCCGGCGCACCAGGACGTGGCTCTTCGTCCTGGACCGCTGGTCACCCTGCGCGAAACCGGGCAGGCGGATCGACTCGCGATGCTCCGAGGTCAGGCGCCATCGGCTCCCCTCGGGGGGCGCGAAGCGGAGCGATTCGACCACCGGCTCACCGGCGCAGCCGGCGAGGAGCAGCAGCGCGGCGGTGAGCGTCGCGCCACGCACGGCGGGACTCGGCAGGTTTCGCATCGGAGCCTCCCAGGAGAGCCGGTGCCCCGAGCCATTCGGGCGGCACCGAGCCGGCAAAGAGCCAGACGGCAACCCGCAAACTGACGACAGCAAGCCGGAGCGAACTCTTTCCGCCCGCCCGCCGAATGTCAAGCGAGCGGAGCCGCTCGCCGGGAGATCTGGTCCGGCCGCGGCGCGCCGCGCTTCAGTGCGCGGACAGAAGCTCGCCCCGCCGCGCCAGCCGCTCGAGATGGGCCTCGATCTGGCGCTCGGCCAAGGGGTGGAGGAGCGGGGGGGTGTCGGTGTAGACGAGCGGCAGGATTTCGGCCGCCGAGTGGTGACCGGCGCGCCAGGCGGCGAGGATCTGGCGCTCGCGGTCGAGGCGGTGGGCGAGGACGGCTTCGAGGGCGGCGTCGACGTCGAGGAGGGGGGCGCCGTGGGCGGGGAAGAGGGTGCGCAGGCCGCGCGCGCGCATCCGCTCGAGCGAGGCGAGGTAGTCGTCCATGTCGCCCTCGGGCGGGGCGATGACGATGGTCGAGAAGCCGGCGACGAGGTCGCCGCCGAGCAGGTCGCCGGCGCCCTCGACCTCGAGCGCCAGGTGTCCGCGCGCGTGCCCCGGCGTGTGGTGAACGAGCAGCGTCATCGGCGGCGTGCCGGCGAGCTCGATCCGCTCGCCGCCGGCGAGCTGGCGGGCCACCGCGATGCCGCGGCTCGCCACCCGCTCCGCCGTCGCGGCGTGGGCCCACACCGGGATCTCCAGCCGGCGGGCCAGCGCCGCCGCGCCGCCGACGTGGTCGGGGTGGTGGTGGGTCAGCAGGATCGCCACCGCGCGGCGGCCAAGCCGCTCCCGCGCCGCGTCGAGCGCGGCCAGCAGGCGCTCGTTCTCCCGCTCGCCGTCCGCGCCGGGATCGACCAGCAGCGCCTCGCCGTGGCCGACCAGGTGGACGTTGGTGTGCGAGGCCGGCGGCAGGGTCGCCGTGGCGAGCGGGAAGAGCAGGATGCCGGGCCGCAGCTCGATCCGGCGCAGCGGCCCGAGGTTCGCTTCCGAAGTGTCGAGCAGCCGGCCGAGCCCGCGCTCGGGACCCTCCTCGGCCAGCACGCGCAGCAGGTGGACGATCGGCGGCGCGGCCATCTCCCCGCCACCGCCGACCCGCTCGAGCGCGCGCGCCGGGGCGATCCACTCCCCGGACTCGCTCTCGGGCGGCCCGGCCTCGGGCTCGCCGTCCGCCGCGCGCCACGCGGCGAGGAAGAAACGGTTGTCGAAGCGGACCGGCGCGAACGGCGGCGTCAGCCAGCGGCCGGCGAAGACGAGCCGGCCGGCGTCGAGCCGCGCGGCGCGCCCGGCGAGCAGCTCGGCGAGCGGCGGCCGCGCCGGCGCGCGGGCCGCGGCGCCGAGCCAGCCGCCTTCGGCGAGCAGGACCCCGGTCTCCTCGTAGAGCTCGCGCAGCGCCGCCGCGGCGAGGCCCGATGCGAGATCGGGGTCGCCGGAGAGCGTGGCGAGATCGGGGAGTCCCGGCGTCCGGCCGCCGGGCTGCGGATGGGCGGGCGTGCCCGAGACGGGGAGCGCCGCGTCGCCGCGCTCTAGGCCGCCGCCCGGGAAGGCCCGCCAGCCGCCCATGAAGGGGAGCGCGGACGCCCGCCGCAGCCAGAAGACTTCGAGCCCAGCGGGACCTTCGCGGTAGAGCACCACCGCCGCCGAGGGGCGCGGCGGGCGCACCGCTGGCGTGGACCCACCCGCCGCGGCGAGGACGGCTTCGTAGAGCCCTTCGGCCCGGCTCATTCGTGGACGGCGAGGGCGTACTTCTTCTCGCCCGCCTCGATCGCGAACAGGAGCTTGTTGCCGCGCGGCGGCAGCGGGCAGGTCGCGTAGGGCGAGAAGACGCAGGGGGGGTTGTAGGCGCGGTTGAAGTCGATCACCACCCGGCCGTCGACCGGCGGGTCGGTGTAGAGGAAGCGGCCGCCGCCGTAAGTCGCGCGGCCGTTGGTGGTGTCGCCGAAGACCAGAAAGAGCCGGCCGTCGCCGGTGTCGTCGAGCGCCAGCAGCCGGTGCTCGGCGCCGTCCCAACGGAAGACGACGTGGCCGGGCGAAGGCATCTTCTCGACGTAGCCGAGGACGTTCGGCACCTCGACCTCGCGCGGCGTCGGGGCCGGCTCGAAGCGCGCCTCGACGCGCCAGCGGCGGTCGGCGGGGTAGTAGTCGAGACCGCGGAAAGCGGCGAGCGCCGGCGCGGCGCTGTCCTTGATCCGCACCGCCGCGCGGCCGGCGCGCCGGATGGCGTAGAAGCTGACGGTGCCCACCTCGAGCACCGTCGGCGCGCCGCCGCGGTCGTCGGCCAGGTCGAGCGAGGTGACCGGCTTGCCGCCGCTGCGCACGGCGACGCCGGGCGCGGCGGTGAAGCGGATCCGCTCGCCGTCGACCTGGAGCGTGCCGACCGCCGCGGGCGCCGCCTTGGGCAGCACGACGCGGCTCTCCGCGGCGCTGCCGACCCGGTTCTCGCCCGGCTCGAGCCAGCCCAGGCCGACCAGGGTGAGCCAGCCGTCCGGCCGGCGGAGCCGCTCGTCGCGGTTCTTCTTCCAGGCCGCGAGCGAGCTGTCGAAGTCGTCCGGAGCCGGCGTCACGCCCGCCAGGGGAGCGGCGAGCGTCAGGAGAACCGCGGCCGCGAGGGCCAACGGGCAGGCCGGGCGGAGCGAGCGGAGTGGCTGGAGCATCTGCACACCTCGAAAGAGGCCGGCGGCGTCCAGACCGCGAACGCCGCGCCGGCTCCCGCGGAGCTTAGCGCAGGGAGGGCTCGGCCTCGGGCGGCCGGCGGCGCCGAATCAGTCGAACTGGAAGTCGCGGACGAAGTGGCAGGTGTAGCCGCCCGGGTTCTTCTCGAGGTAGTCCTGGTGGTAGTCCTCGGCCGGCCAGAAATCCCCCGCTGCCGAGATCTTCGTCACCACCGGCCGCCGCCACTTGCCCGAGGCGTCGACGCGCGCCTTGACCTGCTCCGCGGTCGCGCGCTGCGCCTCCGAGAGGTAGAAAATCTCCGAGCGGTACTGGGTGCCGACGTCGTTGCCCTGGCGGTTCGGCGTGGTCGGGTCGTGGATGCGGAAGAACTCGAGCAGCAGCTGCTCGTAGGTCAAGCGGCTGGGGTCGAAGACGACGCGGATCGACTCGGCGTGACCGCTGGTGCCGGTCTTGACGTCGCGATAGGTGGCCTTCGGCAACAGGCCGCCGGTGTAGCCGACCTCGGTCTCGACGACGCCCGGCAGCTGTCGCAGCAGCTCTTCCATGCCCCAGAAGCAGCCGCCGGCGAGCAGCGCCGTCTCCCGCCCGGCGCCCTTCGGCTCGCCCGTCTCGGCCCCGCCGCCGCCGCTGCCCTGCTTGCGGAACAGCGGCAGGTAAGCGCCGTAGCCCTCGGCCTCGAGGCGGTCGACCGGCACGAAGCGCAGCGCGGCGGAGTTCATGCAGTAGCGCAGCCCCGTCGGCCGCGGCCCGTCGGGGAAGACGTGGCCGAGGTGCGAGTCGGCGTGCTTCGACCGGACCTCGGTGCGCGACATCCAGAGCGTGCGATCCTCGCGCTCGACCACGTTGGCGCTCTCGAGCGGCCGCGTGAAGCTCGGCCAGCCGGTGCCCGAGTCGTACTTGTCGCGCGAGGAGAACAGCGGCTCGCCGGAGACGACGTCGACGTAGATGCCGGCCTCCTTCGAGTCCCAGTAGTCGTTCTGGAACGCCCGCTCGGTCCCCTCGTGCTGGGTCACCTTGTACTGCAGCGGCGTCAGCCGCCGCTTGAGCTCGTCGTCGGAGGGCTTGGTCCAGCTCTTCATCGCTTCCTGGCTCCAGGGGGCTCGGGTCGGGGTCTCCGCGGCGGCCTCGGCACGGCAGCCGGCGAGGCCCACCGCGGCGCACGCCAGAGCGGCGCAGACCGAGGCCAACGCGCGGGCCCGCGAAGAAATCGACCGTCCAATGCGAAACGTGGGCATCGCAATCATCCTTCCACGAACGTTACGTCTCCCACACCCGCCTCGGATGCAACCCCCGCGCCCGAGGTTTCACCGCCCCGTCCCCGCCCCCGCCAGCGCGCGGACCACACCTCTGAACCCCTTCCGCCAAGTCGCGAGTCCACACCAGCCTCGGCCTCGCAAGGTTCAAGCGAAGCTCCATTGAAGGGGTCGGTTCGGGAGCGCCGGCGCCTGCGGCCAGGCTCCCGTGGCCGGCGGGGCGAACGGACTACCAGCCGCCCAGCCAGCCAGCCAGCGTGAGAGCCGTTCGCCCAGCCGAGTGGCCGGCCGGGTGTTTGCCGGTCGAAGTCGCCACGACCTCGCCGCCTGAGCAACAGCCACCTCGATCGACCCCTTCTATGGAGCTTTTCGCTTTTGCAGTTCTGTCCCGAGCCCACGGCAGCCTCGCGGCCGGGAGGTTGGAAAGGCTCCATTGAAGGGGTGGGTCGGGGAAAGCCGGTGCCTGCGGCGGGGCTGTCGTGGGCGCCGGTGAGGGCGGACTGCCACTCGGCCAGCCTTGCGGCTGGCCGAGTGGCCGGGGGGGGGGGGGGGGGGGGGGGGGGGGGGGCGGTTGCCGGTCGAAGTCGCGCGGACCTCGCCACCAGGGGTTCAGCTTCCTCGAGCGACCCCTTCCATGGAGCCTTTCTCTTTTGCAGTCCTGTTCCGTTCCGAGTCCACGGCGTTTCAGGGCCGCTTCCCGGGGGGCCGAATCCTCGTTAGTCTGGATCGGGCTCCGGTGAAGATGGAGCGAGTGACCGAGTGACCGAGTGAGGGAGCGAGAGATGTCGAGAGGGTGGCGCGCTGGCTGGACTCGGCGGGTGGCGGTGACGGTGGCTGGGGCGATGGCGGCGGTCGGGGGCGCGGTTTCGTTGTTTCCGAGTCCGGCGCTCGGAGCTCCGGCGGAGCCGGCGGGTGCGGTCGGCGGGACGGCGACGGGTGCTGCGGACGAGGCGGAGCCCTGGTTCGGCAAGCTCGAGTTCCGCTCGATCGGGCCGGCGATCGGGGGGCGGGTGTCGCGGGTGGCGGGGGTGGCGGGGGATCCGCTGACCTGGTACGCGGCGACGGCTCAGGGCGGGGTCTGGAAATCGGAGGATGGCGGGCGGTCGTTCCGGCCGATCTTCGACGACCAGCCGGCCTCCTCGCTCGGCGCGATCGCGGTGGCCCCTTCGGATCCGAACGTCGTCTACGTCGGCGCGGGCGAGGCGAACATCCGCGGCAACGTCGCGGCGGGAAACGGCATCTACAAGTCGACCGACGCCGGCAAGAGCTGGCGCCAGGTGTGGAAGTCGATCGGCCAGATCGGCACCATGGCCGTCCACCCCACCGATCCCGACGTCGCCTTCGCGGCCGTGCTCGGCAGCGCTTTCGGGCCCGGCCCGCAGCGCGGTGTCTTCCGGACCGAAGACGGCGGGATCTCCTGGCGCCGCGTCTTGTTCGTCGACGAGCAGACCGGCGCTTCGGACGTCGCGTTCGATCCGGCGAATCCGCGCCGCCTGTTCGCCGGCACCTGGCAGGCGCGGCGGCAGCCCTGGGGGATGACCAGCGGCGGCCCGGGCGGCGGTCTCTGGTTCTCCGGCGACGGCGGCGAGAGCTGGACGCGGGTCGAGCACGAGGGGCTGCCGCAGCCGCCGTGGGGAAAGGTCGGCGTGCAGGTGGCCCCCTCCGACAGCCGTCGGGTCTATGCCCTGATCGAGGCCGAAGAGGGGGGCCTCTTCCGCTCGGACGACGGCGGCGAGAGCTGGCGGCGCGTCAACGCCCACCGCGCGCTGCGGCAGCGGGCCTGGTACTACTCGGTGCTGACGATCGATCCCCGCAACCCGGACGTGGTCTGGTTTCCGCAGGTCCACCTGCTCAAGACGATCGACGGCGGCTCGACCATCACCTCGGTGCCCGGCCTCTCGCACGCCGACCACCACGACGTCTGGATCGATCCCGCCGAGCCGCGGCGGATGATCTCCGGCCACGACGGTGGCGTCGACCTCTCGGTCGACGGCGGCAAGAGCTGGTGGGCGCCCAAGCTGCCGCTGGCGCAGTTCTACAACCTCGACGTCGACGACCGCGAGCCCTACCACGTCGGCGGCACGATCCAGGACCAGGGGACGGCGAGCGGCCCCTCGAACAGCCTCAAAGCGGGCGGCATCGCGCTCTCCGAGTGGACCTACGTCGGCGGCGGCGAAGCGGGCGACTTCGTCTACGACGAGCGGCAGCCGGGGGTGGTCTACGCCGGTGAGTACGGTGGCTATCTCTCGCACTTCGACGAGCGGACCTCCCAGGCGCGAATGATCGGCATCTACCCGACCAACCCCTCCGGGCGGGCGCCGTCCGAGCTGCGGCACCGCTTCCAGTGGACCGCGCCGCTCGCCACCTCGCCGCACGACCCGCGCGTGCTCTACCACGGCGGCGAACGGCTCTTCCGCACCCTCGACCGGGGCGAGAGCTGGAGCGCGATCAGCCCCGACCTGACCCGCAACGACCGCTCGAAGCAGCAGTGGTCCGGCGGCCCGATCACCGGCGACAACACCGGCGTCGAGGTCTACGGCACGATCTTCTCGGTCGCCGAGTCGCCGCTCGCCGCGGGGACGATCTGGGCCGGCACCGACGACGGCCGCGTCCACGTCACCCGCGACGGCGGCGCGAGCTGGAGCGAGGTGACGCCGCCCGGGATGCCGGAATGGGGGACGGTCGAGGGCCTCGAGCTGTCGCGCCGGGCGGAGGGGACGGCCTACGTCGTCGTCGACGCCCACCGTCTCGACGACTACCGGCCCCACCTGTTCCGCACCCGCGACGGCGGCCGCAGCTGGGAGAGCCTCGCGAAGGGGTTGCCGCAGGACGTCCACCTGTTCGCCGTGCGCGAAGACCCCGAGCGGCCGGGCCTGCTCTTCCTCGGCCACGAGCAGGGCGTCTCGATGTCGCGCGACGACGGGCGCAGCTGGCAGCGACTGAAGCTCAACCTGCCGACGGTGGCGGTGGTCGACCTCGAAGTCCGCCACGGCGACCTCATCCTCGCCACCCGCGGCCGCTCGATCTGGATCCTCGACGACCTGACGCCGCTGCGCGAGTGGAGCGACGAGGTCGCCGCGCGGCCGCTCCACCTGTTCGCGCCGCGCCCGGCGGTGCGGTGGCGGCTGGGCTGGAGCTGGGGGCAGGCGCACGAGGGGCTGGGCGCCAACCCGCCTTACGGCGCGGTGCTCTCGTATCACCTCGCCAAGGCGCCGGAGGGGCCGGTGATCCTCGAGGTGCTGGACGCCGACGGCGCCCTCGTCCGCCGGCTCGACAGCGCGGTGCCGCCGGTGATCCAGGCCGAAGACGATCCGGACGAGCCGACGCCGGCGCCGAAGGCGGCGCTCCAGGCGACGGCCGGGCTCCATCGCGCGGTCTGGGACCTCCGCTACGAGGGCGCCCGGCGGCTCGAGCGGGCCAAGATCGATCTCGGCAGCCCGCACGCCGGGCCGCTGGCGCCGCCGGGTCGCTACACCTTGCGCCTCAAGGTCGGCGAGGCGGTCGCGGAGACGACGGTCGAGGTGCGGCCCGATCGGCGCAGCCCCGTGCCGGTCGCGGAGATGCGCGCGGCCTTCGATCGGATGCGGGAGCTGCGGGACACCATCTCGCGCGTCGTCGACCGGATCGAGGAGATCCGCTGGCTCCAGCCGCAGCTCCTCGACCTGGCGCGGCGGCTCGAGGGGGACGCCGCCGCGGCCGAGCTGGTCGAGCTCGCCCGACGGTCGGCGGCGAGCCTCGACGAGCTGGAGCGCGAGCTGCACAACCCGGACGCCGAGGTCGTCTACGACATCCTGTCGCGCGGCGGCGGCGCGCGCATCCACTCGATCCTGACGCTGGTCTACGACTGGGGGATGGACGGCTCCGACCACGCGCCGACGCAGGGGATGCGCGAGGTGGTGGCGGAGGAGACGGCGAAGCTCGAGGCGGTCGAAGCCCGCTTGGCGGCGCTCAGAGCGCGGGAGCTGGCGCGGGTCGAAGAGCTGGCTCGCCAGGGGGGTCTGCCGAGGATCCTGCCGCCGCCGGCTCCGCCGGCGCGGTGAGGCCGGCGCGCTCGGCGAGCTCGACCGCCGCCAGTCGGTAGGCGTGGGCGCCGCGCGCCCGCGGATCCAGCTCGAAGATGGTGCGGCCCGCGCCCGGCGCCTCCGCCAGCCGCGCGTTGATCGGGATCTCGGCGTCGAAGACCTGCAAGCCGAAGCGCAGGCGCAGCTCCGTGACGTGGATGAACGCGGCTCTCGTCCGGCGGTCGACCTGGGTCAGCAGCAGGCCGAAGCAGCGCGCCGGGCGGCCGAAGCGGGCGCGCAGGCGCTCCGCGACGTCAAGGGCGACGTCGACGCCGTCGAAAGCGAGCGGTTGCGGCGCGCACGGTACGACGAAGCCATCGGCGGCCACCAGGGCGTTGGCGGCGAGCGTTCCGAGCGCCGGCGGGCAGTCGAGGAGGATCCAACCGTAAGTCGCGCTGATCGGCTGGAGGGCCGCGGCAAGCAGCGTTTCGCGGCCGCGCATCGGCGCGAAGTCGAGGTCGGCGTGGACGAGGTCGGCCGAGGCGGTGAGCAGGTCGAGACCGGGGGTCGAGGTGCCGCGGATCGCGGCGGCGGCCGGGACGCCGCGGAAGAGCACGTCGTGGACCGAGGGGGCGAGCGCGCCGCGCTCGATCCCCAGGCTGCGCGAGGCCGAGGCCTGCGGATCGAGGTCGACCACCAGCGCGCGACTGCCCCGCAATGCGAAGGCGCCGGCGAGCGACACCGCGGTGGTGGTCTTGCCGACGCCCCCTTTGCGACTGACGATCGCGACGATCACGGCGGTACGAGTCTATCCACTGCGTCGATCGCGCGCGCGGCCCCGCGCCCTGAAGCTCAACAGATGCGGGGCAGCTGCTCGCCCGACAGCAGGTCGACCACGCGCAGCCCGCCGATCGAGCTGCGCAGCGTCACCGCGCCCGGGTGGTCGGCGACCACTTCGCCCAGGGCCACCGCGCCGCGGCCGAGCTCGTGGCCGCGCCAGAGGTCGAGCGCCTCCTCGGCAGTTTCGCGCGCCACCAGGGCGAGTGCCCGGCCCTCGTTGGCGACGTAGAGCGGGTCGAGACCCAGGATCTCGCAGGCGCCACGCACGCTCTCCTCGATCGGGATCCGGGTCTCCTCGATCCGGATGCCGACGCCGGCGGCGCCGGCGATCTCGTGCAGCGCCGAAGCGACGCCGCCGCGGGTCGGGTCGCGCAGGACGTGGACGCGGTCGCCGAACCGTTCGAGCAGGCGGGCGACCAAGTCGTGGAGCGGCGCCGAGTCGGAGACGATCGGGCCGTCGAGCTCGAGCCCTTCGCGCACCGACAGGATGGCGACGCCGTGCGCGGCGATCGGGCCGGAGAGCAGCACTACGTCGCCCGGTCGGGCGCGCGTCGGCGCGATCTCGACTCCCTGCGGCACCACGCCGATGCCGGCGGTGTTGACGTAGAGCCCGTCGCCCTTGCCGCGGTCGACCACCTTGGTGTCGCCGGTCGCGACCGGCACGCCGACCCGCGCCGCGGCGTCGCGCATCGAGCCGATGAGCGCGCGCAGGGTCGCCATCGGGAACCCCTCCTCGAGGATCAGGCCGCAGGAGAGCGCGAGCGGACGGGCGCCGCACATCGCGAGGTCGTTGACCGTGCCGTGGACGGCGAGCGAGCCGATGTCGCCGCCCGGGAAGACCAGCGGGCGGACGACGTAGGAGTCGGTGGTGAAGGCGAGGCGGCCGGCCGGCAGATCGAGCACCGCGCCGTCGTGCAGGGTCGCGAGCAGCGGGTTGTCGAAGGCCGGCGCCAGCAGCTCGGCGATCAGGCGCTGGGTGAGCCGACCGCCACCACCGTGCGCGAGCTGGACCGCCGGGTAGTCGGCGAGCGGCAACGGGCAGGCCGCTCCGAAAGCCGGGTCGCCGCGCTCGTCGCTCATCGCCGGGTCTCCTCCAGCCGGCCGTAGCGGTAGTAGGCCGCGCAGGCCCCTTCGTTCGACACCATGGGCGCGCCGAGCGGTCGCTCGGGCGTGCACTGCCGCCCGAAGGCCGTGCACTCGTGCGGCTTCCTGCGCCCGCGCAGCACGTCGCCGGCGATGCACAGCGGCGACTCCTCGGCGGTGAGCGCGCCGACCTCGAAGCGCCGCTCGGCGTCGAAGGCGCGCCACTCGGGCCGCAGCGCCAGGCCGCTCGCCGGAATCGTGCCGATGCCGCGCCACTTGCGGTCGCAGACCTCGAACACCTCGGCGACCCGCGCCTGGGCGGGGAGGCTGCCGTCGCGGGTCACCGCGCGCACGTACTGGTTCTCGACGCCGTGGCGCCCCTGCTCGAGCGCGCACACCGTGCGGTGGATCCCCTCGAGCAGGTCGAGCGGCTCGAAGCCGGTGACGGTGATCGGAATCCGGTGCCGCTCGGCGATCGGCTCGTACTCGCGGTAGCCCATCACCGCGCAGACGTGGCCGGCGGCGAGAAAACCCTGGACGCGGTTGTCGGGCGAGGCGAGGATCGCCTCCATCGCCGGCGGCACCAGGACGTGGGAGCAGAGGATCGAGAAGTTGTCGAGACCGAGCTGGCGCGCCTGCCAGACCGCCATCGCGTTGGCCGGGGCGGTGGTCTCGAAGCCGACGGCGAAGAAGACCACCTGGCGCTCGGGGTGCTTCTGGGCGAGCTTCACCGCGTCGAGCGGCGAGTAGACCATGCGGACGTCGCCGCCGTCGGCCTTGACCGCCAGCAGGTCGGTGGTGCTGCCGGGCACGCGCAGCATGTCGCCGAACGAGGTGAAGATCACCTCGGGCAACCGGGCGATGGCGAGCGCGCGGTCGATCAGCTCGAGCGGCGTGACGCACACCGGACAGCCGGGGCCGTGGATCAGCGAGATCGTCTCGGGCAGCAGGCGGTCGATGCCCGAGCGGATCAGCGTGTGGGTCTGGCCGCCGCAGACCTCCATCAGGCTCCAGGGGTGGACGGCGTCACGGCGGATCGCGGCGAGCAGCCGCGCCGCCTCCTCGCCGCCCCGGTACTCGTCGACGAAGCGCACCGCCTCAGCCCTCCCGGTCCGACCGCGGCGAGGCGGGCGGCTCCACCTGGTCGAGGCCCTCGAGATCACCGATCTCCTCGAGGTAGGCGAAGACCTGCTTCGCCTCCTCCTCGTCGATGGTCGAGATCGAGAAGCCGACGTGGACGACCACGTAGTCGCCGACCGCGACCTCGGGCGTGTAGGCGAAGCAGACCTCCTTGACCACGCCGCCGAAGCTGACCTTGCCGGTCGGAATGCCGAGCGCGTTCGGCACGACTTCGATCACCTGTCCGGGGACTCCGAGGCACATGGCGGTCTCCCTGGCTAGCGGGCGTGGCGGGCGGCCGCGACCGCGATCTGACCCAGCGCAATGCCGCCGTCGTTGGCGGGCACGTCGCGGTGGAGGAGCACTTCGAAGCCGGCGGCGCGGAGCCGGCCCGCGCTCTCGAGAACGAGGCGGCGATTCTGGAAGCAGCCGCCGGTCAGGGCGACCCGGGGAGCGGCGACGGCGCGCGCGACGGCGAGGACGGCCTCGGACATGGCGGCGTGGAACCTCGCCGCGACCGTACCACGCGGAGCGCCGCGGGCGAGGTCGGCCAGCAGCGCGACGATCAGCGGCCGCCAGTCGAGCTCGAGCAGCGTCGGCGCCGCCTCCTGGCCGGGCGCGAGGCCCGCGGGCGCCGGCGCCTCGACGGCGGGCAGCGGATAGGGGCGCGCGCCGTCGCCGTTGGCGAGCGCCTCGAGCGCCATCGCCGCCTCGCCTTCGAAGCTGGCACGCGGGCAGAGACCGGCCAGCGCCGCGACGCCGTCGAAGAGCCGGCCGGCCGAGGAGGTCCAGGGGGAGCGCAGGCCGTCATCGAGCAGCCGGCCGAGCAGGCGCCGCTCGGCGGCGGTGAAATCGTCGAGCGGCGGCAGCGTCGAGTCGGCGAGCGCTTCGGGACCGACGACCTGATGGAGCAGGGAGAGCGCGATCCGGCGCGGCTCGCGCACCGCCACCTCGCCACCGGGGAGCCGGAAGGGGCGCAGGCGGGCGACGCGGCGGAAGGAGCGGGCGTCGCCCCACAGGAGCTCGCCCCCCCAGACCGTGCCGTCGGGCCCCCAGCCGGTGCCGTCGAAAGTCGCCGCCAGCGCGGGGCCTTCGATCTGGCGCTCGGCGAGCAGCGAGGCCAGGTGGGCGTGGTGGTGCTGCACGGCGATCCGTTCGAGCCCGGCGGGGGGGAATCCGGCGCGCTCGAGCAGCCCCCCTTGGGCCGCGACCGCGCCCTCGGCCCAGCGGGTCGAAACGTAGTCGGGGTGGAGGTCGTGGACGATCGCCGCCGGCCGCGCCTCGTAGAGGCGGAGGAAGTCGGCGATCACCCGCTCGAAAGCGGCCCGCGCTTCGGGCGTCTCGAGGTCCCCCAGGTGCTGCGACACGAAGACCTGGCGCCCGAGCGACAGCGCCACCGCGCACTTCTGGTGGGCGCCGACGGCGAGCAGCGTCGGCGCCGGATCGCGCAGCAGCACCGGCAGCGGCGCGTAGCCGCGCGCGCGGCGCAGCAGCTGCGGCGTGCTGTCGAGCACCCAGGCGAGGCTGTCGTCGACGTGGCGCACGATCGGGCGGTCGTGGGCGAGGAAGAGGTCGGCAACACCGCCCAGGCGGGCGAGCGCCTCGTCGTCGTCGATGGCGATCGGCTCGTCGGCGAGGTTGCCCGAAGTCGCGACCACCGGAAAGTCGAGGCGGGCGAGCAGCAGGTGATGGAGCGGCGTGGTCGGCAGCAGGACGCCGATGCGCGGCGCGCCGGGCGCGATCGAGGGCGCGAGCGGCGAGCGCGGGCGGCGCTCGAGCAGCACGATCGGCGCGGCGGCGGAAGCGAGCAGCCGCGCGTCGTCGGGGCTCACCTCGACGAGGTCGGCGGCGGCCGCGATGTCGCGCGCCATCACCGCCAGCGGCTTGGCCGGCCGGCGCTTGAGCTCGCGCAGGCGCGCCACCGCCGGCTCGCAGCGGGCGTCGACCAGGAGCTGGTAGCCGCCGATCCCCTTGAGCGCCAGGATCCGGCCGTCGCGCAGCGCTTCGGCGGCCCGCGCCAGCGCCGCCGCGCCGCGCGCGCGCGCTTCGCCGTCGGGGGTCAGCAGCCGCAGCTCGGGCCCGCAGGAGGGACAGGCGTTGGGCTGGGCGTGGAAGCGGCGGTCCTCCGGGCTCTCGTACTCGCGCTGGCACTCGGGGCACATGGTGAAGCCGCGCATCGTCGTCCGCGGACGGTCGTACGGGAGCTCCTCGAGGATCGAGAATCGGGGGCCGCAGTGGGTGCAGTTGGTGAACGGATAGCCGGCGCGCCGGTCGGCCGCCGAGAAGACCTCCTGGCGACAGTCGTCGCAGACGGCGAGATCGGGGAGGATGACCGCGCTCTTGGCGACCGCCGCCTCGCCGCGCGGCTCCTCGCTCGCTACGATGCGGAAGCCGCGCGTGCCCGCGGCCGGCAGCCAGAGCTCGGCGATCGACTGCACGACGGCCGGCGCCGGCCGCTCGGCGGCGATCCGGGTGCGGAACTGTTCGACGCCCGGCCGCAGCCCCTCGACTTCGAGGTCGACCCCCCGCGCGTCGTTGCGGACCCAGCCGGCGAGCCCCAGCTCACCGGCCAGGCGGTAGACGAACGGCCGGAAACCGACACCCTGGACGGCGCCGCGGATCTCGAGGCGGAGGCGGGCGAGCTCGGTCATGGTTCCGTCCCGGATTCTGTCTCCGCAGGGCCGCGACCGCCCCACCCGCGTGGGCGGCGGCGCGGCCGCCGCGCCGCGGCAAGATGACGGCGTCGGATCATGTCCGTTCCGCGCGCGCGCGCGCACCTCCAGGCCTTCGTGGCGCTCGTCGCCCTGCACAGCGTGGGCGTCGGTACGATGCTGATCGGCGCGCCGGCGTGGGTCGTCGATTTCGGCGGCTTCGCCACCGCCGGCGACCCGTTCTTTCTGCGCCAGGCCGGCGCCTTCCATTTCGTGGTCGCGCTCGGGTACTGGGGCGAGCTGCGCAGCTATGGCGGGGTTCGCCTGCTGATTGCCACCAAGGCGATCGCCTTCGCCTTCCTGCTCGGCGCCTGGCTCGACGGCGAGCCCGCCTGGGTCGTCCCGCTCTCGGGCCTCGCCGACGGCGCCATGGGGCTGATCGCCTGGTGGCTGCACCGGCGCGCGCGCCTGGCGGCGGCCTAGCGGTCGAAGTCGCGGTCGTCGCGGCGCGGCGGGCGGAGGAGCTCGTAGCGGCCGGCGAGGGCCGGCGTGGTGAAGACCTCGCCCTGGTCGTCGACCACCATCGCCTGCGCGCCGAGCGCCTCGGCGACTTCCAGGCCGCGCTCGCGGCCGAGCACCAGGACGGCGGTCGACAGGGCATCGGCCAGGGTGGCGTCGCGGTGGAGCACGGTCGCGCTTCGCAGCCCACGGGCCGGCCAGCCGGTGCGCGGGTCGAGGACGTGGTGGTAGCGGACGCCGTCGACGACGAAGTAGTTCTCGTTGTCGGCGGAGGTCGACAGCGACGCGTCGGCGATCTCGAAGCGGGCGAAGATCTCGTCGGGCGCGCCGCGCGGGTCGCGCACGCCGATCCGCCACGGACGCCGGCCGCGGGCGCCGCGCGCCACCACCTGGCCGCCGCCGGTGAGCAAGAAGTCGAGGCAGCCGCGGCCGGAGAGCAGCTCGGCGCACTGATCGAGCGCGAAGCCCTTGCCGATGCCGCCGAGGCCGATCTTCATGCCGGTCTCCGGCAGACGGATCGTGGTCGCCCCGGGATCGAGCACGACGCGGCGGAAGTCGACCAGCCGCCGCCGCGCCTCGATCGTCGCCGGCTCCGGCACGGCGGGGGATTCGGCGCGGAAGTCCCACGTCCCCCACAGGGCGGCCCAGGTGACGTCGAAGGCGCCGTCGGTCGCGCGGCCGATTTCGAGCGCGCGCTCGACCAGGGCGTAGAGCTCCGGCGGCACCGCGACCGGCTCGGCGCCGGCGGCGCGGTTGACCGCCGACAGCGGCGTGCCCTCGCGCCACTCCGACAGCTCCTGGTCGAGCTCGCGGAAGCGGGCGAAGCAGGCCTCGGCGGCCTCCCGGGCGCCGGCGCGATCGGGCAGCGTGACCTGCCAGAGCGTGGCCATCGCCTCGCCGGTGAAGCTGGTGAAGCGCGGCTTGGTGGCGCGCAGGATGGCGAGCGCCACGACCCCCGCGACCAGCGCGAGGGCCAGGGCGAGGCGGAGACGATCGAGGTTGCGGGCGCGCCGCGATTCAGCCACGAGGCGGATTCTGACAGCTCGCGCAGCCGCCGGGCGCCTCCCGCCCCTCGCCTTCGCAGAGGCCGTCGCAGCCCCGCCGCAGGCCGGGATTGCCCGGGTCGCGGCGGGCGATCCAGAGCTGCAGGGCGCCGAACCCGAGGCAGGCGGCGGCCAGCGCGAGGATGGCGACGAGATCGACCGCGAGGGAATCCACCGCCGCTCAGCTCCCGCCGAACAGGCCGGCGAAGCCCATGAAGGCGAGCGACAGGACGCCGGCGATCAGGAAGCTCATCGCCGTGCCGCGCAGCAGCGCCGGCACGTTCGACAGCTCGGCCTCCTCGCGCAGGCCGGCCATCAGCACCAGCGCGAGGGTGACGCCCAGACCGGCGCCGGCGGCGAACACCAGGCCCTGGAGCAGGCCGTAGCCGCGGCTGGTCTGGAATAGGGCGAGCGCCATGATGGCGCAGTTGGTGGTGATCAACGGCAGGAAGATGCCGAGCGCCCGGAAGAGCGCGGGCGAGGCCTTCTTGATCACCATCTCGACGAACTGCACCGTGCTCGCGATCACCAGGATGTAGGCGATCAGCATCAGGTAGGGGGCGTGGATCAGCACGTAGGTGTGGAGCGCCCAGGCGGCGAGCGAAGTGATCAGCATCACGAACGTGTTGGCCATGCCCAGCCGGAAGGCCGTCTGCAGGCGCCCCGAAACGCCGAAGAAGGGGCACAGGCCGAGGAAGTAGCTCAGCGTGAAGTTGTTGACCAGCAGCGCGCTGACGAAGATGCCGAGCAGGGCGGCGCTCATCGCCGTTCCTCCGCGGCGGCCGCCCGCTCGCGCGCCGCCGCCCGGCGGGCGAACAGGAGCAGCAGCACGCCCACCACCAGGAAGCCGCCAGGCGGCAGGATCATCACCACCCAGGGCTCGAAGCGGGGGCCGAAGAGGGCGAAGCCGAACAGCGCGCCGCTGCCGAGCACCTCGCGCACGCCGCCGATCAGGATCAGCGCGCCGGCGAAGCCGGCCCCCATGCCGAGCGCGTCGCCGAGCGCCGCCGGGACCGGGTGGCGCGAAGCGAAGGCCTCGGCGCGGCCGAGGATCAGGCAGTTGACGACGATCAGCGCGATGAAAGCGCCCATCTCGCGGTGGATCGCCGGCGCCAGCGCCTGGAGCGAGAAGTCGGCGACGGTGACGAACGTGGCGATCACCACGATGTAGGTCGAGATCCGGACCTGCGAGGGGATCAGCCGGCGCAGCGCCGAGACCAGCAGGCTCGACATGAACAGCACGAACGTGGTGGCGAGCCCCATGGCCAGGCCGTTGATGGCGGAGTTGGTCACGGCGAGGGCCGGGCAGAGGCCGAGCGCCTTGACGAAGACGGGGTTCTCGGCGAACAGGCCCTTGGCGATCTCGCCGCGGAAGCCGGCGTCGCGGCCGTTCATCGCCCGCCCTCCGCGGGCACGGCGGGCACCGGGCCCCCGCGCTCGACGTCGCGCGGCACCGCGATCGCCGGAGCCTGCGCCGCGCCCGGGGCCGGAGCCTGCTCCGGCGCCGGCAGACGAGGCCGCCAGATCCGGTTGCCGGCGTTGAGGATGCGGACCACCGCCGCCGACGAGATCGTGGCGCCGGTGATGGCGTCGACCTCGTGGGGCGCCTCGCCGTGCCCCTTGACCAGCGCGATCTCCGGCTCGGTCGCGAGGTCGCGGAACTCGGCGACGAAGTCGGAGTCCTTGAAAATCTTGTCGCCCAGGCCCGGGGTCTCGCGGCTCTCGAGAATGGCCAGGCCGATCACCCGCGCGCCGGCCGGGTCGAGCCCGTAGAGCAGCTTGATGGTGTCCTGGAAGCCGGCTCCGGCGGCGGGCACGGCGTAGCCGACCAGCGCGCCGTCCGCGCCGTAGCCGGCGAAGATCGAATCGGCGCTGGCGCCGGCGGCGTCCGCCGCCGCCAGCTGGCCGTCCCGCCAGACCAGCCGCTCCATCCGCTCGCTGCCCGGCAGCACCTCGAACACCGCGCGCCGCAGCGCCTCGGCCTGGTTGGCCTGGATGCGCGGCAGGGTCAGCCGGTAGGTGCCGACGATCGCCAGGCCGGAGAGCAGGCCGGCGATGGCCAGCGTGGCCGCCAGACGCAGCGCCTCGAGGCCGGGCGAGAGCGCCCGCTCGCTCACCCGCCGCCTCCGGCGGCGCGCACGCGGCCGTAGCCGAAAGCGCGCGGCTGCAGCGCGCGATCGATCAACGGCGTCGCCGCGTTCATCAGCAGGATGGCGTACATGACCCCTTCGGGCAAGCCGCCCCAGAAGCGGATCAGCACCACCAGGACGCCGATGCCGGCGCCGAAGATCCAGGCCCCCCGCGGCGACAGCGGCGAAGTCACCGGATCGGTCGCCATGAAGACCGCGCCGAACATCAGGCCGCCCGACAGCAGGGTGAACGCCGCGCCCGGATGGCGGTCGGGAGAGAGGCGGTGGATCAGCTCGGCGAGCCCCGCGGCGGCCAGCAGCGTCGCGGCCGGGATCCGCCAGTCGCAGGCGCGCCGCAGCAGCAGCCAGGCGAGGCCGACGAGCGCGGCGAGCGCGCTGGTCTCACCGAGCGAGCCGGCGATCCCGCCGTGGAGGAGATCCCCCAGCGGCGCCGCGACGCCGGCGAACTTCATCTGGCCGAGCGGCGTCGCCGCGGTGGTGGCGTCGGCGGGGGCCGAGAGGAAGGGCCAGGCGAAGTTGCCGCGATAGAGGGCCAGCGGTCCGGCGGGGGGGACCCACGTGGTGATCGCGACCGGAAAGGCCGCCTGGAGGAAGGCGCGGCCGACCAGCGCCGGGTTGAACAGGTTGTGGCCGAGGCCGCCCCAGGCCAGCTTGCCGAGCGCGATCGCCACGAAACCGCCGAGCACCGCCATCCAGAGCGGCAGCGAGGGGGGGAGCACGAGGCCGAGCAGCACGCCGGTCAGCAGCGCGGTGCGGTCGGCCAGGCTGCGGCCGCGCGGCGGCGCCGAGAGCAGCCACTCGGTGGCCAGGCAGGCGGCGGTGGCGGTGGCGACCAGCAGCAGCGCGGACAGACCGAAGCGCCACCAGGCGACGCCGAGCGAGGGCACCAGCGCGACCAGCACGTCGGTCATGATGCCCGGCGTCGAAACCGTCGGGCGCAGGAACGGCGCCGGCTGGACCCGCAGCCGGGGCTCGGCGCTCATCGCTTCGCCGCTCCGGCGGCCGCCTTGCGCAGCTCGGCCTTGGCGACCCGGATCAGCTGGACGACCGGGATGCCGGAGGGGCAGGCGAAGCTGCACGAGCCGCACTCGACGCAGTCGAGCGCGTGGTAGCCGACCATCTCTTCGAAACGGCCGCCGCGGGCGAGCCGCGCCAGACGGGACGGGTTGAGGAACTGCGGACAGGCCTCGACGCAGCGTCCGCACTTGATGCAGGTGTACTCGGCGGGGAGCCGGGCCTCTGCCTCGGTGAAGGCGAGCAGGCCGGAGGTCCCCTTGAGCACCGGCACGTCGAGGCTGGCGAGCGGCATGCCCATCATCGGACCGCCCATCACCACCTCGCGCGTCTCGGCGTCGAGCCCACCGCAGTGCTCGAGCACCGCGCGCACGGGCGTGCCGACCGGCACCAGGAGGTTGGCCGGGCGGGCGACGCCGGGCCCGGCGACGGTGACGACCCGCTCGATCAGCGGGTGCCGGCGGTCGAACCAGTCGGCGATGGCGGTCATGGTGGCGACGTTGTTGACCACGATGCCGACGTCGAGCGGCAGCCTGCCGCTCGGCACCTCGAGGCCGTAGACGGCCTGGATCAGCATCTTCTCGGCGCCCTGAGGGTACTTCACCGCCAGCGGCACCACCCGCATCGCGGGTCGGCCGTCGACCGCGCGCTCGAGCGCCGCGATGGCGTCGGGCTTGTTCGCCTCGACGCCGAGCACGGTTTCCACGACCCCGAGCCGGGCGGCGGCGATCGTCGCGCCGCGGACCACGTCCTCGGGCCGCTCCACCATCAGCCGGTGGTCGCTGGTCAGGAAGGGCTCGCACTCGCAGCCGTTGACCAGCAGGCGCTCGACCCGGCGGCCGGCGGGGAGCTGGTACTTGACGTGGGTGGGGAAGGCGGCGCCGCCCATGCCCACCAGCCCCGCCCGCTGGAGCTCGGCGACGAAGCGGTCGCCCTCGAGCGTCGCCGGATCGAGCGCGGGTCCCGAGGGCGGGCGCTGCGCGGAGAGCCGATCGGCCTCGATCTCGATCGCCGGCTGGAGCTTGCCGGCCGGGTGCGGGCGCGGCGCGATCGCGACCACGCGGCCGGAGACCGGCGCGTGGAGCGTGGTCGAGATGAAGCCCGCGGGCTCGGCGATCACCTGGCCGCGCTCGACCCGGTCGCCGGGCGCGACCACCGGCCGGGCCGGCGCGCCGGTGTGCTGGGAGAGCGGCAGCAGGTAGCGCTCGACGAAGGGCATCCGCTCGATCGGCAGGTGGGCGGTGGCCTCCTTGTGCTCGCGCGGGTGGATGCCGTGACGGAAGGTGGCGAGCGGGCTCAAGAGACCTCCCGCTCGGCGCCGCCCGCGCGGCGTCGGGCGGCGAGCGCGAGCAGCCGCTGGCGGGCGGCCTCGGCGAGGCGGCGGCGCAGGTCGGCCTCGAGGCCGGCCCGGGCGTCGCGGTGGCGCGCTTCGAGGGCGGCGAGCTCCGCTTCGTGCCGCTGTTCGAGCTCGCGCAGGTCCTCCGCCACCGGCGCCGGCGGCGCGGGGGCACCGGCGTCGCGCGCGTCGAGCGGAAAGAGCCCGGCGTCGACGGCGTCGCGGGCGAGCGCCAGCGACCGCGGCTCGGCGCCGGCGCCGGCGGGCTCGGCCGGCGCCAGCAGCCGGATCAGCGCGCTGCCCGAGCCAGCCGAGCCAGCCGCGCCAGCCGAGCCAGCGGCGAACGCCGCGGCGGCCCGGTCGAGCGCGTCGCCGTGGGCGATGGAAGCGTGAGCGATCCAGCCCCCGGGCAGCGCCGAGGCGAGCCGCGACCAGGCGCTCGCGCGCTCCGCCGGGCGGGTGACGAGCGTCACCACGGCGCAGCGCAGGTCGGACGCCACCAGCGCCAGCGCGGCCTCGAGCTCGGGCGCAGTCGCCGTCTCGTCGATCAGCGCCAGAACCGGCGTCGTCAGCGCGCGCTCGACCGGATCGAGATCGCTCCAGCCGAGGCCGGCGAGCGGCTCGAAGGCGCTCGCCGCCTCGGCGGGGCGGTCGAGCTCGAGCGCGGCGCGCCGCAGCGTGCGCGCTTCGGCGAGCGCGCGATCCACCTCCGCGAGCGCCAGTCCGCGCGCGAGGTCGAGCGGCGCGGTCGGCGCGACGGTGGCGGGCACGCGGAAGGGGTTGTCGGGAAACCGCCGCGCCCAGGCGAGCGCCTCGCCGGGCCCGACCACGACGGCGAGCGGCGCGCGCGCGGCGCTGTCGCGGCCGCCGGTCAGGCGCGCGCCCAGGTCGGCCACCGCGCGGGCGGCCTCGACCAGCCGGCGCAGCCGCGGCACGTCGACCCGCTGCCCCTCCACCGCCTCGGTCAGCTGTCCCGCCACCTCGCCGAGCCGCGCGGCCGGGGTCTCCAGGGCGTCCAACCCGCGCGCGAGCGCCGCGAGATCGCGGTCGGGCAGCGCCGAGGCGAGCTCGCGGTGGATCTCGACGCGGAGCCGTTCCCCGAGCTCGGCGACGCGGGCGGCGAGCTCGGCGCGCCGCCCGCCGAGGTGAAACGCCGCCGCCCCGAGCAGCTGGCGCAGCGCGAGGCGGCTGCCCGAGCCGGCGGGAGCGGCGTCGAAACCGGCGACCGGCGCGCCGGCCGCGGCGGCCAGCAGAGCGCCCGCGAGCGGACCACAGCGTGAGTCGTCGCGCAGGCGAGCAACGGTCGGCTCGGCGGGCGGCGGCAGCGCGGCGACGGCCAGCGCCGCCTCCCGGGCGACGGCGCGAGTCTCCGGCGTCGCCGCGGCGGCGGCGAGCGCGGCGGGCTCGCAGACGGCGACGCAGATGCCGCAACCGGTGCAGCGGTCGGGATCGAGCGCCAGCGCGAGCAGCTCGCCGCTCCCCTTGGCGGCGCCCTCGGGCTCGCGCCAGAGCAGATCGGTGGCGGCGACCGGCAGCGGGCCGAGCGTCGCGGCGGCGCGAGCCAACGCCGCGTCGGCCTCGGCTCGCCGCTCGCCGTCGAGGCGCGCCGCGGTGAAGACGGCCTCGGCCGCCCCGGCGAGCAGCCGGGCGAAGTCGCCGCCGCCCTGCTCGGCGGCGGCGCGACCGGCGCCCGCCGCCAGCTTGCCGGCATGCCGGCGCAGCGCCTCGGCGCCCCCGCCCGAGCGCTCGATGGCCGTTTCGACCAGCGTCGTCGGGCGGGCCGCGGTGGCGACGACGGCGCCGTGCGGACAGTGGCTCCAACAGGCGCCGCACGCGGTGCAGAGCCGCGGGTCGAGCCGCGGCAGGCTCGTGCCGCGGGCGGCCAGCGGGGAAGACCAGGGGGGATCGGCTCCGACCACCAAGTTCGGATCCGGCAGGCAGGGGCCGGCGGCGCCGTCCGCGATCGGCTGGCCGAGGTGATTCCAGAACGCGAACGAGCTCCCGAAGCTGCCCTCGGCCGCGGCGGCCTCGGCCGCCGTCGCCAGCCAGGTCGGCACTGCCGCCGGCGCGGGCGCTTCCGGGAGCGTCCGCTCGACGCGGGCGAGCCGCTCGAAGGCCGCGGTGAAAGCGGCGAGCCGGAGCTCGCGCTCCGCCGCGTCGAGCGGCGCGAGCTGCCGCTCGCGCGCGGCGCGCGCCCGGCGCGACGGCAGCTCGCGCTCGAGGCGCCGCGCCAGCAGGGCGAGCAGCGCGCCGAGCCAGCGCTCGCGCTCGAGCGCCGGCCCGGCGCCCGCCTCGCCCGGCAGCTCGAACAAATGGATCGCCCCGCCGGCCACGCGCCGTGCGAGCTCCGGCGGCAGTCGCTCGACCGGCGCCGGCACCAGCAGCGCTCCGCCCGCCGCCAGCTCCGGCAGGTGGGCGAGCGACGGGGCGAGCGCCACGGTGACATCGGGCTGCGTCGGGCCGCCGGCGAGATCGCTCGCGGCGGCGGCCCACCGCAGGTGATCGAGGACCGGCAGGCCAGCGGCCGCGGGTGCCCCGAGCCGCGATCGGAGGTGGCCATCGAAAGCCGCGAACAGGAGTCGCGCCGCTTCCGCGGCCACGCCCTCGTCGGCGACTTCACGAGCCAAGGTGATCTCGACGCGGGCGCCGCGACGGCCGCCCGCCGGGCTCGCGGCGCGCGCGCGCCACGCTTCGAGATCCGGCAGGTCCCGGCGCAGGGCATCGGCGAGCGCGCGCCGCTTGGGCAACCGGTCGTCGCCAGAGTCGACGCCGAAGCCCAGCACCAGGGCCGGGCGGAAACGCTCCAAGAGCGACCGGCACGCGGCCGCCAGATCGCCGACCTCGAGCGCCGCCGCCGGTCCGGGGAGCAGCAGGCGGGCGACCTCGGTGCGCTCCGCGATGCGCGCGAGCGCCGCCGCGACGGCGGCGTGCAGCGCTCCGGCTTCGCTCGGCCGCGCCAGGCGCTCGACCACGGCCAGCTTGCGACACCCCCCCGCGAGCGCCGCGAGCTCTTCGACCGGGAAGGGGTCGAGGCGGTGGACGGTGAGCGCGCCGACTTTGAGCCCCGCCGCGCGCAGGGCGTCGAGCGTGGCGGTCGCCTCGACGGCGTCCGGCCCGGCGAGGATCAGCCCGAGCTCGGCCCGCACCAGCCGCCGTCCCGAGATCGCCGGCAGCTCACGTCCGGTCGCGGCGACGAGCTCCGCCGCGAGCTGCGCGAGGTGGGGTCCACGCTCGCCGTCGAACAGCAGCTCCGCGCCGGCTGCGGCCGCGCCCGCGCCGAGCGGCCCCGGCTCGGCGCCCAGCCGCACCGGCCGGCCGCTGTCGTGCCAGCGCGGGCTGCGCCGCCGGTGGCGGCCGAACAGGCGCGGCTCGGCGGCGCCCTGGGTGTGGACGTCGTCGGCGGGGGAGCCGAGGTAGGCGGCGAGCCAGTCCGGCGCGGGGCGGTGGGCGTCTTCGACCGCGAAGGCGAGGCGGGGGCCGTCGAGAGCCAGCACCACCGGGGCGAGCGCGGACTCGGCGAAGCGGCGGGCGAGCAGGGCGACATCGGCCGCTTCCCCGACCGTCGTCGGCACGAACAGGGTGGCGCCGCTGGCGCGCGCGGCCGCCAGATCCTCCGGGCCGGCGATGGCGACGATCACCAGCGGCACCCGGCGGGCGATCGCGTCGGCCAGCAGCGGCGCCGCCGCGGCGAGCTCGCCCGGCGCCAGGAAGAGCGTGGCGCGGACCCCGCCCAGAGCGAGCCCGAGCGCGGTCGCGAGGCCGCCGCGCTCGGCGCCGTCGAGCTCGGGCCGGCCAGCGAGCCCGGCGGCGACCACCGCGCGCGAGCGCGCGTCGCGCTCGATCGCCGCCAGCAGCTCGAGGCCGGTCATCGCCACCGCCTCGCCCGGAGCGGAGGCCGCGCGGGCGCCGCGGCCGAAGGTCCAGCGCCGCGGCGGAGCGCCCTGCCGGTCACGCGTGGCCATGGAACCTCCCCGCGGCCGCCGCCGGCCGGTCTTCGGTGAATTGCTCGCCGACCACCCAGCGGATGGCGCCGGTCGGACAGCGGAACGTCGCCTCCGGCGCGGCCGGACCGCCGGCGGCGTAGTCGACCACCGGCAGATTGCCCACCATCTGGATCAGGCCCGGCGCGGCGTCGGCGGCGCAGCGGGCGCAAGCGTCACACGCGGCGCTGCAGATCCTGCGCGCCGCCTCGGCGGCGAGCGGGGCCCGGCACTGGACGATCAGGCGGTGCGCGAGCGGCATCAGGTCGATCAGGTCGCGCGGACAGGCCTCGACGCAGTCGCCACAGGCGGTGCACTTGTCGACGTCGACCACCGGCAGGCGCGAGGCGTTCATCCACATCGCGTCGAAGGTGCAGGCGCGCACGCAGTCGGCCAGCCCGAGGCAGCCCCACGAGCACTCGAGCCCGCCGCCACCCACCAGATGCGCGGCGCCGCAGCTCTCGAAGCCCTCGTAGCTCGCGAGCTGGCTGGCCCGCCCGAGGCCGCCGCCGCAGTGGATGCGCGCCACGCGCTTCTCGGCGGCGCCGACCGCGACGCCCAGGAAGTCGGCGATCGCCTCGAGCCCGCCGGGCGAAGAGACCGTGCAGCGGGACGGGGGCTCGGCGCCGCCGACCACCTGCTCGGCGAAGGCGCGGCACCCCGGCTGGCCGCAGGCGCCGCAGTTCGAGCCCGGCAGCAGTTTCTCGACCGCGTCGATGCGCGGATCCTCCTCGACCTTGAGGAAGCGGTTGGCGAGCGCGAGCAGGGAGCCGAAGAAGAGCCCCAGCCCGCCCATCACCCCCGCCGCCACCAGCATCGAGGACATGGCGCGCCCCCTCAGTGGAACGCCCGCGCCCGTTCGGTCCAGGTCGCGAGGTCGGGTTCGGCCGGGTTCCACGGGGTGCCCGGATGGATGATCTTCGCGGTGCAGGCTTCGGCCGCGATCACCAGCTCGCGGAAGCTGCCGCCGCGCGCGTTCTTGACGTAGGCCTGCTTGTTGCCGTTGTAGGCGAAGATGCCGGGGCTCTTGCGGATGCACTCGTCGCAGGAGGTGCAGAGCGGCGTGTCGATCCAGGGCTCGACCGGCTCGTCGGAGGGCTCTTCGACCGCGGGCGTCGGCTCGGCGACGGCCGCCGCGGCGACCTCGGCTGTCGCGACGCCGGTCGAGACCGCGGGTGCCGCCGCCGCGCCCGCGGTCGCCGTCGCGGCGGCGGCGGGCGGCGCGAGCGGAGCGAGCGTCGGCTCGACCTCGAACAGCGCCGCCACCAGGTGGTCGACGGCGCGGGCGTCGGCGTCGGCCCGGGCCTGCTCGAGCTGCTCGGCATGGCGCCGCTCGAGCTCGCGCCGCTCGCGCTCGGCGCGCTCTTCCGCTTCGCACCGCGCGCGCGCGGCCGCCTCCTCGACGTGCTCGCTGCGCACCCCGGCGAGCTCCTCCAAAGTGCGCCAGAAGGCCAGACGGTCGAGCGTCGCTTGGGCGAGCGCGCGGTCGACCACCAGGCGCACCGGCGCGCCGTCGCGGCCGGCGGCCCAGATGAAGGGCAACCGGCGAACCGCTTCGTCGTCCGCCAGCTCCAACCACTCGGCGAGCGGCACCAGCTCCTCGGCGAGCGCCTCCTCGGCGGGCGCGAAGGCGTGTCGCCAGGAGGGGTCGAGCAGCGCTGCGTCGGCGAAAGTGAACGGCGCGTCGGCGGGAGCGCCCGCCGCGGCGGCGCTCTCCGGCAGCGGCTCCCGCGGCCAGTCGGCGGCCGGGTCCGGGTTGTCCTCGAAGCCCAGGCGGCGGGCCCAGCTCGAGCCGGCCTCGGGGTCGTAGCGGAACAGCGGCGCGGCGCGGCCGGTCACCCGCGCCGCGGCCACCAGCCAGGGATCGACGTCGGGCGGGCCGGGCGGCGGGGCGTCGACGACGTGCAGCGCCGCGCGCGGCGCGGCCAGGGCCCGCGTCAGGCCGGTCGCGAGCGGCTGGGGTCGCGCCGGGGAACCCTGATGGACGAAGACCTCCCGGTGGCCGAGCGCGAAGTAGGCGGGCTCGAAGCGGAACGCGGCCCTCGCGGCCGGCGCGAGGTCGCTGCCGAGCAGGAAGACCTGGATCGGCCGGCCGGAGATCAGCAGGCCGGTGAGCGAGGCCAACCCGGCGGGGACGAGATCGCGCGTCGACAGGAGCGCCAGGACCGGGCGGACCAGCGCCAGCTCCGCCGGCGCGAGCGAGCGCCAGTCCAGCCGGTCGAGCCAAGGCAGATGCCGCTCGGGCTGGAAGGCCTCGGCCGCCTCGAGGCGGACGACGCGCACGGCGCGCGCCAGCGCCAGCACCGGTGCCGCCGCATCGTCGAACAGCTGCACGGCGGCGGCGCAGGGGTCGGCGGCGATGCGGACCCCGGTCAGCAGGTCCTCGCCCTCTTCGCCGGCGGGGACGACCCAGAGCGGCTCCGGCGCGCGCTCCTCGAAGGCCGCCAGCGTCGCCCGCGCGCTGGTCAGCCGCTCTCGGCGCCGGTCGTCGAGGGGCGCGCCCGCGCGGCGGCGGGAGACCACCCCCGAGAGCCGGTCGGCGTCGAGAAACTGCCCGCCGAAAGCCCCCAGCTCGCCCGCTCGCTCGGCCGCCGCGATGCCGTCCGGTCGGCGCGCGCGGTCGGCGGCGAGCAGCGCGTCGGCCGCGGCGGCCAGCTCGTGCGCCTCGGCCGCGAAAGCGGCTCGCGCGCTGTCGAGGCGGCGCCGCGCCGCCAGGGTGGCGAGCGCCAGCGGCGCGCGCCGGCCGAAGGGGAGCAGCAGCGCGCCGGCCGGCAGCGCGGCCACCAGCTCGACCATGCCGGCCTCGAACGTCCGGCGCTCGCCCTCCGGCAGCGCCAGCTCCTCGGCGACCTGGGCGGCGGCGATCGCGAGCACCTCGCGCGCCGGCGCGGCGGGGCCGGCGCCGAGCGCCGCGGCCAGTCGCCGCTCGAGACGGGTCAAGTTCTCGGCCAGCGAGCGCCGCTCGTCGCGGCGGCCGAGCTGGTCGAGGTGCTCGCCCAGGGGGCGGGCGAGCGCGCCGCCTCCGGATGGGTCCACCACCAGGGGCCAGCCGCCGCGCACGCTGGCACCCCGGAACGGGTGCATCGAAGCGGGCAGCAGCTCCTCCGAAATCGGCGCCGGGGCGTCGGTCGGATCGCCGAAATGGAAGCGGCGCAGCCGTTCGGCGGCTTCGGAGCGCGGGGCGGCGGGCGGGGCGGCGGCTCTGGGGCTCTCGGTCACGGCGCTCCTCCCGGCTCAGATCGAGAAGCGGTCGAGCTCGCGCTCGAGCGCCGCGACCTTCTGCTCGCGCGTCATGCCGAGGCCCTTGACCGTGAAGTCGTCGTAGCGCGGCGCCTCCGGGTTGCGGTAGAGCAGGCCGATCGCGAGGCGGTCCTTGCGCAGGGCGAGCGCGTGGCCGGCGGCGAAGTCGCGCGGATCGTGCTCCTGCTGGTGCTTGTACATCCGCCGCAGGGTGTCGTCGGCGGGCACGCCCTCCGGGTGGGTGAGCAGCAGCGTGCGGTCCGGGTTGCGGCGCAGCTCCTCGAAGACCTCGCCGGTGTAGGTCGGGCAGCGCTGCAGGATGTGGACGAAGCTGGTGCCGCGATGGCGCTGGGCGGTCTCGAGCGTGGCGTAGAGATGCGCCGGGTTCCAGTCGACGGTGCGGGCGACGAAGGAGACGTTGGGGAAGCCGAGCGTGGTCGCGGCGACGTCGAGCGGCGGCAGGAAGCCGCCGTCCGGGTGGGTGTTGGTCGACAGGCCGAGCGGCGTCGTGGGCGAGGTCTGCTTCTTGGTCAGGCCGTAGACGCTGTTGTCGAAGACCATGACCACCATGTCCATGTTGTAGCGCGCGGCGTGCAGCCAATGGCCGGCGCCGATCGAGCAGCAGTCGCCGTCGCCGGTGGCGACCCAGACCGTGAGGTCGGGGCGCCGCGCCTTGATGCCGCAAGCGACCGGCAGCGCCCGGCCGTGCAGGCCGTGGAAGCCGTAGGCGTGCATGTAGTGCGGGAAGCGCGACGAGCAGCCGATGCCGGAGACCATCGCCAGCTTCTCCGGCGGCACCTGCTGGTCGCGGCAGATCCGCTGCACCGCGGAGAGCATGGCGAAGTCGCCGCAGCCGGGGCACCAGCGAGCGACGCCGCCGTCGTAGCTCTCGAGCGTGAAGTAGCGCTCGGGGACTTCGAGCGACCAGTCCTGCGGCAGTCCGAACATCAGACGACTCCTCGCGGGGAAGTGGTGGCCGCGCCGAGCCGCGCGCGCACCTGTTCGGCGATCTGGACCGGTCCGAGCGGCTGCCCGGGCACGGTGGACCAGCAGTCGACGTCGACCAGCGTCCGCTCGCGCAGCAGCTGCGCGAGCTGGGCGCGGCGGCGGGTCTCGTCCGTGATCAGCGGCGCGGCGGGGTCGTCCGAGTAGTTGATCTCGACCGTCATCACCTTCTCGAAGCGGCCGAAGATCTCGGCCAGCCCGGGCTCGAACGGCGACAGGAAGCGCAGGTGGAGCGAGGCGACCGAGTGGCCGTCGGCGCGCAGCAGATCGACCGCCTCCTCGATCGCGCCCAGGGTCGAGCCCCAGCCGACCACCAGCAGCTCACCCGCCTCGGCGCCGTGCGGACGGGGCGGCTTGAGCGTGCGCGCGAGCGCCGCCAGCTTGCGGCTGCGCATGTCGCAGCCTTCCTGATTCGAGAAAGCGTCGTAGGCGACCTTGCCGCCGCGGGTGTGGGCGAGCCCGGTGACGACGTACTCGCCGCCGCGCTGGCCGGGGATCGGCCGCGCCGAGAGCCCGGTCTCGGGATCCCAGTCGTAGGGCGCGATCCCCGTCGGCCACGGGGTCTGATCGATCGGCGGCGCCAGCCAGGCGGGATCGATCGCGGGCCGCGGGAACGGCGCGACGCCGGTGGCGAGGTTGGCGTCGGTCAGCACCACGACCGGTCCGCGGAACTCCTCGGCCAGCTTGCGCGCCAGCACCACGAAGTGGAAGCACTCCTCGATGGTGGCGGGGGCGATGACGATCTTGGGCGAATCGCCCGGCGCGCCGAACAGCGTGGCGAGCAGATCCGCCTGCTCGACCTTGGTCGGCAGGCCGGTCGACGGGCCGCCGCGCTGGACCACGACCACGACGAGCGGAATCTCCGCCATCACCGCCAGGCCGAGGAACTCGGTCTTGAGCGCCAGGCCGGGTCCGGAGGTGATGGTGCAAGCGGTCTGACCGGCGTAGCTCGCGCCGATCGCGAAGCCGACCGCGGCGATCTCGTCCTCGGCCTGGTGGAGGAAGCCGCCGACCACCGGCAGGGCGCGGCCCAGGTAGTGCGACACCGACGTCGCCGGGGTGATCGGGTACATCGCGACCATCTCCATGCCGGCCGCCATGATGCCGAGCCCGACCGCCTGGTTGCCGTTCATCACCAGCACCGGCTCGCCGGCCCGCCAGGCCGGCACTTCCCAGGCGTACGGCACGTGCGCCTCGGCGAAGGCCCAGCCCCGCCGCACCAACTCCTGGTTCGAGCGCACGACCTCCTCGCCCTTGCGCCCGAAGACCTCGCGGACTTCGGCCAGCGCGCGCTCGATGTCGCAGCCGAAGACCTCGCACAGCAGACCGACGACGAACATGTTCTTGCCGACCCGGGCGTCGCCGACGATCTCCAGGCAGGCCTTTTCGAGCGGCAGCTCGATCACCTCGAGCCCTTGCTCGCGAAACTCGCCGAGCGCGGTCGCGTACTGCTCGCGCACCTCGGGCTGCGGGTCCTCGGCCCACTTGCTCTCGAGCAGCACGATGGTGCCCGGGCGATAGGCGCGGCTGCCGATGCGGCCGTAGAGCACCTGCTCGTTGAACGCCACCACCAGGTCGGCGCGGTCACCGCGGTTGGTGATCTCGTGATCCCCGAAGCGGACCCGGATGCCGGAGGCGCCGGCGCGCGAGCGGGCGGGGGGCTTGATCTCGGCCGGGATGATCTCGACCGTCCAGACGCCGTTGCCGAGCTTGGCGCAGACGGTGCCGAAGGTCTGGCCGGCCTTCTGGGCGCCCTCGCCCGAGTCGGAGACGATCTCGACGATCCGCTCGGAGACGCGCTGCCGGGTGCGGCGGGGAGGCTGGGTGGTGGCGGCGGGCGGAGCGACGGTCATGGTCTCCTCGGCGGCGGCCGGCGCTCAGGCGCGGCCGCCGATGTCGGTGTAGAAGGCCTCGGCGAAAAGCGCCTCCTCGTCGGCCTCGTGGCGGCGCAGGGTCTCGGCCAGCCCGCCGACGCCGGCGCACAGCTGGCGCACCGGGCCTTCGAGGCAGGCGCGCGCCTCGGCGCGCAGGTCGTCGACGCGCACCAGCACCTCGCGGTGCTCCTCGAACAGGTGCTGCAGGTTCGGCAGCCGGTGGGCCGCGCCCTCGCCGACGATCTGGTGCAGCCCGTCGGGTGCCTCCTCGGTCTCGAAGTGGGAGACCAGCAGGTCGCGCAGCTCGGCCAGCAGCGCCTCGATTCGTTCCGGGTCGCAGGTGTCGGTGAGCAGCGCGAGCAGCCGGCCGAGCCGCCGGTGCTCGTCGTCGATCCGCTGGCGCGACTGGGCGCTCGGCGTGGGCGCAGTGGCGGACGTCGGAGGATGATCCATCGAACCCCTCCTCTCGTGGAGGCGGGTTCGTCGGGCGCTCGAAACGCGACCGCGAGGGAGCCCGCCGGGTCGCAACAACGCTACCGCCGGCACCAGGAAGGGTCACCGCCCGGAAAGGTGGGGTGGCGAGACCGGAGGCGCGGGCCGAGTCGGCGCAGGCGCGCGATCGGCGCCCGTCGCGACGATGCCGAGCAGGCGTTCGTAGACCTCTTCGACCGCATCGACGCCGAACTCGAGCGTCACGGTGAGCCGCTCGCGCACCCAGCTCTCGAGCCCGGCGGCGTCCGGGTCGGCGAGCACGATCCGGCGGCAGACCCGCTCGAACGTCGTCAGCGCTTCGCGCAGCGCGCCGAGCGGCACACCCTGGCGTGCCCGCCGCTCGGCGAGGTCCCGGCAGAAGGCCATGAACGTGCCGCGCTCGCCGCTTCGAATGGCGGTCAGCAGGCTGCGCATCAGCTGGCGGTGGTGCCAGGCGTGGTCGGCTGCCGGCAGGTCGGCGTAGTGCGGCAGACGCTCGTCGGGCGGGCGCTCGACCAGCGCGCGGGTGAAGGTGGCGCGGATCTCCTCCTGGTGGCGCTCGATCAGGCGCAGCAGCTGGAGCTGCGGCGCCAGCGGGCCGCCGTGCATCGAAGCGCGATTGAGCTCGTACCAGTGAGCCGGATTGCCGCGCAGGTTCTCGACCAGGAAGGGCAGGCGGCGCAGGACCTCGAGTCGAGGGCGCGGGCTCCAGCCGAGCCGCCGCCGCGTCCGGCTGGCGTCGACCGCCAGGCGCAGGTCGATGTAGCGGCCCATCCAGGGGCGTTCGAAGGGGCGACGACCGGTCATGCGGCCGAGCCGGTCGCGCAGCTCGATGCCGACGCGGGCGAGCGGCGCCGGCACCAGGACCGGCCGGCGCGCGCGGCCGAAGGCATGGCGGGTCGCGGCGTGGAAGAGCTCACGATGGCTGACCGCGCCGTCGGGGCTGGCGATCAGCACCTCGGCCGGCGCCAGGTCGCGGCGCAGGTCGAGGGCGCGCTCGAGAAAGACCAGCAGGTCGCGGACGTGGAGATAGGGAATCGCCGAGTTGCCGCGCCCGCCCAGCACGCTGCGGTTCCAGCGCCGCGACAGCCAGGTATCGAGGAACTGGAACAGCGGCGCGTACTCGCACCAGTCCGAAAACAGCGCCGCGAAGCGGAGGATCGCGGTCGGCATGCGGCCGGCGACGGCGCGCATGCGGGTCTCGCCGAAGCGCTTGGTCAGCGCGTAGAGGTGGCTGCCATCGGGCGGGCTCGACTCGTCGAGCGCCGCGCCCGGCGGCGGAAAGTCACAGGCCGCGACCGAGCTGGCGAAGAAGAAGCGCTCGAGCTCGAGCCGCTGGGCGGCCTCCAGCACGACTTCGGTGCCGTGGACGTTCGTCCGCTCGTATTCGGGGTGGGGATCGCCGGTGAAGTCGTAGTACGCGGCCAGGTGGAGGAGCGCCTGCGCGCCGCCGGCCTGCCGGATCTCCTCGAACAGGCGGGTGACCGGCTCGGCCTCGGCGACGTCGAGGTGATGCCAGCTGACCCCCGGACGATCGGGTGCTCCGCTCTCCTCCTGCGAGCGGCGGTCGATGGCGTAGATCCGCCAGCGCCCGGCCAGCGCTTCGAGGACGCGCCGGCCCAGGAACCCCGAAGCCCCGGTCACGATGAGTCTGGGCAGCGTGCTCATGGTCGCCTCGGCGGTGGGGGCCCCGGCGGGCCCGCGGCGGCCCGGCCTGGGCGGCATCCGCCCGGCTCCATTGTCTCCCGTTCGCGCCCGGCTCGCGCACCGGGCTCAGGCCCCGGCCGGATCCCTCCCCGTTGGCGTCTCGCCGCGCGCCCACCAGAGCGCGGGCGGGGCCGGCTCGGCGCGCGGTGTCGGCGCGGCGCCCAGCCGGCGCAGCTCGCCGACCGCCGCTTCGACCGCGGCGCCGAGCGCGGCGCGGACCTCGGGCGAGAGCTCGGTGCCGAGCTCGACGCGCGCCGGCACGATGCCGACCACCACGGTCTCGCGCGGCGCCTCGCCCGCGAGGTCGAGCCGGGCCAGCGCTTCGCCCAGATTGGGATCGTGGGGGGCGAGCCGTGCCGGCGCCGAGCGCAGCTTGCGCGGGTCGCTCTCGACCACGACGCTGCCCGCCGGCAGCGGCGCGCGCACCGCGTCGAGCACCAGGACGGCCTCGAAGCCGCGCAGGTACTCGGCCAGATAGGGCCCCGGGGTGCCCAGGTCGAGCGCGATGGTGTGCGGCGCCAGCTGCCAGTCCGCTTCGAGGTGGGCGAGCAAAGCGGGCCCGGCGCCGTCGTCGCCCTCGAGCACGCTGCCGAGGGCGACGACCGCGAGGCGCGGCGGCACCGGTGTGACTCCTGCCGTCACAGCGCCTTGACGCGCGCCAGCTCGCGACCCTCGAGATCGAGGGTGTGGATGGCGCAGGCGATGCACGGATCGAAGGAGTGGACGGTGCGGACCACTTCGAGCGGCCGCTCCGGGTCGACCACCGGGTTGCCCATCAGGGAGGCCTCGTACGGCCCCGGCTGGCCCTTGGCGTCGCGCGGCCCGGCGTTCCAGGTCGACGGCACCACCGCCTGGTAGTTGGCGATCTTGCCGTCGCGGATCACCACCCAGTGCGAGAGCGTGCCGCGGGGCGCCTCGTGGACGCCGAAGCCCCGCTGCTCGCCGCGCGGGAAGACCGGCGGGTTGAAGATCGCGGTGTCGCCGTTGCCGATGTTCTCGGCCAGCCGCTGCCAGTGGTCGAGGGCCTGGTCGGCGAGCACCGCCGTGCGCAGCGCGCGCGCCAGGTGACGCCCCAGGGTCGAGTGGACCACTCCGGCGCCGATCTTCTGCCCGGTCAGCGCAGAGAGCGTCTCGAGCGAATAGTCGACGTACTTCTTGAACAGCGGGTGCCCGGCGGCGTAGCCCGCCAGGACCTGGGCCAGCGGACCGACCTGCATCGGCCGTCCGTCGAGGCGCGGCGCCTTGATCCAGGAGTACTTGCCCCGGTCCTCGAACTCGCCGTACTTGGGGACGGTCTCCTCCTCCCAGGGGTGGCGGGTCCAGTCGCCGTCGTACCAGGAGTGCGCGATCGACTCGGCGACCTGGTCGCGGAAGCCGGCGTCGGTCCAGGCGGTCATCGGCCGGAAGCGCGCCAGATCGCCGTCGATGATGACGCCGCCCGGCAGGTCGAAGCTGGTGGCGGCGGCGTCGAGCGGCAGGTCGGGGACCGCGAGGTAGTTCTTGACCCCGGCGCCGTAGCCCAGCCACTCGGGGTACATCGAGCCGATGGCCAGGACGTCGGGCAGGTAGACCTCCTTGACGAAGGTCGCGACCTCCGCGAGCAGGTCGCGGATGGCGTAGAGCTTCGTCATGTTGAGCGTCGCCTCGTTGTCCAGGTTGATGGCGTTGGCGACGCCGCCGACGGCCAGATTCTGGATGTTGGGCGTCTTCGAGCCGAGGATGGCGACCACCTGGTTCGCCTTGCGCTGGTAGTCGAGCGCTTGCAGGTAGTGGCTGACCGCCAGCAGGTCGATCTCCGGCGCCAGCTTCATCGCCGGGTGCCCCCAGTAGCCGTTCTCGAAGATGCCGAGCTGACCCGAGGCGACCAGCTTCTCGAGGCGCGCCTTGGTCGCCTCCATCTCGCGGCGGCCGTTGCGGGGCCAGGGCGACAGGTCTTCCGCGATCTGCGCCGCTTTCCGTGGATCGGCCTTCAGGGCGTTGACCACGTCGACCCAGTCGAGGGCGGAGAGGTGGTAGAAGTGGACGATGTGATCGTGCAGCCCGTGCGCGATCAGGATCAGATTGCGGATCAGCTGAGCGTTGAGCGGGATCTCGAGCCCGATCGCGTTCTCCACCGCGCGCACCGAGGTGATGGCGTGGACGGTGGTGCAGACGCCGCAGATGCGCTGGGTGAACAGCCAGGCGTCGCGCGGGTCCCGACCCTGCAGGATCAGCTCGATGCCGCGCCACATCTGGCCCGAGGACCAGGAGTTGCGGACGACGCCGCCGTCGACTTCGACGTCGATGCGCAGGTGGCCCTCGATGCGGGTGATCGGATCGACGACGATGCGGGTGGACATGGTCAGGCCTCCTGGCGTCCGGCGGGGGCGCCGGCGAGGATCGGAAGACGCTTGACGGCCCAGAGGTAGATCGCCACCTCGAGGGCCACGATGCCGAGGGTGATCGCGAGCTCGGGCAGCGCCGGCGTGTAGCGCCAGTGCTCGCCCGGGCGGAAGGCGACGAGGTAGGTGTCGATGCGGTAGAGCGTGCCGCCCAGGATCATCAGCAGGCCGGCGCGCAGCTGCCAGACCGCCTGCGCGCGTCGCGCCGCCGTAGCCAGGATGGCCGCGGCGCCGCCGTGGAGGGCGAGCTCGAGCAGGAACAGCGCGCCGAGCCCGCTCAGAATCAGGCCGAGCTTGCCGCTGAGCGCCACGTCGCCGAGGCGGAACAGGACCCAGAAGAGGGCGACGCCCGCGGCCACCTTGGACAGCCGGGCGAGCATCGGGGTCTCGCGCCGGCGGCCGAAGGCCGAGGCCGAGAAGGTCGCCTCGAGGACCACGATGCCGTAGCCCATCACCAGGGCGGAGACCAGGAAGAGGAAGGGGAGCCAGGGGGTGAACCAGAGCGGATCGAGCCGCGGCCCGGCGAGCAGCATCATGGTCCCGAGCGAGGACTGGTGCATGGTCGGCAGCAGCAGCCCGAGGGCGAGGACGAAGGGCAGCGAGCGGTCGAGGCGGGCCAGCCAGCGCTCGGCGCGAGCGCGGCGGCCGGCCGGGGCGCCGACGGCGATCTTCTCCAGGATCGCGGGCGTGAACTCGACCAGCAGCACCAGCACGTAGGCGGCGACGCAGAGCGCGACTTCGAGCTGCGGCGAGCCGCTCCAGCGCCAGAAGAAGACCGGCACCTTCCAGAGCTCCCACGGGCGCCCGAGGTCGATCGCGACCGCCAGCACCGCCAGGCCGTAGCCGAGCAGGCTGGTCAGCACCGCCGGCCGGACCAGCGGGTGGTAGTGGCCGCGGTTCAGCACGTAGACGAGCAGCGCCACGGCGTAGCCGCCGCAGCCGAGCGCGGTGCCGACCACCACGTCGAAGGCGATCCAGATCCCCCACGGATAGCCGTCGGAGAGGTTGGAGACGGCGCCGAGGCCGGCCGCGAAGCGCCAGACCATCGCCGCCGCGCCGAGCGCGACGAACGCCAGCAGGATCCGCATCGGCCGGGTCATCAGCGGCCCGCCGACCGGCGCATGGGCGAACGAATGGGCGTGGGAGGTCATCGCGATTCCTCCTCGGTCGGCGGCGCGCCGGCGCGGCGGTTGCGCAGCATCACCGCGGCGAGCACGCCGTAGAGCGCCACCGGCGCGATGAAGCCCTTGTAGATCCCCTCCTGGACGGTGTAGGCGACCTTCGGCACGCCCTCCGGGGCGAGATCCGGCAGGCCGATGCGGTCGAAGGGGACGTGCGAGAGGTAGAGCACCTGGGTGCCCCCCGCCTCGTGCTCGCCGTAGACGCGATCCTGGTAGTACTTGCCGGGCGTGGCGGCGATCCGCCGCTTGGCCTCCGCCAGCAGCTCCTCGCGCGTGCCGTAGATGACCGCGCCGCGCGGACAGACTTCGCAGCAGGCCGGCCCCTGGCCCGCGGGATAGCGGCTGAAGCCGCCGACCTCGGCCGGCTCGACGCCCGCCTGGACCCGATGCCGGCAGAGCTCGCACTTGACGATCTTCGGCACCGCCTTCTCGAACTCGAACTTCGGCACATTGAACGGACAGGCCACCTGGCAATAGCGGCAGCCGACGCAGTAGCGCGGGTCGTAGGAGACGACGCCGGTCTCCGGATCCTTCGACAGCGAGTGGAGCATGCAGGCCGAGGCGCAGGCAGGATCGACGCAATGCATGCACTGGGCCTTGACGTAGGAGCGGCGCCCCCCCTCCTGGTAGAGCTTGATGACGTTCTTGGTCCGCCCGTTGAGGTCGAGCGGCATGTCCCAGCGCGGGTCGAGGCGGTCGTCCGGCCGCGTGCCGTTGGCCTCGCGGCAGGCGACGACGCAGGCCTTGCAGCCGATGCACAGGGTGGTGTCGTAGAGCATGCCGAGAGCGCGCGGCGGCGCTTGGCGGGGCTCGCGCGCCGCGGCCGGGGAGGCGGGGCCGAGCGCGGCGGCGCAGCCCCCGGCCGCGAGGACGCGGAAGAAAGCGCGGCGGTCGGTGGCGGCCATGGCTCAGCTCCCGGTCGGGGTGTCGACCTTCTTGGCCGCCATCCAGGCGGCGCCGGCGACCGCGCCGGCGACCGCGCCGATGACGCCGGTGGCGAGCGGGCTCACCCCGCCCTGCTCGGCGTGGATCGGCGGGTAGGTGTCGGGCGGCATCGGACGCTCGATGTCGACCGTGTCGTGCAGCGGCACGCGGAAGGCCAGCCGCTGCTCGGTGCAGCCGAAGCAGGGGTGGCCGAGGCCGATCGGCCAGGCGTCGACCATCTCGCCGAAGTGGAGCACCGAGCAGTTGGCGTGGGTCGCCGGGCCCTTGCAGCCGAGCTTGTAGAGGCAGTAGCCGAGGCGGTGCCCCTCGTCGCCGTACTGTTCGGCGAAGCGGCCGGCGTCGAAGTGCGCCCGGCGCGGGCAGTGCTCGTGGATGGTGCGGCCGTAGGCCCACTTCGGGCGGCCGAGCTCGTCGAGCTCGGGCAGCGTGCCGAAGGTGGCGTACTGGAGCACGGTGCCGAGGAAGTTGTAGGGGTTGGCCGGGCAGCCCGGGATGGTCACCACGGTCTTGCCCTCGAGCACCATCGGCGTGCCGGTGGCGCCGGTCGGGTTCGGATCCGCCGCCGGGATGCCGCCGAAGGAGGCGCAGGAGCCGATGGCGACGATCGCGCCCGCCATGTCGGCGGCCTCGCGCAGCAGGTCGACCGCGGTCTGGCCGCCGATCTTGCAGTAGATGCCGCCGTCCTTCATCGGCGTGGCGCCCTCGGTGACCAGCACGAAGCTGCCCCGGTTCGCCTCCATCGCCTTCTTGCGGGCCGCCTCGGCGAGGTGGCCCGACGGCGCCATCAGCGCCTCGTGGTAGTCGAGCGAGATGAGATCGAGGATCAGCTCGTCGAGCGCCGGCTTGGTGGTGCGCAGCAGGCTCTCCGTGCAGCCGGTGCACTCCTGGAAAGAGAGCCAGATGACGGAGGGGCGCTTGCCGGCCGCGACCGCCTCGGCGAAGGCCCTGCCCGCCGAGGCCGGCAGGCCGACCGCGGCCGCGGCGAGAGAGCAGATGCGGAGGAAGTCCCGGCGGTCGAGGTCGCGATCCAGCGGCGCGCCGCGGGCGACCCAGTCGAGGGCGGAAGGCATCATGGCCACCTCCTGTCGTGCGACCCGGAGACTCTTCCGTGTCCACTTCGTTGGGCTGGCGAGCTCCCGGTTCGTGCCGCCGAATTTCCCATCGTGTCCAGTGCGCCGCGCCACCCGCCGGGGTGCCCGCCGCCCGCCCCGCGGGGTGGAAGGTGGCCCGCGGGGCGCTGCGACACTGCCGGAGGGGAGGGGAGCGGACTTGCACGAGTACTCGATCGTCTCCGCGCTGCTCGACCGGGTCGAGCGCGAGGCCCGCGAGCATCGCGCTCTCGCGGTGGCGAAGGTCCGGGTGAGCGTCGGCCGGGTGGCCGGGGTAGAGTCCGAGCTGCTGCGCACCGCCTTCGCGCTGGCGCGCGAGGGGACGCTCGCGGCGGCGGCCGAGCTCGAGATCATCGAGATCGATCCGCGCTGGAGCTGCCGGGCGTGTGGTAGCGCGGTGCCGCTCGAAGGGCCGCGACGCTGTCCGGTCTGCGCCGGGCCGGCGCGTCTCGACGGCGGCGACGAGATCGTGCTGGACCGGCTCGAGCTGGAGGTGGCGTGATGTGCGACACGTGCGGCTGCGGCGATCCCAATCTGGTCCCGGTCGAGGTCCACGAGAGTCTCTTCGCGGCCAACGACCGCGTCGCCGCGCACAACCGCGAGCACTTCCGCGGCCACGGCGTGCTGGCCCTGAACCTCATGGGCTCGCCCGGCTCGGGCAAGACCGCGGTGCTCGAGGCGACGGCGCGGGCGCGCACGGGGATCCGGATCGCCGCGGTCTCGGGCGACCTCGCGACCGACCTCGACGCCCGCCGGCTCGAAGCGGCCGGCATTCCCGCGCGCACGATCACCACCGGCTCGGCCTGCCATCTCGACGCCGAGATGGTCCACCGCGCGCTCCACCACGTCGACTTGGACCAGCTCGACGTCTTCGTGGTCGAGAATGTCGGCAACCTGGTCTGCCCGGCGGTCTACGACCTCGGCCAGCACGCCAACGTGGTGGCGCTGTCGGTCACCGAGGGCGAGGACAAGCCGCTCAAGTACCCGGTGATGTTCCGCAAGGCGGATCTGGTCCTGCTCACCAAGTGCGATCTGGCGCCCCACCTCGGCGTCGATTTCGACGCGCTCCATCGGGCGCTCGAGGCGACGATGCCGGAGCCGCGATGGATCTCGTTCTCGGCGCGCACCGGCGAGGGGATGGAAGCGTGGCTGGCCTGGCTCTCCGGGCGCCGCGTCACCGCGGCGCCGGCGGCTGCGGCGGCCCGCTGAGGAGACGATGGCCGAGCCCGCCACCGCCCTGGTCGCCGCGGCGCTCTCGATCGGCGTCGTCCACACGCTGCTCGGCCCCGACCACTACGTGCCGTTCGTCGCCCTCGCGCGCTCGCGCGAGTGGAGCCTGCGCCGCGCCCTGGGCGTCACCGCGGTCTGCGGCGTCGGCCACGTCGTCGGTTCGATCGTGCTCGGCTTCGTCGGCATCGCCCTCGGCTGGGCGGTCTCGGACATGGTCGGGATCGAGAGCCTGCGCGGCGACCTCGCCGGCTGGGCGCTGCTCGGCCTCGGCCTCGCTTACACCGCCTGGGGCGTGCGCCGGGCGCTGGTGCGCCGGCAGCCGGAGCACCAGCACGTTCACGCGCACGCCGACGGCACGCTGCACGCGCATCCGCATCGCCACGAGGGCGACCATGCGCACCCGCACCCCGAGCGAGACGGGCGCCTCCTGGGCCCATGGTCGCTCTTCATCGTCTTCGTTCTCGGACCCTGCGAGCCGCTGATTCCGCTGCTCTTGGTCCCGGCAGCGGAGTCGAGCTGGGGGACGGTGGCCACGGTCGCCCTCGTCTTCGCGGCCGCGACGATCGCGACCATGCTGGCGGTGGTCGCGGTCGGCGCGCTCGGTCTCTCGCGACTTCCAGCGGCAGGTCTCGAGCGCTGGTCCCACGCCTTGGCCGGCGTCGCCCTCGCCGCCTGCGGCGCGGCGATCCAGATGGGCCTCTGATTCCGGCGCGGGCCCGGCGCCCATGACTCCCTCCGGCCTCTCGCGCCGCGCGCTGCTCACCGCCGCCGCCGCGCTCGCGGCGCGCTGCGCGCGCGAGCCGCCGCCGCCCCCCGGCACCCGCGTACCGCTCGCCACCTTGCCGCTCGGCGAGCGCGTGGTGGTCGACCACCAGGGCGAGCCGGTCGAGCTGCTGCGCACCGCGGCCGGCGTGAGAGCCCGCTCGCTCTGGTGCACCCACACCGGCTGCCGCGTGGTCTGGGAAGAGCAGAACAGCCACTACCGCTGCCTCTGCCACGAGGCCCACTTCGACGACGCCGGCCGCGTCCTCTCCGGCCCGCCGCCCCGCCCCTTGCGCGAAGTCCGCACCCTCCCCTTGGGCGACGAGATCCTCCTGCTCGCCGAACCGGACGCCACCCCGCCGCCCCCGCCCGGCTGACAACAGCACCGGACGCGCAAGCCCATCCTTCCTTCGCAGCCGGGAACACCGGCCGCGGTCGGCGGAAGAGCAGGGGAGGATCCCAGGCGAGAAGCAAAGGCTCCATAGATGGGGTCGAGTCTCAGCCGAGAGCGGGGAAGGCCAAACGCCGGCGGTCGACGGGGAGAACTGGGGACAGGCACGCAATATTGATGGCGTGCCTGTCCCCAATTTCCCGTCCACCACCCCCTTCAACAGAACGCTTCTTCAACGTGAGGGTGCCCACCGGCGGGTCGGCCTGCGAGAGGAGAAAGGCCAAGCAAAGCAAAGGCTCCATACAAGGGGTCGAGTGCCGGCCGCTGGTGGGGGAGGCGAAACGTCGGCGGTCAGCACGGCGATGGGGAGCGCGAGGGCGTCCCGCACTCGCCAAGGGTGCAATGCCCGCCATCCCCTTCAACAGAACGCTTTTCCACCGTGACGGTGCCCACCGGCGACCCGCGCTCGCCACGGGCGATCCGCCCTCTAGCTTCTTCAACAGAAAGCTTCTTCGACGTGAAGGCGCCCACAGGCGCTCCGCACTCGCCGCGGCAGGTGCGCCGGGCCGCGGCGCCGCGCTGGCGCCCTGCCGCGCCGGTCGCCCGCGATGGGCGGGAAAGTGGCGCGACAGATGGTAGGATTTGCACCATGGAAACGACCATCGATCGTGCCGGGCGGATCGTGGTGCCGCGCAAGCTCCGGGAGGAGCTCGGTCTCAGCGGCGGGACCCGCCTCGAGATCCGGGTCCGCGATGGCCGCCTCGAGATCGAGGCGGCGCCGACGCCGATGCGGCTGGTGCGCCGTGGCAAGGGGCTGATCGCGACCACCGACGAGCCGCTGCCGCGGCTCGGCGCCGAGGACGTCCGCGCCGTCCTCGAGTCGCTGCGGCGATGATCGCGGTCGACAGCTCGGTCGCGGTCGCCGCGTTCGGCGAGTGGCACGAGCTCAACGAGGCCGCGCGCGCCGTCCTGGACGACGGCGCGGCGATCCCGGCCCACGCGCTGCTCGAGACCTATTCGGTGCTCACCGCCTTCCCGCCGCCGCACCGGGCCCCCGCTGGAGTCGTCGATCGCTGGCTCGATTCGCGGTTCGCCCGCATCCTGCCGCCGCCGACCGCGGCGCAGCAGCGCGCGCTCGTCCGCCGGCTCGCGGCCGCGGGCCGGGTCGGCGGCGCGATCTACGACGCCCTGGTCGCCCTCACGGCACTGCGCGCCGGCGCCGCCCTGGTCACCGCCGACCGCCGAGCCGTGGCCCTCTACTCGCTCGTCGGCGTCGAGGTGCGACAGCTCGCGCCGGAGCCATAACCCGGAGAAAACGGGGACAGGCACGCAATATGGGTGGCGTGCCTGTCCCCAGTTTCCACAGTTTCCAAAGGAACGAGGCAAAGGCTCCGTCGATGGGGTCGAGCATCAGCCGAGAGTGATCGAAGCGGAGCGCCGATGGTCGGCGCGGCGATGGAAGCGCGAAGGCGTCTCGCACTCGCTGCGGACGCACCGCCCACTACCCCCTTCAACAGAACGATTCTCCAGCGAGAGACCGCCCGCCGGCGCGCTGGCCTTGCTGCGGTCGGCGCGCCGGCGGAGGGCTGGGACTGGATTGGAGAAGAGGGTTGGGTCGGTTCGGGTCGATTCTGGTCGGTTCGGGTCGGTTCGAGTCGGTACGGCCCGGGTCGGCCGGCGGCGGGCGGCGGTCAGGGCATGTGGGCGATGACGGCGTCGCCGAATTCGCTGCACTTGACTTCGGTGGCGCCCTCCATCAGGCGGGCGAAGTCGTAGGTGACCCGCTTGGCGCCGATGGCGCCGTCCATGCCGCGGACGATCTTGTCGGCGGCCTCGGTCCAGCCCAGGTAGCGCAGCATCATCTCGCCCGAGAGGATCACCGAGCCGGGGTTGACCTTGTCGAGATCGGCGTACTTCGGCGCCGTGCCGTGCGTGGCTTCGAACACGGCGTGGCCGGTGACGTAGTTGACGTTGCCGCCCGGGGCGATGCCGATGCCGCCGACCTGCGCCGCCAGCGCGTCCGAGAGATAGTCGCCGTTCAGATTGAGCGTCGCGATGACGTCGAACTCGTCCGGCCGCGTCAGCACCTGCTGCAGCGTGATGTCCGCGATGGCGTCCTTGACCAGCAGCTTGCCGGCCGCGAGCGCGGCCTTCTGCTCCTGATTGGCCGCCGCCTCGCCCTCGTCCCGCTTCGTCCGCTCCCACTGCTCCCAGGTGTAGACCCGGTCGCCGTGCTCGCGCTCCGCCAGCTCGTAGCCCCAGTTGCGGAACGCCCCCTCGGTGAACTTCATGATGTTGCCCTTGTGGACGAAAGTGAGGCTCTTGCGGCCGTTGTCGAGCGCGTAACGGAGCGCGGCGCGGACCAGCCGCTCCGTCCCCTCGCGTGACACCGGCTTGAAGCCGAGCGCGGTCGAGCCGGGGAAACGGATCTTCGCGTGCATCTGCGGGAAGCGCTCGGCCAGAAAAGCGAGCGTCTGCTCGACCTCCGGGCTGCCGCTCTCGAACTCGATGCCGGCGTAGATGTCCTCGGTGTTCTCGCGGAAGATCACCATGTCCACCTTCTCCGGGCGCTTCACCGGCGACGGCACGCCGCGGTACCAGCGCACCGGCCGCAGACAGACGTAGAGATCGAGCAGCTGGCGCAGCGCCACGTTGAGCGACCGGATGCCGCCGCCGATCGGCGTCGTCAGCGGGCCCTTGATGCCGACCAGGTAGTCGGCGAAGGCCCGCACCGTCTCGTCCGGCAGCCAGGAGCCGAAACGGTCGAACGACTTCTGGCCGGCGTAGACCTCCAGCCAGTGGATCCGCCGGCGGCCGCCGTAGGCCTGCTCGACCGCGGCGTCGAAGACGCGCACGCTGGCGCGCCAGATGTCGGGCCCGGTGCCGTCGCCCTCGATGAACGGCAGCACGGGATGGTCGGGCACGACCAGGCGGCCGTTCGCGATCGTGATCTTCTCGCCCCCGACGGGGGGTTGCACTCGGTTGTCGGTCATGGGTTCCCTCCGAACGGCCGGCAGTGTAGTCGGATGCGCCGGCGCTGGCAACGCGCGCCGGGGTGTTGCACGCCCGCGCCGCCTCGTGCTGGGCCGTCAACCGGAGGGGAGCCGGCTCTCGGCCGGGTAGGGGAAGAGGTCGAGGATCTCGCCCGCGGCCAGCCGGCGCTTCACCCGGTTCCAGAACGCCGGATCGAGCAGCTCGGCGTGGGCCTGCGCGAAGCGCGCGGCGAGCGGGCGGGGGAGGCCGAGGAAGCGCAGCAGCTCCTCCGGGAAGATGTCGCGCGGCCCGGCGTAGACGCTCGCCTCGCCGCCCCCCCAGGCGTCGTCGTCGTCGGGCAGCGAGCGGAACGCGCACTCGGTGACCGTCGACAGCTCGTCGTAGTCGTAGAAGACGACGCGGCCGTGGCGGGTGACGCCGAAATTCTTGATCAGGAGGTCGCCCGGAAAAATGTTGGTCACGGCGAGGTCGCGCAGCGCGGCGCCGTAGTCGAGCACCGCGGCCTCGGCGGCGCCCGGCTCGGCGTCGCGCAGGTAGAGATTGAGCGGCGTCACCCGCCGCTCGGTGAAGAGGCGCCCCACCACCACCTGCTCGCCCTGGAGGCGGACCTCCTGGGCGGCCTCGCCCAGCAGCTCCGCCAGCAGCTCGGGCTCGAAGCGGTCGCGCGGGAAGACCAGGTGCTCGAACTCCTGGACGTCGACCAGCCGCCCGGCGCGGTCGTGCTCGGCCACCAGCCGGTACTTCTGGCGCACCTCCTCGCGGGTGACCGTCTTGCCGGGGCCGAAGCGGTCGCGGATGACCTTGAAGACGACGTCGAAACCGGGGAGCGTGAAGACGATCATGACCAGGCCGCGCTCGCCGGGGGCGGCCGCGAAGCGCTCGCTGGTGCCCTCGACGTGGCGGACCAGGTCGCGGTAGAGCTCGGTCTTGCCCTGCTTGTCGAAGCCGAGCGAGTTGTAGAGCTCCGCCACCGGCTTGCGCGGCAGCAGCTGGCGCAAGTAGCGGATGGTGCCCGAAGGACTCTCGACATCGACGTGGAAATAGGAGCGGGTGAAGCTGAAGACGATGCTGACCTCCGCTTCCGAGAGCAGCACGGCGTCGGCGCGCACCCGGCTGCCCGGGTTGAGGAATGCGATCACCATCGGCAGCGCGGCATCGCCGCGGACGACGCGTCCGACCAGGTAAGCCCCCTTGTTGCGGTAGAAGACCGGGTCGAGCGTCTCCAGGAAGTCGAAGGTGGGCGCCCCCCAGGCGGCCGTGGTCGCGCGGTCGATGGTTGCGGCGATCGCCCGCGCGTCGCCCGCGGCGTCGGCCCAGGGGATGCCGAAGGCGTGGTCGTCGAGCAGCTCGCGAACCACCGTCGGCGTCGCGTGCAGCCCCGGGTAGGTGCGCACGGGGGCGGCGGTGGCGGCCGGCGGCGCGGCGCCGTCGGTGGCGACGAACTCGCGCTCGCGGTCGACGCCGACGGTGGCGAAGAGCTTGCGCGTCACCGAGTTGTAGAAGGTCTCGGCGAGCTCGAGCTCGATGTGCCCGGCGATCAGGACCGCGTACTCGACCTTGGTGGCGCGCCAGAGCGCGGCGTCCAGGCGGCGCGCGCCGAACTCCTCGCCGAGCGCCTCGACCACCTGCCCGACCACCCGCCGGTAGAGCGCGAGCCGCTCCACCATGTCGTGCTGGACGCCGTGCCAGTCGGTGCTCTCGAAGCGCGGCTGGGAGCGGCGGGTCAGCCGCCGGAAGCGCGAGCGATAGCGGTCGAAGCCCCACTTGACCAGGATCGCGCCGCGGCGGGCGAGCGGGGTGGCGCGCGGCGCGGACAGGGCGGCACCTCGAAGCTGCCAGAGGCTCTCAGGCGGTGACCCGCGACGGGTCGCCGTAGAGGTTCATGCGCCCGGGCCGGAGGAAAGTGGCCAGGGTGAGGCCGTGGCGCAGCGCCAGATCGACCGCGAGCGAGGAGGCGGCGCCGACCGCGGCGACCAGCGGCAGGCCGGCGACGACGGCCTTCTGGACGATCTCGAAGCCGAGGCGGCCGGAGACGTGGAGGCCGCAGTCGCCGAGCGGCACCCGGCCGGCGGCGAGCGCCCAGCCGACCACCTTGTCGACCGCGTTGTGGCGGCCGACGTCCTCGCGCACCGCGAGCAGCTCGCCGGCGGCGTCGAACAGCGCCGCCGCGTGCAGGCCGCCGGTCTCGGCGAACGTGGGCTGAGCTTCCCGCAGCCGGGCGGGCAGCGCTTCGAGCACCGCGCGCGCGACCCGCAGGCGCGAAGTGACCGGCGGCGCGGTGACCGAGAGCGAGGCGAGCGAGACCTTGCCGCAGATGCCGCAGCTCGCCGAGGCGAACAGGAACCGGTCCTCGGGCAGGCGGGCGCGCGCCGGGTCGAGGTCGGCGGCGAGGACGTTGCCGCGCGCCGCCGGGTCGACGTCGAGCGGGCGGCGCAGCGCCAGCACGTCCTCGGCGCGGGCGACGATCCCCTCGGTGAACAGGAAGCCGCGCACCAGCTCTTCGTCGTCGCCCGGGGTCCGCATCAGGACCGTCGTCGCGCGCTCGCCGAGGCGCAGCTCGAGCGGCGCTTCGACGGCCAGGGCGTCCTCGGCCTCGCGGGCCGCGCCCGCCTCCAGGCGGCGCATCGGCACGCGCGCCACGGCGGCTTCCGGGGGCGGGATCACGGCCACGGAGGGCATGTTAACCTGCCCGCCATGAAACAGTTCGAGCGTCTCAGAACCCCCCTCGTGCGGGCCGCGCGCGGCGCCGCGCTGCGACCCGCGACGTGGGAGGAGGCGATGGACCGGGCGGCGGCCGGGCTGCGCTCGGTCGTCGACCGGCACGGGCCGCGCGCCTTCGGCCTGTTCAGTTGTTCGAAGACCACGAACGAGGTGAACTTCGCCGCCGGCAAGTTCGCCCGCACCGTGATCGGGTCGAACAACGTCGACAGCTGCAACCGCACTTGACACGCGCCTAGCGTCGCCGGTCTGGCGACGGTGTTCGGTGCGGGGGGCGGCACGAGCTCCTACCAGGAGATCGAGGAGACCGACTGCGTCCTCCTGTGGGGTTCGAACGCCCGCGAGACGCACCCGATCTTCTTCCATCACCTGCTGCAGGGGGTGCGCCGCGGCGCGCGCCTGTTCGCGATCGACCCGCGGCGCAGCTCCTCGGCGCGCTGGGCCGAGATCTGGGCCGGGCTCGACGTCGGCTCGGACGTCGCGCTGTCGAACACCATGGCGCGCGAGATCCTCGCCGCCGGGCTCGAGCATCGCGAGTTCGTCGAGCACGCCACCTCGGGCTTCGAGGAGTATCGCGCCCACGTCGAGAGCTGGACGCTGGAGCGCGGCGAGCGCGAGACCGGCGTGCCGGCGGCGGTGATCCGCGAGATCGCGCACGCCTTCGCGCGCGCCGAGCGGGCGATGATCTGCTGGACGCTCGGCATCACCGAGCACCACAACGCGGTCGACAACGTGCTGGCGCTGATCAACCTGGCGCTGCTCACCGGCCACGTCGGCCGCTACGGCTCGGGCCTCAACCCGCTGCGCGGCCAGAACAACGTCCAGGGAGGCGGCGACATGGGCGCGCTGCCCGATCGCCTGCCCGGCTTCCAGCACGTCGAGAACGCCCCCTTGCGCGAGAAGTTCGAGCGCGCCTGGGGGGTCGCGGTCCCGCCGCGCAAGGGGTGGCACCTGACCGAGATGTTCGAGGCGATGGAGCGCGGCGAGCTGCGGGCGCTCTACGTCATCGGCGAGAACCCGATGCGCTCGGAGGCCGACCAGCACCGCACCCGCCGGCTGCTCGAGGGGCTCGACTGCCTGGTGGTGCAGGACATCTTCCTCACCGCCACCGCCGAGGTCGCCGACGTCGTGCTCCCCGCCGCGGCCGGCTGGTGCGAGTCCGAAGGGACGGTGACCTCGAGCGAGCGGCGGGTGCAGCGGGTGCGGCGGGCGTTGCCGCCGCCGCCCGGCGCCCGCGACGATCTCGAGATCCTGTTCGATCTCGCCCGGCGGCTGGGCCGCGACTGGGGCGAGGCCGACCCGGAGCGGGTCTGGAACGAAGTGCGGACGCTCTCGCCGGTCCACGCCGGCATGAGCTACGCGCGCCTCGAGGCCGAAGGGGGCTTGCGCTGGCCCTGCTACGACGAGCAGCACCCGGGCGAACTGTTCCTCCACTCGCGCTTCTGGGAGCGGCCGGTGGTCGGTCCGCGCGCGCCGTTCCAATGCCTCGAGCACTCGCCGCCGGTCGACCGGCTGGACGAGGAGTTCCCGCTCCGCCTGACCACCGGGCGCCGCCTCGAGGAGTACAACACCGGGGTCCAGACCGGTGTCTACCGCTCGCCGGTGCGGCGGGGCGAGACGCTCGACCTGTCGCCCGAGGACGCTCTCCGGCTCGGCGTGGCCGAGGGCGAGCGGGTGCGGATCCGTTCGCGCCGGGGCGAGGTCGTGGCGCCGGTCCACGTCGACGAGTCGCTGCGGCCGGGCCTCACCTTCATGACCTTCCACTTCCCCGAGCAGGTGGCGACGAACGTGCTGACCATCGACGCCCACGATCCGAAGTCGGGCACCGCCGAGTTCAAGGCGACGGCGATCCGGGTCGATCGGCTGGAGGCCTCTTAGGGTGGATCTGCGCTTCCAGGGCAACCGGCCGAGCGCCGAGGAGCGGGCGGCGATCGACGAGGTCCTCGGGCCGCCCCTGGGGGCGTGGGACGGCGGCGAGCGTGACCCCGAGCGGGACGGCCGGGTGGGTTTCGGCGGGTTGCCCGCGGCCGCCCGCCGCGACCTCCTGCTGCCGGCGCTCCACGCGGCGCAAGATCGCGCCGGTTGGGTGAGCCCGGGCGCCCTCGAGTACATCTGCCGCCGTCTGTCGGTGCCGCCGGCGGAGGCCTGGGGGGTGGTCACCTTCTACCACCTGCTCGCGACCGAGCCACGGCCGCCGGTGGTGGCGCACGTCTGCGACGACCTCGCCTGCCGGTTGGCGGGCGCCGAGCGGCTCTGCCAGCGGCTCGTGCGCGAGCTCGGTCCGGCCGGCGCCCCGGCCGCCGGCGGCCGCTCGACCTGGCTGCGCAGCCCCTGCCTGGGCGAGTGCGACCGCGCGCCGGCGGCGCTCCTGACCGCCGCCGGCGCGGCGCCCCGCTCGGCGGTGCTGTCGCCGATCCACTCCGAGGAGGCCCTGGTCGCGGCGCTCACCCGACCCGAATCGTTCCCGGCGCGCGCCCGCTTCACCGAAGCGAGCGAGGAGGAGCTGCGCCGGTCGGTGCCGCAGATCGGGCGGCCGGACCTGCTGCTGCTCTCCCGCGTCGGCGTCGTCGATCCGGGCCGCCTCGAGGCCTACCGCGCGAGCGGCGGCTACCGGGCGCTCGCCCGCGCGATCGAGCTGGGGCCGGAGCGGGTGATCGAGGACAAGGTCGTCTCCAAGCTGGTCGGCCGCGGCGGCGCGGCCTTTCCGACCGGGCGGAAGTGGGAGGCGGTGGCGAAAGCCGAGGCGCGCCCGAAGTACGTGGTCTGCAACGCCGACGAGTCCGAGCCCGGGACGTTCAAGGACCGGGTCCTGCTCGAGCACGACCCGTTCGCGATCGTCGAGGCGATGACCATCGCCGCCTTCGCCTGCGGCTGCGAGCGCGGCTTCGTCTACCTGCGCGGCGAGTATCCGCTCGCCCACGAGCGGTTGGCCGACGCGATCGCCCAGGCGCGCGCCGCCGGCCTGCTGGGCGAGGACGTCGCCGGCGCCGGCTTCCGCTTCGACATCGAGATCCGGCGCGGCGCCGGCGCCTACATCTGCGGCGAGGAAACCGCGCTGTTCAACTCGATCGAGGGGCGGCGGGGCGAGCCGCGCTCGAAGCCCCCCTTCCCGGTCGAGGTCGGGTTGTTCGGCCAGCCGACGGTGGTCAACAACGTCGAGACGCTGGCCAACGTGCCGGCCATCCTGCTCAACGGCGGCGCCAGCTACGCCGCGCTCGGGACCGCCGGCTCGACCGGGCACAAGCTGTTCTGCGTCTCCGGGCGGGTCGAGCGGCCGGGCCTGTTCGAGGTGCCGTTCGGCGCCACGCTCGGCGAGCTGCTGGCGCTCGCCGGCGGCGTCGCCGGCGGCCGCGCGCTCCAGGCGGTGCTGCTCGGCGGCGCGGCCGGCGTGTTCGTCGGCCCGGAGGCGATCGACCTGCCGCTCACGTTCGAAGGGACCCGCGCCGCCGGGGCGACGCTCGGCTCGGGGGTGGTGATGGTCTTCGACGAGGACGCCGACCTGGGCGACGCGCTGGCGCGCATCGCCTCGTTCTTCCGCCACGAATCCTGCGGGCAGTGCGTCCCCTGCCGGGTCGGCACGGTCCGCCAGGAGGAGCTGCTGGCCCGCCTGCGCGCCGGCCGGCCCGAGGGCACGGTCCAATCCGAGCTCGCCACCTACCGCGAGCTCGCCCAGGCGATGCGCGACGCCTCGATCTGCGGCCTCGGCCAGACCGCCGCCTCGGCGCTCGAGTCGGCGCTGGCGCGGTTCGGCGCGGTCGCGGTTTCGCCGTCCATCACGGGAGGTCGAGGATGACCACGGACCCGATCTGGTTCACGCCGCCGCCGCGCTCGCCCCGGGTGCCCGAGGCGCCGCCCGAGCGGCCGCGCGAGCGGGTGGCGCTGACCGTCGACGGCGAGCCGGTCGAGGTGGCCAAGGGGGCGACGCTGCTCGACGCCTGCCGGGCCGCCGGCCGCGAGATCCCGACCCTCTGCTATCTCGAGACCCTGACGCCGGTCAACGCCTGCCGGATCTGCGTCGTCGAAGTCGAGGGCGCCCGCGTGCTGGCCCCCGCCTGCTCGCGGCGGGCGGAGCCCGGGATGGTGGTCGCGAGCGAATCGGAGCGGGTGCGGACGGCGCGCAAGGTGGTGCTCGAGCTGCTCGCCTCGGCGGTCGATCTGTCGACCGCGCCCGGCCTGGCCGAGCTGATGGCCCGCTACGGCGCGCGGCCCGAGCGCTTCGGCGCCGCGGCGGCGACGGTCGCCCAGCCGGCCAAGGTCGACAACGAGCTCTACCTGCGCGACTATGGCAAGTGCGTGCTCTGCTACAAGTGCGTCGAGGCCTGCGGCACCGACGCGCAGAACACCTTCGCGATCGCGGTCGCGGGCCGCGGTTTCGACGCCGGCATCTCGACCGAGCACGACGTGCCGCTGCCGGATTCGGCTTGCGTCTACTGCGGCAACTGCATCGCCGTCTGCCCGACCGGCGCGCTGATGGCCAAGCCCGAGCACGACCTGCGCGCCGCCGGCCGCTGGGACGAGTCCCGCCAGACCCGGACCGACACCATCTGCGCCTTCTGCGGCGTCGGCTGCGCGATCACCCTGCACGTGCAGGACGACCGCATCGTCAAGGCCACCTCGCCGTTCGAGAACCCCACCACCCGCGGCAACCTCTGCGTCAAGGGCCGCTTCGGCTTCGAGTTCGTCCACGGCCGCGGGTGACCCCGGCGCCGCGGCGGGGCGGCGATCGAGCCCTCGCCGCAAAGCGGCATGTCTTGACGCGGTGCGGCAAAAGGCCTAGTCTGGCTCCGGCGGCGGCGCGGGCGCGGCGCGTCGCGGCGGAGGTGCGATGGACCCGGGCTTCCGGCCCGCCGGCGGCGGGCCCGCTCCCTGCGAGTCGTCCGCGGCCGGCCGCCTCTGGCCGGCGCCGGCGGTGGCCGTCGGCGAGCCCGCCGCCTGCGGCATGGGCTTCCTGGCCTCGCGTAAGGGGGTGGCGGAGCGGCGGCTGGTCGAGCTGGCGCTCGAGCTCTGCCGGCAGTTCGACCATCGCGGGGCGCCCGGCCATGGCGCCGGCGTGCAGCTCGACATCCCCTGGCCGCTGCTGCTCGGCCGTTTTCCCGAGCACGTGCGCGCCATCGCCCAGCGCGACGTCGCGCTCGGCATGTTCTTCCTCCCCTTCGAGGCCGAAGCGCGGCGGCGCTGCGTCGAGCTGACCGAAGAGCTCGCGGCGCTCGGCGGCGCCGACGTGCTGGGCTGGGCCGACGTGCCGTGCGACCTGGCGGCGCTGCCGGCCGACTCGGAAGCGCGCCGCACCGCGCCGGTCGTCCGGCAGGCGATCTTCCGGCGCCCCGCGGCGCTCTCGGAGGAAGGCTGGTTCACCGCCCGCTTCCTGCTCCGGCTGGCGCTCGACGAGGTGGTCGCCGAGGAGGTCGGCTTCGACTTCTCGGTGGTCAGCCTGTCGAACCGGACCGTGGTCTACAAGGGGCTGGCCGAGCTGTCGCGCATCGCCGAGCTCTACCCCGACCTCGCCGATCCGGACTGTGCCTCTCGCTACGTTCTCTTCCACAGCCGCTACTCGACCAACACGACCACCGCCTGGCGGCGGGCGCAGCCGTTCTGGGCGCTCGCCCACAACGGCGAGATCACCACCGTGCGCGGCAACGTCGCCTGGATGCACGCCATCGGCCGCGACCTGGTGCGGCGCCTGGCCGAGCGCCACCCGAGCCTGGCGCCGCTCGCCGCGCGCGTCCGCTCGGTGGTCTGCGCCGGCGGCTCGGATTCGGCCAACCTGGACGATCTGGTGATCGCCCTGGTGGCGGGCGGCATGACGCTGCCGCAGGCACTGCTGGCGCTGCTGCCGGAGTCCAGTCGCTCGGCGCGCGAGGCGCCGAGGCTCGCGGCCTTCCACGACGCCACCGCGGTCTTCCTCGGCGCCTGCGACGGCCCGGCGGCGATCGTCGCCTGCGACGGCGCGGAGGCGGTGGCGCACCTCGACCGCAATGGGTTGCGGCCGCTCTGGATCGAGACCACGCCGCTCTACGTCCTGGCCGCGAGCGAGCTGACCGGCACCGCGGACCTCGGCCCGATCGAGACGCGGCGCGTCTTCGGACCGGGCGACACGGCCCTGGTCCGGCTGACCGACGGCGAAGTGCTGGGCGCCGAGGAGATCCACCGCGACTTGGCGCGCAAGCGCTTCCGCTGGCCGCTGCGGCACGTGCGGCTCACCGGCCGCGCGGCGCCACCGCCGCCGCCCGATCTGGCGCGCCTCCAGCGCGCCTTCGGCATGACCCGCGAGGATCTCGACACGATCCTCGAACCGCTCGCCGCGACCGGCAAGCCGGCGGTCGGCGCGATGGGCGACGACACGCCGCCGGCCGCGCTGCTCGACCGCTGGCCGCGGCGGCTCGAGGACTACTTCCAGCTCCGGTTCGCGCAGGAGACCAGCCCGCCGATCGATCCGATCCGCGACGCCTGGGTGTTCGAGACCTCGGCGGTGGTGGGCGACCGGTCGGGTCTCTGGGCCGAGGAGGCGGGCACCCATTTCGTGCTGCCGGAGCGCTTACCGGGCGCGGAGCTGGTGGCCGCGCTGCGCTCGCGGCGCGAGTCGCTGCTGCTCGACGTGACCTTCGCCGCCGCCGAGGGCGCGGCCGGGCTCGAGCGCGGGCTCGACACCATCGTCGCGCGCGGCGTCGAAGCGGCGGGGCGCAAGGCCGTGCTGCTGCTCTCCGACCGCCGGGTCTCCGCCGCGCGCGCGCCGCTGCCGATGCTGCGCGCCGTGGCGCGGCTCCACGACGCGCTGGTCGCCCGCGGATCGCGCCACCGCGTCGGGCTGGTGGCGGACGCCGGCATCTGGGACGTCCACCACGCCGCGCTCCTGATCGCGCTGGGCGCGGACGCGGTCCACCCCTGGCTCGGCGTCGCCTCGGCGGGGGAGCGGTCAGCGCGCTATCTCGAGGGGCTGCGGGCGGGCTTCGCCGAGGCGATGTCGATGCTCGGCATCACCCCCTCCGCCGCTTACTGTGGAGCACGGCTGGTCGAGGCGATCGGGCTCGACCGGGAGCTGGTCGAGCGCGAGTTTCCCGGCGTCGCCGGTCACCTGGGCGGGATCGGGACCGAGATCCTCGACGCCGAGTGGCTCGCCTTCCATGCCGCGGCGTTCGGCGCGGCGGCGGCGGAGCTGCCCGACGTCGGCGAGTACCGCTTCCGCAAGGAGGGCCGGCCGCACTTCCACGCGCCCGCCGAAGTGCGCGTGCTGCAGCGGGCGGCGGGCTTCGGCCGGTCGCGGGACGCGGGACGGTCTGGCGACGCCGAGGCTTACAGCGAGCACCGGCGCGCGGTGCGCTGCCGGCCGCCGGCGACGCTGCTCGACCTGCTGGAGCCGCGCCCCGCGCAGTGCGCCCTGCCGCTCGAGCAGGTCGAGCCGGTGGAGGCGATCGCCTGGCGCTTCTTCGCGCCCGGGATGAGCGAGGGGGCGCTCTCGGAGCCCGCCCACCGCGCGGTGGCGCGCGGCCTCAATCTGCTCCAGCGCTGGTGCCGGCGCCGCTTCCACCGCGCCGGGACGCCGCCGCCTCCGGGCCTGGGGCCGTTCGCCAACTCCGGCGAGGGGGGCTTCGCCAAGGCGCGGATCGGCCGCGCGGACGGCAACCGGTCGGTGCAGTACGCCGGCGGGCGGTTCACCGTCACGCCGGAGACGGCCGCGCGCGCGGAGGAGGCCGAGGTCAAGTTCGCGCAAGGCGCGAAACCGGGCAAGGGCGGGCAGCTGCCGGGGCGCAAAGTGTCGGCGCGGATCGCGAGTCAGCGCGGCTGCCTGCCCGGCTTCGAGCTGGTGTCACCGCCGGTCAACCACAATCTCTACTCGATCGAGGACGTCAAGCTGATGCTCGAGAGCTGGCGCCACCTGAATCCCGAGGTGCGCTGCGCGCTCAAGTACGTGGCGACGCACGGCATCGCCCTGGTCTGCCTCGGGGGCGTCAACGCCGGCGCCGAGCGGCTCCACTTGTCGGGCGGCTGCGGCGGCACCGGAGCGGCCAAGCGGGTGGACCAGAAGCACGCCGGCGTCCCGGTCGAGGTGGTCCTGCCCAAGGTGCACGACCTGCTCGCCGAGGCGGCGGTGCGCGAGCGGGTCGAGCTCTCGGTCGACGGTGGCCTCGAGACCGGCGAGCAGGTGGTGGCTCTGGCGCTGCTCGGCGCCGATCGCTTCGGCTTCGGCACCTCGCTGCTGATCGCCCTCGGCTGCTCGATGATGCGCCAGTGCCACCTCGCCGGGCCGCAACCGGGCGACCCCTCCGGGCGGCGCCGGCTCGGCTGCACGCCGGGCGTCGCCACCCAGGATCCCCGCCTGGTCGCCAACTTCCGGGGGCGGGCGCGCTCGATCGCGAACTACCTCCTGCTGGTGGCGGCGGAGGCGCGAGAGCACCTGGCGCGGCTCGGGGCGCGGAGCCTGGGCGAGGTGGTCGGCCGCCGCGACCTGCTCGCGCGGCGCGCCGGGCTGGCGGGCAAGGCGGCGCGGATCGATCTCTCCCCGCTGCTCGGCGCGCCGCCGCTCCGGGTGCCGGCGCGCCGGCCCGAAGCGCAGCGCGAGCGGTTCGCGGTGGCGCCGCGCTGGGCGGAGATCGACGCCGCGCGCCGCGCCCTGGCGGGGGAGACGGTGACGGTCGAGGGCGCGCTCACGAACCGGGATCGCTGCGTCGGCGTCGGCGCCGCCGGGCTGGTGGCGCGAGCTCGGGGCGACGCGGGTCTGGGCGGCGGGGAGGTCCGATTCCGTCACCGCGGCGCGGCGGGGCACTTCTACGCCGCCTATGCCCTCGACGGCCTGGACTTCCGCCTCGACGGCGTCGCCGCCGACTCCTGTTTCACCGCCGCGCACGGCGGCCGACTGGTCATCCGGCCGGAGCACGGCGACGGCTCCCTGGCGGTGGTGGGCAACACCTTCGCCTACGGCGCGCGCGCGGGGCGCGCCTATCTCGCCGGCCGCGCCGGCAACCGCTTCGCGATCTGCTTGCGGTGCGGACCGGGCGGGGCCGGCCCGCGGCTGGTGGTCGAGGGGGTCGAGGCCAACGCCTTCCAGTACATGACCGGCGGCCTGGCCCTGGTGCTGGGCCCGATCGGTTTCAATCTCGGCGCCGGCATGACCGGCGGCACCGTCTACCTGCTCGAGGCCCCGGAGAGCCGGCTCGATCGGCGCTACGTCCGGCGATTGCCGCTCGACCTCGAGGACGGCGGGATCGTGCGCGCGCTGCTTGCGGAGCACGTCGAGGCGACGGCGAGCCCGGCGGCGGCGCGACTGCTGGCCGCCTTCGAGCCCGCCCGTTTCTGGAAGGTCGTCACCCGCCTGGAGCCGGAACCGGTCGAGGAGTGACCGGAAGGGTCCCGCCGCGGCTCAGCTGCGGGGCGGGAAGCCCGATTCGGCGCAGGCACGCGCCAAGAGGTCGGCGACGCCGAGCTCGACCGCCCAGCCGTCCATGTAGGCCCGATCGATGGTCGGCTTCTGGACCTTGAGCACGCCGAGCACGTCCAGCCACTGGCGCTCCGACAGCTCGCCGCCCTGGCGGTACCAGCGCAGCTTCTGCAAGACGAGATCCTCGGGCGAAGCGATCTCGAATCCCGCGCCCTCGATGCCCGGCGCGGCGATGCGCCGCCGCCGCGGAATCTGCTGGCGCGCGAAGGGATCGGAGCCGAGCAGGTAGACATCCACTTTGAGCGCCCGCTCCAGGTGGATCATGTTGAACGAAGAGCGGCGCGCGACCGCGTGACGAATCCGCTCCTCGTCGAGGTAGAACTCTCCGCTCAGAGCCTCGACGAATGGAGCCACGTGCGGAGACCGCAGATCGGCGACGACATCCGCGTCCTGGGTGGTGCGATAGATGCCGAGAGCCGAGCTCGCGATCGACCCGCCGACCAGGTAGGGGACTCTCAACCGCTCGAGCGTGCTGGTGACCCGCAAGAGGATCTGGAGATCGGGGAACACGCGGTCACCAGCCTTCGCGTTCAGGGTCCCATCCGAAGGCCTTCACCATCAGCTCGCGTCCTAGATGGAGCGCGGCGAGCCGTAGCGTCACCTCCCGCTCCGCAGTCGCTGGTCCGTACTGCCGCCGGATCCGGTCGGCGGCCAGCGCGCGGGCCGACTCCGTCAGCTCGTACATTCGCCGCAGCCGATCCTCGTCGGAGAGCCGCCTCAGCATCGAGACGAGGATCTCCTCGACCTCGGCGGTGGTGTCGATGGACTGGGTGTTCAAGGCAGCCTCGGGGGCGATCCTACTCTCCAGGCCGCCGTCGCGTGTACCTCCGGCCAGGGCCCCTCAGTGCACCAGCCGCTTGTAGCGGATGCGGTGCGGCTGGTCGGCGTCGGTGCCGAGGCGGCGGTGGCGGTCGGCTTCGTAGTCCTGGTAGTTGCCCTCGAACCAGACCACCTTGCTGTCGCTCTCGAAGGCGAGGATGTGGGTGGCGATGCGGTCGAGGAACCAGCGGTCGTGGCTGATCACCACCGCGCAGCCGGCGAACTCGAGCAGCGCCTCCTCGAGCGCGCGCAGGGTGTCGACGTCGAGGTCGTTGGTCGGCTCGTCGAGCAGCAGCAGGTTGCCGCCGCTCTTGAGCAGCTTGGCGAGGTGGAGCCGGTTGCGCTCGCCGCCGGAGAGGTCCTTGACTTTCTTCTGCTGGTCGGCGCCGCGCAGGTTGAACGCGGCGCAGTAGGCGCGGCCGTTGACCTCGCGCTTGCCGACCAGGATCAGGTCCTTGCCGCCGTCGGTGATCTCCTGGAACACCGTGCGCTCGCCGTCGAGCGCCTCGCGGCTCTGGTCGACGTAGGCGATCGACACCGTCTCGCCGATCCGCAGCGCGCCGGAGTCGGGCTTCTCCGCGCCGACGATCATGCGGAACAGCGTCGTCTTGCCGGCGCCGTTCGGGCCGATGACGCCGACGATGCCGCCCTTGGGCAGGCTGAAGGTCAGATCCTCGATCAGCAGGTTCTCGCCGTAGCTCTTCGCCAGCCCCTTGGCTTCGACCACCAGGTCGCCGAGGCGCGGCCCCGGCGGGATGTGGATCTCGTTGGGGTCGCGCCGCCCCTCGGCCGCCTGCTCCTCGGCCAGCAGCTTCTCGTAGTTGGCGAGCCGGGCCTTGCCCTTGGCCTGGCGGGCGCGCGGCGCCATGCGCACCCACTCGAGCTCGCGCTCGAGCGTCCGCCGCCGCGAGGACGCCTCCTTCTCCTCGCGCGAGAGCCGCTCCTGCTTCTGGTCGAGCCAGGAGGAGTAGTTGCCCTCCCAGGGGATGCCGGCGCCACGATCCAGCTCGAGGATCCAGCCGGCGACGTTGTCGAGGAAGTAGCGATCGTGGGTGACCGCCACGACGGTGCCCGCGTACTCGTGGAGATGGCGTTCGAGCCAGGCCACCGACTCGGCGTCGAGGTGGTTGGTGGGCTCGTCGAGCAGCAGCATGTCGGGGCGCTGCAGGAGCAGCTTGCACAGGGCGACGCGCCGCTTCTCGCCGCCCGAGAGGACCGAGACCTCCTGCTCCGGCGGCGGCAGTCGGAGCGCGTCCATCGCGATCTCGAGCTGGCGGTCGAGCTCCCAGAGGTTCTGCGCGTCGATCTGGTCCTGCAGGCGCGAGAACTCGTCGGCGGTCTCGTCCGAGTAGTTCATCGACAGCTCTTCGTAGCGCGCGAGCACCGCCTTCTTCGCGCCGACCGCCTCCTCGACCACCTCCTGGACCGTCTTGCCGGCCGGCAGCACCGGCTCCTGCGGCAGCATGCCGACCGTGAAGCCCTCGTTGACGAACGCTTCGCCGTCGTAGTCCTGGTCCAGCCCCGCCATGATGCGCAGCAGCGTCGACTTGCCGGCGCCGTTGTGGCCGAGGACGCCGATCTTGGCGCCGTGGAAGAACGACAACCAGATCCCCTTGAGGATCTCCTTGCCCTGCGGCGTCACTTTGCGCAGGTTCTTCATGGTGTAGATGATCTGCGGCATGCGGGCTCTACCCTCCTGGAGAACCTGGAAGTTTATCGCGCCGCTCGAGGGCGCCGGCCGGATCGGGGCCCGCGCGGGGGGCCCGTCCTCTCCTGCCGCGCCGCGGCGTGCGCCGCGACCGCCCAGGGGCCAGACTCACCGCCACGGAGCGGCGGCGGGGCTGGATGCCCGTCGAGGTTCCAGGCCGGCGTCGATCGAGTGCTGCGGGGGACCGAGGGATGGAGCGAGGTCGAATCCTGGGGGGCATCCGGCTCGCGGCGCTGCTCACTGTGGTGGCGCTGCCCGCCGCGACGGCGCAAGAGGCCACCCGCGAGGATCCACTCGCGGGCTTCGAGGTCTCCGCCAAGGAGATCGGCTGGGCGGGGATCCGGGTCGGGATGTCGTTCGTCCAGGCCGAGCGCCGGGCCAGCTCGACGCTGCCGTTGGTCCAACGCAAAGGGGCGCGCTGCGGCTCCTGGGCCTCCGCCGCCGAACGGGACGGCCTGACCCTCGAGCTCGGCTTCTCGGGTTCGAAGCCGGGGGCCAAGATCGAGACGATCTTCGTCCGCTTCGAGGGCTATCAGGTGGCGGCCAACACGGCCGATCTGGTCGCCGCGCTCCGGCGCCACGCGCCCGCCGCGAAGTACGTTCCCGACCCCGCCCTGCCGGACCAGACCGAAGCCGACGACTTGGCGCCGGTTTACGAGCTGCGCGGCGAACGCGAGCTCTGGGCGGTCCACATCCGCCCCCGCGACGGCCTGCTGATCGCCCGCCGGGACTGCCTACGGTGACCTGAAAGGGGAGGGCACGCGGGGTTTCATCTAGAAGGGGAGGGCACGCGCCCTCCCCTCGGCCAGCGGAGTGAATCCGCTGGCCTCACCCCACCGCGGTCGCTCGCCTGGCGGCTCGCTCCGCTGGCTCCGTCTCACCTCTCCGCGGTCGCTCGCCTGGCGGCTCGCTCCGCTGGCTCCGTCTCACCCCTCCGCGGTCGCTCGCCTGGCGGCTCGCTCTTTGGACTCTTCCATCGGGGAGAGCACTGGCGGTCAGAACCTCAGGCGGTAGCTGGTGGTGAGCTGGCGGCCGGGTTCGGGGCGGAAGAAGGTGGCGTTCGAGAACTCGGCGTAGAGCTCGTCGGTCAGGTTCTCGAGCTGCAGGGTCAGGGAGTGGCTCTGCCGCCCGCGCTCGAACAGCAGCACGCCGGCGCCCAGGGTGTGGACCGTGAAGGCCGGCAGGCGCGCGCCGATCGCCGGCGCCGGCTCGCCCTCGTCGAGCACCACGTCGTCGGCGCCGTTGTGCCGCACCCGGTACTCCGTCCACCACCGTCCGGAGGGGGCCTCGTAGCGCGCGTAGGCGGCGAGCTTGTCGGCGTATTGGTTCTCGACCGGCGCCGCCGAGGTGCCGATCCGCTCGTCCTGGAGGTGGGTGTAGTTCAGGCCGAGCGACAGGCCGAAGCGCGTCCGGTAGCCCGTTGCCACCTCGAGGCCCTCGTACCGGAGCTTGTCGAGATTGCGCTGCTGGACGACGAACTGGGCGCCGCTGCGGGAGATCGCGTCGCGGACCTCGGCCGGCAGCGCGGCCACTTCGGCCGGCGACAGGAAGTCCTGGACGATGCCGTCGCGGATCTCGGTGCGGAACCAGACCGCCTCGAAGAAGACGTTGCTGCGCCGGTACTTGAGCCCGAGGTCGACGTTGCCGCTGTTCTCCGAGGTCAGGTCCGGGTTGAGGATCTGGTAGCCGGCCCCTTCCGGCGTCGGGCCGTTGAACAGCCGCTCGATGATGTTGGGCGCCCGGAAGGCGGTGCCGTAGGAGACCAGGAAGTTGAGGCTCGGCGTCGCCTGGAAGAGCAGGTTGGCGGTGCCGACGACCTCGTCGTCCTCGAAATCGAGGCCGCGCACGTCCCACTCCGGCGTCGGCCGCGCGCGCGTCTCGACCTTCTGATAGCGGGCGCCGACGGTCGCCTTGACGCGCTCGCCGAGCGGAATCTCGTCCTGCGCGAAGACGCCCCAGGAGGTGTTCTGCGCGTTCGGCGCGTTGGGCCGCGTGTTCGTCTGGGTGTCGGTGACGCGGAAGGGCGGGAAGGGGAAGCGGATCGTCGTCACCGTGAGCGAGGAGTCGGTGTTGGTCGAATCGTCCCGGTAGCCCTCGACGCCGTAGGTCAGCAGCTGGCGGGCGGGCAGCGCCTTGATCAGCTCCGCGCGCAGGCCGAAGGTCTCGAGCCGGCTCCGGTTCAGGGTGTCGGCCTCGACCGAGGAGGGCGGCGCGCCGGGGAAGATCGGACCGATGTCGATGTCGATGTCGTTGGCGAGCTGGCGGTCGTTGACCTGGCGGTAGGTCTGGATCTCGAGCGAATCGGCGAGCGCTCCGCCGACCGCGCTGGCGGCCCAGCCCAGCGTGGTGCGGTCGAACTCCTGGTAGGGATAGGTGATGCGGATCCGGAAGGTGTCGCTCTCGTCCAGGAGCGTCGGATCGACGAAACCGAAGCCGGTCTCGTCGGCGCGATAGCGGCGGTGCCGCAGCGTCAGGGTGTTGCGGTCGTCGAGGTCGTAGGCGGCGACGGCGAACAGGCTGTCGTCGTCGACGCCGGTGTCGTTGACCACCACCTCGTCGTCGAGGCGGACGTCACCGAAGCGGCCGGCGGCCGCCTCGTAGTCGTCCACCGAGCGGGTCGAGCCGGAGAGCGACGCGCGCAGCTTGCCGACCGCGAAACGGACTCCGCCCTGGAAGCGGGTGAGGTCTCCCTGCGTCCCGTAGCGGGCCTCGGCGTCGACGCCCAGGCGGGCGCCGTCGGCGAAGGTCGGGCTCTGGGTGATCAGGTTGAGCACCCCGCCGACCGCGTCGGAACCGTAGAGGACCGACATCGGGCCGCGCACGACCTCGACCGTGCGCAGGTCGCCGACGTCGACCAGGCCGGTGATCTCGCCGAAGTCGGTCTGTCGGCGAGCGTTGTTGAGCCGCAGGCCATCCTCCAGGAAGAGGATCCGGAGGCCCCTCTGGCCGCGAATCACCGGCCGCGTCTGGTTGATGCCGACGCCGTTGACGTCGACGCCCGGCTCGTCGCGCAGCAGGTCGGCGGCGCTGTCGGGGAGCCTGCGCTCGACCACCAGGCGAGGGATCACCGTGACCGGAGTCGTGACCTCGAACGCGTCGACTTCGCGGCCGAGCGCGGTGACGGTGGTGGCGGCGTAGAAGGAGGCCGCCGGCGCCTCGGGGGCCGGCGTGGACGAAGTCGTGGCGGAGTCGCTCTCCGCCCTCGAGTCGGCGGCCGCGGTCGTGGCCTCGGCGGTCGCCGGGGTGGCTTCGGGACGGCTCTCGGCCGCCACCAGGGCGGGCAGCGCCGCGATCGACAGGGCGAAGGACAGGGTAAAGAAGCGTCGCATGGTCTCTCCCGGATTCGAGCGTCGTGCTGGCGAGGCGCTCGAATCCGGCGGCACACCCGCCGGCCTTGGAGGCCGTCACCAGTCAGGCGGTTGCGGGGAGAGCCGGAGGGGGGCGGGGAGAGAAGTGGCTGGGACCGGCGCCGGGCGCCGGTGGCCGCCGCGGTAGGGCGCGCGCCCGGCGCACGCGCCGCGGCGGCAGGAGGCGGAATCGTGTCGCGCACCGGCGGCGGGCGATCGAGAGCGACAGCGCGGCCGCCAGGCCGACCGGCAGGACGAGCAGGAGCTCCTGCGCGTGGACTCCGGCGACCACGACCGGCGAGGCGCCGACGTGGAGCAGCAGGACGAGCAGCCAGAAGACCAGGGCGGGCCGGCCGCGCGAGACCGACAGTCCGAACCGGCGCGCGGCGGCCATCGCCGCCAGCAAGCCGGCGCCCCCCAGCCAGCGGAGCAGGACCTCGGGCTCGCCGATCGTCGCGTCGAGCAGGCGGCGGCAGAGCAGCCAGCCGTGGAAGAGGGCGAGCGCGGTGACCGCTACGCCGAGCGCGAAACGGGCGAGGCGGCCCGCGCGCGCCGGGAGCGCGCGCGGTGCTGTCGAGCGCTGCACCCGGTCCATGGCGCGGAAAGTATCAGCCTGGCCGGGAGCGCCCGCCACCCGGCCGGGCAGGTAGACTCCACCAGGAATGCTCCACGTCACCAACGGCGACGCCGCGGTCGAGGGAATCGGGGCCGCTCAGATCGGCGGCGATCTCCTCGCCTGGCGGGACGTGCTCCACGAGGGGCCGGTGCCGATGGGCGTCACCGCCGCCGAGCTGCGCACCGTGCGCGCCGGCTTCCTCGCCCGCTGCGGCTGGGCCGACGAGCGCGAAGTCCTGCGCCAGCTCGCGCGCCGCGACCAGCGGCTGGACAAGGCGATTGCCGCCGGCGAGGAGATCGTGCTCTGGTTCGAGCACGACCTCTACGATCAGCTCCAGCTCCTGCAGGTCCTGGATCGGCTCGCTTTCCAGCGCGGCGCGGCGCGCGTCTCGGCGGTTTTCTCCGGCGACTACCTCGCCGCCCAGTCGACCCCCGAGCTGGTCGCGCTGTTCGCCGCGGCGCGCGAGATCGGGCCGCTCGAGATCGAGCTCGGGCGGCGGGCCTGGGCGGCTTTCCGGTCGGAGGATCCGCGCCGCATCGAGGAGCTCCTCGCCGGCGACCTGTCGGCGCTGCCGTACCTGCGGCCGGCGCTCGCGCGCCACCTGGAGCAGTTCCCGTCCACCACCGACGGGCTGTCGCGCAGCGAGCGCCAGGCGCTCGAGGAGCTGGCCGACGGTCCGCTGCCGGCGCTCGAGTTGTTCCGCGCCGCCCAGCGGCGGGAGCAGGCGCACTTCGTCGGCGACGCCGTCTTCGAGCTCTATCTCGCCGAGCTCGCGCGCGAGCCGAATCCGTTGGTCGAGCAGGCCGGGGAGGGCTACTGGCTGCTCACCGCGCTCGGCCGCGCAGTGCTCGCGGGCGAGGAGGACCGGGTCGCCGTGCGCGGGCTCGACCGGTGGCTCGGGGGGGTGCGGCTGCTCGCGCCCCGGCGCGTCTGGCGCTGGAATCCCACCGCCCGCCGACTGAAGCCGCCGCCCGGCGCCTGAGCTGGAGTCAGTCGCCCAGCGCGGCGTAGCGCAGCGAGCGGTAGCGCGGGCCGCCGGCGGCGCGCAGGCGCTCGGCGAGCGGCTCGTGGAGCTCGGGCGTCCAGGTGGTCCAGCGCTCGAAGAAGGCCTGGGCGCGGGCGGGATCTCCCGCCGTCTGCAGCCGCAGCACCTCCGCGAGCAGGGAACGGACCGCCTCGGAGTAGCGCTCGTAGCGGATCTCCAGCCGTCCCTCCGGGTCGGCGGCGATCAGGCCGCGGTCGAGGAACCAGTTGAACTGCGCCAGCTGCATCGTCTGGTAGGGCTGGTCGCGGCGCGGGCGCCGGTCCTGGAGCGTCCGCAGGATGCCGCTCGCCTCGACCGCGCGCAGCCGCTCGGCGCTGGCGATGCCGCGGGCGTGGAAGCTCTGCAGCGCGAACAGCGCGACCAGGTCCGACTTCATCTCCTCGACCGCGTCGGCCCAGCTCTCGAGCGCATCGCCCAGCGCGCCGCCGGCGGCGGTCGCGTCGGGCCCGAGGTAGTGGCCGATCTCGTGCCAGAGCGTGCGCTCGAGGCCACCCTCCGCGGCGGGCTCCTCGGCGTGGGCCGGCGCCACCGCGGCGCGCCACTTGCGGCGGGCGATCTCCTCGAGCTCCGGGTGGCCCAGGATGTTGCCGCGCATCAGGATGATCCGGCCGTAGCGGCGCGCGAAGAGCGGGTCGTTGGGCAGGATGCTGGCGGTGTTGGTGCCACGGGCCTGGCCGAAGTCGGCGATCACCTGGTAGACGCCCACCGGCAGGTCGGAACGGACACGCTTGCGCGGCTCGTAGGGCAGCGCGTCCTCGACCTCCTGCAGGCCGCCCAGACCTTGCGCCAGCTCCTCGGTCGCGGCGTCGTCGCGCAGGAGGATGCTCATGCCGAAGAAGGCCTTGACCCCGAACAGGGCGTCGTCGTAGCTCTCGTAAGCGCCGATCTGGACGTTCAACCGGCCGAAGCGGCCGGTGACCCAGGAGGCGTCGCCGCTCTCGTAGTCGTTCGACACCAGGTCGCGCCCCCGATTGCGCAGGTAGCGGGCGAGCTCCGGATCGTCCCCCTCGACCGCCTGCGCGGCGCGGGTGAGGCCGCGGAAGGCCGACTCGAGCTCGGCCGGCCAGGTCAGCGCGTAGGGGAGCGCGTAGAAGGCATCCGGATTCGGCCGGTCCGCCATGGCCCGGAGCCGCTCCATCAGGCCGGGCTGGAGCGCGCTCGCGATCGAGGAGCGCCCCGGTCGCAGCAGGTCGGCGCGCAAATTCTCGCGCGTTCCCCGCCGCACCACGGTGCGGGGGTCGAGGAGCCAGGGCCGCGCCTGCGGCTGGTCGGCGAGGAAGCGCTCCAGCTCGCCGCTCGCGAGGTCGACCGGATAGACGTTCTTGCCCGGCAGCTCGGGCGCGGCGGCGACGAAGGGCTCGCGGCGGTTGTCGGGCGTGGTCGCGATCGGCCCCTGGAAGATCCGGTAGAGCTCCGCCAGCTCGGGGTCGGCGCCGGGCGTGGCGAGGAGCCGGGCGCGCCATTCCGTGGCCTCCGGATGACGCTGCAGCTCGTAGAGGCGCTGCACGATCTCACCGACCTTGAGCAACTCGTCGACCGCGCGCCGCTCGCCCGCGGTGAGCGCGGACAGGTCGGGCGCCAGGCGGACGGTGAGGGTCGAGTCGAGGATCTCGCGGCGGCGCTCGGACGGCCAGTCGCCGTACGCGGCGGTCGCGAGGGTGAGGGCCACCACAGAGGTCGACGCGAGCTGGAGAAGAGTGTGGGCGCGGCGCTCAGTCATGAACCGGAGGCTAGCAGAGGCTCCGCCGCGGGCAGGCCGCGCCGGGTGACCAGGTAGGTCGCGAAGCTGCCCAGCCAATGGCCCCCTTCGTAGTGCTCGCCGGTGACCCGCGGCAGCGAAGCGGCGCGGTGGCGTTCGGCGGCGGCGACCAGCGCGCGCCGGCGCTCATCCTCGGCTGGCAGGCCCGCCGCGATCCCCTCGAGCATCCACGCCCGCGAGAGGTTGAGGCCGTCGAGATGGGCGAGCTTGGGGTCCGAGGGATCGGTGACGACGCCGGGCTCGAGCCAGTCGGCGCGGCCGTCGCGGGGCAGCTTGGGCAGGAAGCCGTCGAGCCACGCGGCCAGCTCGCGCGGCGCGAGCACCCGGCGCAGCGCGTCGGCTTCGGCCAGGCAGGGGGAGAGGAAGTCGTGCCCCGACGGCTCGTAGCCGAGCGGGCAGGCGCGATCGGCCGCGTAGAAACGCCGCAGGCTCGCGACGATCACCGCTTCGGTAGCGCGGTCACCGGCGACGCGCGCCCAATCGAGCGCCAGGCCGAGCGCGAAGGCGGTCTGGTCGTGCTCGCCGCCACGGATCGGATGGGTGAGCTTGGGCAGCCAGTCGACCAGGCGTGCCGCCGCGGCCCGCTCGAGCGGGGCGAGCGCGCGCGCCCACGCCGCGGCCTCCGGATCGTGCCACTCGCGCAGCTCGGCGGCGAGCTGCAACAGCCAGGCGAGGCCGTAAGGGCGCTCGAAGGAGACGCGCCCCTTGCCCTCGAAGTAACCGAGCTCGGCCGCGAGCCGCTCGGCGGTCAAGCTGACGCCCAGCGCGGCGCGGGCGCGCGAGGCGAACGGCGCCTCCGGATGGAGGCGGGCCAAGCGCGCCAGCAGCCAGTGGCCATGCACGGCCGAATGCCAGTCGTAGCAGCCATAGAAGGCCGGGGTGAGCTCCCGCGGTGGCCGCACGTCGGCGTCGCTCGCGAGCACGTGCGCGATCTTGTTGGGGTACTCCTGGTGGACGCAGGCGAGCGCCAGCGCGGCGAAGCTCTCGACCGCCGCCGCGGACAGCTCCTGCGCCGCCGCCGGTGGCGGCTCGATGGCCGCGCCATCGCCCGCGGCGTGGGCCGGCGAGGCCCAGCCCGCGGCGAGCCAAGCGGCCACGAGCCAGCCGGCCACGAGCCAGCCGGCCGCGAGCAGCGCGCTCCCTCCTCGAATGGCATGGTTCACAATCTCGACCTCCCCGGCGGCCGCGCGCCGTGGGCGGCGCGGGCGGTTCCGTTGGCGCCCGATCTTACCGGGGCGGCGAGGACGCGGCGGCCGCATCCGAATGCGGCGATCTGGCCGCGCTCAGAAGCTCGAGGTCAGCGCGACTCCCACCCAGGTGCGCGCCGGCTGGCGGGGCAGGACCTTCTGGTCGAGGGTGACGGTCGTGCCGGCGAGCAGCGCCAGGTCGACCGCGCCACCCCCAGCGCCCAGGGCGCGCTCGAGGCGCAGATCGAGGCCGGCGTCGTGCCAGCCGGCGTGCGGACCGATCGACATGCCGTCGTCGGCCCAGCCGACGGAGCCCTCGAGCTCGAGGCTCCAGGCCCGCCGCAGCTCGCGCTCCCAGGTGAGGGCCAGCCGTGCGTAGGTCCCCTCGAGCTCGTCGATGTCGCGGTAGAGCTCGAGCTCGGGCGAGATCTGGGCGTCGACGCGCAGCCGCAGGAAGATCTCGCGCGTGCCCGGGAAGGGGGTGTTGGGAAAGAGGTACTCGACGGCGCCCACGGCGAGCTCGACGCGGCCGAGCCGCCGCGTGTAGTCGAGGGTCCAGCAGACCTCGTTCAGCTCCCAGGCGGTGTCGTTGTCGTCGCCCAGGTCGACGTTGCCCCAGACCTCGAGCGACAGGCCGTTGGCGTGCGCGACGGTCACGCTCGGCTGGAAGACCGGATCGTCGGTGAGGGTGATGCCGCGCCAGACGTAGCTCGTGAGCAGCCGCGCCTCGTAGCGCACTTCGACCGCGGTGGCCGTGGCCGCCGGGAGGGCCAGCAGGGCGAGCGCCAGGATCACCGTGCGAGGGGAGCCGCCGCGCCGCGCCATGCCCTCGGAATGTAGCAGGCCCGGGCGCCGCGCGGCCCGGCCACGCTCCGCGCTATCCTGTTGCGGGGGAATGGCCGCCGCGAACCGGCGCGCCGATCGACGATGCGCCCAGTCGCCCTCTCGACTCGACTCATTACGCTGCTCGCCGCACTCGCCGGCGGACCGGCGGGCCTCGCGGCCGCCGACGGCTGCCCGTTCGGCGTCAACATCCACGCGCCCGAAAGCGAGCGGCTCGCGCCGCTGCTCGACCGGGTGGTCGAGGCCCACCTGGGTTGGGTGCGCATCGATTTCGTCTGGGCCGCGGTCGAGCCGGAGCCGGGGGTCGAGCGCTGGCGCACGTACGACGCGATCGCCGCCGCCGCGCGTGAGCGCGGTCTCGCGGTGCTGGCGATCCTGGCCTACACCCCGGCCTGGGCGACCGATGGACCCGAGATCGCCGGCGTGCCGCGCGACGTCGCCGACTGGGCCGACTTCTGTCATCGCGCCGCCAGCCGCTACCGCGGCACCATCGACCATTGGGAGATCTGGAACGAGCCGAACCTCCCGCGGTTCTGGAGCGGCAGCCGCAGCGATTACATCGAGAAGATCCTGAGGCCGGCGGCGCGGGCGATTCGCGCCGCCAACCCGGACGCCAGGATCGGCGGCCCGGGGCTCGCCCACCACGTCGCCTCCGGCCGCGACTGGCCCGGCTGGCTGCGCGACGTGCTGGTCGAAGCGGGCGACGAGCTCGATTTCCTCAGCCACCACGCCTACGACCTCGAGGACCCTGCCGGCGTGCTGCGCCGGCTGACGGCGGTGACGCCGTTCGGCCGCGAGCCGGCGCGCTGGGGGGAGGTGGAGCCGTCGCTACGCGAGGTGCTCGACTGGACCGGTTTCGACCGCCCGGTCTGGCTCACGGAGACCGGCTGGGTGACGACGCGCCTGGACGAGAGCCGCCAGGCCGAGCTCTACGCCCGTTTCCTCGAGCTCTGGCTCGGCGCCGAGCCGCCGCTCTGGCCGGAGCGGGTCTTTTTCTACGAGCTCCAGGACGATCCCGACCCGAACGTGCCGAACTTCGGCCTGCTGCGGGTGAGCGGCCGGCGCAAGCCCGCCTTCTCGGTGCTGCGGGACTACGCCGCGGCCCACGGCGGAGCGGGGGAAGGGGCGGAGCCGCCGCTCGAGCCGGAAGACGAGGAGGAGCGGCCCCACGGACCGCTCCGGCCCGATTGACCCGGCGGCCGACCGCGAGCGGCGCGCGGGTACCGCGTCAGGCGCTCCGGGCCGGCGCGCGCACCGTGCAGCGCCGGCACACCGAGCCGGGCGGTCGCGCCGCTGCGGCGAGGCAACTCGAAGGCCATGCGGCACGTACCAACGAAGCTGAAGCTCTCGCGCCGCCGGAGTGCGGGTCGGGGGCGGAACGGGCGGTGGCGCCCGGGGGAGGTTGGCGATGCGGATCCTGATCGTCGGCGCGACGGGGGGCACGGGGCGCGAGCTGGTGCGCCAGGGGCTCGAGCGGGGCCACGAGGTGGCGGCGTTCGTGCGCGAGCCGAAGCGGCTCGGGCGCGAGCACGAGCGGCTCGAGGTGGTGCCAGGCAACGTGCTCGACGCCGCCGCGGTGGAGCGCGCGGTCGCCGGCCGCGAAGCGGTCCTCTCGGCGCTCGGCCACAAGCGCTGGCTCTACCCGACGCGGATCCTCTCGGAGGGCACGCGCAACGTCGTCCGCGCGATGGAGACGCACGGCGTGCGCCGCTTCGTCTGCGAGACCGCGCTCGGCATCGCCGACGCCTGGTGGCGCCTGGGCCTCTCGTACACGCTGTTCGTGCGGCCGGTGGTGCTGCCGTTCTATTTCCACGACAAGGTCCGACAGGAACGCATCGTCCGCTCGAGCGACCTCGACTGGATCCTCGTCCGCCCCGGCGTCCTCAACAACCGCCCAGCCCGCGGCCGCTACCGCCACGGCCCTCAGGTCGGCCACTGGCTCTGGGGCGCCCGCATCTCCCGCGCCGACGTCGCCACCTTCATGCTCGACCAACTCACCGACGACACCCACCTCCACCAATCCCCCGGCCTCGCCTGGTAGCCATGGAGCTGCCCCGATTCGATGGACGGCATGCCTGCGGTGAGCTGCCAAAGCACCTGTTCCACGGAGGATCCTCGCTGCGTTCGTGCTGAATCGGTTCAGGGGCCCGAGCCGTTGCTCGAGTCGCGCCGATCGTCAGGGAGCGGCGGTCCTTCGGAGCTCTCCAAGAGGAGATCTACCTCCACATGCATGCCTTCTCCCAGAGAGATCTGTCGCTCCGCAAACCTTTCCCGCTGTAAAGTACTCGCGACAATCCTCCAAGACCCTGGTGCCAGGCCAGGGATCTCGACAACGCCATCGAAGCCGGTCTCCGCTTTCATCGAAACGATGCCCCGCCTCGGGGGGGCATCGCCCCCCAGCCGGACGCCGACATTGTCCAGGCCGACGAAGGCCCCTGCGATCGGACGACCAGTCTCGGTGACCTCTACTCGAACGAGGGTGTCGGGCAGCTCGATAACCTCCGGTCCTCGACAGAAGTTCGGATTCTCGCTCGCGTCGATGGGCGCGAGGACGAAGAGGCTCCATCCGAGCCGCTCACTCCTCCGCTCGAGATATGGAGTGAGGGTGGTCAATCGGCTCTCGATCGGAACGGTCGCACGTCCCGAGAAGTCCGTGGTTGCTGCTTCATCGGCTCTGTGGACCGCGGGGGCTACACCTTCTGCCAGTAGAGAAACGAGAACACCCGCAACAGCTTGGCCGCGATGAACAACACGGATTTCGCAGGAGCGAGGCATCACCGACTGCTCGTCGCTCGGCCGCGCTGGCCCGGCGAGTGCGCCGATGGCGAGAATCGCTGGAACAGTTGCGAGCGCGAAACGAGCTGCTCCGCAGGCCATGTGCTTACCTCCCACTGCCGCCCCGGCTCATTGTCTTTGCTTGGTCCAGAGATCCCGACTTTCCAGCTCGACCCGGCCAGCAAGATGATTGTCCTCCTTGGCGGTGACGGTGACCTTCCTGCGCGATCATCCCACCGTAGCGAAGCGGCTCAGCGATGAGATCCAAAGAGCTCAACCGCAATGACCGTCAGTTTAACCCTCCGCTGCGTCGGGCGGCCGCACCTCGCGCGTTCGCAGCTGGGCGTTCAATTCGCCAGCTCTTCGAAGGGAGCATCGATGAATAGCAAGCTGAGGCTGCGAGTCGCGGCGGCCGCTGGATCCATAGTGGCTGTTGCTCCGCTTGCCGTCCTGGCTCGTCACGATCTGATCCATTCGAAGCCGTTTCGGGAGACGTTCCGGCCGCTCGCCGAATCCCTCTCAGCCCTCGGCCAGTGGATGCCGGTCCTGGTGTTCGGGGCAGCACTTCTCGTGGTGCTCGGCTCCCGCGGTCGCGCGCTCGTCGTCGCGCCAGTGGCGGCGGTGCTCATTGGTGCGAGTGTGGCGCTCGCCGCCTTTCAAGTTGCTTGCGGTCGCGTGCTCTGGAGTGACTCCGACTTTCCAGCAGGCCACGACCTCGGAGTGGGCACGGTCGCTGCTGCGTTCACCAGCCTGGTTCGAGAGCAGATGCTATGCGGCCTTCTGCCAGGCGTAGTGGCGGTCGCCGTGCTTGCGTACATGGTGTGGAAGGAGCATGCGGCGGCGGGCGCTACGCGCAGCCGCTGATGCTGAGCGTTGGGAGGCGATGTCGGCGCTCCCTCAGTGCGAGCTGTGCGCATGCTCTTCGTGAAGGCGATTCTCCTGTTGCTGTTCGTCGGGGGGTTCGTCGGTCGGTGGTACCTCTGCCATGTTCTTCGAGCACGCGGAGCGGCTCCGAGCCATCTCCAGGCCTCGACTTGCCCCTTGTCAAGCGCGCCGTTCCCGACGCCGTCGACATGTTGCCCTTCCTGCCCTGGAAGAGCGTGCGACCGGGTGTTGGGCCGATCGCGCGGGCACCTCTCCCACCTCTCCGCGACTTCGACGCGGACTCTTCGTCGCTCGCTGCTGTCGCTCCTGGCCCTCCCGACGGCCTGGCGATCGGGCTCCGGGGTCGGGCATGCCCCAGGCCGGGAAATCCAAGGTAGGCTCGGACCCCAACCCAAGGAGGACGTCATGGAGAAGTGTCTCGGAGAGAGCCTCGTTCGCTGGCAACTCGCGGGCCTCGTCGCGCTCGCGCTGGTCGCCGCCCCGGCGGCCGGCCAGGAGGCGCAGGGAGAGCCGCAGATGAGCGCGGAGCAGCAGAAGATGATGGAGGTCTGGATGGCGGCCATGACCCCCGGCCCCCAGCACCAGCGCCTCGCCGAAGCGGCCGGCGCGTGGACCTTCGCCGGCAAGTTCTGGATGGATCCAGCGGCGCCGCCGCAAGAGACGGCCGGCACCGCCCAGCGCGAGATGGTGCTCGGCGGCCGCGTCCTGCACGAGACCGTCTCGAGCGAGATGTGGGGGATGCCGTTCCAGGGCGTCGGCACCACCGGTTACGACAACGTCACCAAGAAGTGGTGGTCGACCTGGAACGACAACATGTCGACCGGTCTCATGACCTCGTGGGGGACCTGCGACGAGACCATGAAGAGGTGCGAGTTCGAAGGCTCCTACCCCGACGCCATGTCCGGGACGATGAAGAGGACCCGCATGGTCTCGACCGCAGTCAGCGCCGACCAGGAGAAGTTCGAGAGCTTCGAGGCGGGGCCCGACGGCAAGGAAATGAAGACCATGGAGCTCGTCTACACCCGCAAGAAATAGCGCGCCGGCAGACGAGCGCGCCCCCCGGACGTTGAGGGCCGGCAGCATGACTCGCTCGACGAGCCGTGCGTACCCCGTTTTGGTCACACCTAGCGAGAACTCCCGCCGCAAACCCGCGGCGGCAGGCTCGAGCGTCACCGCTCCTTTCTGGCTCTCCCTTCCTGGCTGCCCCTCGCTGGCAACCGGGCCGCCGCTCGGTGGGTCGGGCTCAGAGGATCGGGCTCGACTGGGCGTAGATCTCGACCGAGTCGGCGCTGGTCAGGCCACCCCGATCGGTGGCGCGGAGGGTGAGGCGGTAGAAGCCGTTGGCGTTGGGATGGAAGTGAAACTCCGGCGCGAGCGTGCCGGAGATCGGCGCGGGGTTGGGCACCGGTGGGGATGGGACCGGTCCGCCACCGGCGCCGGTGATCGCCACCAGCTCCCAGACGATGTCGAGGTCGGAAAGCGGATCCTCGACGTCGAATGCCGTGCCGAGGAAGCTCGCGGGCTGGAACGAGAAGTAGCCGGCGACCGGCGAGCCGGTGACGTGCAGGCGATCCGGTTGTCGGATCGCCACGACCGGCGGGGCGTTGCCGTCGCCCGCCACGACCTGGACGACCCGCTCCGCGAAGGCCGTCTGACCGGTCGAGTCGGCGGCGGTGAGGCGGATCCGCAGGGGATCGGTCGGGGTGGCGAAGCTGGTCCCGACCTCGTTGCCCGAACCGAGCGCCACGAACGGACCGCCGACCTCGAGCTGTGCCGTCCACTGCAGCGCGCTGCCGGTGAGGAACCCGGAGTCCGGGTCGAGAGCGTTGCCCGAGAGCAGGACCGGTGCGCCGGCCACCAGCGTCGCGCCCGCCGCCGGCAGGAAGATGAGCGGCGTTCCGGGCGGGCGATTGATCACCGTCAGGTTGGTGCTGGCCTGCCGCGTGAGCCCGCCGCTGTCGGTCACCGTGAAAGTAATCTCGTGGTTGCCCGGCTGCAGGGAGGAGACGAAGAGCGTGCGACCGCCGCCGGCCCGATGCCCCGCCAGCACCCCCTGCCGGTCCGAGCGGAAGACCAGCCGCTCGACGGAAAAGCTCGTGTCCTCGTCGGTCACCTGGCCGACGATCTGGATCGAGCTGCCCAGCGGAAAGAGCGGGCCGCCGGTCGCCGCCACGCTCACCACCGGCGGGTTGTTGCCGCAGGCGTCCTTGCGCAGGGTGACCGAGCGGCCGTCGAGGAACGCGGTGAGCGCTACGCCGTTCGGCGACAGCGCGGCGAGCCCGCTGCGCTCGCCGAGACCGGTCGCGGCGGCGACGAGGCGCGCCCGGCCGAAAGCGGGGAGGAGGCCGAAGAGCGAGCTCGGACGGAGAACCGCGCCGGCCAGCGCCACTTCGCCCCGCTTGCCGTCGAGCACGAACGAGCCGCCGCCTTGCAGGAGTCCGCCGGAGCGCGTCGTCACATGGTCGAGATGGATCCGGGTGTCGCGCAGCGTGATGCAGGGGTCGGGCAGGATCGGCACCGACTTGCAGAACTTCTGCGGCTCCGGCTGGCAGAAGGTGCCGAAGAAGCGCGTGTCGATCGGGCCGGTGATGGCGGGCCGCAGCGGTTCGAGGACGAACGGAAAGTCGACCTCGAAGACGGCGCTGACCGGGGGCTGGGCCGCGCCAGGGACCGCGATCAGGAGCGTGAGGAGCGCGCCGCGCGCCGCCCCGAGCGCCGTCACGGCTCCCCTCCCGGGCCGAAGGGCACGACCATCCCCAGACTGGAGCAGGTGGCAGGTACCCCGCAGCGAGGCGCGCCCAGGACGCTGGTGAAGAGCGTCGAGCCGTCGGTCGTGACGTCGACGGTCACGGCGTTGCCCGTGGCGGGCTGGCGGAACACCCGCAGCGTCAAGGTCTCGCCGCCCGCCAGCATGCCGGTGAGGTTGGCCTCCTGATCGACGACGCAGCTCGCCTCGCCTGCCAGCGCCACGAACACCGGTCCGGAGACGAGCGACAGCTCGAGGCAGCCACCGAGGACGAAGGTACCCGGCTGGCCGGCGTTGTCGAGGATCAGCCGGAACTTGCCGCCGCCCGCCGGGTCCGTGATCTCCGCCTCGAAGCAGCCCTCGAACTGCGAGTTCTGCTGCGAAACACAGTCGGCGGCGCGCGGGGGGTTGTAGCTGCAGTTGGCGCCGAAGACGACGGCGGCGAGCACGGCCGCGGCGAAGAGCAGCCGCGGAATCACGGGGCGCCTCGACGCAGGAGCACGATCGGCTCACCGAAACCTTCGACGACCAGCGACTTGCCGTCGCCGGAGAGCTCGGCACGGAACGAGGTCTGGCTGCCGTCGAGGAAGGTCACGAAGCCCTGGGCCCGACGGGGCGCCGTGACCCGGCCGGTGATGCCGACCGGGTCGCCAGTGAGGATGGCGAGGCCGGAGAGCAGGCCGCCGCCGTCGACCAAGGTCACCTCGGCGAGCGGCGCCCGCCCCTTCACGGCGCGGAAGCGACCAGAAAACGGCCCCGAGGACAGCGTCGTCGCCGGGCCCGCCTCTCGTTGCAGCACCAGGACCGGTTGGCCGAGGCGCTCGACGGCGAGCGTCTCGCCGTCGGCCGAGAGCGTGAGCGAGACGACTTCCGCCTCCGCGCCGCGCTGCAACGAGCCGACGCCCCGCCAACCCGCGGCGCCCGCCACCACCAGGGGCTCGCCGGCGAGGGTGCCTTCGCCGCGGAACGACTCCTGTGCTTCGCTGAAGCTCAAGACCACCGCTTCACCCGCCGCCGTGACCCCGGCGAAACGGCCGGCCAGGGTCTGCGGCTGGACCACGAGCGACGGCACGCAGGCCGGTGCGGCGAGGCAGGCTCCCGCGAGGAGAGCTCCGAAAAGCCCTCGCGCGCGCCGACGAACCGTCGTGGGCTGAATCAAGGCGGGAACTCTAAGCACAGGAAATCGAAGAGTGCAATCGGCTTTTCAATGCCTCCAGATCCCTTCGCGCGGAGAGGGCGCCCGCCGCCGTGGGCTTCTGGGAGTCAGGCTCGCGCGGAGGGGGGCGTCGAGGTCGAACGCAGCCGCCAACCGGCGACGAGGGAAACAGCGATCACCGCGAGGCTTACCCACTGGCTGGGCGTCGTCGTCAGCTCGCCTGGGCGCCAGCCCGGGGCGTCCGCCCGCAGGGCCTCGGCCAGGATCCGCCAGAGGCCGTAGCCGAGGCCGAAGGCGACCACGAGCTCCCCGCGGAAGCGGCGCCGCGGAAAGCGCGCCCAGAGCCAGCCGAAGAGAGCGAGCGCCACCGCGGCCTCGAAGAGCTGCACCGGCTCGATCGGCAGGCTGCGCTCGAACGGGGCGACCAGGCCGGCCTCGACCTGTCCGCGCTGCGGCAGGCTGCCGGGCGGGAACCGGACGGCCCAGGGCATGCCGCTGGGCACGCCGTAACAGCAGCCGTTGAGAAAGCAGCCGAGGCGCGTGATCGCCAGGCCGAGCGCGCCCAAGGGGGCGACGAAGTCGAGCAGGTCGAGATAGGGCACGCCGCGGCGGCGTCCCCAGATCCAGAGCACCGGGAAGGCGGCCGCCAGGCCACCGTAATAGACCAGCCCCGCTCCCGGGATGAGGGCCCGCTTCAGGCCGGCGCCGAGTCCCGCGGCAAAGTAGGTCTCGGGATAGTAGGCGACGTGGAGCAGGTGTGCCCCGACGAGCGCCGCGGCCAGCAGCCAGATGCCGAGATCGAAGGCGTCGCGGCGCCGGATCCGCAGCGCGCCACCGTGCCGGGCGGAGACCCAGGCGGCGGTCAGCATGCCGAGCGCGAGAAAGGTGCCGTAGGCGCCGAACGCGAGGTGTGCCCCGAAGGGGAGGGGCAGATCGAAGAGGATCGGCCGCATCGTCCAGCCGGCGGGATGGCGAGCTCCGTGGAGCGACGCCCGCTAGGGGTGGCGGTAGAAGATCTTGCCGACGATCCTCCAGCCGTCCGCGAACTTGTAAAGGCTCAGGTAATCGGTGAAGACGAGCTTGCCGCCGCGGGTGAGCTCGACCTTGGCGACCGCCGCGCTGCCGGTGACCTCGACCGTCGGGAAAGCGGCGGAGGTCGCGCGCGGAGGGTTGTTGGGCAGCGGCTCCTTGACGTTCTGCGCCTCGATCCGCTCGATCCACTGGGCGATCGGCAGCTTCTCGACCTTGCCGTCCGAGAGGATCAACATCTCGAAGTCGGGGTGAAACCCCTTCCGGATCGCCGCCGGGTCACGGAAGTTGTGGATGCCGTCGACGTAGGCCGCGGTCACCACGTCGACCACCGCCTGCTGTTCGGCCGAGAGCGTCGCGCCCGCCGCCGGCACCCCGCCCACGAGCGCCACGAAGATCAGACTGCCCGCCATCGACCAACGAAGTCGCGAAGTGCGCATGTCGAACCTCCGGCCCGATCCTAACCGCCCGCGCAGGTGAAGTGGATCGTCGTGTCGGAGAATCGCTGCTCGCCCGCCTGCTGAATCCGGTCGAATGGGGTCTATTCGGCGAGGATTCGGGCCGAGGCGAGCACCTCCTCGCGGTCGAGGAAGTCAGAATGGACCGAAGCGACTTCGCTCGCGGTCTCGAGAACCAGCACCATCATCGCCGCTGGGGACTTGCCACGCGTCAACGCGGCCCGCCCGGTTCCTCGAGCTGGAGAAGGTGCCAGCCGCTTGACAATACATTGATTTGCAATGAGTTGCGAGGCGGCAGGCACCTCTGCACACCCCTTCGGGTCCGGAAATTCGGCGGGCACCAATCCCACGACCCGATCTTCGGCCGCTCGGTGAGCGTCCGCGCCACGAGCGGCGACTGGATCCAGTTCTGCGCGATCGGCCGGCAGGCAACCTGTAGCCGAGCCGAGTACGAATCCTCGACGAGATTCGAACACCCTCGGGACCTGGCTCGAGGAGGTCGCGAAGCAGTGCCAGGCAGAGCTCCGTTTCGGATCAGGCCTCGAAGAGGGAACGATCCAGCTTCGATTGGCGAATCACGGAGAGCAGGGTCCCGATGCGAAGCTCGCCGTGGAGGGGCACGACGACCGTCGTCGTCGTGCCCGCCTCCCGGCGCTGGAGGACGACATGGCTGCCGCGCTGGCGGGTTCGAGCGAAACCGTGATGCTCGAGAAGGACTGCGACGTCCTCTCCAGAGAGGACTCGGAGCTTAGCCAAACCCGACCTCGAGGCGGGTGACGAAGACCTCTCGGTGGAGCCGGCCCTCGATCTCGGAGGCGTCGGCGGTCTCCAGGAAGAGCTCGATCGCCTCGGCGAGATGGACTCGGGCCTCTTCGACCGAGCTCCCCTGGCTTGCGACGTCGAGCTCCGGGCAGAGCGCGACGTAGCCGTCGCCCTCGCGCTCGATGATCGCCGTGAAGGGAAGGGTCTTGCGCATGGCGGGCTCCTGCGGCGGAGGTTAGCATCTTCCCCGGTCTCGATCCGCCACTGGCCGGAGTGCCCGCGGAGGGTGCCGTCCGCCGCCAGGGCGGCTTCGGCGAGCGTGTGCATCGCCAGCCGCCAGGGGATCGGGCCGCGGCTGATGCCGGCGGCGCCCAGCTTCGCTCGGCGAACGAGCGAGGGACCAGCCGGCCAGACGAAGAGCTTGACCGGGAGCGGCGAGGCGGCTGGCACCTCTTCGCCCGTGGCTTCAACGCGCACTACCTCGGCGTCGTGTTCATCGGCCTGCTAGCGCTCGCCGGCGCGTTCCTCGCGCGGAAAGCGGCGCCCGAGAGGTCGTGACCCGATGCCGAGCCCCTCGAGCCTGGACTCCTCCCGCGAGTCGCCGCTCGTGGTCTCCGGGTGCTGCCTGGTCTAGGATGGCCGGAGAAGGGAGCAGCGCTCGCCCGTGCTCTCTTCAGGTCACGATGGGAGGTCGCCGATGAGCCGAGTGTCTCGAGTCCGATCGCTCGCCCTCGTGTTCGCTGGAGTCCTGATCGCGTGGAGCGCGCTCGCGCTCTTCGGCCTCGTCGCCGAGAACCCCTTTCGCGTGGCGACGGACGCCGCCGCTACCGCTGGGGGCTGGAGCGCCGACCCGGTGCGCTTCGACAGAGGCTCGTACCGTTTCCGGTTCGTCGACTCCGTCTCCGCGGCCGAGGTCATCGCCAGCACCGAAGCCGGTGAGGTCGTCGCGCACGTCGAGCTGATTCACGTTCCACTCGAGGGGTGGTCGGTGCGCCGCTTCGAGGCCTCTCCTCCGCGCCGCGCCGCGGCCTCCCACCACTCCTGACCTGTCGCGAGGCCATGCCCGTGACGGCCGCCAAGTCTCGCGTGACGATCCACATGGCGGCGAGCCTCGATGGTTTCGTCGCTCGAAAGGACGGCGGCGTCGACTGGCTCGAGACCACGGACGAGTTCGCGGGCGGCGACACCATGGATCCGGCGTTCGTCGAGGCGTTTCTCGAGACGATCGACTGCTACATCATGGGATCGCGAACCTACGAGACCGCGCTTCGTTTCGAGGCCCGGGGGTTGGGGTGGGCCTATGGCGACAAGCCCACCTTCGTCCTGACCAGCCGGGAGCTCAGGCGGGTCCGGGATTCCGTCCAGTTCTACTCGGGCGACCTCGAGCAACTCGTGAACGGCCAGCTGAGGCCGCGGTTCCGCTCCATTTGGATCGTCGGCGGCGGTGTCGTTTGCGGCGCGTGCCTGCGCCTCGGGCTGGTCGACGAATTGCGCTACTCGATCCTGCCGGTCCTGATCGGCGATGGGATCCCGTTCTTCGACGAGCTCGACAGAGAGATCGCCCTCCATCTCGCGGAGGTCAAGGCCTACAAGAGCGGCATGGTGGAGCTGCGCTACGAGGTGGGAGGTCATCGTGGCGCGTCACGGAACGATGGCTGATGCCCTCGTCACCTCTGGCGCAACGAAAGTGGCGACGTCGAAGAACAGCGAAGCGACTTCAGCCGGAGCGTAGGACCGTACGGCGGACACGGATGCCGACGCCACGGTTCTTCGAAACGGCGAGCGCCTTCCGGGCCTGGCTCGAGGTGAACGCCGCGAGCGAAAGTGAGCTGCTGGTGGGCTTTCACAAGGTCGCCAGCGGGCGTCCGTGCATGTCGTGGTCGGAGTCGGTCGACGAGGCGCTCTGCTTCGGCTGGATCGACGGCGTGCGCAGACGGGTCGACGACCAAACCTACTCCATTCGCTTCACCCCCCGGCAGGCGACCTCGATCTGGAGCGCCGTCAACATCGCCAAGTTCGAGCGGCTGCGAGCGGAGGGCCGGGCGACGCCGGCGGGGGAGAGCGCCTTCGCGAGTCGGGCCGAGGCCAAGTCCGTGGTCTACTCGTACGAGCAGCATTCGACCGCCGAGCTCTCGCCCGCGGAACTGCGCGCCTTCGAGCGTGACCAGGCCGCTTGGCGGTTCTTCGAGGCCACGCCGCCCAGCTACAAGAAGGTCGTGCTCCACTGGGTCACCACGGCCAAGCGGCCCGAGACCCGGGCCGCGCGCCTCGCCAAGCTCGTGGCCGCCTGCGCCGCGGGCCAGCGCCTTCGTTGATCGTCCAACGCGGACGCACCCTGCGCGGCCGCGACTCGCGGCGATCAGGGGCTTGGCCGGCGAGGCTCTCTGCTCTATCGTCCGCCTCGCGGGCCGGGCGCCGGGTCGGAGCTCGCCGGAGCGCGAGCGTCGAACCGCACAGATCACGTGATCACGGAGTCTCCAGTGGCCGAGAACAAGACGAAGGCAACCGACGCGAGCGTGGACGGCTACATCGCCTCGAGAGCCAGCGAGCAGCAGAGCGCCGACTGTCGCGAGCTGATGAGCTTGCTCGGGCGAATCACCCGGCAACCGCCGAAGATGTGGGGGCCCAGCATCGTCGGATACGACAGCTACCGCTACACCTACGACAGCGGGCACTCCGGCGAGGCCCCGGTGGTGGGTTTCGCCATCCGGGGTCGAGAGATCGTCGTCTACGTCTCGGTGGAAGGAGAGAGGCAGCAGGCGCTGCTGGCCAAGCTCGGCAAGCACAAGATGGGGAAGGTCTGCTTGTACTTCAAGCGGCTGTCCGATCTCGACTTCGCGGTGCTCGAGCAGCTCGTGACCAACTCGGTCGCCGAAGTGAAGCGGCGCCATGGCTAGAGAGTGCCGCTGGCTCGGCATCGGTCTAGTGGCCGACTCGGACCCGGGGCGTGGCGTCCACGGCTTGATGGCAGGGCATGCCTTTGGGATCGGAATCCGTCGGAGCGAGAGGTCATGATCTGTCCGGCGTGTGGGGAGGACTTCGAGCCGCAGGTCACGTGCTGTCCGTATTGCGGCGCGCCGAGTCCATTCGGCGTGCAGGTCGACGCGGACACCGGTGGTGGAGAGGACCTCGGGCCCTTGGTGCCGCTGGTCGAGCTCTGGGATCCGGCGATCATCTCGAAGGTCACCGGCGCGCTGGAGGAGCGCGGCATCCCCGTCTTCGTTCAGGGGCAGAGCGCCTTTCGGAGCCTCGGAGTGTCGGGCCTCCTGCGCGGCGAAGATGCCAGGACCGAAGCGCACCAGATCTACGTTCCCGAGGCGCTCGTTCAGGAGGCCTCCGCGATCCTCGAGCAAGCGATGGCGGAGTCGTAGGTGGTCAGCCTTCCATGCTGACACTCGAGCGGGCGATGGGGCTACGCCGAGTCTCCGCTCGGCTCATTCACTCGTCCCGTCCGGTCGTATTCTGGGCCATGTTCGAGAGCGCCGGCCAGCGCGCGAAGGCCAGAAAGTAGAGCAGCGCCAGGTTGGCGACCGGCAAGAGAACCCAGGCCGCCAGCCAGGGCGAATAGCCGGCGCGCCGACAGATGCGAGCGACCGGAATCACCACCAGGATCGCGACGGCGAGAATCACCACGAGCTCTTCGACAGCGATGCGTCCGGTCATTCGTCCTCCTCGGAATCGTGCCGCTGGGGGCCAGTGGGGATTGGAAGATCGAGCCGCCGGACTCGAATCCGGCTCGAGTCTCCAGGAACAGTCCTCCGCGAGCGAAACACGAACAGTCTCGACGCCTTCTCGTCCGCCTCAGGATAGCGGACACGTCGCCGGCCGGAATGGGCGAGGGTGTCGGAATCCGGGGCGTCTGAAAAAGACCGGGTAAGGGAAAGGGCGCTTCACCGGTCGGAGTGGGTAGCGCCGTCGGCAGGTGGGGGCTTGAGAAGAAGACCAAAGAGGGGAAAAGACCTGCCAGACAAGGCCTTGGAGCGCACTGTGGCGACCGGTCCAGCGCCCGTACCAGGTGCGCACACTCCCATCTATGGTCTTCTTCTTCCGATTGACCCACACCAACCGGCGAAGCCCCAGGGAAAGAAGCCTGACAGTCAGGGCCCCGGCTGCCGTGGTGGCGGCCGGTTCAGCGTGAGGTCCAGGTGCACTCACCCCCTTCTATAAGTGGTTCCTTCTTTCCCCAGTGGCCCACACCGACTGGTGAAGTCCCGAAGGACGGAGCTTTCATGCCCACGGGCGTTCCCTGAAGGAGAGAGGCTCGTCGCGGCGGGTCTCTCGCGGCACTCTGGTGCTCGAGTTCGGGCCGGGCAGGGTGCCGGAGCTTTCGGCTGAGGTGCCTGGGCCGTGCGTCTCGGCGGTGGGTGCTCGCTGGTGCCGGAACGGACGCGGGGCGCGGGTCGGCCGGACCCGGTAAGATACGTGCTCGTGGAACCCTCGCCCGGAGGTCGCGGGCGGCTCGATTTCCGTTTTCGTTTCGGCTGGCGGTAGACCATGGGACGCATCTTCGAAACTCGCAAGCACACGATGTTCGCGCGCTGGGACCGGATGTCCAAGCAGTTCGCGCGCATCGGCAAAGAGATCACGATGGCGGTCAAGTCGGGGGGGCCGAACCCGGAGGCCAACCCGGCGCTGCGGCGCGCGGTCCAGAACGCGCGCGCCGTGAACATGCCGAAGGACAAAGTCGAGTCGGCGATCAAGAAGGCGTCGGGACAGGACGCCGCGGTCTACGAAGAGGTCCTCTACGAAGGCTACGCGCCCCACGGCATCGCGGTCGTGGTCGAGGCCGCCACCGACAACCCGGCCCGCACCGTCGCCAGCCTGCGCACCCACTTCAACAAGGGCGGTGGCAACCTCGCCACCAACGGCAGCGTCACCTTCCTGTTTCAGCGCATGGGGGCCTTCCGCCTCGACCCCAAAGGGCTCGACCAGGAGGCGCTCGAGCTCGAGCTGATCGACTTCGGCCTCGAAGAGATGGGCGAGTCGATCGGCGAAAAGGGCGAGCCGCAGGTGCTGGTCCGGTGCGCGTTCGCGGAGTTCGGCAATCTCCAGAAAGCGCTCGAGGACCACGGCATCGATCCGGTCTCGGCCGAGTCCGTCTTCGTCCCGTCGAGCCCGATCGAGCTGCCCGAAGCCCAGGCCACCGAAGTCCTGCGCCTGATCGACCGCCTCGAGCAGGACGACGACGTCCAGCGCGTCTTCCACAATCTGGCCTGACGCCGTCCGCCTCGGCCGTCCGCCCGCGCCGGCGCCTCGACGCGCCACGAAAGGCGCTCGCGTCGCGCCGCCTCGGACTGCCCCCCTGGTTCCCCGCGCGAGGCGCGCTCACCTGGCGTCGGTGTCTGTAGGGGGAAGCGACTCCTCGGGTGGACGGATGCCGCGGAAAGCGCTCCAGAGGGCGAAGTCGTAGGCGATCTTGAGCGTGGCGGCGATGAGCAGCGGCGCGGCGAGGCCGAAGCGGGTCGTGGCCCAGCCGGCGGCCGCCGGGCCCAGGGCCCAGCCGAGCGTGCGCACGAGGTGCGTGGCGCCGGAAGCGAAGGTGCGCTCCTCCGGGCGCACCACGGCGAGGACGTAGGACTGCCGGGTCGGCACGTCCATCTCGACTAGGCCTTCGCGCAGCAGGAAGAGCGCCGCCGCGACGCCGAAGCTGGGCGCGAACGGCACCGTCGCCAGCAGCAGGCTGGACGGCACGTGGGTGAAGACCATCGTCGCCACCAGCCCGATCCGCCGCGCCAGCCAGGCGGCGCCGAGATGCGAGATCGCATTGGCGACGCGCGCCGCGGCGAAGAGCAGGCCGACCGCCGCCGGACCGGCGCCGAAGCGTTCGAAGAAGAACCAGGCGAGCAGCGCCGAGGTCAGGAAGCCACCGGCGAAGCTGTCGACCCCGAACAGCGCGCAGATCTTGGCCAGGCGGGCACGGGAGGTGGGGGAGAGGGTCCAGGGCGAGCCGATCGAAGTCTCCTCGACCCGCTTGGAGAGCGTCGCGGCGAGGCCGACGGTGGGCAGCAGGAGGAGGGCATAGACGAGGAATCCGGCATTGCCCTCGGCGCTCGCCGGCGCCGCGCTGGCGAGACCGAGCGGCAGCAGGGCCACGAGCAGCGCGCCGAGGGCATGGCCGCCGTCGCCGACGACGTTGTAGACGGCGAGCGCGAGAGTTCGCCGCTCGGCGGCGACGAGCCTGGGGACGGCCGCCTGCTCGAGCACCAGCGCCGGCCCGCGGTCGCGACCCATGCCATTGAGCAGGCCCAGGAATGCGACCAGGAGAAGCGCCGCCGCGTCCTCGACCCGCCAGGCGGCGATGCCACCGACGACCGAGAGCAATGCCAGTGCCGCGAGGGCGACACGGCGTCCCAGCCGATCGGCGCCGAGCGTGACCGCGAAGCTGGCGGCGGTCTGGCCGGCGAGGCCGGCGGCGACGACCAGGCCCGCCGTCTCGGGGTCGAGGCCGCGACGCGCCAGCTCGAAGCCGAGGTAGACGCCGGCGAAGCCCGCCGCCACCGCGCGCGCCAACGCCGCGGCGTAGATTCGCGTCAGATCGCGATCGAGCAGCTCGGTGAGCGCGCGCACGTCCGGTGGCCTCGACGGTCGCCGTCGCCCGCGGGCCGGCCCGTCGGCACCGACCCTAGCGCCTCAGCGCGCCGCCGCGAAGAGGTAGTCGGCGGCGAGGTGGGCGAGGGCGCGCACGCCGGTGGGTAGCGCGGCCTCGTCGACGTAGAAGCGCGGGGAGTGGTTCCCGGCGGCGCTCTCGAGCTCGGCGGGCGGCGTCACCCCGAGCTGGACGAACAGCCCGGGGACGCGCGCGGCGAAGTAGGAGAAGTCCTCCGCCGCGGTGATCTTCTGCACCTGCGCGACTCTCCCAGCCGAGACGCGCGCGAGGGTGGGCAGCATCCTCTCGACCAACGCCGGATCGTTGACCGTCGCGGGCACCTGCGGGTCGATGCGCACGGTCGCGCGCGCGCCGTGCGCCGCGGCCACCTGCTCGGCGAGCCAGACGAGATCGGCGTGGATCTCCTCCTGCATCGCCGGATCGTAGGTACGGATCGTGCCCGCGAGCCGAGCACGATCCGGGATGATGTTGTTGCGCACACCGGCCTCGAACTGTCCGACGGTGACGACCGCCGGCTCGCGCGTCAGATCGATCGACCGCGAGACGATCGTCTGCAGGCTGGTTACGATGACGCTCGCGGCGACGATCGGATCGACGCCCAGCCACGGCTGCGAGCCGTGCGCCTGACGTCCCTCGACCACGATCTCGAAGCGGTCGGCGGCGGCGAGCATCGGCCCGCTGCGGTAGCCGAGATGGCCGCTGGGGTACTTGGCGAAGACGTGCAGCCCGAAGATGGCGTCGACCTTCGGCTGGTCGAGCACCCCCGCGGCGACCATCGCCTCCGCGCCCGCCGGACGCTCTTCTTCCGGCACTCCCTCTTCGGCGGGCTGGAAGAGCAGGACGACGCGGCCGGGGAGCTGGTCGCGCAGACCGGTGAGCACCTCCGCGGCGGCGAGCAGCATCGCGGTGTGGGCGTCGTGCCCGCAGGCGTGCATGACCGGCACCGGTTTCCCCTCGTAGTCCGAGGTCGCGCGGCTCGCGAACGGCAGGTCCACCTCCTCGCGCACCGGCAAGGCGTCCAGGTCGGCGCGCAGCGCGACCGTGGCGCCCGGCAGCGCGCCTTCGATCACCGCGACCACGCCGTGGCGCGCGATGCCGGTGCGCGGCGCGAGCCCTAGCGCGCGCAACCGCTCGGCGACGAAGCGGGAGGTCTCGACCTCGCGGTTCGACAGCTCCGGGTGCTGGTGGAGGTGCCGGCGCCACTCGATCATCCGGGTCTCGGCGGCGGCGGCCCGGCGGTCGATCTCCGCGGCGAGCGGAGAGGGCTCGAGCGCGGTCGCGGGCGCGGCGAGGGGAGCGAGACCGACACCGAGGGTGAGCAGGAGAGCTGCGAGCGGCGGGCGGGGATCGATCAAGGGCGACTCCGGGGGCGGTCGGACATCGAGGCGCGGGACGAGGAGCGGTGTTGGCCTCACGGCTCCTTCGGCGTGACGTTCTTCTCCGGTGGCTTGCCGGCCGGCGGGGCGGCGCGGGTCGTCACCTTCTCGCGCCAGAGGCCGAACAGCGCCGCGCCGAGCCCGAGCAGGATCTCGTCGATGAACGGGATGAAGTCGGGGATCAGCAGATCCAGCACGAAGAGCGCCAGGAAGACGGCGAAGGCCTGGGGGAACTTCAGGCGCGAGACGACCCGCTCGACGGCTTCGGAACCGAGCCCGGACATGGCAGCAGTCTAGTCGATGCCGGCCGCCGGGGGTGACGGCAGCAGGCCGCGGCGCGTCAGGAACTCCGCCATGCGGGTCCAGAGCTCGCCCTTACGGGCGAGCAGGCGGTGGTCGCCGTCCGGCCAGAGCACGAGCTCGACCAGGCCCGGCGCCGCGCTCTCGACGAACGCCACGACGTCGCGGGCGTCGACGCTCGCGTCCCGGCCCCCCTGGAGAATCAGCGTCGGGGTCGCGAGCTCGCGCGCGACGCGGGTGAAGTCGTGGCGGCGCAGGTCTTCGATCAGCTCCCAGCCGAGCTCGGCGTCGACCAGCTCGCTGGTGAAACGAATGCGGCCGTCGCGGCGCCAGGTTGCCATCCCGTCGGGACCGGCCCAGCGCTCGAGCGCGCCCCCCATGCCGACCGCCGGGGCGATCAGCAGACAGGCGACGACGTCGCCCGCGGCGCGGCGCCGATAGGCATGCGCGAGCGCGGTGGCGCCCCCCATCGAGGAGCCGAGTAGGACGACGCGCGAGTGGCCGCGCCCGGCCAGGAAAGCGTGGACGCGGGCGACGTCCTCGAGGTTGCGCGTGAAGGTGAGCGCGCCGAGATCGCCGTCGGAGCCGCCGTGCCCGCGAAAGTCGAAGGAGCAGAACGGAATGCCGCGCGCCAGCGCCCGGCCACGGAAGTGCGTCGCCTTCTCGCCCGAGTGACTCGAGCCGAAGCCGTGCAGGTAGAGCAGCGCCCAATCGCTGACCACCCCGCCAACCGGCTCGCTCCACCGAACCTCGAGCGCGGGCCCCGACGCCGATCCAGCCCTGGACCCAGATCCAGTTCCGGACCCAGTCCCAGCCCCTCCCGCCTCGAGCGGCAGCCGCAGCAGCGTCACAGGCCGCAATCTACTAGCGGAGCCGCACCATCGCAGCGTCCCCCTGCGCAGCCGCGCCCATCGCAGCCCTGACCGCGCCTCCCGAAGGAAGCCGCCCGAGAAGGAGAAAGAAGCGGAGGGCCAGGAAGCTGGAGAAGCAGGGAAGGCGAAGAAGGGCCAGGGAGAAGAAGCAGAAAAGCAGCAAAGCAGAAAAGCAGAAAACCTCCATAGAATGGGGTCGAGGCGACCGGGTCGCTCGCTGCTAGCCCGCGTCGCCGCTCGGCCGAGTCACCGCCGCCGCATCCTCGAGGACATCCCCTTCAATGGGCAGTTGCTTTTCGAACCCGGCCCGCGCCGCCGCTCGGCCGAATCACCGCCGCCGCATCCTCGAGGACATCCCCTTCAATGGGCAGTTGCTTTCCGAACCCAGCTCGCGCCACCGCTTCGCCGAGCTACCGGCGCCGAGCCTTCCGAGCCATCCCCTTCTATGGGCAGTTGCCTTTCGGGCTCATCCCGCGCCAGCGCCTCGGCGAGTCACCGGCGCCGGACTTTCCGAGCCATCCCCTTCTATGGGCAGTTGCTTTTTGCAAGCTTGCCTTCACTCTCCGCCCCACAGAAGCTCCGCTCGCGCGGCCGCGAGGGGAGTCAGTGGCGGAGCTGGTCGTGGGGGCGCGGGTCGACTTCGGGGCCGTCGACGACGTCGAGTCCCGGGGCTTCCGCGGTGACGGTGGTCTCGCCACCGGGGGGGAAGGAGAGTCGCCCCTCGCGGTACCGCGCGCCGCGCAGGGCGAGCGCCAGGACCTCGCCGAGGTCCTCGACCGGATGGGTGGTGAGCCGCTCGCGCACCTCCGCCGGCAGGTCCTCGAGGTCGGCTTCGTTCTCCTTGGGCAGCACGATCTCCGAGATGCCGGCGCGCACGGCCCCCAGGACCTTCTCCTTGAGGCCGCCGATCGGCAGCACCCGCCCGGTGAGCGTGATCTCGCCGGTCATCGCGAGGTCGAAGCGCACCGGGCGCCGCGACAGCACCGAGACCACGGCAGTCGCCATCGTCACCCCGGCCGAAGGGCCGTCCTTGGGAATCGCGCCCGCCGGGACGTGGAGGTGGAGGTCCTGCTCGAACGCCTCCGGCGGGACCCCCAGCGCTTCGGAGTGGGCGCGCGCGTACGTCCAGGCGGCGCGCGCCGACTCCTTCATCACGTCGCCCAGCTGGCCGGTCAGCACCAGCTCGCCCTTGCCCTTCATCACCGAGGCCTCGACGAACAGGATGTCGCCGCCGACCGGGGTGTAGAACATGCCGGTGGCGACGCCGACCTGATCGGCGCGCGCCGCCCGCTCGGGGTGGACCCGCGGGCGACCGAGCAGATCGCGGGCGGTCGGCGGGTCGACCTCGATCCGCTCCACCTCCCGCGTGGCGATCTTGCGCGCCACCTTGCGCGCCAGCTTGCCCAGCTCGCGCTCGAGCTGCCGCACGCCGGCCTCGCGGGTGTAGCCCGAGATCAGCTCCGACAGCGCCGCGTCGGGGAGCTCGAGCTGCCCGGCCGACAGGCCGTTCTCCTCGAGCTGGCGCGGGAGCAGGAAGCGACGCGCGATCTGGAGCTTCTCGGCCTCCGTGTAGCCCGAGAACTCGACCGTCTCCATCCGGTCGAGCAACGGCGCCGGGATGCTCTGGGGGTAGTTCGCGGTGGCCACGAAGAGCACCTCCGAGAGGTCGAACGGTACGCCGAGGTAGTGGTCGACGAAGCTGTCGTTCTGCGCCGGGTCGAGCACCTCGAGCAGCGCCGCCGCGGGGTCGCCCTGGAACGACACGCCCAGCTTGTCGACCTCGTCGAGCAGGAAGACCGGGTTGCGGGTGCCGGCCTGCTTCATGCCCTGCAGGATGCGGCCGGGCATGGCGCCGACATAGGTCCGCCGGTGGCCGCGGATGTCGGCCTCGTCGCGCGCGCCGCCGAGCGAGATGCGCACGTACTCGCGCCCCATCGAGCGGGCGATCGACTTGGCGATCGAGGTCTTGCCGACACCGGGCGGGCCGACGAAGAGGAGAATCGGTCCCTTCGCCTGCCGCTTCGAGTCCGCCGCACCGGGCGCGGGTGGCGCGGGGGTCGGGGCGGCGGCGGGCTCCGTCTGGTTCGCCGCCGGCGCGCTCGCGGGCTCGGCATCGTCCGGCGCCGTCGCTGCCGGCGCCGCCTCCGCGGCCGGGTGGGTCGCCGCCTCCGCCCGGCTGGTGCGCAGCTGGCGGACGGCGAGGAACTCGAGCACGCGGTCCTTGACCTCCTCGAGGCCGAAGTGGTCCTCGGCCAGGATCCGCGCCGCCTCCTGGATGTCCAGCTTCTCTTCGCTGCGGGCGTTCCAGGGCAGCTCCGCGACCGTCTCGAGATAGGTGCGGATCACCTGCGACTCCATCGACTCGCGACCGATCCGGCGCAGCCGGCCGAGCTCGCGATCGACCTCCTTGCGCGCGGCGGCGGGCAGCTCGAGCGCCGCCAGCCGATCGGCCAGCTCGTCGGTCTCCTTGCCTTCGTCGCCCTCGCCGAGCTCCTTTTGGATGGCGCGCATCTGCTCGCGCAGGATCGCCTCGCGCTGCCGGTCGCCCAGCTCCTCGCGGACCTTGCTCTTGATCTCCTCCTGGGCGTCGAGCACCGAGATCTGCCGCTGGACGTGGAGCAGCACCTGCCGCAGCCGCTCCTCGACCGAGAGGGTCTCGAGCAGCCGCTGCCGCTCGGCGGTCGGCAGCTCGGCGTAAGCGGCGACGAGATCGGCGAAGCGCGCCGGATCGGTCGCGGTCGCGATCACCTGTTGGACCAGCTCCTCGGGCAGGCCGGCCCGCTTGGCGAGCTCGATCGCGCGCTCGCGGGCCTCGCGGAAGAGGGCGACGAACGCCGGGTCGCGGCTGTCGATCGGGCCGAGGTCGGCGGCGCCGACGGCGGTGGCGCGCAGGTAGCCGTCCCGCTCCTCGAGCCGCACGGCGATGCCGCGCCGCTCGCCGTGCAGCACCAGCTGCATGCCCGACAGGCTCCGTTGAACCTGGCCGAGCCGGGCGATGGTGCCGACCTGGTAGAGGCCCTCGGAGGCGACGTCGTCGACGTTCTGGCGCTGGGTGAGGACGAGCACCAGCGGATCCTGCTGGCGCAGCGCCGACTCGATGGCGCGCAGCGTGCCGGGGCGCCCCGCGCCGATCGGCATCGCGATACCGGGAAAGAGAACGGCGTCGCGCAAGGGCAACACCGGGAGGTGCAGCTGCTCGGTCATGGCTTCTCCCGGCGGTCGGCTCCGGCGCCGAGGATCGACGTGGGCCTGCCGCCGCCCGTGAGAACCGGTGCCTCGCGGTGGAAATTCCGCGAACCTGAGCGCGCGAGGCTCAGAACTGCTGCACGAACAGCGCGACGGTCAGGCCGAGCCCGATCAGGACGACCGCCGCGCGTGCCCCCTGCTGCCCGATGAAGCGGCCGAAGCGCGCTCCCAGGTAGCCGCCCGCCACCGCACCCACCACCATCACCAGAGCCGCGGCGGCGTCGACCTTGCCGCCGGCGACGAAGATCGCCGCCGCCACGCCGTTGATGCAGATGCCGAAGAAGTTCTTGAGCCCGTTCATGGCGTGGATGTCGCGCAGGCCGAGCGCGCCCAGGATGGTGAGCATCAGGATGCCGATGCCGGCGCCGAAATAGCCGCCGTAGACGGCCACCCCGAGCTGCGAGGTCCAGGCGGCGCCGGAGCGCCGGGGCAGGGGGGGCGGGCCGGGCCGCTCCCGCGCGGCGACGCCGCGGCCGGAGCGGTACCACTGCGCCAGGAAGAGCAGGGTGGCGAACAGGACCAGCCAGGGCGCGAGCCGGGCGAACAGCCGATCCGGCGTCGCCAGCAGCAGGAGCGAGCCGGCGGTGCCGCCCAGCAGGCTCGGCAGCAGGAGCGTGCGCAGCCAGGCGCGGTGGGAGGCCACCTCGGCGCGGTAGCCCGCCATGCTCGCCGCGGCTCCCGGCAGCAGCGCCACCGTCGAGGTGGCGTTGGCGACGGTCGCGGGGAAGCCGAGGAAGAGCAGGGTCGGGAAGCTCAGCAGGGTACCGCCGCCGGCCAGGGCGTTCATCGCGCCGGCGCCGGCACCGGAGGCGAGCAGCGCGAGGACGTCGAGCGTGCGCACGGGCCGGGCAACGCTATCATCGCGCCGACGCGATGCCCTTCCTCGTCTTCCGCAACGGAGCCCGCAAAGGGGAGCGATTCTGGTTCGAGCGCGGCGTGCTGCTCGGCCGCGGTCCGCTGGCCGATCTCGAGCTCAAGGACCCGGCGGTGTCGCGCCGCCACGCGCTGGTCTCGTGGGCGGAGAAGCGCTGCTTCGTCTCCGACCTGCAGAGCGGCAACGGCACCTACGTCAACGGCCAGCGGGTGCGGGATCCGGTGCCGATCGACGAAGGCGACGAGATCCGGGTCGGCGCCAGCATCCTCGAGTTCCGGCAGAACGTCGAGCGGGTGCGCGACCTGTCGATGATCTCGCGCATCCTGCTCGAGGACTCGAAGCCCGATCTCGCCAAGGTCACGATCTCGCGCTCGGTCGTGATCCCGATGTCGGGCAAGCGGACGACCACCGGCAGGACCTCGCTCGCCGCCGAGCTCAAGGCGCTCCAGCAGCGGCTGGAGTTCGTCAACGAGGTCGGCAAGGCGATGGCGCGCACGATCGACGAGACGGCGCTGCTCGCCGAGGTGCTGCGCCAGGTGCTCGACATCCTGCCGCAGGCGGACCGCGCCTTCGTGGTCCTCTACGAGGAGGACACCCAGACCTTCGTGCCGCGCGTGGCCCGCACCCGCTCCGGGACGGCGACCGAGATCCCGGCCAGCCGGACGCTGCTCGAGGAAGTGGTCCGCAAGCGCCATGCGCTGCTGTCGACCGACATCGGCAAGGAGGGCGCGTTCGAGGCGGCGATGTCGGTGCGGGCGCTCGATCTGCGCTCGGTCGCCTGCGTGCCGCTGATCGCCGAGGACCGGGTCTACGGCGTGCTCCAGGTCGACAATTCGGAGCGCAGCCGGAAGTTCTCCGAAGCGGACCTGAACATCCTGGTCGGCGTCGCCGGTCCGATCGCCCTGTCGCTCGCCAATGCCCGCCTCCACCGACAGCTGCTCGACCGCGAGCTGCTCGAGCACGATCTGGCGTTGGCGCGCCGGATCCAGCTGCGCTTCCTGCCCAAGGAGCTGCCGAAGCTGCCCGGATATCGTTTCGCGGTCGAATATTCGCCCGCGCTGGCGGTCGGCGGCGACCTCTACGACCTCGTGCCGCTGCCCGACGGACGGCTCGCCATCGCGCTGGGGGACGTCTCCGGCAAGGGCGTGTCGGGCGCGCTCATGATGGCCCGGCTGACCAGCGAGTTGCGCGCGGCGGCGGTGCGGCGGGCCTCGGCCGCGGCGGTGCTCGAGGAGCTCAACGAGGTGGTCCACGCCGAGGGCGCCGAGGGGATGTTCGTGACCCTCCTCTTCGGCATTCTCGACCCTTCGACCGGCCGGATCGAGCTCGCCAACGCCGGACACCTGCGGCCGGTCCTGCGCCACCCCGACGGCCGCTGCGGCGAGCTGTCGATCGCGACCGGCGCCGCGCTCGGCTTCAAGCGCCCGCTCGGGGCGGCCGCCTACGCCGTGCAGCTGGGCCCAGGCGACCTGCTGGCGACCTTCTCGGATGGCTTGACCGAGGCCGCCAATGGCGCCGGCGAGCGCTTCGAGAGCGCGCGGGTCGTCGCGGCGATGCGGGGCGCGGCGGGCTGCGACGAGGCGCTCACCGGCATTCTTCAGTCGGTGCGCCAGTTCCTGGGCGACAGCGCGGTCGACGACGACCTGACCCTGCTCTGCGTCGGCCGCAGCTGAGCCGACTGGAGGGCGGTCAGCGCTTCGGCCGGCCGGGATCGGGGCGGAACTTGATCAGCGCCGCCGCCAGGGCGGCACGCTCCGAGGAGCTGCCGCCGCCGATCGGCGCGCGGATCTCCTTGCGCACGCCGTCGCGGCGCGACAGCAGGTCGTCCGCCAGATGGGAGACCTTGGCCGCCTTGACGTTGGTGGCCAGCCACTCGAGCGCCGGTTCGCGCGCCGGCAGGATCGGGAACAACGCCGCGAACCCCGAGATGTCGAAGACCTCCTTGACGCTCGGGTTGAGGGCGCAGAGGGCGAGCCGGCCGCCGACGCTGGCCAGGCGCTTGCCGGTCATCAGCAGGACGCGCAGGCCGGCGCTGGTGACGAAGTCGAGCCGTCCACAGTCGACCAGGAGCTCGGTCTTGCCCCCGGCCAACGCGGCTTCGAGCGCCTTCTCGAGCTGGGGCGCGGAGCGGGTGTCGAGCTGGCCCTGGAGCGCGGCGACCAGCACTCTGCCGGCCTCCTTGACCTGGACTTCGAAGGGCATCGGCGGACCTACTCGGCGTGGAAGACGAAGTCGACCAGCCCGAAACGGAGCCGCGCGCCGCTGGTGAGCGGGCGCTCGACCCCGGTCGCCAGCCGATCGCCCTCGACGAAGGTGCCGTTGGCGGTGCCGACCTCCTCGCGCAGCAGGAAGGCGCCGTCGCGGTAGACGATTCGCGCGTGCCGGCGCGACAAGGAGCGCTGGGGGTCGAGCGCCGTCAGGTCGATCTCGGGCGCCTGCTGGGTGACCGGGTCGAGGCGGCCGATGACCGCGTCGCGGTCGAACGGCAGCGGCAGCTCCGCGCCGGAGGGGACGTGCACGAGGCGCGGCCGGGCGGCGGTCGCGGCCGCGGGGGCGGCCGCCGCGGGCGGCGCCACCGGCTGCAGCGTCGCCAGCTCGTGCCGGGGCGCTCCCCCCAGCACCTCCTGCGCCACCCGGTTGGCGGCCAGCGCCTCCTCCTCGTAGCGGCGCAGTCGCTGCCCGAGCCCGCGCAGCATGCGCACGGCGACTTCCGGGTACTCGCGCAGCATCTGATCGAAGGTCGAGGCGTCGACCGGCAGCAGCCGCGCATCCTTGAGGACGCGCGCCGACGCCGAGCGCGGGCGGCTCTCGAGCATCGCCATCTCGCCGAAGAAGTCGCCGGCCTCGAGCGCCATCAGCCGCTTCTCCTCGGGACCGAACTGCTTGACCAGCTCGACCTCGCCCTCCTGGATGATGTACATCTCCTCGCCGCGCTCGCCTTCGCGGAAGACGAAGCTGCCGGCCGGGATCGAGATCAGCAGCTTCGACTGGGTGTCGTCGCCGCCGGCGCCTGGGCGTTCGTTGACCATCGGGAGTGCGCATTGTAGATTCGACGCGGAAGCGAGTAAAGCCGTCCCGTCCGCCCTGGCCGATTCGCCGCCGGGCGGGGCGGAGTCCCGCCAGGGCAGGACCCGGACGCCCGATCATGCGCGCACGCACCCTCGACGCCCCCTCCGAAGTGTCTCCCTCCGGCCCGCTCTGCCCGGTGGCGGAGCGGGTACGAGCCGAATCGGTCCGCCTCTGGGGGGCCGACCGGATGGTGACGATCGTGGGGCAGTCGCGCGCCATCGAGGAGCCGCTGGAGCGGCTGCTCAAGGTGGCGCGCTTTCACGAGCCGGTCCTGCTGCTGGGCGAGAGCGGTGTCGGCAAGGAGTCGTTCGCGGCGGCCTTGCACGCGCTCGGCCCCCGCTCCGACAAGCCGTTCGTGTCGGTCAACTGCCCGCAGTATCAGGAGGGCAATCTCACCGTCTCGGAGCTCTTCGGCCACAAGCGCGGCAGCTTCACCGGCGCCACCAACGATCGCCGGGGCTGCTTCGAGACCGCCGACGGGGGCTCGATCTTCCTCGACGAGGTCGCCGACCTGCACATGTCCGCGCAGACCATGCTGCTGCGGGCGCTGGCTAACGGCGAGTTCCAGCCACTCGGCTCGGAGGTGACGCGCAAGGTGAGCGTCCGGGTCGTCTCGGCGACCAATCGAGACCTGAACAGCCTCGCCGCCGACGAGCGCTTCCGGCGCGACCTGCTGTTCCGGCTCCGCTACTTCCAGGTCGAGATTCCGCCGCTGCGGTCGCGCGGCGACGACTGGCTGCTGCTGGCGGAGTACTTCCTGGCGCGGCTGGCTCGCCGCTACGGCGTGCGCAAGTGCCTGTCGGGGGACTCGATCCGGCTGCTGGAGCGCTACGACTGGCCGGGCAACGTGCGCGAGCTGATCTCGGTGGCGACCGCCGGCTACGCCCTCTCGGACGGCGACCGGATCGAACCGCGCGATTTCGTCGATCACCTCGAGCAGGAGAACCGGCCGCGCGGTTCCGAGGTCGACGACCTCTACCGCCGGCTCTGCCGCGAGAGCGGCGATTTCTGGCAGCTGGTGCAGGAGCCCTTCCTCGACCGCGAGCTGTCGCGGCGCGAGGTGCGGACGCTGGTCGCCCGCGGCCTGCGCGAGTCGCGCGGCAGCTATCGCCGGCTGCTCGAGGTCTGGAAGATCCCCGCCGAGACCTACCAGAAGTTCATGGACTTCCTGCGCCACCATCGCCTCAAGCCGAGCAACCTGGAAGACGAGAACTGACCCTCCCGGTCGGGTAGAGTCCGGGCCGTGACCCGGACCCGCGCGGTGGTCTTCGACCTCTACGGGACCCTGCTCGAGATCGGGCGGCCCGTCTTCCAGGAGCGACTGCCCCGCATCGAGGGGATCTCCCGTCGCCAGTGGGTGGAGTTCCAGCGCGAGGACCTGCTGGTGCGCCCGTACGTCTCCCGCGAGGCGTTCGTCGACGCCATCGTCGCGCGGTTCGGCGGCGGCGCCGACGGCCACCGGGCGACGCTGCTCGACTTGCTCGAGGTCGAGCTCGCCTCCGTCCACGCCGTCGAGGGCGCAGGGTCCCTGCTCGCCTTCCTGCGCCGGCGCGGCCTCAGGCTCGGCCTGATCACCAACTCCGCCTCGCCCTACCGGGAGCCGCTCGAGCGGCTGGGGCTCGCGGAGCTGTTCGATGCGGTGCTCTTCTCGTGCGACGCCGGCGCGCGCAAGCCCGAGGAGCGGCTCTACCGCGACACGCTGGCGCGCCTCGGGGAGGCGCTGACTGCCGATCCGGCGGCGGCGCTGATGGTCGGCGACTCGCTCGGCAATGACGTCCGGGCGCCCGGACGCGCCGGCATGCGGGGGCTGCTGATCGGCGCCAGTGGCACCGCCCGCGCGGTGCCGCGGCTGGCCGACCTCGGCTGGCTGGATCTCGACACCCTCGAGCCCCTGCTGCCCGAGGGCGCCGAGATGGTGCTCGCCGGCGAGCGCCTGTCGGTCGAGCGGCGCGAGTCGCTCGACGACGCCGACCAGGGGCGCTACAACCTGGTCGCTCGCTTGCGCCTGCGCACCGCGCGGGGGCTCGAGAAAGTGGCCTACGTCAAGCGCTTCCTGCTGCCGGAGTCGATCGAGGTCGAGCGCCTGATGGCGCGGCTGCTCGACGAGATCCACGTCGGTTCCTGTCCCAACGTTCTGGTGGGTACCGGACTGGAGCCCCTGCTGGTGGTCGCCGAGGCGCCGGGGGTCAAGCTCGAGGCCGCGCGCGGCGAGCCGGCATACGCCCGCGAGGTGGGCCGCCACGCCGCCGCGGCCTACCTGTTCGCCAACGCCGACCTGCGGCCGCGCAATGCCTTTCTCGACGGCGAGGGGGCGGGTCTGCGGATGACCATGGTCGACTACGAGCACTGCCTGCTCAACCTGGCGATCGACCTCGAGGGCATCCCCGATCCGCTCGACCGCGACGCGCTCGAGGCGCTCGGCCGCGTCGAGCTCGAGCGCCGCGTGGCGCGCCGCGTACTCGCCGACGCCCACATGCGGCGCGCCTACCGCGCCTTCTTGGGCCCCCACGCCAAGGACGCCGGACTCGCCCGCGCCTTCCGCGCCGGCTGGATGGAGGTGCACGGCAAGGCGCGGGTCCTGCGTCAGGTCGTCGTCGACCTGCTCGAAGCCAGGCTGGCGGCCGATCCCCCGCTGGTCGTCGGCACCCATGCCTATCGCCGCGCATTCCTCCGTCTCGACCTCGAGGACGTCCTCTCCCGGCTGGACGAGGACCCCGATCGCGCCTGCGACCGCTGCTTCTGAACCGCGATACTCCTGTCGGTCCTGTCCGCGATGGAGCCACGGCTCCAGAAGTTCGGGTCCCGGCTCCGTCCGGCTCCGTGCAGGATCCGGCTCGATTTCCATAACTGCTTTGAAGTGAGTTGTTTGTCGCGTTCGATGCGGTTGGCACCGGGGTTGCCATAGGAAGAGGCAGAACGGCGAAACCCGCCGGGGCACCTCCGGATGAACCGGCTGGCGCCACACAACGAGGAGCAACGAAAATGGAGATGTCGCGCGGTGAGATGCAGGACCTGCTGAACAAGTTCGCGGCCCAGAACCCGAAGTACCGCGAGGCCCTGCTGTCGGACCCGAAGTCGGTGGTCCAGAAGCAGTTCGCCCTCAGCCTGGAGGGGGTCACGGTCAAGGCGGTCGAGGAGAGCCCGAACACCTTGTACGTCATCGTTCCGCGCGCGGCGGCGGCCGGTGAGCTCGACGACTCCGACCTCGAGAAGGTCGCGGGCGGCGGCGACATCAACGTCAAGCTGGGCGGCGAGGTCAGCTGCTCGCAGGGCAGATCAACCTCGGCTGAGCCGGGCGCAGACATCAGGGGCCGCGGCGGGCGACCGAAAGGTCCCCGCCGCGGCTCTTTCCCTTTCGAGCGGCTGGCAGGTCGGCGCAGGTTGCGCCGGGCTCAGCCTTCGCCGGCGAGCAGGCGCTCCGGATTGAGCCCCTCGAGATCGGGCACCACGAAGCGGCCGTCCTTGCGGATCAGGACGTCATCGAACCAGATCTCGCCGCCGCCGTCGGCCGCTTCCATCCGCAGCACCAGGTCCCAGTGGACCTGCGAACGGTTGCCGTTGTCCGCGGCGGCGTACGCCTGGCCCGGCGTGAAGTGGATCGAGCCGGCGATCTTCTCGTCGAACAGGATGTCCTTCATCGGTGCGGTGATGTGGGGGTTGAAGCCGAGCGCGAACTCGCCGACATGGCGCGCGCCGTCGTCGGTGTCGAGCAGGCGGTCGAGCGCCTCGCCGGCGCTGCTCGAGGCCTCGACGATGCGGCCGCCGCGAAAGACGAAGCGGACGTTCTCGTGCGTCACCCCGCGGTAGAGCGACGGCGTGTTGTAACGGATGGTCCCCTCCACGCTATCGCGCACCGGCGCGGTGTAGACCTCGCCGTCCGGCAGGTTGCGCCGACCGTCGCAGGCCACCGCGCCGATACCCCTGACGCTGAAGGAGAGGTCGGTGCCCGGAGCGGTGATGCGAACGCGGTCGGCCGCCTCGAGGCGCGCCTTGAGCGGCGCCATGGCGCGCGACATCCGGGCGTAGTCGAGCGTGCAGACCCGGAAGTAGAGCTCTTCGAAGGCCGCGGTCGAGGTGCCGGCCAGCTGGGCCATCGAGGGACCCGGCCAGCGGGTCACCACCCAGCGCGTGCGCGGGACGCGAAGGTCCAGGTGGACGCGCTTCCAGAGCAGCGCCTCGAACAGCGCCATCCGCTCGCTCGGCACGTCGGCGAGCTCCGAGACGTTGTCGCCGCCGCGCAGGCCGATGTAGGCGTCCACCTGGCGCATCACGGCTTCCTCGCCGTCGGCGATCAGCGTCCACTGCTCGGTGGTCCCGGCCCGCAGCAGCTCGCGGGTCACCGGCGCGCTCTTCAGCAGCACCGCCGGCAGCGCCCCGGCGGCCGCCGCCGCGCGCACCAGGGTGGTCACGAACGAGGTCGGCACGTCGATCGCCTCGATCAGCAGCTTGTCGCCCGGAACGAGGGCGCAGGAGTAGCGGACGAGCGTTTCGGCGAGCTTCTGGTGGCGGAGGTCGGTCATCGGAGGAGGTCCCGGTGGGGTCGTGCGGCGCCCGGAGCCGGAGCGCGCCGCGGGTTCTCGAAGCAACTCTAGCCGCGATTCGAGCGGCTGGCTCTTCCGGCATGGAGCGCTCGCTCCATCGATTCGAGCGAGGGCTCCGCTCAGCGCGGCGCCGGCAGGACCGCGGAGCGATGCGCGCGTTGAAAGCATTGAACTTACGCATTCGAGGCCGATTGGCATCGGGGTTGCGATAGGGAGAATCGTTCGGCGCACGACGCCGAGCCCGGGCGGGATGAACTCGCCGGGCACGAGACCAGAGGAGCAACGCCAGTGGAGATGTCACGCGGTGAGATGCAGGACCTGCTGAACAAGTTCGCGTCCCAGAACCCGCAGTATCGCGATGCGCTGATCAAGGACCCGAAGTCGGTGGTGGAGAAGCAGTTCAACATCAGCCTCTCCGGCGTCACCGTCAAGGCCGTGACCGAGGCCCCCGACACGCTGTACGTGATCGTTCCGCGTGCTGCGGCGGCCGGTGAGCTCGACGACTCCGACCTCGAGAAGGTCGCGGGCGGCGGCGACATCAACGTCAAGCTGGGCGGCGAGGTCAGCTGCTCGCAGGGCCCAGATCAACCTCGGCTGAGCCGAGGCGGATCCACGAAGCCCGATTCCGGGGGCCCGTGGACGGGCTGCAAGGCCCGCCACGCGGCCCCCGGTTGTTTCGTGGGCCCCTGCTCGGAGAACCCAAGCTGGCCATGTCGACGATCGCCACTGCGTGCCTGCGTGCCGAGACGCTGTTCGAGCGGCTCGCGCGGCTGGCCCGCGCTTTCGACGCTCCTCCGGCCTTGGAGGATGCCGCGGTGGCCGCGGCGCTCGAGCCGTGGCGGCGGGCGGTCGCGCGCGGCGACGGCGAGGCCTTCGCGCGCCGGCTCGCCTGGGACGGCATCGACCCGCGCGTGGCGGCGCTCGCGTTCGTGGAACCGGTAGGAGCGCCCGACGGCCCATGGTGCGTGAACATGGAGCGCTGGCTCCATGCCGTGGCGACAAGGGGTCTCGCGAGCTCCGGCAGCGAGCTCGCCGCCGGGCTGCCGTTCGGAGAGTGGGTCGCCAGCTGGGTCGCAGAAGCGGCCTCCCGCGCCCGGCAGAAGCTGCCGGCGCTCGACGACCTGCTGACGCCGGCGGCGTGGCTGCAGTGGCAGCGGGCCCTCGGCGGGCGGCTCGCCTGGATCGCCGCGCTGCCGCTCTACGAGCGCTTCGACCTCGAGCGATCGGCGCGGGGCGAAGCGGGTGCGCTAGCCCGATTTCTCGCGGCGCTCGGCGCCAGCCCGACGGCGTCCGGCCTCGAGCTGCCGGGACTGGTCCGGCAGCTCGCCGGCCGGGCCGAGGACTGGATCGATGCCGGTGTGGAGTGGATCGGTCGCTTGGCCGCCGATCGCGCCGGCTTCGCACTCGCCTTCGAGGGGGACGCCGATCCCGGTCGGGTCGTGGCGGTGGAGGCCGGGCTCTCCGATCCTCACGCCCGTGGCCGCCGTGTCCTGGCGCTCACCTTCGAGTCGGGGCTCGAGGTGATCTACAAGCCCCGGCCGGTCGACCTGGAGTCGGCCTGGTGGCAGCTCGCGAGCGAGCTCGCCGAGGCCGGTTTCGAGGCCGCCCCGCTGGCGGCGCGGACGCTCGCCCGGCCGGGCTACGGCTGGATGGAAAGGGTGGCCGCCGGCGGGGTCGACAGCGCGAGCGAGGCCGAGTCCTGGTTCCGCCGCGCGGGCGCGCTGGTCGCGCTGGCATGGGTGCTCGGCGGCCGCGACCTCCACGCCGAGAACCTGATCGCCGACCGGCGCGGACCGGTCCTGGTGGACGCGGAGATGCTGCTCGCTCCGGAGCCGGGCGCGCTGCTGCGCAGCGGCCCCGACTCCGTGCTGGCGACCGGCCTGGTGGCCGATCCCGCGGCCACGGCGGGGCCCGGAGCCTGGGGCTACGCCGGCCTCGACCTGCCGGAGCCGGGCGAGCTGCCCGAAGCCGACCGGCACTGGGAGAACCTCGGCACCGACCGGCTTCGGCTGGCCTGGCGACGTTTCCCCAGGGCCCTCAAGACCAACGTTCTGAGGTGGCGCGGGCGGCCCCAGCGTCCCGAGGCCTGGCGGGAGGCCGTGTTGGAGGGCTTCGACCTCGGCATGGCGGCGATTGGCGAGCAGCGGGAGCGGATCGAGCGCTGGTTGGCGGCGCGCGGCGACACGCCGACGCGCGTTCTGTTCCGTCCGAGCGCCCAGTACGCGACCACGGTCGCCCTGTCGGTCCGTCCCCGCTACGCCAACGACGGGCTGGCCGGCAGCCTGCTGCGCGAAGCGCTCCTGCAGCCGCTCGTCGGCCTCGCCGAGCGGCCGGCGCTCTGGCCCCTGATCGCCGACGAGCGGGCCGCGCTCGAAGCGCTCGACCTGCCGGTCTTCCACCTGCCGGCCGGTGCGACGGCGCTCACCAACTCGGCGGGAGAAAGGATCGAGGGCCTGTTCGAGCAGAGCGGGATCGCGGCCGCTCGCGCGCGGCTCGCCGAGCTCGACGCGGAGAGAATCGAGCGCGAACGCCGCCACCTCGCGGCCGCGCTCGAGCCGCGCCGGCTCGGGCGCGCGGAGGAGGAGTCCCGGCTCGCGGCCGCGGCGGCCGAGATCGCCGGCGCGCTGGCGATGTCGAAGGCCTTCGCCGCCGTGCCCGCGCCCGGCGCGTCGCTGCGCGAGCTCGCCCTCTACGGCGGCGCCGCCGGGCGCGCGCTGTTCGCGGCGGGGGCTTGGCGGGCCACCGGCGGAGCGGCCTGGGCATCGATTGCCGGAGAGATCGCGTCCGGCCTCGTGCGCGCTCTCGCGGCGGTGCCGGCGGAGGCGGAGGGACAGCCATCACGGCCTGGGGGCACCGACGGCTGGGGCTCGATTCTCTGGACCTTGGTCACCCTCGCGGAACTGCTCGAGCAGCCGGAGCTGCTCGCGGGCGCGGCGGCGGCCGGCGAGCGTCTCGAAGCCACGCCACGGCGGCCGGATCTCTGGGGATTCGACCTCGCCGCGGGCGAGGCGGGGGCGTTGCTCGGCTGGCTGGCCCTGGCGCAGGCGAGCGGGGAGGCCGCGGCGCTCGAGCGCGCGCGCGACAGTGGGCAGCGGCTGCTGTCGAGCCAGCTCCGGTCGGGTCCGGATGCCGGAGGCTGGCCGGCGCCCGGGGGCTCGCCGCCGCTCGCGGGCTTCGCGCACGGCGCCTCGGGCATCGCCCGTGCCCTCGATGCGCTGGCGGCCGCGACCGGCGAGGGGGAGTATCGCGACGCGGCCGGCGCGGCGCTGCGCTTCGAGAGCTCGTTGTTCGATCGCCAGCGCGGGGACTGGCCAGCGCGGATCGCCGGCGGCGGTCGCCGGTTCCTGTGCAGCTGGTGCCACGGAGCGCCGGGGGTGGCGATCGCCCGCGCGCTCCGGCTGGCGGCAGGGGGCGAGGATCGGGCGGCGGCTACGGAGCTCGCGACGGCGCTCGCCACGCTCGCTGGGGCGCCGCTGCCCGAAGTCGACCACCTCTGCTGCGGCACGGCGGGACGCCTGGCGGCGCAGACGGTCGCCGGGCGGTGGGGCGGCGGCGAGGAAGCGCTGGCGGCGGGACGGCGGCTGGCGCGCCGGGCCCTGGCGCGCGCTGAAGGCAGCGGCGGCTGGCGGATTCCGGCCGAGCCGCCGGCGGAGCGTCCGGATCTCGGGCTGTTCCGAGGCTACCCGGGCCTCGCCTGGAGCCTGATCTCGCTCACCGACGCGGGCGGACCGCTGCCGCTGGTGGCGGCGCTCGAGCTGCCGGCGGAGCGCCGCCGGAGGAGCCAGCAATGACGACGCCGCAATTCGAGGTCCGCCGGCTCGCATCGCCGGTCGATCCCGCCTTCAGCGCCATGACCTTTCCGCTCTATCGCCGCCTGCTTTCGCTCGAGCCGACGGTGCGCCACCCCGAGCAGGGCGACCCGCGGCGGATCCAGCCGGTCGCCATCGGCGCCTTCGAGGCGGAGCGGCCGGTCGGCCTGATCGTGGCCGAGCAGCCCCTCGGGGACAGCGAGCCGGCGGAGCTGCTCTCCCTGTTCGTGGCCGAGGGCGAGCGCGGCCGGGGGGTCGGAGGCGCCCTGGTCGCCGCGGCCGAGCAGGCCCTCGCGGCCGCGGGGGTCGCGGAGGTGCGCGCGGTGTGGACGGCCGGCAAGCCGGCGATCGAGGCGCTGGAGCGGATTCTCGCCCGCCACGGCTGGACGCCGCCGGCGGCCCGCACGGTTTCGGCCCGCTTCCGGCCCGAGAAGATGCTCACCCTGCCGCTGTTCTCTCCTCGTCACCTGGCGTCCCTGGATCCGGGATTCGAGATCTTCCCCTGGGCGGAGCTGCCGGCCGAGGAGCTCGCCGCCCTGCGCGCCTCGAACGAGGCCCGGCACTGGATTTCCGACGGTCTCGAGCCCTGGAGCTACCGCGGCGGCGCCGGCTACGACCCGGCGACCAGCGTCGGCGCGCGCCACCAGGGGCGGCTGGTCGGCTGGGTGCTGACCGAGCGAATCGACGACCGCCTGCTGCGCTGGACCGTGAGCTTCCTGGACAAGCGTCTGTCCCGGCGCGGCCGCATCGTGCCGCTCTACAAGTCGTCGCTCGAGCGGGCGGTGGCGGCGGGCTACGAGCTCTGCCTGTTCGTGACCCCCGTCCGGTTCCCCAACATGGTGCGCTTCATCCACAAGTGGATCGCCCGCCGGGCGGAGTTCATCGGCGAGACTCGCTCCGCCGGGCGCCGGCTCACCCCGTCGGGCGCCGGCGCGCCCCGCCTTGAATCCTGAGAGCGGGGTCGCTAGGATCGCCTCGTCCGAGAACCAGAGCGTTCGAGCCATAGCGGCGGGAGGAGAGGTGGACGTGCTACCGCTTGCGTCAGAGACCCGGGTCCCGACAAGGAGGGGCAGATGAGAGCCGTGTGCCCGCGTAGGTCCAGTGCATGGGTACGGGCGGCGATGGCCGCCACGTGGATGACGATGGCCGCATCGCTCGCCGGCGCGCAGGCGCGCGAGCCGATCACCTACGAGCCGCCGACTTTCCAGTACGGCGAGGGCCGGATCTCGCTCCTGGAGTCGGTTCGATTGACGCTGCAGAACGACCCCAAGCTCCTGCTCAAGGACGCCGACGCGCGGCTGCGCGAGGGCGTGGCGCAGGAGCTGCGCGGCGCTTTCGACTGGGTGCTCAAGGGCGAGATCGCCTGGGATCACCGGGAGCAGGAGCTGACCGACACGGCCCGCAAGACCGAGGTCGACAAGCGGCGCAAGGCCGAGGTCAACGAGCGCGACACCTGCAACGAGCGCGACCGTCAGCGCGAGATCCTGCAGACCCTGCGCGACGAGCTGGCCGGTGTCGACGACGGCGTCACGCTGGCGCCGCCGGACACTTCGCTCGCCAAGCAGCTCCAGTTCTTCGACATCCTGATCGCCCAGGCCCAGGATCCGGTGCTGCGCGACTCGATCATCGGCCAGAAGGTGAGCTTCCTGCAGACCGAAGTCGCGGCGCGCGAGGCCGTGGTCGCCAACCTGGAGCGCGGTTGCGTCCAGGCCGGAATCGACCGGGAGCGGCTGGGCCGGGCTCCCGAGTTCGAGTACTTCGAGCAAGCCAAGCTCGACCTGCGGGCGAGCCGGACCTTCCGCTCCGGCGTCGTGCTGACGCCGTTCTTGACCGGCCAGTACGACAAGACCCAGTTCGATGGCAAGCGCAACGGTCCCGAGGAGCAGATCTTCATCCTCGAGCGCAACGACGCGGGCCAACTGGTGGACGTGCCGCTCGAGACCAGCCTCGGGCCGGTGACTCGGACCATCGACTTCGGCGGCAAGGGGGTCAAGGACCTCTACCAGGCCTCGGTCGGCTTCGAGGTCAACGTGCCGATGCTGCGCGGTCGCGGCGCCGACGCGGTGGCCGCGCGCGAAGAGGCGGCGCTGCGCGACGCCGAGGCCGCGGGCCTGGCGGTCAAGCACACCGCGGCCGAGTCGGTGCTGCGGACCGCGACCGCGTACTGGACGCTGCTCGCGAGCCAGGAAAGGGTCCGGGTCCTCGCCAACGCGGTCGCGCTCGAGCAGCGCCTGGTCGAGATGACCCAGGCGCTGATCGACGGCCAGGAGATGCCGCGCGCCGAGCTGCCCCGCGCCCTCGCGGCCGAGGCGAACGCCCGCTCGCAGCTCGAATCGGCCCGCCGCGAGCTGGTCAAAGCCCGCCTCGAGCTGGCGCTCGCGATGGGGGTCGGAGTGGAGTCGGAAGCCAACGCTCCCCTCGCCGAGGGCCCCTTCCCGATGGTCCCCAAGCCGGATGAGATCTCGGCGCTGTCCGACCGGGGGCTCGCCCTCGCCGCGGTCGACCGGCGCTTCGATCGCCGCTCGGCCCTGGTGTCGAGCGAGGCGCGGCGGATCGAGACGCGCGGCGCGCTGCTCGACCAGAAGAGCAAGCTGGACCTCGGGATCACGGTGTCGAGCCGGGCGATCGGCGAGGACAGCCTGTCGAACGCCACCGACACCTGGGCCAATCCGAGCTGGCGGCTGAAGCTCACTACCGAGCACCCCTTCCGCAACAACGAGCGCGCCGGCCGCTATGCCCAGTCGGTGGCCCGGTTCGACCAGCAGACGATCCAGACCGGCGACCTGGACCGCAACATCAAGCTCAACGTGGTGCTCGCCCGCCGGTCGCTCGAAGAGGCGATCGCCCGCCACGACGCGGCGGTCGAGGCCGCCGAGCTCTTCCACCAGACGGTCGAGGCGGAGCTCGAGAAGCTCCGGCTCGGCTCCTCGACGCTGGTCGACGCCATCGTCACCGAGCAGCAGCAGACGCAGGCCAACCTCAGTCTCATCGCGGCCCAGCAGGAGGTCGCCACCCTGCTCGCCCGGCTCCGCTTCGAGACCGGGACGCTGGTCGACGACACCGACGCGGGCTTCTACGTCGACGAGCCGCGGCTGATCTCGCTGCCGGTCGAAGCGGCGGCTGGAGGCGCCCTGTGAGATCCCTTGCCGCCAACTTCCTGGCGGCGGGGGCGCTGCTCTTCGCGATCGAGCCGGCGCGAGCCCAGGTGCTCTCGGCGGCCGATGCGGTGAGCGAGACGCTCGCCCACGACCCCAGGGTCGCCCTCGCGCTGGCCCAGGTCGCGGAGCGCCGCGGCCAGTACCAGGAGTTCACCGGGACCTTCGACGGCGCCGTGTTCTTCAACAGCCAGGTCGACTACACGCGCCAGGGACTCGCCGGCGAGGTGCTCAAGGAGGAGACCAAGCGACGGGTGCAGCTCGAGCTCGTCGACCGCTTCTTCACCAACGCGGCGAACTCGATCAACTCGATTCTCGATGGTGGCGATATCGACGAGACCAGCCTGCTGTTCATCGACACGGCGCAGCGCAATCTCAACGGCTGCTCGCCCACTCAGACCAAGGTGGAGATCGACCTCGGCCTGGACCTCGAGGGCAACGACCAGGGCACGGTCTTCCTCTGCCTGAACGCGGCCGAGAACTTCGGCGCGGTGCAGGCGATCGGCCTCGACCTGGCGAACCAGGGGACTCTGTCCACGGATTCGCTCCGCACGCTCTACTTCTTCAGCAAGCTGACCGGGCTCACCGGGCCGCTCGAGGACTTCCGGCGCGAGACCACGGCGCTGCTCAACGATCAGGGGCGGATCGCGCTGCGCATCGTCCGCCAGGTCGCCGACGGCGCGCGCTTCGCGCGCGCCCGGCTGGGCGACATGCCGGAGGAGCACGAGCTGATCGACTTCCAGAATCAGCTCGGCTACCGCCATCGCCTGCGCAACGGCATCGGCATCACGCCGACGCTCGAGCTGCGGGCCACCGAGGAGAACTTCGCCGGCAAGCTGCGCATCGTGCAGTTCGGCGATTCCACCAAGGCCAACCTGTTCACCGCCACGGCGCGCATCGCTTTCGACATGCCGCTGGCGCGCAACCGCGGCGAGGCCGCGGTGCGGGCGTCGGAGCTGGCGGCGCAGGCGAACCTGCGGGCCGCCGAAGCGCTCGCGGTGCAGACCGCTTCGGACCAGGCGCTCGAGACGCTCACCGCTTACTGGGAGCTGGCGGCGGCCGAGGAGCGGGTCGCCGTGCTCGAGCGTTCGCTGGCGCTCAAGACGGAGATCGACGGCGCGGTGCGCGACCTGATCGAAGGCCAGGAGCTGCCGGGGGTCGAGCGGCTCCGCAGCTCGGCGCGGGTCGCGGAGGCGCGCGGTCAGTTGGCGGCGGCGCGGCAGCAGGCCGCGACGGCACGGGTCGAGCTGGCGCGCGCGATGGGCGCCCGCGACGATCCGGGGGCGGAGGCCGGCTTGCGGACCGAGGGTCTCGCCGACTACGCGGCGCTGCCGCTGGTCGGCGGCGATGACGCGCGGCCGCTGGTGGCGGCCGCGATCGCGAGGCGCGCCGACATCGCCGCCAACGACCGCTTCGTCGAAGCCAACCAGATTCTCGAGAAGGCGGCCCGGCTCAACCTGAAGCCGGACGTGACGCTGGCGCTGAACATCTCCTACTCCGGGTTCGAGGAGACGTTCGAAGAGCGCTACTACGACGTCGAGGGATTCTGGAAGGCCGCGTCGGGCAAGGTCGCGGGGCCGAGCTACGGCCTGGCGCTCCGGTTCACCATACCGGTCGGCAACCACGAGGCCCGCGGGCGGCTGATGCAGGCGGAGTCGAAGACGGGGACGGCGCGCATCGATCGCGCCGACCTCGAACGGACCATCGCGCTCAAGGTCAACGAGGCGGCCGCGTCGCTCGACCGCTCGGCGCGCGAGCTCGAGGCGCGGCTCGCCCACCTGACGCACCAGCAGCGGACGGTGGACGACAGCCTCGAGCGGCTGCGCGGCGGGGACCTCTCGGTGCTCGACGTGCTGACCAGCGAGGACCAGCTGACCGAAGCGAAGCTGGGCTGGATCGAGGCGGCGCGGGCCTACGCCGAGCTGCAGACCCGGTTGCGCTACGAGACCAACACGCTGCTCGCCGATTCGCCATTGGACGCGGATCCGCGGTCGCTGTCGCTGCGGCCGTTCACGGAGCCGGCGCTCTAGCGCGCCGGCGGCGGGGGAGGAGGCACGGTCATGTTCGGCGGAGGTCCCGAGAAGCTGCTGCGCAAGGCGGCGATCGAGAAGATGTCGTCGCCGGAGCAGCTCGACATGGCGATGCGGGTGACCTCGCCGATGGGCTGGGTGGCGCTGTCGGCGATCGGGGTGGCCCTGGTCGCCGGCATCGTCTGGAGCATCGTCGGCCGCATTCCCGAGCAGGTCGACGCGCAGGGGGAGCTGCTGCGCGGGGATCGTGTCGGCGCGGTGACGGCGATCGCCTCGGGCCGGCTCAAGGACGTGGTCGTCCGCATGGGAGACAACATCGAGGTCGGCGATCTCGTGGCCCGGCTCGCGCTGCCGGACATCGAGGCGCAGATCGAGAAGGTGAAGGCGGACATCCAGGACCTGGAGGCCCGGCAGCGGGTGCAAAGCGGCGAGACCAGCGCCGTGGTCGCCGGCTACCGGTCCAAGCTCTCCGGGCTCTACGCGCAGCGCCGCAACATGCAGCAGCTGGTGGAGAAGGGGCTGCGCACGCAGAAGGACCTGCTGCAGATCGACGCCCAGATCGCCGACACGCAGGCCCAGATCGCCCAGACCCAGGGCGGCAGCGACCAGCGCGACCTCCAGGTCGACGACAAGCGGCGGGAGCTGATCCGGCTCGAGTCCCAGCTGGCCGCGACCTCGGAGCTGCGCTCCTCGGTACCCGGCAGGGTGGTCCAGATCCAGGTCGCGGCGGGGCAGCCGGTGCAAGCAGGAGATTCGGTCGTGCTGATCGAGGACGAGAGCCTGCCGCTGCACGCGCTGATCCTGATCCCGGGCGTGCAGGGCAAGCGGGTCGTTCCCGGCATGGAGGTCAAGGTCTCGCCGACCGACGTCAAGTCGGAAGACCACGGCTTCATGCTCGGCAAGGTGACTTCGGTCTCGGACAACGCCGTGGCGCCGCAGGAGCTCGACCGGATTCTCAACAACCAGGCGAAGACCCAGAAGTACATGGAGCAGGCCCCTTTCATCGCCTTCGCGGACCTGATTCCGGATCCGGCCCCCGGCAACGTCTCCGGCTTCAAGTGGACCTCCGCTCTCGGCCCGCCGAAGCGAATCACCAGCGGCACGCCCTGCGTCTTCCAGGTGATCGTCGACGAGCGCCGGCCGATCTCCTACGTCGTCCCGATGGTCAAGAAGACGCTGGGAATCTGAGCCCGCGCCGCGCGTGAGCAACCCCGCCGCCCCGCCCGCCGCCGAGAGCGAGGCCCAGCCCAAGCCGAGCGGTCCGCCCAGCCGGCGGGTCAAGGTCCCGACCGTCATCCAGATGGAGGGCGTCGAGTGCGGCGCCGCTTCGCTGGCGATGATCCTCGCCTACTTCGGCCGCATCGCGCCGCTGGAGGAGCTGCGGGTCGAGTGCGGCGTTTCGCGCGACGGCTCCAAGGCTTCCAACCTCCTGAAGGCGGCGCGCAAGTACGGCCTGGAGTCGAAGGGCTTTAAGTACGAGATCGAGCAGCTCTTCCCGCTCAAGTTCCCCTGCATCCTGTTCTGGAACGCCAACCACTTCCTGGTGCTCGAGGGCTTCCGGGGTGGCAAGGTCTATCTGAACGACCCGGCGCAGGGGCCGCGCGTCATCACCATGGAGGAGTTCGACGCCGGCTTTTCGGGCGTCGTGCTGACTTTCGAGAAGGGGGCGGACTTCCAGCCCGGCGGCGACAAGCCGAGCATGTACCACGCGCTCCGGCGGCGCCTGGTCGGTTCCGAGGTGGCGCTGCTGTTCGTCCTGCTCTGCGGCCTGTTCCTGGTCGTGCCCGGACTGGTCATCCCGACGTTCTCGCGCATCTTCGTCGACGAGTATCTCGGCGCCGGCCGTGATTCGATCATCCGCCCGCTGCTGCTGGGCATGGGGATCACCGCGCTCCTGAACATGGCGCTGACCGGGCTGCAGCAGCACTCCCTGCTGCGGCTGGAGACCCGTCTGGCGCTCAAGACCTCGGCGCAGTTCTTCACCCACGTGCTGCGCCTGCCGATCAACTACTTCGCGCAGCGCTTCGCCGGCGAGATCGGCTCGCGCGTGGCGATCAACGACAAGGTGGCGACGATGGTCGGCGGCAAGCTCGCCACCACCGTCATCGACTGCATCCTGGTCGTCTTCTACGGCGCGTTGATGTTCCTGTACGACGGCATCCTGACCTCGGTCGTGATCGCCCTGGCGTTGGCCAACATCGTGGCGATGAAGCTGGTCCAACGGGTCCGCACCGACGCTTCCCGGAGGCTGCAGGCGGACAAGGGCAAGCTGGTCGGCACCGCGATGTACGGCTTGAGGATGATCGAGACGCTCAAGGCGACCGGCTCCGAGCCCGAGTTCTTCGCCCGCTGGTCCGGCTACCAGGCCAAGTCGCTGCGCGCGCAGCAGGAGCTGCAACTCCTCTCCGAGATGATCAATGTGGTGCCGCAGCTGGTGACGACGCTGATCTCGGCGGTGGTCCTGCTGCTGGGCGGCCTGCGGGTGATGGACGGCGCGCTCACGGTCGGCATGCTGGTGGCCTACCAGACCCTGTCGGGGAACTTCACCAAGCCGCTCTCGAACCTGGTCAACTTCGGCGGTTCCTTGCAGGAGCTCGAAGCGGACATGAACCGCCTCGACGACGTGCTTCGCTACCCGCAGGACAAGACCTACGAGCGGGAGGACGTCGGCCGCGAGGACCGCCGGCTCAAGCTGCAGGGCAAGGTCGAGCTGCGCAACGTGACCTTCGGCTACAGCCCGCTCGAGAAGCCGCTGATCGAGGACTTCAACCTGGTCATCCAGCCCGGCCAGCGGGTGGCGCTGGTCGGCGCCTCGGGCAGCGGCAAGTCGACGGTGGCCAAGGTCGTCTCCGGCCTCTACGAACCCTGGCGTGGCGAGGTGCTGTTCGACGACGTGGCCAGGACTCAGCTGCCGCGCCGCCTGCTCACCAACTCCCTGGGCATGGTCGACCAGGACATCTTCATGTTCGACGGCACCATCCAGGAGAACGTGACGATGTGGGACGGCACCATCCCGCTCACCGCGGTGTCGACGGCGGCGCGCGACGCCGCCATCGACGAGGTGATCGAGACCCGCGAGGGGGCGTATGGCGCCAACGTGACCGAAGGCGGCTCGAACTTCAGCGGCGGGCAGCGCCAGCGGCTCGAGATCGCCCGCGCGCTGGTCGGCGGGCCGACGGTGCTGATCCTCGACGAGGCGACGAGCGCGCTCGATCCGGCGACCGAGGTGGTGATCGACGACTCGACGCGGCGACGCGGCTGCACCACGATCATCATCGCGCACCGCCTGTCGACGATCCGCGACTCCGACGAGATCATCGTCCTCGAGCGCGGCAAGATCGTCCAGCGCGGCACCCACGAAGAGATGAAGGACCAGGATGGCCCCTATGCCCGGCTCATCGGCGCCCACTAGCGCGCGCGGCGCGCTCAAGCTGCGCGTCGTCGCGTCGTCGCTCGCCGAGCTGATCGGTCGCGAGATCGCCGTCGACCGCGCACCGATGGTGCTGGGCCGGGCCGACGACTGCGACGTGGTGATCGCGGTGCCGAGCGTCTCCCGGCGGCACGCGCAGATCGAGCGCGTGGGCGAGGATTTCGTCGTCCGCGATGCCGGCAGCGCCAACGGCCTGGTGGTGGCCGGGCAGCGGGTGATGGAGGCGCGCCTGGAGCCGGGCGTCTCCTTCGCGCTCGGGGACACACACTTCGAGGTCTTCGCCGAGATGCCGCCGGTGCCGCAAGTGCCGGACGTGCCGGCGGCGGCGCTGCCTTTCGCCGTCGACCGCACCGCGGCGATCGCTAATCTGTCGGAGATCATCGCCCAGATCGAGCGGCCGCAGCCGCTCGAGGAGCTGGGCGAGCGCATCGTCACCGCCGCCAACAAGCCGTTCGTGCTCGACGACCCGGAGGTCGCCTGGATCGTCGAGTCGGGCAAGCTCGAGATCTTCACCGTCTCGATCGAGAAGGGCCAGCCGGTCGGTGCCCGCGACCATTTCCTGACCGTCGAGCCCGGCCAGGCGCTGTTCGGTTTCGACACCGAGCGCTACGGCATGGGGTCGGGCTTCCTGGTGGTCGGCAAGGCCGGCTCGGTGCTCCGGCGCTTCGATCTGGCACGACTGCTCGACCTGGCCTCGGTGCCCGCGCACGGGCAGCGGATCGGCAAGCTCCTCGACACCTGGATCGAGGGGCTGTCGCGACGGCTGACGCACGATCTCCCGCGGGTGCCGACGGCCGACCTGATTCTGGAGCGGGGCGCGTCGATGCCCTGGCAGGCCGGACAGAAGGCCTCGCCGGGGCACGTGGTGCTGTGGGTCGAGCTGCCGGCGGAGCGGTTGCTGTTCGACGGCATGGCGAGCCTCGGTCGCGACCTCGAGGGAGTGCTCTTTCCGCTCGGACCGACCTGTTGGCTGGAGCTGTTGTCGAGCGAGCACGAGCTCGCGGTGACGCCGCGCGGCGCCGGTGAGTCGGCCGCGGATCCGCGGTTGTGGGCGGGTCTCGACGTCTTCCACCGCGTGCTCTGCGAGTGCGAGTTCGTCAACAAGAAGCTCGCCTTCGTCGACGAGTTCCAGCGCCTGCAGCGCAAGGCCGAGCAGGTCGAGCAGGCGCAGGAGAGCGCCTACGCGGCGATCGGCTCGGTGCTCGGCGGTACCGGAGTCTGGATGCGGCCGAGCTCGCTCGGCGTCGACTCCGGCCCCATCCTCAAGGCCTGCGCGGTGGTCGGCGATGCGCTCGGCATCCAGGTCCGCCCCCATCCCGACGCGCGCGACGAACAGAGCTTCGAGGACGCCCTCGGCGGCATCGCCGCCGCGTCACGGTTCAGGACGCGGCGGGTGACGCTGCTCGACGACTGGTGGAATCACGACCAGGGCCCCTTCCTCGGCCAGCGGGCGGAGACGAAGACTCCGGTGGCGATCGTCCCGACCAGTCCCCGCTCCTACATGCTGGTCGATCCGATCTCGGGCGAACGGGTGCCGATCGACGAGGAGGTCGCGCGCGGCCTCGAGCCGTTCGCGTGGACGTTCTACCGCTCGTTCCCGCCGGGCGCCCTCAAGGCGCTGGACCTGGTCAAGTTCGGCGCCCGCGGCCTCAAGGCGGAGTTCCGGACCATCGCGATCATGGGCGCGGCCGTGGGCATGCTGGGCACGCTGACGCCGATGATCTCGGGCAAGGTCTTCGACATCGCGATCCCGCAGGCGGAGCGGGGGCTGCTCTGGCAGTTCACTCTCGGCCTGGCGCTTTCGGCCTTCTGCTCGGCGGCGTTCAAGATCACGCAGAACATCTCGTTGATGCGCGTCCAGGGCAAGATGGACTACTCGATCCAGTCGGCGGTCTGGGACCGGCTGATCGACCTGCCGATGGATTTCTTCCGCAAGTACAACTCGGGCGACCTCGCCGACCGCGCCGCCGGCGTCGACCAGATCCGGTCGATCGTCTCCGGCGCGGGCGTGGCCGCGGTCCTGGGATCGCTGTCGTCGCTGTTCAACGCCGCCCAGATGGTGACCTACAGCTTCCAGCTGGCGCTGACGGCGATGGCGCTGACGCTCGTCTACGTCGGGGTCTCCTGGCTGGTCAACTACCTGCAGTTACGCCACCAGCGCAAGGAGTTCGCGCTGCGCGGCAAGATCAGCGGGCTCGTCCTGCAGCTGATCGGCGGCGTGGCGAAGCTGCGCGTGGCCGGCGCCGAGGGACACGCCTTCAAGATGTGGGCGACGCGCTTCGCCGAGCAGCGGCGGATCAGCTTCAAGATCGGCGGCATCCAGAACGTCCATCAGATCTTCACCTCCGGCTACCCGGTGTTGTCGAACATGGCGATCTTCTTCGTCATGTTCACCCTGCGCCAGGGCGCGCTGGAGCGCGGCGAGCAGTTCGACATGACCACCGGCGACTTCCTGGCCTTCTCGGCGGCGTTCGGCATCTTCACCTCGGCGATGCAAGGGCTGGGCGACGCCTCGCTGTCGATGCTGCGGATCGTGCCGGTGTTCGAGCGCTTGAAGCCGATTTTGACCACCGAGCCCGAGGTGGACCCCTCGAAGTCCTACCCCGGCCAGCTCAAGGGCGAGATCGAGCTGTCGCACATCTGGTTCCGCTACTCGGAGGACTCGCCCTGGATCGTCCGCGACCTGTCGCTCAAGATCAAGCCCGGCCAGATGGTGGCCTTCGTCGGCGGTTCGGGCTGCGGCAAGTCGACGCTGCTCAAGATCATGCTGGGCTTCGAGAAGCCGCAGAAGGGCTCGGCCTACTTCGATGGGCAGGACCTCGCGACGCTCGACTTGCGCATGGTCCGGCAGCAGCTGGGCGTCGTGCTGCAGGATTCCCGGCTGCTGCCGGCGGACATCTTCCGCAACATCGCCGGCGCCACCTCGCGGACCGTCGACGATGCCTGGGCGGCGGCGCAGAAGGCCTCGATCGCGGAGGACATCAAGGCGATGCCGATGGGCATGCACACCGTCGTGTCCGAAGGCGGCGGAGCGTTCTCGGGTGGCCAGAAGCAGCGTCTGATGATCGCCCGCGCGCTGGTCAACAACCCGAAGATCATCTTCCTCGACGAAGCCACCAGCGCGCTCGACAACCGGGCGCAGGCGATCGTGACCGAGAGCATGAATCGGCTGCAGGCGACGCGCATCGTCATCGCTCACCGGCTGTCGACGATCGAGGACGCGGACGTCATCTGCTACCTCGATGCCGGGCAGATCGTCGAGCAGGGCACCTACGCCGAGTTGATGGCCCTGGACGGCAAGTTCGCGGCCCTGGCGAAACGGCAGCTGGCATGAGTGGGGAGCCTTCCTCTTCGGTCGATGGGCTCGCCGCCCGGCGCGAGCTTCTGCGCGGCCTGGGCGCCAGCGAGGAGCTGCTCGCCGAGCTGCTCGCCTACACCGAGAACCCCTACCGCCACCTGGAGCTGCCGGCCGGCACGCCGCCGCTGCCGGCCGAACCCCAGGTCGCGGCCTGGCGGCACGCGGCGGCGGAGGCGGCCGAGTTCGGGGCGGCGGCGGCGCTGGCGCGGCGCTTCCCGCAGCTCGGCTTCCCGATTCGGGAGGGAATGTCGGAGGATGCGGCCTATCGGGCCGCCACGCGGCGCGGCGAGTTCGAGCGCCAGCCGGCGCGGCTCCGGCTCGAGCTCGAGCGGCCCGAGCGGCTGGAGCTGTCGATTGCCGAGCTGCCCGCGGGGCCGGTGCCGATCCTGGTGGCGCCGGCGCGGGCCGATTTCGAGGCGCTGGTGCGCGCTCTGACCTCGCGCAACGAGCCGGTCGAGGTGCCGGCCGCGATGGGCGCCTGCCTGATCAAGGGCTTGGCGGACTGGGAACGGGTGGCCGAGCACCGGCGCCGGTTCGAGGAGCGGCTCGGCCGCCCCGCCGACGAGCTCGAATGGCAGGCCGAGATGGCCTCGCTCGCCCAGATCAAGGAGGCGTGGCAGGACCGTCTGATCCTGCTGTCGACCGGCCCTTACAGCGCGGTTCCGGCCGAGGAGGTCGGTCTCGAGCCGGCCGACTGGAGCGACGCGTCGGTGCGGATCCGCATGGCGCACGAGGGTTTCCACTACCTCACGCTGCGGCTCTGCGGGCGCATCCGGAGCAATCTCCTGGACGAGCTGATCGCCGATTTCGCCGGCATGTTGGCCGCGTTCGGCGACTACCGGCCGGCGCTCGCACGCCGGTTCCTCGGCGTCGATCGCCTGCCGGCGCTGCGCGGCGGGGGCCGGATCGAGGTCTATCGCGGGGATCCTGCGCTCTCGGACGCGGCCCTCGCGGTGGTGGCCCGTCTGGCCGCGGCGGCGACCGAGAACCTGGCGGCGATCGAGGTCAGCCCGGCCGAGCGCAAGTCGCCGGCGGCGTTGGCCACGCTGCTGTTGGCCCTCGCCAAGCTCGATCTCGAGTGCTTCGCGAGCCGGGAGTTCCCGCGCCAGTTCGAAGCGGCGCGGGCGGCGGGAACTGGTGGCCAGGAGGCGCGACGATGACCGAGCTGTTTCGGGGATCCCTCGATCGTCCCACCCTCGCCGGGCTCGGCCGTTTGCTGGACCGGCTGGCGGAGGCGATGGCGCGGGCCGGTGTCACCACCCGCAGCGCGCAGTCGATCTCGATCGCGGCCGACGAGCTGGCGAGCAACGTGCTGAATCACCGCGAAGGGCGTGACAAGCCTCACCTCGACCTGGTGCTGCGGCGCCGGGAGGACGGCGCGATCGAGCTCGAGCTGATCGACGACGGGCCGGAGTTCGATCCGTTCGCGGTCGCCGCGCCGGACGTCACTCTCGGCCTCGAGGAGCGCCCGATCGGCGGGCTCGGCATCCACCTCGCCCGCCGCCTCGCTTCCGGCGCGAGCTACCGGCGCGGCGACGACCGCAACCGCGTCGAGCTCCGCTTCGACCCGCCGGCCGCCGGCTGATCAGCCGGCGCGAAAGACGAAGCGAACGGTGCCGATCTGGACCCGGTCGCCGTCGCCGAGCTGCCGCTCCTTCACCTTCTCGCCGTTGACGTAGGTGCCGTTCTCCGAGTTCAGGTCGCGCAGCACGTAGCCACTTTCGGACTGCGCGATCTGGGCGTGGCGACGAGACACCGCCGGCTTGTTGAGCCGGATCTGGTTCTCGGGCGTGCGTCCGATGAAGGTGAGCGGCTCGAGCGCGAACTCGGTCGCTCCCAGGTCGGTGTCGATCGCGATCAGCTTGCCCTTGACCAGGACGACGGTCTTGCCGGCGGCCGGGGACGCGCTCGGCGCGGCGGGCGGGGGGACGTCGATCAGGGCCGTCGCTCCGGCCGCGGCGGCCGGCGGCGGCGGTGGCGCCTCGGCCGCCAGGATCACCGTGCCGTCCGGCTCGCCGGTGGCGTTGGCCGGGGTGGCCGCCGGTGCGGGCGGCGCGACGGCGACCTCGGCGGTGATGCCCAGCGGCTGGATGACCGGCTGCGGCGCGGTGATGCCGGCATCGACCAGAGGCGGTGGCGGCGGGGTGGCGACCGCGGGCGCGGTGACCGAAGGGGCCGCGACCTCCGGGACGATCGGAACCGGTGCCGGCGGTAGAGCCGGCGCGGGCGTGGCGAGCTCGGCCTCGGAGTCGAACGCACCGAGGAACTGCTCACGCACCGCCTGCGTCTCCTCGAGCTGCCGGGTCTGCTCGTCGAGCTTGTCGTCGAGCTCGGAGGCCCGCTTCTTGAACTCACCGTCCTCGAACTCACCGAGGCGATGGCGGAAGTCGATCTCCTCGCGGTCGAGCTTGGTCGCCTGGTGCTGCGCCTCGATCTTGTCGAGCAGGACCTTGAGCTTGGCGTACTCCTGCCGCGCCTTGTCCTTGAGCGGGGAGGCCTTGCGCTCTAGGGCGGAGACCCTCGACTCGTAGTCGCGCTTGACCCGGCGGAAGACGACGTCGGTGACCTTGCTCTGGTCTTCGGCCATCTTGGCCAGCCGGGTCGCGATCGTCTCCCGTTCTCCCTTGATCTCCATCAGCTCGTCGATGACCGAGGTATCGACCTGCTGTAGCTGCTCGAGCATGGCGCAAGCTCCTCGAAAGGCCGTGGGGCGGCCATTGTAGCCCGGCTGCGGTCAGGGGAGGAAACGCCCGCTCAGCCGGGCCGGCGGCGATGGACAGCGCGGGTAGCGACCGAACCAGCGCTCGCGCCGCCGGGCGACGAAATCATAGGCCGCGTCGCGCAGCCGGCGCGGCAGCAGGCGAACGACGCGCGCCGCCGCGCGGGCGCCCCAGCCGACCAGCTCGAGCGCCGCGAGCACGGCCTCGGAGCGCTCGAAAGGAGGGTGGCCCGCCGCATCGCTGGCAGCGGCGACGAAGAGCAGGCTGTCCGGACGCTCCGCCGCGGCGCAGGCCAGTCCGAGGCGCCGGGCCGTCTCCCCGGCGAGCGGCGCGAAGCGGAGCCGTCCGCGCCGATCGAGCCGGGCCAGCAGCCGGACGGCGCGGTGGCAGAACGGGCAGTCCCCGTCGAACAAGACGAGGCCGGCGACGCGGGCCGAGAGTGGAGCCATGGGCCACTCATCCGGCCGACCTGCGCCCGCCGTGGATCTCTTCTGGAGGGAAGACCATCAGCGTCGAGGTGGCGTGGGCGGCCAGCTTGCCGTCCGCGGTCAGCAGCTGGGCCTGCGAAAGCGCGGAACGCCGGCCCAGGTGGAGCACCGTGCCCACGGCGGAGAGCCGCGGCGAGCCGGCGGTGATCGAGCGGATGTAGTTGATCTTGAGCTCGAGCGTCGCGCAGGTGATGCCGAACGGCAGCAGCGAGGTGACCGCGCAGCCGGCCGTGGTGTCGAGCAGCGCGGCGGCGACGCCGCCGTGCAGCACGCCATTGGGGTTGTCGTGGAACTCCTCGGGCGCGAGGCCGAAAACCACCCGGCCTTCCTCGATCGACTCGATCGTGAACCCGAGCAGCGACGCCACCGGCGGGGGAGGCAGTTCCCCGGTCTGCATCGCCCGCAACAGCTCGAGGCCGGAGAGGCGCCGCTCGGTCGCGGCGCGAATCGCGATGATCGGGTCCTGCCAGAGGACCCGTCGCTCCCGCGTGCTCGCCGGTGTCATCACTCGCGCGTCCACTCCGGGACGCGGCCTGGCGTCCAGGGTGCGCCCGCGGCCTCGAGCTCGCGCTCCAGGCTGGCGAGGTCTCCGGTGACCAGAGTGCGCAGGGCCGCGAGCTGGTTCTCGAAGGCGGCGCCGGCGATGCGGTAAGCGTCCTGCTGCGTCTGCGTCGGCGCGGCGGTCGAGTACCAGGAGCTGGAGACCACGGCATCCACCCGCTCGGCGATCGATGGCGGCGTGTTCTCCTGGCGGCGGCGGAGGAACGTGTCGCCGGAGAGCGCGATGCCGATGGGCTCGAGCGCCAGCTCGATCTCCCGCGCGCGGCGGTCGAAGGCGAGGTCGAGGCCGGGCGTTCTGCGGATCGCCTTGCGGATCGCGCCGAGCTTGGTGCGCGTCTCGCCCACCAGCTCGACGGCGCCGAGAACCGCTCGTTGCAGGCGGGCGGTCTGCTGCTGGAAGGCAAGCACGGTGGCCCGATTCTCGGCTGGCAGCGTGGCGTTCGACAGCACGTCGACCTCGAAGCTCCGCGGGGCACCGACGGATGTCGGCTGGCCGTCGACGACCTTCTCCAGCGTCACGCTGTAGGTGCCGGGAGCGACCAGGGGGCCGCGGGCGGGTTGCTGCCAGGGAAACTCCGGCTCCTCGCCGCCGCGCGGATCGACGTCGGGGTAGCGAAGATCCCAGACCAGCCGGGAGACGCCCTTGGCCACCGGCGCGGTCAGGCGGCGGACGACGCCGCCTTCGGCGTCTCGAACGGTCGCGATCAGCGTGGCGGCCTCCTCGCGCTCCTCGGCGCGCAGCGCCTCGAAGCTGGGGAACGCGATCCGGCCCCCCGACTCGAGCGCCTTCTTCTCCTGCTTCTTGCGGCGGTCCTTGGTCGACTCCCAGCCCTCCTGGAGGTAGTAGGTGAAGACCGCGCCGAACGGGGGATTCGGGGCGGTCCAGTAGGTCTCGCCGAGGAAGCCGTTGTCACGGCCGCCGATGCGCGAACCGGGCACGTAGAGCCAAGCCTTGGCGACCTGAAAGAGGTGGCCGTCGCGCGCCAGCAGCTCGCTCGTCACCTCGCGCAGCGGCGAGTAGTCGTCGAGCACGTAGAAACCGCGGCCAAAAGTCCCCAGGACCAGGTCGTTCTGTCGTTTCTGGATCGCCAGGTCGCGCACGTTGATGGTCGGCACGCCGCTCGCGAGCCGGACCCAGCGGCGGCCGCCGTCGACGGTGAAGTAGACCGCGAACTCGGTGCCCGCGAAGAGCAGCTCCGGGCGCACGTGGTCCTCGACGAGCGCGTAGACGGTGCCTCGCTCGGGCAGGTCTCCGGCGACCGAAGTCCAGCTGCGGCCACGGTCGGAGCTCCTGAGCAGGTAGGGCTTGAAGTCGGCCATCTTGTGATGGTCGAAGGCGGCGTAGACCACGTTCGCGTCGTGCTGCGAGGCGGTCAGCCGCGAGACGTACGCCTTCTCGGGCACGCCCGGAAAGCGCTCGATCCGGCGCCAGCTCGCGCCGCCGTCTTCAGAGACCTGGACCAGGCCGTCATCGGTGCCGACGTAGAGGAGCCCCTCGACCAGCGGCGACTCGGCGAGCGCCACGATGTTGCCGTAGAAAGAAGTGGAGGCGCCGCGCGCCACCGCCTCGGGCCGCTGTATCTTGCCGAACACTTCGAGCTGGTTGCGGTCGATCCGGCGGGTGAGGTCCGGCGAGATCGCTCGCCAGCTGTCGCCGCGATCGTCGCTCCGGAAGAGCTTGTTGGCGGCGAAATAGAGCCGGGTGTGGGAGTGCGGAGACAGGATCAGGGGCGAGTCCCAGTTCCAGCGGTGGGGCTCCTCTCCCGCCCCGGGCTGCGGTTGGATGTCGACGTTCTCGCCGCTCTTGCGATCGAAGCGGGTGAGCCCGCCGTGCTGGTACTCGGCGTAGACGATGTTGGGGTCGGTCGGATCGATGGCGACCCAGAAGCCGTCGCCACCCTGGGCGACGAACCAGTCCTCGTTGGCCGGGCCCTGGAGCCGTAGCGTGCGCGAGGGCCCGCCGAGGGTGAAGTTGTCCTGGGTGCCGCCGTAGACGTTGTAGACGGGCCAGGCGTCGTCGACCGCGACGCGGTAGAACTGGGTGACCGGCAAGGTCTCGAAGAACCGCCAGGTCGCGCCGCGGTCGAAGCTCTCGTAGAGGCCGCCGTCGCAGCCGGTGAGGTAGTGGTCGGTGTTCGCCGGGTCGATCCACATCGCATGCTCGTCGACGTGCTTGCCCCGCTGGCCGAGACGCCGCCAGCTCTTGCCGCCGTCGTCCGTCACCATGAGGAAGGTGTCCATCGAGTAGACGCGATCGAGCTGCGCCGGGTCGGCGTAGATCTCCTGGTAGTACTGCGGGCTGCCCGAGACGTAGGAACCCTGCTTCTGCCAGGTCTCGCCCCGGTCGGCGGAGCGGAAGAATCCACCCTCTCCGGGTTCGGCCTCGACGATGGCGTAGAGCACGTCCGGGTCGACGGGCGAAACCGCGAGCCCGATCCGGCCGAGGTCGACCTTGGGCAGGCCGCGGTCGAGCTTGCGCCAGGTGGCGCCGGCGTCGGTCGACTTGTAGATCGCCGAGCCGGGCCCGCCGTCGACCAGCGTCCAGACGTGGCGTCGCCGCTGGTAGGCGGCCGCGTAGAGGACATCGGGGTCGCGCGGATCGAAGTGGACCTCCGAGACGCCGGTGTCCTCGTCGACGTGGAGGATGCGCTTCCAGGTCGCCCCTTGATCGGAGCTCTTGTAGAGGCCGCGGTCGCCGCCGGGGCCCCATAGCGGTCCCTGGGCCGCGACGTAGACGGTGTTCGAGTTGCGCGGATCGACCCGGATCATGCCGATGTGCTCGGACTTCTCGAGGCCGACCTTGACGAAGCTCTGGCCGCCGTCGAGCGAGCGGTAGACGCCGTCGCCGTACGAAACCGAGCGTTGGGAGTTGTTCTCGCCGGTGCCCACCCAGAGGACGTGCGGGTTGGCCGGGTCGAGGGCGAGGGCGCCGATCGAGAAGGAGCCCTCGCCGTCGAAGATCGGCGTCCAGGTCGTGCCGGCGTTCTCGGTTTTCCAGACACCGCCCGACGCCACCGCCACGAACCAGCGACGGGGATCCCGCGGATCCACCGCGAGGTCGCCGATGCGGCCGGAGGTCAGGGCCGGCCCGATGGCGCGGAACGCCAGGCCGGCGAACGTCCCCGAGGAGAGCGGGTCTTCATTCTTCCCCTCGTCCTTCGCGGCGGACTCACGGCCCTTCTCGGCCCACGCGGGCGGTCCGGCCGCGGCAAAAAGACCGGCGACGAGGAGGGCGGCGGTGAATCCGTGGACGGAGCGGCGGCGGAGAGTGGGGCGAGCTCGACGCATCGGGGTTCCTTTCGGAAGCGGCCTCGCGAGCCGGGACAGCGGCCGGGACCGTGGCGGAATCGTAGCAGGCGGCCGGCGCCGTCGGCGCCGCCGGCGGCGACTGGGCGCAGACGAAACGACCCCGGAGGCGCCGTGGCCTCCGGGGTCGGTCGCCGCGGCCGCGTTGCCGGGCGCGCGCCTCAGGCGTCTTTCTTCGCCTGCAGCGAGATGCCGACTTCGACCTCGTCGCTCAGCAGGAAGCCGCCGCTGTCGAGGGTCTGATTCCAGTTGATGCCGAACTCCTTGCGGTTCAGCCGGATCGAAGTCGTGAAGCCGGACTTGACGTTGCCCCGTGGGTCCTTCATCTCGCCGGCGAAGGTCACCGGCAGCGTGACCACCTTGGTGACCCCGCGCATCGTCAAGTCGCCGGTCACCTCGTACTGGCCCTCGGCGACGCGCTCGACGGACTTGCTCTTGAAGGTGATCGTCGGGTGGTTGGCGACGTCGAAGAAGTCGGCGGAGCGCAAGTGCTCATCGCGCTTGCCGTGCCGCGTGTCGATCGATGCGGCCTGGATCGTGAACTCGACGGAGGAACGGGCGGGCTCGGCGGCGTTCCGGACGATCGTGCCGGAGAAGTCGTTGAAGCTGCCCCGCACGTTGCTGAGCAGGTGTCGCACGGTGAACCCGACCTCGGAGTGGGCGGCGTCGATCGAGTAGGTGCTGGTGGCGTGCGCGGGCAGCGCCAGCGCGAAGGCGAGGGCGGCGAGGGTCGAAGCGAGCTGTTTCATGGCATTCCTCCTGTCGTCGGCCTGGGGCCTGGTCGAGACCGCCGCGCGGCGGTCACATCGGGTCGTCGCGGATTCCCGCCCGCAACAGGTCGAGCAGGGCGAGCAGCCGCTGGTCGTCGGCGACGGAGAGGCGCGCGAATCCCCGCTGTACCTCCCCGTGCACCGGCTCTTCGAGGCGTTCGAGCAACTCGAGCCCGGCCGGCGTGATCCAGCAGTGCACCTGGCGGCGATCCTCGCGGCAGCGCTGCCGTCGCACGAGTTGCTTGGCCTCGAGCCGGTCGAGCAGCCGGGTGATGCCCGGAGCGTGCTCGATCATCCGGTGGGCGATCTCCAGCGTCGGCAGCGGCTCGGGTGAAGAGCCGCGCAGGATCCGCAGCACGTTGTACTGCTGGAGGGTGATCCCGGCCGGTTCGACGATGCCCGACAGGGCCGTGCGGAGCAAGTCGGTCGTCCTCATCAGGGCGACGGCGGCCTCGTCGGCGGGCGAACGGAAGGGGCGACCCTGCTGGATCTCGCGCCGGACGGGGGACGGATCGGGCTTCATGCCGTTACACTACATCGAAGTAATTGACATATCAAGTAAAGAGCTCTTCCCGCCTCCGGGTTGCCGAACGCGGGCGTCAGAGGGTTGAATGCGCGCTGGGAAGGGTGGCGGCGGAGGCCGTGTCTCCGCGCAGATCCCGTTGCCGTTCTGGAGGAGAGGGGGTCCAATGAACCGAGCGCGCTGTCTGGGTGCGAGCCTCATGTTCCTGCTGCTGGCGGCCGGGCCGGCAGGCGCCGACGTCGAGAGCGATCTGCGAGCGCGCTTGCGGGGTGCCGCGGCGATCCTCCGGGCGCCGGCGTTTTCTGCCTGCATCGACCACTACACCGACAATGTCGTCGCCGGCGGCCGGATCACGAGCCGCGAGACCAGGCGCCTGCCGGCGGGTGAGCTGGTGAGGATCGACAACATCCACGTCGGCTGGACCCGGTTCGACGTCAACCTGAGCTTCTCCGAGCCGCTCCGGATCACTTGGCAGGAGGGGCCCTTCGAGGTCCACGACCAGCGCCATTGCAAGATCCAGCTCAAGTTCGACGTGCCGCGAGAGGCCCGGCGCAGCGCCGCCGCCGCCGAAGCGGTGATCCGCGAAGTGCTCGAGGTGCACGGCGACCCGGACTCGGCCCGGAGCTCCGCGACGTGGAACCAGCGCGTCGTGGAGCCTTATCCAGAAGGCTGGGAGAAGAGGCGCGAAGAGTGGATGGCCTGGAAGTCCGAGCAGCGCAACCGGGAGATTCGCGGCAAGACCGAGAGCGTGTTGGCCGAAGCGGCGCGCATCATGTCGTACCTGCCCTCCGACGACGACTACTTGGCGAGCTTCGGCGCCGGGGCACGCGCGCGTTCGGACACCTGGTCGAGCTGCGATGCCATGCTGACCGCGAGCTTCTACACCAGCGGTTCCGGAGGCAAGAGTTCGCGCGGCTACTCGGACGGCCAGTACGTCGCCTGGGCGAGTCACCTGGTGCGCGCGCTGCAGCAGTGCTGGCTCGAGCCCGGCCGCTGAGGGGCGGGGCGCCGCGGCGCCCCGCGCGCCGCTTCAATCGCCGCTGAAGCGCTCGCCGTCGGCGAGCAGACCCTTCTCCCGCATCCACTCGTCGTTGAGCTTGGACAGGTAGCGCTCCCCCGAATCCGGGAACAGCGTGACGACGAAGCCGTCGGCGGGTAGCCGGCGGGCGACCTCCCGCGCGGCCCAGCCGGCGGCGCCGCCCGAGGAGCCGGTGAAGATGGCCTCGGTGCGCGCCAGCTCGTAGACGGTCCGGTAGGCCGTCTTGTCGTCGACCGTGATCACCTCGTCGATGTACTCCGGCCAGCACGATGGCGGCATGTAGCTCTGGCCGATCCCGTCGATGAGGTAGAAGCGCAACTCCTCGGCCGGGGGCAGGCGCCCGTGCTCGCTGTAGTAGCGGTAGACGCTCCCCTCGGGATCGACGCCGACGACGCGGATCTCCGGGTTCTTCTCCTTGAGGTACTTCGCGGCGCCGCTGATGGTGCCGCCGGTGCCGATGCCGGCGACCCAATGGGTCAGCCGGCCGTCGGTCTGCGCCCAGATCTCGGGACCGGTGGTGCGATAGTGCGTCTCGGGGTTGGCCTGGTTGTAGTACTGGTAGGGCAGAAACGCGCCCTGCTCGTCACGGATCCGCTCGGCGACCTTGTAGTAAGAGCGCGGGTCCTCGGCGTCGACGTCGACCGGGCAGATCACCACCTCGGCGCCGTGCGCCTCGAGCAGAGCCACCTTCTCCCGGGAGATCTTGCTCGACGCCGTGCAGATGAGCTTGTAGCCCTTGAGCACCGCGGCGATCGCCAATCCGAGCCCGGTGTTGCCGGAGGTCGGCTCGACGATGGTCATGCCCGGGCGCAACCGGCCCTCGCGCTCGGCGGCCTCGATCATCGCGATGCCGATCCGGTCCTTCACGCTGGCGCCGGGATTGAAGTACTCGATCTTGCCGGCCAGCAGCGCGCCCGCGGGGTGAAAGCGTCGGAGCTTGACCAGGGGCGTGTTGCCGAGCGTTTCGAGGATGTTCTCGCGCAGGTCCATTCGAGGGTCTTCCGGGTGGCGACCGCGATCGCCGGAGGTTCGAGGGAAAGGGCGGCGATGCGAGCGCCGGAAGCGCGCATCATAGCGGCTGGGCGGAGAATCCCCAAGCCGAGTCGAGGCCTGCGTGGCGGCCGGTCAACCGCGCGCGAAGCGCAGGATCAGCTGGCCGGCGAAGAAGAGCATCAGCAGGCCGGTGGCGCCGCGGGTCGCGATCTCCCAGGTGGGGGTCGCGAAGCGGGCGCCCAGCCGCACCGCCGAACAGAGGAAGAGCCCCCAGGCCGCCGCCGCGACGACGACCGCGGTCGCCAGCAGCAGGGAGCCCGCGAGATCCAACGAGCCGCTCGCACGATGCCCGATCACCGCCAGCCAGAAGGCGATGTTCCACGGGCTGGACAGGGCCATGCCGAGGCCCAGCAGGTAACCGCCGCGCGCGGTGTCCGGTGGCGCGGGACTCGCGGCCGCCGCCCCGAGGCGGAGCTGGCGCCAGCTGCGCCAGGCGCCGGACAGGAAGGTCCAGGCGAGAAAGAGCAGGAGGGCCAAGCTGATGGTCCCCAAGGCGGGACGGACTCCCGGGAGGTCGGCCGCGGCGCCGGCTCCGAGCGCGACCGCCAGCGCCCAGAGAAAGTCGCCGCTGCAGGCGCCGAGACCAACGGCGTAGGCCGGCCAGAAGCCCCGCGCCAGAGCCCGGCGGATCATCTCGGCATTGATGGGCCCCGGGGGCCAGGCGACCGACCAGCCGAGGAGCAGGCCGGTGACGACGGTCGCCAGCGCGCCGCTCTCGCTCGGGCTCACGGAGCGGGAGCTTACGGCAGCTCGCCAGAGAGCGGCAGGGTCGGCAGCTGGACCGACCGGAACACCTCGCTCGCGGCGATCGGGCGCTCCGCGCGCGTGAAGTCGAGCCGCCAATCGAGCCGGTGTTCGACGCCGAGCCGCTCGAGACCTTCGGCGACACGCGAGGCCGGTCCGAACCGCCGCTCCGGGTCCTTCTCGAGCAGACCGCAGACCAGGTCGGCGAGGGAGGGCGGGAGCTCGGCGCCGAGCGAATCGGGCCGCGGCGTGGCGCCGCGCACCGTCGCCACCACGATCTCGCGGAAGCTAGCGCCGGTGAAGGGGTAGCTGCCGGTGATCGCCCGGTACATCAGGACGCCGAGAGCGAACAGGTCGCAGCGCTCGTCGTACGGCTTCCCGACCAGTGCCTCGGGAGCGAGAAACCCCGGGGTGCCGAAGACCCTGCCGAGTCGCGCCGTGCGCGCGCCGACGAACTGCGCCAAGCCGAAGTCGGCGACTTTGATCGAGCCGTCGTGGCCGAGCAGGACGTTGCCCGGCTTGACGTCGCGGTGTACCAGGCCGCGCGCGTGCGCGGCGGCGAGGCCGAGCGCGACGGCCCGGCCCAACGGCACGACCTCGCGCCAGTCGAGGCGCCCGCGTGCCTCGAGGTAGTGATCGAGGCCCACGCCGTGCACGTATTCCATGGCGACGAAGGCGAGGTCCTCGCTCTCCTGCGCATCGTAGATCGCAACCACGTTGGAGTGGATGACCTGAGCGGCGGAGACGGCCTCGGCCAGCAAGCCGGCGGTACTGCCCCGGGAGTCGCCGCCCGGTTCGAGGTGGATGGTCTTGAGCGCGACCGGTCTTTGGAGCCGGGGGTCCCAGCCACGAAAGACGGTGCCCATGCCACCCGAGCCGAGCAACTCCAGCACCTGGTATCTGCCGAGGAAGACCTCGTCCAACGCTGCGCGGTCCTTGGTGTGGCGCTCGAGCGTGGCGAGCGTTCCGGCCAGTTGGCGGATCTCGGCGCCGGCGGACGGCGCGGGCGAGAGGCCGGCCAGCCGGCGCTGCGCAACCAGCAGCGCGCGCACCGGCCGCACCAGCCAGCGCCAGGCCGCGAGCGACAGCGCGCTGACCAGCACCGCGGCCAGGGCGACGGCCCAGACCGTCCGGCGGGCCATCCGCCGTGCCGCGGCGGCCGCGATCGCCGTGGGCTGGGTCGAAATCAGCGCCCAGCGCCCCTGATCGGTGAACGCCCAGGCGGCGACACGCTCGCTGGCGCCCGCGGCGGTGAAGCGGCTGGCGCCGGCGACGCGCCCGGAGCGGACGGCCTCGCGGACCGCTGGGGCGAGCGCCGCGAACTCGGCCGGGTCGCCGATCAGGGTCCGGCCCGAGCGCTCGACGAGCAGCAGCCGCGCCTGCTCGCCCAGCTCGTCCGGAGCGAGGGCGCGCTCGAGCGCCGTCGCATCGGCGAGCACGCGGGCCTCGCCGCCGGCGGGTCGCGCGGTCGCGAACCGGGCCCACAGCGCGCCGGCCGCCCGCAGCAGCTCGGTGGGCGCCGCCGTCGGCCGCGCGAGGCCCTGTTCCGCCACCTCGGCGGCCCCGCGCTGCTGGGCACGAACGAGCGGGCGCCCCTCGGCGTCGAACACGCCCAGGGCGACGACGCCGGTGTCGCTCCAGGTGGCGAGCGCGTCTCGAACCGCGGTCTGGGCCGCCTCGTCCCCGGCGCCGGCGCCGAGGCGGAGGTCGGCCGCGAGCGCCTCGGCGAGCGCCCGGCGCGGCGCCAGATGGGCCTCGATCGCCTCCGCCGACGACCTCGCGGCGACCGAGTGGGTCCGCAGGAGCTGCTCGTAGAGAGCCTCGCGATTGACGCCGGCCAGCTGCTGGACGGCAACCCCGAGGGGGAGCAGGCCGACGGCGGCGAGCGCCAGGCCAATCTGGCCGAGGAGCCCCGGCCGGCGGATCCCAGGGAGGCGGCGAGCGGGCATCGCCGCTGATCGTACCAACGGGCGGAGCGTCCCGGAGGGGGGCGGGGGTCGGTTATGCCCCCGGCGCCACTGACAAGACTCTGTCACCAGGCGCCGATTTGGGCTATGATGCGTTTGCCGGCCGGATTCGAGCCACCCCGCGTGGCGAGAAGCCCGGTCGGTGCTTCCCAGCTAACCGGGATTCTGTGGGTGACGCCGGCAGGATCCCGGTCTTTTTTTCTTCTCGACAACGAGTGACGGGTGGTTCAGGCCGGATCGAGGTGCGCTCGTTCGGCGTCGCCCATTTCGACGTCCCGACCTGGGAAGTACTCGCGCCACCGGCGCTCGACGAGCGCGGCCGTCGCTTCGTCGCACGAGAGCTCCGCCGGGTAGCCGGGCTTCATCCGGGCATCGATCGCGATCGGCGCCGTGCGGACGACTTGGCCGCGGACGATGCGCGCGGCGGCGGCGTGAAGGTCGGCCGCCGGCTCGAACCTCGTGAACGTCGTCCACAGGAAGTTCATCGCGCTCGCGGCGGCGCGGGCAGGCTCGTCGCTCACCACCAGTAGCGGCCATTCCCGGAACGCCGGGTGCGCGGCGAAGCGAGCCGCCGCCCCGGGATCCTCCGCATAGGGCCTCGCGCCGACCACCAGGCAACCGCCGCAGAAGACGCGGGGATCGTGGGCGTCGACGGGCGGCGCGACCGGGAAGCGGAGCTCGCGCGGCAGCGCCCGCACCGGCTCGCCCAATCCGAGCCAGACCCCTTTCGATCCGCGATTGACCTCGGGCCCGGTGTAGTCGAGCGTGTCCATCGAGAGATTGCCGAAGACGAACAGGTCGGTCTCGGCATGGGTCCGCTCGAGCAGGTGCTCCAACGTGGCGCGGAAGTCGCGGAGGTCGCGGTGACGATCGATGACCAAGAGGAACTTGGTCAGCGAGAGCTGCCCCTCGCCCAGGATCCGGAACGCGGAGGCCATCGCTTCGCGCGCGTAGCGCTCGCGGACCACCGCCGCAGCGAGCGAGTGATAGCCGGTCTCGCCGTAGGACCAGAGGTCGATCACCCCCGGCATCACCAGGGGAAACAGCGGCGACAGCAGGTCTTGCAAGAGGTCGCCGAGAAAGAAGTCCTCCTGCCTCGGCTTGCCGACCACGGTCGCTGGATAGATGGCGTCACGCCGGTGCGCCATCCACTCGACCTCGAAGACCGGATAGTCGTGGCGGAGCGAGTAGTAGCCGTAGTGGTCGCCGAAGGGTCCCTCGGGAGCGCGCGTGCGCGGCGGCACGCGGCCCGCGAAGGCGAACTCGGCGTCGGCGATCAGCCGGCGCCCGCCGGGGCCGCTGCCGACCCGCAGGCGGCGGCCAACCAGGAGTGAAGCGAGCACCAGCTCGGGGACGTTCTCGGGCAGCGGGGCGATGGCCGACAGGATCAGCGCCGGCGGACCGCCCAGGAAGACCGTCACCGGCAGCGCCTCGCCGCGCGCCTCCGCGAGCGAGTAATGGAAGCCGCCGCCTTTGCCGATCTGCCAGTGCATCCCGGTGGTCGCCGGGCCGTGCACCTGCAGCCGGTACATGCCGAGGTTGTGGCCGTGCCCGTCCGGGTGCTCCGTGTAGACCAGCGGCAGGGTCACGAAGGGACCGCCATCCTCGGGCCAGGTGGTCAGCGCGGGCAAGCGGTCCATCCGGACGTCGCGCGTGACGGTCTCGGCAACCGGCGGGCGCCGGGTGCGCCGGAGCCCGACGCGCAGCAGATCCCCCGCCACGTCGCGGGCACCCCACAGCCGACCCGGGCTCGGCGGCAGCAGCTGCTGCGCCAGCTCGACCAGCCTTCGGACCAGCGCGAACGGACGTTCGCCGAAAGCCAAGCGGGCGCGGCGCGGGGTGCCGAACAGGTTGGTGACGAGCGGGAAGTCCGCCCCCTCGACGCGCGAGAACAGGAGCGCCGGCCCGCCGGCCGCGATCACGCGCCGGTGGATCTCGGCGGCCTCGAGCCGGGCGGAGACCGGTACCGCGACCTCGACGAGATCGCGGTCACGGCGAAGCTGGTCGAGGAAGGCGCGCAGGTCGGGAAGGCGGGCGTCGGCCACCGGCGCGCCTCAGCTTCCGAACGGCAGCGCGGCGCCCAGCTTGCGCTTCAGCCGGTGGTCGATCCAGCGCGCGTCCCACCATTCGACCGGCCGCACCGGCAGGCCCTGGAGCAGGAAACTGAAGTGCAGGTGATCGCCGCCGGCGAGGCCGGTCGCGCCGCTGCGGCCGAGGATCTGGGCGCGCTGCACGGCGTCGCCCTCGGCGACCGCGATCGAGGAGAGGTGGGCGTAGAGACTCATCAGGCCGTAGCCGTGGTCGACGACCACGGTGTTGCCGTAGATGCCGAAGTAGCGTGCCATCACGACCACGCCGGCATTGGCGGCCGGCACGTCGGCGCGCGCGACCGAGGCGAGGTCGAAGCCCAGGTGATCCTGCTGGTCCACCTCCTTGCCCGCGAAGAGGTAGGTGCGACGATCGGCGAACGACGACATCACCTGGCCGCCCGGCAGGGCGAGGAAAGGCGCCCGCCAGAGGAACTCGGGCCGGCTCTGTCCAGCCAGCGAGCGCAGCTCGGTCGAGTTCTCGCGCCGCAGGTCGCGGTTGATCTGCAGGTAGTCCTCGAGCAGATCTCCCTTGGCGGCGAGCGACGGTGTCTGCGCCAGGATCTCGGGCACCACGCGCGCCATGAAGCGCTCGTCGAGGCGGATCTCGTCGCGCTTCGGCGGCCGCGCGAAGAACTGGTCGACGATCGGCGCGGAGCGCGCGTTGCCGACCTCGTCGGCCGCGACCAGCCGGACCGAGCCCGGATCGTCGATGTCGTACGGCACGGCGAAGAGCGCGAAGCGCTCGCGCTCCTGCCCGCCCGGCAAGGCGTAGCCGGGGAAGAACCAGTCGCCGACCTCGACGCCGTCGCGCACCGAGGTGGCGCCGACACGGTAGACCACCGTCTCGGCGCCACCCTGGGCGACGTAGTGTTGGCTGGACAGGACCTCGAGCGAAGGCGGCACCAGCCGGACCGGCAGCGTCGTCTCGGCGACCGCCTCGGCGCCTCGGCGCAGCCATGCCCGTGATCCGACCGCCGTCACGCGGACGGTGGCGTCGCCCTCGACCAGTCCCGGCAGCGCGTCCTTGCCGACGCTGAGCTGCCACTCCTCTCGCGTCGTGCCGCGGGCCCAGAGCTTCCATCCGGCGGGGGTGGGGTAGCCCTGCTCGCCGACGGTCGTCGCGGTTCCCCGCTGGAGGACCTCGATGCGGACCGACGAAAGGCCTCGCCGCGGCTCGGCCGCGCTGACGTCGATGCGGGTCGCGCGTCCGATCGCGGGCAGGGTGGGCCGGATCTCGATCGCCGGCGAGGGACCCGTGCGCAGCGCCGACAGGCCCAGGGCGGTCAACGCCAGCAGCAGGACGAAGGCCAGGAAGTTCCGCGCGCGCGCGCGGCGGCGGGCTCGGAGGGTATCGATCGACGGGGACATCGGCATGGCTCGGGGCGCTCCAGGAAATCGGGCCGTCGCGCTCGGCGCCGAGGCGTGGAAGGATATCAGCCGATGCCCGGGGTGCCGGATGCCGTCGCGCTGTCGGCGGGTCTGCTGGTCGGAGGAGCGAGTCGCCGCTTCGGCAGCGCCAAGGCGCTCGCTCCGCTCGCCGGCAGGCCCCTCGCGTCGCGTGTCGCCGCGACGCTGCGAACGGTGAGTCCCGACCTGGTGTTGCTGGGCGAAGGCCAAGTGCCCCCGGATCTCGGCGCGCTACCACGGCTCGCCGACGTCCCGGGCGTCGGCGGTCCGCTGGCGGGGATTCTCGCGGCGCTGCGCCTGCGCCCGCCGCGAGCGTGGCTGGTCGCCGCTTGTGACCAGGCGCTCGCGACCCCCGAGGCTTGCGCTTGGCTCCTCGGGGCGCGAGGTCCCGGCGTCGTCGCCGTGCTGCCGCGGCGCGGCGCCGGGGGAATCGAGCCGCTGCTCGCTCTCTACGAACCGGCGGCCCTGCCCCTGCTCGAGGCGCTCGCGGCGAGCGGCCGCTCGTCACTGCAGCCGCTGGCGGGGGCTTCCGGCGTGGTGACGCCGCGGGTGCCGCCCGACCTCCTGGAGGCTTGGACCAGCTTCGATCGCGCCGTCGAAGTCGCGGCCGCCGAGGCGGGAGGCGAGCGGTGAGCCCGGTCGATCCGCGCGAGCTGCTACCGCTCTTCGGCGCCGGCGACCTGGTCGCCAATCGCTACCGCGTCCTCCGCCCGCTGGGCCACGGCGCGATGGGGGAGGTCTACGCGGCGATCGACCTTCAGCTGGGTGGGGAGATCGCGCTCAAGGTGCTGCGGACCGCGGCGCTCGGGGACGCGCGCGCGGTCGAGCGGTTCAAGCGCGAGGTGCTCCTGGCGCGGCGAATCACGCATCCCAACGTCTGCCGGCTGTTCGATCTGGGAGTCCACCTCGCGGAGACCGACGGCTCGACGGCGCAGCCGGTCCTCTTCCTGACCATGGAGTTGCTGCCGGGCAAGACGCTGGTCGCCTGGATCGAGGAGAACGGCCCATTGACCGAGGTGCAGGCGACGGCGATCGCTTGTCAGCTCGCCGGGGCCCTCGACGCGGCTCACCGCGCCGGGGTGATTCACCGCGACTTCAAGAGCTCGAACATCCTCCTGGTGCCGCTGCCGGACGGCGCGCTGCGGGCGGTGGTCACCGACTTCGGTCTGGCGCGGGCTTCCGGCGGCGACGCCAACGACGGCGCGACGCTGACCCAGGCCGGCGGCATGCTCGGCACGCCGGCCTACATGGCGCCCGAGCAGGTCGAGGGCAAGCCGGCCACCGGGCGATCCGATCTGTTCGCGTTCGGCGTGGTGCTCTACGAGATGGTGACGGGGGAGCTCCCCTTCGACGGCGAGTCCCCGCTGTCGATGGCGGTGAAACGCTTGCGCGAGCCGCCACGGCCGATCGAGGCGCTCCGTCCGGACCTGTCGCCGCGCTTTCGAGCGGTGGCCCGGAGGTGCCTGGCGCGCGATCCGGCGGCGCGGTTTGCCGATCCCCTGGAGGTCGAGGCCGCGCTCAGCGGCTCCGCACCGGTGAGGACGGCCCACGAGGCATGGCGGTGGCTCGGGCGCTGGGGGGGGATCGCCGCCGCGGCGGGCCTCTTGCTGGCGCTGGTTCTCACCTGGTCCGTGCGCCACGGCGAGCCACCGCCGCACGGCGCGGCCGCGGACGCCGTGGCGGTGCTCGGCTTGCGCAATGCGACGGGCGATGCGGCGGTGGCTTGGATGTCCGTGGCGCTGCCCGAGATGTTGACCACCGAGCTGGGCGCCGAGGGTGGCGTGCGAACGGTACCCGGCGAGTTGGTGGCCGACACGCTGATCGATCTCGGACTGGCGCGCGACCAGCCGCCCCCCGCCGAGGCACTGTCCCGGCTGCGAGCGCACCTCGGCGCGACGACGCTGGTCACCGGCACCTTCGTCGCGCTCGACGAGCAGGGCGGCAGGCGGCTCCGTCTCGACCTGCGCACACTCCCAGGGGGGGGGCGGGAGGCGGGGCCGCTGTCGGTCGAGGGCGCGGAGGGCGAGCTCTTCGCGCTGGTGGCGCGGGCCGGCGCCGATCTGCGCCGGGCCCTCGGGATCCCCGCGCGCGCCGGTGAGGCGGGGAGAGAGGCGGCCCGCGCCACGCAACCGGCGAATACCGAGGCGATGCGCTGGCATGCGGAGGGCTTGGATCGCCTCTGGAGCGGCGACCCCGCGGCGGCGCGGACGCGCTTCGAGCAGGCGCTCGAAGCCGATCCGGCGTTCGCTCTGGCGTGGGCCGGGCTCGCTTCGGCGTGGCGCGAGCTCGGCTACGACGCGCGCGCCCTGGCCGCGGCGGAGGCCGCTTGGCGCCTGGGCGTCGGGCTGCCGCGGGACGAGGCGCTGCTGATCGAAGGGGCCTATCGGCGGGCGGCCAACGATTGGGACCGCGCGCTCGAGATCTTCGAGCTCCTGCGCCGCGAGCGCCCCGGAGATCCCGAGCGGGCGCTGCTGCTCGCCCAGGTCCAGCTCGAGGCCGCGCGCGCGGCGGATGCGGCGGCGACGCTGCGCGAGGTCGCCGACGGCGCCGGGGCGCTCGACCGGGCGAACCCGCGTGTCGCCCTCCTCGCGGCGCGGGCGGCGGAGGGACTCTCCGATTTCCGGGGCCAGCTCGCTTTCGCCGAGACCGCCCTGGCCGGCGCCGAACGGCTCGGAGCGCGCGGGCTCACGGCTCGAGCTCACCTCGAGCGCGGCGTCGCGCTGCGCAAGCTGGGTCGCACCGCGGAGAGCCGCCGGGCGCTGCTGTCCGCCCAGGCGGCCGCGCGGACCGCCGCCGATCGCGCCACCGAGGGCAGAACCCTCCAGGCGCTCGCCAACCTGGAACGTGGCGAGGGCCGGTTCGAGGAGGCGGCGGCCCGCTTCGGCGAGGCGCGCGCGCTGTTCGCCGAGATCGGCAACCGCTCGGGTGAAGCCCGCGCCGAGCTCTCGCAGGGCCTCGTGCTGTCCGAGCGCGGCGATCTCGAGGGGGCGCTCGCGCTCTACGAGTCGGCATTGGTCAAGCTGCGGGAGGTCGGCGACCGCCGCGCCGTGGCCGTGGCGCAATCGAACATCGGCACCATGCTGTTCAATCGCGGTGACCTCGTCGGCGCCGAGGCGCGGCATCGGGACGCGCTGGCCGAGTTCCGAGAGCTCGGCGACGCGGCCCGCGTCGTGATCTCGCTGCTCAACCTGGCGCCGATCCGGCTCGAGGCCTGTGACCTCGGAGGCGCCCGGGCGGCGAGCCAGGAGGCGCTCGAGACGGCCCGCGCCAGCGGCGACCTCCGGGGCCAGGGCTATTCCCACTCAGCGCTCGGCCAAGTCGCCTTCGAGGCCGGTGACTTCGCGGAGGCGATCCGCCAACAGGAGGCCGCGCACGCGCGATTCGCGGCCGCTGGGCTGTTGCCGGCGCTGCGCGCGGCGGACGTGGCGTTGGCCCTCGCTCGCGCCGAGTCCGGCGAGTCGTCGGCCGCCCTGGTCGAGCTGGCGCGCCTGGTCGAGGAGCAGGAACGCGCCAAAGAAGGCGGCGAGCTCCTGCTGACGGAGCTCGAGCGCGCGCGGCTGCTGCTTGGAGCCGGGCGGGTCGACGAGGCCCGTCGCGCGGGTGAGCGCCTGCTGCCGGAGGCGGCAGGCTCGGCCTCCAGCCTCGCCCAGCATCGCGGCTTGCTGCTGCGGGGCGAGCTCGCCTACGCGGCGTCGGATTCCGCGACGGCTCGCCTCGCGCTCGCGTCGGCGACGGAGGTCGCCGAACGGGGCGGCTTCCGGCTGCGCGCCCTCGAGGCGGCGCTGGTTCGCGCGGCCGGGGAGGGAGACGGCGCCGCGGCGGCGGCGGTGGCCGCTTCGGCGCGCGATCTGGGTTGTGGTCGCCTCGCGCAGCGGGCGGGGGCGATCGCCCGGCGCGTGCAACAGCGCACGTCCGCGGGGTGAAGGCGCTCACAGACAGCCGGCCGGAACGGGCGCAAGATGCACACACCCTCCTGACTTCCTTCCCCCGCAACGCCGGGGTCACCTCCGACTCCGGCGTTGCCCACTCTTTTTCTCGTTTGCTAGCCTGCGCGGCGCGATGCGAGGACGGCCGACCTACCTCGTCTCGCCCCCCTTCGTTCGCATCTGGCTTCTCTCGCTGGCCGGTGGCGTGGGCGGCTTCCAGCTCTTTCCGAGCGCTCCGCTCCGACTGGCGGAGCTGGGCGCTCCGCCAGCGGCCGCCGGTGCCTTCCTGGCGGCGCTCACGTTCGCCTCCGCGCTAGCCGCGGCGTGGACCGGGGCGCTCGGCGATCGGCTGGGCCGGAGGCGTGTGTTGACCGGAGCTGGATTGGCGCTGGCCGGGCTCTCCGCGCTCTACGCCGTGGCCCTCCCCTGGCCGCTGTTCGTCGCGCTCGCGGTTGCTCATGGCGCGATCTGGTCGGCGCTCCTGACGGCGGGGAGCGCCGAAGCGGCGAGACTCGTGCCGGTCGAGCGGCGGGCCGAGGGGATCGCCTACCACGGTCTGGCGATGACGCTGGCGATCGCGCTGGCGCCGAGCCTGGGCTTGGCGTTGGCGGCGCGCAGCTGGGGCACGGTCTGCATCGGGCTGGTGCTCGCCCACCTGGCGGTTGCGGCGCTGGCTCGGGGTCTGCCGCCGGATGCGCCGGTCGGGCGCGCGGAGCTGGCGGAGCTGGTGACCTCGCGTGCGATCGAATGGTCGGTGCTGCGCCTGTCCAGCGTCCTCCTCTTGAGCACGGTCGGCTACGGCGGCGCGACCAGCTTCGTGGCGCTGCTGAGCCGGGAGCGGGGAGTCGCTCAGGAGGGGATCTTCTTCTCTGGCTTCGCGGCCGCGGTCATCGCCTTGCGACCGCTCCTGGGGCCTTGGGTGGATCGTGTCGGGCCGCGGCGCGCGCTGCCACCCTGCATGGTCGCGGTGGCGGCGGCGCTCGCTTGGCTACCGCACCAGGAATCGGCGGCCGGCTTCCTCGCCGGCGGTGCCCTGATGGGCGCCGGGTTCAGCACGCTCTATCCGGCGTTCTCGGCCTGGGTGCTGCAGCAGGTTCCCGCGGCGCGCCGGGGCGCGGCCTTCGGGGCGATGCTGGCGGCTTTCGATGTCGGCATCGGCAGCGGCTCGCTCGCCTTCGGACCGTTGGTCGATCGCTTCGGCTATCAAGTGCCGTTTCTCGCCGCGGCCGGGTTGGCGCTGCTGGGCTGGCCCCTGCTGGCGCTCGGCTCGCGCCGCTGGCGGGGCTCGCCGGACTAGAAGATCTCCGGAAACCGCGCCGGGGCCGCCTCGCGCAGGGAGGCATAGACGGCCCGGAAGACGTCCTCCCGCGAGGGCTTCGAGAAGTAGTCGCCGTCGGAGCCGTAGGCCGGACGGTGCTCGCGCGCGGTCACGGTCACGGGCGCGGCGTCGAGACGCCAGAATCCCGCTTGGCGTTCGAGCAGCTGCTGGAGGAGGTAGGACGAGGCACCGCCAGGAACGTCTTCGTCGAGCACGATCAGGCGGCCGGTCTTCTCGAGCGAGCCCAGGATGCGGTCCTCGAGGTCGAACGGCAGCAGGGTGCGCACGTCGATGACCTCGGTCTCGATGCCGACGCGCGCCAGCAGCTCGGCGGCCTCGAGCGCGATCCGGCAGCAGGCGCCGTAGGTCACCAGCGTCGCGTCGCCACCGGCGCGCAGGACCTCCGGCACGCCGAGCGGGATCCTGAGCTCGGCGACGTTGGCGGGCAGGCGCTCCTTCACCCGGTAGCCGTTCAGGACCTCGACCACGAGGGCCGGGTCGTCGCTGGCGAGCAACGTGTTGTACATCCCGGCGGCCTGGGTCATGTCCCGCGGCACGCAGATCCAGAGGCCGCGCAAGAGGTGGAGGATGCCGCCGAGCTGCGATCCGGAGTGCCAGATGCCCTCGAGGCGGTGGCCGCGAGTGCGCACGATGACCGGCGCCGCCTGCCCGCCGCGGGTCCGGTAGCGCAGGCAGGCGAGGTCGTCGGAGAGCGTCTGCAAGCCGTAGAGCACGTAGTCCAGGTACTGGATCTCGGCGATCGGGCGCAACCCGCGCAGCGCCAAGCCGATCGCCTGGCCCATGATGGTCGTCTCGCGGATGCCGGTGTCCGCCACGCGCAGGGCGCCGTACTTCTCCTGCAGGCCGTGGAGCCCCTGGTTGACGTCGCCCAGGCGGCCGACGTCCTCGCCGAAAGCGATCAACTCGGGATACCGCTCGAGCGCGGCGTCGAAGCAGCGGTTGAGGACCTCGTAGCCGTTGACCAGTGGCGCGTCGTCGGCGTACACGGGCGCCACCGGAGCGACCGCGAGGGCCGATGCGGGCCCCTCGGCGTAGAGGTCCGACGAGTAGCGGATTCGGTTCTCCGCCGCGAGCGCCTCGAGCCAACGGCGCAGCTCGTCTCGCTCGGGCGACGGCTCATCTCGTGTGGCAATCAGCACCTCGTGCGCCGCCGCCTGGAGATGCCGGTAGAGCACGGGCGAGTGGCGCCCGAGATGGGTCAGGAGGTCCAGGAGCTCCGGCGCGGCGGCGGAGCGGCGCGCGAGGGGCTCGGCGATCGCGACCAGCCGCGAATGCTGCTCCCGGATGGGGGCCTGGAAAGCCTCCCAAGCCCGCCGCTTGGCTGCCCGCACCGCCTCGGCGGCCTCCGCTTCGAGGGCGTCGAGCTCCGCGGAGGTGGCGAGCTCCTCGGCCAGGAGCCAGGACCTCATGCGGCGCAGGCAGTCGAACTCCACCTCCCAGGCCAGTCGTTCCTTGGACTTGTAGCGCTCGTGGCTGCCGGACGTCGAGTGTCCCTGGGGTTGGGTGACCTCGACCACGTGGACGACCGCCGGGACGTGATCCCGGCGCGCCATCTCCGTGGTCTCGAGGTAAGCGTCGAGCAGGGCCGGATAGTCCCATCCGGCGACGCGGCGAATCTCGAACCCCTCTTGACCTCCCGGGAGGCGGCGGAAACCCCCGAGCAGCTCCGAGAGGTCCTGCTTGGCGAGCTGGAGCTCGTTGGGCACCGAGATGCCGTAGCCGTCGTCCCAGATCGAGATCACGACCGGCAGGCGCAGGACGCCGATGGCATTCAGGGTCTCCCAGAAATGCCCCTCGGCGCAGGACGCGTTGCCGATCGTTCCGAAGGCGACTTCCGCGCCCCCGCGTGAGAAACGGGTGAAACCGGCGAGGTCCGGCAGCTCGCGGTAGAGCCGCGAGGCCAGCCCGAGACCGACCAGCCGCGGCATCTGACCGGCGGTGGGCGAGAGGTCGGCCGCCGACTGTGGCGCCGCCGTCAGGTCGAGCCAAGCGCCGTCGCGGTCGCGCATGCGGGTGGCGAAGTGCGCGTTCATCTGGCGGCCGGCCGAGGCCGGCTCGCGCTCGACGTCGGCGTCGGCGTAGAGCTGGGCGAAGTACTGGTCGAGATCGAGCTGGCCGACCGCCATCATGAAGGTCTGGTCGCGGTAGTAGCCCGACCGGATGTCGCCCGGCCGGAACGCGCGTGCCATCGCCAGCTGGGCGACCTCCTTGCCGTCCCCGAAGATGCCGAACTTGGCCTTGCCGGTCAGCACTTCCTTGCGCCCGACGATGCTCGCGTGGCGGCTCCGCCAGCCGAGCGCGTAGTCGGCCAGGAGGGTCTCGCGCGAGAGAGCGGGGCGAGAAGGGAGGGCGGCGGAGTCGATCATGGCGAAGTGCGCACCGCGATCCGGTGGCGCGCGGAGGGCGCATTGTACGACAGGCGGCGGGGCGGACTGCGGGCGATGGTGGCGTCGTCAAAGCAAAACGGCGCGGACCGCAAGGCCCGCGCCGTTCGGAAAGCGACTGATCGAGAGGCTCAGTTCCAGGTCTTGGTCGTGGCCCTGCCGCCCTCGGAGAAGGGGCAGTTGTACTCATCGAAGTTGAACCAGTTGACGGTGCACTCGGCGAACGGATAGTCCGGACCCGAGGGGCCGATGATGATGCTCTGGGTGTCGCAGTACGAATCCAGCTGGATCGCGTTGAGACCGGCGCTGAACCGGCCCTCGGCGCTGTGGACCGACGACGCCCAGGCCGGCCTGGGCGAGCCAGCTGAAGCCCTGGCCGTAGTTCTGGTTGAGGTTCAGGTAGACCCAGCCGGACTGCGGGGTGACGTCGATCGAAGCGACCGAGACCGACTGCGCCTCGATCGGGAACAGCACGTCCTCCTGCGGGCAGGGGGAGATGGTGCAGACCGCCTCCGGGTTCTCCTGCTCGTCGAAGAAGATGACCTGGCTCTCCGGGATCGGGAACCAGCCCGGACCGGCGACGCAGCTGAAGCCGTCGTCGTTCGGGAACTGTGAGTCCTTCCAGATCACGAAGTCGGTACCACCGCTGAACGCCGCGTTCTGGTAGAACTGGGTCGCGTAGGTGGTGCCGAGCGGCTCGCGCAGGTCCGGCGCCGGGGTCACGCCCAGGCCGCCCGGATAGCAGCGATTGTAGAAGGTGCCGGCGTCGAGCAGGGCCCACGCGGGCGTGTCGTTCGGCGCGGCGGCCTCGATGTGGACCAGGGTGTCGCCCTGGGCGAAGTTCTCGGCGTAGTTGATCCGGTACCACTCGCCCCACAGCACGTTGTCGTAGCG
>JACTMI010000001.1 GCA_014584695.1 Acidobacteriota bacterium
GGTGCCCACCGGCGGGTCGGCCTGCGAGAGGAGAAAGGCAAAGCAGAGCAAAGCAAAGGCTCCATAGAAGGGGTCGAGTGCCGGCCGCTGGTGGGGGAGACGGAACGTCGGCGGTCAGCGAGGCGATGGGGAGCTCGGGGATGTCTCGCACTCGCCACGGGCGCACCGTCCTCCACCCCCTTCAACAGAACGCTTTTTCAACGTGACGGTGCTCACCGGCGACCCCCGCTCGCCACGGGCGCTCCGCCCTCCAGTCTCTTCAACAGAACGCATTTTCAGCGCACGAGCGACCACTCCCGACTCGCCCTGCGCTCGAAGCGAAGCAGAGGCTTTGGATGCGGGCGAGAGGCGAGGGGAAGGAGCGGGGGGTGGCAGAGGTGGCGGAGGTGGCGGAGGCCGTGCGGTGGGGGTGTGCTCGAGGGGGGGGCGGGTCTGAACCGGTGCGCGGCGCGCGGGAACACAGGTTCGAATCGGGATTCGTTCGTTCGTCCTGGGGAGGCTCGCGCATGTACTGCGAAGGTCCGCGCCGGCGCCGCGCTACGCGCCACATCGTGTCGGGGCTGTTGGCCGTCGGGCTGCTCTCCTGGCTGGCCGCGCCGGCGGCGGCGACGTTTCATTTGATGCAGATCGAGCAAGTGATCGGCGGCGTCTGTGGGCAGGTGGGGCAGCAGGCGATCCAGCTGCGGATGCGCTCCAGCTTCCAGAACCTGGTCGCCGGCACCCGACTGGTGGCCCGTGACGCGGCTGGCAACAACCCGGTGATCCTGATCACCTTTCCGGGCAACGTCTCGAACAGCGCGGGCGGCGCGCGCATTCTCTCCACCACCAGCGCCTTCACCGCGGCCGGCAGCGGGCCGACGCCCGACTTCACCCTGACCAACCCGATCCCGGCCTCGTACCTGCTCGCCGGCAAGCTGACCTTCGAGGACAGCTTCGGCGGCATCTACTGGGGGCTCGCCTGGGGCGGTGCCGGCTACACCGGGACCAACACCGGCACCCTCGACAACGACGCCGACGGCAACTTCAACCCGCCGTTCGGGGAGCCACTCGACTGGACGACCGGCCGCGCCCTGCGCTTTCCGGGCTCGAGCACGGCGGCGAGCACGAACAACGCCGCCGACTACGTCCTGACCGCCGCCGAGGCCACCTTCACCAGCAATGACGGCAGCACGGGGAGCGTCGCGGAGTGCCTCTTCGGCGACGGCTTCGAGACCAACGGCCTCCACGCCTGGGACTTCGTCTCGCCCCCCTGAAGCTCCGACCGTGAGGCCCACGCGAGAGTGCGCGCGAGCGTGCCAGCCGCTCGTGGCCCCATCAACGACAAGAAGCAAAGGCTCCATGGAAGGGGTCGAGTGCCAGCCGCTTGTGGGGAAGGCCGAATGCCGGTGGTCGGCGCGGCGGAGGAAAGCGCGAGGGAGTCTCGCACTCGCCACGAGCGCACCGTCCACCACCCCTTCAACAGAAGGCATTTTCAACGTAACGGTGCCCATTGGCGCGTCGGCCTTGTGAAGGGAGAGAGGCAAGGGCACCCCTCGGAGAAGGGGTCGAGTGCCGGCCGCTGGTGGGGGAGGCGGAACGTCGGTGGTCGGCGCGGCGATGGGGAGCGCGAGGGCGCCCAGCGCTCGCCGCGGATGCAACGTCCGCCACCCCCTTCAACAGAAGGCTTTTGCTTTTTTCTGTTCTCTTTTCCGCATCCGCTCGTCTTCGTGCCCAGGCCTTCGGGCGCCCGCGCTGGCGCAGCCCTGGCCGTGGCGAGGGCTGCGAGGGGGGGGCGGTGGGGCGGCGGCGCGGTGGGCCGGGCGTCAGGTCACCAGACGGTGCAGACCTTGGCCGGGACCATCTTGTCGCCGGGCTTGCACGCGAAGGCGCGGTGGAACTCCGGGGAGTTCATCGGCGCGCCGACGGCGCGGAACATGCCCGGCGAGTGCGAGTCGACCGTGACCTGCTGGCGCAGGTACTCCGGCGTCGACAGCGAGCACCAGGTCTGGGCCCAGGAGACGAACAGCAGCTGCTCGTCGGTGAGCCCCTCGATCAGCGGCTCGGGCTTGCCGTGCCGCTTCTCCCAGGCCAGGTAGGCGAGGTGAGCCTGCTTCATGCCGCCCAGGTCGGCGATGTTCTCGCCCAGCGTCAGCTTGCCGTTGATCCGCACGCCCGGCTCGACCTCGAAGGTCGAGAACTGCTCGTCGACGCAGCGCGCCGCTGCCTCGAACTTGGCCGCCACCTCGGGCTCCCACCATTCGCGCAGCACGCCGTCGCCGTCGTTCTTGCGCCCCTGGTCGTCGAAGCCGTGGGTCAGCTCGTGGCCCATCACCGCGCCGATGGCGCCGTAGTTGAGGGCGGCCGGGTGGTCCTTGTGGAAGAAGGGGGGCTGCAGGATGCCGGCCGGGAAGACGATCTCGTTGAGCAGCGCGTTGTAGTAGGCGTTGACCTGCTGCGGCGTCATCAGCCACTCCGCGCGGTCGACCGGCTGGCCCAGCTTGCGCATCCTGCGGTCGTACTCGAAGGCGACCCCGGCGAGGGTGTTGGCGGCGTGAGAGGCGCGGCCGACCGCGAGCGACGAATAGTCGCGCCAGACGTCGGGGTAGCCGATCTTGTTCGCCACCTTGCGCGCCTTCTCGAGCGCGCGGGCGCGGGTGGTGTCGTCCATCCAGACCAGGTTCGGCAGATTGGCCTCGAAGGCGTGCTCGATGTCCCGGATCATCTCGAGCGCCACCTGCTTGCTGTTGCCGGCGAACTCGCGCTCGACGTAGAGCTTGCCGATCACCTCGCCGAGGAGGCCCGAGGTCGCCGCGACGCAGCGCTTCCAACGCGGCTGGATCTCGGCCTGGCCGGCCAGCGTGCGGCCGAAGAACTCGAAGTCGGCGTCGACGAAGGCCCGGGAGAGGACCTCGGCCGCCGCGTTGACGGTGTGCCAGCGCAGGTACTCGCGGAAGGTCGGCCAGGGGGTGGTGCCGGCCAGCCGCTCGAGCCCTTCGAAGAACTCGGGCACGGCGACGCTCATCTCGGTGGCCGCGGGGTAACCGATGGCCTCGAAGTAGACCGCCCAGGGCAGCGATGGCGCCAGCTGCTCGAGGCCGGCGCGGTCGATCTTGTTGTAGAGCTTCTCGCGTTGGCGCAGGGCCGCGCGCTCGCGCGAGATCTTGGCCAGTTCGGTCTCGAAGGCGACGATGCGCGCGGCGGCCGCGGCGGCGCCCGCCGCCGGCTCACCCGCGAGCTCGAGCATGCGCGCGACGTGGCGCTCGTACTTGCCGAGCAGCTCGCGCTTCTTCGGATCCTCCGACACGTAGTAGTCGCGGTCGGGCATGCCGAGGCCGCCCTGGAAGGCGAAGCCGATGGTGAAGTCGGGGCGCTTGAAGTCGGGCAGCGGGGCGAAACCGAAAAGGGCCGGCACCTGGGCGCGGTGGAGCTGCCCGGTGACGCGCAGCAGCGACGCCGGGTCGCCGACTTTCGCGATCGCCTCGAAGTAGGGGGCCAGGGGCGTGGCGGCGGCGGCTTCGATCGCGGCCTCGTCCATGCAAGCGGCGTAGAAGTCGCCGATCTTGCGGCGGTCGGCGTCGTCGCCGGGGCTCTTCGCTGCATCCTCGAGCAGCGTCTGGATCGTCTCGCGGTTCCGTTCGGTGATGGTCGAGAAGCTGCGCACCCAGCGCGCCTGATCGGCGGGGAGCTGGGTGGAATCGAGCCAGCCGCCGCAGGAGTAGCGGTAGAAGTCATTGCAGGGATCGGCGGCGCGGTCCATCGACGAGACGACCGCGGCGCGGATCGCGTCGCGCGAGAGATCGGCGGGCGATGGAGCGACGGGAGCGCCGGGGGCGGCGGGAGCGGAAGCGGCAGAGAGAGTCTGGGCAGCGGCGGTGAGCAGCCAGGCGAGCGCGGCGACGAACCGGGTGGGGCGGACGGACATCGGAACCTCCTGGAAGACGTCGAACAGGTGGCGCCCGTGGCGCCGTGGGGGGCCTCTAGCCTATCAACGTGGCGGACCGGCGCAGGGTTTCATCGCGGGGCGCGACGACGGTTGGCGCGCCGTCACCGGGTGACCGCATCGATGCGGAGCGCCGCGCGGAGGGCCTCCGCATCGGCGGCCAAGGGCTCGACCAGCAAGGGCCGCGCGAGCGCCGCGGCGAGGGCTGGGGGGAGTCGGTCCGGATGCGGGGCGGGCAGGAACTTCGCGGGGTGGGCGGTGGCGAGGAAGATCCCCGTCTCGCGCGGGCCGAGGCAGCGCTCGAGCACCGCGGAAGCGACGGCGCCGTGGGGGTCGGCCCGGTAGCCCAGGCGCTCCAGGCGGGCGATCTCGTGCCGCGTCGCGCTGTCGTCGGCGCTCCCCCAGCGCAGCGCCCGGCGCATGGTGTCGCGGTCGCCGGCGAACATCCGGTCGATCCGCTCCCAGTTGTTCGGCGCGCCGACGTCCATGGCGTTCGACAGCGTCGCGACGCTGGGACGCGGCCGATAGGCGCCACCGTCGAGGTAGTCGGGGACGACCCGGTTGGCGTTGGTCGCCGCGACCAGCCCCGCGATGGGCAGGCCGAGCCGCCACGCGAGCAGCCCGGCGCAGAGGTTGCCGAAGTTGCCGGAGGGGACCGCGATCCAGGGCCGCTCCTCGCCGCGGCCCGCGCGCCGCAGCGCCGCGACCGCTTCGACGTAGTAGAGGACCTGGGCGAGCAGGCGGGCGACGTGGATCGAGTTGGCCGAGACGAGGCCGAGCGCGCGCGCCAGCTCCGGGTCGGCGAAGCAGGCCTTGACCAGCCGCTGGCAGTCGTCGAAGGCGCCTTCGACCGCGAACGCGCGGACGTTGCCGCCCAGGGTCGCGATCTGCCGCTCCTGCAGCTCGGAGATCCGCCCCCGCGGATAGAGCACGGCGACGCGGAATCCCGGCAGACCGTGGAAGGCGTGCGCCACCGCCGCGCCGGTGTCGCCGCTGGTCGCGGTCAGCACCGTGCGGGTGGCGCCGTCGCCCAGCCGCCGCGACAGCAAGAGCAGGACGCGGGCGAGGAAGCGGACGCCGAAGTCCTTGAAAGAGAGGCTCGGGCCGTGCCAGAGCTCGAGCGCGTCGCGGCCGCCGGTGATGGCCACCAGCGGCGCGGGGAAGTCCAGGGCGCCGTCGGCGACCTCGGCGATCTCGGCCGGCTCGAGCTCGTCGCCCAGCCAGCGGTCGAGCAGCGCCCGCGCGCGCTCCGCCCAGCCGAGGTCGAGCAGCGTGTCGAGATCGGCCGGCGCGCTCCAGCGCGCCGGCAGGTAGAGGCCGCCGTCGCCCGGGACGTTGCGCGCGGCCGCTTCCAGGAACGTCGCGCGCAGCGCCGGGTCGCGTGTCGAAGTCAGCTCCACGGCACCGCCCCTTCGAGCGCCCTCGCCCCGGTCCGCGCGAGGCGGCAGAGTCGGGAGCGACAGCGGATCCCGGCGGCCGCCCAGGCGGCGCTCGCCGCCGCCGCCACCGCCGCGGCGGCTGTGGGCCGCGCCACCGCGAACAGCGCCGGGCCCGCGCCCGACAGGCTGCAGGCGAGCGCGCCGGCGTCGAGCGCGGCGCGCTGCGCCGCGCGAAAGCCGGGGACCAGGGGCGCCCGGAAGGGCTCCGCGAGCAGGTCGCGCAGGGTGGCGGCGATCAGCTCGAGGTCCTCCGCGTGAAGTGCGTGCACCAGCGCGGCGAGGTTCTGGCCGTGCGCCACCGCGAGCGCGAGCGGCACCTCGCGCGGCAGCGCGGAGCGGGCCTCGCGGGTGGCCAGGGCGAGCTCCGGCTGAAGCAGCACGAAGCGGAGCTCGTCCGGCCAGGGGAGGAGGCGGATCCGCTCGTCCGGCGCGACCAGGCAGAGACCGCCCCGGAGGATCGGCGCGACGTTGTCGAGGTGCCGGCCGCCGGAGGCCTGGGACTCGACCTCGGCGGCGGCTTCGAGGCGCCCGGCATCGCCCAGCGGGCCGCCGAGGAAATGGTCGAGGGCGGCCACCGCCGCGACCGCGGAAGCGGCCGACGAGCCGAGGCCGCTCGCGACCGGCAGCCCCTTCCAGAGCGTCAGCGCGAGCGGCGGCAGCGGCGTGCCCAGGCGGCGGCCGATCGCCGCGCGAGCTCGCCAGACGAGGTTCTCCTCGCGCCCGGCGGGCAGCTGGCGCGCGAAGGGGCCGAGGCAACGCAGCTCGTCCGCGCTCGCCGGCGCGACCTCGACGACGTCTCCCCACGGCTCGCCGTCGAGCGGCTCGATCGCCGCGCCCAGCACGTCGAAGCCGGCCGCCACGTTGCCGATCGAGGCCGGGGCGAAGTAGGCCACGGCTCGGCCGGGTGGCGGACCGGCCGCTGCCGAAGCGAGCGCGAGCCCGGCGCCGGCGCCCCCCTCGAAGAAGCGCGCGTGCACCGCGCGTGCCGCGCGCGGGCCGTCCGCGGCGTCGATCACCGCGCAGATCGAGCGTTCGCTCCCCCCTTGCGCGATCGCGACCACGTTGACCCCCGCCTCGCCCAGAGCGCCGAACATCCGCCCGGCGACGCCCGAGTGGTGGCGCATGCCGTCGCCCACCAGCGACAGCACCGTGAGCTCCTGGGCGACCGTGATCTCCTCCACGCGGCCGGTGGCGATCTCGGCCGAGAAGGTCTCGCCGAGCGCGGCCACCGCGCGCTCGGCGTCGACCGCGCGGACGCCGAGGCTGATCACCAGCTCGCTCGAGCCCTGGGTGATCAGCACCACCGAGATCCCCTGCTCCGCCAGCGGCGCGAAGAGGCGGGCGGCGATGCCCGGCACGCCCTTCATCCCCGGACCGGCGATCGAGAGCAGGGCGATGTCGGCGAGCAGCGAGAGGCCGCCGGCGATCCGCTGGTCGCCCGCGCGGCGCGGCCGCACCACGGTACCGGGCCGCTCGGGGTGGAGCGAGTCGAGGACGTGGACCGGGATCGATGCCGCGCGGGCCGGGGCGATGCTCTTCGGGTGGAGCACCTTGGCGCCGAAGTGGGCGAGCTCCATCGCCTCCTCGTAGCTGACCTCGGCCACCGGCCGCGCCGCCGGGACCAGGCGGGGGTCGGCGGTGAAGATGCCGGCGACGTCGGTCCAGATGTCGAGCCGCTCGGCGTCCACCGCCTGCGCGATCAGCGCCGCCGAGGTGTCCGAGCCGCCGCGGCCGAGCAGCATCGGCTCGCCGTGGGCGTCGCCGCCGAAGAACCCGGGGAAGAGCGCGAGCGGCGCTTCGCCGTCGCGCCAGGGCGCCAGCCGGCCGCGGATCTCGGCCGCGCGCGGCTCGGCCTCGAGCGGGTGGCCGTCGCAGGGCAGGAGCCGGCGCGGATCGAGCCGCTCGGCCGGCCGGCCGCGGGCGGCGAAGAGGGCGGCCAGGAGCGCGGCGCTCGCCCGCTCCCCGAGCGTGGCGACCCGCGCGCGCACTCGCGGTGAAGCATCGCCGAGCAACGAGACGCCGGTGAGCGCCCGCTCGAGCTCCGCCGCCAGCTGATCGAGCTCCGCCGCCAGCTGATCGAGCGCGGCGGCGAGCGGCTCCGTCGAGCCGCCGTCTGCGGGCAGCAGCTCGGTCGCGATCGCCTGGTGGACGGCCCGGAAGTCGGCCACCGGCGCCAGCGCCTCGCCGCCGAGGGCGCGCTCGCAGGCCGACACCAGCAGATCCGTCGTCCCCGCGACGGCCGACGGGACGACGATCACGCGGTGGCGTTCGAGCGCCTCGAGGACGATCGCGGCCACGCGCCGCATCCGCTCGGCGCTCCCGACCGAGGTGCCGCCGAACTTCATCACCCGCAGCGGGAGGCGACCCGGATGGGGCGCGCCCCCACTGTCCCGGCTCGCCGGCGTCCGCTCGTCGGCGCTCTCTGCCATGGCGGAGAAATATCCCATGAAGCTCGCTTCGCGTGCTCAGCCCGTCGCGCGGGCGAACCGGTGGACGGCGAGGCCGAGCAGCAGGGCGCCGATCCCCGCCAGGGCGCCCAACTGCGGCAGCACGTCGCCCGCGGTCACCCCCTGGAGGAAGACGCCGCGGACGATCTCGAGGAAGTGCCGCAGCGGGTTGGCGAGCGTCAGCCAGCGGAACAGCGGCGGCATGCTCGACACCGGGAACATGAAGCCCGACAGCAGCATGGTCGGCATGAAGAGCAGGAAGGAGGAGAGGAAGGCCTCCTGCTGGGTCTTCGAGACGGTGGAGATCAGCAGGCCGAGGCCGAGGCCGCAGGCGAGGAAGAGCAGGGTCGCGCCGAGCAGCAGGAGCGGGCTGCCGCGGAAGGGGACCCGGAACCAGAAGAGCGCCAGGGTGGTGATCAGCGCCAAGTCGACCAGCCCGACCAGGCCGAAGGGGAGCGTCTTGCCCAGGATCAGCTCGACCGGCCGCAGGGGGCTCACCTGGAGCTGGTCGAGGGTGCCGATCTCGCGCTCGCGCACCACGGCGAGCGCGGTCAGCAGCTGGCAGATCAGCAGCAGCAGGGCGCCGATCACCGCCGGCACGTTGTAGTTCCGGCTGGCGAGGTCGGGGTTGTACCAGGCGCGCAGGCGGGCGTCGAGCCGCGGCGTCGGGACGGCGGCCGACCGACTGGCGCCGAAGCTCGCGACGATCCGCTCGGCGTGCCCCTTGGCGACGGTGGCGGTGTTCGACTGCGTGCCGTCGAGCAGCAGCTGGACGCGCGCCCGGCCGGCCGCGAGATCGCGCGCGAAGCCGGCCGGGATCGCGAGCGCCGCGAGCGCGTCGCCCCGCTCGAGCGCGGCGACCAGGTCGGCGGGGCGATCCGAGCGCAGGACGACCCGGAAGTAGCCGCCTGCGGTCATCGCCTCGACCAGCGCCCGCGCCTCGGCGCCGCCGTCCTGGTCGACCACCGCCAGCGAGGTGCCGCGGACGTCGGTCGAGACGGCGTAGCCGAAGACCAGCAGCTGGATGAGCGGCGCGACGAAGAGCACGCGGGCCATGCGCGGGTCGCGGAAGGTCTGGCGCAGCTCCTTGCGCACCATCTCGGCGATCCGGCGCGGCGACGGCGCGCTCACGGCTCGAGCTCCTTGCGAAAGCTGCGCACCGCGAGCGCCAGGCCGGCGGCGGCGAAGGCCACCATCAGCAGCGCTTGCGTCGCGAGCACTTCGACTCCCACGCCCTTGAGGAAGATGCCGCGGGTCACCACCAGGAAGTAGCGGGCCGGCACCAGGAAGGTGATCGCCTGCAGCGGCTTCGGCATCGCCTCGATCGAGAACATGAAGCCCGACAGCAGGAAGGCCGGGAGGAAGGTGCCGACGAGGGCGATCTGGGTCGCCAGCACCTGCGAGCGGGTGGCGGCGGAGATGAACAGGCCGAGACCCAGCGCGCCGACCAGGAAGAGGAAGGTGAGCGCGGCGAGCAGGAAGATGCTGCCGCGCAGCGGCACGTCGAACAGGACGACGCCGAGCGCCGAGGTGGCGGCGACGTCGAACAGGCCGATCGCGAGGTAGGGGAGCAGCTTGCCCAACACGATCTCGAGCCGACCGACCGGTGTCGCCGCGAGCTGCTCCATGGTGCCCCGCTCCCACTCCCGCGCGATGGTGAGCGAGGTCAGCAGCGCGGCGATGACCATCATGATCACCGCCACTAGGCCGGGGACGATCATGTTGCGGCTCTCGAGCTCCTCGTTGAACCAGACCCGGCTGTCGGCGGCGAAGGCGGGGACGAAGCGTTCGCCGCGCAGCGCCACGCGCTCGCCGAACGAGCGCGCGACCCCTTCGGCGTAACCCAGGGCGATGGTGGCGGTGTTGGCGTCGGAGCCGTCGAGCAGCGCCTGCAGCGACGCCGCGCGCCCGGCGCCGAGATCGGTGGCGAAGCCGGGCGGGATCACCAGCAGCAGCTTGGCGCGGCCGCGGGCGAAGAGCCGGTGGGCCTCGGTCGGGCTGGCCGGGCGTTCGACCAGCCGGAAGTAGCCGGAGGCGAGGAAGGTCTCGACCAGCGCGCGGCTCTCCGGCGAACGGTCCTGATCGACGACGGCGAGCGCGATGTCGCGGACGTCCCAGGAAATCGCGTAGCCGAACAGGACCAGGAGCAGCAGCGGCAACGCGAAGGCGAGCAAGAGGCTGCGGCGGTCGCGCGAGAGCTGGATCGTCTCCTTGCGCGCCACCGCGAGCAGCCGGACCGGGTCGAGCATCAGCCCTCCAGCGCGCCGCCGCTCTCGGCGACCCGCGCGACGAAGACGTCTTCGAGCGAGGGCGGGATCGCGCGCGCTCCGGTGACCGTCACGCCGCCTGCGCCGAGCCGCGCCGGCAGATCGACGAGCGCGGCCTCGCGGTCCTCGACCGCGACGTGGAGCGCCCGGCCGAACAGGCCGCTCCGCGCCACGCCGGGCAGGCCGTCGAGGAGCGCCAGCGCGCGCAGCGGGTCGTCGACCCGCAGCTCGAGCAGCGGCTCGCGCAGCGAGCGCTTGAGCCCCGCCGGGCTGTCGAGCGCGATCAGGCGCCCACGGTTCATCAGCGCCAGCCGGCCGCAGGACTCCGCCTCCTCGAGGTAGTGGGTGGTGACGAACACCGTCGTGCCGCCGCCGGCGAGCTGGTAGATGAGCTGCCAGAAGCGGCGGCGCGAGATCGGGTCGACGCCCGAAGTCGGCTCGTCGAGGAAGAGGATCGAAGGCTCGTGGAGCACGGCGCAGCCGAGCGCCAGGCGCTGTTTCCAGCCGAGCGCCAGCTCGCCGGTGCGGCGCCCGGCCGCGTCCTCGAGCCCGGCCATCCGGAGCACCCAGGCGCGCCGCTCGGCCAGGCGCGCGCGCGGCACGCCGTAGAGGCCGCCGAAGAAGACGATGTTCTCGTCGACGGTCAGATCGGCGTAGAGCGAGAACTGCTGGGACATGTAGCCGACGCGCAGGCGGATCTCGTCGCGCCCGGCGACGATGTCGAGCCCGGCGACGCGGCCGTCGCCGGCGCTCGGCGCGACCAGCCCGATCAGCATCTTGATCGTCGTCGTCTTGCCCGCGCCGTTGGGGCCGAGGAAGCCGAACACCTCGCCGGCGCTGACCGAGAAGGAGACGGCGTCGACCGCGACGAAGTCGCCGAACCGGCGGCTCAGCTCGTGGACTTCGACCGCGGCTCGGTCCGCCGGGGGAGGGGAAGCAGGCTCGCCGCCGTCCGCGGCGCTCGAGCTCGCGGCGGCGGTCGGCGGAGCGAGCTCCGGCCGGTCGAGGTGCTCGAGGAAGACGTCCTCGAGGCCGGGCGCCACCGCGGTCGCCTGCGCGCCCGGGTAGCCGCGCGCCGCCAGCGCGGTCACGATCTCGTCCCGCCGTCGCGCGGCGGAGTCGACGCTCAGGTGCCAGCGGTCGCCGAAGTCGGCGGCCCGCCGCACGCCGGGCAGGCCGGAAGCGACGGCCGCGGCGGCGCGCGCGCCCGGCAGGCGCACCTCGAGCAGCTCCCCTTCCAGCCGTCGGATCAGGCCGTCCGGAGTGTCGAGCGCGATCACGCGCCCGTGGTCGAGGAGCGCCAGCCGGTCGAAGCGCTCGGCCTCGTCGAGGTAGGCGGTCGAGACCACCGCGGTCACCCCTTCGGCCACCATCTCGTGCACGATCCGCCAGAGGTCGCGGCGCGAGACCGGGTCGACGCCGAAGGTCGGCTCGTCGAGCAGCAGCACGCTGGGCGTGTGGACGAGCGCGCAGGAGAGGCCGAGCTTCTGCTTCATGCCGCCCGAGAGCGCGCCGGCGAGGCGGTCGCGGAAGGGGCCGAGCCGGGAGAAGGCGTAGAGCCGGTCGAGGCGCGCGGCGCGCTCGCGCGCGGGCACCCGGTAGAGGTCGGCATAGAAGGCGAGGTTCTCCGCCACGGTGAGGTCGGCGTAGAGGCCGAACCGCTGCGACATGTAGGCGATCCGCTGCTTGACCCGCTCCGGCTCGCGGGCGATCGACGACCCCGCCACCAGGGCGTCGCCGGCCGAGGGGCGCAGGACGCCGGCCAGCATCCGCAGCGTCGTCGTCTTGCCGGCGCCGTCGGGCCCGACCAAGCCGAACAGCTCGCCGGGGTGGACTTCGAAGTCGAGGCCGGCGACCGCCTCGCGCTCGCCGAAGCGCCGCGCCAGCGCGCGCACCTCGATCCCGGCCGGCGTCGCGCTCACCGGGCGGCGAGCTCCAGGGTCACGTCGGCGGGAAGCCCCGGCTTGAGCTGCTGCTCCGGGTCGCCCGTGATGCGCACCTTGACCGCGTAGACGAGGCGCACGCGCTCCTCCGCGGTCTGGACGTTCCTGGGCGTGAACTCGGCCTCGCTGGCGAGGAATGCCACCTCGCCGGCGTAGGCGCGAGCGGGGAAGGTGTCGGCGCGGATCTCGGCGCGCTGCCCGAGCGAGACCGCTCCGAGCCGGTTCTCCGGCACGTAGATGCGCACCCAGCGGTCGGCGGGATCGAGCAAGGTGACCACCGCGGCGCCCGGCGCCACGATCTCCCCCGGCTCGCGGTGGCGGACCGTGACGATGCCGTCGAAGGGCGCCAGCAGGCGGTGGTGGGAGAGCTGCGCTTCGGCCGTGGCGACCGCTGCCTCGGCCTGGACGAGCTGCGCGCGGGCGGCCTCGATCCGCTCCGAGCGCGGGCCCCGCTCGACCAGCCGGAGCTGCTCGGCGGCCTGGTCGCGCGCGGCGCGGGCGAGCTCGTGGGCCGAGAGCGCCTTGTCGAGGGCCTCGCGGCTGATGGCCTTGCCGTCGAAGAGGATCTGGGCGCGCTCGCGGTCGCGCTCGGTGTCGGCGAGGCGCTCGAGCGCCGCCGCCAACCCGGCCCGCGCCTGCGCCACCTCCTCGCGCCGCGAGCCCGCCTCGAGCTCCGCCAGCGCCGCGCGCGCCGCGCGCGCCGCCGCGACCGCCTGGGCGAGGCGGGCGTCGACCTCGGTGGTGTCGAGGCGCGCGAGCGGCGCCCCGGCGGCGACGCGATCGCCCTCCCGCACGGCGACCTCCGCGAGGCGGCCGGAGAGCTGGAAGCCGAGCTTGGCGTCGGTGGCCTCGACCGTCCCCGAGGCGACGAGGCCGCCCCCGGCGTCGCGCGGCGCGAGGACGAAATGCCAGAGCGCGGCTCCGGCGGCGACGGCGAGCAGCAATGGCGGCACGATGCGCTTGGGGCTCATGGCAGGTTCTCCCAACTCGCGATCCAGGTGGTTTCGAGATCGCCGGTCGCGCGCGCCAGCTCGGCGGCGGCGACGAGGGCGCCGGCGCGGGTTTCGGCGACGGCGGCGCGGGTCGTGGCCAGCTCGGCTTCGGCGGCGAGGTAGTCGACCTGGGTGCCGGCGCCGGTGTCGAGCAGCAGCCTCTGGATGCGGGCGACCTCGACCAGCCGCAGTTCCGCGCGCTCGAGGGCGGTGAGCCGGGCCGCGGTTTCCGCGCGCGCGGCGAGCGCGCGATCGACCGCTTCCCGTGCATCGATCTCGGCCCCGGCGAGGTCGGCGCGGGCGCTGGCGAGGCGCGCGTCGGCGCGCGCCACGCGCTGGTCGGTCTGGCCGCCGTCCCAGAGAGGCACGGACAGCTGCAGCGCGACGTTCCATTCGGTGCCGAAGCTCGAGTGGACGGCGCCGAGCTCCTGCAGCGCGCCGGTCGTCCTGAGCTCGGGGAAGTAGGCCGAGCGGGCGAGCGCGCGCGCGGCGAGGGCGGCCGCGATCTGGCGCCGCGCCTCCTCGACCCACGGGCTGGCGGCGAGCGCGCGCTCCTGCAGCTCGGAACGCGCGGCCGTGACGGCGGGAGGCGCGCTGGCCGAGGCGAGATCGAGAGCGGCGCCGCGGGCCGCCTCGACCGGTTCCCCGAGCAGGCGCGCGAGATCCCGCTCGGCCGCGTCGAGGGCGATGGTGGCCCGGCTCGCCTCGGCCTGCGCCGCCGCGAGCGCCGCCTCGGCGCGCAGGCTCTCGACCGGGGCGACTCGGCCCGCGGCGAGCGCCACGGCGGTGCGCTCCAGCTCGGCCGCGAGCGCCGTCGCCCGTTGCTCCGCGGCCCCCGCGGCCTCGGCGCGAGCGCGCACCGCGGCCCAAGCGGCGACGACGCGGACGATCACGGCCTGCCGCGCCGCCTGTCGCCGCGACTCCCCGCCCGCGATCTGTTCCTCGGCCTGCCGCATCCGGGCGCGGCGCGCACCGGAGTCCCAGAGGGTGTAGGAGACCGAGAGCCCGGCCTGGAGCAGCGTCTCCTCGAACTCGGGGAAGAGCGCGGGACCGAAGCCGTGGATCGGCGTCACCGGCATCGGCTCGCCGTAGTGCTGGGCGGTGAGCAGCAGGCGGGCGATCGGCCCGCGGGCCGATTCGGCTTCCGCGAGGGTGGCGCGCGCCTCGTCGACGCGTGCCGCTGCCCCCGCGAGCGAGGGGTGGCGGGCGAGCGCGAGATCGACCGCCGCGGCCAGGGTCAGCGGCTCGCGCCCGGCGGCGGCGGCGCTGGTGCAGAGAGCGAGCGCCAGCGCGAGCGGGAGATGGCGGATCATGGGGCGACCTCCGGGAGCTCGCCGGCGCGGGTCAGCGAGCGGACGTAGAAGTGAACCAGCCGCTCGACCTCGTCGTCGTCGAGCGCCAGGTCGGGGAACGCGCGCAGCTGGATCGCGAGCGCGGCGGGCAGGCCGAAGAACATCGTCGCCTGGCGCTCGGGCGGGATCCCGATCGGCAGGTCGAGCTCCGCGAGCACGGCCGCCAACAGGCCGACGTAGGTTCGCAGCACCCGGCCCAGCCGCTCGATCAGGGCCGCGTCCGCCGAAGCGAGGCCTTCGGCGACCAGCACGACCGGCAGGCCGCGCGTTTCGCGCAGGATTCGGACGTGGTGACGCACCATCCGCTCGAGCCGCGCGGCGGGTGGCAGCGTTCGGTCGTGAGCCACCACGCCGATCCGGCCGAGCAGACGCGCGCCGAGCGCGTCGACGAGGGCGAAGACGAGCGCCTGCTTGTTCGGAAAGTGGCGGTAGATCGCCGCCTCGGTGAAGCCGACGCGCTCGGCCACCTTGCGCAGCGTCAGACCGGCGAGGCCACCCTCGGCCAACAGCTCGAAGGCCCGATCCAGGATTTCGGCTTGACGGGTGGTGGGTGCGCTCATGGGGCGGGAGGAGTAAGTAATCACTTACTTACTTCAAGTCTAGACTCCTCGCGGGCTCTCGTCAAGGGGTCGCAAGAGCGCCCTCTCGGCCACCCGGGAGGGTGGCGCTCGAAGCCGACGTCGCCGGCAGACTTGCGTCAGTCGCACCCAGCCGCCGCGCGGGGGGAGGAGCCCACCATGAAGGAGCTGCTGTCGAAGCGAACCAGGGAGTACCAGGAGCGGGCGCGCGAGGTGGCCGAGCGCGCGGTGCGGCCGGTCGCCGCCGAGCTCGACCGGACCGGCGAGTACCCGTGGAGCGTGATCCGCGCGCTGCGCGAGGCGAAGCTGATGGGGATCTGGGTGCCGGAGGAGTACGGCGGCCAGAGCGCCGGCGTGCTCGACCTCTGCGTCGTGGTCGAGGAGCTGTCGCGCGCCTGCGGCGGCGTCGGCGTGGCCTACGCGGTCAACGCGCTCGGCAGCTTCGGCATCATCCTCGGCGGCACCGAGGAGCAGAAGCGCCGCTTCCTGCCCGGGATCGCCTCGGGCGAGCAGCTGATCGCCTTCGGTCTGTCGGAAAAGGCCTCCGGCTCGGACGCCGGCAGCTTGCGCACGCGCGCCGTCCTCGACGGCGACCACTGGGTGATCGACGGCGACAAGAAGTGGAACACCAACGGCAACGTCGCCTCGCTCTACGCCGTCTACTGCTCGACGCGGCCGGACCGCGGCAGCCGCGGCATCTCGGCGCTGCTGGTCGAGAAGGGGACGCGGGGCTTCGAGGTCGGCAAGCGCGAGGACCTGATGGGGATCCGCTGCGTGCCGGTCCACGAGCTGCACTTCCGGGGCTGCCGGGTGCCGGCGGAGAACCTGATCGGCGGCGTCGAGGGGCGCGGCTTCGGTCTGGCGATGCAGACCCTCGACCGCGCGCGTCCCGGGGTCGCGGCCCAGGCCGTCGGGCTCGCGCAGGGGGCGCTCGACTGGGCCCTGCGCTACACCTCGGAGCGGCAGCAGTTCGGCCAGTCGGTGCTCAGCTTCCAGGCGACGCAGTTCAAGGTCGCGGACCTCGCCACCGAAATCGAGGCCGCGCGCCAGCTCGTCCTCGGCGCCGCCCGCTTCATCGACGAAGGGCACGCCGGCGCGTCGAAGTACGCCGCGATGTGCAAGGTCTTCGCGACCGACGTCGCGATGCGGGTCACCACCGAGGCGGTCCAGATGTTCGGCGGCTACGGCTACTGCCGCGACTACCCGGTCGAGAAGTACATGCGCGACGCCAAGATCACGCAGATCTACGAGGGCGCCAACCAGATCCAGCGGTTGGTGATCGGCCGCGCGCTGACCAAGGAGGCGACGGCCCTCACCGCGACCCATCCGGTCCTGGTCGAGCACTTTCCCGAGCTGGAGACGGTCGCCGCGCCGGGCGGGGAGACCAAGCGATGATCGGACCGCGTGAGTTCGAGTGCGTCGGCGAGGTGAAGCTCGCGCGACCGGATCCGGCGACGGAGGCGACCCTGTCGGCTTTCGCCGGCGAGTGGCTGGAGTACGCGCCGGAGGCGAGCGCGATCGTCGTCCGTCACGTCCAGCCGGGGGGCGCGCCGGCGCTCTCGGCGGTACCCGCGGAGCTGGTCGCGCTGCTCGACCTGCTGCCGCGCGCCGACCGCGAGCGCCTGCCGGGCGGTGCCCTGCTGCTGCGCGACCGGCAGGGGTTGCTGCTCCGCTTGACGGTCGATCGGGATGGCATCCGCGTCCACTGGCCGCGGGAGGATTGGAGCCACGAGCAGCCGGCCGAGGTGGCGGCGGTCTTCCGAGCCGTCGATCCGTTCTCGGCCCGCGTCACCGGCGAGCTGCGCTTCGCGGCGCCGGCGGGCGCCGAGACGCGCCTCGCCGACTTCGTCGAGAGCTTCGAGGGGCTCTATCCGGAAGGCGACCTCCGCTTCGAACGCCGCGGTGGGACGGTGCGGGTCGAGCTCACCGGGGTCAACGTCGGGCCCGAACAGCTGCTGGACACCGTGCTCGACCTGGCCCACCCCGTGGACTCGCTCGAGGGCGACTTGAGGGTCGAGTCCTTCGCGCCGCACGCCGTCGAGCAGGATTTCCGGCTGGTGCTCGAACGGGGCATCGCGCGGGCGGCGCGGCCGGCGCTCTGGCCGGTGGGCACCTAGGAAGCCGCCGCGATGTTCGAATCCCAGTTCGGGGCCGCGCAGGATCTGCGCCCGCTCGTGCAGCGCCTGAAGAAGCCTCCCGCCGAGTGGCGGCGCCGGGATCTCGCGGCGCTCTGCCTCGAGCAGGGGATCCGCGTCGTCAACTTCCGCTACCCCTCCTTCGACGGCAAGCTGCGCGAGCTGCGCCTGCCGGTTTCGAGCCCGACCTACCTCGACCGGATCCTCGCCGCCGGCGAGCGCGTCGACGGCTCGAGTCTCTTTCCCGGCCTGTTCGATCCCGGGGCGAGCGACCTCTACGCGGTGCCGGTCTACCGCTGGGCCTTCCTCGATCCCTGGGCCCCGGACGAGCTCCACCTGGTCTGCCGCTTCGCCGACCGCGGCGGCGATCCCTGCCCGCTGACGCCCGACAACGTGCTGGCGAAGGCCGCAGCCGATCTGCGCGAGCGCACCGGCTTCGAGCTCGAGGCGCTGGCTGAGCTCGAGCTCTACCTGATCCTCGAGCGGGGCGACGATCGCTTCACCGGCCGCTCGCAGCGCAACTACCACCAGAGCGCGCCCTACCTGCACGGGCGCGCGATCGCCGACGAGATCTTGCGCGCCGCCGCGGCGGTGACCGGCTGCGTCAAGTACTGCCACGGCGAGGTCGGCTACATCGATCGCTTGGAGTCGAACGACCCGGAGCTCAACGGCCGGCGGGTCGAGCAGTACGAAGTGGAGCTCGACCTGGTGCCGATCGAAGACCTGGGCTGCTGGCTGTCGGTGCTGCGCTGGCTGGTGCGCGCCATCGCCGACCGCCACGGCGCCTCGGTGACCTACGTGCCCAAGCTCGACGAGGGGATGGCCGGCAGCGGCATGCACCTCCACCTGGCGCTCGCGCGCGGCGGCCGCAACGTCATGCGCGACGCCGAGGGTGAGCTCTCCGAGGCCGCGCGCGGGCTGGTCGGCGGCGTGCTGCGCCACGCGGTGCCGCTCACCGCCTTCGGCAACACGGTGGCCGGCAGCTACCTGCGCCTGGTACCGAACCAGGAAGCGCCGACCCGCCTCTGCTGGGGGCGATCGAATCGCTCGGCGCTGGTGCGCGTGCCGCTCGATTTCGCCACCGAGCGGCGCCTCGACCGCGCGATGAACCCGCTCGAGGACGGCCCCTATCCCGAGGAGCTGGCGCGCCCCACGGTCGAGTACCGGAGCCCCGACGGCAGCGCCTTCTCGCACCTCCTGTTGGCGGGAGTGGCCCTCGCCGCCACCGACGGGCTCACCGATCCCGCCACCCTCGATCTCGCCGCCGCCACGGAGGTCCGCGGTCAGCTGGGCCACCAAGTCGAACAGAGCGCGGACCTGGGCCGGCTGCCGGGCTCCGCGGTCGAGGCCGCGCGGCGGCTCGAGGAGGAGCGGGCGTTCTTCGAACGGGGCGGCTTCCCGCCGCGCGCGATCGACAAGGTCATCTCGCAGCTGCGCTCCGAAGCCGACGAGGACCTCTCGGAGCGCCTGCGCCGCCTCCCGGCCGCCGAGCGCCTGGCCGAGAGCCGTCGACTGATGCACAAGGACCTCCACAAGCACTGACCGATTCCGCCCCCGCCCGCGCTCGAACCGCGAAAGCGATGCGCTGGCGGGCGATTCCAAACTGGAAAAGCGTTCTGTTGAACGGGGTGGTGGGCGTTGCGCCCGTGGCGAGTGCGGGGCTCCGGTGGGCACCGTCACGTTGGAAAAGCGTTCTGTTGAAGGGGGTGGCGGGCATTGCACCCTTGGCAAGTGCGGGACGCCCTCGCGGTCCCCATCGCCGAGCCGACCGCCGACGTTTCGCCTCCCCCACCAGCGGCCGGCACTCGACCCCTTCTATGGAGCCTTTGCTTTGCTCTGCTTTGCCTTTCTCCTCTCGCAGGCCGACCCGCCGGTGGGCACCGCCTCCCCCACCAGCAGCCGGCACTCGACCCCTTCTATGGAGCTTCTGCTTTTCTCTTCGTTTCTTTTCCTTGCTTGCCTTGTCGCTCTTTTCTGCTCTGCTTCTCCGTTGCCTTGCGGGTTCCTCCGCCCGGACTCAGGGGCAGGTGGCGAAGGCGCTGGTGTCCAGGTGCGGTGGGAAGGGCTGGCCGAGCTCGGTCGCGCGTTGCCAGATCGCTCCGGTCTGGAGGTCTTCGACCCGCAGCTCGACCGCGACGTTGGTCAGGCCGGTGGCGAAGACCCAGTAGTGATCGTTGACGCCGCAGCCGTCGAGCACTTTGAGCGCCAGCTCGACGTTGTCCGGCCAGAAGAACCAGAACAGCCCGCTGTCGTCCGACAGCGGCTGGGCCTGCCCGGTCCCTTCGAGCCCCTGAAACTCCCGCCAGCTCGCCGTGGCGCGGAACCGACCGCCGCCGAAGCAGTGCACCGCCGGCCCCGGCTCGCACAGGCCGAGCCCGGCGCTCGTAGTCTCGGGCCGGCGCGACGACTGCCTGGTCGTGCTCGACGCTTGCCTCGTCGGGCTCGGCGGCGGCCTCTTCGCTCGCGGAAGATCTCGCCGCCTCCTGGCCACCGGCCGTGGCTCCGGCCGGGGGCTCGGCGTCGCAGGTCGGGAAGAGGTCGGTCGACAGGAAGGGCTGGAAGGCCGTCCCCGCCGGGCTGTGGACGGTCCGGATGGTGCCGGTCCAGGTGTCGGTGACGATCAGGTCGACTTCGACGTCGGTCAGGCCGGCGGCGAAGAGCCAGTAGCTGCCGGTCACGCCGCAACCGTCGAGCACCTTGACCAGCAGCTCGAAGTTGTCCGGATGGAAGAACCAGAACCCCCCGG
>JACTMI010000034.1 GCA_014584695.1 Acidobacteriota bacterium
ACCGCCGCCAGCGCCGCGCGCTCTTGGGCGCCGCCGAGCTCCGCGGCGCCGAGCCGGGCCTCGGTCTCGAGCGGCAGCAGGCCCTCCGCGGCCGCCTCGGCCGCCACCCGCGCCAGCTCCTCGAGCGCGGCGCGGCGGCGACCGCCGGCCGCCTCCGCCCGCGCCGCCACGATGCGGAGCTCCAGGCCCGGACCGAGACCGAGGTCGCCGGCGCGGTCGAGGACCGGCTCGAGCTCGCGGCGCGCCTCGGCGGCTCGCCCGCGGGCGAGCGCCGCGCGCGCCAGGACCAGCCGGGCCGACGCCTCGAGGTCCGCGGCCGGCTCGGCCGGCAGGTTGCCGAGGACCTCGCGCGCGGTCGCGGCGGCGCTCTCCGGCGCCCGGTCGCCGTCCCAGCGGGCGAGCATCAGTCGCAGGCGGTCGGCCGCCGCCGGCTCGCCGGTCGCGCGGCGCAGCGCCAGCGCTTCGATCCACCGGCCGCTGGCGCCGGCCAGGTCGCCGCGCGCCGCCGCGAGCTCGCCGAGGCCGCCCAGCGCCGCCGCCTCCGCGCTCTTCTGGACCAGCGAGCGCGCGAGCGCCAGCGACTCCTCGAGCAGCGGCTCGGCGCGGTCGAGCTCGCCAGCATCGAGATGGACCTGCGCGAGCGCGGCCAGGGCGCCGGCCTCACCCGCCCGCTCGCCGATCGACCGCCGGCCGGCCAGCGACTCCTCGAGCGCCGCCCGGGCGCCGCGCAGATCTCCCAGCCGGCGCCGGACCCCGCCCAGGCTCGCGAGCGCCGAGGCGACGCCGGCCGGATCCGAGAGCGCGCGAAACTCGGCGAGCGCTTGCTCCAGCCGCTCGAGCGCGGCCGGCAGCTGGCCCAGCTCGGCCAGCGAGGCGGCGACGTTCGCCGAAGCGTAGGCGGCACCGCGGCGGTTGCCGGTCTCGCGCGCCACCGCCTCGGCCTCCCGATACTGCCGCAGCGCCACGCCGGACTCGCCGCGCCGCCGCCGCACCACCGCCAGGTTGTTGAGGGCGAGCGCGGTGCCCCCGCGGTCGCCGCGCGCCCGGCAGAGCGCCAGCGCCGACTCGAAGGCCGACGCCGCGCCCGCGAGGTCGCCGCGGTCCATGCGCAGGCTGCCTTCGACGCTGCCGGCGGCGGCCTCGAGGCCCTGGTCCCCGGCCGCGCCCGCCAGCTCCCGCGCCCGCGCCACCACACGCAAGGCCTCCTCGGGCTCCCCCAGCTGGCGCAGCGCCCAGGCCCGACTGATCAGCGCCTCGGTCGCCAGCCGCCGCGCGCCGAGGCCTTCGGCGCGCGCGGCCGCCTGCTCGGCCGCCGCCGCCTGCCGGGGGAAGTCGGACCTCGCGGTCGCCGCCTCGGCTTCGGCCAGGTCCAGCCGGGGATCGCCGGCTTCGAGGCCCGGCAGGCGGCGCAGCGATTCGACCGCGGCGAGCGCCGCGTCCGGCTCGCCCGCCGCGGTGCGGGCGCGCGCCAGCGCCAGACCGTAGTCGATCGCGTCCGGCGCGGACGACCAGAGCGCTTGCCAGATCTCCGCCGCCCGCCGCCACTCGCCCGCGCTCTCGTAATAGCGCGCCTCGACCACGAGCCGTTCCGGCGCCGGTAGCTGGCGCGCCAACTCGAAGGCGCGCCGCGCCTCGGCGGTCGCGCGGTCGCCGAAACCGAGCGCCGCCCAGGCGGTGGCCAACGCCGAGCGAGCGAGGGCGTGATCCGGCTCGAGCTCGACCGCGCGCGCCAGCAGCTCCTGGGCGCGCTGCGGATCGAAGCGGCGCTGCGCGTCGAGCCCTTCGACGTAGAGCCGCGCCGCTTCGTTCGAGCTCGGAAAGAGCGAGGCCAGCGAGGCGCCGCGCGCGGTCGCCCCGAGCCGCTCGCGCAGCTTGGCGCCGGCGCGCGCCACGAGCTCGAACAGCTCGCTCTCGGCGCCGCTCTCGGCGAGCGCGAGCGCGGTCTCGCCGGCCCGCGCGTCTTCGAGACGGAGATCGAGGCGCACCGGTCCGCCGCCGGGCAGCGCCGTGTAGCCGCCGGCGATCAGGTAGTCGGCCGCGAGCTGCGCGCGCAGTCGCTCCCGGGCCTCGACCGACGGCCGCTCGCCCGCGCCGAGGCCGAGGTCGAGCTCGGCGCGCGCCACCGCCGCGCCCGGCACCACTCGCAGCTCGCCGCCCTGGGCGAGCTCGGTCGCCAGCATCTCGCCGAGCGCGGTGCCGAGCCAGGCCGACTCCGGCCGCCCGGAGAGGTTCTCGAACGCGAGCACGGCGACCGCGCGGCGGGCCGCCGCCGGCCGCACCGCCGTCGTCCGGTCACGCAGGCTCTGCACCCGCAGGTAGGCCCAGAACGAGGCCCCGGCGAGCGCCACCAGCAGCAGCGCGGCCAAGGCCCGCTCGCGACGCTGCTTGGGCGAGGCGCGCGTCGGCGGGGGCTCTGCGGACACCGACGGCCCGGCTTCGCCGGCGGCGGACCGCGGCGCGGCAGCGGCGAGCCTCGCCGCGCTCTCGCTCTCGAGGGCGGCCAGGAACGCCGCGACGGAGGCGAAGCGGTCCTCCGCCCGGCGCGCGAGCGCCCGCTCGAGCGCGGCGCCCCAGCGCGGGTCGAGGTCGGGCGCGAAGCCGGCGAGCGGGGGCGGCGGCTCGGTCAGCCGCTTGGCCGCCGTCGACAGCGGCGTGTCGCCGCGGAACGGCAGCTCCCCGGCGAGCATCTCGTAGACGACCACGCCGAGCGCGAACTGATCGACCGCCGGCGTGATCGGCTCGCCGGCCACCTGCTCCGGCGCCATGTAGGCCGGCGTGCCGACGACGCCGCCGGCGGCGGTCAACGTCATCGTGAAGGCGTCCTCGCTGCCACCGCCGCGCGCGATGCCGAAGTCCGTGACCACCGCGCGCTCGCCGCCCGGCCCGGGCACCAGGAAGACGTTCTCGCTCTTGAAGTCGCGGTGGACGACGCCGGCCGCATGCGCGGCCTCGAGCGCCGCTCCCATCTGGCGCGCGATCGGCAGCGCGGCCTCGGCGCTCAGCCGGCCGGCGCGCTTGAGGCGCGCGGCGAGCGTCTCGCCCTCGAGCAGCTCCATGGTGAGAAAGACGATCGGCTCGGCCCCCGGCGCGCTCGCGTGGTAGCCGACGTCGAAGATCCGGCAGACGTTGGGATGGGTGACCCGGCGCGCCAGGTGGATCTCGCGCTTGAAGCGCTCGACCGCGCCCGCTTCGGCGGCGACCGCGGGATGGATGGTCTTGAGCGCCAGCCGCTCGCGCAGCTCCGAGTCCTCGGCCTCGTAGACCTCGCCCATGCCGCCGCGGGCGAGGAAGCGGACGATCCGGTAGCGCCCGCCCACCACCGTCCCGGCGGCGAAGACCGGCGCCCCCGCCTCGCCCCCCAGCGGCCGGGTGGGACCGGAAGGGGTCGCGACCACGGGGCCACCCGCGGTCGCGGAGCGGGGCGGAGTCGTCGGCGGGGCGGCGCCCGCTGGCGACGGCCCGCCGGTGCGCCGGGTGTAGCGCTGGCCGCAGCTGGCGCAGACGACGCTCCCCGCTCCGGTCCGCGTGACCTCGTCCGGAATCGGGATCCGCGTCCCGCACTTGACGCACCGGAGACTCTGCGACGGGCTCATCGGAGCTCTCGCCGCGACCTCGGCCCGGGCGGCGGGAGCGGCACCCTCCTCGATTGGCTGCGCGAATCATAGACGATCGCCGAGCCGGCTCCGGCCGCCGGTGGGCCGACTCCCCCAACGGGGGGGTCGTTTCCGCCCCCGCCTGTTGGATGATCAGCGGGGGCCCGAATCGGACAGGGCGGCCGGCGCGCCGGCCGTCGGCCCCAGCGACCGCCAACGACCCGACCGAGGAGCGCCATGCCCGGTTTCCACCACGCCGATCCGTTCCCCACCGAGGGGCCCGACGAGACCCGCTACCGGCGCCTGACCGACGAGCATGTTTCGCGCGCGCCGTTCGCCGGCGAGGAGGTCCTGCGCGTCTCGCCGGAAGCCCTGACGCTGCTCGCCCGCGAGGCCTTCCGCGAGGTCTCGTTCTTCTACCGGTCGCGCCATCTGGCGCAGGTCGCCGCGATCCTCGACGACGCCGAAGCCTCCGACAACGACCGCGGCGTCGCGCTCACGCTGCTGCGCAACGCCGTGGTGGCGGCCGAGGGCAAGCTGCCGATGTGCCAGGACACCGGCACGGCGACGATCGTCGGCAAGAAGGGGCAGCGGGTCTGGACCGGCGGCGGCGACGCCGAGGCGCTGGCGCGCGGCGTCTACGAGACCTATCAGAAGGAGAACCTCCGCTACTCGCAGACGGTGCCGCTCACCATGTACGAGGAGCGCAACTCCGGCACCAACCTGCCGGCGCAGATCGACCTCTACGCGGTCGATGGCTCTCGCTACGACTTCCTGTTCGTCGCCAAGGGGGGCGGCTCGGCCAACAAGACCTTCCTCTTCCAGGAGACCAAGGCGCTGCTCAACCCGGCGGGCCTCGAGCGGTTCCTGGCCGAGAAGATGCGCGCGCTCGGCACCGCCGCCTGCCCCCCCTACCACTTGGTCTTCGTCATCGGCGGCACCTCGGCCGAGGCCTGTCTGAAGACGGTCAAGCTCGCCTCGGCGGGGGCGCTCGACCGGCTGCCGGGCGCCGGCAACGAATACGGCCAGGCCTTCCGGGATCGCGCGCTCGAGCAGCGCGCGATCGAGCTGGCGCGGGCGACCGGCATCGGCGCCCAGTTCGGCGGCAAGTACTTCGCCCTCGACGTGCGGGTGATCCGGCTCCCCCGCCACGGCGCCTCCTGCCCGGTGGGCATGGGGGTCTCCTGCTCGGCCGACCGCAACGTCCTCGGCCGTATCGACCGCGACGGCGTCTGGCTCGAGCAGCTGGAGCACGAGCCGGTGCGCTTCCTGCCCGAGCGCTACCGCACCGGCGATCACCGCCACGGCGTGCCGATCGACCTCAACCGGCCGATGGCGCAGATCCTGGCCGAGCTCTCGAAGCACCCGGTGGCGACGCCGCTGCTGCTCACCGGACCGATCGTGGTCGCGCGCGACATCGCCCACGCCAAGCTCAAGGAGCGGCTCGACCGGGGCGAGGGGCTGCCCGACTACGTCAAGGACCACCCGATCTACTACGCCGGCCCGGCCAAGACCCCGGAGGGGATGCCCTCGGGATCCTTCGGTCCGACCACCGCCGGGCGGATGGACTCCTACGTCGACCTCTTCCAGTCCCACGGCGCCTCGCTCGTGATGCTCGCCAAGGGCAACCGCTCGAAGCAGGTCACCGAGGCCTGCCGCGAGCACGGCGGTTTCTACCTGGGCTCGATCGGCGGCCCGGCCGCGCTCCTCGCCCAGGAGTCGATCCGCCGGGTCGAGCTGCTCGAGTACCCCGAGCTCGGCATGGAGGCGATCTACAAGATCGACGTCGTCGACTTCCCCGCCTTCATCCTGGTCGACGACAAAGGCAACGACTTCTTCCAGCGCGTCTCGCTGCCGGTCGTCGCCTGAGCGGGTGCCGCCGGGGCCCCGCCGCGCCGCCTCTTGACAGGGCGTGGAAACCTCCCGCACGCTTCGCTTCTCGGCGACCGTCCACGCCCAACCTCCAAGGCCCTCCCCCAGCGAGGGCGCCAGTGGAGGCAAAGGGGGGCATACTCCCGGACCGCGAGTCACGAGGCCTACGCCCCGCCGCGTCGGCCGCGCCGCTGGGGGGCGCCGCCCGCGGCATGGACGTAGGAGGCTCGTGATGCCCGTCGAGAAAGACCTCAAGCGTCGGATCCGTGCCCGCATGGCGAAGACCGGCGAGTCCTATACCGCAGCTCGCGCCCGGCTCGTCGCCAAGCGGACAACTCCTGCTGAAGGCGTCGAAGCGCCGCCCGCCGTCACCGCGGCGGAGCCCGAACGGCTCGCCCTTCCTCCGGCGGCGGCCGCCGTGGATCTCGCCGCGCTCGCCGGCATGAGCGACGCGGCGATCCGCGCCAAGACCGGCTGCGATTGGCGGCGATGGGTCGAGGCGCTCGACTATGCCGGCGCCGCCGATTGGTCCCATCGCGCCATCGCCCAACACGTGCACCAGGCCTTCGGCATCGGCGACTGGTGGGCGCAGACGGTCACCGTCGGCTACGAGCGGATCAAGGGGCTGCGCGAGACCGGCCAGCGCCGCTCCGGCGATTACGAGGCGAGCAAGAGCCGCACCTTCGGGGTCCCGGTGGCCGAGCTCTATCGCGCTTGGTCGGACGGCCGGCGCCGCAAGCGCTGGCTGCTCGAAGCGGGCTTGAAGATCCGCACCGCGACGCCCGACCGGTCGCTGCGCATCACCTGGCCCGACGGCACCTCGGTCGAGCTCTGGTTCACGCCCAAGGGGGAGGCCAAGAGCGCTGTCCAGGTCCAGCACCGCAAGCTCGGAAGCCGAGAGGACGCCCTGCGGCGCAAGGCCTACTGGGCGGAACGCCTCGCAGCGTTGGCCGCGCACCTCGCCGGGACCGCGAAGTAGCTGCTCGGGGCGGGGCCCGCCGCGGGCCCCGCCCCGCATCGATCGCCGCCGGGTTCGCCTTGACGGCCGCGCGCGGGACTGGCGGCGCTCAGGAATCTGGTGGCGTGAACGCCAGGCTAGAATCCGACCGTGGACTTCGCTGGAGTGCTGGCGCGGGTCACCGGGTTCCTCGCCGAGCGCGGCTTCGACGGCGCGCTCGTCGGAGGGGTCGGGCTCGCGGCCTACGGGCTCGCGCGGACGACGCTCGATCTCGATCTGGCCACCGAGCGGCGGGCGCAGGAGGCGGTGGTCGCGTTTCTGGAGGAGCTCGGGTACGAGACGCTCCATCGCTCGGCCGGATACTCGAATCACCTCCACCCGGACCCCGAGCTGGGCCGGGTCGACCTCGTCTACCTCGACGAAGCGACCGCGGTTCGGTTCTTCGCCGCTTGCCGGAGCGTGCCGGGGCCGGGAGGGCTGCCGGTTCGGGTCGCGTCCCCGGAGCACCTCGCGGCGATGAAGGTGACGGCGATCAAGAACGATCCGACGCGGCTGCACCAGGACTTGGCCGACCTCCGCTTCCTGCTCGGCCTCCCCGGCATCGATCGCGAGGAAGTGAGACAGTACTTCTCGAAACATGGACTCCTCGGACACTACGAAGAGCTCGTCGAGAGCCTCTGACTCCGAGCCGCTCGACTTCGAGGCGGGGCTGCCGACCACGGTCGCCGACGTCGCGGCGCTGCGTGCGCTGCGCGCGCGGCGGGTCCCGGGGCTGCTCGAGCGGATCGACGACCTGTCCGCCGAGACGGTGGCCGCCGAGGTTACCGCCCGCCGCCGGACGCACGCGGGGTTCGAGCCCTTCCGGCTCTGAGCTGCCGCCTGCGTCGAGGAGCATCCAACGGCTCCCAACGGCGATTGCGTTGCTGCGGTGCCGAGAGCGTCGCGTTCCGCCTCCGCCATTCGTTCTACGATGGACCACGAGCCATGAGCGCGCCGCCCCCATGACGAGCCCGCGATCGAGTCCCCGAGCGAGCCCCGCCCGCACTCGCGTGCTGCTTTCGGTTCTGCTGGTCCTGCCGGTCGCGGGCGCCTTCGCCGCGACCGTCACGGCCGCGCCGACCGTCTTTCATGTGCGCTTGGCCGAAGTCTCGGATGCGCCTCTCTCCGGCAGGCTGCTGGTCTTCGCGAAGGCGCTCGGCGCCGCCGACAAGGAGCCCCTCGCGAGCGTCGACAGGGATCAGATCGACACCCACGCGGTGGCGATCGCCGCCCAGGAGGTCGTGCACCTCGACCGCGGCGCGATCGTCGCGCTCGACGCCGACGTCGTGGCCTTCCCCAAGCCCTTCTCCCAACTCGAGCCCGGCCGCTACGCCGTGCAGGCGGTGTTGGACCGCGACCACAGTTACAACTACACCGGTCGTGGCCCGGGCGACGTGGTCAGCGGCGTGATCGAGATGAACCTGCCGGGTGATGCAGCCCGACACCTGACGCTGGCGACGGTCGTCCCCGAGTCCGATCCGCTCCAGCCCCTCCCGAACGTGCCGGCAGCCCTCAGGGAGAGGTATGGCATGGCCGCTGCCGACATCCATTCGCTCGATTTCTCCAGCCCGCTCCTCAGCCGCTTCTGGGGGCGTCAGGTTGCCCTTCGCGGATGGGTCGTGACTCCGCCGGACTATGCGGCCCACCCGGACCAGCGCTATCCGGCGGTCTACTTCACTCAAGGCTTCGGTGGCACGTTGCGCTCCCTCCACGACACCAGCGTCGCCCGCTGGGACGAGATGAAGCAGGGGAAGACGCCGCCGATGATCTGGGTGGCGATCGACCAGTCCAGTCCCACTGGCACGAGTGGGTTCGTCGACAGCGTCAACAATGGGCCTTGGGCCCAAGCGTTGACGGCGGAGTTGATCCCCTTCCTGGAACGCCAGTACCGCATGGACGCCACGCCTTCGGGCCGCCTGCTGACCGGACACTCCTCGGGTGGTTGGGCGGCGCTGTGGCTGCAGGTGAGCTTCCCTCGACTGTTCGGCGGTGCCTGGCCTACCGCGCCCGACCCGAGCGATTTTCACGACTTCCTGGGAGTCGACCTCTACGCGTCGGGCGCCAATCTCTACCGCGAACCCGATGGGTCGCCCCGGCCGCTGGCGCTCGACCAAGGCAAGACGCTGGTCGCCATCGAGGACTACGCGCGCCGAGAAGTCGTGCTCGGCGCCTACGGCGGCCAGATGGCGTCGTTTGATTGGGCCTTCTCACCGCGCGGTCCGGACGGCCGCCCGCTGCCCATGTTCGACCGCACGACGGGCGCCGTCGACCCGACCGTGATCGCCTACTGGAGGGAGCACTACGACGTAGCCGAGCGCCTCCGTCGCCACTGGTCCGAGCTCGAGGGCGACCGCCTCGACCGCAAGATCCACCTGACCGTGGGAACAGAGGATCAATTCCACCTCCAGGGCGCGGCGCGCCGGCTGGAAGCGACGATGAAAGCGCTTGGAGCGGAGCCTGACTTCCGTTACGTGGAAGGGCGAGGCCATTTCGACCTGTACACGGTAGCGGACGACCGCTGGGGCCTCTACCAGGCCATCGCTTGGGAGATGTACGCGGTCGCGCGTCCTGCCTCGACCCAGCCAGTCAGCGCCCCTTCGACCTCGCCGCCCCCGGGCGTCGAGCGCCACTAGATTCTGCGTTGATTGACTGCTCCGTATTGCTCCTGCCATATTGGCAAGCGGGAGACAGACTTCGTTCGTGCGGAGAGGCGATCGAAGGACGTTGTCGGAGGAGTCGTGGCGGTACCGGTACCTGACCCGACTTCCCTCTCCGAAGCGGCCCGTGACCGACGGCCCCTTCGCGGATGCCGAAGAGCTCGTGGCCGGGTTCTGGATCCGGAACGTGCGCTCCATCGACGAGGCCGTCGAGTGGGCCGAGGGACAGTGGCATTCGATTCCGTGAGTGTGTAGACTTCTACACAGGGAGTCGCACATGGCTACCAATCTCGCAATCGATCCCGATCTCCTGGACCGAGCGGTACGAGTCAGCGGCGAGCGCACGAAGAAGGCCGTCGTAACCAAGGCCCTTCAGGAGTTCATCGCTCGTCGCGAGCAGCGGCGCGTGGCCGAGCTTCTCGGCAAGCTCGAGTGGGACAAGTCGTTCGACTACAAGGCCGAGCGGTCTCGTCGCAAGTGACTCTTCTGGTCGACACGAGCGTCTGGTCCTTGGCTCTTCGCCGGGACATCGAAGCTCCTGATCCCGAGGTGCACGAACTGAAGGAGGCACTGTTCGGTTCAGAGGTGGTCGTCACCACTGGCCTCGTCCTGCAGGAGCTCCTGCAAGGTTTCTCGGGCCCCAAGGCTCAGGCCCAGATCGTCGAGCGCTTCTCTGCCTTACCGCTGCTTCAGCCCGATCGAGATGACCACGTCAACGCGGCGAGAGTGCGCAACATGTGTCGCAAGGCGGGTGTTCAACTCGGCACCATCGACGCATTGCTCGCGCAGCTCTGCATTCGCCACGACCTGACGCTTCTCACGACGGACAGGGACTTCACGCATGCGGCAGAGCATTGCCCGCTCCGAGTCTGGCCCGCCAGGGCACGACCGCGGCGCGATGCCTGACCCCTCACTGCCCCCGACATGCCACGGCAGGCTTCGCCGCCTTCCGCCCGCGGGATCCGGAGTCGGACCTCTACGACGAGCTCCTGAACCGGACCTTCGAGGGCCAGCCGAAGCACCAGGTCGCGGGCTTCCCGTTCCCGATCCAGGACGACTCGATGGAGCTCGAGTGCCAGCTGGTCTGGAGCTCGAGTGCCAGCTGGTCACCCACGGCCTCTACCTCGGCGACCCGACCTGCTACCAGGATCCGCGCGTCGCCGAGCCCGAGCCCGGCGCCAGCAACTGGCGCCTCCTCCTCGATGCCACGGACGAGATCGCCCTCAGCCGAAGACGATTCCCTCGCAGGCGGCGTCGACGGTCGTCCCGGCCTCGCCGGCGAGGATCCGTGTCAGGTCTTCGAGCGCGCCGATCGCGGCGGGCTTGCCGGTGCGCTCGACGAAGCGGCGGGCGGCCATGACCTTCGGGCCCATCGAGCCGGCGGCGAACTCGTGGGCCGCGAGCGCCGCGGGGGAGGCGCGGCGGACGGGGCGCGCCGTCGGTGTGCCCCAGTCGAGGTAGACCGCGTCGGCGTCGGTGAGCATGACGAAGCGGTCGGCCCGCAGCTCGCGCGCGAGCAGCTCGGAGGCGAGGTCCTTGTCGATCACGCACTCGGTGCCGACCAGCCTGCGGTCGGCGCCCCGCTCGTACATCGTCGGGATGCCGCCGCCGCCGGCGGCGATCACGATCGTGCCGTGACGCAGCAGCCAGCGGATGGGCCGGATCTCGAAGATCCGCTGCGGCTCCGGCGAGGGCACGACCCGCCGGTAGTGGCCGCCGTCCAGCCGGAAGGTCCAGCCGCGATCGGCCGCGAGCCGGTCGGCCTCCTCGCGCTCGTAGATCGGACCGATGAACTTCGTCGGGTGGTCGAACGCCGGATCGTCCGGATCGACCTCCACCATGGTGAGCAGCGTCGCCAGCGGCCGGTGGAAGGGCACCAGATTGCCCAGCTCCTGCTCGATCATGTAGCCGATCATGCCCTCGGTCTGGGCGCCGAGGACATCGAGCGGGTAGGTCTCGACGTGGGCGTAGGCCGCGCCCTGGAGCGCCAGCAGTCCGACCTGCGGGCCGTTGCCGTGGCCGACCACGAGCTGGTGCTGGTCCGCGATCGGGGCGAGCGCCCGCGCCGCGGCGCGCACGTTGCGCCGCTGGTTCTCCGCGGTCATCGCCTCGCCGCGCTTGAGCAGCGCGTTGCCGCCGAGCGCCACCACGATCAGCACGGAGCTCAGTCCCCCAGGGTCGCGACCAGCAGCGCCTTGATGGTGTGCATCCGGTTCTCGGCCTGGTCGAAGGCGACGTTGGCCTCGGACTCGAAGACGTCGTGGGTCACCTCGAGCCCGTTGGCGAGGCCGTAGGTCTGAGCGATCTCGCGCCCGATCGTGGTCTCGGTGTCGTGGAAGGCGGGCAGGCAGTGCATGAACCGCGCACGCGGGTTGATCGTCGCGCGCATCAGATCGGCGTTGACCTGATAGGGGTGCAACAGCTCGATCCGCTCCCGCCAGATCTCCTTCGGCTCGCCGAGCGAGACCCACACGTCGGTGTGGACGAAGTCGGCCCCCGAGACCGCGCGGCGCGGATCCTCGGTCAGGGTCAGCCGCGCCCCCGACTGGCGCTCGAGATCCCGCGCAATGGCCACCATCTCGTCGGCGGGCCAGAGCTGCTTCGGACCGCAGATGCGCACGTCCATGCCCATCAGGCAGCCGGCGATCATCAGCGAATGGCTCATGTTGTTGCGGGTGTCACCCAGGAAAGCGAACTTGATCTCCTGGATCGGCTTCTCGGCGTGCTCGCGCATGGTCATCACGTCGGCCAGCACCTGGGTGGGGTGGTACTGGTCGGTGAGGCCGTTGAACACCGGCACGCCGGCGTGCGCCGCCAGCACCTCGATGCCGCGCTGGCTGGCGCCGCGATACTCGATGGCGTCGTACATCCGGCCGAGCACGCGCGCGGTGTCGGCGAAAGACTCCTTGTGGCCGAGCTGGGAGCCCGAGGGGTCGAGATAGGTCACGTGCGCGCCCTGGTCGAAGCAGGCGACCTCGAAGGCGCAGCGGGTGCGCGTCGAGGTCTTCTCGAAGATCAGACAGATGCACTTGCCCTCGAGGCGCCGCTGCTCGGTGCGGGCGTACTTGGCGTGCTTCAGGTCCTGGGCGAGGTCGAGCAGGAAGCGGAACTCGCGCTGGGTCAGATCCTGCACCTTGAGCAGCGAGCGGTTGCGCAGATTGAAGCTCATGGAGTTCTCCTCGGATCGCGGCCCCGGCGGCCGGCGGGCCGCCGCGCCGCGGCAGGAGTTTGATAGCACGAACGGCGCGCGCTGAGACTCCCTGAGACTCCCTGCCGGGACGGGGCGCGGCCGCCCCGGGGGGGCGAGCTAGGATTCGTCCCGATGAGCGCCCCTGGTGTCGTGTTCCGCGCCCGCGCGCTGGCCCGGCGCTATCGCATGGGCGAGGTCGAAGTCCGGGCGCTCGCGGGGGTCGACCTCGACATCGGCGCCGGCGAGCTGGCCGTGGTCGCCGGGCCCTCCGGGAGCGGCAAATCGACCCTGCTCCACCTGCTCGGCGGCCTCGACGTCGCCGACCGCGGCAGCGTCGAGTTCGAGGGCCGCGATCTCGCGGCGCTGCCGGAGCGCGAGCGGACGCTCGTCCGTCGCCGACGGCTCGGCTTCGTCTTCCAAGCCTTTCACCTGGTGCCGGTCCTCTCGGCGCTCGAGAACGTCGAGTGGCCGCTCAGGATCGACGGCGTTCCCGCCGCGGAGTGCCGCCGGCGCGCGGCCGAGGCCCTGGCCCAGGTCGGCCTGGCGGAGCGGACCGCGCACCGGCCCGACCGCCTCTCCGGCGGCGAGCGGCAGCGCGTCGCGATCGCCCGCGCGCTCGTCCACCGCCCCGCCGCGGTGCTCGCCGACGAACCCACCGGCAACCTCGACTCGGCCACCGCCGCGGCCGTCGTCGGACTGATGGAGAGCCTGCGCCGCGAGCTCGGCACGACCTTCGTCCTGGCGACCCACGACCCCGCCCTGGTCGAGCGCGCCGGCCGCCGGATCCGCTTGAGCGACGGGCGGGTGGTCGAGGACACCGGCGCGGGGGCCGCGCCGTGATCTTCTTCGCCCTCGCCCTGCGCAACCTGGCGCGCAACCGGCGGCGGACCGCCGCCACGCTGGGCGTCGTGGCGGCGGGCACCGCCGCGCTGGTGCTCACCGCCGGATTCGTCCGCTTCTCCTTCGACGGCCTGCGCGAGGCGATGATCCACGGCGGCCTCGGCCACCTCGAGGTGGCCACGCGCGCCGCCGTCGAGGCGCACGGTGCCGCGGCGCTCGACCGGCCGCTCGCCGCCGCGCTCGCCGACTGGCGGCCGCTGCGGGAGCGGCTCGAGCGGCTCCCCGACGTCGCCGCGGTGGGTGCCAACCTGCAGATCGTCGGGCTGGCCCAGGGCGCGGACGGCGCCTCGGCCTCCTTCGTCGGCGTCGGCGTCGAACCCGACCGCGAGCGCGCCATGGGGTTCGAAACCAAGCTCCGGCGCGGCGCCGGGCTCGCCGACGCGGCGCCCGCCGAGGGCGAGGACGAGGTGCTGCTCGCCGCCGGTCTCGCCGCGACCCTCGGCGCCGCTCCGGGCGACGTCGTGACCCTGCTCGCCGCCGGCGAGAGCGGCATGCTGAACGCGCTCGACGTGCGCGTCGCGGGCATCCTCTCGACCGGCGTCGCCGAGCTCGACACGCGCTACCTCGAGGTCCACCTGGCGACCGCCGGCCGCCTGCTCGAGAGCGAGCGAGTGTCGAACCTGCTCATCGGACTCGACGACACCCGGGCGACCGAGCGCGCCCTCGCCGCGGCGCGCGCCGCGCTCGCCGGCTCCGATCCCGAGCTCGCGGTCACCCCCTGGACCGAGCGCGCGCTCTTTTACGAGCAGGTCCAGAACCTCTACCGCGGCATCTTCTGGTTCCTGGGCGCGATCGTCTTCGTCCTGGTCGTCCTCGCGGCCTCGAACACCCTGGCGATGACGGTGATGGAGCGCGTCCGCGAGCTCGGCACGCTGCGCGCCATCGGCACCGGCCGCGGCCAGCTCGCCGCGCTGATCCTGGCCGAGGCGTTCTGGCTCGGTCTGCTGGGGGCGCTCGCGGGGGGCGCGCTGGGCCTCGCCGCGACCGGCGCGCTCAACGCCGCCGGGCTGCGCATGCCCCCCCCGCCCGGCGCCGTCGATCCGATCGACCTCCAGCTCGCCTACGTGCCGGAGGCCTTCGCGGGAGCGGCGATCCTGATGGTCGGGGTGCTGCTGGTGGCGGCCCTGGCGCCGATCGCGCGCGCCGTGCGGCTGTCGATCGTCGAGGCGCTCGGGCATGTCTGAGCGCGCCCCAAGGCTCCCGGTGTGGTCCCTCGCCGCCGTGGTCACCGCGGCCACCGCGGGCGCCGCCGGCGGCGCGGGCGCCGACCCGGCCGCGCTGCTCGCCGCAACCGACCTCTTCGCCGCCGCGCCAGCCGAGCTGCGCCTGGCGCTCGAGGTCGGCGTCGAGGGCCGCGGCGAGCGGTCACCGCTCGAGCTCTGGCGGCGCGGCGACCAGCTCGCGCTGGTCCGCTTCCTGGCGCCGGCCGAGCGCGGCAAGTTCGTCCTGCGGCGCGACGGGGAGACCTGGTTCCTGGCCCCTGGCGCGCGCCGGCCGGTTCGGATGGGCGGCTCGTTCCGGCTCCACGGCGGCGCCGCGCTCGACGACCTGCTCGGCCTGTCGCTGGCGCGGGACTATCGCGTCGCCGCCCACGAAGAGCGCCGCGGCGTCGCCACCCTCGACCTCGAGGCGGTCGCGCCCGGCGCCGCTTACCCCCGGGTCCGCTGGGTGGTGGATGCCGCGCGGCGCCGCCCGCTCCGCGCCGAGCTCGCCGCCCGCGGCGGCAAGGCGCTGCGGACGGTCGAGTTCCGCTCCTGGCTCGACGCCGCGCGGCTGATCCCCGGCGAGCTCGCCGTCGCCGATCTCGTCCGCCGCGTCAAGCTCGTGGTCCGGTTCCTCGAGGTCGAGGCCCGCCCGGTCCCCGAAGCGCTGTTCGATCTCGACGACCCCTCCGCCCGCACCGCGCTCGAGGAGCGCTGACTCAGCCCGGTCGAACCTCGACCACGCCGGTGGCCACCGGGGCCTCGAGCCGGTCGCCGAACCAGGCGACGTCCTCGAGCACGAGGTCGATCGTGACCCGGTACTCGCCCGGTATCGGCGGCAGGTCGACGCGCACGGTGACGGCGACCTCCTCGCCCGGAGCGACCGCTCTCGGCAGGCGGGTCCGCCCTTCGCCGACCAGTCCGGGCCCGCCGTCGGCGGGCTCGATGCGGAATGCGAGCTGGACCGGCAGCACGGCGTCGGAGGTCCATTCGAAGCTCGAGGTGTTGCGCAGCCGCAGTGGCACCAGCACGCCGCCGCCGGCATAGCCATAAGGGGGCAGCGGCGCCGAGAGGACGTCGCGGCCGAACCCCGCGACCGGCGGTTCGTGGCGGCCGAGATAGCGGACGCGCGCCTTCGCCGGCCGCGGGCCGGGGGTCTCGATCGCGAGACGGATCGCCCGCACCCGGTAGGCGGGCTCCGCCGCCCACCAGAAGGGATGGACCCGCCACGCGGGTGCCGGCCGCACCGCCACCAGCCCGCCGGCCGGACCCGCGGCGTGCTCGGCGAGCGGGTAGCGGCGCTCGCCGCGCCAATCCGAGACGACCAGCGTCGCGCTGCCGACGTCGGTCGCTACCAGGAGCCGGAGTGGATCGCCCTCCCACGAAGTGGCCACCAGGACTTCGGCGGGCGCGGCGAGCGAGGAGAGGGTGAAGCTCCAGGCGTCGACGCGGGCGTTCGGATCGACGAAGCGGAGGAAGTCTTCCGACCAGTAGCGATCGCGCCGCCCGTCGAGATTCGACGCCGTCGACTCGTAGGGCAGCAGCCGGAAGAGCCCGGCGTAGGCGTGGCCCTGGCTGGTCGGCACCGGCTCGACGACGCCGCGCTGGGACGCCAGGGCCGAGCCGCCGGCGAGCGCCGCCACCAGCCAAGCCCCGAGCAGCAGCCGTCGGGGCGGCGCGGAGACGAGCGCCGCGAGCGCCAGCGGCAGCGCGGCGAGTACGTAGCGGTTGCCGAAGAAGGTCTCGCCGCCGAAGTAGTTGTCGGGCAGCCAGAGCAGGTAGAAAGCGGCGAGCAGCGCCCCGCCGCCGAGCGCCGCGAGGCCGACGCGATCGCGCCGGAAGAGGCCCCAGGCCGCGAGCGCGACCGCGCCCGGAAAGTAGATCAGCGCCCCGCTGTGGCGGCCGATCCAGAAGTAGAGCGTGGCGTAGGCCGTCACCCGCGGACGCGCCCGTGGCAGCGCGCCGAGCGACGAGGTGGCCAGAGTTTCCGCGGCAGAGAAGCGCTCGAGCGCGCGCGCGGAGTCGGCGCCCGCCGGCCAGCCGGTCTCGGCGGTGAAGGTCGCGCGCGGCGCCTTGTACGGATTGAGCGCCCCGGTGGCGGCCCAGCTCAGCGCGGCGACCGCCAGGTAGCCGGCGACGGCGCCGCCCAGAACCTGGAGCGCGTGCCGGCGCCGCCCGACCAGCAGGGCGGCCGCAACGGCGCCGACCGCGAGCAGCGCGTTGGGCTCGCGCAGCGAAGCGAGCAGACCGAGCAGCAGCCCGCCGGCGAGCGGGGCTCGCGGTGAGGCGAGCCAGCGCTCGAGCCGGCCGCGCGGCGCCGCCGCCACCGGACGCAGCCCCGCGAAGGCGAGCGTCGAGCCGGCGAGCGCCAGCGCGAGCTGCAGGGCCTCGCTCATCCGCCAGCCGACCCAGGCCACGGCCGCGCCCGCGCCGACGAAGGTCACGAGGATCCAGGAGGCCTCCAGCCGGCCGAAGCGGCGGCGCAGATCGGCCAACGCGAGCGCGAGGCCGCCGGCGAGGGCGGCCAGGTTGGCCGCCACGGGAGCCCATTCCCCCAGCAGCGGGACGAACGGCGCCGACAGCAACGGATAGAGCAGCGGCTTCGAGTAGGCCACGCGCTCGTCGGCCCGCTGCAGGATGAGCGCCCGCGTCGGCTCGGCGGCCGCGAGGCGCTCCCGGTCCGGCGCGGTGAAACCGAGATCCAGATCGCGCGCCAGGCTCTCGGCCATCGCGACGTAGGTTCCTTCGTCGCCACGCAGCTGGGTGGCGGTCGGCCGCGCGAGCCCGAGCGTCGCGAGCAGCGCCAGCGCGCCGGCGGCGAGCAGCCGTGGCGACCAGGGCGAGCGCGCGACGGCGCCGGCCCGTCGTCGGAGCACGGAGAGCGGGGCGCGCGGGAAGGGGGAGGAGCTCGGCATCGGGATCTCGGCGCGCGGCCCTGACGCTCGCCGGGCGGGCCGGGAAGCCTATCTCAGCGGCCCGGGTCCGAGGGCCGGCCCGGCGCCCCGCCGGCTGCCCGGCCGAGCGAACGGCGATAGACTCGCGCGGCTCATGTCGCGCACCTCTCGTCTCGTTTTCGGGTCGCTGGCCCTGTTCTTCGTCCTCTTTCCGCTCACGGTGCAGAAGCCGGGGCTGCCGATGAACCTGCGGTCGGACGAGCCGGCCTACTACCTCATGGCCCTCTCGCTCGCCCACGACGGCGACCTGGTCTGCGACCTCGGTGACATCCAGCGGCTGCGGCGGGAGTTCCCGCACACCGTGATCGAGAACCTGATCTTGATGACCGACGACGGCTGGCGGACGGTCTACTTCGGCAAGCCCTACGTCATCTCGCTGCTCGCCGCGCCGCTGGCGCGCTTCTTCGGCGCCGACGGCATCGTGGCGCTCAACATGGCGCTGATGATGCTCACGGTCTGGCTGGGCGCCCGCTACCTGGCCCGTCACAACTCGGAAGGGGCCGCCCTGCTCTTCTCGGCCGGCTTCTTCCTGCTCTCGAACGCCTTCGTCTACGTCTTCTGGCTCCACACCGAGGTGCTCTGCATCGCCGCGGTCACCGTGTCGCTCTACCTCGCCTGGACCGACGGCGTCCCCGCTGCGGCGGGCGGCCGCTGGCGGCGGCTCCTGGGCGCGGTCTGGAACCCGAGCACGCGGCCGCTGTGGTCAGGGGCCGTGCTGATGGTGGCCGCCTACAACAAGCCGGTCCTGGCGCTGCTGGGTCTGCCGGCCTTGTGGCGGTTCGGGCGCCAGCACGGGCGCCGCGCGGCGCTCGCTTGGCTGGGCGGCGCGGTGGCCGGCGCCGCGCTGCTGTGCGCCATCTCGATGGCGTTTACCGGCCACCCCTCCCCCTACCTCGGGGTCGAGCGGGCGGGGGTGCGCGTCGAGCACTACGACCGCATGCCGGTGGCGCCCGATCCGGCCGTCGCCGCCGGCGTCGAGCGGTCGCGCGAGCAGAGCCAACAGAACTCCTGGTGGTGGATCTTCCGCCTGCCCGAGATCGATCACCGCCTGCCGGAGAACCTGCTCTACTTCTTCCTCGGCCGCCACACCGGCCTCTTCCTCTACGCGCCCTTCTCGCTGGTCGCGTTGATTCTCTTCCTGGCCGGACGCGACCGGACTCGCGAGCGCTGGGCGCTCGTCGCCGCGCTCGCGGGCGTCGCGCTCTTCTTCCTCACCCTGATCCCGTTCAACTGGCATGGCGGCGGCGGCTTCGTCGGCAACCGCTACTTCGTCAACGCTTACCCGGCCCTCCTCTTCCTGGTCACCCGGATCCCCGGCGCGGCCCAGCTCGCGGGCTATGGCCTGGCGGGGCTCTTCGTCGGCCCGCTGCTGTTCACCCCCTACGGCGCCCCGGTGCCCCACCCGACGCTGCAGTCCCACGTGCGCAACCGCCCGTTCCGCTTCTTCCCGTTCGAGATGACGATCACGCCGCAGATCCCCGGCTACCGGGGCCTCGCCGGTGCCGGCACCTGGTTCTTCGGGCGCCGCGACGTCGTCCATCCGGTCGGCGACGAGATCTGGGTGGGCGGCGGGCGGCCGGTCGAGATCTGGTTCCGCACCTACGAGCCGCTGCGCCGGCCGGTGTTCCAGATCGAGACCGTGGCCGCCCCCAACTACGTCCGGCTGCAGGTCGGCGACGCCAGCCAGGGCGTCCGCTTCGCGAGCTCGACGCCGCCGGACAACGCGACCCGCGTCGTGCTCGAGCCGAGCGTGCCGCGGCCCTTCCGGCCCGACGGCAGCCAGGAGCTCGTCTATCCGTACAAGTTCTGGATCACCGCCGACACGCAGGACTGGCGGACCGTGCCCTACCTGCCGAAGCCCCAGCTCGACCTCGACTTCGGCGGCGATCCGGGCTCGGCCGAGGCGCGCCCGCCCGGCGAACGGACTTGGCGCGAGGAGATGCCCGACCTGCACTACCTGGTCGGCGCGGCGATTTCGCTGCTGGGCGAGGAAGAGGAGCTCGCGGCCGACGTCTACGCGCTCGAGTGGGTCTCCGGCGAGCCGCCGCGCGAGCTGCGCGCCGACCGCCTCATCCGCCAGCCGGCAACCGTTCGCAACTCGAGCGCCGGGATCTGGCGCGCTCGCGGCGCGACGCGGGTCGCTCTCTCCTACCACTGGCGCCACGAAGAGGGGTCGGTGGCGATCTGGGAAGGAGCGCGCACGCTGCTGCCGCGAGACGTGCTCCCCGGCGAGGCGGTCGAGGTCCTGTTCGAGATCGCCACCCCGCGCGAGCCCGGCCGCTACCTGCTCGAGCTCGACGCCGTGCGCGAACGTCTCTCCTGGTTCTCGGAACGCAACCCCGCCTCGACGGTGCGGCTGCCCGTCGAGGTCGTGCCCGCCACCGGCCGCTGAGCCGCGCCGTGGCGAGCGCCGATACCGCTCGCGGCCTGCTGCGCTCCGGCGCCGCCGCGACCCTGGCGCAGCTCGTCCGGGTCGGCGCGCTGCTCGCGACACACCTGGTCGTCCGCCGCTACGTCGGACCCGACGAGTGGGGTCTCTGGGATTGGGTCCAGACCGTCTTCCTGGTGCTCGCGGCGGTGCGCGACCTGGGCGTGCCGAGCCACGCCGTCCGCCTCCGTCCGATGCCGATCGGCAACCTCCTCGCCGTCGAGGCCGGCTGGGGCGGCGTGCTCGGCCTGGGCGTGGTCGCGCTGGCGCCGCTGATCGCCTCGCTGCTCGCCGAGCCCAGCGCGGAAGCGGTCGCGGTGCTTCGTCTGCTGACGATCTACCTCGTGCTCGAGGGCCTGACCGCGGTGGCTCTCGTCTGGTTCGAGGCCCGCCTGCGCATCGAGCGGACCCTCGCTCCCGATCTCGCGCGCACCGCCACTTATTGCTCGATCGTCTTCGCCGGCGCCGCCGCCGGTTGGGGGGTCTGGTCGTTCGTGGCGGCGCAGACCGCGAGCCAGGCGGTGCTGTGCGCCTGGCTCTGGATTCGGGCGCGCCGCGACGGCCTCGAGCTCCGGTACGAGGCGGGGCGCACGGGCGCTCTGGTGCGCTCGAGCCTCCCGATCGGCGCCATCTGGTTGCTCTCCCTGGCGGTCGCCTACGTCGATCCCTTCCTGCTCGGCACGCTCTTCCCGCGCGAAGCGGTCGGCCTCTACGCCTTCGCCTACTTCCTCGCCTTCCTGGTCTTCCGGGTCCTGCAGCAGCCGATCGGCCGCGCCCTCTACCCCGCCTTCGTCGCCTACCGCGACGACCCGGCCCGCCAGTTCGACGCCTACCGTCACGGCACCGCCCTCTTCCTCGCTCTCGAGGTGCCGGCCGCGCTCTTCCTGGCGCTCAACGCCGACCTCGTCGTCGCCCTGCTGGGCGGCGAGATGTACCGCGGCTCCGCGGCCTACCTGGTGGTCCTCGCCTTCGCCCCCCTGGTCGACCCGCTCGGGCGTTTCGGCGGCGAGTACCTGATCGCGCGCCACCTCGACCGCGCGCGGGTCCTCTCGCTCGCGCTCCATCTGCTCGCGCTGGTGGTCGGGGGACTCCTGCTCTGCCGGGCCTTCGGCCCGATGGGGATGGCGTGGGCGAACTTCCTGCCGGCCGGCGCGCCGGTGGTCGCTTGGGCGCTCTGGCGGACCGCGCGCGGGCGGCTGGCGCCGCTCGCGCGCGATCTCGCCGAGGCCTACCTGGCGCCGGTCCTGCCGTTCGCGGCCGTCTGGTGGCTGGCGCCCGCGGGGGGGTGGGGCCGGCTCGGCTTCTCCGTGGCGGCGGGGCTCGCCTGTCTCGGGTGGCTGGTCTGGCGGCGGGGTGGCGAGCTGCGTGGCTTCTTCGCCACCGTCCCCGAGAGCGCCGGGCCACGCCCTCAACGACCTCAGTAGCGGGCGACGACGGGCGGCAGCCGTCGCGGCAGCAGGCGCTCGAGGCGCTTCTTCAGCCCCTTCAGGGGCAGCAGCAGCCAGGGGTCGAGCGCGCGAGCGAGCGGCGAGAGCGGCGGCTGCGGCGCCGTCCGAGCCGGCTCGAGGTGGCGCGCGAACCAGCTCTGCTGTGGCGCGCGGTCAGCCGTCGCGCCCGGCAACTTGGTGGCCACGAAGAAGAGACCCACCTGTCGCGACCGAAAGCCGCCGTAGGCCAAGGTGTCCAAGCACCCGGGCTGGTAGCGGCGGATCTTCCAGGGCGCGGACTGGTAGCGCCCGCGGTGCCAGAACGGGCGATGCTCGAAGAACAGCGCCGCGTCGATGCGCCAGCCGTTCGTCGCGTAGAAGTCGTGGAAGAGCGTCGGCGAGTACATCCAGAAGCCGTGGTCGACGTGGTTCGAGGAGGGCGCCATGCCGTGGATCACCCGCCCTCCTTCGCGCAGCAGGGCGTGCAGGTTGCGGAAGACCTGCGGCTGGTCGAAGACGTGCTGGATCGTGCCGGCCTCGAAGACGGCGTCGAAGCGGCCAGCGAGCGTCGCCGGGACCGGCAGGTTCAGGTCGACGACGTGGTCGGCGCCCTCCCAGTCCGAGATGTCGCAGCTCTCGACTTCGGCGAATCCCAGACGCCGGAAGAGGTCACGATCCGACAGGCAGCCGAGCCGCGCGAGCTCGGGCTGATGCGACAGCTCGACGGCTCCGGCGGGCGCGAGCGCGACCCCCTGCGCACCGGCCCAGTGCTCGAGCTCGCCGGCGGTCGCGTAGACGGCCATCTTGCCGAGCTCGAGCAGCCGGCCGCGGAAGGGGCGCGCGCGCGCCTCGTCGAGCAGCAGCCGGACGGTCCCGCGCGGAATCCCCATCGCCGGCTCAGAGCCTGCCGGCCGCCCGCTCGGCGCGGTACCAGCGAATGGTCTGGTCGAGGCCGTCGCCCAGCCCGGTCTCCGGCCGGAAGCCGGTGCGCGCGAAGGTCCGCTCGGGATCGGCGCGCCGGATCGCCTCGAGCGGGCGGTCGGCGAGCGCGCCCAGCTCCGGCGGCGGCGCGCCCAGCCGCGCCGCGATCTCGGTCGCCATGGTGCCGACGGTGACCGCCGTGCCGCTGCCGAGATCGAGGGTCGAGCCCTCGACGTGCGGAGCCTCGGCGCAGGCGACGAGGCCGCGCGCGACGTCCTCGACGAAGATCCAATCGATCGGCCGGTGGCCGGAGGTGATCCGCGCCGCCCGCCCGGCGAGCCCTTCGAGGATCGAGTACGGTACCAGCTTGGTCAGATCCGCCTGACCCGGGCCGTAGACCATGAAGATCCGCGCCACCACCACCGGCGCGCTGAAGAGCGAATGGAAGAGCCCAGCGTAGAGCGACTGCGCCGCCTTGGCGGCGGCGTACGGCGAGCCGGGCACCTCCCCGGCCGTGAGATCGGGCTCCTCCATCGAGCCGGCGAGGACGATCCTCCGGCAGCCGGCGCGGCTCGCCGCCACCAGCAGGTGGACCGCCGTCTCGAGGTTGGCGTGGAAGGCGGTCCGGACGTGCTCGAGCTCCCGCCGGCCCGAGACCCAGCTGCCCAGGTGGAAGACCAGCTCCGGCCGCGCGCGCTCGAAGGCGCGGTCGACCGCTTCGGCGTCGGTGAGGTCGCAACGGATCCAGTCGAGCCCCGGCCACGCCGGGCGCTCCGCGCGGGAGATCCCCGTCACGCGGGCACCCCGCTCGACCAGCTCCCGCACGAGCCGCGCGCCGACGAACCCCGAGGCGCCGGTGACCAGGATCGAGGAGTCGCGCATCCTCCGCAGAGCCTATCGCGCGGCCGGCGGCTCGCGGGCCGCCGCGCTCCTCCCGCCGCGCGCCGTGATACCTTCCCGCCTCGCGATGCGTTGGCGCAGTCTTCCGGGCCGCGTCCGCCGGCTGGCCGAGCGCGAGCTCCGCAAGTTGCGCGGAATCGACGAGCGCGTCGTGCGTCTCGCCGCCGCGGGGGGGCCGGCGCGGGCCCGCGCTCTCTTTTCTTACATCGTCGACCCCTTCCTGCTGCCTGCCGGCAGTGAGCTGCCTCACTCCCACACCCACTTCTGGGAATCGTGGACCATGGCGCGGACGCTCGCTGAGCTCGGCTTCGAAGTCGACGCCATCCACTGGACGAACCGGACCTTCGTCCCGCGCGAGCCCTACGAGCTGTTCGTCGACGTCCGGCTGAATCTCGAGCGACTCGGGCCGGCGCTCGGCGCCGACTGCCTCAAGGTGATGCACGCCGAGACCGCGCATCCCTCCTTCTACAACCCGGCGCAGCGGGCCCGGCTCGCGGCGCTCGCCTCGCGCCGCGGCATCCGTCTCGCCCCGTTCAAGCTGCTCGAGGAGAACCGCGCCATCGAGCACGCGGACTGCGCCACGCTGGTCGGCAACGAGCGGACGCAGGCGACTTACCGCTTCGCCGGCAAACCGCTCTTCCCGGTGCCGATCTCGCAGCCGCTGCTCTATCCCTTCCCGGAGGACAAGGACTTCGCGGCCGCCCGGCACGGCTTTCTCTGGTTCGGCAGCGGCGGCATGGTCCACAAGGGCCTCGACCTCGTGCTCGACGCGTTCGCCGGCCTGCCCGGCCACCGGCTCGAAGTCTGTGGCCCGGTCGAACGGGAGCGCGCCTTCGAGGCCGCTTACGCGCGCGAGCTGTACCGCACGCCGAACATCCGGACCCACGGCTGGATCGACATCGCCGCGCCCGGCTTCCTCGCGCTGACGCGCGGGGCCCTCGCCCTCGTCTACCCGTCCTGCTCCGAGGGGCAGAACGGCGGCACGGTGACCTGCCTGCATGCCGGGCTGCTCGCCGTCGTGACGCCCGAGGTCGGCGTCGACGTCGCCCCCTCGTTCGGCGTGCTGCTCGACCAGCCCTCGGTGGAGGCGATCCGGGCCGCGGTGGTCGCGCTCTCGGAGCGCGCTCCGGGCGAGCTCGCCGCGATGGCCCGCGCCGCCTGGCGGTTCGCCCGCGACCACCACACCCGCGAGCGCTTCGCGGCCGAGTACCGGCGCGCGATCACCCAGATCCTCGAGCGCTTCCGCCCGGCGCTCGCTCGGCGGCTGGCGCTCTGATCCCACACCGACTGCGATGCTCGACGCCCTCTACCTCTCGCCTCACCTCGACGACGCCGTGCTCTCCTGCGGCGGCCGGATCGCCGCCGCGGCGGCCCGCGGTGAGCGTGTGCTCGTCGCCACGCTCTTCACCGCCGACGAACCGGTCGAGGCCCCCTCGCCGCTCGCCGCCGACCTGCGCCGTTGGTGGCGGCTGCCCGCCGGCGAGGTCATGAAGGCCCGCCGCGCCGAGGACGAGATCGCCGTCCGCTCGCTCGGCGCCGAGCCGCTCCATCTGGGCCTGGCCGAAGCGCCCTACCGCTTCTCCCCCGACGGCGCAGCGCTCTATCCCTCGCTCGCTTCGCTCTACGGTCGACTCGCCGCGCAGGACGAGCCGGCGATCGCGGCGGCCGCCGCGCGGATTGGCGAGCTCCCCTCCGCCCGCTGGGTGGCCGTGCCGCTGGGAGTCGGCGGCCACGTCGACCACCTCGCCGTCCGGCGCGCCGCCGAGGCGAGCGGGCGCGAGCTCGCCTACTACGAGGAGTTCCCCTATTCGGAGTGGAAGTGGTTCGCGATCCGGCGGGCGCTGGGCGAACGCTCCTCCTGGGCCGCGGAGGTGCTGCCGCTGTCACCCGAGCTCGTCGAGCGCCGGCTCCGCGCGATCCAGGCCTATGCCTCCCAGGTGCCCTCGATGTTCCGCACCGAGGCCCGGCTGCGCAAGCAGCTCCGGCGCCAGCTCCGGCGCGCCGGCGGCGAGCGGCTCTGGCGCAGGCGGCCTGTGCCGTGAGGGTCCTCGTCACCGGCGGTGCTGGCTTCATCGGCAGCCACGCCGTGGATCGTCTGCGCGCCGACGGTCACGAGCTGCTCGTCCTCGACGACCTCTCCTCGGGCCGGCTCGAGAACCTGCCGTCCGAGGTTCCCTGCGAGGTCGCCGATTTCGCCGCGGCAGCACGCTCGGGCCTGCTCGAGCGCTTTCGCCCCGCGGCCATCGTTCACTTCGCCGCCCAGGTCGACGCCCGGCGGAGCGTCGCCGAGCCGGTGGTCGACGCCCGCATCAACCTGATCGACACCTTGGAGCTGCTCGCCGCCGGACGCCGGTCGGGCGCGCGCCGCGTCGTCTTCGCCAGCTCGGCCGCCGTCTACGGCGAGCCGGATCGGATTCCGACCCCGGAGGGGGCGGCGACCCGACCGATCTCCCCCTACGGCGCCGGCAAGCGGGCAGTCGAGCTCTATCTCGACGCTCTCGCGGCGACCGGTGGGCTCTCCTTCGCCGCCCTGCGCTTCGCCAACGTCTACGGTCCGCGGCAGGGCGCGATCGGGGAGGCCGGCGTGGTCGCCACCTTTTGCCGCCGCCTGGCCTCCGGAGGGGTGCCGGAGATCCACGGCGATGGCGGGCAGACGCGGGACTATGTCTACGTCACGGACGTCGCCCGGGCCGTCGCGCTCGCCCTGGTGAGCGACGTCGACGGCGTCTGGAACGTCTCGACCGGCGTCGAGACGTCGGTCAACGAGCTGTTCGCACGGCTCGCCGAGACCCTCGCCCCCGGCGTCCGGGCACCGCACGGAGAGGCCCGGCCGGGCGATCCGCGCCGCTCCGCGCTAAGCTTCGCTCGCATCGAGCGGGAGCTCGGCTGGCGGCCGCGCACCTCCCTGGCGGAGGGGCTCGCCGCGACCGCGGCCTGGTTTCTCGCGGGGGAGGGAAAGAGCTCGCCATGACTGCGACGCCGAATCGCGAGATGCCGGTGGTGATCCTGTGCGGCGGTCAGGGCACCCGCCTGCGCGAGCACACCGAGAATCTGCCCAAGCCGATGGTCGAGATCGGCGAGCAGCCGATCCTCTGGCACATCATGAAGCTCTACGGCGCGCGCGGCTTCGAGCGCTTCGTGCTCTGCCTCGGCTACAAGGGCTGGTCGATCAAGCAGTATTTCCTGCGCTACCACGAGATGCGCCGGGACTTCACGGTGTCGATGCGCGGCGACCCGCCGGACGTGCTCTTCCACAACCAGGTCGGCGAGGAGAACTGGCGGGTCACCTGCGCCGAGACCGGCGCCGACAGCGGCACCGGCGGCCGGCTCAAGCTGGTCGAGCGCTTCGTCGACGCCGACACCTTCTGCTTCACCTACGGCGACGCCGTCGGCACGGTGGACCTCGACGCGCTGCTCGCCTTCCACCGCGCCCAGGGGCGGATCGCCACCGTGACCGGGGTCCACCCGACCTCGCGCTACGGCGAGATGAAGGTCGAAGGGGGCCGCGCGGTCGAGTTCAACGAGAAGCCGACGGTCGCCGAGGGGGTGGTCTCGGGCGGCTTCTTCGTCTTCGAGCGGCGGGTCTTCGACTACCTGGGAGAAGATCCGCGGATCTTCCTCGAGGCCGAGCCGCTGCAGCGGCTGGCCCGCGACGGCGAGCTCTCGGTCTACGTCCACGAGGGTTTCTGGCATCCCATGGACACCTATCGCGACTGGCTCCACCTGAACGAGCTCTGGAAGTCCGGCCGAGCGCCGTGGCGGGTCTGGTGACCCCGACCGGAGCGGCATTCGAACCGCCGTCCGCGCCGGGCGGCCCCGCGCTCTCGGTCGTGGTGCCGCTCTACGACGAAGAAGAGAACCTCCCCGAGCTCGACCGCGAGATCCGCACCGCGCTGGCACCGCTCGGCCTGGCCTACGAGGTGATCTACGTCGACGACGGCTCGCGCGACGGCAGCCTCGAGGTGCTCCGCGGCTTGGCCGCGAGCGACCCGCGGCTGCGCGTCCTGCGCCACCGCCACAACGCCGGGCAGTCGGCCGCGCTCGCCGCCGGCTTCCGCGCCGCCCGCGGCGAGCTGGTGGCGACCCTCGACGCCGACCTCCAGAACGATCCGGCCGATCTGCCCCGCCTGCTGGCGAAGCTCGAGGAGGGCTTCGACCTGGTCTCCGGCGTGCGGACCGAGCGGCGGGACAGCTGGGTGCGCCGGGTCTCCTCGCGCATCGCCAACGCGGTGCGCAACTGGGCGACCGCGGAGTCGATCACCGACGTCGGCTGCTCGCTCAAGATCTACCGCGCGCGCCACCTGCGCCACCTGCCGCTGTTTTCGGGCATGCACCGGTTCCTGCCCACGCTGGCGCGCTGGAACGGGGCGACACGGGTCGCCGAGCTCGCCGTCCACCACCGGCCGCGCCGCTTCGGCGTCGCCAAGTACGGCATCGGCAACCGGCTCTTCCGCGCGCTCGCCGATCTCTTCGCCGTGCGCTGGATGCGGAGCCGCTGGATCGACCCGGCCAACGCCGAGGAGGTCGAAGTCACGCACCGCACGGGAGGTGCCGGCCGATGAGCTGGGCCGAGCGGATCCTGCTGCTGCTGCTCGGCCTCGTCCTCTTCCTGCCCGGCCTCGGCGCGCGCGATCTCTGGAACCCGGACGAGCCGCGCTACGCCGTGGTGGCGCGCGAGATGCTCGAGCGCGGCGACTGGCTGGTACCGCACCTGAACGACCGCCTCTACGCGGAGAAGCCGCCGCTCCACTTCTGGTCGATCGCGGCGCTGTCGAAGCTCGCCGGTGGCGTCAGCGAGGTGACCGCCCGTCTCCCCTCGGTCTTGGCCGCGGTGCTGGCGCTCTTCTTCCTTTTCGACCTCTCCCGCCGGCTGTTCGATCGCGAGGTCGCCTGGACCGCGGTCCTGGTCTTCACGACCGCCGCGAAGATCCTCTGGCAGGGGCGGATCGGCCAGATCGACATGACGCTGGTCGCGCTGGTGACGCTGGCGATGGCCTGCTTCGTGCGCGGCCTGACCGAGCGGCGCGACGGGTACTTCCGGCTCTTCTTCGTCGCCGCCGGGCTGGCGACGCTCGCCAAGGGACCGGTCGGCCTGCTGCCGCCGCTGCTGGCGATCGTGGCCTTCGCGCTCGCGACCGGCCGCCGCGACCTCCTGGGCCGGATGCGGATCCCGACCGGTCTCGCGCTCTGGGCGGCGATCGTCCTCGCCTGGCTCGCGCCGGCGATCCTCTCGGCGGGGCGCGAGTACTTCGACATCATCGTCCTGCGCCAGAACCTCACCCGTTATGCCGAGCCGTGGCATCACCAGCAGCCCTGGTACTACTACCTCGAGGTGATCCCGGCGGACTTCTTCCCCTGGTCGTTCTTCCTGCCGGGGGCGATCTGGATCGGCTGGCGGCGGTTTGTCGCCGAAGAGCGGCGCGGCTACGCCTTCGCCCTCGCCTGGGCGTTCGTGACCCTGCTCTTCTTCAGCTTCTCGCCCGGCAAGCGAACCGTCTACGTCCTCACGATGTACCCGGCGCTCGCGCTGCTGGTCGCGGCCTCTTTCGTGGAGATCCGGCGCAGCTGGCCGCGCCTGCGCGGCTGGCTAGTCGTGCCGGCGGCCGTCCTCGCGCTGCTGGCGACGCTCGTGCCGGCGGCCGGTTTCTACCTCGTCCGCTTCCGGCCCGAGCGAATCTCCCGCCGCCTCGCCGAGCTCGAGCCGCTCGGCCCCGGCGTGTTGCCGCTCCTGCTCCTCTTCGGCATCGGGCTCTCGGTCGCCGCGCTCGCGGCGCTGCTCGGCGCGCTGCGCGGCTCGACGCGGCGGGTGACCGGCGCGCTCGCCACCGGCATGGGCGCGGTCGCGGTCGCCGCCGCCGTGCTGCTGCTGCCCCGCTTCGACGCGGTCAAGTCCGCGCGGCCGCTCGCCGAGCATCTGGTCGAAATCGCCGCTCCGGACGAGCCCTACGCCATCTGGCCACGTCTCGACCCGACCTTCGTCTTCTACTCCCACCGGTTCGCGGTCGAGCTGCGCGGCGAGGAGCATTTGCGCGCCTTCGTCGCCGGCCCCGGCCGCGTCTGGCTCCTCGCCGAGCGCGACGACTGGGCCCGCCTCGCCCCGCCCCTCCCCCTGGTCGAAATCGACCGCGACCCCGACCTCCGGGAAGGCTACCTCCTCCTCACCCGGCCGGAGCCTGCCCCCGCGCCTTGAACGCCGGCCCGGCAGGCTCGACAGCCTCCGGTCTCCCGCCGCGCGGATGGGCAGTACCAGAGAAAAGCAAGAGCGTTCTGTTGAAGGGGTCGGTGGGCTGGTGCTGGTGTGTTCGCCGAGACGTCCGCGGCGACCGTCAGCACGCCGACGCCGCCGACGCCGCCAGCTCCGGCACCAGCTCCAGCTCCCCTGCCTCCGCGCCTTGAAGGCCGGGCCCGCTGGGCTGACGACCTCCGGTCGCCGGGCGCGCGGCCGGGCGGAAGCAGAGAGAAGCAAAAGCGTTCTGTTGAAGGGGTCGGTGGCCTGGCGCGGGTGGGTCCGCCGCCACGTCCGCGGCGGCCGTCAGCACGCCAGCGCCACCGGCGCCGCCAGCTCCGGCTAGCTTGCTCACGGCCGTGGCCTCCGCCAATGCCTCACCGGAGAGTCACCCAAGACCCCGAAACCCAAGCCTTCCTTCTAAGGAGCTTTTCGCTTTTCGCCCCTTGCCTCTTTCCCTCTCGACTTCGCGTCTGCCTGCACTGCGGTCGCACGGCACTCGAAGGGCCGGTTTCACGTCGGGGCTGGGCGGTCAGGAAGGCCGAGGGGCAGGAGGGCGGGCGGGGGGGCCCGGGTCAGTCGTCGTCGGGGCGCTTCCAGGTGGTGACGCTGTCGTCGAAGGCGGGCAGGCGGAGGTCCTCGCCGCGGGCGGCGCGGATGCGGTACTCCCAGAGGCGGGCGTACTTCAACAAGACGCCGAAAGCCTGGAGGGTGCAGACGACGAAGCCGTGCGTGCCGTCGAGGAAGCCGCGCTGGACGACGTAGGTGCGCAGGAAGCGCCAGAGCGGACGCAGCGCGAGCTCGACGAAGCCCGAGCGGCGGCCGTCGCGGAATGCCTGGGCGGCCCCCCACTCGGCGTAGTTCAGGAACTTCGGAAAGTACTGGTCGAACGTGCGGAAGGTGTAGTGGAGGAAGGGGTGCGCGAGCACCGGCACCGGCCCCTCGATCTCGAGGTCGGCGTGGACCCGGCGGTTCGGGTAGCGCCCCTTGTCGCGCCGGAACAGCCGCACCACCTTGTCCGTCGACCAGCCGGAGTGGCGGATCACCTTGTCGATGAAGACGTTCTCGCGCCGGATGTAGTAGCCGTTGACCGCCGGTCGGGTGGCGAGCACGGTCAGAATCTCGCGCGCCAGGGGCTCCGGCACCCGCTCGTCCGCGTCGATGATCAGCACCCAGTCGTGCTGGACCCGGTCGATCGCCCAGTTCTTCTGCGCCGCGGAGCCGAAATACTCGCGCTGCATCACCGTCACCGGATAGCGCTTCGCACCCTCGACCGTGCGGTCGGTCGAGAACGAGTCGACCAGCAGGATCTCGTCGGCCCACAGCACCGACTCGATGCACTCGGCGACGTTGACCTCCTCGTTGAAGGTGGTGATGATCACCGAGACGGCTTGCCGGCCCGGCGCGGCGCGCAGCGCTTCGAGGGTCGAGGTCTTGGCGGCCACGGGGTCACACCTCCCGGTCGGGAATCAGCAGGCGCTCGATGGCGCGCGCGCGGCCGGTCGACTCGTCGACGTCGATCACCGCCGCGGCCAGCCGGACGTCGCGCTTGGCCACCTCGAAAGTCGACGGCGTCTGCAGCAGGAAGCGCTGCAGCACCCGGTCGGCGCGGAAGCCGATCACGCCCTCGTACGGTCCGGTCATGCCGGCGTCGGTCAGGAAGGCCGTGCCGCCCGGCAGCACCCGTTCGTCGGCGGTCGGCACGTGGGTGTGCGTCCCCACCACCGCCGAGACGCGGCCGTCGAGGTAGACGCCGAGCGCCTGCTTCTCGCTCGTCGCCTCGGCGTGGAAGTCGACGAAGATCACCTTGGCGCGCCCGCCGATCTCGGCCAGCAAGCGGTCGGCGGCGGCGAAGGGCGAGTCGACGTTCCTCAGGAAGACCTGGCCTTCCAGGTTCACCGTCGCCACCGGCACCCCCGCGGCGGTTTCGCCCAGGTGGAGGCCGCGGCCGGGATTGCCGGCCGGGTAGTTGTCCGGCCGCAGCAGCCGCGGCTCGCGCTCGAGCAGGTCCGCGACCTCCTTCTTGTCCCAGATGTGGTTGCCGGAGGTCAGGCAATGGATCGGCAGCTCGTCGAGCTCCTCGAGCACGTCCGGGGTGACGCCGAAACCGCCCGCGGCGTTCTCGACGTTGACGATCACGTAGTCGGCGCGGTGCTCGTCGACCAGGCGCGGCAGCAGCCGGCCGAGCGCCTTGCGCCCGGGCTTGCCGATCACGTCGCCGACGAACAGGATCTTCACTTCGCGTACTCGACCGCGCGCGTCTCGCGGATCACGGTGACGCGGATCTGCCCCGGATAGGTCAGCTCCGCCTCGATCTTGCGCGCCACCTCCTTCGACAGCCAGAGCGCCTCCTCGTCGGAGAGCTTGCCGCTGTCGACGATGATCCGCACCTCGCGGCCGGCTTGGATGGCGAAGCTCTTCTGCACCCCCTTGAAGGCGCCGGCGATCTCCTCGAGCTTCTGCAGCCGCTGCACGTAGCTCTCGAGCACCTCGCGGCGGGCGCCCGGCCGGGCGGCGGAGAGCGCGTCGGAGGCGGTCACCAGCACCGCCTCGACCGAGCGCGGATCGTAGTCGCCATGGTGGCAGGCCATGGCGTGGACCACCTCCTCCGACTCGCCGTACTTGCGCAGCAGCTCGATGCCGAGCTCGAGGTGGGTGCCGTCGACCTCGCGGTCGATCGCCTTGCCGATGTCGTGCAGCAGGCCCGCGCGCTTGGCGACCGCGACGTTGACCTTGAGCTCGCCGGCCATGGCGGCGGCCAGGAAAGCCACCTCCTTGGAGTGCTGGAGCACGTTCTGGCCGTAGCTGTAGCGGTAGCGGAGCCGGCCGAGCAGCTTGACCAGCTCCGGATGCATGCCGGGGATCTTGAGCTCGAGCAGGGCGGCGTCGCCGTCCTGCTGGATCCGCTGCTCGAACTCCGCCTTGACCTTCTCGACCACTTCCTCGATGCGCGCGGGGTGGATCCGCCCGTCGGCGATCAGCCGCTCGAGCGCCACCCGCGCGATCTCGCGCCGGAAGGGGTCGAAGCCGGAGAGGATCACCGCTTCCGGCGTGTCGTCGACGATCAGGTCGACGCCGGTCGCCATCTCCAGGGCGCGGATGTTGCGCCCCTCGCGGCCGATGATGCGGCCCTTCATCTCGTCGCTCGGCAGCTCGACCACCGAGACCGTGGTTTCCGAGACGTAGTCGGAGGCCAGGCGCTGCACCGCCAGCCCCATCAGCCACTGCGCCTTGCGACTGCCCTGCTCGCGCGCCTCGTCCTCGATCCGCTTGACGATGTGGGCGGCCTCGATCTTGGCTTCGTTCTCGAGCGAGCGGACCAGCTCCTCCTTGGCCTGCTGCGCGGTCAGCCCGGCGACCTGCTCGAGCCGCTGGCGGGCCTCGGCGCCGAGCCGCTCGATCTCGCGCTCGCGCTCCTCGGCGGCGCGCTCGCGGCCGTCGACCGCCTTCTCGCGCCCGCCCAACTCGCGGTCGCGCTGGTCCTGCTGCTCCTGGCGCTTGTCGAGCGCGTCCTCTTTCTGGGTCAGCCGCCGCTCGATCGCCTCGATCTCCGAGCGGCGCTTGCGCGAGGCGGTTTCGAACTCGCCGCGCGCCTGGAGCAGCTTTTCCTTGGCTGCGAGGTCGGCCTCGCGCACCTTCGTCTCGGCTTCGCGGCGCGCCTCCTCGAGCACCCGCTCGGCTTGGCGGCGGGCCTCGACGACGGTGTCCCGCGCGGCGCGCCGGGTCTGCGCCCAGGCGAAGCCCAGGGCGGCCAGCGCCAGCACGAGTCCGCCGGCGATCCACAAGAGAGAAGTCATACCCACACCCCCGGGACGAGGGGGGAGGCGAGAAGGCCGGGCGCCGGAAGGTGTGCGGACACCCCCCGAGACGGCTGTGAGCGACGCGGCGCCTAGAACCTGAAGCGCGTCAGGTGGGTGTCCTCATGAGCGGCCCTCAGCGTCCCGGTCGAAGCCGGGCAGGCACAGACCGCGCGGATGTTGGACTCCCGGGTAACGAATGTTGGTTCTACGGTGCGTCGGCTCATCAGCAACCGCTCAGGGGGTGCCGCAACTCCTGGATTCTCTCGGCCTCGCCGACCGCTGGCCGCCGTCCCGTTCACGTCAGGACTCCGGTCAGACGCTCGGCGAGCGCCGTCACCCGTGTCTCGATCTCGCCCCGTTCCCCTTCGAAGTGCTGCCGGTTCCGGGACAATTCGTCGGCCAAGTTGAGCGCCACCAGGATGGCGAGCCGGGACGGATCCACCTGGTGCAGGTGTCCGGCCAGCTCCCGCATCCGGCGATCGACCTCGCCGGCGAGCTCCGTCAAGTGTTCCGGATCCTGGCTGCTCCGCAAGACGTAGGTCGCACCGAAAATCTCGACTTCCTGCGCGGTGACGACCTCGTTGTCGCTCATCCTTCCGAGCTCCTTGCGGCCAACCGAGGACCTGGGGACCAACGGAAGTGTATACCAGGAAAGGCCTTCACCCGCGCGGGGCGAGCGCTTCGAGCCGCCCGACCAGGGCCTCGACGCGGCGCCGGATCTCGTCGCGGTCCTTGCGCCAGGCGGCGGCCCCGTCCCCGCGCGCCCCGTTGCGCGCGGTCTCGAGCTCGGCCACGCGGCGTTCGAGCCGCGCGTTCTCCTCGGTCAGGGCTTCGATCCGTGCGATCGCCGCGGCGACTCGCGCTTCGAGTGGCTCCAGGAACTCCAGGCTCATCGCTCCCCCTCCCGGGCGACACCGAAGCGCCGCTCCAGCTCGGCCGCGAGAGCGCTCTGACGGGCGTTGACCTCGTCCTGGGTCAGCGTGCGCTCCCCGGCGTTGTATTCGAAGGTGATCGTGGTGGCGACGGCGCCCGCGGGCACGCCGGCACCGCGGTAGCGCTCCTTGAGCGCGAAGCCGGCCAGATACTCGACGCCGAAGCCGCGGATCGCCGACTCCAGGTCGGACCAGGAGAGCGACTCCGGGTGCGTCAGCGTCAGGTCGGCGGCCACCCCCGGGACCCGCGGCGGGGCCACCACCGGGCGGCTCGGGCCCTGGAGCGGAAAGCGGTCGAGCCGCACCTCGCCGGCGAAGAGCGCGAACGGCGTCTCGGCGCCGGCGACTCTGCCGAACCAGCCGGCCAGCTCGCCGCTGGCGTCGCGCCACTCGGCGCCGGTGCCGCTCAAGACCCCGGCCAGCTCCGCCGGCTGGGCGCGCCAACCCGCCTCCCCGAGCTGCGCGAACAGCGCTTCGAGGAGGCCCTTGAAACCCATCAGATCGAGCTCGCCGTGGCGATCCCACGGGCCACCGAAGCTCCCCCCGGCGACCGCGGCGAGCGCCTCGATCTCCGCCCCCTCGCCACCGGGGAAGAGGTGCCCGACCTCGAACAGGCGCACCCCCGCGGCGCCCCGGCGGCCGTTCGCCTCCGCGGCCTCGACCAGGTTCGGCACCAGCGATCGGCGCAGCACCGCGTAGCGCTCCGAGAGCGGGTTGGCGAGCGCGAGCGGCGGCCCCGAGCGGGCGAGAGCGGGGAAACGCTCGTCGGCCGCGGCGGCGTGGAAGGCGAAGTGGATCCCCTCGGCGAAGCCGAGCGCCGCGCACGCGCTCTGGGCGCGGCCCCGCAGGTCGTGCACCGGGTTGGCGCCGGCGTCGACCCCGACCAGCGCCGGCAGCGTCGAGGGCACGCGATCCAGGCCGGCGTGCCGCAACAGCTCCTCGAACAGGTCTTGGGCGTAGGCCGTGGGCCGCGCTGGATCGCCGCCCCGGCGGGGCTCGAAGTCCACCGCGCGAAAACTCGGCACGGCGCCGGTCCAGACTCGACCGGCGCCCCGCTCCGGCGCGAACCCGAGGCCGGCCAGAATGCGCTCGATCTCGCCGTCGTCGAACGGCATGCCGACGAAGCGCTCGAGCGCCGCGGCCTCGACCCGCCAGGCGACCGCCGGCGGCCGCCGGGCGATCGCGTCGACCGCGAGCTCCTCGACGCTGCCACCCGCGACCTCGACGATCAACGCCACGCAGCGCCGTGAAGCCTCGTCGCAGACGGCGAAGTCGGCGCCGCGCTCGAAGCGGTGCGAAGCGTCGGTGTGCAGCCCGAGCCGCTTGGCGCCGACCCGGATCCGCTTGCGCTCGAAGTGAGCGCTTTCGAGCAGCAGGTCGACGGTCGCGCCGGTCACCTCGGTGGCGAGCCCCCCCATGACGCCGGCGAGCGCCACCGCCCGCTCGCGATCCGCGATGACCAGGATCTCCGGGTCGAGCTCCCGCTCCTTGCCGTCGAGCGTCGTCAGCCGCTCGCCCGGGCGCGCGCGGCGGACGCGGATCTCGCCTCCGGGAATCGTGGCGAGATCGAAGGCGTGCAGGGGCTGCCCCAACTCCCAGAGGACGAAGTTCGTGGCGTCGACGACGTTGTTGATCGAGCGCTGTCCGATCGCCTCGAGCCGCGCTCTCAGCCAGTCGGGCGAGGGGCCCACCTTCACCCCTCGAATCACCCTGGCGACGTACCGCGGGCAGCCCTCGGCGTCCTCGAGAATCACGGACCCTGTACTTCCATCGGAAGAAGAGCTGCCATAGAAGGGGGTCGACGGACGCATCAGCGGCTGGCCGAGCGCGACCGCCAGCTCGCGCGCGACGCCGAAGTGACACATGCAGTCGGGCCGATTGGAGGTGACGTCGATGTCGAGAACGTAGTCCACCCCGCCCGCACCCACATCCGAGCCGGCACCCACCCCTGCACCGGCACCTGCACCCGAGCCCAGCGGCCGCTCCGCCATCCCCTCTACCGCCAAGCCCACAGCAGTGAGCTTGTTCCCTATCTGGGAGCTTTTCTCTCTTTCTTCTTCTTCCAGGTCTCCGCCGCGGCCGCTCGCCACGGCGAAGCGGTGCCGGCCGGCGGCGTCCTTCTCCAGCCGGAACGGCAGGTCGACGTAATCCGCGAGCCAGGCGAGGGAGAACTCCACGGCGTCAGCCCCGCACCTGCCGCAGCAGCCGCTCGTCGCTTTCGAACAGCGAGCGGATGTTGGGCAGACCCCATTTGTTCATCGCCACGCGGTCGAGCCCGAGACCGAAGGCGAAGCCGGAGTAGCGGTCGGGATCGAGGTCGCAGTTCTCGAGCACCCGCGGGTCGACCATGCCGGCGCCCAGGATCTCCATCCAGCCGGTGCCGGAGCAGGTCGCGCAGCCGCCACCGCCGCACAGCTGGCAGGAGATGTCGACCTCGCACGAGGGCTCGGTGAACGGAAAGTAGCTCGGCCGCAGGCGCACCCGCGTCCGCTCGGAGAAGAGGCGGTGCAGGAAGGCCTCCAGCGTGCCGTGCAGGTCGCCGACGGTGACCCCCTCGCCGACGCACAGGCCCTCGACCTGGTGGAACATCGGCGAGTGGCGCAGGTCGTTGTCGTTGCGGAAGACGCGTCCGGGGCAGATCACCCGGATCGGCGGCCGCCGCGCGAGCAGCGTCCGGATCTGCACCGGCGAGGTGTGCGTGCGCAGCAGCCGGCCGTCCGCGAGCATCAGGGTGTCCTGGGCATCGCGCGCCGGGTGATCGTCGGGGAAGTTCAGGAGCGCGAAGTTGAAGCGGTCGGATTCGACCTCGGGCCCCTCGGCGACGCTGTAGCCCAGGCCGCGGAAGATCTCCTCGATCTGGCGCGCGACCAGGGTCACCGGGTGGAGCGAGCCCACCGCGGGGCGGCGGCCGGGCAGTGTCACGTCCTCGCGCGCCGAGCGCCGGAGCGCTTCCGCTTCGGCTGCGGCGAGACGCCGCTCCCGCTCCTCGAGCGCCGCCTCGACGCGGCTCTTCAGCCGATTGAAGGCCTGGCCGAAGGCGCGCTTGTCGGCGGCGCGCGGAATCAGCGCCTGGAGCAGGCGCAGCCGCCCCTGACGCGCCCCCGCCCACTCGACCCGCAGAGCGTCCCAGGCGGCCCGGTCGGCGGCGCCCAAGATCGCCGCCTCGGCCTCGCCGGCCAGCCGGTCGAGCTCGGCGGCGGTCGGGACCGCGCCCTCCGGGGCCGCGCCCGCCCCGCTCACCGGCTCAAGCCTTGGCCGGCGCGGCCCGATCGACCTTCTCGAGCGCCTGGCGCGCGAGGTCGACCAGGTTGGCGAACGGCTGCTTGTCCTCGCCCGCCGCCAGCTGCGCCAGGACCTTGCGGTCGAGCTCGCAGCCGGCCAGCTTGAGCCCCTGGACGAAGCGGTTGTAGGAGAGGCCGTGCTCGTGCACCGCCGCATTGATGCGGACGATCCAGAGCGAGCGGAACTGACGCTTCTTCTGGCGACGGTCCCGGGTGGCGAACTTGCCGGCCCGGTCGACCGCCTGCTTGGCCATGCGGTAGGCGTTCGACTTGGTGCCGAAGAACCCGCTCGACCGCTTGAGGACCTTCTTGCGCTTCTGGGCCCGCTTGGGCCCGCGCTTGACGCGCGACATGCTCGAACCTCGTTGTCTCGCTCCGGCGCCTCGCCGGAGCGGCCCAGGCCAGGCCCGCAAGGGCCCGGCTCCCGCCGCGCCGGACAGGTTCGATCCGGCGCCGGCGGAGTGTGAACGGTACGGAGCTCAGGCTCCGAGCAGGCTCTTGACGACTCTGCCGAGGGCGCCGGTCTGTTCGACCTCGCGGCGCAGGCGGCGCTTCCGGGACCGGGTCTTCTTGGTCAGGATGTGCCGCTTCATCGACTGGTGGCGCAGGATCTTGCCGGTGCCGGTCTTCTTGAACCGCTTGGCGGCGCCCTTGTGGGTCTTCTTCTTCACGACGCTCTCTCCTTTTCTCGCTCGGGACCGGCGGGAGGCGTCTTCGGGTACCGGCGGTGCCGGCCCGAATCCCGTCCGTGTCCGCCGCACCGGCGAAAGCGCCGGCGCGGAGCCCCGGTCCCTCGACCGGGGCGGGCCGCTCAACCCTCGGCGGCCGAAGCCGGACCCTCCGGCTTCTTCGCCGCGGCCTTCTCCTTCCGGCCGGGTCCGAAGATCAGGTGCATCCGGTTGCCCGCCATCTCCGCGGTGCCTTCCTGGACGCCGCGCTCGCCGATGTCGGCCGAGAGCTTCCTCATCAAACTCAAGCCGAGCTCCGGCTTCGACATCTCACGGCCGCGGAACTGCACCGTCGCCTTGACCTTGTCTCCCTCCTCGAGGAAGCGCAGGGCGTTGCGCAGCTTGACCCCGTAGTCGTGGTCGTCGATGTTGGGCCGGAACTTGACCTCCTTGACCTGGAACTGCTTCTGCTTCTTCTTCGAGTCGTGCGCCTTCTTCTTCTGCTGGTACAGGAACTTGCCGAAATCCATGATGCGGCAGACCGGAGGGCGCGCGGCCGGCGCGACCTCGACCAGGTCGAATCCCTGCTCCTTGGCCAAGCGCAGCGCCTGGTCGATGGGAACGACGCCGAGCTGAGCTCCTTCGGCGTCGATCAGGCGAACCTCGCGGACTCGAATGCCCTCGTTCGTGCGTGCGGTCTTGTCGATGCGCGGCTCCCCCCTCTTCGAGCCTGTCCGGGACCTCTTCCCGGCCTCGCGGCCGCGCCATCCGGGCGCCGGCCGACTCCGCTCCTGCGGCGACGGCGAATTCTAGCCGACTTCCCCAGCCGCCGGCAAAGCCGCCGCCCGCCGCGCCGCCTGGTCCACCAGCCGCCGGGTCAGCTCGGCGAGCGGGATCGGCCCGAGGTCCTCGCCGCCGCGGGTGCGGACCGCCGCCGCGCCGGCCTGGAGCTCCTTCTCGCCCACCACCAGCATGTAGGGGATCTTGGCCAACTGGGCCTGCCGGATCTTGTAGCCGAGCTTCTCGTTGGACACGTCGACCTCGACGCGCAGGCCGGCTTCGCCGAGCCGCGCCGCGACTTCGCCGCCGTAGGCGAGGAAGCGCTCCGACAGCGGCAGCACCTTGGCCTGGACCGGCGCCAGCCAGAACGGCAGGGCTCCGGCGGTGTGCTCGATCAGGATGCCGAGAAAGCGCTCGACCGAGCCGAGCATGGCGCGGTGGATCATCACCGGCCGGCGGAAGGAGCCGTCGGCGGCGACGTACTCGAGCTCGAAGCGCTGCGGCAGCTGGTAGTCGAGCTGGACCGTGCCGAGCTGCCATTGGCGGCCGATCGCGTCGCTGACGCGGAAGTCGATCTTGGGCCCGTAGAAGGCGCCGTCGCCGGCGTTGACGGTGTAGGCGAGACCGTTGGTGTCGAGCGCGCGGCAGAGCCCCGCCTCGGCGACCTCCCACTGCTCGTCGCTGCCCACCCGCTTGTCCGGTCGGGTCCCGACGCCGATCGCGACGTCGCGGAACTCGAAGGTCCGGTAGATGTCGAGGATGATCCCCACCGCGCGCATCACCTCGGCCTCGACCTGATCGTCGGTGCAGAAGACGTGAGCGTCGTCCTGGGCGAAGGAGCGGACGCGCGTCAAACCCGAGGTGACGCCGGAGCGCTCGTAGCGGTGCAGCCGGCCGAAGTCGGCGTAGCGGATCGGCAGATCGCGGTAGGAGCGCTTGCCGGTCTGGTAGATCAGGCAGTGGGTCGGGCAGTTCATCGGCTTGACGGCGTACTGCCGCTCGTCGAGCTCGGTGAAGAACATGTTCTCGCGGTAGTTGGCCCAATGGCCGGAGGTGTGCCAGAGCTCGACGTCGAGGATCTGCGGCGTCACCACCTCGCCGTAGCCGTGGCGCGCGTTGAGCTCGCGCACGTAGCCGATCAGGCCGTTGTAGACCGCTGCCCCCTTGGGATGAAAGAAGGGCGAGGCGGGCGCCAGCGGGCTGAAGCTCCACAGGTCGAGCTCGGGCCCGAGCCGGCGATGGTCGCGCGCGCGCGCCTCCTCGAGCGCCCGGTCGTAGGCCTCGAGCTCGCGCGCCGAGCCGAAGGCGGTGCCGTAGATCCGCTGCAGCCGTTCGTTGCGCTCGTCACCCTTGAAGTAGACGCCGGAGGCCTCGAGCAGCCGGATGGCGCCGATCTGCGACACCCGCTGGGCGTGCGGTCCGCGGCAGAGGTCGAGGAAGCGGCCGTGGCGGTAGAGGGTGATCGTCTCGCCCGCCGGAATGTCCTTCAGGCGCTCGAGCTTCAAGTCGTTGCCGAGCTCGCGGAAGATCCGCTCGGCTTCGTCGCGGGTGACCTCGAGCCGCTCGAACGTCGAGTCCTCGGCCAGGATCTCGCGCATCTTGGCCTCGATCGCCGCGAGATCCTCGGGCGTGAAAGCGCGCGCGAAGCGGAAGTCGTACTGGAACTTCTCCGAGTGGTCCTTGCGGCCGGCGTCGTAGAGCGCCTCGGGCCAGAGCCGGGTCACGGCGTCGGCCAGCACGTGCTCGGCCGAGTGGCGGATGAAATCGCCCGCCTCCGGGCTCTTGGCGGTGTAGAGGCGGAACGCGCCGCTCCGCCCGAGGGGCGTGCGCAGGTCGACCGGCGCCCCGTCGAGCGCGGCGCCGACCGCGTCGGCGGCCAGGCGCGGACCGATGGCACGCGCCACCTCGAGCGGCGTGGTGCCGGCCGGAACGGAGCGTTCCGAACCGTCGGGCAGCGTCAATACGATCTCCGAGCTCATCGTCGTCGCCGATCTGGACCGAAGCGGGGGAAAGAGGGCGCCGCCGGACCGCTCACGCGGAGGCGGTTCGCGGCGTGCTGCGGACGGCCTGGTAGGCGCTCGCGGACTCGAACCGCGGACCTCTTCCGTGTGAAGGAAGCGCTCTAACCAACTGAGCTAAGCGCCTGCGCATCGTCCTGTCGTTCCTCACCGCCGGCACGAGAGGGATCGTGGTAGGCCCGAGTGGACTCGAACCACCGACCTCTTCGATGTCAACGAAGCGCTCTAACCAACTGAGCTACGGGCCTTTGAGCGGTCCTCTCCCGGCGGTCCGGGACCCGGAAAGGTAGCAGAGCGCTCGAACCACTGTCAAACCGGTGAAGGCCGTTTCCAAGGGGAGGGCACGCGCCCTCCCCTCGGCCAGCGGAGTGAATCCGCTGGCCTCACCCCTCCGCGGTCGCTCGCCTGGCGGCTCGCTCCGCTGGTCTCGCTTCTCCGCGGTCGCGAGCCTGGCGGCTCGCTCTCCGGATGAGCCGGAGATCAGCGCGGGCCGGCGGAGCGGGCGAGCCAGCCTTTGAGGTACTCGCCCTGGAGGTGGGCGACGTCGATCGGGTGGTCGGGCGCCGCCGCGAGCGGCGCCAGGAGCTGGAGCCGGACGCCGGCCTCGGCGGTGGCGGCGAAGAGGATCTGGCGGAAGAGCTTGGCGTCGACGGCGCCGCTGCAGCTGAAGGCGAGCAGGTAGCCGTCGGGCTCGAGGCGGGCGAGCGCCAGCCGGAGCAGGTCCTTGTAGGCGCGGGCCGCGGCGTCGACCGCGTCGCGCCGGCGGGCGAGCGGCGGTGGATCGCAAACCACCACGCCGTAGCGGTCGCGGCGCTCCCGCAGGTCGGCGAAGACGTCGGCCTCGACCCGTTCTACGGCCCCGGGATCGAGGCCGTTGAGCTCGACCAGGCGCCCGGCGGTCGCGAGCAGGCGGCCGGCGGACTCGACCAGGGTCGCCCGCCGGGCGCCGGCGGCGAGCGCGGCGAGCGAGAAGCCGCCGGCGTGGGCGAACAGATCGAGGACGCTCCGGCCCGCCGCGAGCCGCGCGCCGAGCGCCCGGTTCTCCCGCTGGTCGCAGTACCAGCCGGTCTTCTGCCCGCTGCCGATCTCGGCGGCGACGACGAGGCCGTTCTCCCGGAACAGCGATTCGGCTGGCACCTCGCCCGCGATCGCCAGGTTGTCGAGCGCCAGCCCCTCCTCGCGCCGGGCGGCGAGATCGCCGAGATGGAGGATGACGCTGCCCGGAAACGCCTCGGCGAGCGCCGCGTAGGCCAGATCGCGCAGGCGATCCAAACCGGCGACGGTGATCTGGGAGACCAGCACCGAGCCGAAGCGGTCGACCGTCCACCCGGGCAGCCCGTCGCCCTCGGCGTTGACCACCCGATAGCCGTCCGTGTCGGCGCGGACGACGGTCCGCCGCAGCTCGAGCGCGCGCGCGAGCCGCGCGCGGAAGAAGTCGAGGTCGACGCGCGCGACGCCGGCGCCCAGCAAGCGCGCGCGGATGCGCGAGCGCGCGCTGTGGAAGGCGAGGCCCAGCGGCTCGCCCGCGGCCGTCTCGACCGCGGCGAGCGGCGCGTCGGCGGGTCCCTCCGCGCTCGCCACCGCGCCCGAGAACAGCCACGGGTGGCCATCCTCGAGCGCCCGTTCCCGCCCCGGACCGAGGCGGAGACGGATCACTGCCGGTTCAGCCGCCACGCTCGATCTCGGCCAGCATGGCGCGGACGCGAGGCTGGCGCGGCTCGAGCGCCAGCGAACGGCGCAGCGCCTCGACCGCGGCCGCGCGGTCGCCGGCGCAGAGCGCCGCGAGCGCCGCGCTCGCGTGCACGGCCGCGTCCCGGGGCTCGAGGTCGAGCGCGCGCGCGAAATCGCCGCGGGCCCCGGCGCAGTCGCCGAGCTCGACCCGGTAGCGGCCGCGGAAGATCCAGTACTCGCGCTCCTCCGGTCGCGCCTGGACGGCGCGGTCGACGAGGGCGAGACTCCTGCGCACGTCCCCTGCGCGCTGGTAACCGATGGCGCGGCCGACCAGGAAACGTGTCCCCTCCGGCAGCTCGTGCGCCACGGCGCGGACCAGCAGGTCGTCGGCGGCGTCGAGCTCGCCGGTGGCGTAGACCAGGTCCGAGAGGTTCCAGAGCGCCGAAGCGTTGTCGGGATCGAGCTCGACCGCCCGCTCGAAGGCAGAGCGCGCGCCCGCCGGGTCGCCCTGGCCGAGCAGGATCACCCCTTCGTTGTTCCAGGAGCCGGCGGTGCGGGTCGAGCCGGCGGCGAGCGCGGCCTCCGGCGCGCGCGTCGGCTCGCCGGCGCCGATGTAACCCAGGGCCTGGAGCTTCGCGATTTCCTCGTCCGCCCCCCGCGCGGCGACCGCGGGCACCGCCGGACTCTGGCGCGCGCGCAGCTCGCGGAAGGGCGCCGCGTAGTCGAAGGGGGGCTCGTCGGGGGGCTCGACGCCCGGCAGCGGCTGGCGCTCGGCGCCGGCCGCGGCGGGCAGGCCAGCGAGCGCCAGGAGCGTCGGGAAGAGCTGGCGCAGGGTCGCGTTCGGCCCGCGGCCGGGCGCGACGCCGGGCCCGGCGACGAGGTAGATCCCCTCCTTGCGGTGCCACTTGGCGGCCGTCGCGTTGGCGAAGCTCGACAGGCGCTCGGGCCGCCCCTCGCCCCAGTAGAAGCCGTGGTCGGAAGCGAGAACGAGCGTGCCCCCGGCGGCGCGCGCCCGCTCGGCGCACTCGCCCAGCCGCCGGTCGACGTCGCGGAAGTAGAGCTCGGGGACCCGCCGGTAGCGCTCGTACTCCTCGGCTGGGATCGAGGCTTGCCGCGGCGGCGCGTAGGGGGCGAAGACGTGGCCGATGCTGTCGGTGCCCTGGAGGTAGAGCACGGTGAGGTCCGGCGGCCCTTCGTCCCAGGCCTGCAGGAAGAGGCGGTGGTAGAGCTCGGTCTCGACCAGGATCCGCCGCAGCGCCGAGATCGGATGCTCGTAGGGGCGGGTCGACTCCGCGTGGGCACGGTACTCGGCCTCGTCCAGCCAGGGGAGGTAACCCCGCAGCGCGGCGTGACCGGTGTCGCTCCAGACCGCGCGCAGCGTGGCGAGAGCCCGCGGCTGTGCCTCCGGGGGGTAGACCGCGCCCGGCGGCGGCTCGTCCTCGATGTTGAGAAAGCCGAACAGCCGGTCCGAGACCAGGGTGCCGGCGACCGCCTCGGCGGGATAGGTCGCCCAGAGCCCGAGCACCGCCACCCGCTTGCCCGCCCAGGTGGCGGCGTTCCAGAGCGCCGGCGCTCGCCGCTCTTCGCGGGTGATCGGCTCGCGCACGCCGCTGCCGGGCTGGAAGCGGCTGAAGTCGAGCACGCCGTGCTCGAGCGGCGAGACGCCGGTCATCATCGTCGTCCAGAGCAGCGGCGAGAGCGGCGGCGTCTCGGTCTCGAGCTCGCCCCAGCTCGCCTCCGCCCGCAGCCGCCGCAAGTTCGGCATCGCTCCCGACTCGATCCAGGGCGCCATCGCCTGCCAGTCGGCGCCGTCCCAACCGACGAACAGCACCGGTGGCCGTGCCCGCGCGCGGACCTCGAGCGCCCCCAGCGTCCGCGGCCGCTCGGCCGGGGCCGCGGCGGCGGGCGCCGCGGCGGGAGCCTCACCCGCCCGGCAGGAGAGCAGCGCCGGCACCAGGACGGCGAGGGCGAAGGGCGAGAGGGCCTGAGGGAGGAAGCGGCGCACGATCGGCTCGGCAAGAGAAAAGGGGCCTCGCCGAAGCGAGGCCCCCGATCCTACCGGAACCGCGGCGACCGCTTAGAAGCGGAAACGCACTCCGACGCGGATGTTGCGCTGCCCGGTGAAGGCCGTCCCCTTGCGGAGGAAGTCCGGGTTGGGCGCCGTCGCGCGCGGGTTGGACAGCTGGCCGAGCGGCTGCAAGGTGGCGCCGGCGTGCTGCAAGCCGTCATGAGCATGTCTCGCCCCGAGCGTCTCGATCCCGCGCAGCAGGTTCGGCCGGCCTCACCATCGCTTCCGGCGCGCGCCTGCCGCTAGCACCAGAAGTGCAGCGTGCGCGTAGCTCACCTCACGCCGCCTTTGGGTCAACTGGCGAATCCTGCCCCACTACCCATAGGCGGCACACTCCTTCATCCTCGGCAGAAGGTCTCAGCACCCTGAGAACTGGCTGCAGGGTGCTCCAATGTAGAACGTACACAAAGCGTCGAAGGAACTGTCACATGCGGTCTGCGCGCCATTGCTATAGCAAGCCGTGCAGATCGACGAGGTACCACAATCCTCCGCGTAGTAGAGAACCATCGGAGTTCCCAGGCTTGTGTTGCCGGTCTTGGTGAGCCCGCCGGCGCACCCGTTGTGGTAGAAGCCGATCTCGTTCCCGGAGGCGTCAAGGTGCCAACGCTCGATCTCCTGAGACGGTAGCGCCTGGACCTCTTGCGAGCGAGTCCCCAGAATCTGAATGGTCGCCGCCACGAGCATGACAAAGACGATGAAACTGAGAATCCTCTTCATACTGCCTCCCATAGTGAGCAACTGCGGTTTCTTTGCTTCGACGCCACAGCACCGACGATCACACTTCCGTCCGTTCACGGTCAGTGAACCAAGTCACACGAAGCTGGTTGGCCACCAACCAGCTCCTCTCGCACCCCGTGTGCGCTGCTCTCGTACCTCGCGGCGCAAGCTACACGACCGTGCCGACTGCGACATCTCTGCAGCGGGAGCGTGCGATCGAATCCGCTTCCTGGTTGGGGCGCGCACCGATCTCGGCATGCGCACCAGGAGCATTCGTACTTCTGGCGCTCGCTACACGCAGAATGGGGAGCCTCGCGAATGCGAGGCCCCCCATTCTTTCAAGCAGTGCGCCTGTTGCTCAGAAGCGGAAGCGCATACCGACGCGAATGCTGCGTGGCTCGGTGTAGTCCGAATTCCGGTTGCCGCCTCGCTTGAGGAAGCTCGGGTTCGGCGAGGTCGCGCGAGGGTTGGAGAGCTGACCCACGGGCTGCAGGCTTCCCGGCTGGTGTTGCAGCGCTGCCCCCTCTCCGCAGAGGTCATCCGGAATTCCAGCGCAGAAACCGTCTTCGGCTCGGTTGTAGCGCTGGTCGAGACGACGGATCGACTGCCGGTCGAGGAGGTTGAAGATGTCCACTAGGAAGTGGAGCTCGTAGTCCCCGATCCTCAGGGGATAGCCGACGTGGAGATCCATCTCGTAGTCCGACGGACCCCGGCCCAGCGAGCCGCGCGGCGTCAGGTAGTGCTCGTAGTTCGCGTAACCGAACGAGTAGCCCTGGGCCGTCAGCGGAGTTCCCGACTGCCAGTACGCCGACGCGCCGAGGTTCAGGCCCTCGAGCGCACCATCCTGGAATGTGTAGCTGCCATTCAGCTTGACGACGTGAGTGCGGTCCGTCGAGAGCTTGCCGTACGCGTTGATGAGAAAGTCCGCGTAGTCGAACGCCGAGTTGATGTTGGGATCGAGCTGACCCGTCGAGTTCTGGAACAGTCCGTCGTAGTTACCCTCGAGCTCGGACCACAGGTAGCTGGCGTAGAGCTGCCAGCCGTTCGAGTAGCGCTTGCGGGCGTTGAGTTCGATACCAGTGTACTCGCGGCTGGCCTCGACTGCGGGTACCGACGAGTAATCGTAGAACGTCATCGTCCTGCCGATGCCTCTGCCCGGATTGGCGATGAAGTAGCTCCCTTCCTCGATGATCAGGAAGTCCTCGATCACCCGTCCGAGATCCCGCCAGGTTGCCTGGATGCCGACCGCAAAGTTCGGCGCGATCTCGCGCTCGAAGCCGAGGATCGCTTCGTCGATGTACTGTCCCTTGAGGTTCGGATCGACCGGTTCCTGGCCGCCGAGCAGCGAGGAGCGCAGCGGAGCGCTCGGGTCGGGCTGGCGGTTGTTCGGATCGGGCGAGAAGTTGTAGCAGAAGCAGATCACCTCGCCACCGAACGCCCGGATGTTGATGTCCATCGGGATGTTCTCGTAATAGCGACCGTAGGAGCCGTAGAGCTTCGAGCGCCCGTTGGCCTGCGGATCCCAGATGAACGACAGCCGCGGCGCCCAGTTGTCGTCGAGCTTGAAGGCGGACTCGCCATCGCGGTTCTTGACGTCCTGCATCTCCCAACGCAGCCCGACGTTGAGCGTGAAGTTCGGCGCGATCTTCCAGGCGGTCTGAGCGTATGCAGCGGTCGAATCCGAATCCGGCTCTGAGGTCAGCGGAAACGCTACCTGCCAGGTCGAGGGGTCATCGCGATTGAAGCCTGGCGCCCGATCGTTCACGTAGTAGCGGTGGCGATAGAAGATCTGGCTGCCAGTGGCGGCGCTGCTGCGCAGCTTGTAGATGATCTGTCCGGCGCCACCCTGCTTGCGGTCGATACTAGCCTTCATGTTCTCCTGGTCGGCGCCGAACTTGACCTCGAACTTGCCGACGTACTTCGAGACGTCGACCTTGAAGACTTCGCGGCGGAACTCCGAGTCCTGGTGGTACGCGAAGCCGCCAGTCCGCACGTTGGGAGAGACGGTTTGGTCGAGGCTCAGAGGAATCGTGGATCCGAGGCCGCCGGTGATGTTCTCTTCCTGGTGAAGGCCGACGAGGGCGTCGACCACCCACGAGCCACCGAAGACGCCATCGTAACGGAGCGTGTAGTCGTCGCTGCCGATGTCGAGCGTGCCCAGATAGGTGCTGGGAGTGCCGGCAATGGCGAAGATGTTGCCTTCGCGAGTCTCCGGATCCCCGAAAATCGACGCTGAGAGGTTGTTGCTGCTGTTGATTCGCCAGGTCAGCTTGGCGGCGTAGAGGTCGCTCTCGCGGTCCAGCGGGATGACCGTGCCGACGGCCGGCGTGCCCGGAACCACCTGGCCCGCGGCTGTCCTGAAGGGCCGAATCACCTCGGTTTCGTCGCTGCGCTCGACCCGGTTGTAGGCGCCGAAGAACCACGCCCGATCCTTGACGAAGTAGCCACCCAACGCGAACCCGAAGTCGTTCCGCTCCACGGTGGTCGAGACGGTCGTCGTGTCGAGTGGGCGCTTGTCAAGCGTCTCATTGTCGCTTCGGAGGTCGCCACCCTCGTAGAACCCAAAGACGTCTCCCTTGAACTCGTTGCCGCCCGACTTGGTGATGGCGTTGATCAGGCCTCCGGTCATTCGCCCGTACTCGGCGGGCAGGCCACCGGTCTTGACCTCGACCTCCTGGATGAAATCGAAGTTCAGGGTCTTGCCCTGCTCACCGCGCTCGACCCCAGTGGTGTTCAACCCTTCGATGACGTAGTTGTTCTCCGCCCCCGTCGAGCCATAGATCGTCGCGCCGACCGGGTCGGCGCCCGCGCCCGTGGCGACTTTCGAGATGGCGTAGAAGTCGCGCGCCAGGGGAACGCGCTCAAAAGTGTCCGCCGAAACCGAAAGGCCCGTGGTGGCGCTCGACGTGTCGACGATGGGCGCCTCGCCCATCACCGTCAGCTCCCCAGCGAAGGCCCCGGTCATCGTCAGCTCGAGCGTCACCGTTCGATCGATGCCGACGCGAATGTCGCGCTGTTCGACGGTGTTGAAGCCATCGAGCGTCGCCGTGACCGTGTAGTTGCCCGGCGGCAGGCTCAGCAGCCGAAACGTACCATCGTTGCCGGAGACGCCGCTGATGGTGCCCGGCAAGACCGAGCTGGTCGCGGTAAGCGACACTCCCGGCAACGTGGCACCGTTCGAGTCTTTGACGGTGCCTTGGATTCTCCCGGTCGTCTGGGCGAATCCGGCGGAGGCGGCGAGCATCGCGACGACGAACAGCGCTGCGATCTTCGTCCACTTCATCTACATCCTCCTTCTCGGTTGAGAAAACTGCCGAGCACGGCTCGGCATGATCGAACAGATGTTCAGAAACTGCCCGTGGAGCTGCAACTCCCGTACCCTCGGAATGCGAGCCGGAATGCAAGGAGCAACTCGTGTACTGACAAAGACTTCACATCCCACGGCGGATCCGGCTCGCCACTCGTTCTGCATTTTTCTGGACTGCTTTCACCGGTTTGAACTGCCCACGGCGGCACCGGCCCGGAGGAGCCCTCCCGGTCCCCGGGGCGGCCAGCTTTGGCCCCGGCATACCGCTTGCGACGGATCCGTTTACGATAGCAGGAAGCTGAGGCAATTCCATCCCCCCCAGGTACGAGGTTCACCATGCCCCGCTCTCAGGCCCTCCGACACGCGCTGCTTCCCATCCTGCTCCTGATGAGCACCGGCGCTCCGGCGCAAGAGGCGCCGCCCGAGAGCCGCCCGTTCACCGAGACCGTCGACGTGCGCGTGGTCAACGTCGACGTGGTCGTCACCGACCGCGACGGCCAGCCGGTCCAGGGTCTCGAGCGGGGGGACTTCGTGGTGCTCGAGGACGGCCGTCCCCAGGAGGTCACCAACTTCTACCGGGTCGAGGGGCCGCGCCTCCAGAGCGACGGCCAGGACGGCTGGGAGGTGATCGGCGCGGATTCGAGCTTCCGGCGGCGGGTATTGCTGCTGATCGACAACAACTTCATCACCACTCCCATGCGGGACGCCGCCCTCGAGGTGCTCCAGAGCTATCTCGACCAGAAGTTCGACGGCAGCTACGAATGGGCCGTCGTAGCAGTCGGCGACGAGGTTCGTATTCTGGAACCCTTCGGCCCAGACAAGCTCCGCGTGCGCGCCGCGCTCGACCGAGTCAAGGCAATGCCGACGTTCGCCAGCCGTTACAGGATCGAGCGCTTCTTCCTGAACGACCCGGTCCGGGTGCGGCGCGGTGAGCGTGAGGAGGCTGCGATGGGCTCGGACTCCCAAGGCGGCGGCGATCGGCAGTTCCATCAAGCGCTCCGGTTCGAGTCCAAGTTCAACGTCGCGTCCACGCTCGACGCCTTCCGGCGCACTTCCAACGCGATGGTCCAGTCGTTTCGGGCCAACTCCAGTCTGCCCGGAAACAAGGTCCTGGTCTGGATTACCGGTGGAGTGCCCATGCTTCCCGAGTACGGCTTCCAGGGCGAAGCCGGCGCCGCTCGCGGCTCCGTTTCGAGTCAGGATGCAACGCTTCGGGGATACCAGACCGAGCTGCGGGCACTCGTGGACGCTACCGCCTGGGAGGCCAATGCCGCGCAGTTCAAGGTCTACCCAATCAAGGTGCCGGGCCTGCAGGTCCAGACCCCGCAGAGCGATGTCGGCTACCGGTCGAGTGGGGTGAGCATTGGCTCCGAGACCTTCTCGTCACCGATCGAAGTCGACGACCACGACACCGCGCAGCTGTCGCTCGCGCTCGGCACCGGCGGCCTCTACCTGACCTCCAACCGGACGCTCGAGTCGTTCGAACGGGCCGACCGGGACACCACGACCTACTACTCGCTCGGCTACCGCCCGAGCCGCCCCGAGGACGGCAAGCTGCACCGGATCGAGGTCCAGGTGACCAAGCCCGGGCTGGTGGTGCGCTCCCGCACCGGCTACGTCGATCTCTCCCGCGAGCAGAAGCTCGAGATGGTGCTGGCGACCCCGCTCCCCTTCCCGCGGGAGAAGGGCTCGCTGCCGGTCCAGATCGACATCCAGCGCCGGGAGCGGGGTGAAGTGGTGGCGGTGGCCCGCCTCCCCTCGAAGCTCCTGACCTTCCTGCCCGAGGGCGAGTTCTTCGTCGGCAAGGTCAAGATCTACCTGACCATCCACGACCAGAAGGGCAACCTGGTCGACCTGGTGAGCCAGCACCAGGATCTGCGCTTCCCCGCCACCCAGCGGGCGGACGCGCTCGCCGGCGAGTTCCGCTACGGGCTGAAGTTCAAGCTCAAGGAGAAGGGCGACTACGTCGTCTCGGTGACGGTGCGCGACGAAGCGACCGACGAGATCGGCACCGCCTTCTCGAACGTCCACATCTGACCGCCGCCGCGGCGGTGGCGCTCACTTGAGGTAGGCCAACATCTCCTTGGCGGTGGCGGCATCCGGGTCGCTGGGCGCCATGCCGACGAAGGTCTCGAGGTGCTGCTTCGCCTTGGCGCTGTCGCCCTGGCTGACGTAGCACATGCCGAGCATGAAGTGGGTCTTGGCGAAGCCGGAGTCACCGGCCACGGCCTGCTCGAACAGCGCCAGGGCCTCGCCCATGTTGCCGGCGTTGTACTCGCGCACACCCTGGTTGTAGAGGTCCATCGCCCCCGCCTTGGGGTCGACCGCCGCGAGCTCGACCGCGATCGCCCGCGCCTTGTCGGTCTGGCCGAGCTGCTGGTAGCCCTCGGCCAGGATGCGCAGCGCTTTGGCGTCCTGGGCGTCGAGGGCATGCGCCTTCTCCGCATGCTCGACCGCCCGCGCGTAGTCCTTGCCGGTGAACGAGAGGGTCGCGAGAGCGGTCCAGGCCGCCCCGAGATCCGGGTCGAGCCCGATCGCCTCTTCGAACTTCGTCTTCGCCGTTGCCTCGTCGCCCTGCTGGGCCGCCTCCGCCCCCTCGTTGAACACCAGCACCGCCTTGTCGGCGTTCGAGAGCTCGCGGCCGGCGGCGACGCCCAGGCGGGCGGCCTCGAGGGTCAGCATCTGGATGTCGCGCTTCTCGTTCGAGCTGATCGGGACCTTGAAGCTCTGCTCCAGCGTCTGATAGCCCTCCTTCTCGAAGCGGTAGGTGTAGACGCGGGTGGCGTCGACCAGGGTGACGGCGTAGTTCCCCTTCGAGTCGCTCTTCTCCTCGACCTTGAAGGAGCCGACGTCGGGCAAGGTGACGGTGATCTTGACCCCCGGTACCGGCTTACCGGTCTCGTCGGTGATCGAGCCGTGGACACGGCCCTGCGCGACGGCGAGGAGCGCCGACGCCCCGGCCGCGGCGAGCGCCAGGATCCAGGCGGCGGTGTGGCGATGTCTGGACATTTCGACCTCCATGGCGAGCGGCCCAGGGCCGCTCCTCGTGGACTCATATTCTAGACGCATGCCAGGGCGCCCCGCCCCGGCCACCGGGGCGGGCTCCGATAGGATCGGGCCAGCGTCGGCGGCTGCGCGATCTCGCGCCCCGCCGCGGACCCCTCGATGCCCCGAAGACGTCGGCACCGCTCGCTGCCCGGCCGGATCCGGTCCACCCGATGACACCCGTCGTCGGCTGGCTCGCCACCGGTGGCTCGCTCCCCGGCCTCCAGCTCGAACCCTGGGTCGGTCTCGGGCTGGGCCTCCTGCTGGTGGCGCTCAACGGTTTCTTCGTCGCCGCCGAGTTCGCCCTCGCCAAGGTGAGGCCGACCCAGATCGAGCCCCACGCGCAGCGCGGGGACCAGCGCGGCCGGGTCGGCGCCAACATGCTGCGCCACCTCGACGCCTACCTGTCGGCGACGCAGCTCGGCATCACCCTCGCCTCGATCGCCCTCGGCTGGGTCGGTGAGCCCGCCTTCGCCTGGATCGTCCGGCCGCTGGTCGAACGGCTGCCGGCGGCGAGCCCCGCGCTGGTCCATTCGATCTCGCTCACGGCTTCGTTCGTCGCCGTGTCGATCCTGCACATCATCTTCGGCGAGCTGGTGCCGAAATCGATCGCCATCCGGGCCCCGGAGGCGACGACGCTGTGGACGTCGATCCCGCTCTACCTGTTCTATTGGATCGCCTTCCCCGCCATCTGGCTGCTCAACCGCACCGCCAACGGCTTCCTGCGGCTGGTCGGCGTCCAGCCGGCGTCCGAGCACGAGCTGGCGCACTCGGAGGACGAGGTCCGGCTGTTGCTCGCCTCGGACCAGAGCTCGCGTCTGTCGGAGTCCAAACGGGACCTCTTGACCAACGTCTTCGCGCTCTCGGAGCGCGTGGCGCGGCAGGTGATGGTGCCCCGCTCGGACGTCGTCTTCCTGTCGACGGAACGGCCGCTCGAGGAGAATCTCGCGCTCGCGCGCCGCACCGGCCACACCCGCTTCCCGCTCTGCGAGGGCGAGCTCGACCGGATCCTCGGCGTCGTTCACATCAAGGACATCTTCCGCGCCGACCAGCTGCCGGCGGATCTGCGCCAGGTGGCCCGGCCGGTGAAGTTCGTGCCCGAGACGATCAAGCTCGACCAGCTGCTGGCGCGGATGCGCTCCGAGCGCCTCCACCTCGCGGCCGTGGTCGACGAGTATGGCGGCGTCTCCGGCCTGATCACGCTCGAAAACGTGATCGAGGAGATCGTGGGCCCGATCCAGGACGAGTTCGACGCCGAACGGCCGGAGCTGGTCGATCGCGGCGACGGCGTCTACCAGGTCTCGGGCGCGATGCTGGTGCTCGACCTCGAGGACGAGCTCGGGCTCGAGATCTCCGACCGCGACGCCGACACCATCGCCGGTGTCGTCCTCTCGGCGCTCGGGCGGCGGCCGCGCCTGGGCGACCAGGTGGAGCTCGCCGGCGTCTCGCTCGAGATCCTGGAGGTGCAAGGGACGCGGATTCGCTCCCTGCTCCTGCGCGTGCCCCCGGCCGCAGGCCCCGACGACCGGTGAGTCGATCGAAAGGGAGGTCGCGAGCCTCGCGGCTCGCTCCTCCAGTTCTACTGCCGGTGATCTTGCGGCGGGCTTGGGGCGTCCGAGGACGCTTGCCCGAGTTCAGGCGCGCAGGCGCTCGATCAGCTCGAGGACCTTGGCCGCCGCCTCGGCCAGCGGCACCAGCTGCTTCTGCCGGTCGCGGCGCAGCGACAGCTCGGCCTGACCCGCGGCGAAGGACTTGCCGCCCACCACCGCGCGCACCGGCACGCCGACCAGGTCGGCGTCCTTGAACTTGACCCCTGGCCGCTCGTCGCGATCGTCCAGCAGGACGTCGACGCCGCGTGACTCGAGCTCGGCGGCCAGCGCCTCGGCCGCCGCCATCGCCGCCGGATCGTTCGGCGTCAGCGCGAGCACCAGCACGCTCCACGGCGCCAGCGGCAGCGGCCAGACGATGCCGTCGGCGTCGTGCCCCTGCTCGATCGCCGCCGCCACCGTCCGACCGATGCCGAGACCGTAGCAGCCCATGATCATCGGCCGGTTCACCCCCGCTTCGTCGGTGAACTCGCACTTCATCGCCTCGGAGTACTTGGCGCCGAGCTTGAAGATGTGGCCGACTTCGATCCCCCGGGAGATGGCGAGCGCGGCACCGCACCTCGGACAGGGGTCGCCGTCCCCCACCAGGACCAGATCGGCGAACTCCGACGGCGAGTTCTCCGCGCTCCAGTTCACCCCCACCAGGTGGAAGCCCTCTTCGTCCGCTCCACAGGCGAAGTTGCGCGCGTCGCGCACCGAGAGATCCCCCAGGAGCCGGACGTTGCGGGCGCGCAGCCCGCGCGGGCCGACGTAGCCGAGCGTCAGTCCGAGCTCGGCGACGACGCGCTCGGCGCTCGCCAGCTCGAGGTGATGGGTGCCGGGCAGCTGGTTCAGCAGCTTGACCTCGTTGACCTCGCGGTCACCGCGCACGAGGACGGCGACCAGTCCGTGCTCGGTGTTGTAGATCAGCGCCTTGACCAACCGGCTCGCGGGGATGCCGAGGAACTGGGCGACCTCTTCTATGGTCTTTCGTCCCGGGGTCTCCACCTTCTCGGCTGCCTGGCGCGCCTGCTCGGAGGGAACCTCCCAGGCGCCGCGCTCGGCCTTCTCGACGTTCGCGCCGTAGCCGCACGTCGAGCAGTGCGCGACCGCGCTCTCGCCGGTGGCGGCGGTGACCATGAACTCGTGCGACGAGGAGCCGCCGATCGTGCCGGTGTCCGCCTCGACCATGGTGTAGTCGAGCCCGCAGGCCGCGAAGATCCGGCGATAGGCGTCGCGCATCGCCGAGTAGACCTGGTCCAGGCTCTCCTCGGTCGCCGAGAACGAGTAGGCGTCCTTCATCAGGAACTCGCGACCGCGCATCAGCCCGAAGCGGGGCCGGATCTCGTCGCGGAACTTGGTCTGGATCTGGTAGAGGTTGAATGGGAGCTGCCGGTAGCTGCGCACGTCCCGGCGGACGAAATCCGTCACCACCTCCTCGTGGGTGGGTCCGAAGCAGAACTCGCGCTCGTGGCGGTCGCGGATGCGCAGCAGCTCCTTGCCGTAGCGCTGCCAGCGCCCCGACTCGACCCACAGCTCCGCCGGCTGGATCGCGGGCATCGAGAGCTCGACCGCGCCGGCGGCGTCCATCTCCCGCCGCACGATCGCCATCAGCTTGGACAGCGACCGCCAACCAGCCGGCAGGTAGCTGTAGATGCCGGCCGCGAGCTTCTTGATCATGCCGGCGCGCACCATCAACTGGTGCGAGACCACCTCCGCGTCGCTCGGCACTTCGCGGGTGGTGAACAGGTAGTACTGGCTCCAACGATTCATCGCTTCTGGCGCCTCCGCACCCGCTCGAGCAGGCGCGCGGAATCCTTCATGCACTCCATCATCCGCTCCTCGAGCGCGCCCACGCGGGGCTCGAGGCTGCGCGCGCGGCCGAACGCCCCCCGCGCCCGCTCCTCGTCGCCGGAGGCGAGCAGCGCCATGCCGAGATGGGTGAGCGTGGTCGGCGAGGGTCCGAGCTCGTTCGAGCGCGCCAGGCAATCGACGGCCTGCGTGTACTCCTTGCGCTTGTAGTGGACCCAGCCGAGCGCCGCGAGCGGAAACTGCTTGAGCTCGTCGGGCGCCAGGTCGAGGGCGCGTCGCGCGTACTCCAGCGCCTCGTCGAGGTCCTCCTCCATCTCGGCCAGGTTGTAGGCCATCTCGTAATAGGCGATCGTGCGCGCGAAGGGCGAGGTGCCGTCGGCGAGCAGCGCGCGGCCGATGCGGTTGCCCTCGCGGTACTTGCCTTCGCTGCGCAACGCCGCGATCAAGGCCGCCGAGGCGGTGGTGCGCAGCATCTCGCTCGGATTGAGCTCGAGCACGCGGCGCGCGGCCCGTTCGAGCTCGTCGCGCTTTTCGAGCGACAGGCAAGCGAGCGCATAGGACATCAGCAGCGCCGGATTGTCCGGCTCCTCGCTGAGAGCCCGCTGATAGAGCGCCAGCGCCTCGCCGGCCTCGCCCCTGCCGAGGTGCTCCTCGGCGCGGGCGATCGACTTGCCGACGGCGCCCTCGAGCCCCGGCAAGGGTTCGCCGATGCGGCCCGACAGGAAGTGCACGAGGTCCTGGTAGCGGAGCCGGCGCGGGTTGAGGCGCTGCGCTTCGCGGAACGACTCCAGCGCTTTCTGGTTCCAGTGCCGGTCGAGATAGGCGAGCCCGAGCAGGTAGTGGGCCTCTTCGAAGGCCGGGTCCAGCCGCACCGCCTCTTGCAGGCAGAAGATGGCCTTGGTGGCGCGGCCCATCTCGTAGTGGCAGTTGCCGAGCACGTAGAGCGCCTGCGGCACCGCGTCGAGCTCGACGGCGCGCTCGAGGTAGGCCACCGCGCGCGACAGGTCGCCGTGCGAGGCGTAGACCGCGCCCAGCGAGAAATGGGGCAGGAAGGCCTCGGGGTACTCCGCGATGGCGCGCTTGAGCAACGCCTCGGCGCGCGTGAAATCGCCCCGCTCGTGACAGATCACCCCCGAGAAGACCAGCGCCTCGAACTGGTCCGGCTTCTCGCGCAGCACGCGCTCGAAGTAGCCGAGCGCCGCGTCCGGGTCGCCCTCGTTGAAGGTGGTCTCGCCGAGGAAGAGCAGCAACTCGTAGTTGTCGCGATCGAGCTTCAGCGCCTGCTCGAGGCTGCGCCGCGCGCGCTCGACGTCGAAGGCGAAGAGCGCGTACTCGGCGTCCTCGAGATGCTGCTGGAAGAGCTTGCGACGTTCGCCGTGGTAGAGCGCTCCGACGCGGTCCTTGACCGCGACGAAGCGCTCTCGCTTCTCGAGCGCCTGCAGCTGATAGTCCATCTTGGACTGCCAGAGATCGCTCCACTCCTCGCGGCCGATCAGGCGGCGCCGTTCCAGCAGCTCACGCAGGGTCGCGAAGCCGGTCTGCGAAACCAGCAGGTTCTTCTCCTGCTTCTGCACCGCGGAGACCAGCTTGCCGACCGTCTCGGCGGTCCGCTTGACCGCCTCCTCCAGGATCGAGACGCGCTCGAGCAGGTGCTCGTCGAGCGAGAAATCCGAGTCGCGGTCGCCCTCGAACGGCTCGCCCTCGCCGCCCGGAGCGCCCGAGATCACCATCAGCCGCTGGTGACAACGGACGCACAGCTCCTGGTCGATCGAGTTCGCCGTGCCGCAGGCCTGACAGAGCAGGGTGTGGGGAACGAGCACGGCGCGGCTCACCCGCCGCCCGCGTAATCGTAGAACCCGCGGCCCGACTTGCGGCCGAGGAAGCCGGCATCGACCATCCGAACCAGCAGCGGGCAGGGCCGGTACTTCGGATCGCCGAGCCCCTCGTGGAGCACGCGCAGGATGTCGAGGCAGACGTCGAGACCGATCAGGTCGGCGAGCGCCAGCGGTCCCATCGGGTGATTCATGCCGAGCTTCATCACCTCGTCGATCGCGGCCGGCTTGCCGACCCCCTCGTGGAGGCAGAAGACGGCCTCGTTGATCATCGGCATCAGGACCCGGTTCGAAACGAAGCCGGGCGAGTCGTTGACCTCGACCGGGGTCTTGCCGAGCCGCCGCGTCACCGCCTCGACCGCGTCGTAGGTGGACTGCGAAGTCGCCAGGCCCCGGATGATCTCGACCAGCTGCATGAGCGGCACCGGGTTCATGAAGTGCATGCCGATGACGCGGTCCGCCCGGCCGGTCTCCGCCGCCAGCTTGGTGATCGAGATCGAGCTGGTGTTCGAGGCGAGCAGCGAAGCCGCCGGCAGGATCCGATCGAGCTCGACGAAGACCTCGCGCTTGACTCCGAACCGCTCGACCACGGCTTCGACCACCAGGTCGGCCGTCGCGAGCTCGCTCGAGCGCGTGCTGGTGGCGATCCGACCGCGCGCGGCGTCGCGCTCGGCCGCCGTCAGCTTGCCCTTGGTGACCAGGCGCTCGAAGCCGCGATCGATCGCCGCCAACCCCTTTTCGAGCGCGGCGGGCGCGGCGTCCACCATCAGGACCTGGTATCCGGCCTGCGCGGCGACCTGGGCGATGCCGTGGCCCATCGTGCCCGCGCCGACGACTCCGAACGTCCGAATCTCCATCGATGGATCGACCCCCACCGACGGAGCCTATGGGCCGCCGCGCGAGAGGGTCAAGCGAGGCGGGGAATCAGCGGCCGCCGAGGGCGATGCCGGGCAGGGCGGGTGAGAACCAGGGCTCACGCCGTCCGAACTTGGTCCGGAGCGCCGCTCCGACGCCGACCAGGGTGGCGGCGCTCCAGGCCCAAGTGCCGAGGTGGGGTACGAACTTCACCGCGCCGAGCACCAGGACGCCGGCGACCGCGGCGTGCAGGGCCAGCACGCGGCGATGCGTGACCCGTCGCACCAGCCACGAGCCCAGCGCGTGGAAGATCGCGACCACGCCCCAGAGCTTGGCGAGCAGCGCCGCGAGCGCGACCAGGACCAGCATCGGCACCGCCACCAGCGCGGGCAAGACGGCGGAGAACAGCAGCGCGGTGAGCACGGCGGCGCAAACCCCGACCAGGCCGGTCGCGAAGCAGGCGAGTGGCGCGTGCGCGATTTCCTCGGCGGTGGCGAGCAGCGCCCGGCCGCCGGTGGCGAAGAGCAGCAGTGACAGGGCGAGCCAGGCGGCCACCAGGCCGAGCTTGGCCGCCAGGACGAGCGGCGAGCCGGCCGACAGTCCGAGGCTCGGTCCCTCGAGCAGCGTCAGCCAGGCGCGCGAGAAGGTCGGGTAGGCGACCGAACGGCCGCCGAGCCGCGCGCCGCGCTCGGCCCGCAGCACGCCGCCGAGCACGTTGACGTCGCCGTCGACGACGGCGCTCGCGGCGAGCACCGCATCGCCGCCCAGCACCGTGATGCCGCCGCGGACGGAACCCTCGACACGCACCGAGCCGTTGAGCGCCGCCACCCCCGCCAGCGCCTCGCCGCGAATCACCACGTCGCGCCCCACGGCGACGATCTGGTGGCGCGCCAGGCTGTCCACCTCGAGCACGAGCGCCTCGGGGCGGCCCACTTCGGACTCGACGGCTCCGGCGGCCGCGGCGGCGAAGAGCGCCGCGAGCGCGCTCGCGCGCCAGGCACGCGGGACTCCGGGGATCACCGCGCGCGGCGCTCCGCGACCGCGCCGGCCGCGCGCGGTGTCCGGCGCACGAGCCGGAACAGCAGGTAGTTGAGACCCAGAACGAGGACACCGGCGGTCAGTAGGTTGACGGGCGAGGCAGCGAGCCACTCCCGGACACCCAGTCCGAGGCCACGCCAGGAGGCCAGCATCAGCCCGCCGCCCGCGACCAGCGCGGCGCGGAACAGGTCGGCGAGCGCGAGGAAGGCGCCCAAGGAGCCGCCGGTCGCATCGAGACCGACCGCGGCGCCGCCCAGCAGCACCGACGCGGCCCCGCCCAGGAGCAGGAGCAGCGCGAAGGGGAGCCGCCAAGCACGCAGCGTCCGAGCCTCCCAGGGGGCCGGCTCGAGCGCGGCCAGGACCTCGCGCGCGAAGCCGGGGCGCACGGGCACCGTGGATCTCGCCAGACGCTCGGCCAGCGCGCGCGAGGCGCGCTCTTCGCGGCGGCACTCCGCGCAGCCCTCGAGGTGCTCCTCGAGCCGCGCGCGCTCGGGCGCGCCGAGCTCGCCATCGATCGCGCTGTCCAGCCACTCGCGGTAGCGTTCGTGCTCCATCACATCTCCTCTCCGCCGCTCGCCCGGAGCTCGGGCTCGAGCGCCGCCTTGAGCATCTGGCGGGCGCGGAACAGCTTGTTCTTGACCGTGCCGAGCGGCATCGCCTTGGCCTGGGCGATCTCGTCGTAGGCCAGCTCGCCGTAGTGCCGCAACAGAATCAGCTCGCGGTACTCCCACGGCAGACCGTCGATCGCCGCGCGGATCCGCAGGTCGCGCTCCTTCGTCTCCATGACCTCGAGCGCCCCCGGGCCCTCGGCCTCGAGGTCGAGGTCGTAGGTCCCCTCACCGCCGTCCTCGTCCGGGCGGGTGATCGGCACCAGCCGGAACCGACGCTTGCGGATGACGTCGATCGCCGCGTTCTGAGCGACCCGAAAGAGCCAGGTCGAGAAGCGGTACTGCGGATCGAAGCGGTCGAGCGCCTGGTACACGCGAACGAAGACCTCCTGCGCCAGATCGTGCGCCTCGTCGAGATTGCGCACCAGGCGGTAGAGGTAGTTGACCAACCGCGCCTGGTAGCGCTCCACCAGCTCTCCGAAGCGCTCCCGGTCCCCGGCGAGGACCGACCGCACCAACTCTTCGTCCGGAGGGGATCGAGGGTCGGGCGGCATCGCGAGATACGTGTCTCCGGCTGGGAAGGTTGCAGCCCCGGACCCGGCGGACCGGGCGGATTCCGGGGCCGATTCGCTCCTCGCGAGGGGCGGATCGGGCCTCTGGAGGGGGGAGCGCGCCACGTGGCGCGCCCGCCGGGCTCCCGGCCGGGGGCGGCGAGAGGGGATCTTACCGGGTTAGTCGATCTCCCGGGCGCGCAGGATCCGGTCGCCCTGCCGCAGCTCGTCGAGGACCTCTTCCCCGGCCACGACCCGCCCGAAGACCGTGTAGCCGCCGTCGAGATGGGGCTGGGGCGAGAGCGTGACGAAGAACTGGCTCCCCCCGGTGTCCGGGCCCGACAGCGCCATGCCGACCGCGCCGCGCTGGTAGCGCAGGCGGTTGATCTCGTCGCGCAGGGTGTAGCCGGGTCCGCCCCAGCCGTCCCCGCGCGGGTCGCCGCCCTGGACCACGAAGTCGGGCACCACCCGGTGCCAGGTGAGGCCGTCGAAGTAGCCCTGGGTCGCCAGCTTGAGAAACGACAGGCAGGTGAGGGGCGCTTCGGGGCAGTCGAGGCGCAGGCGCAGCGAACCCCGCTCGGTCTCGAGCTCCACCAGCGGGCGGCGCGCGGTCTGCGCCAGGACCTCCCGGTAGTAGGCGAGATCGCGGCCTGTCGCCACCGGGCCGACCTCGGGGCGGGGCGCCCCGAGAGCCTCCAGCGCCTCGGCCGCGGCGCGGCGAACCAGTCGTTCGCGGTCCCTGGCGAGCGGTTCGAGCGCCGCGATCACCGCTCCGGTTTCGCGCGGCTCCGATCGCCCGCGCGCGGCGAGCGCGCGCACCCCCGCCAAGCGGGCGTCCGGCGCGGCATCGGCCGCGCTCGCGATGACCAACTCCTCGAGTCGCTCGACCGGCAGCTCGGGCGAGGCCGCGAGGCGATCGAGCGCCGTTGCCCGGACGGTGAGATCGGCGTCGGCGAGGAAGGGTGCCAACCAGTCGAGCGCGGGAGAGGACCCCGGAAGGCCGCCCAGCGCGTCGATCACGGCGACGCGGACGCTGGGCTCCGGATCCCGCGCCAGCGCCTCGAGCGACTCGAGCGACCCGAGCGTGTCGAGCGTCTCGAGCGTCTCGACCGCGGCGAGCGCCGCCGCGGCGGCCGCCGCCGCCCGCCGCAGCCGCCGGTCGGGGGACGCCGCGGCGGCGCGCACCAGCTCCGCGCCGTCGGCGACCCGGCCCGCCACCAGCGCGGCCAAGGCCAGCTCCCGCTGCCGCGGCTCGCCCGTCGCCCACGCTGCCCGCAGCCGGGCTTCGAGCTCGGGGTCCGGCAGGAACGGGCCGGCCGCTTCGAGCGCCGCCGCCCTCACCCCCGGCGCCTCGGCGGCGAGGGCCGCGACGAGCGCCGCCGGCCAACCGTCCGGGCGCAGCGCCGTGCCCCGCGACAGGATCTTCGCCGCCGCGCGCAGGGCCTGGATTCGGGGTCCCGGCGCGGGGGCTTCGACGAGCGGCAACAGAGCGGCCAGGTCCGCCACCCCGCCGACCTCTCCCAGGCCTCGCGCCGCCCAGGCGCGCGTGAAGCCGCCCGGGTCGCCGAGCAGGGAGAGCAGGAGGCTGCGTCCCTCGGGACGGGCCTCGCGGCCGAGGGCGTAGGCCGCTCCCTCCCGCACTGCCAGCGGGCCGGCGAGCAGCAGCTCGCGGGCGACGTCGACCTGCGCCGGCTCCCGAAAGCGGAACAGGAAGGGGGCCAGCCGCTGCGGGCCTTCGTCTCCGACCAGCGCCCCGAGCACCCGCCGCACGTCGGCGAGCGGCGCCCCGAGCTTGCCGAGCGCCTCGACGGCCAGAGCCCCGCACTCCCGGTCGTCGTCGACCGCCGCTCGCAGCAGGGCCGGCGCCGCCGCCACGTCGCCCAGCTCGCCCAGGGCGAAGGCGGCCGCCCGCCGCACCGCGACGTCGCCATCCACCAGCAGGCCCTGGAGCAGGCTCCGTCCGCGGGGCTCGCCGATGCGGCCGAGCGCCACGGCGAGCGCCTCGCGCGTCGCGGCGGAGCGGCTCAGCATGACGCCCAGCGTCTCGGCGTCGAAGAGCCGCCGGTCGCTCATCAGCAGGAGCAGCGCGCGGCCCTCGAGGTCGGCATCGACGCCCCTCGAAACCACGGCGGGCGCTGCCGTGGGCGCCGGCGGCGCGGGCCGAGGGGTCGCGGTGCAGCCACCGAGCAGCAGCGCGAGCGCACAGGGCCAGGAGAGCGGACGGCAGAAGGGAAGACGGCGCATGTTCCAATGCTAATCCGGTAGGCTCCCGCGGTGGCCGCGCACTGCCTGGAATTTCACGATCTGACCCGGCGCTTCGGGCGGCTTTCCGTCCTGACGCGGGTCTCCGGCCGGGTGGAGGGGGGTTCCACGCTGCTGGTGCGGGGCAAGAACGGCAGCGGCAAGTCGACCCTGCTGCGCTGCCTGGCCGGCCTCCTCGCTCCGGATGCCGGGACCATCCGCGCGGTCGAGGAGGGGCGGGAGCTCGAGGGCGCGCTGCGGCGGCGGCGCGTCGGCTACGTGGCGCCGGATCTGGCGCTCTACGAGGAGCTGTCGGTGCTCGAGAACCTCGAGTTCTTCGCGCGGCTGCGCGGCGTCGCCGTCGAGCGCGCCCGGGAGCTGGCCGACCGGCTCTGGCTGCCCACCGACCGGGGCGCGGGAGCGCTCTCCTCGGGGATGCGCCAGCGGCTGCGCTGGGCCTGGGCACTCCTCCATCGCCCCCGGCTGCTGCTGCTCGACGAGCCGTTCCAGAACCTCGACGCCGAAGGCGAGCAGGCGCTGCGCGGCGCGCTCACCGATCACCTGGCTTCCGGCGGTCTCGCGGTGGTGGCGAGCCCCACGCCTCTCCCGCTCGACGGCGGTGTCGATGAGCTCGACCTGGATCGCTGAGGCCGCGGCGGTCTTCGCCAAGGACTGGCGCTGCGAGCTGCGCGCCCGTCACGCGGTGACGACGCTCGGGCTGTTCGCGGTCACGTCGCTGATCGTCGCGAGCCTCGCGCTCGGCCCGGTCGGCATCGCCCCGGCGGAGCGGATCGCCTTCGCGCCGGTGCTGATCTGGCTGATCCTCCTGTTCTCCTCGGCCGCCGGTCTGCCCCGGGTCTTCGTCCACGAGGAGGAGTCGCGCACCGCCACCGCGCTGCGGCTCGCGGCGACGCCGTCGGCGGTCTTCGTCGGCAAGGCCGCGCACTCGTTTTCGGTCCTGCTCGCGGTCGAGGCGGTGGTCGCGCCCCTCGCTCTGGCGCTGCTCCAGATCGAGGCGACCCGCGTCGGCATGCTGGCAGCGGCGCTGGTGCTCGGGGGCTTCGGCCTGGCGGTCGCGTCGACGCTGCTGGCGGCCATCGTCGCCCAGGGGCGCGGCCGTACGACGCTGTTCGCAGCGCTCGCGTTTCCGGTCCTGGTCCCCCTCCTGGCGCTGGCCGTGGTGCTCACGCGGGCGGCCTTTGGAGCCACCCCCCCGGAGGGGGTCCTGATGCAGCTGCTTCTGTATGATGCTTCCGTAACGGTTGCGGGGCTGATGCTGTTCCCCGCGGTGTGGAACCCATGACGCGACCCTCCTCCGGGCCTTCTCGGCTCCAGCTGCTCCCGTGGCTCCTGTGGCTCTGGCTGGCGGCCGTGATCGTGGCCGCCTTCCACTACGCTCCGCTCGCTTCCGGCTTCATCGGCGAGTCGAGCCGGATTCTCTTCTTCCACGTGCCGATGGCTTGGGTTTCCTTCGTCGCCTTCGTGGCGGCGGGGGTCTGGAGCCTGCGCTATCTCGCCGGCCGGCGGAATCCGCGCCACGACGTGGCCGCCGAAGCGGCGGTCGAGCTCGGGCTGGTCTTCGGGGTGGCCGCCACGGTGACCGGCGCCATCTGGGCGAAGATCATGTGGGGCGCTTACTGGAACTGGGACCCCCGCCAGACCTCGATCCTGGTGGCGCTGCTGTTCTACGCCGCCTACTTGGCGCTGCGCGTCGCGGTCGAAGACGCGCCGACCCGGGGTCGCCTGGCGGCGGCCTACGCCATCCTCGGCCTGGTGGTGGCGCCTTTCCTCTACTTCGTGCTGCCGCGGCTCGGTTTCACGCTCCACCCCGACGCCGTGATCAACACCCAGGGGAAGATCGAGGTCGAGGCCAGGATGTTCCATGTCCTGATCGCGAGCGCGGGCGCCTTCACGGCGCTCTTCTTCTGGATCCACTCCTTGCGTTGCCGGCTCGCCGCTCTCGCGGTCCGGGACGACGAGGCGCGAGGCATTCGATGAGCGGTTCGTTCGGAGTCACGCTGGTCAATCTGGTCCTCTGGACCGGGATCTTCCTCTACCTGCTGCGCCTGTCCCGGCGGGTCAAGGACTTGGAGAAGGGCCGATGAGACGACGCGCCTGGTACCTGTTCGGAGCCCTCCTGCTCGCCGGCTTCGCCGGCTTCTCGTTCGCGTCTTTCCGCAGCAACCTGACACCGTACGTCTCCTACGCCGAGGCGCAACGGGCCGAACGGACGGTGCAGGTGGCCGGGGCGCTCGAGCCCGGCAGCGCCGCCTACGACAGCGTCGGCACGGCGCTGCTGTTCACGCTGCGCGACCCGGAATCGAGCGCGACGCTGCGCGTGCGCTACCAGGGCTTGAAACCCGCCAACTTCGAGGAGGCGATCTCGATCGTGGCGATCGGTCGCTACGATGCCGCGAGCGCGCAGTTCGAGGCCGGCAAGCTGCTGGTCAAGTGTCCGAGCAAGTACCAGGGCTCCGAAGTCAAGGAGTACGGCAGTTGAGCGCGCTGGCGCACCTCTATCTGCCCGGTGCGCTCACCCTCTGGTGCGCTCTCGCTTTCGGCCTGGCCTCGCTGTGGGGTTACACGCAGCTCGCACGCGGCGACGAGTCCGCGCGCACCTTCGCGCGCCGCGCCTACACCTTCTTCGCCATCGCCATTGCGCTGTCCGCGGTGGTGATGGCCATCCTGCTCGCGCGACGCGACTTCCGCATCGACTACGTGTTCTCCTACTCGGGCACCGATCTCCCCTTCCACTATCAGCTGGCCGCCTTCTGGGCGGGCCAGAAGGGGAGCTTCCTGATCTGGCTGCTGTTCGGCGCCCTGATCGGCATCCCCTTGATCCGGACCACCGGCCGCCAGGAGGCGCCGGTGATGGGGATCTACACGCTGGCGCAGCTCGGCATCCTGTTCATTCTGGTGCGCGAGAGCCCGTTCCTGATGCTCGACCACGCCCCGATCGAGGGACAGGGGCTCAACCCGCTGCTCCAGGACGACTGGATGGTGATCCACCCGCCGATCATGTTCGTCGGCTACGCGCTGTCGGTGGTGCCCTTCGCCTTCGCCATGTCGGCGCTGCTGGTGCGCGACACGAAGGAATGGGCCGCGCGCGCCTTCCCTTGGGCGCTCGCCGGCTTCCTGGTGCTCGGGTCGGCGATCCTGATGGGCGGCTACTGGGCCTACAAGACCCTCGGTTGGGGCGGTTACTGGGGCTGGGATCCGGTCGAGAACGCCTCGTTGATCCCCTGGCTGCTCGGCACCGCGCTGGTGCACGGTCTCTACCTCGAACGGACCCGTGGACGTTTCCGGCGCGCCAACTTCGTCCTCGCCTCGCTGGTCTTCCTGGCCGTGCTCTACGGCACCTTCCTGACCCGCTCGGGTGTCCTGGCCGACTTCTCGGTGCACAGCTTCGTCGACCTCGGCATCTCCGGCTGGCTGGTCGCCGGAATGGCTTTCTTCTTCGGCATGTCGGTCTGGCTGATCGGCACCCGCCTGCGCGGCGTTCCGACCGAAGTCAACGAGGACCCGCTGCTGTCGCGCGGCACCTTCCTGGTGCTCGGTTCGATCGCTCTGCTGACCACCACGGCCGTGGTGACACTCGGCACCTCGGCGCCCCTGCTGACCCGCTTCCTCGAAAACCCGGGCCAGGTCGGCCCCGAGTTCTACAACCGGGTCAACTTCCCGCTCGCGCTGGGTATCGCCGTCCTGCTCTCGCTGGTGCCGTTCCTGACTTGGCGCGGCGAGACGACGCCCCGCCAGCTGCTGCGCAAGATGGCGCCGGGCCTGATCGTTGGCTTCCTGGCCGCCGCATTCGCGGCCGGACTCGGCGTCCACGACCCCTTCCACCTGGCGCTGGTGATGCTCGCCGGCACGGCGATCGCGACCAACATCCAGAAGACCGTCGCCAAGGCTCGGGCTGGCGGATTGGCCGCCGCGGGCGGCTATCTGGCCCACGTCGGCGTCGGCATCATCCTGCTCGGCTTCCTCGCCTCCTCGGCCTACGACCAGAGCGTCAAGGTGACGCTGGTGCAGGGCGAGCCGGCGAACGTCGGTGCCGCGACGCTCACTTTCCAGCGCTTCCTGCCGCGCGAGGGCAAGCTCAAGGAGCGGGCCGAGGTCCTGGTCGAGCAAGCGAACGGACGCAGCTACACCGCCTATCCGCAGATCTTCCTCAACGAGCGGACGCGGCAGCTCATGGTCCACCCCCACATCCGCAGCTTCCTGCTCGCCGACTACTATCTGTCGCCGCTCGAATTCGACCCCGGACAGCCGGAGCAGGCGGTCGCGCAGCTGGCGCTCGAGAAGGACCAGGTCCAGCGCCTGGCCGATCTCGACGTCCGCTTCCTCGGCTTCGATACCGGCCGCGAGGGGGGCGCGATGGCCCAGATGGCGAGCGGCGGACCGGTGACCATCGCCGCGCTGCTCGAGGTCACGCACGAGGGCGAAACCTCGCGGCTCGAGGCCCTCTACCGCTTCCGGCGCGACGGCGAAGTCGAGTTTCCACCGGTGGACCTTCCCGGCGGCGGGCAGGTGGCGCTCGGCGGCATCGACGCCACCGCCGGCGCCGTGCGCCTGCTCTTCGCGGGCGTCGAAGGGACCGCCCAGCCAGCGCGGCTCTCCCTCGACGTGACGCGCAAGCCGCTGATCCAGCTGGTCTGGGGGGGCTTCTACGTCATCCTCGCGGGCGGCCTGCTAGCCATCGCCGCCCGCGCTCGGCAAGTGCGCCTGCTCGGCCGATTGCCGGAGCGCGCCGGCTGAAGCCCGGAGTCCTCAGGCGCCGAGCGCCAAGCGCTCGGCCAGCATCTTCGGCAGGCCCGCCTTGAGGATCCGCTGCTGGGCCCTCTCGACCGGGTACTCCACCCGCTGCCAGCGGACGAGCCGGCGCTTCGAATCGTAGGTCATGTAGGCCGCGCGGGGATCCCGGTCCCGCGGCTGCCCGATCGAGCCCGGATTGATCAGGTAGCGCGTCCCCGGCTCGATGACGATCGAGCCACGGTCCCCCCGCAGCAGGGCCACCTGCGTTTCGCGCCCCCGCACCGCGAACAGCGAGGGCACGTGGGTGTGACCGAAGAAGACCAGCTCGGCGGGGTAGTGCTGGAAGATCTCCCAGGCGTCGAACATCGAGAAGACGTACTGGTCTTCGTCGAGCGGCGAGCCGTGGCAGAGCGTCAGGCCGTCCTCGAGGTCGATCGGGCCGGGTTGGAGCTCCCGCACGAACCGCAGATTCGCCGCCGTCAAGTGCTCCGCCGTCCAGCGCGCCGCCGCCAGCGCGGCATGATTGAAGTTGGCGCCGTCCTCGAGGCCCGCCACCACCTTGTCGTGGTTGCCGCGGATGCGGTGGACCACGCCGGGCAGATCCCGGATGGCCTCGACCACCTGGTTGGGGCCGGCCCCGTAGCCGACCAGGTCCCCGAGCACGAGCGTCACGTCGAAGCGCTTGCGGCGCACCCTTCTCAGGACCGCCGAGAGCGCTTCGGCATTGCCGTGCATGTCGGAGAGGATCAGGTACTGCAAGCTCGTTCTCCCAGGCGCAGCACGATGCGACCGACGACCTCCGCAGGCGACTCCTCGGCGCCGACGTCGATCACCAGGTCGGCCCGGCGGTAGCTCGCCAGACGCTCGCGATAGAGCGAGAAGGCGCTCGTCTCGTCACGAAACAGCGGCCGGTCGGCCTTGCCCGCAGCCCCGATCCGGCCGACGATCGCGGCGAACGGCGGGTTGATCCAGATCACCAGACCTCCCGCCCGCGCCGTCTCCAGGTTGTCCGCGACCGTCAGTGTGCCACCGCCGACCGCCACCACGGCCGGATCCCGATCGAGGGTCGCCAGGAGCGCGCCGCGTTCGAGGCGGCGGAACTCCGGCTCGCCGCGCTGCTCGAAGATCTCGCGCACCGCGAGGCCCGCGGCCAACTCGACCTCCTCGTCGAGATCGACGAAGGGCCAGGACAGGCGCGCGGCCAGCTCGCGGCCGACCGTCGACTTGCCGGCGCCCATGAACCCGGTCAGATAGACCCTCATCCCCCGCCGCGCGACCGCCGCGCGGCGAACCCTTCCATGAACCGCGTCGAGATCCGGCCCTCGCGGAAGAGCGGATCGCGCAGGATCTCGCGATGGAGCGGAATCGAGGTCTTGATCCCCTCGACCACGAAGAAGTCGAGCGCGCGCTGCATCCGCGCCAGGGCCTCGGACCGGTCGCGCCCGTGCGCGATCAGTTTGGCGACCAGGGAATCGTAGTGGGGCGGGATCTCGTAGTCCTCGTAACCGTGGGTGTCGACGCGGATGCCCGGTCCGCCGGGAAGGTGGAACGTCGTCAGCTTGCCCGGGGAGGGCGTGAAGCGGACCGGGTCCTCGGCGTTGATCCGGCACTCGATCGCGTGGCCGCGCGGGCTCAGGCCCGAGGGCACGGTCAGGCGCTCGCCCGCGGCGACCGCGATCTGCAGCTTGACCAGGTCGACCGCGGTGACCATCTCGGTCACCGGGTGCTCGACCTGGATGCGCGTGTTCATCTCCATGAAATAGAAGCTGCCGTCGCTGTCGAGCAGGAACTCGATCGTGCCGGCGTTCTGGTAGCCGACCGCCGCGCACAGCCGCACCGACGCCTCTCCCATACGCTGGCGCAGGGCGGCGTCGAGGGCCACCGAGGGGGCCTCCTCGATCAGCTTCTGGTGCCGGCGCTGGATGGAGCACTCCCGCTCGCCCAGGTGGATGTAGTTGCCGTGGGCGTCGCCGAAGACCTGGAACTCCACGTGGCGCGGCTCCTCCAGGTACCGCTCGAGGTAGACCGCGCCGTCGCCGAAGGCCTTCTCCGCCTCCGCGGACGCGGTCTCGAACTGGACGATCAGGTCGTTCGGATCGCGCACGATCCGCATTCCCCGGCCACCACCCCCCGCCGCCGCTTTGAGGATGACCGGAAAGCCGACCCGGGCCGCCGTTTCGCGCGCCTCCTCGGCGGAACCGAGCGGCTCGGCGCTGCCGGGCAGAACCGGCACCCCGGCCTCGGCGGCGGTCTGGCGAGCCTTCGCCTTGTCGCCCATTCTGCGGATCACTTCGGCCGGCGGACCGATCCACGCCAGGTTGCACTCGCGCAGGACCTCGGCGAAGTGAGCGTTCTCCGACAAGAAACCGTAGCCTGGATGGATGGCGTCGGCACCGGTGATCTCCGCGGCCGAGAGCAAGCTGGAGACGTTGAGATAGCTCTGCGCCGAGGGCGGCGGACCGATGCAGACCTCTTCGTCGGCGTAGGTGACGTGCAGGCTGTCGCGGTCCGCGGTCGAGTAGACGGCGACGGTCGGTATGCCCAGCTCCCGGCAGGCCTGGATCACCCGGAGCGCGATCTCGCCCCGGTTGGCGATCAGGATCTTCTTGAACATCGAAACGGGACCGGTCGGCTCAGTCGGGACGGATCCCGAACAGCGGCTCGCCGTACTCGATCGGCTGCGCGTTGCGCGGCAGGATCTCCGCGACCACGCCGTCGGCGTCGGATTCGATCTCGTTCATCAGCTTCATGGCCTCGACGATGCAGAGCACCTGCCCCTTCCGGACCCGGTCTCCGATCTGGACGAAGGGCGGCGAATCCGGGCTCGGCGCCCCGTAGAAGGTGCCGACGATCGGAGAGGTGACGAAATGGAGCCCCGGTGCGCGGGCAGGCGCCGCCGTCGGCGCCGGCGGCGCTGGTTCGGCGGGCGCTGGCGAGGCGACGGCGGCAGCGGCCGGCACCGCCGCGACTGCGAGCGGCGCGGCCGGCTCCCCCGTGATCTTCAGATGGAACCCGGACCGCTCGATCTCGAGCCCGTGCAGCCGGTGATGCGCGACGAGCTCGACGAGCTCCTTGATCTGCTCGAAGGTGAACATGGCCGTGTCGGGTCTTCCTATTCGAGATCGCCCTCGAACAACAGGGTTGCGCGCTTGAGCTCGAAGCGGGCGCGGCCCAGGCTGGCTTCGGGGCGAAGGAGCAAGAGGAGATAGTAGCCACCGCCGAGCGAGCTGACCACGAACGAGGTCCGCTCGCCGGCGATCGTGACTTGGCGAACCTCGCCGACCGAGAGCTCCTGCTGCTGAGAGGAGATCGCGCGGACCTGAGCGACCAGCTCGGCGGCGGCCGACTCGAGATCGACGTCCGCGGCCAAGCTGACCGACTCGACCGGAATGCCGTCGTGGTCGACGAGCGACAGCGCCACCGCGCCCTCGATCCGCCCGCTGATCGCGCTCAGGCGTTCAAGGAACATGAGCGCCGGCGCTCCGATGGATCCGTTCGAGGTAATTCCGCAGAACTTCGACCTTGCGCTGCGTCAGCCGCCCGAGCGGCGGTTGATCGACCGCCACCTCCTCGTCCGCCGGCGAATCCATCTCCCAGCCCGTGTCGGCGTCCGCCTCGGCGGCGAGCGCGACTCGGCGGCGAGCGATCTCGACCAGACCGGCCTCGGCGGTCGCTTCGCCGGGTCGCACCGCCAGGACAGCGCGAAACGTCCGCTCCGCCTCGTCGAGATGCCCCTGCTCGAGGTAGAGCTCGCCCAGCGTCACGCTCGCGGCGTCGGCGGCCCGTTGCCGAGGCGCCGAGGGTGCCGGCGCCGGAGCGGCCACCGCCTCGTAGACCTCATCGAAGGGCTCTTCGATGGTCTCGCGCTCGACTTCCGCTCCGATCTCCCGCGGCGAGAAGGGCTTGGTGAAGAGGGCAGGCTCGGCCTCGAGGACGAGCTCGGCGGCGCCGGAGACCGGGCTCCAAGGTGGCTGCGCCGCGGCCGCGGGAGCTTCCGGCGCCGCCACGGCGGGCGGCTCGGGCGCGACTTCGGCCTCGACCGGCGCGGGTAACGGGGGCTCCGGGGCAAGGGCGAGCGCGAGCTCCGCCGACGCCGCCGCCGCCGCCGCCGGGAGAGCATCGGCAGGGAGCGTCGCCGGTTCGAGCCCGGCAAGCGCGCCCGTCGCCAGGATCGGCTCCGCTGGCGGCGTGATCGGCCAGGGTGACGGCGCGGGCGCCTCCTCGGCGATCGGAAACAGACCCTCGGCGCGGCACCGGGCGGCGAACCGCGCGGCGAAATCCGGCGGCGCCAGGAGCTCACCGAAGGGCATCGCGAGACGGCCGCTCGCGCGCGCGCCGGGCGTGAACGGGAGGGGCAGCGCCGGGGGGGGCTGCAGCTCGAAGGGCTCCGGTGCGGCCACGACCGGCGGCGCGGACGTCGCCGGCCCTTCGTCCGCGCTGAGATCTCGTATCCGCAGCTCGAGCTCCACGATCTCGTCGTCGCGATCGTTGAACAGGCGGTAGAAGTCGAGGCGCTCGCGCGCCCGCTTGGCCTCCCCCATCTGCAGGTAAGCCTCGACCAGGAGCTTGTTGGCGACCAGCTGGGTGGGATCCTGAACGACGGCCCGCTCGAGCACCTCCGCCGCCGCCGCCGGCTGCCGGCTCTCGATCAGGCAGCGGCCGAGCGCGACTTGGGCCGACAGGTAGGTCGGATGTTCGGCGAGGCCGCTGCGCAGCACGGTCGTCGCGCGCTCCAGCTGGCCCCCCCGGCGCAGCTCCTCGGCCAGCTGCAGGAAGATCCGCGAGCCTGGGTCGTGGCGCCAGCGCTCCTCGAGCTGCGCCAGCCGAGCCTCGGAGAAGGGCTCAGGCACGGCCGCTCCCCATCGCGGCTGCTGGCCGCAGCGCGGCTGCTCCGGTGGCGCGCCTCATGAGTCGCGGCAGTATAGCACCGGCACTTCGGGGCGAACTGCCGCGCCGGGGCCCCGAGCGCCCGGCGCGGCCAGGATCACTGGTTGATCTGAACGATGTTCGAGGCGGTGTCGGTACCGGTGCTGTTGCGCACCGTGAGCGTGACGACGTAGCGGCCCGGCGCCGAGTAGCTGTGCACCGGGTTGCGCTGGGTGGAGACCGGGGTCTGATCCCCGAAGTCCCAGGTCCAGCCAGTCGGACCGCCGGTCGAGGTGTCGTTGAAGGTCACGGTGAGCCCGACGACCTGGAAGGTGAACGCCGCCCGCGGCGGACGCTGGATGCCGACCTGGAAGGTCCGCGAGATGATCCCGCCCCCGGAGCCGCCCACCTCCGCGACGACGTCGAAGGCGTTGTCGCCGATGTTCTGGAGGTCCGCCGCGGTCACGGTGAGGTCGTCGCGCGCCTCGCCAGCCGAGTTGGTGACAATGAAGCGGCCGCCGGAGTCGAGCGTGCCGATCTCGGAGCGGAAGTTCACGGTGGCATCGGCCAGGGGTTGGGATTGGTCGTCCCGCACCAGCGCCAGCAGCTCGAGCTCGCCGCCGGTTTCCGGCACGCTCGACGGGGTCACTTGGAAGCTCATCGAGGCGGCGAGCTGCCCGACGGCGATCTCGAGCGTGACCGGCTCGGACGCCCCGGAGAAGGCGGTGACGGTCGCCGTTCCGACCCGCCCGTCACCGCGAAGCTGGGCGGTCGCGACCCCTGCCGAGTCGGTGTGGACGACCTGGGTCACCACGCCGATGTTGCTGCTCAGCCGGATCTCGGTCCCCGGGTTGACCGGGTTGCCGTTCGATCGCATGGCATTGATGGTGACCGTCGAGCTCCCCGTCTTCGGGATGCGCGTCGGATAGGCACTGACGCGCAGGATCGTGCCGCTCGGCGCGACGGGCGTCCCCTCCTCGCAGGCGGCGAAGACGGTGACCAGGGTGACGAGAGCGGCGAGACCTAGGGCGCGGCGTTTCATCAGTCGGAGTATACGAACGGCCGGCGCAAACCGTCCAGGCCGTGGCCAGGTAGAGCCCCGTCCGAAGCCGCCGGTCGTGAAAAGGGCCCGGCGCCTGGCGCCGGGCCCTGGAAGCACACCGCCGGATGGGCGGAGGGTCAGTCGTTGATGCAGACGTTGGCCGGGGTCACCAGGAAGGCTCCGGCCAAGGTGTTCGTGCAGCCGGTGGTGGGGCTGGTGACGCGAATGGCGGCGGCGGTGGCCGTGCAGCGCGTTCCGAGCACGGTGTCGCCATCGTCGTCGCAAGTGCCGGAGCAGATCACGGTGTTCGGGATCGCCGGCGTGGTGGCCGAGATCGTCGACGAGGTGATCGCGCCCACTCCCGCGGAGAACGCCTGGCCACCGATCACGAACTCGACGATCGAGGGCGAGGTGAAGTTGGTGCCCGAGATGGTGACGTTCGTGCCGCCGTTCTGGCTACCGCTCGACGGCGCGATGCCGGTGATGATCGGACGCGGCGCCCGGTAGGTGTAGTTCGGACCGGTCCCGCCGTTCCCGCTCTCGATATTCGTCACCTGCGATGGTCCCGTGACGTCGGCGCAGTTGGTGATCACGACCGGTACGGTGCGGACGACGATCTCCGTCCCGGACACCGAGAGGACCTGCTGCGCGACGTTCGCCAGGCTGACGGCGACCGGCTCGTCGAACCCCTGCCCGAAGAGCGTCACCATCTGACCTCCGGTCGCGGGACCCTCGCCCGGACCGATCGACGTGATCAGCACCGCGACGCCGTAGCGGAAGGCGCCGACGGCCAGCGCGCTGCGTCCGGTATTGAGGTTCGTCACCCGGATGTCGACGAGCTGGTTGAGGTTGCCCTGGCCGAAGGAGATCGCCGCCGGCGTCAGAACCACGATCCGGGTGCGCGAGACCGAGATGACTTGGGCCTCGACCTGGATGCCGGAGCGGCCGAACTGCACCTGGACCGGCGCCTCGAAGCCGTCGCCGTTGATGGCGACCTGCGTGCCGCCTTCGTTCGGGCCCGTCGCCGGCGTCACCGAGAAGATGATCGGCTGCAGGATCTGCCCGCCGCCGCCGTTCGAGTACGAATAGGCGTTGGGCAGCGTGTCGCTCGCCTGGCCGGGCTCGTTCAGGTTGGTCGTCACCGTCACCGCGACGGTCTGGTTGCAAGCCGCCGGGTTGGTGCCGCAGGTGTTCAGGCTGGTCACCAGCGGCGGCACGGTGACGCGGATCTGCGACCCGGTGGCCGAGCGGATCACGGCCGGGATGCCGCCGAAGAGCACGCGCAACGGGTCGCTGAAGCCGCCGCCGTGGATGATCGCCTCCTCGCCACCCAGCGGACCGCCGACGTTCGGCGAGATGGCCGAGAGGAAGAAGGTCGCCGTGATCTCCTCGGCGATCCGAATGGTGCCGAAGCCGACCGACCCGGAGACCTGAGCGCGAATGGTCGCCGTGCCGATGGTCCCGCCGGGGAAGAAGACCACCTGGACCTGGCCGTTGATCAGCTCCGGCTCCAGGGTCTGCGGGCCGCTCGCGCTGCCGAACGAACCGAGGGTGGTCGTCAGCGTCACCTTGGTGAGGTTGGGCGCCGGCGCGCCCGTGTCCGTACGGGTCGCGCGGATGGTCACCGTCGCGAAGTCGTTACTGCCCGCGGTCAGCGAGGCCGCCGTCGAGGTCACGGTGACGGCGTAGGTGACCGGCGCCGTCGGCGGCACCGGGGACGCCGGTGGCGCGGTCGGGGACTTCGGGTCGTCGGAGCCGCAAGCTCCCAGCAGCAGCCCGGCGAATCCGAGGAGGATCGGGGTGATTCCAGTCTTGACTCTCATCGGATGATCTCCGTCGTCACGGTACGAACTGAATGGTGAAGCCGCGATTCGGTCCGGTGTCCACTGGATCGCCCGACAGGGTGCGGCCATAGAAACGCAGCCACAGGTTGAGGACGACCACTTGGCTGCCGGTCTCGCGATCGAAGCCCACTTCGGCGAGGTCCTTGAGCGCGGGGTAGGTGAGCTGTGCCAGCCGCATCACCGGCAGCTCGCCGTACTGGAAGCTGCCGTTGACCGGCACGACGGCCGGCCTCGGCTCCACCAGCGGCTGCGGCACCCGCGATCCGGTGTCGTTGCGCGTGTAGGTGACCTCGAAGGACTGGATCTCGACGTTCATCAAGGGGCTGGTCGCGCTGTTGGGCGCCTTGACGATGTTCTGGACCGTCAGGCTGGGAATGCGCAACGAATCCCCCGTGCCCGAGATGCTGACGGAGGTCGGCAACTGGTCGAAGTTGCTGATCGACAGCAGGACGCCGCCGCCGTCGGTCTTGTCGGTGCGCGCCTCGCAGCCCAGGAAGGCCAGGGCCACGCCGGTGAGTGCGAGGGTCTTGATCACGCGGTTCATCTTGGGCTCCTCTCCCGCGCCGTCAGAGCTTGATCACCCGCGGGGTGATGAAGATCAGCAGTTCTTCGTTCTCGTCCTGGCGCCGCTTGTTCTTGAACAGGTGGCCGAGCAGCGGGACGTTGGACAACCCTGGCACGCGGTCCTGGCCCTGGTCGGTCGATACCTCGTAGATGCCGCCGATGACCGTCGTGCCGCCGTCGCGCACGATCACGCGCGTCTGGGCTTCCTTGGTGGCGATCGGGGCGTTGGTCGCTCCCACCACCGCGAAGGCGAGCTGGGGCTCGCGCTTCTGGATGTTGATGTCCATCAACACCGTGCCCTCGGCGGTGACGTGCGGCGTCACCTGCAGCCGGAGGGTGGCGTTGACGAACTGGACCGAGACCGTGTTGTTGGCCACCGTCTGGATCGGGATCTGCAGGCCGCTCTGGATGGTCGCCGACTCGTTGTTGAGCGTGGCGATCTTGGGCGCGGACAGGACGTTGATCAGGCCTTCCCCTTCCGCCGCCTGCAGTCGGGCGTCGAGGTTGAAGGTGTTGAGGACGTTGCCGAGGGCCAGGTCGACGAAGCCGTTGGCGCCGCCGGTCAGCAGGCTGACGCCACCGGAAGCGTCGACGTTGTTCGGGAACACCAGCCCGGTGGTGTTGCCGTGGGCGGCGTCGGCGATGGCGTCGAATCCCCACCGGATGCCGAGCGAGCGGCTGAAGCGCTTCGTCGTCTCGACGATCCGCGCCTCGATCATCACCTGCGGCTCCGGGATGTCGAGCGTCTCGATCACCGCGATCACGGTGTCGATGTAGTTCGGCAGCTCCTTGATGATCAGCGTGTTGGTCCGGTTGTCGACGGTGACGGTGCCGCGCTGGGAGAGCAAGCCGCCACCAGCGGCGCGAGACCCGGACTGAAGGATGCGCGCCATCTGCTGGGCGGTCGAATAGGAGAGGCGCTTGACCACCGTGCGGAGCGGCACCGACAGCGCCTGGGCCTGCGCCAGAGCCTGCGCTCTCCGGGCCTCGGCCTCGAGGATCGTGACCGGCGCGATGCGCATGATGTTGCCATCGAGCTCGTAGCCGAGGCCGTTGATCTTCAGGATCTGGTCGAGCGCCTGGTCCCAGGGCACGCTCTCGAGCACCACGGTCACGGTGCCGCGCACCCCCGGCTGGACGACGATGTTGAGCCCGGAGATCTTGGCGAAAGAGCGCAGGACGTCGCGGACGTCGGCGTCCTTGAGGTCGAGAGAGATCGCTTCGCCGACGTAGACCTTCCGCTGCCCGCCCACGGTCTGCTTCTCGTAGGCCGGCGAAGAGCTCTCGGCGCGCGGGGTCGGCGCGGGCGCCTGCACGTCGGCGGCTTCGAAGGCGGCCACCGTCGGCGGCGGCTCGGCGCGTCGCGCCGGCGGCGCGACCGCCGGGGAGCCGAAGGCGGCGACGTCCGAGGTCGCGAGCGCCGCCGGCTCCGGGCTCGCCGCCGCTTGGACCGACGCGGGCTCGGGCTCGACTGCCGCGACCGGGGCATCCTCCCAGGCCGTGACGGCTTCGACGGTCGAGGCCGGTGTCGGCCGACCGAGGTCTTCGGCGAGCGTCGTCTGGCCCGGAGCCGTCGGCTCGCCGAAGCGGATCAGCAGGCCATTCGCGGTCCGCTCGACCGTGGGTGCCTCTTGGCCCGCGAGATCGAAGACGACGCGGGAGACCGGCTGCGGCTGGGGCTTGAACTGCGAGACGCGGACGCGCGAGACCGCCGCGCCGTCGAGCGTCCACACTCCGCGGGAGGTGGCGTTGACCGCCCCGTCGAGATCGATCACGAACCGGTCCGGGTTCTCCAGGCGGAACGTCGAGAAGGCGAATTCGCCGTCGCCGGCGATGCGGATCCGGGCCCGGGCGCCGTCCGCGAGAACCTCGACGCCGTCGAGCCGGGTGGCGATCCGGCCGCTGGGCGCTGGCGCGAACGCCGGATGGTCCGCGGTTCCGAGCGCGCTCGGCGCGGGCTCCACCGCGGCGCGGGCCGGCTGCGGTTCGGCGGCCGCCGGCATCATCGGCGCCATCGGCGCCATCGGCTCGGCCGGAGCGGATACTGGCTCCGCCGCCGCGGCGCGCGTGGCCGTGGCCGGCACCGTCGCGCTGGCCACGAGGTCGATGCTCAATCCACGACCAGCGGCGGCCAGGGAGTGCTCGGCCTCTTCCCTCGTGGTGATGACCAGGCGGGTCATCGGCCGGTCGCCGCTCCCTTCCTGGGAGATCCGGACGGCGGAGACCAGGCCGTTGGCCGGCGCGCTGTCGGCGACTCCGTCCGCGAGCTCGGTATTCGGCAGCTCGACGACCAGGTTGCCGTCCAGGTCGCGGTAGGTCGTCCAGACCAGCGCGCCGGTCGCTGCAACCTCGATCCGCGTCCCCGGAGCGCCCTCGATCACCTCGAGTCGGGAGAGCCGGACCGTTGCCGGCTTCGTCGCCGACGCCGAGTCCTGGACCTCAGCCACCTCTGCGCCCGCTTCCGGCCTCGCCGACGCGCAGCCCGTCAGGAAGACCGCCGCCCCCAGCGCCGCGGCCAGCCCCAGCTGGTATCTGAGTGCCTTGTTCATCCTGTTCACCGCGTCTCCCATTTCGCTCGCCTCCCTCACGTGTCCCTCGATGTCGGAGCGCATGGCCGAGGGCTACGGGCTGAGCTTCTTGACCACTTCCCGGAACGGCTTGATCACCGTCGGGTCGTTGACGATCTGTTTGAAGACCACTTCGTTCAGGCTGATCGAGACGACGTCGCCGTCGTAGAGCTGGTCGCCTTCTCGAATCAGGTAGCTCTTCGCCTTGTTCGACGCCACGACCTGGGCGACGAAGCCGCGCGAAGTCTTGTAGATGCCGGTCAGGTCGATCTCCTCGATCAGCAGTCCGGCGATCCCCTCCGGCATCGGCCCCCGGAGGGCCTGACGATTCTGGCCGATCAGCAGCGACCTGAACGGGTCCCGCCGATTGCCGGGGTCGTAGGTGTAGCCCGCGCCGGCGAGCGCCGATTCCTCACCGGCGAGGATCTCGTCGATCTGGGAGCCCGGATCGGGCGCGGGGGCCTGCTCCGCCGGCGCCTCGGCCGCGCCTTCCGCCTCGTCCGTCGCGGGCGGAGTCTCGGTCTGCGCCAGCGCCGCGGCCAGCGGCAGCACCAGCCCGGCCAAGGCCAGGGCGAGCGCGCGATGCCACCGGATCGATGTCGTGCCGATCATCATCGCCTCCGCCCCCTCTGGGCCCGCGGCGGCGGCGGCGGCTCCGCAGAGGGCTCCTTGTAGATGAAGGTCTTGGCGACGAAGCTCGCGTTGATGGTGTGCCCCTTGGTCGAGCGCGCCAGGGTCGTCACCTTGAGATTCTCGATGTTGATGATGCGCGAGAACCGGCTCACCCGATCGAAGAACAGCGCCAGGTTGTGGTAGGTGCCGTTGAGCCGTATCGTGATCGGCCACTCGCTGTAGAAGTCGCGGTCGACGAAGTTGCCCGGCGTGAAGCGCAGCAGGTCGAACGCCCCCTGCTCGGTCAACTGGCGGATCCGCCGCAGCAGCTCCGGCGTGTTGCGCCGGGCGGGCAGAATGCGCAGCAGCTTGTCGAGCTCGAGCTCCAGGCGGCGCACCTCTTCGCGGAACTGCGGCAGCTTCTGCTTCGCCGCGCGCCCTTCCTGGATCTTCTGCTGCAGCTCGACCAGCTTCCTGTCCTTGGCGGCGATCTGTCGGTACTGGTCGGTGTAGACGAAGTACCAGCCCGCCCCGACCACCAGCGCGCCGAGCACCAGCCCGAGCGCGGCGCCGTAGTACCAGGGCTTGCCTTCGAGTCCAGTCTGCATCGCCATGGCCGTCACTCCGCCCCGCGCTCGTTCGTGGCCGCCGGCTTGGCCGCGGTCCCCGGGGTCCCGGTGGCCCCCGCCGCGCCCGCATCCGTCTCCGGCCGCTGCTTCTTCGCGAACGAATAGCCGAGGTTCAGCTTGAAGTCGTAGATCTCCGAGCGACCACGCTGGCTCCGCTGCGTGTAGTCCTGGAGGATCGGCTCGTTGAAAGCCTCGACCTTGTCGAGGTTGTCGATCAAGTTCGCCACCGCCGACATGTTGAACGCGGTGCCGCGCAGGTTGATCGTCGCCGGCCCCACGTCCATGCCGGTGAGCCAGAGCAGCTCCGGCAGGGCACGCGAGACGTCGTCCATGATCTGGACCGGCCCGCGCTGATTGTCCTTCAAGGTGTTGATGACGCCGATCTTGCGCTCGAGCTCGGCCTTCTTCGCCTTGTACTCCTCGACTTCCTTGATCACCTGGGCCAGCTCGTCGACTTCCTTCTGCGCGACCGCGATCTCCTTGTCGCGCTTCTTGATGCGCTGGTCGAGCAGCAGCCACCAGCCGCCGGCGACCAGCAGGCCGAGCACGATGGCGGCGATCAACGCGACGTTCGCGAGCTCGGGGCCACCGCCTCCGCCCAGCGGCTGCCGCGCCCGCCGGGCGACGACCGGACGCTTGCCTTCGGCCAGGAGGTTGATCTTGATCATGGCGGCTAACCTCCCACCTTGCGGATCGCCAGCCCCACGGAAACCGCCAGCATCGGCGAGACCGACCGGAGCCAGTCGCGATCGAAGTCCCCCTCGCGATAGTGGACCCGCCGCAGCGGGTCCATGAGCTCGATGGGCACGCCGAAGCGCTCGCGCAGGACCTGCTGCAGGTTCGGGGTCATCGCGCAGCCGCCGGAGAGCACGATCTCGTCGACCGGTCCTTCGGAGGAGGTGGCGGCGAAGAAGTCGAAGGTCTTCTGGATCTCGGAGGCCATCTCGTTCGACACCGCGTCGAGCACGCTGCGGGCGTCGTTGGGCGTGAAGCGGTCGACCGACTGGCCCCGCTTCAAGCGCTCCGCCTGCTCGAACGAGAGGTTGAACTCGCGCTGGAGGGCTTCGGTGAACTGGTTGCCGCCGAAGGAGATGTCCCGCCAGAACGCGGTCGCGCCGCGGGCCAGGATGTTGATGTTGGTGACCGAAGCACCCATGTTGACGAGCGCCAGGACCTTGAGCGGATCGACGTCGTAGTTGGTCTCGTAGGCGTTCTGGATCGCGAACGCGTCGACATCGACCAGCACCGGCGCCTTGCCCGCCTGGCTGATCACCGAGACGTAGTCGTTGACCTTGTCCCGCTTGACCGCCACCAGCAGGACTTCCATGTTCTCGCGGCCGGGCTCGCCCTCGGCGAGGACCACGTAGTCCAGCCGGACGTCGTTGATGTCGAAAGGAATGTACTGCTCGGCCTCCCACTGGATCTGGTCGGCCAGATCCTCCGGCGCCATGGCCGGCATCTGGATCTTCTTGATGATGACCGAGTGACCAGAGAGCGAAGTCGCGTACTGCGTCTGCTTGACCCCGGTCGCGTCGTTCAGGCGGTGAATGGCATCCACCACCAGAGACGAGTCCATGATCGAGCCGTCCACGATCGCCTCCGGCGACAGCGGCTCCACCCCCAGGCGCTGGAGGGAGTACTCCCCCTTGCGCTCCTTGAGCTCGACCAGCTTCATCGCCGAGCTACCGATGTCCAGGCCCACCAGACCCTTCGCTCGTGTGAACAGCACGGTGCGATCGACCCCCTTCGGAAGAGCTCGACAACCGCTCGTGAGTCTTGATTCGGATTGGCAAGGTAGCAGTAACCTAAAGTGCTGTCAAGCGGTTGGAGAATCCGCTGCCCAGTCCGGTGTGCAGTGATGCACACCCCCCCGCCCGACCCCGAGGAGGGTTGCAAGGGGCGGTCTGTTTCCCGCCGAGTTGCCCCGCGAGCGCGACGGCGAGCGGCTTGATCCGAGCGCTTCGCGCAGGTAGACTAGGTCGGTTTGTTGGCCGCGGCCACGAGGAGAGCAACATGGCGAAGCAGTGCGACATCTGTGGCAAGGCGACCGTGACCGGACGGCAGGTCAGCCACGCTCACAACGTGACCTCCCGCACTTGGGAACCCAACCTTCGAACCATGAAGGCGCTGGTCGAGGGGGTGGCGAAGCGGATCCGCGTCTGCACCCGCTGTCTGCGCAGCGGCAAAGTGGTCCGCCCCCCCGCGCGCGCGCGCTTCCTCGCCGAAGCCGACGCGAAGTCCTGAGTCCTCGTTCGACAGAGAGCACTGCAGTTTCCGGGCGCGACCTGACGGGGCCGCTGCCCGCGGCCCGCGGACCAGCCTAGTCGGACTCCCGGCCCGCGCGGCCCGAACCCGTCATCCTGCGGTTCACCTCCAGCACGCCCGGTAGCGCCCGCACGGCCTGTCGGACCCGGTCCAGATGGCCGCGGTTTCGGACCTCGACCACGACCTCGATGTCGCCGCGCCCGGGCCGTTCGGTGTCCGCCTCGATCTGCCGGATGTTGGTGTCGAGCTTCGCGATCGCCTCGGTCAGCCGCGCCAGCATGCCCCGCCGGTCCTCGGTCTCGATCAAGAGCGATACGGGGAAGGTGCCGCCGTCCTCCTTCGACCAGGCGACTTCGATCTGCCGCTCCGGGTTGTAGAGCAGGTTGCGCACGTTGGGACAGTCGATCGAATGCACCGAGATGCCGCGGCCGCGGGTGATGAAGCCGACGATCTCGTCGCCCGGGACCGGCCGGCAGCAGCGGGCGAGCACGGTCAGCAGGTCGCCGGGGCCGTGGATCGCGATGGGACCTTGTCCGCTCGACGGCATCAGCCGGCGCAGCGCCTGGCGGATGGGTCCCGGCGGGGCCTCCGGGGCGACGGCGAGCTCGGCCTCGGTGAGGAAGCGCGCGAACACCTGCGCCAGGGTCGCCTTGCCGTAGCCCAGGCGCGCGAAGAGGTCCTCCGGGCGAGCCAGCCCCTCCTCGCTCAGGAACGAGCGGAAGCGCTCGGACTCGACCAGCTTGCGCGGCGACAGCCGGATCCGATGCGCCTCCTTCTCGAACATGCGGCGGCCGATCTGGATCGCCTGCTCGGTCTGCTGGGTGTTGAGCCAGTGGCGGATCTTGCTCTTCGCCCGCGAAGTGACGACCAGGCTCAGCCAGTCGCGGCTCGGCGTGCGTGAGTTGCTGGTCAGGATCTCGACGATGTCGCCGGTCTTCAACTGCGTGCGCAGCGGCACCAGGCGTCCGTTGATCCGCGCTCCAGTGCAGTGGTGACCCAGATCGGTGTGGATCCGGTAGGCGAAGTCGAGCGGCGTGGCGTCGCGCGGGAAGGAGTAGACGTCCCCTTTCGGCGTGAACACGTAGACCTCGTCGGGATAGAGATCCAGCTTGAGGCTCGACAGGAAACTGCGCGGGTCGCTCTGTTCCGTCTGCAACTCGAGCAGCTGCCGCAGCCAGCGCACGTTGCCGTCCGCCGAGCCGGCGCCCAGCCGCCCCTCCTTGTAGCGCCAGTGCGCCGCGATGCCCTCTTCCGCCACCAGGTCCATCTCCCGGGTGCGGATCTGCACCTCGAACGGCTGTCCCTTGCCCCCCAGCACCGTGGTGTGCAGCGACTGGTAGAGGTTGGGCTTGGGCATCGCGATGTAGTCCTTGAAGCGCCCCGGAATCGGCCGCCAGCTCTGGTGCACGACCCCGAGCGCCGCGTAGCAGTCCCGCAGCTCGCCGGTGACGATCCGGAACGCCAGGTAGTCGTAGAGCTCCGCGATGTCGATGCCCTGCCGCCGCAGCTTCTGGTAGATCGAGTGGTAGCGCTTGACGCGGAAGCTGATCTCCGCTTCGATGCCCGCCTCCGCCAGGGCCGACTCCAGGCGGCTCCGGAGCTCGGCGATCGTCCGCTTGCCGACGCGCAGCCGCTCGTCGACCTTCTCCTGGAGCGCCGCGAACTGCAATGGATAGAGGTAGTAGAAGGCCAGATCCTCGAGATCGCCCTTGACCTTCGCCATGCCCAGCCGGTTCGCGATCGGGGCGTAGATCTCCAGCGTCTCCTGCGAGATCCGGCGCCGCGCCTCGGTCGACATGGCGTCGAGCGTCATCATGTTGTGGAGCCGGTCGGCGAGCTTCACCAGGATCACCCGCAAGTCCTCGGCCGAGGCGAGGATCATCTTGCGGAAGGTCTCGGCCTGGGCCTCGTCCTTGCGCACGTAGAGGTGCTTGCCGATCTTCGTCACGCCGTCGACCAGCTCCGCGATCTCGCGTCCGAACGACTTCTCGAGCGCCTCCCGGGTGGTCAACGTGTCCTCCAGCACGTCGTGCAGGAGGCCGACCGCGACGCAGGTCTGGTCGAGCTTGAGCTCCGCGAGCAGGCCGGCGACGCTCATCGGATGGGTCAGGTAGGGCTCGCCGGAGCGGCGCACCTGGTCCTTGTGCATCTCCGCCGAGAAGGCGTGGACCTGGGTGAGGAAAGCGCGGTCGACCTGGCGACCGTTCGCTCCCAGGCGGGCGACCAGCTCGTCGAGACCCGGCGGCTTCGGGGCGACGACGGGGGGCGCGGGAGCGCGTTTGCGGAAGGCGGTCATCGGCGGCTCGCCCGCGGCACGGACGCGACGCCGATTCTACGGCGGTCCAGGATCGCGGCTCAGCGACCCTTGGCGGCGACCGCCGGTCGAGCGCCGCCTTCGGCGCCCTTGCGGAAGCGGCCCTGCGGACCGAACCACGACTCCCAAGCGAGCGCGAAGGGTCCGGCGATGTAGATCGACGAGTAGGTGCCGACCACCACGCCGATCGACATCACGAATGCGAAGCCCCGGATGACGTCGCCGCCGAAGAGATACAACGTCAACGACGCGAGCAGCGTCGTGCCGGCGGTGATCAAGGTGCGCGAGAGGGTCTGGTTGATGCTCTTGTTCATCAGCGCGAGCATGTCGGCCGTCCGATGCCGGCGCAGGTTCTCGCGCACGCGGTCGAACGTCACCACGGTGTCGTTGACCGAGTAACCGATCAGGGTCAGAAACGCGGCGATCGTCGTCAGGTTGAACTCGTGGCCGGCCCAGTAGAAGAAACCGAGCGTGACGATGACGTCGTGCAGCACGGCCATCGTGGCGCCGATGGCGAAGCGCAGCTCGAAACGGATCCAGATGTAGAGCAGCATGCCGAGCATCGCGCCGACCACGGCCAGGATGCCCCGCTTGCGCAGCTCGGCGCCGACCTGCGGCCCCACGTTCTCGATCGCCAGGACCGCGAAGGAGCCGAGCTCCGCTCGTTCTCGCAGCGCCGCCAGCGAGGCCGGCGAGAGCGCGCCGGCGCCCGCGACCTGATCCCAGGAGGTGAACATGCCGAGATCCCGGCGCAGCGCCAGGATCGAGTCGGCGACCGCTTCGTACCGCGCGGCGCCCTCGACGCCGCCTACGCCGTCGGGATCGGCACCCGCCAGCAGCTGGGCCACGGCCATCGCGCCGATCTGGTTCAGGTCGGGCCTGCCGGCGAGACTGGAGTTGTAGCGCGAGGACAGCGCCGCCATCACCTGCGGCGCGCTCCCCTCCTCGGTGCCCTCGACGATCGGCGTGCGGATCATCACCTCGTTGTCCGCCTCGCCGCCGAAGCGTTGGATCTGGCTCTCCTTGAAACCGGCATCGGCGACCAGGCCGCGCAGCGCTTCGATATCCGGCCGCTCGCGGAACTTGAGCGTCAGCTGCGTGCCGCCGGCAAAGTCGACGCCGATGTTGACCTTGCCGTGGAAGAAGTAGCCGAACAGCCCGATCGCCATGGTCACGAACGAAATCGTGATCCAGATCCTGCGGTATTTCAGGAAATCGAACTGGGTGTCGCGCAGCAGGTCCATTGCAGGCTCCTTGGGTCGCGCCCGGGGCGGCGAGTCCTCTAGATCGACAGTTTGCCGCCGCGCGTCGCGACGCGCGCGAAGACGAGATCGAACAGCCAGCGGGAGACGAAGATGCCGCAGAACAGGGTGCCGAAGATGCCGATCGAGAGCGTGACCGCGAAGCCACGAACGGGCCCGGTGCCGAACTGGAACAGGAAGAGCGCCGCGATCAGCGTCGTCACGTTGGCGTCGACGATCGACGACAGCGCGTTGCCGAATCCGGCGTCGATGGCCGCCTTCGGCGTTCGCCCGCCACGCAGCTCCTCCTTGATTCGTTCGAAGATCAGCACCGATGCGTCGACCGCCATGCCGACCGTGAGCACGATGCCGGCGATACCGGGCAGCGTCAGCGTGGCGCCGAAGTAAGCCAGCGCGCCGAACACCAGCGTGATGTTCATCGCCAGCGCGACGATCGCGTTGACACCGGCCACCCGATAGGTGACGAGCATGAACATGAGCACCAGCGAGGCGCCGGCCAGGCCGGCCTTGACTCCCGCTTCGATCGAGTCCTGGCCGAGCGACGGGCCCACGGTGCGGTCCTCGAGGTAGACGATGCCGGCCGGCAGCGCGCCCGAGCGCAGCGTCGTCACCAGGTCCTGCACTTCCTGGTCGGTGAAGCTGCCCTCGATGATTCCCGAGTCGGTGATCCGCGAGTTGATGCGCGGGGCCGAGACGACCTTGCCGTCGAGCACGATGGCGAGGCCGCGTCCGACGTTCTCGCCGGTCGCCTTGCCGAACATCTGGGCACCCTCGGCCGACAGCATGAACTGCACCACCGGCTGCCCGAACTGCCCGCGCGAGGGCGCGGCGGAGCGCAAGTCGCGGCCGGTGATCACCCGGCGCTTCTCGAGCGCGTAGAAGGTCTGGCCGAGCAGCTTGCCCTGCGGGTCGCGAGCTTCCTGGGGAAAGACCTCGACCTCCTCGGGCAGGTAGCCGCCGTAATGGGCGAGGATCTCCTCGCGACTGGCGGCGCCGCCGCCGACCGACGGAAAGGCGCAGAGCCGGAACTCGAGGAAGGCGGTGTTCTTGATCAGCCGCTTGACCCGCTCGGGGTCGTCCACGCCTGGCAGTTGCACCACGATGCGGTCGCTGTCGAGCCCCTGGCGGGCGATCACCGGCTCGGAGACGCCGAACTGGTCGATCCGGTTGCGGATGGTCTGCAGGGCCTGGTTGACCGCCATGTCGCGCAACGCCCGCTCGTTGGCCGGCCGCATGGTCAACACCCAGCGGTCGCCGTCGCGGTCGCGCTGCCAGCCGGGCAGGTAGTCGGCCGCGATCTTCTCGAAGGCCGCGCGCTTGTCGTCCGGGATCCCGCGCACCTCGAAGGCGGCGTCGGTCAGCCGCTGCGTGGTGGCCGCCGTCATCCCTTCGTCGGACACCTCGCGGCGCAGGACCTCCTGGTCCTTGTCGTTCTCGGCCCGGATCGCGTCCTGGGTCTGCACCTGGAGCACGAGGTGGATGCCGCCCTGGAGGTCGAGGCCGAGGTTGATTCGTTCGCGCGGCGGGTAGCCCGTCCACAGCGCGAGGGCGACCAGGCCGAGGATCAGCAGCCCTCGCCAGACCATGCTCTTGTTCATTTCGCCGCCCCTTCCGCGGCCGCCGGGTCACCCTCGAGCCCGGCGATCGCCGACTTGACCACGCGCACCTTGACGTTGTCGGAGAGCTTGAGGTGGACGACCTTGTCCTCGACCGCGCTGATCTCGCCCAGGAGGCCGCCGTTGGTCACCACCCGGTCGCCGCGCTTGAGCTCGGAGAGCAGCTTGGCGTGGGCCTTCTGCCGCTTGCGCATCGGCGCCAGCAGCAGGAAGTAGAAGATTCCGAAGACCAGGAACAACGGCACCAGCTGGACGAGCGCCGAAGGTTGGCCGCCACCGGCCTGCGCGAGCTGGAGAAGGGTCGTTTCCATCGTTCGACTCCCGGGGACGGCGCCCGGACCACTCCGCCGCCGCCCGAAATGGGGGGGATCGGAGCCCCGCCCGCCGGTCCACGCCGAGCGCGGATCGGCGCGGCCGGGGAATCAGTGGGCCGGCGCGTCGGTGGTCTCGTTCCGGTTACCGTCTGCAGGGCGACTGGCCCAGGGGGGAGCCGCGTCCGTCAGCCGACGAGACTCGATAGCTTTTCTGAGATCCGCCATGAAGTCAAGAAAGTAGCGGAGGTTGTGCAGCGTCGCGTAGACCGCCCCGGTGAGCTCTCCGCCGCGCACCAGGTGGTGCAGCAGCGCGCGCGGCAGCCGCGCGCAGACCGGGCACGCGCACGCCGGATCGAGCGGTCGCGGATCGTCCCGGAAGGCGGCGTTCTTGATCCGCAGCAGCCCCTCGCGCGTGTAGATGAGCCCATGGCGGCCGTTGCGGGCCGGCAGCACGCAGTCGAACAGGTCGACCCCTTGGGTCACGGCATGGTGCAGATCGGCGGGGGTCCCGACCCCCATCAGGTAGCGCGGGCGATCCTCGGGCAACGCCGGCGCGGTCCACTCGACCACGGCGCGCCGTTCCGGCTCGGGCTCGCCGACCGAGACACCGCCGATCGCGAAGCCGTCGAAGGGGAGCTCCGAGAGCTCGCGCGCCGCCCGCTCGCGCAGGCGCCGGTGCGTGCTCCCCTGGGCGATGCCGAACAGCGCCGTCCGCTCGGCGGCCCGACGGCTCGCGAGCGCCCGCCGCGCCCAGGTCAGCGTCCGGTCGAGCGCAGCTTCCGCCTCGGCTTCCGGGATCGGGTGGGGCGGACACTCGTCGAGCACCATCGCGAGGTCGACACCCAGCGCCTCCTGGGCCGCCACCACCGACTCCGGCGTGAAACGGACCGGCGCGCCGTCGAGATGGCTCCTGAAGGTGACCCCGTCGGCGTCGACGCGGCGCAGTCGGGCCAAGCTCCAGACCTGGAAGCCGCCGCTGTCGGTGAGGATCGGCCGGCGCCAGCCGGTGAAGCGGTGGATCCCGCCCAGCCCCGCGATGACCTCGATGCCGGGTCGCAGCGTGAGGTGGTAGAGATTCGCCAGCATGACGCTCGCGCCGGCCTCTTCGAGCGCCACCGGGGTCAGGCCCTTGACCGCGCCGAGCGTGCCGACCGGCATGAAGGCCGGGGTCTCGACTTCCCCGTGGAGGGTCGTGATGCGACCGCGGCGGGCGGCGCCGTCGCGGCTCAGGACCTGGAACTGGAGGGGCACTCCGGCCCGGCTCAGTCGCTCGCCGCCCCGCCGCGTGCCAGGTCGACCACGCGCACCGGCACCTCCCGCGGCAGCGCGAGCTCGAAGCGCTCCGCGGGAATCGGCTGGTTGACCCGGAGGTTGGCGAAGCGGTACTCCGTCGAGTCGCCGTTCGGCTCCAGGTAGCGGACGCGAACCGGCAGGTAGAGCTGGCGATCGATCCAGAGCGACATGCCCGCCAGGCGCTTGGCGATCCGCGCGTAGCGGGGTCGCAGGTCCAATCGGTACGGCTCGCCCGCGGCGGGGGTCGTGAACGTCACCGAGAAATAGCCGGTCAAGGCGTCGAGGGAGCCGGTGGCGTTGAGGTAGCGGAAAACCTGGGACGACACCCGGCCCACCTTGGTGCGCTCGGCGCGGCCCAGGTCGCGGTACCAGGTCAGCATCTGGTCGCCGTCGAGCAGCAGCGAGATCGGCTTGGGCGCGACGTATTCCCAACGCACCTGGTCGGGGCTCGAGTACGAGAAGGTACCGCGCGAGGCCTCGGGGCGGAGCAGGAACTCGCTGGCGCGCTCCTGGACGAAGTCGGCCTCCAGGGTCGCGAGCCGCCGCTGCTCCCACTTCACCCGTTCGACCAGCACCTCGAGCCGCTCCGCGCCGGTGAGGCCGCCGGCCTCCGGATCGGGCGGCGGCGCGCCGCCGGCCCGCCCGGGGGTCGCGGCGGCGGCCCGCACGTCGGCGGGCAGCGCGGCGAGCGGGGCGGCGAGGAGGGCGAGCAGGCCCAAGCTGGCGAGATGGGAGGCTGGCATGGTTCGGCGGGGCGGCGTCCGCCGCCATCTTATGCGAAGTTGACAGCCCCCGGGGGCGCTGCTACCGTCCCGGGCTCGCTGGCAGGCCCGCCTGGAGAAGAGGTTCGATGCCCGAACTGGGGAACAAGCACGAGTGTTACAGCTGTGGCGCCAAGTTCTACGACCTCGGGCGCCCGGATCCGATCTGTCCGAAGTGCAAGGCCAATCAGAAGGACGCCAAGCGGCAGGAGATCCCGGCCGAGTCGAGCCCGGCCAAGAAGCGGCGCCGGGAGGAGGTCGCCCGGCCCGCGGCGGACGAGGTCGAGGATCTGCTGCCGCAGGCCGACGACGATTTCTCGGACGACGAGATCGAGACGCCCGAAGGGGTCGAAGAGGAACCCGAAGAGGACTTCGACGACGACGAGGAGTGAGGCCGCGCGCCCTTACGCGATTGCGCTCGGCAGCAATCGGGGCGACTCCGGAGCGCTGCTCGTCGCCGCCGTCGAGCTGCTCGAGCAGGAGCTGGGGCCGCTGGTAGTCGCCTCGCTCTACCTCAGCGAGCCGGTCTCGGCGATCCCCCAGCCGAACTACCTCAACAGCGCGGCGGTCGGCCACGGCCGGCAGGCACCGGAGACCCTGCTCGCCCTGACGGCGGCCATCGAGCGGCGTCTCGGCCGCCGGCGCGGGCCCCGGGGCGGACCGCGGGAGATCGATCTCGACCTGCTGGTCGTCGGCAGCGAGCTCCGCTCCGGCGGCGGCCTCGAGCTGCCGCATCCGCGGCTGCGCCAACGGCGATTCGTCCTCGCACCGCTGGCCGAGATCGCGCCCGACCTGCCGATCCCGCCGGACGGCCAGACACCCGCGGTCCTGCTCGGACAGCTTCCTCCGCACCCCTGGGTCGAACGCCTGGGCCCGTTTCCTCCGCGCCATCCGGCGGCCCCGTGACCGGCCTGGTCCTGCTCCTCAACCTGCTGGTCTGGGGCGCCCACGCGGTGATGCCATTCCACCTCGTCCAGGCGCCCGAACCGAAACGGCGCGCCTGGGCCGTGGCCGCCCTGCCGGCGCTCGGCCTGTCCGTCGTGGCAACCGCCGCGGCGCTGCACCTGCACCCCGACCCGGCGGTCGCCTGGGGCCTCCACGAGCTCTTCCGCGGCTCCAAACCCGCACTGGCGCTGGCCATCGCCGGCGCCACTCTCGCCTGTGCGGACGGCCTGACGGCCCTCGGTTGGCGCCAGTACGAGCCGGCCGCCTGGCGAGCGCTCGGCGTCCTGGGTCTGCTGGGCCTCGCGGCGGCCACCTACGCCGCCGAGCTGGTGCGGATCGGCTGGGGTCCGGTGCCGCCGCTCGAAGCCCTGGTGCTCGCCGCGGCGCTGCGGCTGCCGCTGGCGCTCGCCGCCGGCGAGCTGCTCGCGGGCGGCCCCCGCTTCGCGGCACCGCTCGCCGCGCTCGGTCTGCCCGCCGCGGCCGCGCTGTGGCCGGCCGCGCTGCGGGCGGCGCTGGCCGGGGACCGGCCGACCTTGTGGGCCGCCAGCCTGCTCTTGGCGCTCGCCCGTTTCGTCCCGGTGCGGCTGCGCCGGGCGACCCTCGCCTTCGGGCTCGCGATGGCGGCGCTCTGGCTCGCCCGCGCGGGCCAGCTCTCCGACGGCCTGGGCCAGATCGAGCGCATACCGCACCCCGGCCTGCTGGCCCCTTGACGCCGGGCGGACCCTCGGCGATCCTCCCGGCGGTGCCGCTCCCACTCGATCCGCTCGCCGATGCCCTCTGGTCTCCGGGAACGCGGCCGCTCGAGACGCCCGAGCCGCACAGCCGCCTGACCGTTCCACCGAACCTGCCATGACCGAGCTGCGCCTGCGCGACCCGATTCACGGCTTCGTCCACGCCGACGCGCTCGAGGCGGCGCTGATCGGCAGCCGGCCGCTGCAGCGCCTGCGCTGGATCCACCAGCTCGGCCTCACCTTTCTGGTCTACCCCGGCGCCGAGCACAGCCGCTTCGCTCACGTGCTCGGGGCGATGCACCTCGCTGGCCGCATCTTCGACGCCCTGGTCGACAAGCGCCCCGATCTCGTGCCGGCGGCCGAGCGGCCGCGCCTGCGCCGACTGGCGCGGGCTGCGGCGCTGCTCCACGACGTCGGTCACGCTCCGTTCAGCCACTCCGCGGAGGATCGCTTCGAAGCGGGGATCGATCACGAGGAGATGTCGCGCCGGCTGCTCTCGGGCGACGAGGTCTCGGCGCTGTTCGCGCGCGCCGGTGACGGCGTCCAAGTCGGGGAAGTGATCGATCTGCTCGCCGGCCGCGTGGCGCCGGAGCGCCGCTTCCTCGCCCAGATCGTCTCCGGCGAGCTGGACGTCGACAAGATGGACTACCTGCTGCGCGACAGCCTCTACTGCGGCGTCCGCTACGGCGTCTACGACCTCGACCGGCTGCTCGACACGCTGGTGCCGATCGTCGATCCCGAGACCGGCGCGGTCGGGATCGGCGTCGAGGAGGGGGGCGTCCACGCCGCCGAGGCCCTGGTGCTCGCGCGCTACTACATGTTCACGCAGGTCTATTTCAACGTCACCGGCAAGGCGCTCGAGCACCACCTGACCGAATGGCTGCGGCTGCGCGCGCACTTCTGGCCCGCCGATCCCGAGGCCTTCCTGCGCGAGGACGACGCCTCCGTGCTCGCCGCGCTCCGGGCCTCGACGGACGAGCACGCCCGCGCGGTGGTCGACCGGGCGCACTTCCCGCTCGCTTTCGAGACGCGCGAGCACCTCTCGGCCGCCGAGCGCCAGGAATTCGAGGCCGCCCTGCCGCAGCTGCTCGACCGCTTCGAGCGCGGCGCCGTGCTGGTCGCGCGTTCCGCCAAGGACCCCCACCGGCTCGGCCCCAGCCGCGTCCTGGTCTCATCCGCCGACGGCCGCGTCGAGCCGATGGAGCGCGCCAGCCACTTCATCCGCCACCTGACCCGGATCGACCGCTACCGGGTCTACACGCGCCCGGGGATCCGCGACGAGGTCGCGGCCTGGCTCCGCCGACGCTTCCCGCCGGGCTGATCTGCCGCTGCGCGCGGCGGGGCGATCCAGGGAAGAGAACGGGGTTGCGGGCGTCGCCGTCGCGGGACTCCTGCCGGGTCACCGCCGGGCCCTGCGGGTCCAGGCTAGCGGTCCGCGGGGCCAGGCTGGCTCGGTGCCGTGCCCGCCGGCGCGAGCAGATCGGCGAGCGCGCCTTCGAGCTCCGGGAACCGGAACCGGTAGCCGGCCTCGAGCAGGCGGCGAGGCTGGAGGCGCTGGCCGCCGAGCAGCATGCCCGCCATCTCGCCCACCGCCAGCCGGAGGGCGAAGCCCGGAACGCGGCAGAACGAAGGCCGGCCCAGGGTGCGCGCCAGAGTGCGACTGAAGGCCTCGTTGGTCGCTGGCGCCGGTGCGACGAGGTTGTACGGCCCGTCGGCCGACGCGGCGTCGAGCAGGAACCGGATCGCCGCCACCTCGTCGGCCATGTGGATCCAGGGCAACCACTGGCGACCGCTGCCGAGCGGGCCGCCGACGCCGAGCCGGAACGGCAGCGCCATCTTGGGCAGCGCGCCACCTTCGCGCGCGAGCACGATCCCGGTGCGCAGCAGGACGCGCCGGAGCCCGCGCGTCTCGACGCCGTCGCTCGCGCTCTCCCAGGCGACGGAGAGCTCGGGCAGGAAGCCGCTGCCGGGCGAAGCTCGCTCGTCGAGCAGCTCGTCCCCGCGCGAGCCGTAGAAGCCCACCGCCGAGGCCTGCAACAGGACTCGTGGCGGCCGGGACGCGGCGCCGACCGCCGCCACCAGGGCGGCGGTCGCCTCGAGCCGGCTGGTGCGCAGGAGCCGCTTGCGGGCCTCGGTCCAGCGCTGGTCGGCGATGGCGGCGCCGGCCAAGTTGACCACCGCCTCCGCGCCGTCGATCGCCGCGGACCAGGGGCCGAGGGTCCGGCCGTCCCAGAGCAGGGTCCGCGCCTCCAAAGCCGCTTCCGTGCCCGCCGCCGAGCGGCTGAGCACGACGACCTCGTGCCCGGCCGCCGCGAGCTCGGCGGCCAGCGCCCGGCCGATCAGCCCGCTCCCACCCGCCACGACGATCCTGCCGGCGCTCATGGCTCAGCCCGCCGCCACCGCGAGCTCCTCCTCCAGGCGCTGCAGCCGGTCCAGCTCGGCGTAGAGACCTCCGTGGGCCAGGAGCTCCTCGTGCGATCCACGCTCAGCGATACGGCCCTGATCGAGAACCAGGATGAGGTCGGCCCCGGCGACCGTCGAAATCCGGTGCGCGACGACGAACACCGTCCGGCCCGGCAGCACCCGTTTCAGGTTGGCCAGGACCTCGGCTTCGGTGCGCGCGTCGAGCGCCGAGAGGCAGTCGTCGAGCAGCAGGATGCGGGGCGACCGCAGCAGCGCGCGGGCGAGCGCGACCCGCTGTTTCTGGCCACCGGAAAGCGAGACCCCCCGCTCGCCCACCCGCGTCTCGAGCCCGGCCGGCAGCTGGGCGAGGTCGCGGCCGAGCCCGGCCAGGGCGACCGCCTCCTCGATCTCCCGCCGGGTCGCCTCGGGGCGACCGAGCGCCACGTTCTCGGCGATCGTGGCGGAGAAGAGGAAGGTCTCCTGGGGCACCACGGCGATCGTCTGGCGGAGCCGCTCTAGGCGCAGCTCGCGCACGTCGTGGCCGTCGATGCGCAGGCTCCCCGGCGGCGGATCGACGAGCCGGGGCAGCAGCGAGAGCAGGGTCGACTTGCCCGCGCCGGTGCGACCCACCACCCCCACCGTCGTGCCCGCGGGCAGCTCGAAGTCGAGGCCGCGCAGCACCGCGGGGCCTTCCGACCGGTAGCGGAAGTCGAGAGCGGACGCGCGGACGGCGCCGCGCAGCGGGCCGGGATCGATCGCATCGGGCCGGTCCGCGATCGCCGGCTGCCGATCCATCACCTGCCGCAGCCGCCCCCACGACGCCGCCGCCCGCTGCGCCAGGTTGATCACCCAGCCGATGGCGATCATCGGCCAGACCAGCTTCGCCAGGAAGAAGTGGAACGCGACCAGCTCGCCGAGCGTGATCGAGCCCGCGAGAACGCGCAGGCCGCCGAAGCCGAGCACGGCCGCGAAGCCGAGCCCGATCAGACCCTGGAGCGCGGGGTGAAAGGCGGTCTGCCAGCGCGCCAGCCGCAGGTTGGCCGCCACGTACTCGCGGTTGCGCTCGCCGAACGCCGCCTCCTCCACGCCCTCGCGCGCGAAGGCCCGCACCACGCGGACGCCGGCCAGGTTCTCCTGGGCTCGCGCGGTCAACTGGGCGAACTCGCTCTGCACGCGCTCGAAGTGACGGTGGATGCGCGCCCCGAAGACCTTGGTCGTGACGGCCACCGCCGGCAGCGCCGCGAGCGCCACCAGGGTCAGCTTCGGGTCGATCCAGGCCATGCCGGCGAGAGCGCCGACCGCGGTCGCCACGGTGTGCGCCGAGTACATGATCGCCGGGCCGCAGAGCATGCGCACCGCCCCGAGATCGCTGGTCGCCCGCGCCATCAGGTCGCCGATGCGATGGCTCTGATAGAAGCCGGCGTCGAGCCGCTCGAGATGGGCGAAGAAGTCGTTGCGCAGGTCGAGCTCGATGTCGCGGCTGACCGCCACCAGGACCCGTCGCTGCAGGAAGTTGAAGACCCCTTGCGCCAGCGCGACCGCCAGCAGCAGCGCGCCGTAGCGCACCAGCGTCGCGGCGGTCGGGCCGCGGCCGAGCTCGTCGATCGCCGCGCCGAGCAGCGGCGGGGTCACCAGCCCGAGCGCCGCCGCCCCCAGGATCGACGCGATCCCGAGCGCCACACGCCGCCGATAGGGGCGAAAGTAGGGGATTAGCTCGCGCAGACGACGCATGGGCGGCCGAACGCGCCGCACGATAACACCTGGGTTCTCCGAGGGGAGGGCACGCGGGTCTCATCTAGAAGGGGAGGGCTCGCGCCCTCCCCTCGGCCGCCGGAGTGAATCCGGCGGCCTCACCCCGCCGCGGTCGCTCGCCTGGCGGCTCGCTCCGATAGGCTCATCTCACGGGGGAGGGCACGTGGGTTTCATCTAGAAGGGGAGGGCACGCGCCCTCCCCTCGGCCAGCGGAGTGAATCCGCTGGCCTCACCCCTCCGCGGTCGCTGCGAGCACTGCGGCGCGGCCGGCGGGATGCAGCGCCGGTTCGGCGTCGAGCGCGACTTCGAGCCGGAGGATCGGCCGGCCCTCACGGACGTACTTGGCTTCGTAGTTCGTGCGCGGCCCGTCCGGCCACTCGCTCCGGCGCAGCGCCCGTGCGCCGGGATAGCTCGCGAGCAGCGCCGCGACCTCTTCACCGTAGTCGAGAAAGTCGGTGGCGAACCAGAGCCGGCCCGCCGGCGCGACAGCGCCCAGGACCAGGTCCACCGTCGCCGGCGAAAAGAGCCGCCGCTTCTGATGGCGGCTCTTCGGCCAGGGATCTGGAAAGTAGACGTGCACGGCGGCCGCGAAGCGCCGCGGCAGGATCGCCGAGAGGAGATAGAGCGCCTCGCCATGCAGCAGCGCCGCGTTGGTGAGGCGCCGCCGGGCGAGCCGCCGCGCGGCGAGCGCGAAGTACTCGTGCGCGATCTCGATTCCCAGGAAGCGCTGCTCGGGGTGGGCCTCCGCGCGGGCGAGCAGGAACCTGCCCTTGCCGAAGCCGAGCTCGAGCTCCCAGGGGCCGGTGCCCGGAATCAGGCGCTCGAGCGCCGCCGCCTCGCCGATTCCCTCGAGCGGCATCACGCCGGCGGCGGTCGCGGCCTCGAGCCGCCGCCCGCCGTCCGGCGAGCGGCGACTCACGCCGCCCCTTCCGCCGCCGGCTCGCGCTGGCTCTCGCCGCTGGCTGTCGGCTGCCGGGGCCAGAAGTCGTAGAACGTGTACCACTGGTCGGGCCAGCGGCGGATCGCCTGCTCCAGCACCGCGAGCCAACGCTCGAGCGCCCGCCGGACGTCGCCGTCGCGATCGCTGGTCCGCTCGACCAGGATCGGCTCGCCGATCTCGATCTCGAAGCGGCGGTCGCGCGCGTAGGCGATGAAGGTGGGGACCAGCCGCGCGCCCGTCATCCGCGCGAGGTGGAAGGGACCGGTCGGGAAGCTCGCCGGGGCGCCGAAGAAATCGGCCACCATGCCACTGTCGCGAAAGTCGCGATCCCCCTGGAGGGCGACGATCCGCCCTTCGGAGAAGGCGCGCAGCACCGGCAGGCTGGCCAAGCGATCCTCGGGACGGATCGCGATCTCCTCGACGCTGCCGAGATGCCGCAGCAGGCTGCGAAAGGCCTCGGCCTCGCCGAACTCGTCCCGAACGTAGACCACGGAGACCGGCAGCTCGGCCTGCCCCGCCATCACCGCGCCGAGCTCCCAGTTGCCGAGGTGGGCGGTGATCAGGATCTGCCGGTCGCCGGCGGCGCGCGCCGCGCGCAGCGCGTCGAGATCGCGCAGGCTGCCGCCGACTACCTGCTCACGCAACCGTTCGGGGGGCAGCTGCGGGAAGCGGAACAGGTCGACCCAGTAGTAGGCGAGATGGAACAGCATCGAGCGGGCGGCGCGCCGGACCTCCGGCGAGCCCTCCGGTCGGCCGAGCACGCGCGCCAGGTTGCGGCCGATCGCCCGCTTCGGCTTCGAGTGCAGGAGCATGACGACGCTGATCACGGCGCGCGCGCCCGCCAGCAGGAACCAGCGCGGGGCGCGCGGCGCCAGCCAGGCCAGGGCCGGAAAGCCACGGCGGATCGCCCACCGGTTGAATCCGTCCGAAAGGCGAGAGGGACGCTCGATCTTCCACTGCATGGCGCGGCCGGCTCAGAGCAAGTCGCGGCGGCCGGCGGCTTCGAGGCGCTCGACGATCCGGCGCACCTCCTGCGCCCGCTCGCGCGGCGCCACCAGGACGGCGTCGCCGGTGCGCACGACAATCAGGTCCGACACTCCGAGCGCCGCCACCAGCCCCTGGTCGGCGAACAGCAGGTTCCCCGTGGCCTCGACCGCGACCGCCTGGCCGTGGGTCCGGTTGCCAGCGGCGTCGGCGGGCAGGACTTCGTAGAGCGCCTGCCAGGAACCCAGGTCGTCCCAGCCGCAGTCGAGCGCGATCGCCGCCATCCCCTGGACGTGCTCCATGACCGCGAAGTCGATCGAGATCGAAGGTAGCTCGGCGTAGAGCTCCTCGGCGCGCTCGGGCTCACCGGCCAGCCGCTCGAGCCCCGCTGCGAGCTCCGGGGCGTGGCGCGCGATCTCCTCGAGCAGGCGCGTGCCCCGGAAGACGAAGATGCCGGCGTTCCAGAGGTGGCGTCCGGAGGCGAGGAACGCCTCGGCCGTCGCTCGGTCCGGCTTCTCCCGGAAGCGGATCACCTCGCGCAGCGCGCCGCCGTCCGGAAGTCCCGCGCCGAGCTCGAGGTAGCCGAAGCCCGTCTCCGGCCAGCGCGGGGTCACGCCGAGGGCGACGATCCGATCGAACCGCTCGGCGGCGTCGAAGGCGGCCGCGAGCGCGGCGCGGAATGCCTCCGGGTCGGCGACCCGATGATCCGAGGGGAGCACGGCGACCACGCCCTGCCGGGCCGCCGCCGGCATCGCCAGCAGCGAGGCGGCGATCGCCGGCGCGGTGTTGCGCCCCGCGGGCTCGGCCAGCACCCGCTCGCGCGCGATCCCGGGCAACTGCGCGGTGACCGCCGACGCGAGCGCCGCCGTGGTCGAGAGCCAGACCCGCTCGGGTGGCACCAACGGCCCGAGTCGGTCGACGGTCTGCGCCAGCAGGCTGCGGTCGGCGTCGAGCGCCAGCAGCTGCTTCGGGCGGGCGCGCCGGCTGGCCGGCCAGAAGCGGGTGCCGGAGCCACCGGCGAGAATGAGAGCGGTTCTTTCCACGATCGGCCGAGAGGGCGCCCCGGCGGGGGCGCGGAAGCGCAGTATATGGCCCCGCGCTAGACTCGGCACTCGCGGGCACGCCGCCCGCGCGGAGTCGCCATGCCTCTCGACCATGTCCTCGACTCACATCGGAGCGCGATCCTCGAGCGCGCCCACTACCAGCTCGAGCGCGCCCACCTGCAGCACTACGAGGCGGCCGGCGCGGCGGCGCAGCGCGCGCGGCTGGAGCGGCTCTACGATCTCGTGACCCAGGCGATCGCGGAGCGCAACCTGACAGCGCTTCGCCGCCACGCCGAGGTGATCGCGGAGGAGCGCTTCACGGCGGGATTCGATCTCGCCGAGTTGCAAACCGCCTTCAACGTCCTGGAAGAGGAGATCTGGCGCACCCTGGTGGCCGAGCTCGAGCCGGCCGCCCTGGGCGAGGCGCTCGGCCTGATCGGCACCGCGCTCGGCGCCGGCAAGGACCGGCTCGCCGCGCGCTACGTCGAGCTCGCCAGCCGCGCGCGGACGCCGTCGCTCGACCTGCGGGCGCTCTTCGCCGGCACCGCGGACGGATGAGCGGACCCGCCCCACCGTGGCCGCCGGAGCGGCGCCGGCTTCCGAGCCCACGACCCGGGCCGCCGGATGCCGTCGAGCGGACGCTGCGCACCTGCCCGAACTGCGGCGCCGAGCTGGGCGAGCGCAAGTGCAAGCTCTTCTGCCCACGCCCCGGCTGCGGCTACTATCTCTCGTGCGCCGACTACCTCTGATCCGGCGCGAGCCGGAGCGTTCATACTCCGTCGCGCCATCGACGGTCACCCGACCCGGGAAGGAGCCCGCCATGTCCCGCACCACTCCGCTGTTCCTGCTCTTCGCGCTCGCGCTCGCACCGGCCGCCGCCTCCGCCCTCGACGAGGGCAAGCTCGAGCCCGCCTGGTTCGGGTCCGGCATGGAGTTCCGCCAAGCCGAGGACATCGACTACCTGTGGGTCAAACCCGGCTTCTCCCTCGACGGCAAGAGGGTCGAGTTCTCGGCCTGGCAGGAGCCGGCGTTTCGCGGCGAGAAGGCCGGCGAGCGGGACACCAAGGACAAGCGACTCGCCAACGACCTGACCGGCCGGCTGCCCGGGATCTTCGCCGATGCCTTTCGCAACGCCTTCGGCGGGCGCGTCGAAGTGGTCGACTCGAACGGGGCCATCCAGGCCGTCGGTCGCATCGTCGACTGCTCGACCGGCAGCGCGGCGGCCAAGTTCTGGGTGGGCATGGGGGCCGGCTCCGGCAGCACGACTTTCGACCTGAAGTTCGTCGACACCGCGAGCGGCGAGGTCGTCATCGCGATCCACCACCGCGTGGTCTCCGGCAGCAATCTCTCGACCACCGACTCGAAACTGATCAACTGGGTCGACGAGATGGCCGAAGAGGTCGCCAAGAAGGGGATCGAGACCCTCTACCGCAAGGGCAAGTCGGTCAAGAAGTAGGCGGGCCGCCGAACCAGACGCTGACCGCCTCGAGCGGCTGCGCCCGAGCGCCGGCACCCGACAGCCGGCGGCGGGATAGCCGACCGGAAAGAGGATGTACGGCTTCTCATTGCCCGGCCCCCCGAGGATGCGGTTCTGCGCTGCTGCAGGTGCCACCCGATTCGCAGGAGATCAGGAATGCCATGGGGCATGGCGTGTGGGTGGGTATGGCCAGGCCCCTCGTGTGGAGCGCCCCGACTCGAAGTGCCATCCGATTCGCAGGAGATTTCCTGGATCGGGGTGCGAGCTGGGAGCTTGCTTTGGCGTCTCTGGGCAGCATGGGCCGTCGACTCCGCT
>JACTMI010000039.1 GCA_014584695.1 Acidobacteriota bacterium
GTGGCCGATGGGGTAGTTCATCAGGACCGGAATGCCGAGCGGCTCGAAGTACTGGCGCAGGACGCCGTCGACGGTGTAGCGCGGGTCGGGGGTGCGGGTCTCGTCCTCGCGGTCGTAGGCGCGGGTGAACTGGCCGAGGATCGCGCCGCGCAGGGTCGCGAGCTTGCCGGCGAGATGGAGCTGGCGCAGCATCCGGTCGATCCGGTAGGGCGCTTCGCGCACGTCCTCGAGCAGCAGGATCGCGTCGCGCGTGTCGATCGCGCAGGGTGTCCCCTCGAGCGCCGAGAGCATCGACAGATTGCCCACCACCAGGCCCGCAGCCGGCAACCACCAATCACATCGCGGCAAGTGCGAGCATCGCTCCACGGAATGCGATGCCTTCTCCGTCCTGCTTCAATCGAGCCTCAGCATGCACTCGCCGATTTTTCGGATCCTGGAGAGCTTGGCCGCGACCACCGTCGGTAGCGTCGGACCGGCCCTCGGATCGCGTCCCCGCAGCGCAGCGCGAGGGGTCCCCGCTCCTCAAGAAAAGAAATCCAATAACCGCGGGGTGTCGCGGGCGCGAGGAGACCCGAGCCGAGGGCCGGTCCGACGCGGCGGCCGCGGACACCGTTCCCCGTCACATCGCGAGAAGGAAGCGCTCGTGGCCTGCGCCGCCAGGGCTTCGCCCTCCCCGCCTCACCGTTGCCTTCCGGGCGCGACCCAGGCTGGGGCGCGGACGCGGCGGCCGTCGCTGGTGTTCTCGAGGACGGCGAAGGAGAGGGGCTCGCGGGAGGCGGCCGCGGGGCCCCCGTCGTCGCCGCGGGCTTCGATCGCGTACCAGAGCCGCACCTTGCGAGACATGGACTCGAGAGCACGCGCCAGCTCGAGCGGATCCGGCGCGAGCCCTCCCGCCGTCGCGGCCACCCAACCCCGCCAGGCCTCGAGCTCCGGATCGATGCGCGCGCGGTAGCCGGCCTCGCTCCAACGCCGCGCGTGTCGCCGCGTCGACAGGACCTCGAAGCGAACAATGCTGTCGTCGGTGAATCTCGGCTCCGGAGCGTCGCGGTGGCGGCCGGGGTCCCCCTCGCGGAACTCGCTCCGCACTTCCCATCCGGTGAGCACGATCGCCGACCATCCGCCGGTGGCCAGCTCGACCTCGGCCCGACGGACCCGCGCGTCGAACGCGAGCCACGCCTCGGATGGGGGCGCGTCCCCGGCCGCGACCAAGGCGCGCGGGAGCACTCGACGGTCGACGGGGAGCAGGAGCAGGCAGGTGTCGCCGCGTGAACAGGTAGGCCCCAGCGTCTGGATCAGGCGGTCGATGCGCGCGGAGCCTTCCTCCCAGGGCTCGCCCGGGACGGCGGTGCAGGAGTCGTCGTCCCTACGCGCCCGCGGCGGTTGCGCGGCGAGGCCGGCGAGCCGCGAGAGCTCTTCGGCCAGCCGGCGCGGCTCCGCCGTCGGCGTCAGCCGGAGCGAGTCGCTGGAGCAGCTCGCCTCCCGCACCTCGACGCTGCCCAGGCGGCCCAGGCTCGCGGCCTCTCGCGCCAGCGCCATCAGGATCGGCACACGGGCTTCCCGCGAGACCAACCAGTCGTCGAGATAGAGCAGGAGGCGGAAGGGCCCCGGCCGCCGGCGGTCGACCTCGAGCGATTCGAGCGCGCGCGCCGGCCGCTCGATTCCCCCTTCGAGCACGATCAGCCCGCGGGACGGAGCGTTGCGCGCCTTCCAACCCCGAGGCAGGTCGATCAGGATGGAGCGCTCGCGCACCACGATCCGCTCGGTGAGCGCGGGGGTTCCGGAGGGGTTCTCGGGAGTGGCTTCCTGCCCAGATCCCGCCGAGGACGGCGGGGCGAAGACGACCACCGCGCCCACCACCAGGGCGGCGAGCCCGAGACTCGGCGCCCGGCGTTTCGCGCCGCTCACCGCCCTCGAGCGCGCCTCACCGGCCCAGGGGTATCCGCGCGCCGGCGAAGACTGAGACGAGCCCGTGCGCCCGTGGGTCCACTTCGTCCGCATAGGCCCTCACTTCGCCGAACAACTGCCAGCGCCGCTCGGCCCCGATCGGACGCTCGACGCCGAGGCCGACGACGCCTCGCCAGATCGTCTCGGTCCCGCTTCCAGAGCCCACGGGCGTCACCACCTCGACCCGCGCCTGGCTCGCGGCGGCGCCGGCCGAGAGATAGCCGGTGGCGCCGGACCAGCGGGCGCGGGCGAAGACCCAATCGGCGAGCAGCGCCGCCTCCAGGATTCGCAGCTCCCGCCGGACGCCACGGCGGGTCGCCGTGTCGCGGTCGTAGGCGACCGCGGAGAGCCGGAGGCGAAATCGCGCGTCGAGGTCCTTGCGCAGACCTAGTGTCAGCCCCGGTTGCCGCACCTCGGCCGAGTAGGCCCCACCGAAGTCCAGGTGCCAGCCGCCCGGCGAGGAATCCTGCGCCGCCGAGACCGGCGACGCGATCAGCGAGAGCACGCCGGCCAGCACCAGGTGCCTCGCCCGGAAACCGCCTAGCATTCCGCCCGGCGACGCCCGCGGCCGGTGCGATCTGGGTCTGAATCTCTGCGCTTGCGTGAGCATCGACGGCGCCGACCTAGCCACGGAAACTGGACCTCGACTCCATTCTGCCGATCTCACCGCCCGCTGCCCCCCCCCCCCCCGGGGGCGTGGGCGCGTGCAGCGCGCGAGAACGGGTGCTCGAGAGCCTTCATCGCGGGGCGAGCGGCGAGGCGGGGCCCACTCCGCGGCGCTCCGCCGGCGTCAGGCCCAGCCCGTCAGGAAGGTCAGGACCGTGTCGAGGCTCGCCGACAGCGCGGCGCCGGACGGCAGACCTTTGCGCCGATGGTGAACGAACAGCGGCAAGCCGATCAGCACCAGCGCGACGGCCTCGACGACCAGCAGGAGCAGCGCGGCGCCCGCCCACTGGTCGTACCAGGGATTCAACAGGCAGAGGAGCGCCACCAGGTTGACCGTGAGGAAGACGACCAGCACGATCCGCTGCATCTCGTGCCCCCGCTCTCGGGGCGACCGCCTCTCGGCCTCCGCTGGGGGGCCGCGCAGCCGCCGTACCGGGAGCATCGCACAGCGCCGCCGCGGCGCGTCAGCTGCCGGGGCGGGGAACGCGCAGGGTGGCGGTGTCGGCGTCGATCTCGACTTCACCGCCCAGGGGGAGGGTGGCGTTCATCGGGTGGTGGCCGATGGGGTAGTTCATCAGGACCGGAATGCCGAGCGGCTCGAAGTACTGGCGCAGGACGCCG
>JACTMI010000026.1 GCA_014584695.1 Acidobacteriota bacterium
TCCGGCGCCGGCGGCGGAGCGCGCCGCGGCGAGCCGCAGCGCGACGGCAGCCGCCGCAACCGCCGCGGCCGCCGCCCACCCGGAGTCCGCCGTCGGGGAGACGCGCGAGCGCGAGCGGATCGAGGCCGCCCTGGTCGACGCCGGCGGCGTGGTCTCGCGCGCCGCCGAGGCGCTGGGGCTGTCGCGCCAAGCGCTCTATCGGCGCATGGAGCGTCTCGGCATCGTGCTCGAGCGGCGGCCGCGGAGCTGACGCTCTTGACCGCGCGCGTCAGCCTCGCCGGCCGGCTGCTGCTCGCCAGCGTCGCGCCGCTCGCCGCCGCCGCGGGCGGCGCGGCGCTCGCCGCGCGCTGGGGGCTCGCCCCCGCCGGTGTCGCCACACTCGCCCTGGCTGCCGGACTGCCGGTCGCGCTGTGGGCCTCGGCGCGGCTGGCGCGCCCCTGGCGGCGCCTCGCCGGAGCGCTGCGCGACGCGGTCGAGAGCTATCGCGCCGGGGACTTCAGCGTGCGCCTCGCCGCCCCCGGCGACGGCGAGCTCGCCGATCTGGTCGCCGCCACGAACGAGCTGGGCGAGGTTCTCGGCGGCGAGCGCCGGACGCTGCGGCAGCGCGAGCTCCTGCTCTCCGGCGCGCTCGAGGCCTCGCCGGCGGCGGCGCTGCTGGTCGGCGCCGCGGAGAGGATCCTCTACGCCAACCGCGCCGCGCGGATCCTCCTCCACGGCGGGCGCCGTCTCGACGGGCGGAGCTGGCCCGAGCTGGTCGCCGGGCTTCCCGCGCCGCTCGCCGAGGCACTCGACTCCGGGCGCGACGTCCTCGCCACGGTCACCACCGACGAGGGGGAGGAGACCTTCCAGACCAGCCGGCGCGAGATCGAGCTCGACACCCGCCGGCTGCGGCTCTACCAGATCCGCCGGCTCACCGCCGAGCTGCGGCGCCAGGAGGCGGCGGGGTGGAAGAAGGCGATCCGGGTGATCCATCACGAGCTGCGCAGCGGCCTCGCGCCGATCCGCTCGCTCGCCCATTCGGCGCGCACGCTCGGCCAGCGCGGCGAGAGCGCGCGGGTGGGCGAGCTGCTGCTCGAAATCGACGACGCCGCCGCGGCGATCCAGCGCTTCGTCGAGGGCTACAGCCGCTTCGCGCGCCTGCCGGAGCCGCGGCTCGAGACGGTCGAGCTGCGCGGCTTCCTGGCGCACCTCGGGCGCACCGAGACTTTTCGCCTCGCCGCGGAGCTGCCGGCGGTCGCCATCGAGGCCGACCCGGCGCAGCTCCAGCAGGTGCTGGTCAACTTGCTGCGCAACGCGCGCGAGGCGGGGAGCCCAACGGCAGAGGTGGAGATCGGCGCCCGCGCCGATGATCGTTCCCTGACGCTCGAGGTGCGGGACCGCGGCCGCGGCATGGACGCCGACGAGCTGACGCGCGCCCTGGTGCCGTTCCACTCCACCAAACCGGACGGCGGGGGCCTCGGGCTCGCGCTCTGTCGCGAGATCCTCGAGGCCCACGGCGGCGATCTCCGCCTCGCGCCCCGCGACGGTGGCGGCCTCGTCGTCGCCTGCCGGCTGCCGCTCGCCGGCGGCGACGACGCTTGAATCCCCTCCCGGGCCGCTGTGACTACTTCTTCGCCGCCAGGCCGGCTTCCAGGCCGGGGACGCCGGCGGCGCCCTCGGGGACCTGGATCGAGGAGCCGGTGAAGTCGTCGCCGATCGGCTCGAAGCGTCCGCCCAGGTGCTGCGCCAGGAACGCCTCGGTGACGGCGTTGAACGCCTTGCTGTTCTGGGGCCGGGCGAAGCCGTGCCCCTCGTCGGGGAACAGCACGTAGGTCACCGGGATCTGCTTCGTCTTCATCGCGGCGACGATCTGATCCGACTCCGCCTGCTTGACGCGCGGGTCGTTGGCGCCCTGGCCGATCAGCAGCGGACGCTGGATCTTGTCGGCCTTGAACAGCGGCGAGCGCGCATCGAGGAACTTGCGGCCCTCCTCGGTGTCGAGCTCGCCCATGCGCTGCTTGAATACCGAGAGGATCGGCGCCCAGTAGGGCGGGATCGACTCGAGCAGCGTCGCCAGGCTCGAGGGCCCGACGATGTCGACGCCGGCGGCGAACTTCTCCGGCGTGAAGGTGAGACCGACCAGGGTCGCGTAGCCGCCGTAGCTGCCGCCCATGATCGCCACCTTCTTCGGATCGGCGATCTTCTTCGCGACCGCCCAGTCGACGGCGTCGAGCAGGTCGTCGTGCATCTTGCCCGCCCACTCGCGGTTGCCGGCGTTCAGGAACGCCTTGCCGAAGCCGGTCGAGGCGCGGAAGTTGACCGCCAGCACGGCGTAGCCGCGGTTGGCGAGCCACTGGTGGTAGGAGTTGAAGCCCCAGACGTCGCGGCTCCAGGGACCGCCGTGGACGAACAGCACCATCGGCACCGGCTGGGCCGGCACGCCGTCGGCGTCGGGGTCGGAGCCGGGGGGCAGCGACAGGTAGCTGACCAGCTCGAGGCCGTCGCGCGCGGGGATCGTCCGCGCGTGCATCGGCACCAGCGGCAGGCCCTCGAGCGCCGGCCGGTTGCTGAACAGGTAGGTCGCCTTGCGGCTCGCCCGGTCGTAGAGGTAGTAGGTGACCGGGCCGGCGTCCTGGACGAAAGCGACGGTCCAGAGCTTGTCGTCGAGCGTGCGGCCGGTGATCGCGAACTCGCCGCGGGTCACCTTCGCCAGCGTCTCGAAGTCGGCGGCGATCGAAGGGTCGAGCACCTTCCACTCTTCGCGCAGGTAGTTGGTCGCGACCGCCTGCAGCGTCCGCTCGGTCGGGTGGATGATGACGTCGGCGACGTCGGCGCGCGGGTCGACGTGGAGTACCTCGCTCTTGCCGGTCGCGAGGTCGGTCTTGGTCAGCGCCGCGGTGTCGCGATCGCGGCTGTCGACCATGTAGACGACGTCGCCGCTCTTGTCGAAGCCGAACGGCGCGGTGGTTAGCGAGTCCGCCGCCGGGATCGCCGCGAACGGCGCGAAGGCGCCGCCCTCGGCCGCCTTGAGGATCTCGGCGCCGCCGTCGGGCAGGAAGCGCTGCGCCAGCCGGACGCGGTAGTCGTCGTCGACCGAGAAGCCGGCGTAGCCTTCGTTCTGGAGCACGAGCTTGCGCTCGCCAGTGCGCAGATTCACGCGGTGGAGGTCGTGCAGCTGCGGGTCGCGGTCGTTGAGCGCGATCAGGATCTCGTCCGGGGTGCGCGGCGAGACCGCCTCGATGCGCGCCTGGACGCCCTCGAACGGGGTCAGGTCCTTCTCCTCGCCCGAGGCCAGGTCGACGACGTAGACGCGCCAGTTCTCGTCGCCGCCGCGGTCCTGGAGGTAGACGACGTGCTGGCTGGTGCGGGCCCAGAAGTAGATCCGCACGCCGCGGCTCTTGTCGTGCGTCACCGCCTTGGCGGCCGCCAGGTCGCCGACCGGCGCCACCCAGACGTTCATGACGCCGTCGACCGGCGCGCGCCAGGCGAGCCGCGTGCCGTCGGGGCTGATGGTCACGCCGGCCCGCTCAGGGTTGCCGAACAGGACTTCACGGGGAATCAGGGGCGCATCGGCCGCCACCACCGGCACCGGCGCCACCGCGAGCGCGGCACCGAACAGGGCGAGCCCGCACAGGAATTGTCTCGTACGCATCAGGAGGTCTCCTCGAAACGACAGCGGGCCAGAACGGCACCGCGGGAAGGCCCGTAGAGCTTATCGCACTCGCCCATCAACCCGCTGGCCAGCCCAGCCGTGTGAAAAATGGGGACAGGCACGCAATAGGTATTGCGTGCCTGTCCCCATTTTCGGAACTTCAGCCGGGCGTTCGCTCCTCCCAGAGCTGGCAGAGGTGGATGATGACCTCGACGGCCTTCTCCATGTCCTGGGCGGAGACCCACTCCAGGCGGGAGTGGAAGTTGTGCTCGCCGGCGAACAGGTTGGGGGTGGGCAGGCCCATGAAAGAGAGCTTCGAGCCGTCGGTGCCGCCGCGGATCGGCAGCTCGCGCACCTCGAGACCGGCGCGGCGGATCGCCTCGCGGGCGAGCTCGATCACCTGCGGGTGCTGCTCGATCACCTCGCGCATGTTGCGGTAGCTCTCCTCGACCTTGGTCTCGACCGTGGCGCCCGGCCAGTCCGCCACCGTCCGAGCCGCGAGGTTGGCGAGGAAGTCCTCCTTCTCCTTCAGGCCCTCGGTACGAAAGTCGCGGATCAGCAGCTTCACCGACGTCCGGTCGACGCTCGCCTGGACGACGTAGGGATGGACGTAGCCCTCGTAACCCTCCGTGGTCTCCGGCGACAGCGCGCCCTTCGGCAGCCGCGAGACGAAGTCCGCGGCGACCTTGATCGCGTTGACCAGCCGCCCCTTGCCGTAGCCCGGGTGGGTGTTGAAGCCCTGGAAGGTGACCGTCATCGCGTCGGCCGAGAAGGTCTCGCACTCGACCTCGCCGCGGCTGCCGCCGTCGAGCGTGTAGGCGTAGCGGGCGCCGAAACGGGCGACGTCGAAGTGCTCGGTGCCGCGACCGACCTCCTCGTCCGGGGTGAAGCCGATCCGAATCGGCCCGTGCGCGATCTCCGGATGCTGGACGAGATACTCGGCGGCGGTGACGATCTCGGCCACCCCGGCCTTGTCGTCGGCGCCCAGGAGCGTCGTCCCCGAGGCGGTGACGATGTCGTGCCCGATCTGCTCGGCGAGCGCCGGGTTGTCGGCGAAGCGGATCACCGCCGAAGGGTCGTCCGGCAGGACCAGGTCCTGGCCCCGATAGTCGCGATGCACGATCGGCTCGACCCCCGCCCCGGGCATCTCCGGCGAAGTGTCGACGTGGGCGATGAAACCGATCACCGGCACGCCGGACTTGGCCGAAGTGGCCGGCACCGTCGCCATGACGTAGCCCCACTGGTCCATCGCTGCGTCGGCGAGACCGATCTGGCGCAACTCCTCGACCAGCGCTCGGGACAGGTCGAGCTGCTTCGCCGTGCTGGGGTAGCTCTCCGCACCCTCCTCCGCCTGCGTATCGACCTGCACGTAGCGCAAGAAGCGCTCCAGGACCTTGTCGCGAACCTCGCTCATCGTCTCCCCCTCGCGGCCACGCCGACTCCGGAGCGATGCTACCAGCGGCCTCGGCGGGCCGACCCGCGCCAATGGGGGGGCGAAGGCCAGCGGCCCGCCGACGTCACCGGGAGGCCGCCGAGAGGTTCGCGCTCTTCTCCCGACTCCACCGGGTGGCTCCGCCCACCCCCCGGGGTGTTGTCGCACCCCCGCGCCCTGCGGCCTGATGATGGCTGCAATTCGACGCCCTGGCGCCCGGGTCCCGGAAGGTCTCCCTCTCGGGTCGACAGCCTCCCGCCCCACCCCGCCGGGCTGGCCACGAGAGGAGCGACCCATGGAGACCGCCAAGCTTCGTCTGCGGGACAAGGAGTACGAGCTGCCGGTGCTGGTCGGCAGCGAGCAGGAGGTCGGCATCGACGTCACCGCGCTGCGCGGCGCGAGCGGCGCGATCACCTTCGACCCCGGCTACGCCGACACCGGCTCGTGCACCAGCGCCATCACCTTCATCGACGGCGAGAAGGGGATCCTGCGCTATCGCGGCTTCCCGATCGAGCAGGTCGCCGCTCATGCGTCGTTCACCGAGGTCTGCTACCTGCTGATCTACGGCGAGCCGCCGACCCCGGCGCAGCTCGCTCGCTTCGAGGAGCAGCTGACCCGCCACACGCTGCTCCACGAGGACATGAAGAAGCTGTTCGACGGCTTCCCCGCCACCGCGCATCCGATGGCGATCCTGTCGGCGATGATCGCCTCGCTGTCGGCCTACTACCCGCAGCGCGGCGAGGACGAGCGCGACCTCAACATCGCGCGCCTGCTGGCCAAGGCGCCGACCATCGCCGGTTTCTCGCACAAGAAGTCGATCGGCCAGGCCTTCGTCTATCCGCGCAACGACCTGTCCTACACGCAGAACTTCCTGCACATGATGTTCGCGGTGCGCGCCGAGCCGTACATGCCCTCGCCGGTGCTCGATCGCGCCCTCAACCTGCTGCTGATCCTGCACGCCGACCACGAGCAGAACTGCTCGACTTCGACCGTGCGCATGGTCGGCTCGAGCCAGGCCAACCTGTTCGCCTCGATCTCGGCCGGCGTCTGCGCGCTGTGGGGCCCGCTCCACGGCGGCGCCAACCAGCAGGTGATCGAGATGCTGGCGCGCATCCGCGACGACGGCGGCGACTACCAGAAGTACGTCGCCATGGCCAAGGACAAGAACTCCGGCTTCAAGCTGATGGGTTTCGGCCACCGGGTCTACAAGAACTTCGACCCGCGCGCCAAGATCCTGAAGCAAGCCGCCGACGACGTGCTCACCGAGATGGGCGTCGCCGACCCGCTGCTCGACATCGCCAAGAACCTCGAGCAGGTGGCGCTCTCCGACGAGTTCTTCATCGAGCGCAAGCTCTACCCCAACGTCGACTTCTACAGCGGCATCATCTACCGCGCGATGGGGATCCCGACCGACATGTTCACGGTGCTGTTCGCGCTCGGCCGCATGCCCGGCTGGATCGCGCAGTGGAAGGAGCTGCGCGAGGATCCCAAGGGCCGGATCAGCCGCCCGCGCCAGATTTACGTCGGCGCCACCGAGCGGCCGTTCCTGCCGATCGCGCGGCGCGCCGAGCTCGCCAGCCGGCAGCCGGCTGCGGAGCTGGTCCCGGCCTGAGCCGCCGGCCCGGAGGCCTCACGGGGCGACCGCCGACCAGACGGCGGTCGCCCCGCTCTCGAAGCCGTCACTGAAGATCCGCTCCGCCTCCGCGGCCCCCAGGTCGGTCTGTCCGGGGGCGGCCGGGCGCAGCCAGCCGTAGAAGTCCGTCGCCGCGTCGGCGCGCCGGTCGACCCGGTCGATCGCCAGCGTCGCCGTCGGCCGCAGCCGCAGGTCGCCCGCGGCGGCGTCGACGAACCACGACGCGGCGGCCGTGGTCAGGTTGTCCGAGGTCGCCGGCGCGGCGCCGTCGCGCGGTTGGACGGCGCCGTCGAGCAGGTTGCTGCGCACCTCGACGCCGGTGGTCGAGGCGTACCGGACCTCGATCGCGTTCGGGTACTGGGTGGTCACCAGCGCGGTGTTGTGGAGGATCTTCGAACCCGGCGAGACGGTGTAGATCGCGACGTCGACCGCGTAGTCCGCGTCCGCGGTCCAGGCGAAGAAGTTGTCGCGCACGATCCCGCCGGTGTGATCGCCGGCAGAGAGGCCGAGATGAACGCCGCGCGAGCAGTCGAGGAAGGTGTTGCCCTCGACCAGCGAGCCGCTCGACCCCTGCCAGATCAGCAGCGCCGGCCCGGCGAGCGCGCCGTTGCGGCAGCGGATACCGCGCACCAGGTTGTCGCGCACGATCCAACCGGCGACGCCGAGACCGTCGATGCCGTTGGTGTAGCAGGAGCCGGGCGGGCTCCCCTCGGGGTGCTCGATCGCGCCGTCGATGTAGAAGATCTCGGAGTACTCGATGGTCACTTCGTCGGCGCCGGCGCCCGAGGCCTTGACGATCTGCTGTCCGGCGTCGAAGGCACGCACGTGGTAGAGGCGGACCCGCTTCGCCCCCTGGTCCCCCTGGATCGCGACCGCGTGGTAATAGACCTCGCCGATCGTCAAGTCGGCGATCAGCACGTCGGTGGCGGTGAAGATCTGGAATCCGAACGGCACGATCGGAGCGAGCATGCCGGCGCCGTGGATGACCACGTCCTCCGGCCGGCCGGTGGCGCCGCGGATCTGGATGTTCGAGATCGGCGGCGCGCCGAAGCGCCCGACCGTCAAGCGCCCGTCGACGCCGTTGGGGAAGCTGACCGCGGCGAGGTCGTAGATCCCCGGCGCCACCACGATCGCGCGGTTCGAGACCAGGTTCCAGCAGGCGTTCGCCAGCTCTTGTGCCGTCGCCACGTGGACGATCGAGAAGACCCCCGGATCCGGCGGCGGCAACCGCGGCGCCGCGACCGGCCGCGCCGCGAAGGCCGGCGCGCTCCCGAGCATCGAGACCAGGACCACCGCTCCGATCCGCACCGCCACAGCCCAACCGAAATCCCGCCTCCGCGCAAGGGAGCTGGTCACTCTCGGCACCCTCCCGCACCGATCCGCGGGTTGCGCGAGGATCGGCCGGCCGGAGGGAGCCACGTCGGTCGGCGACGAAGGGGCCTCAGCGGTAAGCGTCGCGGCGATTGGCGATCCTGACCACGGTGACCCGTCGCTCGCGGTCCACGACCTCGTAGAGAACGCGGTAGTTGCCCTGCCGGAGGCGGTACTTCTCTTCCCCGCTCAGCTTCTCGCAGCCGGGGGGTCGTGGCTCGGTTCGCAGGGCCTGGATCCGGGCGACGATCCGCTTGCGGTCCTTCAGCGGCACCGCTTCCAGCTCCTTCGCCGCCGACTTCCGGATGCCGACGCTATAGCTTGCCACGCCGCTTCAGGTCGCGCACGAGATCCTCGAACGCCAGCTCGGGCTCCTTGGCCCGTTCCCGGAAGGCCGCGAGATCCTCTGCGTCCTCGGCCAGCGAGCTCCGCACCGCGGCGTTGACCAGCTCGGAGATCTTGCGATCGGTCTCCGCCGCCTTCACCCGCAGCGCCCGGTGAACCTCTTCGTCGAAATAGACCGTCGCCCGCTTGCCCGTCGCCATACGGCCATTTTAACGCCATGACGTCATGACGTCACTGGCGCAGTCGCTCCCCTCCTGGCGACCGCACGAGTCTTCACCAGTTCGTGTGGATCGAAAGAAACGAACAAGACCAGAGAAGGGAGTGAACGAAGACCCGCGGCCTTCAGCACCGCCGGGCCAACGCCAGAAGCCCCGACCTCGCCACCAGCATCCCGGCTCCAACCCCTTCACTGGAGCTTCTCTTCGCCAGGCCCGCCGCTCGCGCCATGTCCTAGCGGGCTGGACTCTGGCCCCGGCGTCTCGCGCGAGCCGCCGCGCCGCCCTGTCAGCGTTCCTTGCGGATGAGCTTGAGCAGGGCGACGCGGTCGGGGGCGAGGAGGGCGGCGACGCGGGGGGCGTCGACGTCGGCGACGATGATTTGGCCGACCTCCTGGTTGACCTCGGCGAAGAGACCGTGGCTCTTCATCTTGGCCGCCTGGTACTGGTTGTCCTCGGTCGGGCTGACGTAGTGGACCGAGTCGACCCGGTAGCGGTGGACGAGGTAGAGGTGGATCAGGCTCATCAGCCGCTTCTTGCGCAGCGCCTCGTCGAAGGTGTTCTGGTCGCGCACCGAGAGGATGCTGCGGCCGCGGCGGTCCTGGATGGCGGCGAAGATGACGTTGGCGACCGGCGCGGCCCCCTTCTTGCCCAGCACCTGGAGCTCGAGCAGCTCCGAGCCCGCGCGGTGCGGGCGTAGCGCCACCCGCAGCGGCTCGGTGAGGCCGTTGTGGGCCGACCACTCGGCGAGCCACTCCTCGAGCAGCTTCTTCGGCACCTCGGTCTGGATCAGGTGCTGGTGCTGAGTCGAGCCGGCTCCCATCGCCACCGTCGTCGCGGTGCGGCCGGAGGAGGCCATCAGCGCGGCGTCGAGGCGCGGGCCGCCGACCAGCGTCTGCGGCGTCCGGTAGGGCGACTCGAGCAGCCGGATCTTGCGCTGCAGGCGGGCGAGCGCCAGCATGCCGTCCTGCTGCAGCGCGGTCGCGAACTCCTCGGCCGCCACGCCGTCGATCTGGTGCCCGCCGTAGGTGATGAAGTCGAAGACGAAGCCCATCTTGCCCAGCTCCTCCGGGAAGCGGCGCATCTCCTCGTCGCTCATGCCGGTCGAGTCCCAGTTGAACGAGGGCGAGAGGTTGTAGGCCAGCATCTTGTCCGGGAACTCGGCGTGGATCGCGTCGGCGAACTGGCGCGCGTCGGCGAGGTCCGCGGTCTTCGTCTCCATCCAGAGCAGGTCGGCGTAGGGGGCGGCGGCGAGCGACTTGGCGATCGCCAGCGGGATGCCGCCGCGCACCTGGTAGTAGCCCTCCGGGGTCTTCGCCAGCTCGCAGTCCCAGGGCGGGCTGACGCCCATCGCGCGCGCCTTCTCGCGCGCCGCCGCGAGCGAGGCGCGGCGCGCGAACTGGCGCCACGCCTCGACCGGCATCGGCGGCGCCTCGCCCTCCGCGGCGCGGAACTCGAGCAGCTCGGCCACCGCCTCGCCGTAGGTCTCGAGGCCGGCATCGGTCTCCCAGATGCGCGCGAGACGGAGGCTGACCTCGTCGTAGGCGGCGTCGATCGCCACCTCGTCGCCGGGCGCGAGCTCGCGCGCCCGCTCGGCCGTAAGCGCGAGCAGACCATGGCGGTCGAGCCAGGAGTCGGCGGCCGCCCACTCGGAGTCGGAGAGCTCGTAGAGGAAGTGACCCAGAATCTCCCGCACGCCGAGGGCGTGGAACCGGCGCATGAGCGCCAGCACGCAGCTCTTGTAGGACGGCACCCGCAGGTTGGTGGCGCCGAGCAGGAAGGGCTGGTCGCGCTCGTCGCCGCGGCCGTCGATCAGGTTCGCCGCCTCGGCGTCGGTCCGGGCGACGATCAGGCCGGGGACCCGCATGACGTCGAGCTGGAAGCGGGCGGCGTTGAGCCGCTTGATCTGCTCGTCGCAGGCGACCAGCACCTTGCCCCCCTGGTGGCCGCACTTCTTGGTGCCCGGTCGCTGGTCCTCGATGTGGTAGCCGGGGACGCCGGCCTCGACGAACCGGCGGATCAGGTTGCGCACGTGCGGATCGCCGCCGTGGCCGGTGTCGGCGTCGGCAATGATGAACGGGCGGAAGTCGTGGGCCGGGGTGCGGGCGCGCTGCGCCTCCGTCATCCGCGAGCGCAGGTACTGCTGGTTGCGGTCGGCGGTGAGCAGCGCGCGGACCAGACCGGAGGCCTCGTCGGGCACCTGCGACAACGGGTAGCTGGCGAGGTCGGGACCCGGATCCTCGGTCACCGACCCCTTGGCCGAGGTCGCCCAGCCCCCGAGGTAGATCGCCTCGATGCCGAGCCGCTTGAGCGCCACCGCCTGCCCGGGCGTGTAGGGACCGAAGGTGGTCACCGCGCGGCGCTCGGCGAACAGCTGGCGCAGCCGCTCGTGGAAGGCGGCCGCCGCTTCGCGGGCGACGGTGTAGTCCTGCGCGATGGTGCCGCGTTGCTCGACCACCTGGCGGGCGGTGTAGAGGCGCCGCAGGCCGGCGAAACGGGGGCTGTCGAACCACTCCTGCGTGGCGAGGACTTCCTGCTCGAAAGGCGTCATCTCAGCGCTCCTCGGAGCTGGGGTCGAAGTCGAGGTTCTCGGTGATGCGCGTGCCGTCGGCGGCGAAGGCCTCGAGGTAGCGGGCGATGCGCCGGCGGGCGACCTCGAGGTCGTGCTGGTTGAGGTTGAGATTCAGCAGGTCGACGTACCAGGGCGCCTTCGCCGGCGTCGCCACGCAAGCCTCGACGATCTCGCGCGCGATCGGCAGCGTGGTCGCTTTCGAGTCGTCGTGGACGTCCCGGTTGCTCGCGCGCCGCAGCTTGTCGTACTCCTCCGCCAGCAGGCGCCGGAACAGCTCGCGCGAGAACGGCTCGCCCGCCGCGGCGCCGGTCTCGGCGTCGTCCGCGCTGAGGGGCGCCCGCTTGTGCAGCCACTCCCAGAGGATGCTGACGCGGATCTCGCCGGTCGCCATGTCCTCCATCAGGTAGAGGACGTCGTCGTCACCGAAGAAGTCGGCCGGCTTGAGCGCCGCGGCCTGGAAGCCGCGGCCGAAGGCGTTGCCGTACTGGAGCGCCACCGACAGCAGGTCGCGCGCGCCGCGCACGGTGCGCGGCGCGGGCTCGAGCAGCGCCAGCGCCTCGGCTTCCGCGGCGCCGTAGCCCAGGCGCGGGAAGGGCCGCCCGAGCTGGTTGGCCTCCCCCACCCTCTCCCAGACCGGCCGGACGATGTGGACCATCTTCCAGTGCGCGACCCACTTGCCGCTCGCCCCCTCGCGCTGCTCGCGCTCGGCGCCGGCGACGGCGCGCCTCATGCCCGCCTCGACGCCGGCCGGCGAGCCGACGGGGATGTTGGGCTCCATGCCCCCCTGCCAGAGCGCGCAGCGGCCGTTGCGGTCGGGGGTGTTGACCGCGCGGCGGACGCGGTCCTCGTAAACGCGCATGTAGCCGTAGGTCATCGTGATGGCGTCGATGTTCGGGTTGACGAAGCCGGGGTCCCAGGCGAGCGCGTCGGCGACGCTGTTGATGTAGTCCCAACGGCCGGTGTTGAAGCCGACGAAGTGGGGCGAGAGCGCGGCGCGAATCTCCATCAGCTGGAAGCTCGCCTCGATCTGCTCGACCAGGACGTAGACCTTGATCGTGCCGGCGGGGAGGGCCAGGTGCCGCTCGAGCGCCGAGAGCAGGTCGTTCCAGAGCGCCGCCTCGTGCGCGGTCTGGATCTTCGGCAGGTAGAGCGCGATCGAGCGCCCCTCGGCGCGCAGGCGCTGGTGGTTGGCGGTGACGTAGAGGGCGAGGTCGACGATCGCGGCCGAGAAGCCGACGCCGTCGCTCCAGCGCACGTGGCGGTCGTCGAGATGGAGGCCGCGGGCGCGGAAGAGCCGGGTGGTGAAGCCGAGCTGCGCCCGCCAGTCGGGGACGATCGCGCGGCCGAAGAAGTCCCGGCCCCAGTCGTTCATCTCGGCGGCCACCTGCTCGGCGACGCCGAGGAAGAGCGGGTCGGCGGCGAAGGCCAGGCGCAGGTTGCGCTGGTTGTCGAGCGACATGGTGTCGACCTGGCCGAGGGCGTCCTCGCCGTCGAACATCCAGCCATCGGCCCCCGAGAGCAGCGCGTAAGCGACGTTGCGCAGGCCGCTCTCGGGCGAGGAGCGCGGCTTGGTGGCGGGACCGGTGCCCTGGATCCACTGCCGCTCGAGGTCGGCCGGGATCTCGCCGCCCGCGAAGTGGCCGGCGCGGGCGTCGCGGACCCGGATGGCGGTGCGCGGGATGACCGTGTCCGGGGCGAGGAACTCGATCCGGCGGCGTCCGGCGGCGCGCGCCCGCCGGCGTTCGATGCGCGCCGCCATCAGGTCGTGGCGATCGCGGTCGAAGGGCGCCAGCGCCTCGATCGCGGCGCGCGCCTCGGCGCTCAGCACGTCCGGATAGGTGGCGATCACGCCGTCGCGGAACTCGAGCTTGCGCGTCATCCAGACCTCCCCCCGGCGCTCCGCCGGCCACCGCGCGCGGCCCCACACCCCAACGCCCACGGCCGCCACCCCATCTTACTTGCCTTTGTCGCACTGCGGCATTCCCTCTGCCGCTGGGCGGCAAGCACGACCGAGGCGGGCCCTGTTCCCGGCGGGGAAATCGGTGCGGGCGCACCACGGGTCGGAAGGGGTCACTCCGCCGGAAGCCCGGGCAAGCACGCAAAGACCAGCTAAGGGAGAAGAGGCTCGATGGGTGTCTCCCTGGAGGCGACCTCGCAGGCCGGACCAGCCAACGGAGCGGCGGCCCCGACCCCCATCTATGGTCTTTTCCCTGCCTGGTGACCCACTCAGCTTGGTCGAGGTCCGCGGTGAAACGGTGCACTCGCCAGAGGTCCAGGGCCGCATAGACTCGGGCGGGAGAGTTGCCGGTGAACCGCCCCCTCGCAGGCTCGATGGTCGCGCTCGCGCTCGGAATTGTTGGCGCTGGCATTGGCGTGGCCGTCGCTCAGGTCGCGGCACCGGTGCTCAAGTGGCAGCACGGCGGCTGCTTCACGAGCTGGTGCGAGACCGGCTGGTACTCCTCGCCCGCGGTCGCCGACCTCGACGGCGACGGCACCTTCGAAGTGGTCGCCTCGGCCTACTCGATCGTGGCGCTCCAGGGAGCGACCGGCGCGCTCATCTGGCGGGTCCCCTCGGGCCACGACCGGTCGAATCCGGGCGGCTCGAACGTCGGCCGCACCTGGCCGGGGATCGTCCTCGCCGACCTCGACCGCGACGGCCGGCTCGAGATCGCGACCGCCCATGGCGCCGGCTGGGTCTCGGTCTATCGCGACGACGGCTACTTCCGGGCCGGCTGGCCGCGGCGGCCGGTGAACAACGAGCTGCGCGGTCTCGCCGTCGCCGACCTCGACGGCGACGGGCTCGCCGAGCTGGTCGTCTCGTCGGCGCGCGGCAACTCCACGAATACCTGGGTGCTCGGGCTCGACGGCGAGATTCGCCTGGGCTGGCCCCAGGTGGTCGGCGGCGGCGGCTACTCCTGGGGCGTCTACAACGACAACGTCGCGCTCGCCGACCTCGACTTCGACGACCGGCGCGAGGTCGTCGTCCCCTCGGACGTCCACTACATCTGCGCCTACGACCGCGACGGCGCGCACCTCCTCGCCGATTCGATCTACAACGGCCGCAACTGGGGCGAGGTCGGGGTCTGGGAGAGCTACGCCACGGAGCTGCGCGGCTGGGGGATGTGCAACGGCGTGCGCGCCGAGAGCTACCGGACCAACTTCGCCGACGGCCCGGCGACGATCGAGGACCTGGATGGTGACGGCACGCTCGAGGTCGCCGCCACCGGCCGCACCTACGACTGCACCGGCGGCGAGACGACGAAGTACACCGGCCTCTACCTCTTCCAGGCCGACCGCGGCCGCTTCGTCTCCGGCGGCTACGACTGGACGCTCGTGCCGGTCGACCTGGGCGCCCCGCTGTCGATGGACTACAACGTCATCGAGAGCGCGAGCTACAACCCGGTCGTCGCCGACCTCGACGGCGACGGCGAGATGGAGATCCTCTTCTCCGACTTTTCCGGCAGAGTCCATTCCTTCTGGCTCGACGGCACCGAGCACGGCAACTGGCCCTTCTCGGTCTACTCGCCCGGCGAGGGGTTCTACCGGTTGGCCTCGGAACCGGTGGTCGCGGATCTCGACGGCGACGGCCTGGCGGAGGTCCTCTTCGCCTCCTGGACCCAGAAGGGCTCGAGCGCTCTGGGCAAGCTGCATGTCCTCGCTTGGAACGGCGTCCCCTTGCACGAGATCCCGTTGCCCGCGGGCCGCACGGTGACGACCTGGAACGGCGCCCTCGCCGCCCCCACGCTCGCCCAGCTCGATGCCGACCCCGACCTCGAGATCGTCCTCCAGACCGTCTTCTCGGGCGTCGTCGCCTACGACCTGCCGGGCAGCGCCAACGCCCGGATCCACTGGGGCACCGGCCGCGGCTCCTACCTCCGGAACGGCACCTCCGCCCACGGTCGGGTCATCTTCCGCCACGGCTTCGAAACCGGCACCACCGCCGCCTGGTCGGCCACCTCGCCCTGAGCGGCACGCCGACTCCAACCGCCACCCCGGCGGGGGGCGCCGCCGCGGCGGCGCCATGCTGAAATGGTGGGTCGGGAGGCTCCGCCATGCCCACCCTGCCCCGGTCCGTCGCCGATTTCCTGAGCAGCCGCCGCATCGCCATCGCGGGGGTCTCGCGCAGCCAAGGGGTCGGTAACGCCATCTTCCGCAAGCTTCGCGACGCCGGCCACGAGGTGGTGCCCGTCAACCCGCACGCGGCCGAGCTCGAGGGGGTCCCCTGCTACCCGGACCTGCGCTCGATCCCCGGCGAGATCGACGCCGTCGTCTTCGCGAGCCATCCACGGTTCGCCCTCGACCTGGTCCATCAGGCCGGCGAACGCGGCGTCCGGCGGATCTGGTTCCACCGCTCCTTCGGGGCGGGCAGCGTTTCCGAGGAGGCGGTCCGCGAGTGCCGGGAGCGCGGGATCGAACCGATCGTCGGCGGCTGCCCCCTCATGTACTGCCCGCCGGTCGACCTCTTTCACCGCGGCATCTGCTGGTGGCTGCGCCGCGGCGGCCGCGTCCCCGCCTGAACCGGGCCGCCGCCACGCTTCCAGGGCCCTTTTCGAGGTTGCAGGTCGACGTGTAATTGCTGGCAGCAAGCAACTTCCTCGATTCAACCTGGATTCAAGACGGCGCCAAGGCGCGGCCGGGGTCCGCGCCGCGAAACTCCCCCTCGACGGCCCACCCGCCCGGTGGGCACCGACAACCCGAAGGGGGGTACACCATGTTCGAGAGTCCCGCGTCCGCCGCCGTCTCGCCCGCTCGCCTCGCCCGCCGTCCGCCGGAGCTCCGCCTCGCGGCGCCCCGTCGAACGTCCGCCGAGGCGAGTCCCCCCACGGGCCGCCGGAGCGTACCCGGGCTCCGGACACCCCCGAGGGTTGCCGGTCCGGGCGGGCGGGCCGTCGTCTCGCTGCTCGCTCTCGCGGCGCTCGCCGCCGGGCACCTTCAGGCCGCGGACGGGAACCTCGACACCACCTTTCGGTCCGGCGGCAAGTTCGTCTACCAGACCTTCCTCGGCCCCAGCACGCCGCCGATCGCCTTCCGGAGCGACGGCGTGCCCCTCGTCGGCTACACGGTGAATCTGTCGGGCACGGATCGCGACATGCGCGTTCTGCCGGTCCCCGACAACGGCTTCACCACCCATTGCGTCTCCTACCATCCCGACCTGGGCGGGACCGACGACGACCGGATTCGAGACATCGTCGTGCTCGGCAACCTCCTCTATGTCGCCGGCGACGCCGCCGGGCCCACGGGAGATCCCACGCGGCGGCTCGCGATCGCGACCTACAACCTGACGACCTGCCAGCTCGACCCCACCTTCGGGGGCTCGAACGGCCTCATCTTCGATTTCAATCCGGGCGCCGAGCACGAGCTCACCTCCATCGTCCTAAACGGCAACGGCTCCGTCCGGGTGGCCGCGCAGCTCGATCCGCCAGGCAGTCTCCAGGAGCGCCTCGTTCGCTTCGGGCTCGAGTCGAATGGCACGCTCGATCCGGGATTCACCTCTGGCGCCGAAGATTTCGCTTCCGTCTTCGGGGCGGTCAAGTTCCGCCCCGGCGGCATGGTCCGGCAGCCCGACGGCAAGCTCCTGGTGGTCGGCACGATGACGCTCGCCAACGGCGACCAGGACGTCGGCGTCGCCCGCTACCTCGCCAACGGCAATCTCGACACCAGCTTCAGTGGCGACGGCCTCGCCGGCTTCTCCTACGACATCGCCGACGCCGGCTTCGACCATGGCCACGCGATCGGTGTCTTGCCCGACCGGCGCATCGTCGTCACGGGCGCGGTCCAGCGCTCGGGCGGCGCTCAAGCGGCGATCGCGGTCTTGACACCGAGCGGCAACTACGACAACAGCTTCGGTACTTTCGGACGCTACTCGTTCACGCTCTGGGGGAGCAGCCCATGGAGCTCCGCCCGCTCCCTCGCGATCCAGGGCGACGGCAAGATCATCGTCGCCGGCGAGACCGGCCCCGGAGGGGCCTTCGCGGACAACGACTTCGGCATCGCCCGACTCCTCCCGACGGGAAGCTCCCCGCTCGATCCGGAGTTCGGTGTCGGCGGCAAGCGGCGGGTCTTCTTCGATCTCGGCGGATGGGACGCGGACGGGGCATCGGACGTCCAGCTCGATCCCCAGGGCCGGATCTTCGTCGCCGGCTACGCGCAGACCGACACCAACGACTGGGCGCTGGCGATGGCGCGGCTGACGAACAGCTACATCTTCGCCGACTCCTACGAGTGGGGATCGACCCAGGCGTGGTCGAGCGCTGGTCCCTGAGCTCGAAACCGCGGCTGACTCCGCCGGCGAGCCGGCGGGCGCGGACGGACCGTTGCGCCGGCGTGCGGGAGATCCGTAGACTGCTCTGCGGATCCCCGCCGTGGCCGCGAGCGACGTCCCGCACGAACCCGCCGGCGCTTCGCCCTCGCGCGAAGCGGCGCGCCACCGCTTCGGCGACTTCGTGCTCGAGCCGCGGGAGCGGCGGCTCGAGCGCTCCGGATCCGAGATCCCCCTCACCGCCAAGCAGCTCGACACGCTGATCGTCCTGGTCGAGAGCGCCGGCCGGCTGATCCGGCGCGAGGAGCTGATCGCCGCCGTCTGGCCGGACACGATCGTCGAAGAGGCGAACCTCACCTGGGTGGTGTCGCACCTGCGGCGCGTGCTGGGGGAAGAGGCGATCGAGACCGTGCGCGGCCACGGTTACCGCTTCCGCCCGGCGATCGAAACGGAGCTTCCGGCGCCGCCGCGCGGCCAGACCCCTCGAGCCGAGACCACGGCCGCGAGACCCGCCTTCGGCGACCTCCCGGCGCCGCTCGATGCCGAGCCCGGCGCAGGCGGGATCCGCGTCGCGGGGCGCCAGCACCCCCGTCCCTGGCGGCGCTGGGTCTGGGCGACGACCGCGGCCGGCGGCGCGCTGTTCGGGCTGCTCGCCGCGGGCGCCGCGCCGCGCGCGCCGGCGGCCGTCGCCGGGGCACCACGCGTGGCGGTGCTGCCGTTCGAGGACCCCGGCGGGCGCGACTCGACGCGCTGGCTCGGACCCGCGCTGGCCGAGCTCGTCGCCGCGGAGCTCGCCCGCGGCAGCGGCGCCGCGCTGGCGTCGAACGAGCAGGTGGCACGTGCCCGCCGCGAGCTCGCGGTCATGCCCGCGGCGAGCTACGCCCCGGAGACGCTGCGGCGCCTGGGGCGCAGCCTCGGCGTCCAGGCGATCGTCGCCGGAGGCTACGTGCTGGTGCCCGGCGACAGCGAGAAGCTCCGCTTCGCCGCGCGCCTGCAGCGGACGAGCGACGGCGAGACGCTGGCGACCGTGAGCCTCGACGGCGCCTTGGCCGACCTGCTCGAGCTGTCGAGCTCGGCCGCCGGCGAACTGCGCGCCGCGCTCCAGCTGCCGCCGCCGAGCGGCCCGGGGCCGACGCTGCCGCGCACGCTGGAAGCGCGGCGCGCCTGGGCGGAGGGGGTGGCGGCGCTCTCCGACCTCGGGATGCGCCGCGCCGCGGCGAGCTTCGACCGCGTGCTCGAGCTGGAGAGCGACTTCGCCCTGGCTTGGTACGGCCGCGCCCGCGCCCTCGGCTGGCTCGGCTTCGAGCGCGACGCGCGGCTGGCGGCCGAGCGCGCCTTCCTCCTCTCGGCCGACCTGCCGGAGCCCGAGCGGGTGCGCATCGAGGTCTTCTTCCGGCGCATCTCGGGCCGCGCCGTCGAGGCGATCCCGTTGCTCGAGCGCCGGGTCGCGGCGGCGCCCGAGTCGATCGACGACGCCTGCGACCTGGCGCGTCTCGAGCTCGACGCCGGCCGCGCGGAGGCCGCCATCGCCACCATCGACGCGCTGCTGGCGCGAGTCCCGGCGGCGCGCGTCGACGCCCGCGTCCCGCTCATCGTCTCGACCGCGGCCGAGCGCCTGGGGCGGACCAGCCGGGCGCTGGCGGAGGCGCGTCGCGGCGTCGAGATCGCACGGCTGCAGGGCTCGCCGCGCCTGGAGGCGGAGAGCCGCGTCCGCGCCGCCTTCGCGCTCGGTGGGGCGAGCCCGGCCCGACTCGCCGAGGCGCGCAGCGAGCTCGACGCGGCCCGGCCGCTGGTCGAACGCGCGGGCGACCCGGGTCTCGAGCTGCGCTGGCGGTGGGCGCTCGGCAACACCGAGTACGCGGCCAGCCGGGTCGATCTGCGCCGCGTGGAGGAGGCCGAGAGCGCCTGGCGCGGCGCGCTCGCGGCCGCGCGCGCCGCCGGCATGGGCCTGGCCGAGCTGAGGCTGCTCGGCAACCTGGCCCAGCTCGAGAACCTCCGCGGCGAGCTGATCTCGGCCGAGCGCTACTACCGGCAGGCGATCGTGCAGGCCGCCGCTCTCGGGTCCGAGGACGCGCGCGGCGTCAACCTGATGCGGATCGCGGTGACGCTGCGCCACCGCGGCGGCTTCGTCGACTCGCGCGCCGCCGCGATGGAGGCGGCCGCGATCTTCGAGCGACTCGGCGAGCGGCTGCGGCGCGCCGAGTCGCACTCGGAGCTCGCCGACGTCGAGCTCGCGGAGGGCAACCCCGAGGCCGCGGCCCGGATCTTCGCCGGGCTGGCCGTCGAGTTCCGGGAGATCGAGCGACCGGCCGCGGCGACCTGGGCCGAAGTCGATCGCGCCTGGGCCGAGCTCGAGCTCGAGCCGCGGCCGGCCGACCTCGCGGGCCGGCTGGAGCGGCTGCTGGCCGAGGACCCGGGCGACGACCGCTTCCGCCTGGCGAGCGTGCGTTGCGCGCTGGCGGCGGCGCGGCTGGCCGCGGGTGACGTCGCGGGAGCGCGCGCCGAGGCCGGCCGAGGGGCCGAGGAGGCGCGCCCGCCGCGCTGGCCGGGGGTCGCCTGGCGGTGCGCGCAGGTGGAGGCCGAGGTGCTCGCCGCGGCTGGCGAGCTCGGCGCCGCCCGCGCGGCGGCCGAGCGGATTCAGGCGCAGGCGCGCCGCGTCGGCGCCCGGCCGGCCGAGCTCGAGGCGGGCTTCCTGCTCGCCCGCCTCGCCCACCGTCGCGGCGAACCGATGGAGGCGAGGCTGCGTCTCGAAGAGCTCCTGGCGGCGGCGGAGGCGATCAACTTCCGGAGCCTCGTCCGCCGCGCGCGACCGCTCGCCGACCAGCTCGGGGGCTGAGCCCGGAAACCTCAGTCGTGATGCTCGGCGGGCTGGAGCCGCTCGGCTCCGGGCAGCACGCCGACCAGGCGCGCCGGATCGTGGATCAGCACCGGCAAATGCTGCGGACAGATGAACAGCGGCTCACCACGGTGGACGAGCGAGACGAGCGGCGTCTCCCGGTCGTCGCGGTTGCAGAACAGACAGCATCGGTCGGGCGTCGTCGGCATCACCGGCCTCCTCGGGACGCGCTCTCCGCGCGCCGCGTCGCGCAGGCTACGAGAGCGCCGGCATCGCCGCCATGACCGCCGTCAGGCGCTCTCAGCGCGGCCAGAGCCAGCCGAACGTGCCGCCGGTCACCAAGGCGTAGACCAAGCCGTCGAACAGGGCGCGGAAGGTGTTCGACCAGGGCCGCCCGTGCCAGATCGACTCCACGATCTGGCCGACGCCGTAAGCCAGGAAGGCGGTGCACCCGGCGACGCGAAAGACCGCCAGATAGGCCGTGCCCGCCGCCAGCGTGCGGCCGGCCAGATAGGCCGCGAAGACACCCACCAGCAGGCAGAACCCGAACCAGATGGCCAGCTGCTTGCCCATCGTCGGCACGCCGCTCGGCATCACGGTCATCATGCCGACCGGCCCCTGCTCGAACTTCTTCTGCACTTCGGGGTTCCCCATCTCCTTGGGGCTGGCGCAATAGGGAAAGAAATAGAAGCCGGGAGCGAGGGCCGCGGCGCGCAGCGCCTCGAGCGTCTCGACCTCGCGCGGCAGCTGCTTGTAATCGGTGCGGTGGTAGGTCAGCACCATGTGCAGCACCGAGCTCACCAGGAAGACGAACAGCGCCGAGACCAGAATCGGAAGCCAGAGCGAAGCGAGCGAGACCATGAAGTGCCCTCCTCGGACGGTGCTCTCGCCGCCGGTCATTCGAGGGCGAGAAGGGTGGAATGCTGATCTGGTTGCTGCCTGGAGCCTAGCATCGGACCCCGCCCCGGTCGAGGCGAGGCCAGTCGCCCGACGGCCAGCGCGCGCGGCGGATCGCGAGCGGCGCTACCACCTCGCGCAACGCGAGCAGCGCCGCTGCCACCGAGCGGATCACCTCGCGCCCCACGCGGCTCTCCAACCGATTCGCCGACTACTCGGCCTCCATCGAGGCATCCTCGGTGATCCACCAGCGGCCGTCGCGACGGACCAGCACGATCAGGGTCGGGCCGACGCGCGCCACCAGCGCCGCCCCGTCGTCGCGGTGCAAGGTCCAGCGCGCGACGACGCGCGCGCCGTGGACATCGCCGGGGACCGCGTCGCCCAGCATCGAGACCTCACCGCCGGCGCTCAGACGGAGGGTCTCGATGTCGAGCGTCAGCCGCCCCATGGCGCGGCCGTCGGGGTAGCGCTTCCGGTAGCGGGCGAGCACCTCGCCGCGGCCGCGCGTGGTGCCCGAGGGCGAGACGAACAGGGCGTCGTCGTCGTAGGCCGAAGTGAACGCCTCGAGGTCACCACGATTCCAGGCCTCGACCTGTCTGGCGATCAGCTCGCGCACGTCCGCTTCGGCCCGGGCGCGACGGCGGGCGTCGAGGTGGCGATCCCACAGCCCCGGCCCACGCGGGCCGAGGAAACGCGGCGCGTCGGCGTAGACCGGATCGGCGAGCACTTCGTCGGCGCTCGCGAAGCGGAAGCCCTCGGCGGCCAGCCAGGAGAAGAGCCGGTCCCACTCGGCGCCGCCGATCGCGGTGGCGTGCAGGAGGAGGATCTGCGGCACTTCGCGGTCGAACAGCCGCCGCGCGTTCGCGCGGTGATGACGCACCGAGACGCGCAGGGACTCCTGGTAGGCCTCGGCGATCCGCTCCGCGGCGCCCCGATCCCCCGCCCGCATCGCTTCGACCCAAGGCCGCTCGAAGGACCAGTCCTGGTTGTCGAGGGTGACCGGCAGGCTGCGCTGCCCACTGCGCGCGAGGTAGTCGCGCGCCGCGTCGAGCTTGGCCTCGGAGTCCCCTTCGCGCAGCATCGGGAAGCGGAAGAAGCGAACCGGCGGCCGTCCCCGCCCGGCGAGCAGGCCGTCGATCTCGCGCCGCGCCGCCTCGACGTCTTCGAGCCACGCCGCGGTCTCGGTGCGATGGAAGTCGAGATGGCGGTGCGAGTGGTTGCCCAGCTCGTGGCCCGCTTCGAGCCACTGCCCGAGCAGCTCGAGATCCTCCGGCCCGCGGACGTTGCCCCAGGTCACCAACCCGACCGCCGGCACCCGGTGCCGCGCGAGCGCCGCCAGCATCTCGACCGTGATCCGCCGCCGCTGCGCGGGGTCGGCATGGAGCGCGCTCGCCGAGAGCGGCAGGTCGTCGATCGAGACCAAGAGCGGCACGCGCTCCGCCGGGGTCGCCATGGCCGCCCCGCCGCCGGTGAGCGCCAACAGCGCCGCGACCGCTCCGAGCCGGCGCCGTCGCCGTGCCGTCACCGCGACCTCGACGGCGGGGGCGCGGCGGCCTCCTCCTCCCACCAGAACGGCGCGCGCGGGCGGGGCTCGGGGAGGATCTCGTCCATCGTCCGCGGATCGTAGAGCCGGCCGTTGGCCATCACGTAGCGCAGCTTCGTCGAGTCGCGGATATCGACGCTCGGGTCGGCGTCGAGCACGACCAAGTCGGCGAGCTTGCCCGGCTCGATCGAGCCGAGATCGGCCTCCATCCCGAGGTAGCGCGCGCCGTCGATCGTCGCCGCCCGCAGCGCTTCCGCGGGCGTCATGCCACCTTGGACGAAGCTCCACAGCTCCCAGTGCGCGGCGAGCCCCTCGCGCTGGCCGTGCGCGCCGAGCAGCACCGCGACCCCGGCGCCCTGCAACGCCTTCGCGACCTCCGCCTGGCGGACGTGGTTCCACTCCTCCTCGGGCGCGGTGACGCGGCGGCGCGACGCGGCGTCGAGCAGCGGCCGGGGCACGAACCCGGCGAGCGGCTGTTCGGTCCAGACGTCGGTCTTGGCGTACCAGTAGTGCTCGCCGTCGAGGCCGCCGTAAGCGACGCCCAGCGTCGGCGTGTAGCCGACCTCGGTCGCGCCCCAGAGCTGGAGCACGTCGTCGTAGACGCGCGCCACCGGCACGGTGTGCTCCACGCCGGTGTGGCCGTCGACCACCTGGGTCAGGTTCTGCGCCAGCAGCGCTCCCCCCTCGGGCACCACCATCAGGCCGAGCTCGCGCGCCGCGGTGAGGATCTGCTGGCGCTGGTCGCGCCGCGGCTGGTTGTAGCTCTTGACCGAGATCGCGCCCGCGGCCCGCATCCGGCGCAGGTGGGCGCGCGCGTCGTCGAGCGAGTCGACCTCCGCCCGGTACTCGCCGGCGGCGCCATAGAGGATGGTGCCGGTCGAATAGACCCGCGGCGTCAGGATCGCCCCGGCGCGTTGGAGATCGGCCGCGGCGAAGATCTCGCGCGTGTCGTTCGAAGGGTCGTGGAGCGTGGTGACGCCGTAGGCGAGGCTCGCCAGCATCACCCAGCTCTGCTCCGGGATCAGCTGGTCGGAGCCCGCCGCGCCGTGCCAGTGGACGTCGATCAGCCCCGGGATCACCGTTTTGCCGGCGAGGTCGACGACCTTCGCCGCGGCCGGCACGGTGACCTCGCCGCGGCGGCCGACGGCGGTGATGCGGTGACCCTCGACCACCACCACGCCGTCCTCGATCACTTCGTCGCCGCGCATGGTGAGCAACCGTCCGCCGGTGAGCGCGATCCCCCCCGCGGGGCGGGCGTAGGGGACGTCGAAGGAGAGATCGATCCCCTCCGCGGTCGGCTCCGGCAGCTTCTCCGGCGCGCCGGCGAGGAAGGCGAAGGAGTCGGCGAGCTCGCGGGTGAAGAGCCGCGGACCGAGCGACCAGTGGAGCCGCCGCGAGTCGCCCGACCAGCGCAGGTGGTCGCCGGCGTCGCGCGCCACCTTCGCCTGCGGTCCGGCGCTCCCTTTGGGACCGATCTCGATCGGCCGGCCGGTGGCGACGAACGGCGCGACCAGGACCTGGTAGCGCTCCGCCCAGGCGAGCCAGCGCCCGTCCGGGGAGAGCCGCAGCTCGACCGCCGCCTCGGAGGTGGCGTGAGTCCGTTCGTCGGAGCCGTCGAGCTCGATCGAGACCAGCGCGCGCCGGTCCTCCTCGAGCCCGCGCAGGAAGTAGACCCGGTCGGCCTCCGACCCGAAGTGCGGCTGCGCGCCGTCGCGGACGATCCGCCGCGGGCCCGGCCCGGCGCCCGCGGTGGCGGCGACCGCGTAGAGCCCCGGCTCGTTGCCCCAGGCGCGGCCGCGCAGCCAGTCGCCCGGCGCCTTGCGGAAGACGACCGTCGCGCCGTCCGGAGAGAAAGTGGGCTCGAAGTAGTGCCCGGGCTCCGAGGTCAGCACGCGCCCTTCGCCGCCGGCGGCCGGCGCGATCCTGACGCTGCCGTAGCCGCGGTCGTCGAAGGTGGTGTAGACGATCCAGCGGCCGTCGCGGGAGTACGCCGGAAAGTACTCGGAGTGCTCCTCCTGGCTCGTCAGCCGCCGCGGCTTGCCATCGGGCAGCGCCTTCGTCCACAGCCTGCCCAGCAGCTGGTAGGCGGCGTGCCGCCCGTCCGGCGACACCTCGACGAAACGCGGCATGGTGGGACGGAAGCGCTCGGGAGCGACCTCGACCGGGAAGCGGAGCGCCGCGGCCACCTGCCGCGTCGAGCGGACGCGGAACGGGATCTCCTCGACCCGCGCGGTCGCGACGTCGACGCGGTGGATCCGGCCGCCGGCCCAGACGACGATCGACGCGGCGTCCGGCGTCCAGGCGAAGCCCGGATAGAGGCCGTGGATCGCCCAGGTCTCCTGCAGGTCGCGCTCCAGTCCGTCCCAGATCGGCCGCTCGATGCCCGAGGCCAGCTCGCGGACGAACAGGGTCGAGCGTGCCCGCACCCGCCGGACGAAGGCGAGGCTCCGGCCGTCCGGCGAGGGCGTCGGCCGCACCGCGCCACCGGGACCGGTGACCAGGTCGACGATCTCGCCGGAGACCCGATCGAGCCGCCGGATCCGGTAGATCTCGCCGTTCGAGTCGCGGTTGTACTCGAAGTTCGGCCCCGGCGTGGTGTCCTGGCTGAAGTAGACGAAGCGGCCGTCGGGGGAGAAGGCCGGCTCGCCGGCGTCCTTCTGGTCGCTCGGCTTGTCGGTCAACCGGAAGCCGTCACCGCCGCTGCGGTGCCAGAGCCAGATCTCGCCCGCGCCCAGCGAGCGGAACTTGGTGAAGTGCTTCCGGCCGGCGAGCCAGTCGCCGTCCGGGCTCCAGGACGGGTTGTTGACCAACCGGAAGCTCTCCTTGGAGACCGGCTGCGGATCCGCACCGTCGCGGCCGACCGTCCAGAGATTGTCGCCGCCGCCGCGGTCCGAAGTGAAAGCGATCCGCCGCCCGTCGGGCGAGAAGCGCGGCTGCATGTCCCAGGCGATGCCGGAGGTGAGGGCGCGCGCCTCGCCGCCGGCGATCGGCAGCAGGTAGAGGTCGCCGAGCAGGTCGAAGACGATCTCCCGTCCGTCGGGCGAGACGTCGAGCGACATCCAGGTGCCCACGGTGACGTCGATCGGAACCTCTCGCCAGCCCCACTCCCCCGCCGGCGCCGAGACGTCCCACGCCGGCGCCGCCGGCGACGACGGGGCCTCCTCGGCTCGGGCCGCGGCCAGGCTCCCGGCGGCGAGGGCGAGCAGGACGAACGCGTGGCGGCGACGGGCAGGGCATGGCGTCATGGCTGTCTCCCTTGGAGCCCGCGGTGGGCGAGCCCGGAGGACCTTACCAGAGCCCCCAGCTCACCGACCGCGGCCTTCGTGCACGTCCGGCGAGGGGCCGTGCGCTGCGCGTGCTACCGCGCGAAGCGCCAGGTGAAGCCGGCCAGCACGGTGCGCGGCAGTCCAGGTCGCAGGCCGGCGGGACGCCGGGCCACCACCGCGGTCTCGTCGGTGGCGTTGCGCACGCGCAGGAAGAGCGCCAGCGGCTCGAGAACGGTGACTTCTCCCGACAGGTCGAGGATCGCCCGCTCGTCGATCCGCTCCGTGGCCGGAATCTCGCCCTGCCCCGGCCCGGAGCGCGTTGCACCGACCCAGGCGAGATCCGCGAACATCCGCACCCGCTCGCCCGAGAGGCCCGCGCCCACGGCGAGCTGGTGCTCGGGAATGTACGGCAGCTCGTCACCGCGCTCGACCGCCGGCGCCCAGGCGTCGTAGGCGGTGGTGAAGCTCGACTCGAACGTCGCGCGTGTCCAGGTGTAGGAGGCGCGCAGTGGCAGATCGAAGCGTCCGCCGACAACGCCCGCGATCTCCGTGCTCGCCCCCAGCTCGACGCCCCGCACGAGCGCGGCGCCGCCGTTGAACAGGTCGCCCGTGCCGGCGCCGCCGCCCGCGAGCGTGTCGCGGCCGAGCAGGTTGTCGTAGTCGGAGACGAAGGCGACGAGCTCGGCGCGCGACCTGCGGCGCGCCCAGCGGGCGCCGAGCTCGTAGTTCCAGCTCTCCTCGGCGTCGACTTCCGTGGCTTGGCCGGGGCCCGGCGGCGAGAAGCCGCGGTGGAGGCCGGCGAAGACGACCGTCTCTCCGGTTGCCGCGTAGGCCAGGCCGACGCCCGGCAGCACGACGTCGACGCCGTTCGTCCGGCGGCTGAGCGCGGAGCCCGTCCGCTCGGGGTCGTTGCGTCCGTAGTCGAACCGGCGATAGTCGACGCTCTCGAAGCGGAGACCGGGCGAGAGCGTGAAGCGACCGAAGGAGATCCGGTCGCGCAGGTGGAACGCCCAGGCGGCGGCGGAGTTGACCTGGTTCGCTTGGCTGCCCGGGGCACCGGCGCGCGTGAGCCGCAGCGCCGTGCCGGAGGAGGTCCAGCGGTCGTCCTGTTGGAACCGGTCCTCCTGGTCTTCGTGGTAGCGCAGGCCGAGCTCGAGCTCGTGGTCGACCCCGAAGAGCTCTCCGGAGAGGCCGGCCACCACCTGCACGCCTTGCGCGTAGTAGTCGCGGCGGTTGGCCCGCAGCGTCAAACCGTCGGCGACGCTCGGGACCTCGCCGCGCAGCACCGCCAGCTGCCGGCCGAAGGTCGCCGGAGCGTCGAGCACCGCGGCGATCGCGCGCCCTTCGACCGAGTCGAGCTTGTACCAATTGCGGAAGAAGTCGTTGCGGTAGGCGGTGGCGGTGAAGTCGAGGCGCGGCTTGAGCTGCGCCATCCAGCGCAGCTGCGCCTGCTCGTGCTCGGTATCGATCCGGTCCGCCGCCGAGGCGACGTACCGGCGCCGCGGGGTTCGCTGGAAGTCCTCCTCGGCGAGCCCGAGGTACGTCTCGTTTCCGGTCTGCCGGTGGCGGCCGAGCTTGAGCTCGAGCGCCTGCGGGATGCCGCCGGACGCTCCTTGCCAGCGCAGCTTGCCCAGGTAGTCCGAGATCTCGAACCCGGTTTCGCCACCTTCGTCGAGCCGCTTGAAGCCGTCGGTCTCGCGCCGGACCCCTTCGAGCAGCCAACCGAACCGGCCCGCCTGACCACCGGCGCGACCGAGCAGGTCGAGGGTCGAGTCCTCGCCGGCGGCGGCTTCGAGGCGCGCCGCCAAGCGGCCGGTCGGCACCGAGCTCGAGATCAGGTTGATCGCGCCACCGTGGCTGTACGGGCCCTGCTCGATCGCCGCCGAGCCCTTGCGCACTTCGACCGCTTCCATCCTCCCGGCGACCGGGAAGTAGTAGGCCGCCGGAGCCGAGTAAGGGGCTGGAGCGATCAGCACGCCGTCCTCGAGCAGAGTGACGCGCTCGGCCCGCTCCAGCCCGGTGCCGCGGATGCCGATGTTGGGACGCAGGCCGTAGCCCTCTTCGTCCTGGACGTTGACACCCGGCACCAGCTGCAGGATCCGGTGGATGTCGCCGTGCGCCTGGCGGCGGAGGACCTCCTCATCGAGGACCTGCGCCGAGCCGGGAACGGTCCGCGCCGCGACCGCGTCCCCGACGACCAGGAGCCGGTCGACCAGCGTCACGGCGGGCGGGGCCTCGGCCGCCGGCTCGAGCTCCGGCTCGGGCGCCGTCGCCTCCGCCGGTTCGGCCGGAGCGCGATTCGGGGCTGCGTTGGAATCCTCGACGGCCGGCAGCACCGCGACTGTCGCGAGACTCCACAGGGCCCAGGAAAGCGCCACGCTCAGGACTCTCATCGTCCGCTCCGTCCCCTGGTCGGAAGGCCCCCTGCGGCCCCGAAATCCAGGCATCCTCAAGTTATTGAGACAACATCTCAACTACTGAGCAAGATTCTGGACGGATTTAGTCCTGTATGTCAACTACCCTGCGGGGCGGTTTCGGCGGGCGCTGCTGCGCAGCGCCGCCTCGCCGGGGAGCCAGGACGGCGCGGCCTCAGGAAACCCTGCCGCGCGCCCTCAGGGGGCCACGGACCAAGCGGTGGTGTCGCCGGTCTCGAAGTCGTCCCAGAAGACGTACATCGGAATCGCGTAGAGGTCCCACTTCCCGTCGGTGGTCTGGTCGGCGCGGTAGAGAATCGTGGCGTCGGCACCGACCAGGAAGGCGTCGGCGTCGCCATTCGGGTCGAATGCCGCGCGCGGAACGAGCTGCTGACCGCCATTCGGGTCGGGCGACCCGGTCAGCGGAAAGCTCCACGGGCGGACGACGTGATCCACGAAGACCTCGTTGCCCAGCAGCACGACACGTCCGCGGGGAGCGTCGATCCGCCAGGCGATGGCCAGAGCACGGAGCCAGATCGTCGACGCGCTCGCGGAGGGGCCCACCAAGGGCACACGGAACCCCATCGGATATTCGTCGACGATCTGGTCGGCGACGTAGACCACCCAGTCGTTGGCGGGGCTGATCGCGAATGCGGTCACGTCGCCGCCGGCGACCAGCGCCGGGTTGAGCTTCACGGCAGCGCCGCCGGTGATCGGCGCGCTGTAGAGCTCCCAGACCTCGTCCACCTGCTGATCGGCGCGATAGACCACCCGCTGGCTGTTGGCGCTGATCGCATAGTCGAAAGCGACGTCGCCGCCGGTCACGAGCGCGCCGTTGAGCTTCGTCGCGCCCCCTCCCTGCGGCGGCGCACTGTAGAGCTCGAAAACGCCGTCGACCTGCTGATCGGCCCGGTAGACGACACGCTGATGATCCGGGCTGATCCGGAAGTCGACCACGTTGCCGCCGGCCACCAGGGCGTCGTTGACCTTCCAAGGCGTCCCGCCCGCGCCGGCCACCGGAATGGCGTAGAGCTCGTTGACGGCATCGGTGTCCTGGTCGGCGAGGTAGACGACGTGGATGCCGGTGTCGCTCACGGCGTAGCTGTGCACATCGCCGCCGGCCGTCAGCGGGCCGTTGACTCGAACGGCCCCGCCGCCTCCCAGGCTGCCCCGGTAGATCTGGTAGACCTCGTCCGTCTGCTGGTCGGCGCGGTAGATCACGTGGCTGGAGAGCGGGACCACTCGAAAGCTGGTGACGTCTCCGCCGGTGACCAGGGCGTTGTTGATCTTCGTCGCGACGCCCCCGCTGATCGAGACGCTGTAGAGCTCGAAGCGGTCGTTCACCTCCTGATCGGCGCGATAGACCACCGTGCCACCGCTCGCGGCGAGGGCAAACTCCATGACGTCGCCCCCAGCCACCAGCGCGCCATTCAGCTTGAGGGGCGTTCCGCCCGCGATCGGCACGACGTAGAGCTCGTAGACGCTCGCCGCGTCTTGCGGCGCGATATAGACCACCCGCGAGCTGTCGGGGTGGATGGCGAACGAGTGGAGCGACTGGCCAGGCGGGAAGGCGCCGGAGATCCGGCGCGGCGCGCCGCCGTAAGACGGTGCGCTCCAGAGCTCCACCGTGCCGTCGATCTCGGCGTCGTGAGCGTAGACGGCCCACTTGCCGTCGGCGCTCAACTGAAAGATGCCGACGTCGCTGAAGGGTAGACCGCTGCTCAGTTGGGTCCAATAGGCCGCCGTCGCGGGAGCACAGAGCGCCGCCCAGCCGAAGGCGAGCGCCGGCAGGACTCCATCGACAGTCCAGCTCCGGCATCGTTTCTCGCCGTGCAGTCTCGACATCGAACCGGTTGGCATCGTCGACCGACCTCCACCCCACCCTCGCCAGATCTCGGCGAATCCGGTCACCTCCTCGGTCCCGAGCGGAGGGCGCGGCGCCGCTTCAGGGCACCGTCGCCGACCAGCGGGCCGAGCCGCCGGTTTCGAAGTCGTCGGCGAACAGCAGCGAGGAGGAGTACGAGACGGCGTCGAGGTCGGCGCCGGCCCAGTCCGCCGTAGCCGCGGCGACCAAGCGCCACCCGAGGTCGGCCCGCCAGGCCAGCAGATCGCCGTGGCCGAAGGCGAGCCCCGCGACCGTTCCGGCGGCGTCGGTCGACAGGTAGATCTCGCCGGTCGCCGCGTCGACGTGCGCGGCGTCGAGGTCGAGCCCCGGGTCGAGCCCGGCCGCGCTGCCCTCGAAGAAGAGCGCCGGCCCGCCCGCAGTGAATGCCACCAGGTCTTCGTCCTCGGCCGTCAGCGCGGCGGAGAAGCGGACCGCCTGGTCGAAGGAGACGACGAGGTCTCCCGCCGCCGCCGTCACGGCGTCCACCCGGACGCCGTCCGGGATCCCGGCGGCCGAGCCGTCCAGCAGCAGCGTCGCGCTCCCGCCCGCGATCCGCGCGACGTCCCGTGGCTCGACCAGCAGGCCGCCGAGGAACGTGGCGGTGTCGAGGGCGACCCACACCGAGCCGTCACTCGCCTCGTGATAGCCCGTCAGGTCCACCGTGGCAGGCAGCAGGGCGAGCACGACCGGCGTCACGGCGCCGGTCGCCGGATGCCGGTGCGCCACCTGCTCGTCGGCGAGCGTCACACCGCTCCAGACCACGCTCTGGTCGAGGGAGACTCTCGGGCTGGTCGGGTTCTGGGCCGCCGCCACGCTGGCGAACGGCGACGCCAGGAAGATCGCGAGGAGAACGCGCGCGGCCATCCCCATCGCCTCAGGGACAGAGCGCGCCGTCGCAGATGTTGCCGCCGAGATTGATTCCCGAGCTCACCGAGGCGCAGCTGATGGAGTTGCCCCGGTAGGGTGTGCCGGCGGGCAGATCGAGACAGAACCCTGCCGCACTCGAGTCGACGACGATGTTGCCTTCGACGATCCCGCGGCCCCCCCCCAGCATCCCGACCGCTTTGATGCCGATGAAACCGGCCCGCACGAGATTGCCCCGACAGAGCGCGCACGTCAGACCGATCTGGTCGGCCGCGAGGACTTCGTTGTCCTCCGCCACGGCCGCGCTGATGCCGTGCCACGCTCCGCTGAGGCCGTCACCCTGCACCGTGCAGCGCCGCACCGTTCTCGCCGCGACGCCGCTGCGACTGACGCCGATCGCCTGGCATCGCTCCACCGCCTCGGCCTGAATCTGGAACTCGAGCGGCTGATTGTCGATCGCCACGATGTCGCGGGCGAGACCCACGGTGACCAGACCAGGTCCACCGTTGTTCTGCACCCGAGCATCCGCCACCGAGGCTCGCTGCAGCACACCACCCACTTCGGCGCGGATCCCCGTCCCCACGTTGTCCACGACGCGGACGCGGGAGACTCCGCTGCCGGCGCCGACCACGATGCCATGGCCGCCGTTGGCCAACGACGCCAAGTCCTCGACCGCGGCGTCCGCGGGCAGGTCGACGCCATGGCCGAACATGCCGGAGATCGTGCCGTTGCGCACGCTGGTCGCTCGACCCATGCCGGCCTCGCCAGCGACTCCGGCACCCTGGCCGGGGCCACCGGAGCCGTTCGAGCACCCGGGGAGGGGCATTCCCGCGCAGTCGGCATAGCCGCGAATGCGGAAGCCGTTCAGATCGATCGTGGTCCCGGTGTCGCAGGCGACCCGAACCGCTCCGACCCCGGTGCCGGCTCCGTTCGGGATCTCGAGATCGCTGGTCAGCCGATAGCTGCCACAGCCGACGATCACCGGAAAGCCAGGGGCATCCCCCGGGCTCACGCCTCCCGCGAGCGCGCGGGCCTGGTTGATTTCGACCACCCCGTCGCCGCCCCGGGCTGGGCTCGCGGCGACGAGCGCGAGGATGGAGACGATGCCGGCTGCTGCCGCACTGAACCTGGTCATGTCGGCGCTCCTTCGGGCTCGACACCCTGTTGTCTGCAAACCTCGACGAAAACGCCGGAATCCGGACAATCCGGCTACGATCGGCAGCCAGGGAGCGGAGCGCGGTGAACTGGGAGCGCCTCGACCGGCTGCTGGACGAGCTGCTCGACCTGGCCGAGCCCGAACGGGCGGCGCGGCTGGCCGAGCTGGAACGGGAGGAGCCGCGCGCGGCGGAGTGGCTCCGCGACGCCCTCGGGCCCACGCGCGCCGACACCGGTCTGGATCCGGTCGGGGTGCGCTTCGGGGCCCTGGTCGAGGCGGTGGCCGAGGCGGCGGAGCCCGGCCCGCCCGATGCGGAGCCGCCGCTCCCGGAAGCAGTCGGACCCTGGCGTCCGGTCGCTCGGATCGCCAGCGGCGGCATGGGCGACGTCTGGCTGGTCCGGCGCGCGGACGGCCAGTACGAGGCGACTGCGGCACTCAAGCGCCTGCGCGGCCACCTCGACTCGCCGGCCGCGCGCGAGCGCTTTCTGCGCGAGCGACAGCTGCTCGCGGACCTCCGCCATCCGCACATCGCGACGCTGCTCGACGTCGGCGTCGACGCCAGCGGCGCGCCCTACTTCGTCCTGGAGTACGTCGACGGCGAGCCGCTCTGCGCCCACTGCGACGCCCACCGCGCTTCCGTCGCCGACCGGATCGCCCTGTTCGAGCAGGTCACCGACGCGGTGGCCGCCGCCCATCGACGCCTGGTCGTCCACCGCGATCTCAAGCCCGACAACATCCTGGTCACGACCACCGGGGTAGTCAAGCTCGTCGACTTCGGGATCGCCAAGCTGCTCGGCGATGCGCGAGAGGCGCGGGCGACCTCGACGATCGAGCGCCTCCTGACCCCGCGCTACGCCGCCCCGGAGCAGCTCGCGGGGGGCGAGATCACCACCGCGACCGACGTCTATGCCCTCGGCGTCGTGCTCTTCGAGCTGCTCGCGGGCTGCCGTCCGCACGACGACCAGGCAGTGCGGGCCGCGCTCGCCTCCGGGCGGCCGTTGCCGGATCCTCCTCGCATGAGCGCCGCGCTGGCCCGCCTGGACCCGGCCGCCGTGGACGGGATCGCGGCCCGGCGCGGGACCACGCCCAGCATGCTGATCCGGCAGCTGCGTGGGGATCTCGACGAAATCGTGGCCAAGTCGCAGCGCCCGGAGCCAGCGGATCGCTACGGCTCCGTCGGCAGCTTCGCCGACGACCTGCGCCGCGCGCGGCAGAGTCGCCCCATCGAGGCCCACCGCGGATCGTGGGCCTACCGGGGCCGGAAGCTCTGGGCGCGGCACCGCCTCCTGGCGAGCGCGCTGCTGCTGGTCCTCGCGGCGCTCGCGACGGGCCTGTCGGTCGCCCTCGTGCAGACGCGGGCGGCGCACGACGCCGAGAGCCGGGCGGCGGCGATCAATCGCTTCCTCACCGACGAGTTGCTCGGCTCGGCCGACCCCGCGGTGGCGCGCGGTCGCGACCTGACGGTGAGCGAAGTGCTGGAGCGCGCCAGCCGAACGGTCGGCCACGCCTTCGCCCGGGAGCCGCGAGTCGAGGCCTCGGTCCGCCGCACGCTGGGGATGCTCGCGGCCCGCGTCGGCGACCTCGAGGACGCGGCCGAACAGCTCGCCGCGGCGCGGGCGCTGCTCGGCCGCGCGCGCAGCGATCCAGCCGAGGAGGCCCGCTTGGCCATGGTCGCCGCCGAGCTCGCGCTCGCGCGGGGCCGCTACGACCTGGCTCGCAGCGAGATCGACAGCGCTGTCGGAGGCTTCGTCCGCGCCCTCGGCGAGTCCTCCGAGGAAACGCTCGCGGCGCGCATCCAGGCCGGCAGAATCCGGCGCGAGGACGGCGACGTGCTGGTGGCGGAACGCGATCTGCGACGTCTGGTCGACCGCCTCCGCCGCGAAACCCCGCGCCGCGAATCCCTGCTCGCTTCGGCACGCGTCCAGCTCGCCTCCGCGCTGACCGCCCAGGGACGCCGCGACGAAGCACTCGCCGAGCTCCTGGAGGCGCTGCGCCATCAGGAGTCGGCGCTCGGCGCGGACCATCCCGACCTGGCGCTGACGCTGCAGGAGATCGCGCACATCCGCGCCTGGATCGGCCAGCACGGCGAGGCCGAGGCGGCGGCCCGCCGCGCGCTGGCGCTCGACCAGAGCGTCTTCGGGCGCGAGCACTGGCGGTCGCTGCGTTCGGTGAATTTCCTGACCGAAGTCCTCTGGCGCGCAGGTCGGCTCGAGGAGGCATGGCAGGCGGGCGTCGAGGGCCTCGCCGCCGCTTCGAGCTTCGACGCCTCGCACCCCGAGCTCGCCCGCCTGCACAACCGTCTCGCGGTCGTCGCCACGAGGCGCAACGACCCGGCGGCCGCCGAGCGCCACTACCGCGCCGCGCTGGCGGCGGCCGAGAGGGGCCTCGGCCCGGCCGGCGACCTGACGATGCTGATACGGCGCAACTTCAGCAACTTCCTCGCCTCGCGCGGCCACTCCGCCGAGAGCCTGCGACTCGCGCGCGTCGTGCGTGATCTCGGCCTCGAAGCCGCCGCGTCCGAGACGCCCGACGCCATGTACCTCGCCAGCGTCGCCTGGTTCCTCGCCCGCGCGGAGCTCGCCGCGGCGCGCGAGCTCGACACCGCCCTCGCGTTGGCCGAGCGCGCGGTCGAGGTCTCGCGCGGGCGCTGGTACTACCCCTGGGTCGCGCTCTCCGAAATTCGGTTCCGCCGCGGGGACCTGGCCGGCGCGATCGACGCCGAGCTGCGCGCGGTCGCGCTGCCCGACGGTCTCCACCTGGCGGGCGAAGAGCGCTACCTGGTCGACCTCTTCCAACGCGCCAACGACCTCGCCGGCGCGGAGGCGTTCCTGCGCGAGCACCTCGTCCGCCGCGAAGCGGCGCGACCGCCCGACGATCCGCTGCTCGGCCACACGCGGGCGCTGCTCGGCCGCGTGCTGCTCGCCGCGGGACGCGCCCACGAGGCCGAGGTCGAGCTGAGCGCGGCGCGCGCGCAGTTCGACCGCCAGCTCGGTCCGGATCACGAATGGCGGGTCGGGCTGCTCGCCGACTTCGGGGCGCTGTTGGCGGCGGCGGGCTCGATCGGCGAGGCCGTGGCGGCCCTGGAGGAGGCCGATCGGTTGGCCGAGCGGGCGACTGGCGCTTGGGTCTCCGCGGAGCGCTCGAGCATTCGCGAGCGGCTGACCGCGCTGCGCGGCGCCGAGCCGCGCGGGGGCGGCGTCAGCCTCCCGGCGACGGCTCGAGGTGCAGGCGCAGCCACGCCCGCGCCCTGATCCAGTCCCGGCGGATCGTCCGATCGGAGCAGTCGAGAGCCGCGGCGGCCTCGGTCTCGGTCATGCCGCCGAAGAAGCGAAAGACGATCACCCGCTCGAGCCGCGCGTCGACGCGCGCCAGCCGCTCGAGCGCACCGTGCACCGCGAGCACGGACTCGGCGTCCCGCTCTTGCGCCGCCAGCCGGTCCAGGTTGACCGCGGAGTGCACGGCGCCGCCCCCCCGCCGGACGCGCAGCCGCCGGCGGGCGCCGTCGACCAGGATCTGCCTCATCGCCGAGGCGGCGACCGCCAGGAAGTGCTCGCGGCCGCGAAAGTCCGGGTGGGGGATGCGACAGAGCTTGAGGTAGGCCTCGTGAACGAGCGCCGTGGTGTCGAGCGTGCCGGCCAGCAGGCTCTGCTGCCGCCGTCGAGCCCGCGCCAGCCGCCGCAGCTCCTCGTAGACGGCCGCGAAGGCCTGGTCGAGCGCGGCCGAATCGCCCGCGCGCGCGCGCGCCAGCAGCTCGGTGACCGGCGGGTCGTCCGCTTCCCGCGCCATCGGCGCGATTGTAGCGCCCGCGCCGGCTCGACCTCAGCCCGGATAGCCGGCGTCGGCGTCGCGGCGGTGCGCGCGCGGGGAGATCGGCAGCCACCGCTGCACGCCGACGAAGCGGAAGAACAGCCAGCCGAGGAAGCGATTCCAGGGGTCGGGCCGCCAGCGGCCAGCGAGCACGGTGACCACGGCGCGGAAGATCCGCTCCGGCGGCCGTTCCTGGAAGAACAGGTCGCGAAACTGGGGGGTATAGAAACCGACCACGAAGCGGCGGAAGCTCTGGTAGCGACGGCGGCAGCGCCGCTCGAACCCGGCGAAGCGGCGGGCGGAGAAGTCGTCCGCCGCGACGGCGCGGTCGAGCTCCGCGGCCGCTTCGATGCCGGTCTCCATCGCGATCGACACCCCGGTCGAGAACACCGGGTCGAGGAACGAGCCGGCGTCGCCGGCCAGGATCCAGCGGTCGCCCGCGTAGCGCGACGTGAAGTAGGAGAAGTCCTTCTCCACCCGCACCGGCCACTCGCGCCGTGCGCCGCGCATCAGCACTTCGACCACCGGCGTGTCGGCGATCGCGCGAGCGAGCATCTCCTCCGGCGCGCCGTGCGGCCAGCGCATGTAGAGCGGTCGCGGCAGGACGACGCCGACGCTGGTCAAGTCCGGCCCGATCGGAATCACCCAGAACCAGCCGGCGTCGGCGCGCGCGATCAGCCGGATGTCGTCCGGTCGCTCGCCCGGCAGGCGTGGCACGCCGGAGAAGTGAGCGTAGATCGCGACGTTGGCGAGCCGCGGTTCTTCGGTGCGCAACGCGAACCGCTTGGCGAGCAGGCCCGCTCGACCGGTCGCGTCGACCAGGGCGCGCACGCGCGTCCGCCGCGACTCTGCGGCGCCGTTGACGCTCTCGATCGAAGCGCCCGCGGCATCGAACTCGCAGGCCGTGACCCGCTCCCCCTCGCGGATTTCGACCCCCAGCTCGCGGGCGCGCTCGAGGAGGATGCGGTCGAACTCGGCTCGCGGCACCTGGTAGGTCTGCGAGCGCGCGACGCCGCTCGCCACCGCGAAGTCGACGCCACGGCCGGCGCGGCCGTCGTGGGTGAACAGCCGCGCGCCCCACTTCTCCGGAAACCCCGCCGCGAGCATTCGTTCCGCTACCCCCAAGGCCTCGAACGCCTCGTTGGCCGAAGAGAGCAGCGACTCCCCGATGTGGAAGCGCGGAAACCTCTCGCGCTCGAACAGGACGACCCGGCGGCCGCGCATCGCCAGCGCGATCGCGGCCGAGCTGCCGGCCGGTCCGCCACCAGCGATCGCGAAATCGAAATCGCCGCGTGCCTCCGGGGCTGGAGCACCGGCTGGCGAGGGGGACCTGGAGATCAAGACTGCCTCTCGTTCGATGGGTCGTCGACGCACAAGCTCGGATCCTACAGGGCGATCCGGGGATTCGATACGATCCACGCCCGCCATGAATGCCATGCCGCTCGCATCCCCCCGTGCCGCCCGAGTCGCTCTCGGCGCGATGTTCTGCCTCGTGCCGCTGGGTCTCACCGCCTGTGGCGGCGCGGAAGCGCCGAGCGTCGAATCGAGGCGTGCGATTCCGAGCCCGCCACCCTCCCCGATCCTCCCGGTCGACCACCACGTCCATGTCCTCGGGCCCGACCTCCTGCGCGACTGGAAGGCGATCGGCGCCACTTTCTCCCGTGCCGACGCGACCTACCTCTCCGCCGAGTCCCTGCTCGCCCCGACCGGCGGCCCGTCGGCCGCCGTCCGTCGCGCACTGCTGGTGCCGATGGCGCACCTCTACGGCAATTCCGAGTTCCGCGCGGCGCTCGGGCTGACGGTCGAGCGCGAGCAGGAATTGGTGGCGCGCGAGAACGACCACGTCGCGCGGGAGGCGGCCCGCTATCCGGGGCGCGCGGTCGCCTTCTGCTCCGCCTCGGCGCTACGACCTTACGCTCTGGACGAGCTGCGAAGGTGCCACCGCGAGCTGGGCAGCCCCGGCATCAAACTGCACCTGGCGAGCTCCGAGGTCGACCTGCGCCGCGACGAGCATCTCGCGGCACTGTCCGAGATCTTCGCCTGGGCCGCGCGCGAGGACCTGGTCGTCCTGGTCCATCTCGATCCCCAGCGCCGCGGTCACACGACCGCGGACATCGAGCGCTTCGCCTCCGAGCTGCTCGCGCCCAATCCGGAGCTGCGCGTGATCGTGGCTCATCTCGGCGGCAGCGGGGGCTACGGCTCCTGGACCCGGTCGGTCTTCGCCACGTTGCTCGACTGGCTCGCGCGGCGCGTGGAAGCCGGCGCCGCGGGGCCCGACCTCTATTTCGACCTCTCCGCGGTGATCCTCGAACGGGAGTCGGAAGGGGTGCCCGCGACCACCGCCGATGAGGCGGCCGCGCTCGGGGCCGACCTGCGCCGCGCGGACCCCGACCGGCTGGTGCTGGGCAGCGACTACCCGGTCTTCGATCCGCGCCGTACCGTCGAACTACTCTCCGAGCGTGCCGGGCTCACCGGGCGGGAGATCGACCGGCTGCTCGGCAACTCCCCGCGGGGTCTCTTTCCCGCCGAGGACTGACTCACCGGGGCGGCGCGGCTGCCACCGCCCCGGTGCGACGCCGCCAAGCGTGCCTCAGGCGTGCCGGCGGCGGCGCAGGAAGACCAAGCCGGCTGCCGCGAGCACCAGGGCGAGCGCGGCGAAGCCGACGGTGCCGAGGGTCGGAATCGAAACCCACGTGTTCACCGCGCCGATGGTCAAGGTGTAGGGCCCGGTCGAGGAGCCGAAGCCGTCGGCGCGGAAGGTGTAAGTACCGGTCTCGTCGGCGGTGAAGATCACGATCGAGCTGTCGAAGGCGTCGCAGTCGACGCCCCAGGGGTAGTCGTCGGTGCCAAAGCCGTCGTCGTTGTAGTAGTCCGCGAGCGCCGTGTCCGACGTGTTCGGATTCGAGGGACGGAAGACCGAGAGCACGGGATCGAGCGGGCGGCTCACGCCGTCGAAGGCGCAGACCAACGTGGCGGTGACCTCTTGGCCCGCGATCAGCGAGACGGTGTGGAGGTCGAACTCGGGGCCGCTGTCGATGCTGCCGTTGATGACCCACTCCTGGGCCTGGGCCGCCGGCACGGCAAGCAGCGCGGCGGCGACCAACAGAACTGCGATACGGATCCGCATGGGGTCTCTTCTCCTCGAAGGAATCCTCGAAATCGGGCCAGCCTCATGCCGCCCGACGAAACCGACATTCCTGACGGAAGCTGCCTCTTCCAATCAGAGCTGGAGGCCGTTTCCGGCCTCCGACTCCGCGTCCTGTTCGGCTCTTCGGGCCGAATTCTACGCCTTTTCAGGCAGTTGGGGGTAGGCCCAGCTTGCCACCACCAGACCGTCTCGCCGCTCTGGACGGCCGGGACCTACCAGCCCACCGGGTGCCAGGTGGTCTTGATCTCGACGAAGGCGCGGATCCGGTGGAGCCCTTGGGCCGCCGGCGCGGTGGCGTCGGTGGCCGCGATCCGCGGCGTCCGCTTGACGTTGACCGCGGCGTCCTGGCGCGCCATCCGGTCGAGCTCCGGGGAAAGTCCCGCGAGCGACAGCGCGTTGACGTCCATGTGACGGGCGAGGTGCGGGACCAGCTCCTCCCGGTGGCCGCTCAGCAGGTTGACCACGCCGCCGGGCAGGTCGCTGGTCGCGAGGACCTCCGCCCACTCCAGCGCCGGCAGCGGATCCCGCTCCGAGACCAGGACGACGGCGGTGTTGCCGCTGACGATCACCGGCAGGACGTCGCTGACCAAGCCGAGCAGCCCGGGGGCCTCCGGCACGACGACGCCAACCACGCCGGTCGGCTCGGGCAGCGAGAAGTCGAAGTACGCAGAGGCGACCGGATTGACGCTCGACAGGAGCGCCGGGTACTTGTCGGCCCAGCCCGCGTAGTGGACGATCCGGTCGATCGCCGTCCGCACCTCGCGGCGGGCCCGGGCGGGCGTCGCGCCCGAGGTCCGCCGCAGCAGCGCCGCCATCGGCTCGCTCCGCCCTTCGAGCATCTCGGCCATCCGGTAGAGGATCTGGCCGCGCAGGTAGCCGCTCGCTCCCGCCCACTTCCCCTGCGCCGCGCGCGCCTGCAGCACCGCGTCGCGGACGTCCTTGCGCGAGCCGCGACAGACGTTGGCCAGATGCTGGCCGCGCCGGTCGAGCGCCGCCTCGCTGCGCCCCGACTCCGAGCGGACGAACGCCCCGCCGACGTACATCTTGTAGGTCTTGCGAATCTCGAGCGTGGTCATCGTCTCCGGCCTCGCCGCCGAGTGTGCCTGCCCCCCCGCCATCTCTCGAGCGCCTCCCGACCGGCCGGAGCTCACGGGCAGCCGGGCGGCGGCTCCGCGTCGCTCCAGCGGCAGACGTCCCCGGTCTCGAAGCCCTCGAAGAAGAGCATGTCCGGGCTGGTGGGCATCGCCGGGTTGTGGCCGCAGCCATCGCCGCTGTACAGGTTCTGGATCACCTGCAGCGCCGAGGGGGAGTAGGCCATGTTCCACGCCGCCTGGAGGACCGCCTGAGCCGCGGCGACCTGGTTGCTCGCCCCGCCGGTCATCGCCAGTCCCTCGACCATGGCGGCGTCCATCAGGTCGCGGCCGATGACCTGCCAGCTGCGCAGGCTGCACGTCGACCAGAACTGCCCGTCGGAGTGGATCGAGCCCGACAGATGCGTCGGGAAGACACGGGTCGGCACCACGACCCAGTTCGTCACTCGTCCGGACCAGAACGGGTTGTGGCCGTCCCAGTCGAAGACCCAGTGGTAGGCCGGGGCGCCCGGCGTCCATTGGTTCGGGTAGGCCCAGCTGTAGGACTGCGCGAAGTAGTCGCCCACCCCCTCCGAGAGCCCTTGCGCCTGCGACAGGCTGCCGCCGGTCGCCCAGTCGTGCAGACCGTGGCCGAGCTCGTGGATCACCACGTCGGCGTCCTCGGCGTCGTCGACGCCCCCTTCGCCGAAGCGGAGCCGGCCCGTGCCGCTGCTGTAGGAGGAGTTGTCGGCGCCATTGAAGCCGTGCGGGTCGAACTGGACGCCCTGGCTGTACTGGTGCGGCATGATGCCGAGGCCCAGCGTCACGTTGAGGTAGCGCATCATCGAATCGATGTGGTGGTAGACGTTGACCCCTTCGAAGTTCTGGCTCGCCCGCGTGTCGGGGAAGATCCCGGTGGCGTTGGTCGGACAGGTGCCGACCGGGGTGTCCCAGTCGATGCAGGCGGCATAGGGGCCGAGCAGGCTGTACGTCCCGGTGCTGAGGGTCAGGTCACGCAGCGTGACGTCGAACGTCTGCGCCGTGAGCTGCGGCGTGTCGGCGTCGTTGCCGTCGACGTATCCAGTGGTGCCATAGGCCACGAGCGCCGAGGAGAGCGGATCGGGCTCGAAGACCTTGCCGGTGCCGTCGACGTAGAAGAGCTTGTCCTCGGCGGCGAGGATGGCCCCGGTCTCGGCGTCGACCAGGACCTCCCACTCCCCTTCGGGCTCGCCCTTCGGGTCGATCAGCGCCCGCCAGACCACCCGGGCGCCGTCGGCGGCCCGGAAGATCCGCTGGTCGAGCGCCAGCGTCGCGACGGCGTCGGCGCCCAGATGGGCGACCGCGGCATCGAGTGCCGCCGCGCCGTCGAGCCGGGGCCGGTTGACGAGCGGCCCCAGCGCGGCCAGATAGCTGCTCGAGACGAAGGAGATCCAGCCCCCGGGCCCGACCGCCACCGCGATCTCGCCGCCGTGCACCGGCAGCCCGTCGAGGGTCTGGGCGAAGCGGACGACGGTGGCGGCTTTGCCCGCGCGCACCCACCGCACCGGCAGCTCGGCCGCTTCGGCGGCGCCGCCGAGGCCGAGGCGGGCCGCATCCCAGGCCAGGTAGCCACGCGCCGTCGCGACCGGATCGGCGGGATCGCCCTGGAAAGCCACCGAGTGCAGCGTGCGCGCGACGCCGCTCCCGGCATCGAACTGCCCGACACCGGCGACGTCGACCAGCGCCGCTTCCGCCCGCGCGCCGATCGCGATCCCGGGCGGCGGAGCCGCCGGCGGCTTCGCCGCCTCGAGGACGCCGGGCAGGGACAGGGCGAGGGTGACGATCGAGGCGATCGGGGCGATGGCTCCACGCATGCGGGACCTCCTGTGAGGGGCTCCGGAGTCGGGGAGGATATTAACCGACCTGTTCGAAATCCCCCAGGTACCGCTCCTCGGCGACCAAGCGGCGGCAGGCCGCGTCGAGCGCGTCGAACTCCGGGCGGACCCGCTCCCGATAGGCCATGCAGGCGGCCATCGACGTCCAGTGGTCGAAGGTGAGGTAGCGCCGCGGATTCGCCACGTCCCGGCAGAGCACCGTTCCGAGATAGGCGGGAGCGCGACGGAACAGCTCGACCCAGGCTCCCTGCGGGCCGTAGACCGATTCGAACTCCGACTCCAGCCCGCCGACCACCAGGAACTCGCAGACGTATCGGAACATCGGTCGGTTTCTCCTCTCCCGCCGGCGCGCGGCGCCCCCTCGACCGACTCCTCGAGCTCTTCCCTCCGCGACTCACCGGGCGGCCGGCGTCTCGACCACCGTCCGGCCGAGCGGCGCCGGCAGGTCGGCGAGCGCCGAGGCGAGGGTCGCGTAGGCCGCGACGGCGTGGTCGAGGCCGGCGCGGTCGACCTTGTCGAGGGTGTCGTTGGCCGAGTGATGGACGTCGAAGTAGCGGCTGGCGTCGTGTGACAGGTCGAAGACGGGGACGCCGGCCCGCGCCAGCTGTCCGATGTCGGCGCCGCCGCTCGCCGGCGCCGGGTCGAACGGAATCCCGAGCGGTTCGAGCAGTCGGTGGAGCGCCGGCACCCAGGCCTCGTCCGTGGCCGCGACGCGGGCCCGGAAGCGGTGGATCCGGCCGCTGCCCAGGTCGGACTCGAGCGCGGCCAGGTGGTGCGGCAGCTCCGCCGCACGAGCCGCCGCGTAGGCCCGGGCACCCGAGAGGCCGAACTCCTCGTTGGCGAAGAGCACGACCCGCAGCGTGCGACGCGGGCGCTCCGGCAGCGCCGCGATCTGGCGCGCCGCCTCGATCGCCACCGCGACCCCGGCGCCGTCGTCTTCGGCTCCGGTGCCGAGATCCCAGGAGTCGAGATGCGCCCCGAGCACCACCACCTCGTCCGGCAGCTCCCGTCCGGTGATCTCGCCGATGACGTTGGCCGACTCCGCCTCGCCGTCGGCGCGGCAGGTCAGCCGGAGCTCGAGCTGCACCGGTTGGCCCGAGGCGACCTGGGCGGCGAGCAGGTCGGCGTCCGGGTTCGAGAGCGCCGCCGCGGGGATCCGCGCCACCCCCTCCTCGTAGCGCAGGGCGCCGGTGTGCGCGAGCCGGTGCGAGCCGGTGCCGATCGAGCGAATCACCACCGCGAGCGCCCCCTTGCGCGCCGCCGCGATGGCGCCGCGGCCCCGATTGGGCACCGTCTTGCCGTAGCCCGAGCCGTCGATCCCGCGGCTCATCCGCTCGGACAGAAAGACGATGCGGCCGCGCACGGCCTCGTCGGGGAGCTCCTCGAGAACGGCCACGTTCGCGGCTTCGACCACCTCGCCGCGCAGCCCTTCGTCCGGCGTGCCGACGCTCCCGCCCAGCGCGACGACGACGAGCCGCTGCGGCCACGGCGCGAGGATCGCCGCCGACGCCTCGCCGCGCAGCCAGCGCGGCACGTTGACCGGCTCGGCGCGGACGTTGTCGAAGCCGAGCGCGCGCAGCTTGGCGACCGCCCACGCCACCGCGCGCCGGTCGCCGTCGCTGCCGGCCAGGCGCGGCCCCACTTCGGTGGTGAGCGAGGCCACGATCCCGAAGGCCTCGCTCCCCGCCGCCACACGCCGCTGCAGCTCGGCGGCGCGTTGGACGACCCGCTCGGGCAGCGCCGCCGAAGCGCTCGGCGGCGCGCTCGCTCCGCTCGCGGCCCAACCGGCAGACATCGCGGCCAGGACACCAACGCCCAGGACCGCGCCACGAATCCTCGTCATCGTCCCCCTCCTCGGCGGACTCGCGTCTCGCCGGCCGCGAGCCTAGCAGCCGCTCCCCGGAGCGCCTTCGGTGCGGGTGGAGCGAAGGAGGTCCCCTTGGGGATCCGGCGAGGGTCGTCGCCGGTTGCTCCTGTCCACCTCGCACCGAGACCTGGCGAGTGGTCTGATATTATTCAGTTGAATGTCCGACTTTAACTTCTCCGACGCTTTGGAGCGCGCGCGCTCTCGATGGGACGAGCGGCCTTCGGCGCGGCGGGTCCGAAAGGACCGTGGACAGGGGCGCCTGGCACCGGAGGTCCAGGCCGAGCTCTCCCGCCTGCTGCTCGGCCTGGAGCGGCCGCCGATGACCGCGGTGCTGCGCCAACTCCGCCAGCACTGCGCGGAACGGGGGCTGCGCCCGCCGGCCCGCGCCACGCTCTACGCGGCGCTCGACACGCTCCCGGTCGCCGGCTACGAGATCGCGAGCCTCCCCGACGCGGTCCGGGCCACGCTGCACAATCTGTCGCCGAGCGGTCGGGTTCCGGGGCCACAGCTCGCCTTTCACTGCTTCAACTACGGCACGCTGCCGGCGATGAGCTGGGCGGCGGGCCTGCCCTGGCTGACGCTCCTCCAGGCGTCGCGCAAGCGCGGCTGGCGACCGGGCAGCCAGGGGGTGCTCGAAGCGGTTCTCGCGGCGCGGAGAATCACGCGGTGAGCCCCCTGCCGCCGGAGCAGGTCCTGCCGCGGGCGCTCCGCCCCGTCGTCGCCCCGCTCCCCTACTGGTTCGTCATCGGCGGCCAAGCCGTGCGCTGCTTCGCTCCCTACCGACCGAGCCGCGACGTCGACTTCGGCACGCTCTCCGCGGATTCCCTCGCAGCGCTGGTCCGAGAGCTCGCTCGCGCCGGCGCCACCGAGATCCTCGAGCGCCGACGCGACACCGTCCACTTGATCTGGAACGGCATCAAGGTCTCGGTCTTTCAGCTCGAGCAGCTCGCCCTCCACGTCGAGGACCGGCGGCTCTCGATCGACGGGCTCCTGGCCACCAAGCTGCACGCGATCCTCGACCGCGGCACGCGGCGTGACTTCTTCGACCTCTACGTCCTGCTCCAGAGTCAGGGCCTCGGCATCGCCGAATGCCTGCGCGCGGTCCGAGAGGTCTTCCGCCAGGAGGTCAACGACGCCCTGCTCCTCCGGTCGCTCACCTATTTCGCCGACGCCGACGCCGAAGCGGAGCTGCCGGGAGAGGGCCAACGCGATTGGCGGACCGTGCGCCGCTACTTTCTGGAGCGCGTCGGGCAGTTGCTCGTTCCGCCGCTCGAGCAGCTCGAGATCCAGCGCCAGGTCATCGACGTGGCGACCGACGATGTCGCGCCGCCGCGTCGAGCCAGCCGGCCAGCGGCTCGCCGCTCTTCGCGCCGGCCCGCGCGCCGCGACGGGTCGTAGCCCCTCCGGCACGCACCGCTGGCGGGCTCCGCTAGGATCGGAGCTTCGGCCGGCTGGTGAGCCTCGGTGCGTCGACGCCTCGTGACCCTGCTCGCGACCCTCGCCCTCGTTTACGCGGGCTTCTGCGGCCTGCTCTTCTTCGCCCAGCGCTCGCTCATCTACTTCCCGGCGCCGCGCCTCGGCACGGGCGAGGTCGAGACGCTCGCGCGTCCCGGCGCCACGGTCGCGGTCTCGGTCCGGCCGCGACCCGGACCGGCCGCGGCGGTCTACTTCGGCGGCAACGCCGAGGCGGTCGAGCGGAGTCTCCCCGAACTGGCCGCCGCGTTCCCCGAGCGCGCCCTCTACCTGCTCCATTACCGCGGTTACGCCGCGAGCGACGGCAGCCCCTCTGAGGCGGCGCTGCTCGGCGACGCCCTGGCGCTGTTCGACCGGGTGCACTCCCGTCATCCCGAGGTCGTGGTGGTGGGGCGCAGCCTGGGTGCGGCGATCGCGGTCCACGTCGCGGCGGCGCGTCCGGCCGAGCGCGTGGTCCTAGTCACGCCGTTCGACAGCCTGGCCGGCATCGCCGCCGCGCACTACTGGTTCCTCCCCGTACGCTGGCTGCTACGCGACCGCTACGAGGCCTGGCGGGACGCGCCGAAGGTCGCCGCGCCGACCGACCTGCTGGTCGCCGCGGAGGACGAGATCGTCCCGCGCGCCCGCGCGGAGGCGCTGCTGCGCCAGTTCCGCCCCGGCGTCGCGACCTGGCACGAGCTCGCCGGCGTCGGCCACAATACGATCTCGGCCAGCCCCGACTTTCTGCCGCTCTTGCGCGGCAGCGGGTGAGCCCGCCCCGACTGCACTGCCCCCCGCGCCCTCGCTGCGGAAGAGGCGGAACGCGGAGCTTGCCTTCTGGAAACCGCGTGGTAGCCTGCGCGGACAGCTTGCGCGCAGGTCCGCCGGTCGCCGAGGTGGCGCCGGTCTTCGCCCCGTGGGGCGACTTGGGAGGGTGTCATGTTCACCAACGTCTTGATCAGCCTGTCGCTGACCCTGGCCGCGCTCGGCGACGTGCCGCCGGCCGCCGTGAGCGAGGCCACAGCCGCACCGGCCAGCTCCGCCCCCGCGGGGTTCGAGCAACGCGGCGTGGCCCCGGTCCTCTACGCCTGGGCCCCGGACGTCGAAATCGAGGCCTGGCAGGAGGCCTCGCCGATCGATCTCTCGACCCTGCCGCCGAGCGACCCGGGCGATCCGTCCGCGGTGCCCGCCCGGATCCCGCGCAAGGAGATCCGCTCCCCGCTCTCCGAGGAGGAGATGGCGCGGCTGCGGGAGGCGGCGCTGCGGCTGCCCTTCGATCCGTTCGTGCAGGAGATGACGACCGGCCCCACTCCGACCGCGCCGACGCCGCACGCCTCGTTCGCCTCGATCCACTACGGCGAGGCGACGGGCTCGACGCCCCCCGACCCGGAGCTCGCCGTCGGTCCCAACCACGTCATCGCGGTCGTCAACACCCACTTCAAGATCCACGACAAGAGCGGCACGGTGCTCGCCGGCCCGACGAGCTTCGGCACCTTCTTCACCGGCACCACCGGCTACCCGGGCGGGCCCTTCGACCCGGTGGTCTCCTACGACGACTCGCAGGACCGCTGGGTGATGGGCGTCGACGCCAACGGCACGTCCTTCTGCCTCGCCGCGACGACCGGCCCCGATCCGACCTCGACCTGGAACCGCTATTGCTTCGCGACCAACATCGGCGGCGCGTTCTTCGACTACCCGCACATGGGCATCGGGGAGATCGGCGTCTTCGTCGGCTCGAACCAGTTCAGCGGCGGGTTCCTCGAGGGCAGGGTCTTCGCCGTGAACAAGGCCAACCTCTACGCTGGCAGCCCCCTCGGCACGGTCCCGAGCAAGTCGACCACCGCGAGCCACAGCACGCCTTGGCCGGCGGCGATCCACGGCTACCGGCAGGATCAGTGGCCAGTCGGGACGAACTCGCACTACATCGTGACCGAGCTCTTCGACGGCTGCATCCACAACGTCTGGACCTGGACCGATCCGTTCGGCGGCGGCGGCGGCACGATGACGATGGCGCCGTCGCTGAACCTCTGCACCGCGACCGGCGTCTCGGCCGGCATGCCGGTCTCGGCGCCACAGAGCGGCGGCAGCAACATCCAGAGCAATGACTTCCGCACGCAGTCGACGCACTACCGGGCCGGCAAGCTCTGGATCAACCAGACGGTCTCCTGCAACCCCGGCGGCGGTACCGTCAACTGTGTCCGGTGGGCGAAGATCGATCCGGTGGCCAACACCGTGCTCGACGCGGGCGTGTTCGGCAGCACCGCTGAATACCGCAGCTTCCCGAGCCTGGCGGTCAACTTCTGCGGCGACATGGCGATCGGCTACAGCAAGACGAGCGCGGCGATGTTCCCCGCGACCTTCGTCACCGGCCGGGCGGCCGGGGACGCCGCCGGCACCCTCCAGGCGGAGGTGGCCCTCAAGGCCGGCGACATCACCTTCACCTGCTTCGATGCCGTGCCCCGCCGCTGGGGCGACTACACCGGCTTCACCGCCGACCCGGACGGCACCCGCCTCTGGTACCTCGGCCAGTACAGCCGCGATACCGGGGCCGCCGCCTGCCGCTGGGGGACCTGGATCGGCTCCTATTCCTTCCCGGGCTGTCAGCTGATCTTCGCCAACAGCTTCGAGACCAACGGCGCCTCGCTCTGGTCGAGCTGCACCGGCTGCTCCTGAAGCGCGGTGGGGGCCGAGTTCGAGCCAGCAGGGGAACCGGACATGCCTCGCAGGAGCGCGCACGAGTTCGATCAGGAGCTGCTGGTCCTGTTCGACGCCTACGTCCACGGCGACCTCGACCGGCGCGGCTTCCTCGAGCGCGCCGCGAAGTTCGCGGTTGGCGGATGGACGGCGGCGATGTTGCTCGACGCGCTCCAACCCGATTTCGCCGGCGCGCAGGTGGTGGCGCCGGAGGACGCGCGGCTGCGCGGGGGGCGGGTCGAGTACCCGTCCCCACGCGGCTCCGGGCCGATGCGCGGCTACCTCGTGCGGCCGGTGGCGGGTTCCGGGGCCCTGCCGGGGGTGCTGGTCGTGCACGAGAACCGCGGCCTCAATCCGCACATCGAGGACGTCACCCGGCGCTTCGCGCTCGAGCGCTACGTCGCCTTCGCGCCCGACGCGCTGGCGCCGCTCGGCGGCTACCCGGGCGACGAGGACCAGGCGCGCGCCAAGTTCCGCGAGCTCGATCCGGCCAAGTCGCGCGCCGACTTCGTGGCAGCGTACGAGTGGCTGCGCGCCCGGCCCGATTGCAGCGGCAGGGTCGGCGCGGTCGGCTTCTGCTGGGGGGGCGGCCTGGTCAACTGGCTCGCCACCGAGCTGCCCGACCTCGCCGCCGCGGTCGCCTTCTACGGCAGCCCTCCGGACACCGCCGACGTGCCGAAGGCGCGCTCGCCGCTGCTCGTCCACTCGGCCGAGCACGACGAGCGGATCAACGCCGGCTGGCCGGCGCACGAGGCGGCGCTCGAGGCCGCCGGCGCCCGCTACGAGCGCCATCTCTACCCCGGCACCCAGCACGGCTTCCACAACGACACGACCCCGCGCTTCGACGCCGCCGCGGCCGCCCTCGCCTGGGAGCGCACCCTCGCCTTCCTCGACCGGCACCTCGGCGGGTAAGCGGCTCGCCGCCATTTCGGCTGCCGCGCGCCTGCGGGTAGGATCCAGCAGCTGCCGAGAAACCTCTGATCCGACAACAACGGCCGCCCGCGGGGCGGCGGGGAGAGACTCATGCTGCTGAGCAACGTCGAGACCGTTCCGGGCCGCACGATCGTCGAGTTCTACGGCGTCGTCAGCGGCTCCACCGTGCGAGCCAAGCACCTCGGCCGCGATATCGCCGCGGGCTTGAAGAACCTGGTCGGCGGCGAGCTCAAGGGCTACACCGAGCTGCTCTCCGAGTCGCGCCAGGAGGCGGTCGCGCGGATGGTGCGCGAAGCCGAGGCGCTGGGCGCCAACGCGGTGGTCAACGTCCGCTTCTCCACCAGCTCGATCTCGCAGGGTGCCGCCGAGCTGTTCGCCTACGGCACCGCCGTCCGGGTGGAGTGATGGACTCCGAAGCCCTCCCTCTGCTCTTCGGCCTGGGCGCCACGGTCGCGCTGCTCGTGCTCGGCTTCGTCGCCGGGTCGATCGCCGAGCGCCGCCACTACGCCTCGATCCGCCAGCGCGAGCGCGACCTGCTCCGGCTGCCGGCGCTCACCTTCGAGGCGCCCTCGACCTGGACGGTCCGGCGCGGCGCTCTGGTCGCCGGCAGCGTGGTCGTCTCGCTCGACTACTTCAAGCGCTTCCTCGCCGGCTTGAAGAGCCTGATCGGCGGCCGGCTCCGCAGCTACGAGACCCTGCTCGACCGCGCCCGCCGCGAAGCGGTGCTGCGGATGAAAGAGGACGCCCGCCGGCGCGGCTTCGACGCCGTCGCCAACGTCCGGCTCGAGACCTCGTCGATCGCCTCCGCCCGCCGCAACGGCAAGGGGGTCACCGGGCTCGAGGTGCTGGCCTTCGGGACCGCGGTGGCGGTCGATCAGCTCGGCGGCAGGAGCGGCCCGACCGAGCCGGGCTGATGCGCTTCGTCCCCCGGTTGCCCGAGGAGCGGGCCAACGTCTCCCCGGGCAGCCCCCTGGTCGAGCTCGCCCAGCTGGTCGCCGGCGGCGTCGCGGCGGTGGCGCTGCTGGTCTGGCTCGCCGGCTTCGCCGCCGACGCGGTCGCGACCCGCATCTCGCCCGCGCGGGAGCGGGCGATCTTCGGCACCGTGGTCGGTGCGCTGCGCATCGACGACCCGGCCGACCGCGAGCGCCTGGAGCGGTTGCTCGATCGGCTCGCTCCCGCCGATCCGGCGCCGACGCTCGGCGTCCTCGACGCTCCGGAGCTCAACGCCCTGGCGCTGCCCGGGCGAGCCATCCTGGTCACCCGCGGCCTGCTCGACGAGGTCGACGACGACGAGCTCGCCTTCGTCCTCGCCCACGAGCTGGCGCACCTCGACCACCGCGACAACCTCCGCGCGCTCGGCCGCGGCGCCGTGCTCGTGGCGGCGCTGTCGGTGCTCGGTTTCGAGGGGGGCGGCTCGCCGGCCGATCTCGCCGAGCTCGCCACCCGCGTCTCGCTCACCCGGTTCAGCCGCGGCCGCGAGGAGGCGGCCGATGCCGCCGCGGTCCGGCGCCTGCTCGCCCGCGGTCTCGACGGCGCCGCGGCGACGCGCCTGCTCGAGCGCCTGCGCGCCCGCGAAGGCTGGGGGGACCGCTACCTGGCCTGGCTGGCGAGCCATCCGCTCGGCGAGGAGCGGCTGGCGGCGGCGCGCGCGCTGCTCGCGGGCGAGCGACCTCCCGGGACCGGCGCCCGTTGAGCCAGCTCGCGGCTCCGGCGCGAGCGCGCACGTTCGCCGCTCGGCGCCGCGACCTGTTCAACGGCTCACGGACAACGCGTTTGTCCTCTGCTAGCTTCGGGCCCGACGGGGAGGAAACGAACATGCCGAGCTCGAAGAAGGCCGACACGCCGCGCGCCGGCAAGCCGGGCGCCAGAGGCGCGCCGAGAGCCGCCGCCCAGGCGAGACCAGCACGGCCCCGCGCGACCTCGCGACGGACCGCGGCCCGCCCCGCGCGGATCGTCCGCGCCAAGCCGGAGTCGCTGCGCCTGCGGTCGATCGCCGCCAGCTTCACCGTCGCCGACCTGGAGCGCTCGCTCTTCTTCTACACCAAGGCGCTCGGTTTCATCGTCCACCAGCGCTGGGAGACGGACGGCAAGCTCGATGGGGTGACGCTGCGCGCGGGCACCTGCGAGCTCAACCTCTCCCAGGACGACTGGAGCCACGGGCGCGACCGCCTCAAAGGGGTCGGCATGCGGCTCTGGCTCGAGACCGTCCAGGATCTCGACCGCTTGGCCGAGCGCGCGGAAGGCTACGGCGCCAGCATCACCGAGTGGCCGGCCGATCGCCCCTGGGGCGTCCGCAGCTTCTCCCTCGACGACCTCGACGGCTACCACCTCAGCTTCTACCGCCCGCTCTGAGGGGTCGCTGCTAGCGCCGCTCGTACCAGTAGCGGCGGGCGAAGTCGGTGAGGGCGGAGCGGTGGAAGAGCATGCGCCAGGCGAGGCGGGGCATCTGGGTCAGGTAGTGCCAGTGGCCGTAAGCGTCGAACTTGCGGTTGGAGGCGATGGCGGGGACGCCGGAGAGGCGCACCAGCCGCTGGCCGTGGGAGCGTCCGAGCCGGCGCAGGTCCCAGAGGAACTGGACGTCCTCGCCGAACAGGCGCTCCTCGCTGTAGCCGCCGACGGCGTCGAAGTCCGCCCGCCGGCAGAAGACGACGCCGGTGTCCATGCGCATCAGGACGCACAACGGCACGAAGAGCGCCCAGGTCACGGCGATGCCGAGCGACCACCGCTCCGGCCGGACGCGGCTCGCGCCGGCGACGAAACGGCCGTGGGTCACCGCTTCCTCCACGGCGTCGAAGGTTCGCGGGTGGATCCTGGCGTCGGCGTCGACGAAGCAGAGAATGTCGCCGCGAGCGAGCGACGCGCCGCCGTTGCGAGCGGCGCCGATGACCCGTTTCGCGACCGGCGCCACCACGCAACCGCGCGCGCGGGCGAGCGCGGCCGTGCCGTCGGTCGAGGCGTTGTCGGCCACCACGACTTCGACCGCCGCCGGACCGCCACGGTAGCCCGCGCGCGCCACGTCGACCGAATCGAGCAGGCGCGGCAGCAGCGCCGCTTCGTTGAAGGCCGGGATCACCAGGGAGATGCGCGGCCGCCCGCTGGATACCGCGTCGGGGCTGCTCACGCCGGGCGCGCCGCTAGTCGAGGTCGAGGTAGGCCTCGAGCCCGTGGACGCCGCCTTCGCGGCCGAAGCCGGACTCCTTGTAGCCGCCGAAGGGCGAAGTGGGGTCGAACTTGTTGAAGGTGTTCGCCCAGACGACGCCGGCGCGCAGCCGCTTGGTCATCGCGAAGATCTTGGCGCCCTTGTCGGTCCAGACGCCGGCCGACAGGCCGTAGGCCAGGTTGTTCGCCTTCTCGATCGCCTCGTCCGGGGTGCGGAAGGTCATCACCGCCAGCACCGGGCCGAAGATCTCCTCGCGCGCGATGCGGTGCGACTGCGCGACGCCGGTGAAGTAGGTCGGCGGAAAGAAGAACCCCTTCGCGGGGAGCACGCAGGGCGCCTGGTGGAGCTGGGCGCCTTCGGCGGCCCCCGCCGCGGTCAGCTCGCGGATCTTCTCGAGCTGGGCGCGCGAGTTGATGGCGCCGACGTCGGTGTTCTTGTCCAGCGGATCGCCGACGCGCAGCTGCCGGATCCGCCAGTCGAGCCGCGCGATCAGATCCTCCGCGATCGACTCCTCGACCAGCAGCCGCGAGCCGGCGCAGCAGACGTGGCCCTGGTTGAAGTAGATGCCGTTGACGATCCCCTCGACCGCCTGGTCGATCGCGGCGTCGGCGAAGACGATGTTGGCCGCCTTGCCGCCCAGCTCGAGCGTCAGCCGCTTGCCCGACGCCGCCACCGCGCGCTGGATCAGCTTGCCGACCTCGGTCGAGCCGGTGAAGGCGATCTTCGCGACTCGGGGATGGTTGACCAGATGGGCGCCGGTCTCTCCCGCGCCGGTCACGATGTTGACCACGCCGGGCGGCAGGTCCGCCTCGGCCAGGATTTCGGCGAGCTTGAGCGCCGTGAGCGGCGTCGTCTCGGCCGGCTTGAGCACCACGGTGTTGCCGCAGGCGAGCGCCGGGGCGAGCTTCCAGGCGGCCATGAGGAGGGGAAAGTTCCACGGGATGATCTGGCCGCAGACGCCCAGCGGCCGCGGCGCGCGGCCCGGGAAGGCGTCGCCCAGCTTGTCGGCCCAGCCGGCGTGGTAGAAGAAGTGCGCGGCGGCGAGCGGAATGTCGACGTCGCGCGACTCCTTGATCGGCTTGCCGCCGTCCATCGTCTCGATCACCGCCAGCTCACGCGCCTTCTCCTGGATCAGGCGGGCGATGCGGTAGAGGTACTTGCCGCGCTCGGCGCCCGACAGCTTCGACCAGCGACCGCGGTAGGCGCGCTCGGCGGCGGCGACCGCCGCGTCGACGTCGGCCGCGCCGGCCTCGGCCACTTCCGCGAGCTGCTTTTCAGTGGCCGGATCGACGGTCGGAAACCAGCGCTTCGAGGCCGGATCGACGAACCGCCCGCCCAGGAACAGGCCGTACCGGCGCTCGATCCGGACATGGTCCGTCGCCTCCGGCGCCGGCGCGTACTCCCACGCCCCGCCGAACTCCAGCCGCGGGCGCTCGGCCCGCACCCGCTCCACCCCTTCGAGCACCTTCGACGACTCGCGGCTCATGAGGCCGGGATTCTACTCCCCCGGCCGCGGCTCGACCATCCTGTCTGGCCTGGTCCCGCGCGCGCTGGAGCTTCGGGCGTGGAGCGACTCTGCTCGAATGTCAGCCGCGAAATGGTCCACCCCGTCGTGAGGTTTCGCGACGGCAGAGGCCGCCTCGAGGTCCTCGTCCTCGTCCGCGGCCGCGACGCCCGCTGCAGGAGCGCTCCTGGGTGAATCGAGCACTTGGACTTCGACCTGGTAACCAATATCGTATTGCCCTCGAGAGGCTCGCAGGCGCCTCGTCGGTCATCGAGATTGGTAGCCTGGCGGTGAAGGCGGTGGACAAGCGATGAGGGGACCCGGCTCGGACATGTTCGACACTCTCCGGCTCCCGCCGGAGCTCGACCATCGGCTTCGGACGGCGAACCCTTGGTGGGAGGGGAAGCCCGGCCGCGTGCTGCCGTCGTATCGTCGTTGGGCCTTCGGTCCCCTGCTTCGTCGACTGGAGACGGGGCTCGCCCCTGCCGTCGTCGTGCGTGGGGCTCGCCAGGTCGGCAAGACCACGCTGCTCGAACAGGTCATCGACCACCTGCTGCGGGTCGAGGTCCTCGAGCCGCGGCGCGTTCTTCGCGTTCAGTTCGACGAGTTGCCCAGTCTGAGACCGCTGTCCGAGCCGATTCTCCAGATCGTCCGCTGGTACGAGAATCGGATCCTCGGGCGCACCCTGAACGAAACCGCCCACGCCGGCCTACCCGCCTACCTGTTCTTCGACGAAGTTCAGAACCTCGCCGATTGGGCGCCCCAGATCAAGGCACTCGTCGACCACTCGACCGTTCGGGTGGTCGTCACCGGCAGCTCGGCCCTGCGAATCGAAGCCGGCCGCGACAGCTTGGCCGGGAGGATCTCCTCGCTCGAGCTCGGAACGTTGCTTCTGCGCGAGGTCGCGGGCGTGCGGGGCGAGGGCACGATCGAGCCCCTCCTCGCTCCGAACGGACTGCAGCCGCTACTCGATGCCGGGCTCTGGCGACAGCTCACGAGCCACGGCGAAGCGAACCGGAGCGCACGCGATCGGGCCTTCGCCGCGTTCTCGGAGCGCGGAGGCTACCCTCTCGCTCACACGAGGCCGGGTGCCGCGTGGCCAGAAATCGCGGACCAGCTCAACGAAACCGTCATCCGCCGCGTGATCCAGCACGACCTCCGCATGGGCGAGCGTGGGCGCAAGCGGGACGCCTCGCTGCTCGAGGAGGTCTTCCGCCTGGGCTGCCGTTATGCCGGTCAGGCGCCGTCTCGAGCGTTGCTGATCCGCGAGATCAAGGAGGCGCTCCACGCCAACCTCGGCTGGCAGCGAATCCTGAGCTACCTCAAGTTCCTCGAAGGCTCACTGCTGCTTCGAATGGTCCGCCCGCTCGAGCTGCGGCTCAAGAAGGCGCGAGGCCCGGCGAAGCTCTGCGTGGTCGATCACGGACTGCGCGCCAGCTGGCTGGAAGAGTCGATTCCACTCGATCCCGGCGAGCTCGAGCGGAGTCCCGCGCTCACGGACCTCGCCGGCCACATCGCCGAGAGCGTGGTCGGTGCCTTCCTGGCCGGGATTCCGAGTCTCGACGTCGCCCACTTCCCCGAGCGGGCGACCGAGCCCGAGGTGGATTTCGTCCTGACCATCGGCGAGCGACGAGTGCCGATCGAGGTCAAGTATCGCCGGAGAATCGATGCCCATCGGGACACCCTCGGACTTCGTTCGTTCCTCGAACGCACTCACTACAACGCACCGTTTGCGATCTTGGTGACGATGGAGGACGGCGTCGAGATCCCCGACCCGCGCATCTTGCCCGTCTCCCTGCGCTCGCTCCTGCTGCTGCGGTGACCTCGATCCCGTGAGTCCCAAGACCACGAGCGCCTGGCCGGCTGGCGCCGCCCGAGGCCCACTTCCTACCGCGCGGTCGCCCCCCGCCCCGCGAGGGCCGCGGGGAGGCAGGTGGCGGCGCAGGTGAGCTGCTCCGGCTCGGCGCGGCCGGGGGTGAGCTCGAGCGGCGCGCGAAGCGGACGCCATCGCCGAGGCCGCAGACGAGTCCGTCGATCGCCTCCCGGTAGGCGTCGCAGACGAACCGCAGCCGTTCGAAGTTGACCGCGCTGCCGGTGGCTTCGCTCCAGGCGAGCTCCCGGCGCTCCGCCGGGGCCTCGGCCAGCGCGGCGAGGGTCGCCGTCTCCGACGGAGCCGTGCTGGTGTCGGCTCTGGAGTCGGCACGCGACCCGGATCCGGGCACACCCAGCGCCGTGCCGCGGGCCCGCCGCCAGCGCCGGTCGAGGTCGGCCGGCTCCAGCACCGGCGGACCTTGCGGACCCGCCGCCGCTACTGAGAGCTTTGCGGCTCGGAGCACGGCCCGATCCTCCCGGACCTCCGCCTTCTCCGGACATGACGGGCGTCATGTCGGATCGGCTTCCAGGCTAAACTCGGCGCATGCCCCCTCCTCGCGCGAGCGCCCGGCTCGAGGCGCTCTCGGACGGCGTCTTCGCTCTCGCCGCCACCCTGTTGGTGGTTTCGCTCGAAGTGCCGCGGACTTACGCCGAGCTCGAGGCGGCGCTCTCCGGCTTCCTGCCCTTCGCCTTCAGCTTCGGGGCGCTGCTCGCCATCTGGTCGGTCCACGCGGCGTTCTTCCGGCGCTACGGCCTGGCCGACCGGATCACGGCCTGGCTCAACTCCTGCCTGCTCTTCGTCGTGCTCTTCGCCGTCTACCCGCTGAAGTTCCAGGCGCACGGCATGACCTTCGTGCTGTTCGGGGTCGGCCCCTCACCTCGGGACACGGTTCGCGACCTGGACGAGCTCGGCCGGCTCTTCGCCCTCTACGGCGTCGGCTTCGCGGCGGTGTTCCTGCTCGTCGCCCTGCTCTATCGCCACGCCGCGCGGCGGGCCGAGTGGCTCGGCCTCGACGCCGCAGGGCTCGCCGAAGCCCGCTTTCTCAGCCGGCACTACGCCATCTTCGTCGGCGTGGGAGCGCTCTCGGTCGCCCTGGGGTTGACCGGCGCCGGCATCCGGATCGGCTTGCCGGGGTGGATCTACGGCGCGCTCGGACCGCTCTGCTGGGCGCACGGTGCCTGGTCGGCCCGCCGCTCGCGGCGCGCCGCCGAAACGACGCCGCATTGAACGCGACTCAGCCGTGGGCGTCGGGCCGGTCGGCGCCGCCGTCGAGGCGAGGGACCGCGGGCAGGGTGCCGGAGTAGCCGTCGACCAGGCCGGCGAGGAGGGTCCGGTCCCCTTCAGAGAGGTTGACGAAACGGAGGCCGCAGCCCAGGGGGAGGGCGAAGGTCCGCTGCGGGCCGTCGTCGTTGCGCCAAGCCACCACGGCGGTCCGCTCGAAGGCCTCCGCCTGGCCCGGGAAGCGAAAGGCGACGATCACCGCTTCGCCTTCGGCCGGAATCGGATCGACCGCGACGAAGATCCCGTCGGTGCTCAGGTTGCAGACGCTGCCGCGCGATGGTCCAGCGGCGCCAGAGACCACGCAGGGCGCGACGAACGGCACCCGCAACTTCTCCTGGCTCGGCTCCGGGCGGCCGAGCAGGGGCCTCGGCTCCTCTCGGAACGCCGCCACCAGCGCGGCGATCCGCCGGACGTCGCCGGGCGCCAGCGCGGTGAAGCGCAGGCCGCACCCCGGCGGCAGCGCGTCCGCGCTCTCGGGCGGCGTGTCGTTGACCCAGGTCACCACCGTGTCCGCCGCCACCATCTCGCCGCCGTCGGGGAGCGCGAACTCGATCGCCAGCGAGTCGCCGATCTCCGGCAGCTCTTCGAGGTGCAGGTAGACGCCCAGCACCGACAGGTTGCACAGCATCCCGGCGCGCGCGCGGCCGCCCGACGTGACCTGGCAGGCCTGGACGCAGGGGATGCGGGTGAAGCCGCTGCGCGGCTGGCGGTACATGCCCTCAGTCCTTCGAGAAGTAGTCCTCGCTCTGGTAGGCGCCGGTCGCCTCCTTGACGAGCTGCATCAGCAGATCGTTGGTCAGCGTCGAGGCCCCGAGCCGGAACAGGTCGGGCGACAGCCAAGCGTCCCCCAGCGTCTCCTTGACCAGCACCAGGAGGTGGAGCGCCTGCTTCGTCGTGCGCACGCCGCCAGCCGGCTTCATGCCGATCCGCCGGCCGGTCTCGAAATAGAAGTCGCGAATCGCCTCGAGCATCACCAGCACCACGGGCGGTGTCGCCGCGGGCTGGATCTTGCCGGTCGAGGTCTTGATGAAGTCGGCGCCCGCCTGCATCGCGAGCCACGACGCCCGCCGCACGTGGTCGTAGGTCGCCAGCTCGCCGGTTTCGAGGATGACCTTGAGGTGCGCCGGACCGCAGGCCGCCTTGACCCGCGCGATCTCGTCGTGGACCGCGGCGTGGTCGCCGGCGAGGAAGGCGCCACGGTCGATCACCATGTCGATCTCGTCGGCGCCCGCCGCGACCGCGCGGCGGGTCTCCTCGAGCTTGAGATCGAGCGGCACGAGGCCGGCCGGGAAACCGGTCGCCACCGAGGCGACCCGCACCGTCGAGCCCGCGAGCGCCCGCTTGGCGACGCCGACGAGATTCGGATAGACGCAGACCGCGGCGACCGGCCCGACGGTCGGATCCCCGGGCAGCGGCTGGCGCGCCTTGCGGCACATCTGCTCGACCTTGCCCGCCGAATCCTTGCCCTCGAGCGTGGTGAGATCGATCATCGAGATCGCGAGCCGGATGCCGGCGAGCTTGGCCGACTTCTTGATCGACCGCTTGGCGAGCGCGGCGGCCCGCTCCTCGACCCCCACCGCGTCGACGCGCGGAACCCGCGACAGATCCAAGGGCAGCAGCACGGCCGTCGTCACCGGGCGGACTCTACCCCAGGCCCCGCGGCGTGCTCCGCCTCGTGGCCCGGACAGTTGGTCACCGGCAGCGGGGGGTAGCGCGGGTAGGCGGGGTCGGCGTCGGCGCGCCGGCAGCGCAGGAAAGTCGAGCGCGGGGAGGCGAGCCGCTCGGCGTGCCGGCAGGTGGCGCAGAGCCCGGCGGGCGGCAGCGGGCGGACGGGGCGCGGAGGGCCCGGCTCAGCCATCGATCGTGCCGCCGGTCCGGTCGAGCCGCGCGGCGGCGAGGGCATCGACGCCGGCGGTCGGGCCGAGCACGATCAGCTCGTCGTTGGCCGCCAGGACCGTGGCGGCGTCCGGCACGATCCACTCCCAGCCGGCGCCCCCCGGACGCTTCAGCTCGATGACCCGGATTCCGAGTCGCTGCGTCAGCCGCGCTTCGGCGAGCGTCTTGCCCGCCAGCTCGTCCGGCAGCCGGACGGCGCGCAGCGCGAAATCGGGCGGCAGCTCGACCGCGCTCCCCTTCGAGCCCGGCTGGTCCGAAGCGACGAAGGTCGACAACACCGCCGGCCGGCCCAGCACCTCCTGCGCGTAAACGGCGAGCAGGTCACGCTTGGCGAGCACCCCGCAAAAGCGCCCTTCGGCGTCGATCACCGGGAGGCGCTCGTACTCCGAGCGCGCGAAGACCTCCGCCGCGCGGTGCAGCCGGTCGGAGGCGCGGACGACGCTCGGCACCGGCACCATCAGGTCGTGCGCCAGCACCACGCCGCCGGCGTCGGAATCGCGCAGCGCGTGCTTGATGTCGTGCAGCGAGATCGAGCCGAGCAGGCGATCGTCCTCGACCACGAACAGACGCTGCCGCCGGGTGGCGAGAAAGCGGTCGACCACCCGCGCGTAGGGGTCGGAGGGGGAGAGCGTCTCCAGGTCCTCGCGCGCCAGATCCTCGGCGGAGAGCCCCGCCAGGGCGGCCTCCTCCATGCGGAAGGAGAGATCGACGCCCTTGCGCTGCAGCGGCTCGGTATAGATCGAGTAGGGATAGAGGCGCTTGGCGACCACGCTCGAGACGATCGAGGCGATCATCAGCGGCAGGATCAGGTCGTAGTTGCCGGTCAGCTCGAACAGGATGAGGCAGGCGGAGAGCGGCGCGTGGGTCGAGCCGGCGGCCACCGCCGCCATCCCCACCGCGGCGTACGCACCGGGCGAGGCGGTCGAGTCGGGCAGCCAGCCGTGGACCACGGCGCCGTAGGCGCCGCCGACCAGCGCGCCGAAACAGAGCGAGGGGGTGAAGTGCCCGCCCGGCGCGCCGCTGCCCGAGGTGATCGCGGTGGCGACCAGCTTGAGCAGCGCGAGCAGCGCCAGCGTTTCGAGCGCGAAGCCCTCCTGGAGAGCGCCGGTGATGGTCTCGAAGCCGTTGCCGAGGACCTGCGGCGCGAACAGGCCGATGCCGCCGACGGCGACCAGGCCGACGATCGGCCGGATTCCCTCGGGTACGCCGATCCGGCGGCGGAACAGCCGCGACACCGACCGTTCGCCGAGCACGAAAGCGACCGCCGCGACCGCGCCGACGATGCCGAGTCCAAAGTGAAAGACGATCTCCCAGCCGCTCTCGAGCCCGTAGCCCGGCGCGGCGTAGATCGGCGCCGCGCTCTGCGCCGCGCGCGACAGCAGCGTCGCCAGCACCGCGGCGACCACGATCGGCCCGAAGATCTCCAGCGCGAAACTGCCGAGCACCACCTCCATGGCGAACAGCGAGGCGCCGATCGGCACGTTGAAGTTGGCGGCCAGCCCGGCGGCGGTGCCGCAGCCGAGCAGGATCTTGAGCCGGTGACTCGACAGGCCCGCCCGCTGCCCGAGCCAGGAGGAGACGGCGGCGCCCAGGCGCAGCATCGGCCCCTCGCGGCCGAGCGAGCCTCCGGAGCCGACGGTCACGATCGCCGCCGAGCCCGAGTAGATCACCGGGCGCACCGAGAGTCGGCCGCCGTGCAGCGCCACCGCCTCGACCAGGCTCGACACCCCTTGGCTCGACAGTGGCGCCCGCGCCAGCCGCTGGATCAGGACGATCAACGCGCCTCCGGCCGCGAGCGCCGCGAGCACCCGCCAGGCCGGGATCCGTTGGACCGCGAACTCGAAGCTCGGGTAGTAGCCCCAGAGCAACACCCGGACCGCTTCGGTGAGCCGCTCGACCAGGACCGAGAGCAGGCCGACCACGATACCGACGGTCGGAATCAGGAGGAAGAAGACCCGGTCTTCCCGCGTCGACAGGGCGAAGCGGCGCGCCAGGAAGAAGTCCAGCTTCCGCCAGCCCAGCCGCAGCCACCGGAGTCCCCGTTCGACCCGCTCGAGCATTTCCGGCCGGAATGTATCAGCCGGATCAAACCAGATCGCCCCCTCGTGCGTACTAACAGGCGAGACGAGGAGGGCGAGTCGGCCCTCCCGACCCGCCGGGGGGTTCCCGGGTCGCATCCGCGCTCGGTGCCAATCCCCCGTGGCGGAACCGGTGGTTCCGACCGTCCCAACCCCACCCGACTCCGCGGCTCAGGCCGCGCGATCCCTCCCCAAGGGGGCCGAGCGATCGGCCCCCTTCGGCTTTCCAGGGGTTCCCTCGGCCGCCGGCGTCCCCCCTGCCCCGGCGGCGGCCTTCCCTCCGTCTCGTCTCAGTCTGCCTGCAGCGCCCGCACCGGCTCCACCCGCCCTGCCCGCCGCGCCGGCAGCCAGCAGGCCAGGAGCGTCGCCGCCAGCGCGAAGCCCGCGATCGCCAGCGCGTCGCCGACCGACAGCCGCATCGGCACCGCGCGCAGGAAGTAGATCGCCGCCACCTCCGGTCCGAACGACAGCAGCTCGTAGCGGTCGAAGAGCCAGGCGATCACCGCCGCCGCGGCGAGCCCCAGCGCCGAGCCGGCGGCTCCCAGCCCGAGACCGTAGAGCAGCAGCGTCCGCCGCAGCGCCGCCGGCGCCAGCCCGAGCGCCGCCAGCACGCCGAAATCGCGCCGCCGCTCTCGCACCAGGACCACCAGCGTCGAGGCGACGTTGAAGGTCGCCACCACGACGATCAGGCCGAGCAGCAGGAAGAGGGCGCGCTGCTGCAGCCGCAGCGCCGCGAACAGCTCGCGGTTGAGCTGCGTCCAGTCGGTGACCAGCGCCTCGGGGCCCAGCGCCACGCGCAGCCGCGCGGCGATCTCGGGGGCGCGCCGGGGATCGTCGACCGCCACCTCCCAGCTCGGTGCGCCGCCGCCGGGGAGCGCCGCCACCACCTCCGGCGCCACCACGACCCAGGCGCGGTCGAACTCGGAGAACCCGGTAACGAAGCGGCGGGAGACACGCAGGGTTCGGAAAGTGAACCGCGGCCGCCCGTCGCCCAGCCCGAGCGCGGTCAGCCGCACCACCTCTCCCGGCGAGGCGCCGATCGCCGCGCCCAGCTCCTCTCCGATCAGCGCGCCGGGCACCCCGCGCTCGTCGCGCGCCAGCTCCGCCGCCGTCCCCGCGAGCAGACCGTCGCCCGGCGGCGCTCCGCGCAGCGTGATCTCCGCCTCCCCGCCCGGCCCGGCCAGGATCCCCTGGGCGAAGGCGACCCGCGCGGCAGCGGTCACGCCGGGCACGGCGAGGATCTCGGCCGCGACGTCGACCGCGTGGGTCTCCTCCCCCTCTGGTGCGGTCTCGAAGCGCGGATAGACCAGGACGGCGGCGGTGCCGCCGAGCAGCTTGCGCTCCAGATCCTCGCGGTAGCCGGTCATCAGCGCCATGGCGACTCCCATCGCCGCGGTGCCGAGGGCCGAGGCGACGAGCGCCGCGCGGGCGGTCGAGCCGAGCAGTCCGCCGCGGCCGCCACCGAGCAGCCGCAGCGCCAGCGTCGGGACCAGGGGGCCGGCGAGCGGCGGGCGGCTCATCCGGCGTCGCGAGACCCGGCGCGGGCGGCCGCCGGCTCCGGGAGCGAGGCGAGGAAGCGCTCGAACAGCGGGCTCGAGTCGTGCGGGCCGGGGGCGGCCTCCGGGTGGTACTGCACCGACAGGATCGGCCGGCCGGTCACCGCGAAGGCCTCGACCGTGCCGTCGTTCAAGTTGATCTCGGTCGGCCGGCAGCCGGGCGGCAGGCTGGCCGCGTCGACCGCGAAGCCGTGGTTCTGGCTGGTGATCGCCACTTCGCGGGTGTCGAGATCGAGCACCGGCTGATTGCCGCCGTGGTGGCCGAACTTCAGCTTGTAGGTCCGCGCCCCGAGCGCCAGGCCGAGCAGCTGGTGGCCCAGGCAGATGCCGAACAGCGGCAGCCCGGCGTCGATCAGCTCGCGGACGTTGGCGATCACCTCGGTGAGCGGCTCGGGATCACCCGGGCCGTTCGAGAGCACCACGCCGTCGACGCCGGACGCGATCACCCGCCGCGCCGGCGTGCGCGCCGGCAGGACCTCGAGCTCGACGCCGTGGGCCGCCAGCGAGCGCAGGATGTTGGCTTTGACGCCGAAATCGTAGACCGCCAGCCGAGCCCGCGGCGGACCGGAGCCGGCCGCCGGCACGAGGCCCGGCCGCTCGCGCGTGACGTCGTCGACCAGCGCCCGCCCCGCCATGCCGGGGAAATCGGCGAGCTCGGCGCGCAGGCGGTCGACGTCGCTGCGCTCGGTGGTCACGACGCCGCGCAGCGAGCCGTGCTGGCGCAGCCGCCGCACCAGCGCGCGGGTGTCGATGCCGTCGATCGCCGGAACGCCGTGACGGCGCAGGTAGCCGGGCAGGTCGCCCTCGGCGCCGAAGCTCGAGGGCTGCGCCGTGAATTGCCGGGCGATGAAGCCCTCGACCCAGGGGCGCTCGGATTCCTCGTCCAGGCCGGAGACGCCGTAGTTGCCGATGTGCGGCTGGGTCATGACCACGATCTGGCCACGGTAGGAGGGGTCGGTCAGCACCTCCTGGTAGCCGGTCATCGAGGTGTTGAAGACGACTTCGCCGAAGCGGGTGCCGGCGGAGACGGCGCGCCCGACGAACAGGCTGCCGTCCTCGAGCAGCAGCAGCGCTTCGTGCGGGGAGCCGGGCATCGCGGGGGTCAGTATACTAACGGCGCTCCGGCGTCCGGAAAGGAGAGCCCCATGCTCCGCACGCGCGCAATCACCCTCTGCCTGCTGCTCCTCGCGCTGGTCGCGACGCCGACGCTCGCCTACACGATCTACTTGAAGGACGGCTCACGGCTCCTCGCCAAGACCAAGTACGTGATCGAAGGCGACCGCGCGATCATCGTCCTGCCGTCGGGTCAGAAGACCAGCTTCCCGGCCGCCGAGATCGACGTCGAGCGGACCGAGGCGGCCAACCAGCAGAACCTCGGCACCGCCATCGTGATCGAGGGCGGCAAGGCGCAGGACCTGGCCCGCAATCAGGCGCCGCCGAAGAAGGAGAGCCTCCAGGACCTGATCCAGAAGCGGGGCGCCGAAGTCGCCGAGCCGCCGCCGCCGGTGCAGTCGCGAGCGCCGGTCGGCGCCGAGGTCCGCCGTCGCCCCGATTCGGCCGGGCGGACACCGTTCCGCAACCCGGCGCTCGCCAACGAGCTCAAGGCCTTCCTGATCACCCGCGGGGTCGCCGCCGAGGTCTACCAAGGCTCGACCGCCCAGCGCGCGCGGCTGGTCTTCGAGACCCGCTCGGAGGGGGCGGCCTTCAAGGCGCTGCTCGCCACCGCCGCCGCCTTCGTCGACGTCCGGGAGCGCTTCCCGGGGCAGCTCGAAGCGCTCCAACTCCAGCTCGACGTCCCCGACAGCAGCGGCTCCGCGGGACGCTTCACGATGACCCCCGAGCAGGCCGCCGCGCTGGTCGGCGGACGGATCGAGCTGACCCGCTACTACGTCGACAACGTCGAGTTCTGAGCCGGCCTCGGGGGCGAGCCGACGGCCGCGCCGCCCGACCGGCGCGCACGAGCATGCCGGCTCGCGGCGTTACGAAGGGACTTCGTCGTCGCCGCGCGCGAGGCCGAGGAAGCGCTCGACCGGCGCGCCGACCCGGCGCTCGAAGCGTTGGCGGTAGCTCTCGACCCCGCCCACCTGCTCGTCGAGGAAGATCCGCTCGATCCGGAACAGCGGCACGAACATGGTCGCCAAGCCGACGCCGCCCGGCTCGCCGCGGGCGACCTCGTGGATCCAATCCTCGAACGCGTCGAGCGAGAGGCCGCGGAAGGTGACCCCCACCGGCTCGAGCGACTCGAGCACGCCCCAGAACTTCTCGCTCGGGCTGGCGAGATGGATGGTCACCAGCGCGCCGGCGGGAATCACGCGTCGTGCCCCCCCTGCGAGAGCTCGACCAGCACGCCGCCGGCGCTCTTCGGATGGACGAACTGGACGCGCGCGCCGCCGGCGCCGGGCGTCGGCGCGTCGCGCAGCAGGCGAGCGCCGTGGGCGCGCAGCGCCGCGTCGTCGGCGTCGAGGTCGTCGGAGCCGAGGCAGACGTGGTGGATGCCCGGCCCGCGCGCGTCGAGGAACTTGGCGATCGGCGAATCGGGATCGGTCGGCTCGAGCAGCTCGATGCGGGTCTCTCCGCAGCGCAGCATCGCCACCCGCACCTTCTCCTGCGGCACCTCCTCGACCTGCTCGACCGTGAGGCCGCACGCCTCCCAGAACCCTCGCGCCTCCGCGATCGAGCGGACCGCCACTCCCAGGTGATCGACTCTGCGAATCATCACGCCTCCGTTCGCGCCGCCTCGGCGCGCACCACGCCCTCGAACAGCTCCTCGGCCAGCCGATAGGGGTCCTCGTGCGCGGCGAAGCCGCGCGCCACTTCGCGTTCGAACCCGGCTTCGGCGCGTGCCGCCGCCAGCACCCGCTCCTTGAGGATGGTCTCGACCCGCAGCCCGAGCTGAGAGCGGCGCCGCGCGGCCAGCCGGTCCCCCTCGGAGAGCCAGGCGTGGTGCTTCGCGATGGCGTCGAGCAGCTCCTCGATCCCCTCGCTGCGCGCCGCGACCGTCTTGACGATCGGCGGCAGCCACGTCGCCTCGGTCATCTCCTCGGCCAGCGACAGCACCAGCGCGAGATCGCGGTAGGTGCGGTCGGCGCCGTCGCGATCGGCCTTGTTCAGCACGAAGACGTCGGCGATCTCCATGATGCCGGCCTTGATCGCCTGGATGTCGTCGCCCATGCCGGGCACCGCGACGACCAGCACGGTGTCGACGCTCGCGACGACGTCGACTTCGTCCTGGCCGACGCCGACGGTCTCGACCAGCACCCAGTCGAAGCCGGCGGCGTCGAGCAGGTCGGCCGCGTCGCGGGTGGCGCGCGCCAGCCCGCCCATGGCGCCGCGGGTGGCCATCGACCGAATGAAGACGCCGGGGTCGGTGGCGAGGCTCTGCATCCGGATCCGGTCGCCCAGGAGCGCGCCGCCGGAGAAGGGCGAGGTGGGGTCGACGCAGAGGATGCCGACGGTCTGGCCGCGCTTGCGGATCGCGCCCGCCAGGCGGTCGACCAGCGTCGACTTGCCGGCGCCGGGGGGGCCCGTGACGCCGATCAACCGCGCGCGCCCAGTGGCGCCGTAGACCCGCCGCACCAGCTCGGCCTGGCGCTCACCCCCCGCCTCGAGCACGGAGATCGCCCGGCCGACCGCGCGCGGCGCGCGGCTCTTCAGGCGCTCGGCCAACTCGTCGAGATCGACCGCGCGGCGCGCGGCGGCGCGGTGCGCGCCGGCGCCGCTCATGCGCCCAGCAGCTGCCGCGCGATGACCAGCCGCTGGACCTCGCTGGTGCCCTCGCCGATGGTGCAGATCTTGACGTCGCGGTAGAACTTCTCGGCGCGGTAGTCCTTGACGAAGCCGTAGCCGCCGTGAATCTGCACGCCACGCTCGGCGCAGAAGACCGCCACCTCGCCGGCCAGCAGCTTCGCCTCGGAGGCCTTGAGCGTCACCTTGCCGGTGCGATCCATCTCGAGCGCGGCGGCATGGAGCAGCACCTCGGCGGCGGCGATCCGCGTCGCCATTTCGGCCAGGGTGAAGCCGATCGCCTGGAATTGCGCGATCGGCCGCCCGAACTGTTGGCGCTCCCGCGCGTAGGCGAGGGCGGTCTCGTAGGCGCCGAGAGCGGTGCCGAGCCCGAGCGCGCCGATCGAGATGCGGCCGCCGTCGAGCACCGCCATCGCCTGCTTGAAGCCCTCGCCGCGAACGCCGAGCAGGTTCTCCTCGGGGACGAAGCAGCTCTCGAGCACGACCTCGGCGGTGTCGGAGGCGCGGATGCCGAGCTTGTTCTCCTTCTTGCCCGGGCGCAGCCCCGGGGTGCCGCGGTCGATCGCGAAGGCCGAGAGGTTGCGGCCGCGCGGCGCCTCCGGCTCGCTCACCGCCATCACGACGTAGACGTCGCCGACCGAGCCGTGGGTGCAGAAGGCCTTGGCGCCGTCGAGCACCCAGCCGCCATCGACTTTGCGCGCGGTGGCGCGCGCGGCGGCGGCGTCGGAGCCGGAACCGGCCTCGGTCAACGCCCAGGCGCCGATCTTCTCGCCGCGCGCCAGCGGCCCGACCCAGCGCCGCCGCTGCTCCTCGTCGCCGAACTTGTAGATGTGGTTGGTGCAGAGCGAGTTGTGCGCCGCCACCGAGATGCCGACCGAGGGATCGATTTTGGACAGCTCGGTGATCACCAGCACGTACTCGAGGTAGCCCAGTCCGGCGCCGCCCAGCTCCTCCGGGAAGATGACGCCGAGGAAGCCGAGCTCGCCGGCCTTCTTCATCACTTCGCGCGGGAACTTCTGCGCCTCGTCGTGCTCGTCGACGATCGGGTCGATCTCCTGGCGCGCGAACTGGCGCGCCGCCTCCTGGATCGCCTTCTGCTCGGGGGTGAGATCGAAGTTCAAGGCCAGGGCTCCTCTCGCCCGGCGATGCTATCGCGAGCCGCCGCGGCGGAGCGACCACTGCGTCCGACCCGGCGCATCGCTCCACCTTCTTCCGCCCTTCTGCTCGCGTTCCTCGCCAGTTGCCGTAGGTCGACAGGAAGACAACTGACCATAGAAGAAGGGCGCTTCACCGGTCGGAGTGGGTAGCGCCGACGGCGGGTGGGGGCTTGGGTAGAAGACCAAAAAGGGGAAGAGACCTGCCGGACAAGGCCTTGGAGCCCACTGTGGCGACCGGTTCAGCGCCCGCACCAAGCGCGCACACTCCCAGCTATGGTCTTCTTTCTTCTGCTTCACCCACCCCAACCGGTGAGGTCCCAGAAGAAGAGAGTGAGCGCGGCTGACTCGTACGCTCGACGGGCGCCGCTGATGACTCCAGAGTCCTGTCCCGCAGGTCTCTTCCCTGATCTGATCTTTCTTTGGCCCGAGCGGCCAGCGGCGCTGCCTACTCTGGCCGGCTCAGCTCTTCTTCTCGAGCGTCATCTCGAAGAACTGGCTCCAGGCGGCGCCGTCGGCCGAGAACTCACCGATCTCGTGCCAGCCTCGCTCGCCGCGCCGCGTGATCGTGTAGCGCACCTTGCCCATGCCGGTGTCGAAGCCCCATACCAAGCCGCCCTCGGTCGCCTCGGCGGTGGCGTTGGCGGTGCGCCCCTCGGAAGTCCAGGAGGCGAGCCGCAAGGTGCCGTCGGCCTCGTTCCAGGAGAGGTAGCCGAGAGCGTGGAAATGAACCTGCTTCGGATCCGAGCGGCTGCGCCCGACGCCCTCGATCTCCATCAGCAGGCCGTCGAGCCGCAGCGTGATGGTCTCGCTCTGCCGGAACTCCGTCCGCTCCGGCCCGCGCTGGATCCACCCCTCCCCCTCCCAACTGCCGACCATCCACGCGAGCTTCGCCACCTCCGCCCGCTGCTTGCCGACGTCCGGCGGCCGCGGCGCCTGCGCGGCGACCGCCTGCACCCCGAGCCAACCGACGAGCACCGAGGCGACGGCGACGACACGCCCACTCGAACTGGTTGCCATGCTCCACCTCCCGGATCTCTGGTTCGGTCCGGGATCCTACACGCACCTCCAAACGCCGGCCCGGTGGCGCTCGGGGGTCGGTCGACTCACCAGCAGCCACCGTCAGCGGACCAGATTCTCTGCGGCTCACTCGTCGGGCTGTCGGCCTCACGATGGCGAGGCACCGTCAGGCAATGGGCGGCCAACTTCGAGGTCGTTCGGGAGGCCCGAACGGCGAGGCATCCAGCCGCCGGCCGGACCCGGGCGCGAGCTGGCTCGAGCCGTCTCTCCTCCCCGCAGGGAGGTCCCTCCCGCCGCGGGCCTTTCGAGTACAGTCGTGCGGTGCGTGCGGCCGAGCCACCTTGCGCCCGCGGTGCACCGGAACCTGCCGAGGGGGCCCTCCGGCGCGCCAAAGTCCTGTCGCTCGCGCTGGCGATCGCTGCCGTCGCGCCGACGGACGCCTTCGAGCTGCGCCACGGCCAGCGCTGGGGAAGCGAGGAGGGCCTGCCGCACAACTCGGTCTACGCGCTCGCTCAGGACGCCGACGGCTTCGTCTGGATCGGCACCCCCGACGGACTGGCGCGCTTCGACGGCGAGCAGTTCCTCGTCCATCGCGCCGACGCCACCGACCCGAGCGCGCTGCGCCATCCGGTGATTCGCTCGCTCGCCGCGGCCGGCGACGGCGGACTCTGGGTCGGCACCGACGCCGGGCTCGACCGCCTGGCGCGCGGGGCCGAGCGGTTCACGCGCGTCGAGCTCGAGCGGGCGGACGGCGCATCGCCGCGCCGCGCGGTGCGCGCGCTCGTCGAAGACGCTCTCGGAACGCTCTGGATCGCCACCGACGCCGGGCTCTTTGGCCTGGAGCGGGGCGCGCCGTTCGCGCGCAGGATCGCCCTCGACGGCGACGCCTCGACCGCCGAGGTTCTCGGGGTCGCGGCACGCCCCGACGGGGGGTGCTGGGCCTATTCCGGTGACCCGCTGCGGGGCGGCGGCGTGATCCACGCCGTCGACGCGGCGGGGAGGATCGAGCGGTCGGCGCCGGTGCCGCCGCTCGGCGGCGCCGGCGCGCTGGTCGCCGACCTCCCTCGGGGTCGCCTCTGGCTCGCGCCCGGCGTCGTGATCGATGCCGCCCGCCTGGAGCGAATCGAAGCGGGCGCACCCGGCGACGCGCCGTTGCCACAGTGCGCCTGGGCCGCGAGCGAGGGAGAGCTCTGGCTCGGCGGCGATCGCGGTTTGTTCCGGCAGCGCGCGCCGGGAGCCGCGCTCGTCGACGCGACGGCGGCCCTCGCCGCCGACGATTGGCTGGGCCGCTATGTCCGCTCCCTGCTGCTCGATCGCGCCGGAGGCCTCTGGGTCGGCACCTACGCCGGCGTGATGCGATTCGATCCCCACGCGCGACCGTTCGATCGTCTCGAGGCCGATGCCGGAGATTCGACGGCGCTGCCGGCGCCGGCGGTCTCGTCGATCGCGGAGGCGTCGGACGCGGTCTGGGTCGGCACGCTGGGCGGCGGGTTCGCTCGTCTCGGCGCCGACGGCCGGGTCGCCGAACGCTTCTCCCGCCGGATTCCGCGTCATTCCTCCCTGCCGAGCGACGTCGTCTGGCATCTCGCGCCGGGGCCGGACGGCTCGCTCTTCGTCGCGACGGAGGCGGGTCTCGCTCGCTACTACCCGCGCGAGCGGCGCCTCGAGGCGGTCCGGCCGACCGGAGGAGACTGGCCCGCGCCCCCGCCGCGGGTCGTCCACCTCGCCTGGGAGGCGGAGCGGCGACTCTGGATCGCGAGCCACTCCGGGTTGTTCGCGTTGGATCCCGTGACCGGTGCCGTCGCCAAGGTCGAGGTGCCCGGTCCGGCGGCCGGTCCCAACCGGCACAACGTCGACGCGCTCGCCCTCGATCGCGACCGTGAGCTGCTCTGGGCGGGGACGCGCCGGGGCGTCGTTCGCGTCGAGCTGGAGTCGCTTCGCGTCGAGAGCGTCGACCTGATCGGCGAAGATGGCGCGCCCCTCGAGAGCGAAGGCGTCTTCGACCTCGCGCTGTCGGCGGACGGTGCGCTCTGGATCGGCTCCGGCGCCGGCCTGACCCGTCTCGACACCGCGAGCGGCGGCCAACGACATTTCCGCACTCGCGACGGCCTGCCCGGATCGATCGTCTACAGCCTGCTCGAAGACGCGGCCGGCGCGCTCTGGCTCGGCACGAATCGCGGCATCGCCCACTACGACCCCGAACGCGGAAGCTTCAGGGGCTTCGATCGCGGCGATGGCCTCGCCAGCTTCGAGCACAATCGCCACGCCGCGCTCCGCCTCGGCTCGGGAGAGCTCGTCTTCGGCGGCACCTCCGGACTGACGCGCTTTCGTCCCGAGGCGGTCGGAACCCATCCCGTGCCGCCGCCGGTGCGGCTGACGGAGATCGAGCGCTTCGGCGCCCACGGCGTTCGGCGCGAGTCAGCACTGGACAAGAGCGAGTTGGTGCTGGGACCGGGCGACGACGGGTTCGTCGTCCGCTTCGCGGCGCTCGGTTTCTTCCGGCCCGAGCGCAACCGCTATCGCTGCCGCCTCGTCGGCTTCGACCGCGACTGGGTCGACGCCGGCGACCGGGGCGAGGCGCGCTACGCCCGGCTGCCACCGGGCAGCTACCGCTTCGAGGCGATCGCGGCGAACCTCGATGGCGTCTGGAGCGTCGAGCCGGCGACCCTGGCGGTGCGAGCCCGGCCGCCGTTTCATCGCACGCTCGTCTTCCGGCTCGGAGTCGCGGCGCTCGCCGTGGCGTTGCTCGCCGTCGGCTATCGCTCGCGCGTCGCGCGCCTGGTGGCGCTCGAGCGGCTCCGCGTGACCGTGGCCTCCGACCTGCACGACGAGCTCTCGTCGAACCTGGCGGGCATCGCGGTCGCGGCCGAGCTCGCCGCGGCGCGGAGCGCGGCGGGAGAACGCGCGCGACTCGCCGAGATCCGCGCAACCGCCCTCGCGATGGTCGACGCGGTGCGCGACACGGTCTGGGCCATCGACCCGGAACACGACAGCGTCGAGGCCCTCGAACGTCGCCTGCGCCACGCGGCACGCGCACTGTTGGGCGAGTTGCCGGTCGTGGTCGAGATCAAGGTGGCCGCGGGGCTCGGCCTCGGCATGGAGACGCGGCGGCACCTCTATCTCGCGGCCAAGGAGATGCTGCACAACGTCTCCCGGCACGCCGCGGCGACGCGCGTGAGCCTGCGCTTCGTCGCCGATGCCCGTGAGTTCCGGCTCGAGGTCGAGGACGACGGCCGCGGTTTCGACCCGCGTCGCGCGGCCACCGGGGCGGGGCTCGCGAGCCTCGAGCGACGAGCCCGGAAGCTGGGGGCGCGGCTCACGGTCGACAGCGCCGTGGGTCGGGGCACCCGCATCGTCCTCGCCGGCGCGCTCCCGCGAACGCGGGATCACGGCCGCGGCGGCGTGCGGCGTAAGCTCGCATCATTCCGCGACCGAGGAGGACCCAAGTGAGCGAGGCGCCGCGTCCGCTCGTCGTCTGGTTGGTCGAAGACAGCGTGATCTTCCGCCGCGCCGCGGCCGAGGTCCTCGCTGCCGAACCGGGAATCCGGCTCGAGCTCGCAGTCGGTAGCGTCGAGGAGATGCTCGCCGCCGTGGACGAAGGGCTGGCCCCCGACGTTGTCCTGCTCGACATCGGCCTGCCCGGTCTCGACGGCATCGAGGGAGCGCGACGGCTGCGCACGCTCCGGCCGCAGGCGCGAGTCGTCATGCTCACCGTGCACGAGGAGGACGCGGCGGTCTTCGAGGCGATCTGCGCGGGGGCCTCGGGCTACCTGCTCAAACCCCTGCCAGCCGCGCGGCTGGCGGCGGCGGTGCGCGAGGCCGCCGCCGGCTCCGCTCCGATCAACGGCACGATCGCCAAGCGGATTCTCGATCGCTTTTCGAGTCTGCCGCCGCCGCCGGTCGGCGACGCCTACCGCCTGTCCGCGCGCGAGCGCGAGATCCTGACCGCTCTCGTTCGCGGCCTGACTCAGCGCGAGTGCGCCACCGAGCTCGGGATCTCGCCGCACACCGTCGACACCCACGTCCGCCACCTGTACGAGAAGCTGCACGTGCGCTCGCGTGGCGGCGCGGTCGCCAAGGCGGTTCGCGAGCGAATCGTCTGACGGCCGGGCTCAGGGCACCACGACATCCCAGACGGCGAGTCCACCGGCCTCGAAGCTGGCCTCGAACACGAGCTCTCCGATGTAGACGCGGTAGTCCTCGACCTCACCGTCGGCCGCCTCGCCCTGGGGCGTGAGAGTGCCCGCTGTCGAGAGGCGGAAGCGGGCGTGCGCGAAGCCGACAGGGGCCGCGGCGGGGATGTCGATCGACAGGGAGTTCGCGCCGGCGACGAGCGCGACGCCTGCCGCGACTCGCTCGTCTCCCTCCGACCAGACGCCGTCCTGGTCGAAGTCGACCCAGGCGTCGAGCAGGCCGGGCTCGGACGCCGTCACCGTGAGGTCCGCGGAGCTACCGGCGAGGAGCGGCGGGAACTCGACGCCGTCCTCGTCGTCGGTGTCTCCGGCGTCGTCGCCGGCGCCGGCGTAGTTGGGCTGGCCATCGCCGTCGTCGTCGCGGCGTACGCCGAGCCAGAGCGTCCCCGCCATCAGGTGGCGCGCGCCGTCGCTCGCGGCGAGCGTCGGGAAGTCGGGGTCGGGGGCGTCGCCGAAGTCGTGGCGACCGAGCTCCACCGCGCCGATGTCGCAGCGCGCCGTCGCGTCGCCGTCGCCGTCGCGCGGCCGCGCGGCGCCACGCTGGTCGGCTGCGGCGCAAGCCCAGGTCTCGCCGCCGCCGGGAACCGCGGGGTGCGCGGCGTCGACCGTGGGGCTGGTGAGCGCCGGCGGCCGGGTGAGCGTCAGCCCGCCGTAGGCACCGAGCGGCAGGAGGTCTGGCGCGACGCCGTGGAGATTCCCCGTGGTCGTGCCACCGATCAGGCAGTTGGCGGTCGACTCGATCAGGTTGTAGCCGGCCGAGCTGAGCGCCGTCGCGGCATAGCAATCGGGGCCCTGCCCCGAGGCGGTGTTGTCGGCCAGGATCGAGTTGGCGACGAAGACCGTCGGCCCGTTGGAGCGGAAAAGGCCACCGCCGAAAACCGCGCTGTTGCCGACGATCGTGCTCGAGCGCAGGATCGTCTGAATCGAGGTGGGTGCGACGCTGATGGCACCTCCGTTGGCCGCGCTCGCGACGTTGCCGACGAAAGTCGAATCGACCGCGACGAGGACGGCTCCGGTGCCGACGGCGATCCCGGCGGCGCCGTTGGCGCGATTGTCCGACACGGTGGAGCGGTGCAGTTCGACAGTCGACGAGGTGACCGAAATGGCCCCACCGCTGTTGTTGGTCGCCTCGTTGTCGTGAAACGTGCTGTCGAAGGCGTAGAGCGGATTGGAGGTCGAAAAGATGCCGCCTCCAGGCGATGCCTCCGAGCGATTCGACTCGACGCGCACGCGCTGGAGCGTGAGCACCGCCTGGTTCGCGATGCCACCTGCGCCGCCGCCGCAGGCGAGGCCGTAGCCGTTGCGAATCGTCAGGTCACGGAGCTCGACCGGCTGGGCGCCAGGCAAGAGCGCGGTCTCGAACACGCGCGTCTGTTCCTGGCCATCGACGATCGTCTGGTCGCTCCCCGCGCCGCGAATCAGCAGCCCGTCCGTGATGTCGAGGTCGCCGGTCGCCTCGAGGTCCGGCTGCGGGCACCCTCCCTCGAGGAGGTAGAGACCAGCGGGCAGCACGACCTCGTCGTTGCCGGTGAGCGCGTTGGTTTCCATGACCGCGGCCCGCAGCGAACAGTCCCCCACCGCGTCGGCGCAGATTCCGTCTCCTGGCAGGGCGTCGATCGTGTCCGCGGTGGTGTTCACGGCGAAGCTCGCGGCGCGCGCCGGCACGGCGGTGGCGAGCAGGGCCGGCGCGAGGAACAAGGAGAGCGTGAATCGCGGCGCGGCGAGTCGGATCATGGTTCCTCCAGCGGAGAACGAGGCCAAGGGTAATGACCGGGGCGTGGGCGTCGCCATCGCGTGAACACGGGAGGGGGGGCGGCAGCCGCCGGAGGCGAGCGAGCAGGAAGCGGCCCGGGGCGACGAGCTACTTGACCGGCGGGCTCTCGGTGCCGAGGAGGTGGCGTTCGAAGAACGGCATCCAGTGCTCGCCGGTGATCTGGTCGAGGATTCCCACCAGATGGCGCGTCTCGGCGTACTTGAACTGGAACGTCCTCACGTACGACCGGATCCAGGTGAGGAAGATCCGGTCGGCCTCCTCCTTGCCCCGCTGCCTCTCGAGCTGCTCTCGCACCGCGTGCAGAACGAGCGGGCCGCGTCCGTAGAGGAGGAACTGCCAGGCGCGGGCGCCGTCTTCGTCGCCCGTGAGATGCGAGGCGAGGAAGACGCTCGCGTCCGGGCCCGCCTCCCTGGACCAGTATCGCCACTGGTCGAGCTGACGGCCCCAGTGGTACTTGGCCTGTCGCTTGTCCATCACCTCCGCCAGGCACCAGGCCGCCGTGTAGTCGGCCAGGCTCTCCGAGAGCCAATTCTCCTCCGCGCGGCCGACCTTCGCGACGTGCGGGAACCAGCCGTGGGCGAGCTCGTGAGCGACCCGCTCGTTGATCCCCCGCGTCGCCAGGCTGGCGATGTCGCCCTCGTGCGTCGCCCGCGCCTGCGCGCGATTGAGGAAGGCTTCCTGGGTGATGAAGATCATGCCCGGCGGCGCCTGGCCCCAGCCCCAGGAGTTGACCTCGACCACCTGGAGATCCTGGAACGGGTAGGGCACGCCGAGCCAGCGCTCGAGGCATCCGCGGACCGCGAAGAGGACCTGCGCCAGCCGTTCGGACTCCGCCCTCTTCGCCACCGCGTAGTTCGAAACGTGAACTCGCGCGCCCCGCTCCTCGACCGTCGTCGTCGCGTACTTGCCGGCGATCACCGCGGCCCGCTCCATTGGCCCGTCGAGGCGGGTGCGGACGCGGTTGCGACCATCGGCGCTCGTGCGCTCGAGCACCTCGCCCGGGGCGAAGGGCAGCCAGGGCGCGGGTACGTCGATGCTCAGTCGGATCTCCGCCAGCTCGTCGCCGCCGAGCGCCGGGCGCGGGTACCACCCCGAGACCAGGCGCCAGTAGTTGTCTCCCGCCGGGGTTTCGAGCACGTCGCCCGCCACTTCGATCTCGAGCAGGTGCTCCGCGCCGCTGCGCGCCGCCGCGGGCAGGCGGACGATGAGGGAGCCACGACGATGGAGGTAGTGGGCGGGCTGGCCGTCGAGGAGAACCCGTCCCACGCGGTACTCGTGGACCCGCGTCCGTTCGTCGTAGGTCTCGCTCCAGAGACCGAGCGACAGCAGCCGCAGGCCGTCGCGCAGAACGCGGAGCCGGGTGCGGGTCGCGACCGCGACCCGCTTCGCGTCCTCCGCCCGCAGATCGATCTCGGTATCGATCGCGACCAGGTCGAGCGGATTGCCGTCGAGCCAGGAGCGACCCAGGGGCTGCGCGACGATCTCGCGACTCGTCAGTCGGCCCGTCAGGTCCCCAGAGCCCGTGGGCAGGCGCTCGAACGCCAGCAGCATCTCCTCGCGGGCGAACGGGCGGGAATCGACGTCGAGCTGGAAGGCCTCGCCACCCGCGCGGAGCAGCGCCCAGCGGTACGCCGCGTCGCCGTCGAATCGAGAGAGAACCATGTCGCGCTCGGGGATGTCGGCGAGCTTGGCCTCGAGCGTCTGCGCCAGCCAGGACGGCACCGCCCTCGGCGCCGTCGGTTCGGAGAGAGCGCCGAGATCGAGACCCCACCCCCAGACCGCCGCGCCGTCGAGCGGCAGCGTGAGCGTGAGGACGCCGTTCGACTCGCGGACGTCGATGCGCCGCACCTTCTTGAGGTTGCGCTTGGCGACCTGAAGCGAGAAGCGGTCCTCGACCCGATAGACGAACGTCGCCGGGCCGTCGAGCACGAATCCGCAGACTTCGTCCTGGACGAGCAGCGCGGACCAGCGGGTCCCGGCGGCCGGCCGGATCTCGGCGTGGCCGAACGACAGGACACGATCCGGGGCCGTGGCGCCGCCGACCGAAGGCGCGCGCAGCGCGTCGTAGAGGACCGCGAGATCGTCGAGCGGCGCCGTCGCGGCGGCGGCGGGAGAAATCGGCAGGACGACGGCGAGGATCGCGGGGAAGAGCCGGCTCGATCCGACCATGGAGACCTCCTGGGGGAAGACGGCCTGCGCCTCCCGATCCTAAGGTGCGCGCCCGCCCTCTCCCCGACCCGCCCGGGTGGGCTGCCGCCCCCCTCTCGTCGCCACTCCCGCCCGCCGATGTCACGAGCCGCGAAGCGGCGCCGCGGCAGCTGTCGCGCTCGCGGCGGCAAGCGTTAAGCTCGCGCCATGCGCGGGCGGCGGATCGAGTCGGAGGACGAGCTGGCGGCGGCGGTGCGGGCGATCGGGACGGTCGCCGTGGTGGGGATCAAGGGCGAGGACCGCCCGGACGAGGCGGCGTACGCGATTCCCAGCATGCTCGAGGGGCGCGGTCTGCGGGTCGTGCCGGTGAATCCGACCCTCGAATCCGCGCTCGGCAAGCGCTCCTACCCCGATCTCGCCAGCGTGACCGAGCCGTTCGATACCGTCGATTTCTTTCGGCGCAGCGCGGCCATCCCGGCTCACGTCGACGAGATTCTCGCGTTGCCGGCCGAGCGGCGGCCACGGCTCGTCTGGCTCCAGAGCGGCATCCGCCACGACGCCGCCACCGAACGGCTGCTCGAGGCAGGCATCGACGTCGTCTCCGACCGTTGCCTGGGCGTCTACGCCAGCCGCTACCGGCGCTCGGGCGGCGCCGGGGGGGCGACGAACGACTGACGCCGCCGCCTCGGCGCTGCGGACCGACAGCGCCGCCGCAGCTTCAGCAGCTCGACCATCACCGAGAAGGCCATCGCGAAGTCGGCCAGGAATCCGGCCGCTCAGGCGCCGGGGGCGGTCACGACTCTCGCCAGCGCCGTGCCCCGGTAGTAATGGGCGAGGATCGAGCGGTAGTCGTGGCCCCGCCGCGCCATGCCGTAGGCGCCGACCTGGCAGAGGCCGACGCCGTGCCCCCAGCCGCGGCCAGTGAAGCGCCAGCCCGCGCCCCCCTCCTTCGGCGTCACCCGCCGCGCGGTGAAGAGCGTGTCCGGCAGATCGAGCGTCCAGCGCACCGCGAGTCCCGAGACCTCCAGGCTGTCGCCGTTCCTGCTGGTCAGGCGGATCGCGCCGACCCGCCCCGAGACCCCCCGCGACAGCACCTCGAAGCTCGCGAAGTCGAACCCCGGGAAGCGCTGGCGGACGCTCGCCGCGAGCTCGGCGTCGCTGCGGAAGCGATTCCAGCTCGACAGCCGATGCTCGCGGTCGAAGCCGGCGCCCTGGGGATGGACCTCGTGGACGACCGCCAGCAGCCGCTCGCCGGCGACGTAGAGCCGGACCGCGTCGCCCGGCACCAGCGCCAGGTCGCCGGCGCGCAGCGCGGAGCCCTCGGCGCGGAACGCCAGCAGGCGGGCGTCGAGCGGGTAGCGCAGCGCCTGCTCGCCATCGCGCGCCGCCAGCGCGCCCTCGCGCAACGAGGTGAAGCCGGCGCGCCGTTCCTCGAGCAGACCGAGGCGGAGCGCGAGTTGGAACAGCAGTTCCTCGATCTCGCCGGCGCCGAGCGCGGCCGCCGGCACCGCCGGCCGCAGCAGGCCGCTCTTGGCCAGCCAGGCGGCGAAACGCCGCTCCTCGAGGCTCCAATCGGCGGGCGGCGCCGCGACCAGGTAGTCGAGCTCCTCGGCGCGCACGAACAGCCGCGCGTCGAGCGCCAGATCGTAGGCGGTGGCGAGATAGCGGAAGACCGCGCGGCGCTCGAGCGAGGCGAGCCGGGTCGCGGCGGGCTCGAAGCCCACCCGCCGGGCGAGCTCGATCAGCGCGCCCTCGAGAGCGGCGGCCGAATCGATGCGCGCCGCGCCGGGGCCGAGCAGGCGGCCGAGCAGCGAGCCCGGAAAGCGCGCGCCGGCGGCGGCCGGCGCGTGCAGCCGCTCCTGTCCGGCTTCGATGCAGGGCACGCCCGCCAGGTAGACCCCGCTCTTGAGTGGAAAGACCGTCCGCACGTCCTCGGTGTGGCCGCCGCAGGTGGCGCTGTAGAGCGCGTCGATCGGTTCGTCGCCGTAGAGCAGCACTTCGCCCGAAGTCTCGGCGATGGCGCGATCGGAAAGCGGGTGCTCGTCGTCCATGCCTCCGTAGACCTGGCAGCGGGGCGTGCCGCACAGGTCATAGCCCTCGTCGGCGAACTCGGCGAGGTTGCGCAGCGTGTAGGTGCGCGCCGCCACCGCTTGCGCCTTGAGCGCCTCCAGCTCCGGATAGGCCCCGGGGCCCAGCTCGCGCGGCACGACGCCGCGCAGGTACTCCTCGAGCGGCAGCTCGTTGATCACGTTCAGCCGGCCCCGCGGGTTGAGGAAGACGACGATCCGGCCCCGGAAGCGGCGGCCCTCGACCCGCAGGCCGCCGCCCGCCGGGGCCTCGAGGGCGAACGTGCGCCCCTCGACCCGGTGGACGCGGCCGCGGTGCACGACCTCGAGCGCCGGATCGGCCACTCCGCCGCCCTCCGACACCACCCAGTAGGCGTCGACGCCGTGGCGCGCCAGGCTCCGGCCGGCGGCCTCCGCGGCCTCGCGGGTCGCGTGGCGCCCGAGGCGCACCCGGTAGAGCCCGGTCTGGGCGTCGAAGCGAGCGTCGGCGCGCTCGCCGGAAGCGGCGGTCAGGCGGCGCGCCAGCTCGAGCGCCTGCTGCTCGTCGCGCAGCGCTGCGAGTTGGAGCCGAAAGAAGGAGCCCACGGCGCCGCCGCCAGCCGGGCGCACGGTGACCGGGGAGGCGAGGTCGAGCCGAGCGCCGCCGGCGAGCGCCGACACCTCGCCGTCGCAGCAGGGGAGCACCACCCGTTCGAGATCGGTCGACAAGCCGATGCGGATCCGCGCCGGGCTGCGCGGCGCGGGCGCCGGCCGCGGCGCCGGCGGGACCGGCACCTCGACCGCCGGCGCGGGGCTCGGCTGCGGCAGCGGCTCGACCGGAGCCGCGGGAGCCGCCGC
>JACTMI010000016.1 GCA_014584695.1 Acidobacteriota bacterium
AACTCGCCTCCGGGTCTCGAGCTCCGCGCTCGAGAAACAACATCAAGCGATCGAACGACTTCACCCGGAAATCGCGTCAGGCGATTCTTTCCACGCCGAAGCCATCGGCACGATCCGGGCGCTCACGGACGAGGCAGGAGAAGTCACCGACCGCTACACACTCGAAGCCTTCGGCACGCTCCTCGACCACCAAGGCGACGACCCCAACGCCTACCTCTTCGCCGGGGAGCCGCTCGATCCCAACTCGGGCTTCTTCTACAACCGCGCGCGATGGCTGGACTCGAATTCGGGGAGATTCTCGAGCCTGGACACTTTCGACGGAGTCCCGGGCTCACCAGGGACACTCCACAAGTACTCGTACGCGGCACAGTCACCCACAGAGCTGACAGATCCTCTCGGTCTCTTTGCTGGCGGGCTCTCCGAGATCTCGATTGTGATGTCAATCCGCAGCATCGTAACCGAGATCCAGATCAATGCCGGCTTCGGCCTCGTCAATGGCGCATCTGGGAACGCAAGCGACTCACTCGCCTCGCTCTTCTTCAACGTGGTGTTGGGTGCTGGGGTGGTTGTTGGCGGTGTCGTCATTGGTGGAGCCGTTCGCACAGGAGCGGCGATCTATCGAACGACGAGGATTCGCCGCGCTTTTCGCGCTCTCGCTGTTGGGCGGCCTTTCATCGGCCGCACCGGAGAGCTGACCCAAGCCGCGCTGGCAAAGGTGTGGCAACTGGACGATAAGGTGCGCGGCTGGGTGATCGAGGGTCACCTGGCCTCGACTGAGTACCGGTCCTGGTACCGAATCGGAGAGGAGGCGAACGGCTTCTTCCCGTTGATTGATTTTCAGAGTGGACGAGTGGTTGCTAGTCTCAAGTCAACGCGCGTCGTCGACAAAGACGAACTCATTGCCCACATAGACAATTTTCTACTCGGCGATCCGCGCGTCAACGGACGAGAGACTCGGAAGATTCTAGACATCAGGATCGGTCCCGGACTCTCGGGCACGGAGTTTGACGATGTTGTTCGCTACGGCGCAGCCCGTGGCGTCGAGGTCAGAGTCTCGAACTTCCCATGACGCCGCATCGGCTCGAGACGCGCTTGTGCTTCGGTCCAGAGTCCCTCTCTGGAGTGGATATTGCCGAACTCGTGGAGGGTGGCCTCCTTGGATTTCGCCCCCGCTATGTTCGTGGCCGGCAGCTCTCGGCGAAGCAGACCGAGCTCTCGAAGGCCGCCTTGCGGAGTATCGAGCAGATTGATGTGCCAGAAGCCATCTTTCTCTCCGCCGAGAAGGGTTTCGGTGGAGAGAACACCTTTTCGGTGTCGCTTCATCCAGGGAAAGGCGCCCTGACGCTCAGTTGGACGCTTCCGCAACACACCGAGCCACCCTGCGATGCACTCAGAGCACTCTGCAGGAGGGCCGGCTTCAACGCGGGCCTTTCTTTCGATGCCGAGGACGTGTTCTGGCAGTCCCTGACGGATGCGAACACTTACCGTGCGCTTGGCGGCCGGACCGACGGTCTGGCCGTACGAAGCGACCCCGAGTTCCCGGACCGGACGATCATCGATATTCGCCACAATCCTGGTCGGCTCGACCTCCTTCCCGGAATGTGGATGGGGGCTGCTTGGCGGATCTACTGTGGGCCGAGCGCGATTGCGCTTCTCGGTCGCGAACGCCTTCTCTCTTTCGAAGGCGCATTCTCTCGAGAGGTGACGGACTCTGGCGTGGTGGTCACTACTCTGTTTCGAGATCCCCATGAACCAGCATCGGTCGCGGCCAGGGATACGCAAGCACGATTCCGACGATGGCTGAGACTCGACGAGATCGCCGACGCAACTAGTGACGTCGGTGTCGGCGAAGGGGGATTGCTCGTCGAGGAAGGCCGGTTTCCTCATGGTGGCGTACGTCGTGTCACGGCCCGCTATGACTCAGTGGGCAGGCTCGCCCATCGAGCATCTGCTATTCGGGAGGAGACGTTCGAGCTCGACGCGGAAGGGGAGATCTTGTGGAGGAGCGGGGAGCGACCCTTGCGCGAGGCGACCAAGTAAGCAAGGCTCCTGGCTGAGCCATGGCTTGATAGCCTATTGACCGAAGTAGCCTATTCCACGATGTCCAAGGCCCCAGGTCCTCGCCCAACAATCGTCTCCTTTGGTGACGTTCTGCTCGCGGCAGGCAAGCGTCCGACGCCAGGCAGCGGTGCGGGCAGTGGGTATTCGACGCGCTTCGCGAACGCGATGGCGGTTTACGTGGCGAACGCCTTCCGCGGGCGATTCGCTGGGATTCGGCCGGATCCTTCGGGCAAGGGCGTGGAGTCTCCAGCGCGGGCAGTGCGGGGTCTGAAGAAGCTCGACGTCAACTTCAGCACGCCGCAGTCGGGTCTGGGTCTCGGGATCTCGCTGAAGTCCGTGCACGTGCGGGACAAGAATCCCACCCATCGTTTTCACCACAACACGAAGCGGAACGACGAGGAGCTGCGGGTGGAGGCGGCGGGGTATCATCAGCGCCAGCCGTACTCGGTACTGGTGGCGGTCGTGGTGCTGCCTTTCGAGGCCTGCGAGGACGCGGACAACCGTCCGTCGTCTTTTGGGACCTGGGTGCAGTATCTGTGGCCGCTCGCGGGGCGGAGAGACCCGCACGGCGACGTCGACCGCTTCGAGCACGTCTTCGTGGCGCTGTACGACCCGGAGAGCGCCGAGGTCGGCTTCTTCGACGTGACGGTACCGCCCGCCAAGGTCGGCCGACCGAGCACGGAGAAGCTCCTTTCGATCGAAGCTTTCGTCGAGCAGGTCGCGGTGACCTACGAGCAGCGCAACGCCCTCGACTTCAGGTGGGAAAGCGGCGAGCGCGAGCCGGCCGAGGAATCGCCCGAAGAGGACGACGAGGAGTAGGGAGCGCCCGAGCGAGCTTCCGGCCGAGCTCTCGTAAGTCGCACGTCTCGCATTCCCAGACGGTGAGGACGCAATAGCCGAGGGCCTCGAGGGCCCCGACCTTGCGGGCATCTCGCCGCCGATTGTCTCGAAACTTCTCCGTCCACCAGGCGCGATTACGTTTCGGGACGGTGGCTCTCGGGCAGCCCGGGTGCTGATGCCAGAAACAGCCGTGGACGAACACCGCCCATTTGCGTGAGCGATTGGCGATGTCGGGTGAGCCGGGCAGGTCGCGATTGGCGAGGCGAAATCTGTGGCCCATGGCCGCGAGTACTTGGCGGACGATCCGCTCGGGTCCGGTGTCGGTGCGGCGCTGGTCGAGCATGCGCCTGCGGGTGTCGGCATCCGAGGCGGGGGGCGACCGCCGCACCACGGGGAGTCTCAGGCGCGGAGCGAGAAGTTGGCGCGTCGCTCGACGAGCTCGAGGAAGCCGGGCGGGAAGCGAAGCTTGGCCTGACGAGCTCTCGAGTAGAAGCCGGCGGCGGCGCGCACGGAGAGCGGCCGTGTCGGATAGCGGAGAAACTTCTCGAGCGGCGGCGTCGCCTCGCGGACGGGCCAAGCCGACACGAACGAGATCCATCGCTCGCTTTTTGCCCCCCAAGCCGCGCGCGGCCAGGAGCCCTTTCTCGTGCGATGGAGGGGCTCGTCGCTTCCCGGGTCGTAGGTGCCAGGCTCGACCAGTCGTTTGCCGATCCAGGCGGCGACATCGACGGTGACGGCGTTTCCGACGAGCTTCCAACGATGGCCGCTCCGCTGCACCTCGTTCGACGGCAGAGTCCAGTCGGCCTCGAATCCCTGCAACCGTTCGGCGTCGCGAATGTCGGGCTGGACGATCTCGCCCGAGGGCAGCACGATCGCCGGCGGTGACGGGATCCCGATCGTCGATCCACCCTTGAGCGTCGGCACCGCGTCGACGGCCCAGCCCAGGCCGCGCAGCCCCTCGGTCCAGTAGAAGCCACAGGCCACGTCGCGCCAGCGCTCGAGCGCAGGGGGTGCGGGCTCGCCGGCGTCGTCGACGAGAAGGACGTCGCGCGGGTCTCCTACTTTCGATGCGACCACGTAGACGCGCTCCCGCCGCTGCGGCAGTCCCGTCGAGCGAGAGTCGACGACTCGATAGGCCCAGGCGTAGCCGAGCTCCTCGAGCGCGGTGACTATATGGTCGAGCGCCTGGCCCTGGTGGAGCTGCAGCATGAAGGGGACGTTTTCGAGCAGCAGCCAGGGGACGTCGTGGGTGCGCAGAAGCCGGAAGACCTCGTCGATCAACCCGGAGCGCTCGCCACGAATGCCGGCCGTAGTGCCGGCCTGCGAGAGGTCCTGGCAGGGAAAGCCCGCGGCGACGAGCTGCGTGCCGCGCGGGAGCTTCTCCAAGTCGCAAACGTCCGCGTGGACCGGGATCTCAGGGAAGCGCTCGTGGAGCACGGCGATGGCTCCCAGCTCGTTTTCGCAGAGGAGCTTTGTCCGGTGGCCGGCACGCGCGAGACCGAGCTCGATGCCGCCGATGCCCGCGAAGAGCCCGATCGCGGTCATGGGCTGGCCCTCGCGTGCGCGCTTCACGCGGCGGGCCTGGGGCCGGAAAAGGGAGATTTGGGGAGGGGCCGGCATCGTCTCTTCAGGAGAGACGGAAATCACCCCCTTCGATCTCGCGCGTGGCGACTTCTGAACCGCCTTTCGTGTCATCGAGTTTCCGTGAGTGTCCCCGAAAGGGCGGTCTTCATCTTCTCCTTGCGGATCAGGCTGTCCATCACGTGACAGACGACTTCCTGATCCTCGCGGCCGAGCATATCGACCTGACGACAGAGTTCCTGCAACCGCTTGTTACAAATGTGGAAGTCGGTGGCCACCCAGTCCGAATTGCTTCCCCTGACGAGCCGATCGAGAGAGACCTCGAGGACATCGGCGATGTGGACTATATAGTTGAACTGTGGCTTGGTCTTTCCTGTCTCCCATCGAGAAACGAGTCGCGGCTGGACTCCCAGGAGCTGAGCAAGGTCCTGCTGCGTCAACCTCCTAAATCTTCGCAGCCTGGAAAGGCTAGTTCCAAAGTCGTTCACGAGTAGAGCACACCCCAGAGCTGGCCTTGATGCCCCTCAGTTGCGAAAGCCTATAGAGACTGTGTTGTCTAGTCAAGAAAAGGCAGGCCGCTTGGGACCTCCGCTGATCCCGCGAAGCCGCTGCTGCCCTGCTCGATTCTCAGCTGGAGCAGCAGCAGGCACCTCCCCGCACTCATGGCGCTCCGAGCCCGGTGACCACTCCACGCAAGTCGAGGCGTGCTGAGACTCCGCCCTACAGTTCCTTGCGGAGCCACGAAGTTCCAGCTCTGTCCCAACGGCGGACGCACTGAGCCCCTCTAGAATGTCGACACGTCGCGCGAGCGTAAGGACGAGTACTAGGAGAAGGTCCTTGTGGCGGTCAGTCGTGGCGAGAATGCTGGTCGTCGCCGTGCCGCTCCATGCACTCGCGCCGGAGCTGCTCGCAGTCGCTCGCGCCGATTCGCGAGGAGACGCCGATGCGAGCTCGAAGGCTGACCACAACGCCTCGGTTCGGTTGATTCGCACGCATTTTCCGGATGGCACCGTGCGCCGCACGGAGCTCGACGCACTCGGCCGGCAGACGAAGCGGATCCTGCCGGACGGCGCCGAGGAGCGGTTCACCTACGACGTCGCCGGCAACCGCAGGACCCGCGTCGACTTCGCCGGGCGCGCGACGCACTACCTCTACGACGCCTCGAACCGTCTGCAGCGCCGCACCTACCCGGACGGCTCGTTCCACGCCTTCACCTACACGGCCACGGGGCGGCGGGCGTCGATGGTCGACGCGCGCGGCACGACGAGCTACGCCTACGACAGTCGGGACCGGGTGACCGGCCTGACCTACCCGGACGGGCGAAGCCTCGGTTTCGCGTACGACTTGGCGGGAAACCGGACCGGGCTCACCGCGTTCGTGGACGGGCAGGCGCTCGCCACCTCGTTCACCTACGACGCGCTGAGCCGCCTCGACACGGTGACCGACCCGGCCGGCGGGGTCTACGTCCACGGCTACGACGAGAACGGCAACCGGGCGAGCCTCGTCCACCCGAACGGCGTCGCGACGAGCTACCAGCACGACAACCGCAACCGGCTGCGCGAGCTCACCGCCGTCCATGCGGTGTCCGGCACGGTGGTCTCCTACGTCTACACGCTCGCCGCGACCGGCCAGCGGACGCGGATCACCGAGCAGGACGGCACCACGCGGCACTACGGCTACGACCTGCTCTCGCGGCTGACCGACGCTCGGCGTCACCTACGCCTACGACAGCCGCGACCGCCTGCTGAGCGAGAACGCGGTCGTCCACGGCTGGGACGCCAACGGCAACCAGACCAGCAAGACCGGCCCCGACGGCGCCACCTACACCTGGGACTTCGAGAACCGCCTGACTACCTGGTCGACCCCTGGCACCAGACCAGCGCCGCCGGCAGAACCCTCGTCCTCAGCCAAGTCGTCGCCGAATCCGACCCGACCAGCGCCACCCTCACCGCCTACCACGTGCGAGGCGACGACCTCCTCGCCACCCTGAGGCCCGACCCGACAAGCCCCGGCACCTGGATCTCCCGCTACTTCCACGCCGAAGGTATCGGAACGATCCGCGCCCTCACCGACGAAGAAGGCCAGGTCACCGACCGCTACTCCTTCGAAGCCTTCGGCACCCTCCTCAGCCACGAAGGCGAAGATCCGAACCAGTACCTCTTCGCCGGCGAGCCGCTCGATCCGAACTCCGGCTTCTACTACAACAGGGCCAGGTGGCTCGATCCGAATGCGGGACGCTTCGCCAGTGTCGATCCGTTTCCGGGGTACGGCACCGAACCACTTTCGATCCATCGCTACCTGTATTCGGGCCTCAACCCGGCGCTCTTCTCCGATCCTTCCGGGGAGGACTTCGTAGGTGCAATCACTTCCCTTGCCATCTCGGGCCTTATCAATGCGAGCTTCGCCGTGCTCTTGGGAAACAATTCCATTTCTCAGCCCGGGTTTGGCTGGAGGCTCCTTAGTGATTTCTTCTGGGGAGCAGCCACGGCGCCACTCGGAGGCATTCTCAGTCGCCTTGCGTTGCGACTCATCAAGCCGTGGACACCCAGCATCCTGAGCGCTATTGGCAGCTGGAACGTCATTCAGATCAGCGGCACTGCCACCAGGAGAATGCTGGTCAGATTCAGTCGTCTCTTCATGAACACCAATCGCAATCCTCCAAGCATTGGCTCCACTTGGATTGGGAGACAGTTGAAGCGATTCCTCCCCGGTTTCAATTGGGAGATGCACCACCTGAACATTCTTCAGTGTTTCTCTCGGAAGGGCCCCAACCAACTCTTTACGGATGTCTTCGAGAACGAAGGTTTGAGGAGACTTGGAAACGGGTTGTGGAACATGGCTCCGATCCCGAGGTTCCTTAACAACTTCATCAGCAACTCGGAGCGCTGGGCACCGATCTTCGCGACTATCTGGTACTCCACGCTTTTCTTTGGGCCGTGGCAAACACTGCAAGCTGTAACTGGTGACGGGGACGAGGAATGATCGGTCGATTGGTGACGTACGACGACGGCACGACCGCTGTTGAACTGGGCGATCATGTTGAGATGCGAGTCTGGCTGTGGAAGAGCCGCGGACGAGTGGTCTACGTGCCCGGGCTCTCGAACCAGCACGAGGAGATGGAGTTTGGCGGGCTGACCTGGGTCGGCGTTTCGCTTACGGACGGCTCCCTCGTGAAGACAGTTGTGCATCCTCAGACCATGCGCCTCAAGAAGAGCGTCAAGTTTGCGGGTCGCGGTACCGAACCGATTCGACCCGTTCGTCCCTCTGACAATCTAGTGGAGGAGTAATACGTCGGCTTTGGTGGACAGGGCTCTTGTGGTGGATCTGATGAAGTCAAGACAAGCTTGGAGGAGAGACCATGAACGCGAGAAATGAGGCGGAAGTGGAGGAGCGGGGACGGGAACGGAGCTCGGGCGCGCCGGAGGCGGCGGTTTGTTCCGCGTGCGGTGAGGCGATTGCTGGGGTGTTCTTTCGGGCTTCGGGGCAGGTGGTGTGTGCGGGGTGTCGGGAGCGGCGGATCGCGGAGCGGGAGGCGGGGTCGGCTGGGGGGCGGTTCGTGCGGGCGGCGGCGTTGGGGGTGGGGGCGGCGGTGGTGTCGGCGGTCGGCTGGTACTGGATCGCGCGGCTGACGGAGCGGGAGTTCGGGCTGATCGCGATTCTGGTCGGGCTGCTGGTGGGGGGCGCGGTGCGGCTGGGCGCGCGGCGGCGGGGCGGGTGGGCGTATCAGGGGCTCGCGATGCTGCTGACCTACACGGCGATCGTCTCGAGCTACATCCCGGCGATTCTCGAGGCGGCCGGGGAGTGGGGCGATGAAGCGGCAATCGCCGAGCTGGCGGCCGACGCGTCGCTCGACGCCGGCGCGGTCGGCCCGGGTGGCGCGGTCGTGGGCGAGGAAGCGCTCGCTGCGGTCGAGCCGGCCGACGGGAGCGGCTCCGGCGCGCTTGCGCCCGCGGTGCCGGGCACCGTCCCGGAAGACGAGTCCGCGCGCGTGGAGGCGGCGGGAGCCGAAGACGGAGTGGTCGATGCCGGGTTGGCCGGGGTCGGCCTCGGAATTCTCTTCCTCTTCGGTCTCGCGTTCATGGCGCCGTTCCTCGGCGGATTCGAGAACGTTTTCGGCTGGGTGATCCTCGGCATCGCCCTCTACCAGGCCTGGACGATGAATCGCCGCGAGGTCCTGGAGTTCGAAGGGCCCTTCACCTCGAGCGGCGGGCGGTCGACCTACGTCCCCGAGACGCCGCCGCCGCCGATCGCGCCCTGAGCGGTCGGGCGGCGAGGACCTCTGCTCGAGCATCCGGCGCGCGCCGCGCCACGGCGTAGGTGAATTAGAAACGCTCGCGCCGCGGGCGCCGGGACGCGGCGCCCGCGGCTGGACGCTACGTCCTGCCGGTCCGCCGGCGCAGGAGGACGAGCGCGCCGGCGGCGAGCAGCAGCGCGAGCAGCGCGAGGCCGGCGCCGTCGAGGGTCGGGATCTCGAGCAGCGAGGGCAGCAGCACGAAAGTCGCCGTCAACCTGCAGTCCTCGGTGATCGGGCCCGTCGTGTAGGTCGTGCCCACCAGGGTGCCGCCGCAGCCGGTGACCCCCTCGAGCCCGTAGCCGGGGTCGGGCAGGACGGTGAAGGCCACCGTCTGGCCAGGCTGGACGGCCTGCGGGGTCGACGGGTCGAGGCTCCCGCCCACTCCCGCCACCGGAGTCACGGTGAAGGTCGCCGCCACGAAAGTCGCCGTCACCGTGCAGTCGGCGGTGATCGGCCCCGTGGTGTAGGTCGTGCCCACGAGCGTGCCGCCGCAGCCGGTCACCGTGTCGATCGCGAAGCCCGGATCCGGAATCGCCTCGAAGTCGATCGTCTGGCCCTGGGGGACGGCCTGCGGCGTCGAGGGATCGAGGCCGCCGCCCGGCCCCGCCACCGGCGTCACGGTGAAGGCGATCAGGAAGAGGTCGAAGTAGCGCCCGCCGCCGGTGTAGACCTGCGTGCTGGTGCCGGCCACGACGTCGTAGACGTGCGCTCCCGAGCTGTTGCTCCAGAGGATGTTGCCGTTCGTGAGCTGGACCACGCCGCGGGCGCCGCTGGCGGTGAACGAGGAGATCAGGGCGCCGGTCGTGGCGTTGAGCCGCACCACGTTGTTCGACGAGAAGCCCGCCACCAGCACGTCGCCGTTGGTCGCGTAGTTCATCTGCTCGGCGAAGTTGAGCGAGGTCGTGTCGTGGAACGTGCCGGCCGAGACGCCGGCGAGGGTGAAGGCGTGGATGTCGTCGTTGGCCGAGCTCGAGGAGACGAGCATCCCCAGCGGGTGCTCGAGGATGCCGAACGGGCTGGGCGCGAGCCCCACGGTGCTGAAGAAGCCGAGGTTGTTTCCCGCGCTGTCGAAGCGCACCACCGCGTTGCCCGGCGCGGTGTTGCCCGTCCCCGAGTTCGTGATGTGGATCACCCCGCCGAGCAGCGCCATGCCGCGCACGTTGTCGAGGCCACCCGTGGGCGGCGCGCCGACCGCGCCGAGGAAAGCGCCGCCGGCTACCCTGCGCCGCGGATGGTGAGGATCTGGCCGGGCTGGAGGAGGTTGGAGGCGAGGTGGTTGTCGGCCTTGATGCGCTCGATCGTGGTGCCGTAGCGGGTGGCGATGGTCCACAGGCTGTCGCCGTTCTGGACCCGGTGGCGGACGACCTCGCCGGGCGGAACCGGCTGCGTCGCGGCGCGCTGCGCGGTCGAGGCGGCGGCCGGGGCGGCGGCGCGGCGGCCGGCGCGGCCGGGGATCTGGAGCTGCTGGCCAGGGGAGATCTTGTGCGCGCTCGCCAGCCGATTGGCGGCGAGGATCGCCTGGACGCTGGTGCCGTAGCGGGCGGCGATGCCCGAGAGGGTCTCGCCCGAGCGGACCCGGTGGACGCCGGCGACCGCCGCCGGGGCGGGCGCCTTGTAGATCGGCAGGCGGTCGAGATGGGCGGCGAGCGTCGGGCCGGCGCCGGGCGGGATCCGCAGCGCGTAGGCGGTCGGCGGCGTGGCGTTGCGGCGCAGCTCCGGGTTGAGCCGGGCGAGCGCGCCGGGCTCCAAGCCGAGCGCGCGGTCGAGCGCGTCGAGCGGCGTCGAGCGGGCGATCTCGACCGTCTCGTGGGGGACGGGCGCCAGCGGCTCGGGCAGCTCGAGGCCGTAGCGCGCGGGATCCTCGAGCAGCGCCAGCGTGGCGAGCAGGCGGGGGACGTAGCGGCGCGTCTCGCGCGGCAGCCGCGCGTAGAGATCCCAGAAGCGGTCGAAATAGCCGAGCGGCTGACGCTTGAGCTCGCGCAGCACCGCGCCCTCGCCGCAGTTGTAGGCGGCGAGCGCGGTCATCCAGTCGCCGAACAGCTCGTGCAGCGCCGACAGGTAGCCGATCGCCGCCCGGGTGGCCTTCTCCGGGTCCATCCGCTCGTCGATCCAGTCGTTGCGGTCGAGGCCGTAGCGGTAGCCGGTCGAGGCGATGAACTGCCAGAGCCCGAGCGCGCGCGCGCTCGACAGCGCCCGCTCCTTGAAACCGCTCTCGACCAGCGGCAGCCACGAGAGCTGCTCCGGCAGGCCGGCTTCGGCGAGCGCCGCGACGATCGCCGGCCGGTAGAGTCCGGAGCGACGGTAGGCCTCGAGGAAGAAGTCGCGCTCGCGCCCGAGGAAGCTCGCGATCTCGCGCTCGACCTCCTCGTTGACCACCAGCGGCAGCGAGCCGTCCGCGCTGCCCACGCCGTTGCGCCGCGAGGCGTAGATCTCGACCACCCGCCGCGAGATCAACTGGCGCAGGCTCTCCTTCTCCTGCGCGAGCGCGGGGTCGCCGTTGGCGGCGACGCGCGCCATCAGCTCGTAGGCCTGGTCGAGCGCGGCGAAGGTGTCGTCGAAGTCGCCGCGCTCCCAGTGGCGGGCCGCCGTCTCGTAGGCCTCGAGCGAGGCCTGCAGCAGCTCGGCCGGCTCCGGCTCGGCGGCGGGGGGCTGAGCGTCCGTCTCGCCGTCGATCTCGCCCGTGACCTCTCCCGCGTCGGAGGCTCCTGCGGGCTCGGGCGCGAGCTCCTGGCTCCCCGGAGCCTGGTCGGGTTCGAGCTGCGCCGTCGGCAGCGCTGAGGAAGCTGCGAGCGGGTCGGGCGTCGCCTCCAGGTCGGCCGGCGGGGCGCCTCCGGAGCGATGGCCGCCGTGGGCGCTACAGCCGAGAGCGAGCGCGAGCGCGGCGGCGGTCGCGGTCCGGAGGGCGGGGGTCGGGTGGATCATCGAGCGTCTCCCGTGGGCGCCGCCCGCCGCTGCGAGCGTCTGCGGTATCTCGACGCCGACCCGGGCTCGCGGGACGGCCGGAGCCGCCATTGTACCGACCCGGGAAAGAGGGGGTCGTCCGCGGGCAGGGCGCTGCCTTGGACGGTCTGGCGGGCGGCCAGTCACCGGCCGAAGCGGAGCTCGAAGGTGAGAAGGTAGTCACAGGCGACCGGCACGCCGTCGCGGTCCGCGGGCGCGTAGCGCCAGCCGCGCATCGCGTCGGCGACCGCGAGCGTGACCGTCTCGAGCGGCCCGGCCTTGCGGATCCGCGGCCACGAGACCGCGCCGTCGGTGCCGACCGCGACCTCGATCTCGACGCGTGCCGGCAGCCGCAGCGTCCGCGCCCCTCCGGGAATGCTGGGCTGCCCCGCCCAGCGCTTCACCGGCGGCGTTGCGCCCGGCAGCTCGGCGCAACGGGGCAGATCGGGCTCCGCCCGGGCTCCGCCGCGCAGGCGGTGCGCGTCGAGGAACCGCCCCGCGCTCCCGAACTCCTCGAGGTCCCAGCGCTCGAGCCGGGGATCGAGCTGCTGCGCGAGCTGCCAGTCCCAGAGCGCCTCCTCCTCCTCGCCCAGGCCCGCCGCGCCGACCGCCCGGCCCATCAGGAACATCGCCACCGCCGACCCCGCCGACCGCCCCGGCGCGAGGTGCCGCGCGAGGTCGTCCAGCCCCTTCTGAGCGAGCGCCTTGCCCGCCGCCCACCGCGCCGCCCGCAACTCCGCCACCGTCGCCTGCAGCTGCGCCGTCCACGCCTTGGCGTCGCGGCCGGCCCACGCCGGAGCAGCAGCACCTCCAAGCAACGCGATGAGCAGGACGAGCGGCGCGATCCGATGCGAGCCGCGGTTTCCACCCCGCGGGGGATCGAGTGTCGAGCCCATGCCTCTCCCGGCCTGCACCCCTTCGCCCTCAGGCGCTGCGGGAGAGGCGTCGGGGATCGGGCGCGGAGGGGGCGTAGAGCGCTTCGATGGTGTCGGTGTACTTCGCCGCGATCACCGAGCGGCGCAGCTTGAGGGTGGGCGTGAGCTCACCGCCCTCGATCGACAGCTCGCGCTCGAGCAGCGCGATCCGTTTGACGGTCTGGTAGGCGGCCAGACGCGGGTTGACCTGGCGTTCGACGGCGGCCATCAGGTGGTCGTGGACTCGCGGATCGCGCGCCAGCTCGGCCGGCTCCGCGCTCGCGAGGCCGAGCTCGCGGGCGAGCGCCGGCGCGGCCAGCGGATCGAGCGCGATCAGGGCGCAGAGGTAGGGCCGCCGGTCGCCGACCAGGACCGCCTGGCCGACCCCGGGCAGCGCGGTGAGCAGCGGCTCGACCTCGGCCGGCGCGACGTTCTTGCCGCCGGCGGTGATCAGCAGCTCCTTCTTGCGCCCGGTGACGAACAGGTAGCCGTCGGCGTCGACGCTGCCCAAGTCGCCGGTGTGGAGCCAGCCCTCGGGGTCGACGAGCTCGGCGGTCGCCGCCGGGTCGCCGCGGTAGCCGCGGCAGAGATTCGGCCCGCGGTAGAGGATCTCGCCGTCCGCGGCGATCCGGAGGCTGCCGCAGTCGAGCGGCGGGCCGACCGAGCCGAAGCGGAAGCGGCCGGGGCGGGTAGCCGAGATGAGCGCGGTGGTCTCGGTCATGCCGTAGACGTCGTGGATCGGCAGGCCGAGCGCGGCGAAGAAGTCGAGCGTCGAGCGGCTGATCGGCGCCGCGCCCGAGAGCGCGTAGCGGAGGCGGTCGAAGCCGAGCGCGGCGTGGATCTTGTCGAGCACGACCCGGCGGGCGAGCGCGCGCGCCGCGCCGCGCGCCGGCTGGCCGCTCGCCAAACCGCGCTCGAAAGCGGCGAGCTCGGTCGCAAGCGCCCAGCTGGCCAGCCGGGCCTTGGCGCCGGTCGCGGCGGCGAGCTTGGCGCGGAGCGCCCCCTCGAGCTTCTCCCACACCCGCGGCACGCCGAGGAAGACGGTTGGCCGGGCCTCCGGCAGCACCTCGCGCAGCGCTTCGAGCTGGGGGCAGAAGAAGATCTCGCCCGCGAACCAGACCGGCGTCAGCGCCGACATCATCTGCTCGGCGATGTGCGACAGCGGCAGGTAGGAGACGACGCGGAAGCGCTCGCCCTCGAGCGCCGGCGACATCAGCGCGACCACCTCTTCGCTGGTGCGGGCGATCGCGGCGTGCGTCAGCTCGACCCCCTTGGGGCGGCCGGTGGTGCCCGAGGTGTAGACGAGCAGCGCCAGCTCGTCGCCCCGGCGCTCGGCCATCCGGCGCTCGGCGGCGGCGCGGTGGGAGCGGCCGCGAACCCGCAGCTCGGCGAGCGAGCGGGCTCCGGCGCGGCCCGGCGCGGCCGACGGCGACAGGTCGACCGCGTGGGCGATCGGGGCGCCGGCCGCGCGCGCGCCGTCGGCTGCGCGCGCGAGCCGCTCCGGCGAGTCGGCGGCCAGGCAGCGCACGCCGGCGTGGGCGAGCACGTAGCCGATCTGCTCGGCGGTCGAGGTGGTGTAGACCGGCGTCGGCACGCCGCCGGCGGCGAGCACGCCGAGCTGGAAGAGGACGAAGTCGGCCCGGTTGTCGCCCAGCAGGCCGACCGGCTCGCCGGGCTCGACGCCCAGCTCGATCAAGCCGCCGGCGATCTCGAGCGCGCCGGCGTGGACCTCGCCCCAGGTGAGCGTGCGCCAGGTGCCGGGGGCTTCCCGTTCGTGAAAGGCCGGCAGCGCGGGCTCGCGGCGCGCGAGCTCGCTCAGGCGATCGAGAAGCGTGCGCTCGGCGGTCACGTCGACGGCCCCCCTTCCCTCCGCGAGCCCGGTGGCGCGGAGCGGCGATTCTGCCGTGAACGGCGCGCGCTGGGAAGGGGCGCTGGCCGGGTCTCAGCCGCGCGCGGCGGCGTGCGGCGGCGCTTCGGCGCCGGCGAGAGCGTCGAGGAAGCCGGGCAGCGCGGTCAGATCGGGCAGGCAGGCGAGCGGCTCGCAGGCCGCGAGCAGCGGCTCCGGCTGCGCGCCGGAGAGCACGCCCACGGCGGCGCAGCCGGCGTTGCGCGCCATCTCGAGATCCCACGAGGTGTCGCCCACCATGAGCGCCTCGCCGGGGGCGACGCCGAGCTCGTCGAACAGCCCGTGCAGCATGCCCGGATGCGGCTTCGACGGCGCCTCGTCGATGGTGCGCGAGGCGTGGAAGAGCCCGCCCAGGCCGGAGCGGTCGAAGTCGCGCTCGAGGCCGCGCCGGCTCTTGGCGGTGGCGACGCCCAGGAGGTAGCCCTCCTCGGCGAAGCGGCGCAGCGTCGCCTCGGCGCCGGGGAAGGGATGGAAGCGGTCCTTGAACACCGTCACCCACTGCTCGCGGTAGCGGTCGAGGACGCGCGAGTGCAGGTCCGGGCCGGCGCCGGGGAAGAACTCGTGCATCGTCTCGGTGAGCCCCATGCCGATGGCGTGGCGGACCTTCTCGCGCGGCGGCAGCGTCGCGCCCGGCAGCTCGTCCAACGTCTCGAGCGCGGCGAAGGTGCAGTCGACGATGGCGCCGATCGAGTCCATGACGGTGCCGTCCCAGTCGAAGACGAGCAGACGGAAGGGTCGGGCGGAGTGAATGTCGTTCATCTCGTGGCGGGGAGCTCCCGGCGCGGCAGTGCGCGCGGGAACGACGCCAGTCTATCAACCGCGCCGGAGGCCGCGCTCCGGCAGTAGAGTGCGCGCATGGTTCGCCGCTCCCGCTGGCTCCGTCGCACCGCCTTCGCGCTCGCGGTCGTCGTCGGGCTGGGGCTCGTCGCCGCCCTCGCCGGCTGGCTCTGGCTGCGCGCGCAGTTCCTCGACTCGGGTGGCCCGCTGCGGCCGCTCCAGGCCGCTTACGACGTCCGCCGCTACGACCTCGAAGTGGCGATCGATCCGACGACGCGCCGGATCCGCGGCCGCAACTTGGCGACGGTGGTGTCGACCGCGCCGCTGCCGACGTTCGAGATCCATCTCGATGGCCGGCTGCGCGTCGACGCGGTGCGGGTCGACGGCGAGCCGGCGCGCTTCCGTCACCGCGACGGCCTGATCGCGGTGACCCTGGCGCCGGCCTGGCGGAGCGGCGAGCGGCACGCGGTCGAGATCGTCTACGGCGGCAAGCCCAAGGTCGCCGCGCGGCCGCCCTGGCTCGACGGGCTGGTCTGGCGCGAAACGCCCGCGGGCGCGCCCTGGCTGGGCGTCACCACCCAGGGCGACGGCGCCGACGACTGGTGGCCCGCCAAGGACCACCCCTCGGACGAGCCCGACGAGGGGATGTCGATCGCGCTGACGCTCCCCTCCGGCCTGGTCGGACTCGCCAACGGCCGCAAGACCGGCGAACAGAGCCACGGCGACGGCACGACGACCACGTTCTGGGAGGTCTCCTACCCGATCAACAACTACCTGGTGACCTTCAACGCCGCCCCCTACGTGCCGATCGAGGAGATCTACCGCGGCGTCGACGGCACGCTCGAAGTGCCGGTCGTCTTCTGGGCCATCCCCGAGCAGGTCGAGGAGGCGCGCAAGCTCTGGGCGCGGACGCCGGAGATGCTCACTGTGCTCGGCCGCCGCTTCGGCGAGTACCCGTTCCTCGACGACAAGTTCTGGGTCGCCCATGCCCCCTACGAGGGGATGGAACACCAGACGCTGGTCGCCTACGGCGGCGATTTCACCGACAACCGCTTCGGCTTCGACGACCTGATGGTGCACGAGGTCGCCCACGAGTGGTGGGGCAACAAGATTTCGGTCGGCGACTGGGCCGACTTCTGGATCCAGGAGGGCTTCGCCACCTACGCCGAGGCGATCTTCGTGCTCGACACCCAGGGCGAGGAGAAGTACCTGGAGTACATGCGCGGGCTCGCGCGCCGCAACCGCAACCGCAAACCGATCGTCGCCGGCCGCGATCTGACGTCGGCTCAGGCCTACCGGGGGGACATCTACAGCAAGGGGGCGGGGGTCCTCCACACCTTGAAGTGGCTGCTCGGCGACGAGCCGTTCTTCACCGCCATCCACCGCTTCGCGACCGACGAGCGCTACGCCTACCGGATCGTCTCGGGGGCCGACTTCGAGGCCCTGGTGGCCGAGATCGCGGGCACCGAGCTCCCCTGGTTCTGGGCGCGCTATCTCCGCCGGGCGGAGCTGCCGGCCTATTCGGTCGAGCGCGCGCCTTCGGGGCAGGGGCGCGAGCGGGTGAGCTTCGCCTGGGACGAGCCCGGCTTCGAGCTGCCGTTGCCGGTCCGCCTCGACGGCGCGGAGCTGCGGGTCGAGATGCCGGCGGGTCGGGGCGAGCTCGAGGTCGCGGCCGGAGCGCCGCTCGAGGTCGATCCGTTCGGCCGCGTGCTCGCCCGTCCGGCCGCGCGCCGCTGAGCCGGCGGCGTCGAATGGGCACGCCCCTTGCTCTCGGGACCTAGCGATGAGCCTCCGTCTCCGCCTCTTCCTGCTCCTCGCGGCGCTCGTCTGCGGGCTGGTCGCGACCCAGATCGCCCTGGTGCGGACCCTGGCCGAGCAGCTCGGCGACGACGTGCGCGCGGTGGCGATCGGGGTGGGCCAGGAGATCCTGGCCGGCTTCCATTTCGAAGGAGAGGGCAAGCCGGTGGCGGTGGGCTCCGGCGAGCGCTCCCACCTGTTCGTCTTCCGGACCACCGGTGCCCACGCCGGTGACGGCAAGGGCGCGCCCCCGCCGCCGGGCGAAGGCGGGGAGGCCGACGCGCCGGCGGGATCTGCGGCCGAACCTCCGGTCCGCTGGGTGGTCCGGCGCGAGATGACCTGGAGCGAGAGCGAGAGCGCCCCCGGGGTCACCAAGTTCGAGCGGCAGATCGACGTCCAGGTGCTCCCCCCGGGGGTCCCGCCGCGCGTCGGCGAGGGCCAGGGTGCCGGACCGGCCGCGGGCGCTGGACCGGCCGCGGGCGCCGGATCGGACGCGGGCGCCGGACCGGCCGCGGGCGCTGGACCGGCCGCGGCGCTCCGGCTCGAGCCGGGGCGCGAGCCCGACGTGCTCTTCCTGCGCGGGCCGGCGGCGGCGCGCTCGATTCAGATTCCGCGCGCGCCGGTTACCGGGACGCTCGAGACGTTCCGCTCCCGGTTGGTCGCCGGCTCGCTGGCGGTGGCGGCGCTCGGGCTGGTGGCGGCGGCGTTCGTCGCGCACCGGGCGACGCGGCCGCTGGCGGCGCTGGCGACCGCGGCGCGGCGCGTTGGCGAAGGCGAGCTGGGAGTCGAGGTGCCGGGCGCGCGCCACGACGAGATCGGCGCCGCGGTCGCCTCCTTCAACCGGATGTCCCACCGCCTGGCCGAGCTCGACCGCGAGAACCGGCGCCTGGCCGAGAGCGAGCGCCTGTCGGAGCTCTCCGAAGTGGCGCGCGGCCTCGCCCACACGCTGCGCAATCCGCTCAACGCCCTCGGCTTCTCGGTCGAAGAGCTGGCGGCGCGCGCGCCCGAGGACACCGCGGCGGCGGAGCTGGTCGAATCGAGCCGCCGCCAGATCCGGCGCATCGACGGCGCCCTGCGCTCGTTCCTCGCGCTCGCTTCGGCCGGGGCGGCGGCGAGCGAGCGGGTCGAGGTCGGCACTCTCGCCCGCGAGGTGGCGCTCGAGGCGCTCCAGGACGGCGGCGGCCGCGTCCGCGTCGAGGTCGAGGCGGCCGAGCCGGTGGTCCTCGACGCGGTGCCGGCCGAGGTCAAGGCGATGCTGCAGGCGTTGGTGGTCAACGCGGTCGAGGCGAGCCCGGACGCCGCCCGGGTCACCGTGCGCGTGCGGCCGGCGCCGGCCGGCGGCGCGCGGATCGAGATCGAGGACGAGGGACCCGGACTCGCCGCCGCGGTCGCGGCGCGCCTCTTCCAGCCCCACGTCACCACCAAGCCGCACGGCTCCAGCATGGGCCTGTTCCTCGCCCACCGGATCGCTTCGGGCCGCTACGGCGGCGAGCTCGCGCTCGAGCCGCGCGGCGGCGGCGAGGGCGCGACCGGGCTCGTCGCGCGCCTCACGCTCGGGGCGCGGCGGGCGGGGGAGCGGTGAGCGAAGCGCGTCTGCTGCTGGTCGAAGACGAGGCGGATCAGCGCCGGCTGCTGGCCGGCCTGCTCGTCTCCGAGGGCTACGCGGTGGCCGAGGCGGGGTCGCTCGCGGCGGCGCGGCGGGAGCTCGCCCGCGCGCCGGTGGATCTCGTCCTGTGCGACTTCCGGCTCCCCGACGGCGAGGGGGGAGAGCTGCTCGCCGAGGTGCGCGCGCGCCATCCGGAGTGCGCCTTCGTCATGGTCACCGCCTACGGCACGATCGCGCGCGCGGTCGAGGCGATCCGGGCCGGCGCCGACGACTACCTGCCCAAACCGTTCGAGCGCGCGGCGCTGCTGCTCTCGCTCGAGCGGACGCTGCGCAGCCGGCGGCTGGAGCGGGAGAACCTGCGGCTCGCCGCCGAGGTCGGCGAGCGCGACCGGCTGGTCGATCTGATCGGCGCCTCGGCCGCCATGCGCCGGCTCTACGACCGGGTCGAGCGGCTGGCCGGCACGCGCGCCACGATCCTGCTGACCGGCGAGAGCGGCACCGGCAAGGAGCTCGCCGCGCGCGCGCTCCACCAGCTGTCGCCGCGGCGCGAGCGGCCGTTCGTGGCGGTCAACTGCGCGGCGGTGCCGGAGACGCTGATCGAGTCGGAGTTCTTCGGCGTCGAGCGCGGCGCTTTCACCGGCGCCGACCGGACCCGCGCCGGCAAGTTCGAGAGCGCCGACGGCGGCACGCTGCTGCTCGACGAGGTGGGCGAGCTGCCGCTCGCGCTGCAACCGAAGCTGCTGCGGGCCCTCCAGGAGGGGCGCTTCGCCCGGGTGGGCGGCGGCGCCGAGATCGAGGTCGACGTGCGCGTGGTCGCGGCGACCAACCGCGACCTGGGCGCCGAGGTCGCCGCCGGTCGCTTCCGCGAGGATCTCTTCTATCGCCTCAACGTGGTGCCGCTCGAGCTGCCGCCGCTGCGCGAGCGGCGCGAGGACGTGCCCCGGCTGGTCGAGCACTTCGCGGCGCGCGCGGCGCGCCGCCACGGCGTGGCGCCGGTGCGCATCCCGCCGGCGGTGCTGCGGCGGCTGATCGAGCACGGCTGGCCGGGCAACGTGCGCGAGCTCGCCAACGCCGTCGAGCGCCTGGTGCTGCTCGCCGCCGGCGGCGAGGCGCGGCTCGAGGACCTGCCGGACGAGCTCGCGCCGGGCGGCGCGCGGCCGCTCGCCGAGGGGCACTTCCGCCTGCCCCCGCAGGGGCTCTCCTGGGAGGCGCTCGAGCGCGACCTGCTCCGCCAGGCGCTCGAGCTCGCCGCCGGCAACCGGGCGCGCGCGGCGCGGCTGCTCGACCTGCCCTACAAGGCTTTCCTCTACCGGCTCGAGAAGCACGGCTTCGCCGGCGCGGCCGGCGCGGCGGCCGCCGCCGACGAGCCCGGGCGCTGACCGGCCGCGGCCCCGCCGCCAGCCGGGCGCCCTCCCCGGATCGGGAGCGATCTCCCGAGATCGGGAGCCCCCCGGCCCGCGCGGCCGCCCCGGAAGCTGGCATCGGCCTTGCGCTGGAAGGGTGCCGACGGCGCGACCCCGCCGCGAGGCAACCGAAACGAATCCGAGTCCGATGTCCACGCAACCCGACCGAGAACCCGTCATCCAGAGGAGAGAGTGATGAACCGAATCCGCCGCAGCCTGCCGTTCGCCTGCCTGACGCTCGCCCTGCTCACGCTCGCCGCCGCCGCGCCCGGCGCCGCCGGCGAGCCGCAGGTCGAGAAGCGATCGAAGATCCAGCTCAAGCTCGACCGCGGCGCCGGCGCCGAGTCGATCGTGATCGAGGACCTGCACGATCTCGCGCTCGGCGAGAGCCGCAGCTTCCTCACCGAGAGCGGCAAGTCGATCGTCGCCACCCGCACCGAGGCCGGTCTCGAGCTCGATGTCGACGGCAAGACGATCCGCCTGCACGGCCCCGATCCGGCGCTCGCCGCGGGCGAAGGCCAGACCTTCGTCTTCCACAAGCAGATCGAGGTCGAGGGCGACGAAGGGGGTAAGGCCTTCGTCTGGCACTCGGGCGAAGGCGCCGGGGAGGGCAAGGTCCGGATCCTCCACAAGCAGGGCGGGTCCGGCGAGCCGGGCGCCTTCGCCTTCTCGACCGGCGAGGGCGGGATGCTGGTCGGTCCGTTCGGCGCCGAGGCCTGGATCGAGCGGCTGCGCAAGACCGAGAGCTTCCAGCAGCTCGACGCCGCGACCCGCGAGACGGTCGAGCAGGCGATGCGCGAGGCGGCGAAGACGTCGCTCGAAAAGCAGCTCGGCGTCGGCCTCGGCCCCGACGGCAAGGTGATGGTGATCGAGGTCCGCCACGAGGAAGAGGAGCGCACGGGCTCCGACGGCTGACCCGCGCGGCGCAATCGACCTTTCGGGGCCGCTCCCGCCGGCGCGGGGGCGGCCCCTCACCTTGTTCGGGTCCGGAGGCGCCGCCGGGCTGGCTAAGATGGCGCCGCCGGCATCGCTCCAGCCGGGGACCGAACCGGGCCGAGCCGGCGGCGGACCCACGGGGGCGACGACGAGATCTCCGGGAGGTGATCCGATGTCCCGCAGCGCCGCCATGGTCTTCGCCACCGCCCTCGCGCTGATGGCCCGCTCCGCCCCCGCCGAGATGCGGCCCTACCGCCTCGATCCGTCGGCGTCGGTGATCGCCGTGCTGACCCACAAGGCCGGGCTCGCCGCCCGCCTCGCCCACGACCATCTGATCGTCGCGCCGCTCGCCGCGGCGAGCCTGGCGCTCGACCCGGCGGCGCCCGAGCGGGCGAGCTTCCAGGTCGCGGTGCGCGCCGAAGCGCTCGAGGTCGACCCGGCCGCGGCGCGCGCCCGCTGGGCGCCCCGGCTGGGCGAGCTCGGCGCGCTGCCGGCGGGCGAGCTGCCCGCGGTCGCTCCGGGCGATGGGATCAAGGTTCGCCAGGCGATGCTCGACACCGGCCAGCTCGACGCCGCGCGCCACCCCGAGATCACGGTCGAGCTGCTGTCGATCACGCGGCGCGGCGGCGAGAGCGCCCGCGTCGCGCTCGCCTGGACGGCGCGCGTCCGCATCACCGTGCGCGGCCGCGCGGTCGAGGTCGACGCCCCGCTGCGCTACGAGCTCGCCGCCGACGGCACCCTCGAAGCCGAGGCCCTGGGCGAGCTGCGCTTCACCGACTTCGGCATCCCGCCCTACCGCGCCATGCTGGGCGCGGTCCAGAACGCGGACCTCTTCCACCTCTTCCTGCATCTGAAGGCGACGCCGGATGCGGCAGCCGGTTCAGAGCCCTGACGCGCGGACGCGGCCCGCAGCGCCCACCACGATGCAGCCCTGGAAGTCCCTCGGTTTTTCTTCCCAGCGGGAAGCTTCGTAGGCCGCGCCCACCCGAAATCCAGTCGAGATCGCGCCCGTCGCGGCCGGAGCGCAGGCGCGCGCTCCCGATTCGGCGACCACGAACGCGCGCCGGTTCCCGCTGGGAAGAAAAACCGAGGGACTTCTAGGGCGTCAGACCTTCGACCGAGCTCCAGAGCACGACCGAGCCGAGCTCGAAGTCGTCGCTGAAGATCCCGACGCCGGCCTCGCAGGTCCCCGGCAGCTGCGCATGGACGACCGACAGGTCGTCGAGGTACCAGCCCTCGCCGTCCCCCCCGACGAGATCGGTCGAGAAGCGGAAACGGATCTCGACCGCCGCGCCCGCGTGCGCCGAGAGATCGGCGACATGCTCCTGCCAGCCGATGTCGGTGCCGGTGAAGGCGCCGCGGCCGGCGGCGAGGCCGCAGGCGTTGTCGTCGGAGGCCATCGTGCCGGGGTAGTCGGGGGCGAGCGCGAGCGCCTGCCAGGGACCGCCCTCGACGCGCAGCTCGACCACGCCGCCGTCACCCGCTTCGATGTCGCGCGCCGACCAGAAGCGCAGCTCCGAGCTCTCGCCCGGCGACAGCTCGAGCGGCGGCGTGACCAGCGCGATGCAGGAGTTGACCGGCCCCTCCGACCAGAAGCTGCGCAGGCCCGTCCGCGCGCGGCCGCCGAAGTGCCAGCCGGCGTGCTCGGGGCGGTTGCCGATGTCGCCGGCGGTGTCGAGGGGCGGATCCCCGACTTCGGCGCCGGTGGCGAAAGTGCCGTCGTCCATGGCGCCGACCGGCTCGACCGAGCGCCGGACGACGTTGGGGTCCTCGGCGCCGGCGGCGAGGTCGACCGCGCGGACGACGTAGTAGGAACGGACTCCCGCCGGCGCTCCGAAGTCCCGATAGAAGGTGCCCGCGAGGCCGCTGGCGATCCGGTTGGCGGCCGACGGCGTGAAGTCGCTCTCGGTCGAGCGGTACACGGAGTAGCCGACCGGTCCACTGCAGATCGGCGTCGCCGCCGCCCAGCCCAGCTCGACCGTGCACCAGGAGTTCCCCGGCGTCGTCGCGGTGGCGAGGCCCGCGAAGGTGGGATAGGCGGTGCAGGCCCCCGTGGTGGTCGCGGCGGCGCAGGCGCCGCGCACCGACGGGCAGCCCGAGGCGCTGGTCTCGAGCACCCGGTAGCCGTAGGCAATGGCGCCCGATGCGCTGGTGTCGGCGAACGCGGGCAGGGCGAGGCCGGTCGCGAGCGTCTCGAAGGCGCCGCCGCAGCCCCCCTGCGCCCGCTCGACCGTGAAGCTGGCGCCGGCGGCGCCGCTGCCCGTCCAGGCGAGATCGATCCGGTTGTCGCCGGCGGGGGTCGCCGCGAGGCCGCCCGGCGGGGCCGGCGCCGAGCAGAGATTCGGCTGCAGCACGAACAGACCCTGCTCGATCCCCGACACCACCACCACGCCGCTCGGGAAATAGGGGTAGACGCTCCAGGCGCCGTTGAAATTCGCGGCGTCGTTGGCCGGATAGACGTCGAAGAAGCCGGCCTGCACGATCGCCGGCGGCGTCGCGTCGAGGTCGATCAGTTGCAGGATGCGCAGGCCGCTCCGGTAGTTGGCCTGGTAGCTGTAGTTTCCCTTGACGTACTGGTTGTGGTCGATCGCCGGCGAGGTCGATTGGAAGTGACCCAGGAGCACCGGCTGGGCGAGATGGCGCACGTCCCAGACGTAGGTGCGCGTCGGGTGGCCGGATTGCTGCTCGTCGAGCTCGTCGTCGACCAGGAAGTGGGCGAGATCCTCGGTCAGCCACCCCTGGTGGGTGTAGCCGCTGCCGGCGTACGTGGTGCGTGAGACCTGCGACGGCGCCCCTTTGTCGGTGACGTCGACGATCGTCACCGAATCGGTGTTCGAGGCGAAGCAGATCTCGCGGCCTGCGTAGACGGGGTCGGGACCGTCGTAGGTCACGCACTGGACGTCGTGGGTGTAGCCGTCGGCCGAGAAGCAGCCGGCGAACTGCGGCGCCGCCGGGGTCCCGATGTCGACCATGTGCAGGCCGCCCGAGCAGTTGTTGTGGCCCGAGGTCGAGCCGCCGACGATGTAGGCGAAGCCGCTCGCCTCGTTGATCGCGATGTTGTGGGCGCTGCCGAGGCCGGGATAGTGGGCGGTCTCGGCGAAGGTGACCGGCGGGGTGGCGACCGCGCGCAGCTGGGTCAGATCGAACACCTGCATGCCGTGGTGCCCGATGCCGTCGGCGACGATGAAGGCGTGGTCCTGGTAGACCTTGATGTCGCGCCAGACGCCGCTCGCGTTGCAGCCGCTCGCGCAGGTGTGGGTGGGCAGCTTGCCGAGGTAGACCGGGTGGGTCGGGTTCGAGATGTCGACGAACGAGGTGCCGTTGCGCAGGCCGACCAGCGCGTACTCCTTGCCGGTCAGCGGGTCGGTCCAGCCCCAGATGTCGTTGGCGTAGCCGGACGAAGTGGCCGCGCCGCCGATCGACGCGAGCGGCAGGAACTCGAGCAGGTCGACGTTGTGGCAGGGGAAGCTGCCGGCCATGCCGTCGACGCAGGGAGTGAAGTGCTCGGGCGCCATCGGCGCCGCCTCGATCTGGTCGGCGAGCAGCTGCCGCATCGACCGGGTGAGCGTCGAAGCGGCCAGCGTGGGCGCGGCCGCCGCGGGTGCGGCCGCCGGGGCGCTCGCCGGCAGCGCGGCGAGCGCGGCGAGGACGGCGGCCACCCGGCAGGCCGGGCGGCGGAACGAAACGGCAGGGGCGAGCCTCATCGAAGCACCTCGAAGCGGGAAGCGGCCTGCTGACGGCGAGTGGGGGCGACGATAGCAGAGCCGGGCGCGCCCGCGCCGCGCGCCGCTCGACGCGCGGGGGCGCTATCCTCGACGCCGCGATGGACCGTCCGCTCGTGCTCGGCGTCGAGACCTCCTGCGACGACACCGCCTGCGCGCTGCTCGACGGCGCCGGCCGGGTGCTCGCCTCGGTCGTCTCGTCGCAGCTCGCGGCGCACCGGCCCTTCGGCGGCGTGGTGCCGGAGATCGCCTCGCGCGAGCATCTGACGAACTTCCGGCCGGTGCTCGAGGCCGCGCTGGCGCGGGCCGGGGTCGGCCTCGACGCGGTCGAGGCGGTGGCGGCCACGCGCGGGCCCGGACTGGTCGGGTCGCTGCGGGTCGGCCTCGCGGTCGCGAGCGCGCTCGCCTGGCGGCGGGGTCTGCCCTTCTTCGCCGTCCACCACCTCGAGGGGCACCTGGTCTCGCCCTACCTGGGGCTCGACGGCGCGCCGGCCGAGCCGGTGCCGGAGCGCTTCGTCGGCTTGGTGGTCTCGGGCGGGCACACCGCCCTCTACGGCGTCGAGGGCGGGGCGATCGAGACCCTGGCCGAGACCCGCGACGACGCCTTCGGCGAGGCCTTCGACAAGGTGGGCAAGCGGCTCGGTCTCGCCTATCCGCAGGGTCCGCGGGTCGACGAGCTGGCCGAGCTGGGCGACGCCGCCCGCGCGCCGCTGCCGTCGCTCGCCGGCACCGAGGCGCTCTTCTTCTCATACTCGGGCTTGAAGACGCAGGCGATCCTGGCGATCGAGGCGCTCGAGCGCCGGGGCGAGCGGACAGTCGCCGACCTGGCCGCCGACCCGCCGCTGCCGCCGGCGGCGCTCGACCTCCTCGCCGGCTTCCGCGCCTCGGCGGTGCGGCAGGTGCTCGACCGGCTGACCCGGCTCCACCGGCGCCGGCCTTTCGAGCGGCTGGCGGTGTCGGGCGGCGCGGCGGCGAACCGGCTGCTGCGGCGGTCGCTGCCGGCGTGGGCGGCCGAGCGCGGCGTCGAGTTGCGGCTGGTGCCGCTCCTCTACTCGGGGGACAACGCGGCGATGATCGCCTTCGCGGCGCTGGCGCGGCTCGCACGCGGCGAAGCCGACGATCCGCTCCGGGTCGAGGCCGAGAGCCGGGTGCCGATCGGCACCACTCTCTAGCCGCTCAGGCCCGCGGCTCGGAGTGCGGCGGCGCGACCGGCTCCAGGGCGGCCCAGCGCTCGCGGTCCTGGAGCCAGAGGGCATTCCAGTAGAGGCGGATGGCGGCGTCGGAATGGTCGGCGCGAAGGCCCGCGAGGGCGGCCCGGGCGGCGGTTTCGGTCGGCGGCGCGACCTCGGTCTCTTCGTCGATCAAGCCCTCTTCGTGGGGGATGGCGAGGGCGTCGAGAAAGGCACCGAGCAGCGAGCGGCGGGCGCCGACGTGGAGCGAGAGCAGGAGCGCCTCGGCCAGGGATTCCGGCGGCGTGGCGAGGCCGGCCACGGCGCGCACGCGCTGGTCGAGCGGCACCTTGTGGAAGGCCTGCGGCCGCACGCGCAGGATCTTGACGACCTCCTGCGCGGCGGCAACCGCCGCCTCTTCGGTCGGACGCTCCCAGAAGGCGCGCGCGGCCTCGAGTCGCTCCTCGCGCGGGAGGGTGCGCCAGAGGCGCAGGGCGCTGGTCTCGAAGGACATGGCGGCGGAGTCTATCGCGCGCCGCGGCGCCGCCCTCCCGCGCGGTGGCGCGCTGGGGTAGGCTCGCGCCGTGGGTTCGCCGCGCCGCTCGCCCGCGCGTTTCCTCTGGGCACCGCTCAACGCTCTCCAGGCGCTCTTCACGGTGATCTGGACGGCGCTCTGGATCTCGGTCGCGCTCGCGGTCGCGGCGCTCGCGCGGCGCCCCGCGCCCGCGCTCTGGCTCGCCCGCTGGGTCTGGGCGCCGGGGCTCCTCGCGGGCGCCGGCGCCCGGCTGCGGGTCACCGGCGGCGAGCAGCTCGATCCCGCGCGGCCGGCGCTGGTGGTCGCCAACCACCAGTCCTGGATCGACATCCCGGCCCTCTTCCGCGCGCTGCCGGTGCCGCTGCGCTATCTCGCCAAGCGCGAGCTCGGCGCGGTGCCGTTCCTCGGCGCCTACATCCGCGCCATGGGCATGGTCTTCGTCGATCGCGGCGCGCCGCGCGCCGCCAGCCGGTCGGTGGGGACGGCGGCGGCGCTCTTGGCGCGCGGCGCGCACGTGGTCTCGTTCCCCGAGGGGACGCGCTCGGCCGACGGCCGCCCGGGCCACTTCAAGAGCGGCGGCTTCGGCGCGGCGCTCGAGGCGGGTGCCGACGTCCTGCCGGTGGCGATCGTCGGCGCCGGCCGGGTGCTGACGCGCGAGGGGCTGTTCCGCGTCCGCCCCGGGGTGATCGAGGTGCGGATCGGGCGGCCGATCCCGACCACCGGGCTGCCGCCCGGCGCGCGGGCCGCGCTCGCCCGGCGCGCCGAGTCGGCGGTGCGCACGCTGCTGGCGGCCGAGCCCGCGCCGAGCCCGGCGGGCGCGTCGGTCGGCCTCGACTTCGATTCGAGCTTCCATCCCAACGAGACGCCCACTGGAGAGCCGCGATGACGATCGCCCAGTCGATGCTGCCCGAATTCGATCAGGAGATGGCCGGCACGCGCCGCACGCTGGCGCGGGTGCCGTGGGAGAAGTCGGATTGGAAGCCGCACGCGAAGTCGATGGCGCTCGGGCACCTCGCGGGCCACGTCGCCGAGGTCGTCACCTGGGCCTCGTACACCTTCGAGAGCACGGAGCTCGACTTCGCCACCTTCGACTATCGGCCGCCGCGACACGCCTCGACCGACGAGCTGCTGGCGACCTTCGACCGCTACGTCGCGGCCGCGCGCGCGGCGCTCGCCGGCGCCGACGACGCGGCGGCGATGGCGCCCTGGACGCTGCGCCAAGGCGACCAGGTCTTCTTCACCCTGCCGCGGATCGGCGTCGTCCGCTCGATGGTGATGAACCACATGATCCACCACCGCGCCCAGCTCGGCGTCTACCTGCGCCTGCTCGACCTGCCGGTGCCCGGGCTGTACGGCCCCTCGGCCGACGAACAGTAGCTGAAAGGGGAGGGCACGCGCGGCTCATCATCTAGAAGGGGAGGGCACGCGCCCTCCCCTCGGCCAGCGGAGTGAATCCGCTGGCCTCACCCCTCCGCGGTCGCTCGCCTGGCGGCTCGCTCCGCTTTCTCTGCGGGCGCTCGCCTGGCGGCTCGCTCCGCTGGCCGCACTTCTCTGCGGTCGCTCGCCTGGCGGCTCGCTCCATCGGCTTCACACCTGGAGCTTCGGCCGTTGTTGCGGGGATGTCTTGGCGGAACCGCTCAGGGGCAGCCGGCGGGGGGGGCGGGGGGCTCGCCGACCTGGTCCCAGCGGCAGAAGTCGCCGGGCTCGAAGTCGTCGGCGAGGAGCACCGCCTGGACGGCGGCGAGGACGTCGAGCCGGCCCCAGCCGAAGCTGTTGTTGGGGATTTGCGAGGACGGGATGCCGCCGCAGGTCTGGGTGACGTTGACCGCGGGATTCGCCGTCCGCTCGATCACCGCTTCGATCACGTCGACGTTGCCGCGCAGCGCCGGGTGCGCCGAGAGCAGCAGCGCCACGCCGCCGGCGACGTGCGGGCCGGCCATGGAGGTGCCGGAGAAGGTGCCGTACGAGCTGTTGCGGATGCTCGAGCGAACGCTCGTGCCGGGCGCCGAGAGGTCCGGCTTCCTCCGGTTCGAGCCGTCGACGGTCACCGGCCCCCGGCTGCTCGACGAAGCGAGGTTGTCGGCGGAGGTCGTGTTGCCGACCGTGAAGGAGGCCTCGTAGATCGCCGCCGGATCGGTGACGGACGAGCAGCCGGAGCCCGAGTTGCCGGCCGAGACCACGACCACGATGCCGGCGGCGCGCAGGCTCTCGACCACCGCCTGCATGACCGCGAAGTTGCCGCTGTGGCACCCTTCCGAGGTCGGACAGCCCCAGGAGTTGTTGATGACGTCGGGGGCGAGCGCCGGGTTCGGGTTCTGGCCGGCGAGATCGGTCGGCGCCAGGAACCACTGGAAGCACTCGATGTAGGTCGACGGCGTGCCGTCACCGACGTTCATGTTGCGGCAGCCGATCCACTTCGCCCCCGGCGCGACGCCGATCTGGTTGGCGCCGCCGTCGTCGCCGACCATCGTCCCCATGGTGTGGGTGCCGTGGTTGTGGTCGTCGCAGGGAAAGGCCGAGTTGGCGCCGCAGACGCCGCCGCCCGCGTGGATGGCGTCGTGCCAGTGGAAGTCGTGATTTGCGCTGGCGCCGTTCCAGCCCCGGTACTGGGCGAGGAGCGCCGGATGGTCCCACTGGTAGCCGGTGTCCTGGCCGCCGACCACCACCCCCTGGCCGGTGTATCCGAGCGCCCAGACGTCGTCGGCGTTGACCTTGGCGACGCCCCATTCGATCGCCAGCGGCGCCTCCGGCACGCGCTCGGGATCCTCCGGCTGGCGCGTCTCGGGGACGCGGACCGGTGCGTCGCCCGAGAGCCTCGCCACCTCCGGCCGCGCCGCGAGCTCGGCGACGAGCGCGGCGTCGGCCTCGACCCAGACGACGTTGGCGACCCAGAAGGGGCGGTGCGGCACGCCCAGCTCGCGCAAGCGCTCGAGCAACGGCGCCTGGCTGCGGGCGGCGACGGCGGCGAGCGCGCGGTGGACCGCCGCCCCCTTCTCCAGCTTCGTCCCCTGGATGCCCGCGAGCTCCGGCCGCTCGGCGAGCTCGACCAGCACGCCCACCCGGGCTCCCGGCGCCGCCTCCGCGAGCCGGCCGAGGATCCAGGGGTCCACCCGCCCGCCGGGCGGCGGCGCGGCCAGAGCGAGCGTGGCGCAGGCGAAGCAGGCGGCGGCTGCGAGCGTGCGGCGGCGGCAGGGCGACATGAGAATCACTCCTCGGTTCTGGGGGCGAGCGCGCACGCTACCACGCGCGCCGCGGCGCCGCCGTGGCCAGGCGAACGAACGGCCGGTCCCCCTCCCCGCGGGGATGAGGAACCGGCCTCGGGGGGCGAGCCGTCGGCGGGCGGCGCGCCAGGGCGGCGCTCGCCGACGGTCGAGAGTCACTTCGTCACGGACAGGCCGCCGCCGCTCCGGTCGACCAGGCGCAGCTGTTGCCGCTCTCGAAGCCGTCGGCAAAGAGCGGCACCTCCGCCTGGCAGGTGTCGAAGAAGTGCTGCAGGACCGCGGCGCGGTTGACCTCGCTCATCGCCTCGAGACCGAAGGCGAGGAAGGTCGAGAAGTAGGTCGAGCCGAGCTTCGAGGTCGCGCCCAGCTTCGTGTTGCCGGCCGGCAGATCGCCGCGGAAGGCGGTCTGGCCGCTGCCCAGCGTCAGCTCGTCCGAGAAGTCGCTGAACAGCCCGCTGTAGGTGAGGGTCAGATCCTGGAAGGCCGAGTAGACGTTCTCGCCGTCGACCCGGGTGTAGTCGCCACTGTCGGAGGCCACCTGGCTGAAGCCGAGATACTCGGCCATGAAGGCGTTGGCGGCCTGGGTGCCGGAGCCCAGCATGTCCCAGGCGTAGTCCTGGGAGGAGAGGAAGAAGCAGCGGCCGTTCTGCAGGTAGAGCGAGAGGGCGGTCTGCGACGCCGCCTGGGGACCGGCCGAGGGGCTGGTCGAGCCGGTGAAGCGGTCACCGGAGAACCAGACCACCGTCTTGTAGCCCGACATGTCCGCGAAGGTCGGCTCGCCGCCCTGCGCCACGACGTCCCAGACGTCGTAGACGACGAGCGAGTTGAGCGTCGTCTGGTAGCGGTCCTGGACATTGGGGGCGTTGTCGTCGTCGTCGACCAGCAGCACCGACGGGATGCCGGTGGTGAACTCGAAGACCGCCGAGGCGGCCGAGGTCCCGCAGGCGTTCTCCGACACCACGCGCCAGTAGTGCAAGGTGCCGACGGCGAGGTTGGTGGTGACGGCGTAGGAGGCGGCGGCGAGACCGCTCGCCGAGGCGACGATGTTGGTGAAGCCGGCGTCGGTCGCGATCTCGACCGAGTAGGACGCCGCCGTGGCCACGGGGCTCCAGGTGAGCAGGGGCTTGCGGGCGGTGCCGACGTCCCCGTCGGGCGGCGAGACCAGCGCCGGCGCGGCGGGGGTGCCGACATCGACGGTCAGGGCGAAGCTGTCGGTGTAGTTGCTGACACCGTCGTCGGCGGTGACGTCGATCGTGTAGGTGCCGGCCCCGGCGACGGCGGTGTTGCCGATCGTCAACTGGATGGTCTTGGGCAGCGGCCCGGCCACCGGGTTCTCGCTGAAGCCGGCGGTAGTGCCAGCCGGATGACCGACGGCCGACATGTCGACCGGCGGCGAGGTGAAGGCGGGCCCGACCAGGACATCCTGGACGTGGCTCGTGCCGGCGCAGACGCGGGCGTCGTCGCCCGCGGTGCCGAACGAGCAGATGAGCGGCAGGGCGAAGCCGTTGGTCGCGCTCGTCGAGTTGGGACCGGGCGTGGATGCGTCCTCGCCCAGGCCGAAGGCGGCGAAGGCTTCCCAGATGCGACAGACGTCCTCGCCGCCGTTGAGGCTGGCGGCGGCGGCGATGATGCCGTCGCGGACGTCGAGGAAGGTCGGGCTGCAGGCGGCGTTCTTGAGCCCCTGGCTGACGTAGTGGAGCGCCCGGATGTTGCCGGCGCCGGAGGTCGAGTTCCAGATGTCCGGCTCGAAGCCGTGGTCATCGACCAGGCGCCAGTAGACCTCCCAGGCTGCCTGGGCCCAGACCGAGCCGACGCCGTGCGGGACCGCGACGGAGCCGATCGTCTCGTAGGTGTAGGTGTTGACCGTCGGGTCGGTGCTGTAGGGCTGGGGCCGGATGCCGCTGCCGATCAGGTAGAGGCCGACCGGCCGGACGTCGGTGCCCTGGTCGCCCGGCTCGTGGGTGTAGACCAGGCCCCACCAGTCGGAGTAGCCCTCGCCGCCCTGCTGCTGGTTGCCGAGGCAGCTGACGTTCGACGGGCCGCCGACCAGGCGGTTCGAGATGCCGTGGCCGTACTCGTGGACGATGACCAGGTTGTCGAGGTCGCCGTCACGGGTGGGGGAGACGTTGGCGCAGATGTACATCCGCATGCGGCCGGGTGAGCCGTCGGCGGGGGTCAGGAAGTTGGCGTTGCAGGTGCCGGCGCCCGACTGGGCGAGGGCGCGGACGTGGTCGTTGCCGGCGCCGCCGTTGCCGTAGTTGTTGACCTGGAAGTTGCCGGCGACTTCGTCGAACCCATAGAGATACTGAGTATCGTGGATGATGTTGTTCCAGTAGAAAAGGTTGGCGACCGCGGCCGGACGGTACGTCGAAGGATGCTGAGTGAGATCGATCGGAAACTCGCAGGAGATCGAGGCGCCGCACTCGGTCTCGCCGGCGGGCGAACCGGGTTCGGTGTTGTTGCCGTCGCTGTCCTCCCAGGCGTGGACGTTGTTGCCGCGGGTGATGGTGAACTCGGCGCCCGGGGCGCCGTTGGTGTCGTGCCAGCCCCACGGCGAAGCGGTCAGGTCCCACGGGTCGGTCTCGATGACCCGGCCGTCGCCCGGCGGGGCGGGCGTGGCGTTCAACGGGCTCTCGATCGGCGGCGGGTAGACCTTGTAGGTGGCGTCGGCGACCCAGTCGTAGCGGGTCCAGACGCGGCCGTCCACGGCGTCGACGGTGAAGTCGAAGACGTGGTCGTGGTCGAGCGTCCAGAGCTGGAAGTTCCAGACCAGGCGCGCGTCGGCGCCGGCCGGCAGGTACATCAGGCGCGCCTCGACCGGCTCGAGCGAGAGCTGGTCGGCGATCAGCCGGGTGACCTGCTGAGCCCCCGGATACGTCGCCACGACGCGCGGCGCGGCCGGCGCGGCGGCACCGAGGTGGCGTCCGGCGGCGACCACGGCGTCGGCGGCGGTGAGCGCTGGCGCCGTCGCGTTGGCGGCGCTCGCCAGGCCGGGCACGAACTGGTTGTTGAGCAGCAGGATGCGGCCGTCGCTCGCGACGTTGACGTGGAGCTGGCCGTTGTAGACCGGGATACCGCCCGAGCGCTGGCGCAGGTAGAGATGGGTGACGCCGCTGGTCGCGGAGTAGACCTCGTCGGTGACCTCGTAGTCCTCGAGGTCGCCCGGAGCGAGGCCGAGCAGGTCCACTTCGGCCGCGACGAAAGCGAGCGCGACCTGGACCGGATCGTGGCTCCGGTCGGCGCGAGTCACGAAGCCGCTGGCGTTGGCGAGCTTGCGGGTGGCGCCGGTCTCGGGGTGGTATTCGGCCCGCACGCCCGGGACCTCGGCGGCCAGGCGAGCGACGGCGGCGAGCTGGGCGGCAGACGGGGCGCGGACGGACCCGCGCTCGGCGACGACGCGCAGGTCGTAGTTGCGACCGTACTCGGCGCCCTCGCTCCCCTTCTCGCTCGCGGCGAGCGGCAGGGCGGCCAGGGTGAGCAGGGTGGCGAGCGCGAGCGCGCGCCGGCTGCGGGACGAAGTTCGACGTTCGTGCACGGCAAGAACCTCCTCTGACCGGTGAGGCCCGCGCCGAAAACGACGTCGGGCCAGGAACCTCTGGGCCGGGGTACGGCCACCCTAGTCGATTCGAGACCGGTTGACAACAGGCGGTCAGCGGAGTGGCGAGTCGGAATTCTCCGCGGCCACCGGCCCCCAACCCGGCCGACTCGGCACCGGCAATGACGGCCTCGAACCTGCGGCGAGGCCACCTTCGGCCGCCCAGTCGATCGACTCCACCTACAACGCCTTCGGAGAGGTGCTCACGGAAACCGGCCTCGCGTACACTTACGACCAGAACGGCAACCGCCTGACGATTTCGTACCCGGGCAGCCTCTTGGCGACCTATACCTACGACCGCATGAACCGGCCGACACGCCTCCAGATCCGCGAGGGTGCGGGCTCGATAGTCGAGGTCGTCAAGAACAGTCCGCTCCCGGCCTACCGCGCCTTCGGGCCGCTGGCGAGCTTGCGTTTCAACTCGACGACCAATCGGGACGAGGCGCGAGGCCACGACTTCCGCTACGCGCCGACTTCGATCGCGGTGTCGGGGAGCCTGTTCAACTGGAGCTACGCGACGGACGCCGGCGGCAACGTGACGGGGATCACGCAGACGCAGCCCGCCGCGGTCTCGCGCTCGTTCGACTACCAGGACTGGCAGGACTACCTCACCTTCGCCCAGGGACCCTGGGGGGAGACGGCCTACACCTACGACCGCATCGGCAATCGCCTGTCGGAGACTCTCGAGCCACCGGCAGTGCGGCGCTACTGGTACCTTCAGAACGGCAATTTCAACCCGGGCAACACCGCGCGAATCCTGTCGACCTGCCTGCAATACGGTGCCACTCAGTGCTTCTGGGAACGCGGCTACGGCATGGATGACGCGGGGAACGTCACCGACATGTCAGCTGGCGCCAACGTCGTGACGCTCGTGCCCGACGACGCTTCGGCCCTCGCGCGAATCGGCCGCTCCGGTGGCTTGACACTCTTCAACACCTACGACGGCCGTGGCTTCCTCGCCCGAGCCGAGGTCTGGAAGGGCGAGCCGCCCGTGTTCACGGAGGCTTGGTCCACTCCCACGTACTCCTCCGACGGGACATTGATGTCCCTCGAAGAAGTCAAGGACGCCGGGGCCACGTGGACGCGGACGAACATCCTCTATTTCGCCGGCCGGCCGGTGGCGCTATGGCGCAAGAGTCAGAGCGGCGCGGCGTCGACGAGCTACCTGACGACTGACCACCTCGGCACCCCGGTCTTCGCGCTCGCCGCCAACGGCACCACCCTCTGGCACGGCGGCTTCGAACCCTTCGGCCGCGATTGGCAAGCCGGCACCAGCAGCGACAGCCTGAAGCACGGCATCCCCCTCCGCCTCCCCGGCCAATGGCTCTCCGCCGAATGGGAGTACGCCACGCTCGGAATGCAGGTCTACTACAACGTGCACCGCTGGTACGAACCGGCGACGGGGCGTTACGCTTCGCCCGATTCGCTTGGCCTTCGAGCGTCGTTGAATTCCCACGGCTACGTCGACGCTCGGCCGACTCAACTGCTCGACCCTCTTGGGCTTCTGTCAGTTGATCCCCAGTCGTGCGGTGGGTTTGGCGGGTCGGAGTGTTGTTTCCAGAAGCTCAAGGATGCTGGCAAGGGATACAACGAGCTCTTCACCCCAGGATGGCGACAGCGGAAGCCTCGCTGCTGGAAGTCACTAGCCTCGGCACATCGTCGGTCAGGCTGGGGGCGGCCGAAGGGCGATCAGCACAGTCTCTCGCCCTGGCTCTGCATGACCCAGCATCAGAATCAGGTTGTGAAGTGCGACGCGACCTACCGCAGGGAACGCGGCATGGGGTACGGGGGCTGCGGAATCACCGAGGAAAGTGGACAAACCTACTTCAGGCCAGAAGTTTGTGACGAAGCCAAGTGTCAGACGCCGCTGAGCACGCTCTTCCACGAGCAACTGCATCGCTGTGGCGCCCCGCCGCACTGGTTCGGCAACCAAGACGACGACATAGTGCAGGACTGCATCAGGAATTAGAGAGACAGCTTCGGAGGGCGGCGATGGGTTATCGCGTTCTCTTGGGAATCTTGGCGGTGATCCTCCCGGCAGCAGCTGCGCGCCCTGTCGAGCCGATACTCATGGCCGCTTGGGTTGGTTACGGTGAAAGCACGCCCTTCCAAGAACTTGCGACCCGCGTCGGTGCCTGGTGGATTCTTGCCTGCGCTTGTTTGATTCTCGCCGCCTTGAGCGAGCACGCCCTTTCCAGTGCTCGCGGCCAGAATGCGCTTTCGTTCCTCCGAAAATGCCTTGCCTTCCAGGCGCTCCTCGCTTGGTTCATCGGGCTGGAGTTCTTCTCGATAGCAATTGTGGCTGAGAGCGCTATTGGTCCACAGCCAGCTCCCAACGAGCTACAGATCCTCTTCGTGGCATCGGTCGCGTCAGTGTTGATGCCGACGATCCTGGGGGAGGCGGGCCGACGTGCGCCCAGCGTTCGCGTCTTCGCCTTCACGCTCCTCTTCCTCGCTGGTTGCGCCGCAGCACTAGATCCCTGGATGATTCAAGGCTGGGTAGTGGAGTTGGGGTTCGCACCTCGACCAAAATCGATGATGCTGACCCGCAACTTTCTCCGCTCGCTGCCGTTTCTAGCCGGCTTCGTGCCGATACTGCTGGCCGCCCTTCTGGAAGTACGACCTCCAGATCGCGCGCAGCTGGGGGGCACTCGTGGAGAGCTCTAGTCGCGTGCCGAGGGGGGGTGCCGGTCTATTGGCGACCGCGTCCCTTTCTGTGGATAGCTACAACGCGAGGTGGGCGCCGAGACCGTGTACCTGAGTCAAGAAAAGGGGCGACCGACTTGGAGGCGGCAAATCGTCTCCTGGTCGGTCGCGTCTTTGCTAGTCGTCGCTGCCGGCGCCGTCCTCGGGCAGCAGGCCTTTAATTCGGGTTGCGGGGAGCGCGCTCGTTGTGAGGTCTGGTTCTTTGCCGGTGCGCTCGGTTTCATTGGCATCTTCTACGGGGTCCAGCTGCGACTCTGCCGGCTTGTCGGGAGCTTGGCTTTCCTTCCATCGTCAACTCGCGCGCGATTGCAGCGTGACACACTCGTGCTCGGTCCTCTCGGGAGTCTCCTCCTCTTGCTTGACCTGCGCCGTATGGATCAGCTTTCGAGCGCGTTCTCCGCGAGTGAGGAGGCGGAATGTCAACAGGCGCGAGAAACGGACCCCCTTTCAGGCGTGAGAAACTGACCCCCCTGGGGCTTCGGGGTTCTGGGCGGCGTGTCATCGCCCTTCGATGTAGGCGGGAGGGTCGGTAGTCTGCGGCGAGCCGGCTTCGCGTTCTTCATCGAGCCGATGGTGGAGACGGAGCCACGCCGCGGTGCCAGGCGGACGAGCGTCGCCTGTGAAAACAGGCGTGTGAAATTAACCTGCCCGGCGACCGGCCTCGCCCAGACCCAGTCGGAGAGGACCGGTCGGCAGGCAGCTGCTGCCCGCCTGGACGGGCGACTTGGCTTCAGAGACGATCCGGCAGGTCGGTAAGATGACGCCCACGCGGCCGCGAACGGCGGCGGGCGCCGCGAGGAGAAAACTGCCATGAGCCAGCTGCACCGTATCACCGTCAGTTCCGAACAGAGCGGCGGCCGGCCGTGCATCCGCGGGTTGCGCGTGCGCGTCAAGGACATCCTCGACCTGCTCGCCGCCGGGGCCAGCCGCGAGGAGATCCTCGCCGACTACCCCTACCTCGAGTCGGAGGACATCACCGCGGCGCTCGAGTTCGCGGCGCTGCAAAGCGACCACCCCATCCTGCGCACCGCGTAAGTGCGATTCCTGGTAGACGCCCAGCTGCCGCCAGCCCTCGCCCGCTGGCTGACCGAGCGGGGAGAAGAGGCCGACCACCTGGCGGACCTCGGCCTGCTGCGCGCGGCCGATGAGGCGGTTTGGCGCCTGGCTGGCGAGCGGGGCGCCGTCCTCATCTCGAAAGACGAGGACTTCGCGTTGCGCGCCCAGCTCCGGAGCGGCGGCCCGCAAGTCGTCTGGGTGCGCTGGGGCAACCTGCGCACTACAGAGCTCCTCCAGCGCTGGGAGGACCAGTGGCCGCTCCTGCGCGCGAATCTGGAACGCGGCGAAGCGCTCCTCGAGCTGGCTTGAGCCGATCGGCCCGGCGCCGGTGCCCGCCACGCTCCCCGCACGATGGCCGGGAGGCCGGCGGCAGCGGTTCGTCCGGCTTGCGGTAGCGGCGCGGGATCTGGGGTGAGGCGCCAGCCGATGAGCGAGCTGGCTGCGTCGGTTGCCCGCGAGCGCAACGAAGCGGAGCTGCGCCAGTTCCTGGCGCACCCGGCGGTCGAGACACTCCCGGTCGACGACGAGGTGAGCCACCACTTCGCCGAGATCGTCGCCGACTTACGCCGAGCCGGGACCCCGCTGCCGACCAATGACATCTGGATCGCCGCCACCGCGGCGCGCGCCGGGGCCGCCGTACTGATCTTCGACGAGCACTTCCACGCGATCGCCCGGGTCGGATCCGTCGTCCTCCGGGCGGAATGAGGCAGACCGCGGCCCTCCCGGGGCGAGCGATGCCGCTGGGCCCTACCGCAAGCCGCCGCTCCGCGGCACGCAAGCGGAGACTGGGCTTCGCGGGCGCACGGGGGGCGAGGGCGATGGGTCGCGCGGCCGCTGGGCGCCCGCTGCCGGTAGAATTGCGGGCGCGGCGGGCCGAGGATGGGCCGCCGGGAGGAGTGAGGACCCGATGCTCTCGCCGACACCGAAGGCACAGCTCGTCGACGCCGCGGGGAGGCCCTATTTCCTCTGGGATCTCGACCTCACGCTCGACGAGTTGCGCGCGCGACTCCGGGATTCGGACTCGGACCTGCGCCACTACTTCCTGGCCAAAGTGCTCCGCCAGGCCAAGCCGGACGACGCGTTGCAGCTGGTCTCCGCGGCGCAGATCGCCACCGCCTGGCCGCGCCTCGAGGCGCAGCTGGGGCGGGAGCGCGAGTTCTGGCGCTGGCTGCTCGAGCGATGGGGCTTCGATGTCACCCGCGCCGACCGGTAGCCTCTCGGCGCTCCAGGAGAGGATCCTCGCCCTGTTGGCGGGCCTCGAGCCCCCCTTCGTTCTCGTGGGTGGCGCGGCGCTTTCGGGCTTCTATTTCGGTCATCGATCGACGCGGGACCTCGACCTGTTCTGGCGCGGCCGCCCGTTGCTCGGGGAGTTGCCCGAGCAAGTCGAGCGACGGCTGACCGCCGAGGGGCTCGGGGTCGTGACGCTCCAGACGGCGCCGCAGTTTCATCGCTTCTCCGTTCAACTCGCCCCCGACATCTGCGTGCTGGACCTCGTCGCCGAGCCAGCGCCCAGCTCGGATCCGCCCATTCGCGTCGCCATCGGAGGCAGCACGATCTGGGTGGACTCGCTCGAGGCCCTGCTCGCCCAGAAACTCTGTGCCCTGTTGGGCAGGAGCGAGCCGAGAGACCTGGACGACGTGAGCCGCTTGCTCGAGGCCGGCACCCGCCTGGAGGCAGCGCTCGCGCGGGCGCCTGCCATCGATGGCGGCTTCTCGCCCTTGACCCTGGCCTGGAGCTTGGAGCGCTGGCCGCTGCGCTCCGTGGCGGCGGCGGCCGGCTACGATGGCACCGCGGCCGAGCGGCTCGAGCAGGTCCGGCGAGAGCTGATCGCGCGGCTGACGGGTGCGGCGCCGGAGGCGCCGCCGGAGTCCTGACCGAACCTCCACCGGGGCTCGTCCTCGAGCCCTGGCCGGCGCGGATCCTCCTCTTGCCGGCGGAGCCGGCTTCTGGGGCACCGCCTACCGGCAGAGCTCGGCCAGCTTCTCGGCGTGGTGGACGATGATGCGGTGGCTCGAGTCGACGGAGAGGAGGCGCTTCTGGCGCAGGTCGACCATGACCTGGTTGACCCGCTCGCGCGAGGCGCCGACCAGCTCGGCCAGATCGGTCTGCGTCAGCCGCAGCGGGATCAGCGTGCCGGTGAGCTCGCCCTCGCTCGGGCGGCCGTAGCGCTCGGTGAAGGCGAGGATCTGGCGCGCCAGCCGGCCGGCGACGTCGAGCGAGGAGAGCGACTGGATCTGCTCGTTGGCCATGCGCAGCCGCGAGGACAGCAGCCGGACCAGGTTCTGCGCGAACTCCGGGACGTTCTTGAGCAGGTCCTGGAACGTCGCCCGGTCCATCCAGAGGAAGGTGCACTTCTCCATCGTCATGACGTTGGCCGAGCGGCCGGCCGAGTCGACGAGACTCATCTCGCCCACCGTGTCGCCGGCGCCCAGGAAGGCGAGGATCACCTCCCGGCCGTCCATCTGCTCGATCAGGATCTTCACCGTCCCCTCGAGCAGCACGTAGACCACCTCGCCCGGCTGCTCGGCGGTGATCATGTTGGTGCCGCCCGGCACGCTCTTCTTGTGCAGGCTGTCGTTGAGCCGCTTCAGGCGCTCGGGGGGCAGCCCCCGGAACAGGGGGATCTCGGCGAGGGCGTTCGAATCGGCGACCGCGGGCACGTCACCTCCCAGCCAGGGAATTGGAGCGCCGATTCTAGCCGCAACCGCCGCCGGCGTGTCACCCCGCCGTGACGGCGCCGCTCGACACCCGCACCCGCACGTCGAGCGCGCGGGAGGTCGCGCGATCGGCGGCGAGATACGGGTTGACGTCGAGCTCGACGATCTCGGGAAAATCGGTCGCGAGCTGGGCGAGCCGCAGCAGCACCTCGGCGAGCGCCGCCGCGTCGGCGCCGGCCTCGCCGCGGACGCCGTCGAGCAGCGCCGCGCCGCGGATGCCGCGCACCACGTCGAGCGCCTCGGCCGGGCCGAGCGGCGGCACGCCGAAGCGGACGTCGCGGAAGACCTCGACGTACTTGCCGCCCAGGCCGAACATCAGCACCGGCCCCCAGCGGGGATCGGTCGAGAGGCCGAAGATCGTCTCGTGGCCGCCCCGCGCCATCTCCTGGACGAGGAAGCCCTCGACCGGCGCGCCGGCGCCGGCCATGCGGGCGGCGAGCCCGTCGCAGGCCGCGGCGACGTCGCCTTCGTCGTCGAGGTCGAGCACCACCGCCTTGGCCTCGGTCTTGTGGACGAGCCCGGGCGCGATCGCCTTGACGACCACCGGGAAGCCGAGCGCGCGCGCCGCGGCGACCGCCTCCTCGCGGCCGGCGGCGACCCGGTAGCGGGCGACCGGGACGCCGGCCGCCTCGAGCAGCGCGAAAGCCTCGCCGGGGGGCAGGTAGCCGTCCTCGCCGGCGGTCGTGAGCGCGGCGCGGATCCGCTCCGCGGCGAAGTCGAAGCGGGGCGCGGGCTCCTCCGGCCGCTCGCGCCAGGCGGCGTAGCGGACGAGCTGCGCCAGCGCCCGCGCCGCCGGCTCCGGGAAACGGTAGACCGGCGGCAGGTGGGCGTCGCCCTTGAGGCCCTCGTAGAAGGCCTCGGTCGCCATCATCACCGCCAGCACCGGCTTGACCGCCGAGCCCGCCACCCGCGCGATCGCCTCCAGGATGTCGTGCGGATCGGAGAGGATCGGCGTCACGTTGACCACCAGGGCGGCGTCGACCTGCGGATCCTCGAGCACCGCCTCGAGCGTGCGGGCGTACTCCCCGACCCCGGCCGAGGCGATCATGTCGACCGGGTTGGCGAGCGACGCGGTCGGCGGCAGGAAAGCGGCGAGCGCGGCGCGCGTCGACTCGCCGAGCTCGGCCATGCGCAGCCCCAGGTTGACGCAGGCGTCGGTCGCCATGATCGCCGGCCCGCCGGCGTTCGAGACGATCGCCACCCGGTTGCCGCGCGGCAGCGGGCAGCGGTCGAAGGCGAGCGCCAGGTCGAACATCTCCTGGATCGTGCCGGCGCGTAGCACGCCGCACTGCTCGAGAAAGGCCGAAACGGTGACGTCGGTGCCGGCGAGCGCGCCGGTGTGCGAAGAGGCGGCGCGCGCCCCTTCCGCCGTGCGCCCGGACTTGACCACCAGGATCGGCTTCTTGCGCCCGATCCGCTTGGCGATCTCGGTGAAGCGCCGCGGGTTGCCGAACGACTCGAGATAGAGGGCGATGACGCGCGTCGCCGGGTCGTCCTCCCAGTGCTCGAGCAGGTCGTTGCCGCTGACGTCGGCCTTGTTGCCCATCGAGGCGAACTGCGTGAGGCCGATGCCGAGGTCGGCGGCGACGTTCAGGATGGCGACCCCGAGCGCCCCCGACTGCGAGACGAAGCCGACCGAGCCGGCGAGCGGCGGCACCGGCGCGAAGGTGGCGTTCAAGCGCACCTCCTCCTCGGTGTTGATGACGCCCATGCAGTTGGGGCCGATCATCCGCACGCCGGCGGCGCGCACCTTCTCGCGCAGCCGCGCCTCGGCGGCGCGCCCCTCCTCGCCGGTCTCGGCGAAGCCGGCGGTGATGACGACGAAGCCGCGGACGCCGACCGCGAGCCCTTCGTCGAGCACGCTTTCGACCAGCGGCTGCGGCACCACGATCACCGCCAGGTCGATCGGGTCGGGGATGGCGGCGAGCGACGGGTAGCACTTGAGCGAGTGGACCGCGCTCGCCTTGGGGTTGACCGGGTAGATGGCGCCCTGGAACCCGAACGCCACCAGGTTGTGGACGATCGCGCGGCCGAGCGACTCGGTCGAGCGGGAGACGCCCACGACGGCGACCGTGCGCGGGCGGAAGATCGGGTCGAGGGAGCCGAGTGGCAGGTCACGCATGCGCCGCCAACCTATCTCAGGGCGCCGCCCCGGCCCCCGCCCGCGCGGACGGGGGCGAGAGCACCTGCAAGAGCCGCGGATCGAGGCCGGCCTCGAGCGGCAGCCGCGGCAGGAAGGCGTCGCCGTCGGCCTGCACCGGCGCGCCGGCCGGGCCGAGCAGCCGCACGCGCTCGACCGGCACCACCGCGACGTCGCCGCGCGCCAGGTGCCGGCCGCGGGCCAGCGCCCAGGCGAAGCCGGCGGCGTCACGGCGGCGCCGGCCGCGGAAGAGCAGCAGATCGAGGCGGCGGTCGTCGCTGCGCGCCGCGGGCAGGATCCGGTAAGGGCCGGCGTACTCGGCCAGGTTGGCGAGGACGAAGCCGGTCGCTTCGACGGCGCGGCCGTCGATCTCCAGCCGGTAGACGGGGAAGCGGTAGCGGCGCCATTCGACCAGCCCGGCCCAGAGCACGGCCGCCTTGCCGAGGCGCCGCTTGAGCCGCGGATCGATCGAGGCCATGACGCGGGCGTCGAGACCGCCCGACAGCTGCATCAGGAAGACGTCGTCGCCGGCGCGGCCGAGATCGAAGGGCCGCGGCGCGCCGGCGGCGAGCCGTGCGGCCGCCCGCACCGGGTCGGCCGGCAGGCCGAGCGCTAGCGCGACGACGTTGGTGGTGCCGCCGGGCAGCGCGCCGAGCGCCACCGGCGAGCCGGCGAGGACCGAGCCGACGATCCGCAGCGTGCCGTCGCCGCCCAGCACGAACAGCGCCGCGACCTCGTCCGCGACCGCGCGGCGGGCGAGCTCGCGGCAGTGCTCGGGCCCCTCGGTGGCATGGAAGTCGAGGGCGAAGCCGCCGCGCTCGAGCGCGGCGCGGATCGCCGCCAGACGCCGCGGCCGGTTCCGTCCGGCGCGCGGATTGAAGAGCAGCGCCGCGCGGCGCCTGTCCGACCGGCCGAGAGGGCTCAAAGGCTCAGGAGAAGAGGTTGCCGGGGGGCGCACCGGCTTGCGGCGGGTAGCCCAGGTGGTCGTAGGCGCGGCGGGTGGCGACGCGGCCGCGCGGCGTCCGCTGGAGGAAGCCCTCCTGGAGCAGGAAGGGCTCGAACAGGTCCTCGATCGTGCCGCGGTCCTCGCCGACCGCGGCGGCGATGGCCTGGATCCCCGCCGGGCCGCCGTCGTAGACCTCGATCAGGGTGGAGAGGATCCGCCGGTCGAGCTCCTCGAAGCCGAACTCGTCGACTTCGAGGGCGGCCAGGCCGTGGCGGGCGATGTCGCGGTCGACCCGGCCGGAGCCCGCCACCTGGGCGAAGTCGCGGATCCGCCGCAGCAGCCGGTTGGCGATGCGCGGCGTGCCGCGGCTGCGGCCGGCGATCTCCTCGAGCCCGGCGGCGTCGGCCGCGACCCCCAGGATCGACGCCGAGCGGACGAGGATCCGGGCCAGCTCGTGCGGCGGGTAGTAGTCGAGCCGGTGGACGATGCCGAACCGGGCGCGCAGCGGCGACGAGATCAGCCCGGCGCGCGTGGTGGCGCCGACCAGGGTGAAGCGCGGCAGCTCGATCTTCACCGTGCGCGCGGCCGGGCCCTGGCCGAGCACGAGGTCGAGCCGGAAGTCCTCGAGCGCCGGGTAGAGGATCTCCTCGACCGCCGGCCCGAGCCGATGGATCTCGTCGACGAACAGCACCTCGCCCGCCTCGAGGTTGGTCAGGATGGCGGCGAGATCCCCGGCGCGTTCGAGCACCGGACCGGCGGTCGAGCGCAGCGGCGCCCCCATCTCGCGCGCGATGATGTGGGCGAGGGTGGTCTTGCCGAGGCCCGGCGGGCCGAACAGCAGCACGTGGTCGAGCGCCTCGCCGCGCTCGCGCGCCGCGCGGATGAAGACCTTGAGGTTGTCGACGATCTTGTCCTGGCCGACGTACTCCTCGATCCGCCGCGGCCGCAGGCTCCCTTCGAGGCCCTGCTCGTCGTCCTCGCGTTCGCCGGAGAGCAGCCGCTCGGGGGTCACGGCGGCATTCTATTCGCTCGCTCGCGCGCCGCCGCTCAGGCCCGCGACAGCCGGCGCAGGGCGGCGCGCAGCAGCTCGTGGAAGGCCGCCTCCGGCGCCTGCTGACGCGCTTCGGTCACGGCCGCCTGCGCCACCGACGGCTTGTAGCCCAGGTTGACCAGCGCGGCGGAGAGGTCGTCGTCGGTCGCGGTCGCCGGCGTCGCCGCCGCGGCGGGCAGCTCGCGGGCGAGCGCCGCCACCTTGTCGCGCAGCTCGACCACCATCCGCTCGGCGGTCTTCTTGCCCACCCCCGGGATGCGGGTGAGCCGGGCGACGTCGCCGGCGGCGAGCGCGGCCACGAGGTCGTCGAGCGGCAGCCCGGAGAGCACCACCTGGGCGAGCCGCGGACCGATGCCGGAGACCGCGATCAGCCGCTCGAAGAGCTCCTTCTCGCGCTCGCTCCAGAAGCCGTAGAGGGCGAGCTGCTCCTCGCGCACGTGGGTGTGGACGAAGAGCTGGATCGGCCCGTGCGCGCCGGCGCGCTCGAGCTCGTAGAAGGTGGCGAGCGAGATCGCGACCTCGTAGCCGACGCCGCCGACGTCGATCAGCACCCGCTCGGGGGTGGCGGCGGCGAGGGTGCCGGTCAGGCGGCCGATCATGGCCGGGGCTCCGCCGCGGGGCCGCCGGCGGCCCGCTCGAGCGCGCGTCGCAGGTCGCCCGCGAGATCCTCGACGTGCTCGAGGCCGACCGAGAGCCGGAGCAGGTCCTCCGGCGCGGTGGTGCCGGGACCCTCGCCGGAGGCCCGGTGCTCGACCAGGCTCTCGACGCCGCCCAGGCTGGTGGCGTTGGTGAACAGCTCGAGGCCGGCGGCGACGGCGAGCGCCGCCGCGCGCCCGCCCCGCACCCGCAGCGACAGCATGCCGCCGAAGCCGCCGCGCATCTGGCGCGCCGCCACCGCGTGGCCGGGATGGCTCTCGAGCCCCGGGTAGAGCAGCTCGACGAGCGCCGGGTGGCCGGCGAGCGCGCGCGCCAGGGCGAGCGCGTTGGCCGAGTGGCGCTCCATCCGGCAGGCGAGCGTGCGCAGCCCGCGCAGCACCAGCCAGGAGGAGAACGGGGAGGCGATCGAGCCGAGCTCGTGCCGCAGCTCCTCGACGCGCCGGGCGAGCTCGTCGGCGCGCCGGAAGACCAGCGCTCCACCCTGCACGTCGCTGTGGCCGCCGAGGTACTTGGTGGTCGAGTGCAGCACCACGTCGGCCCCGGCTTCGAGCGGCCGTTGGAGCGCGGGGGTGGCGAAGGTGCCGTCGACCACCAGCAGCGCCCCGCACTCGCGCGCGAGCGCCGCCGTGGCCGCGAGATCGACGATCTCGAGGCGGGGGTTGGTCGGCGTCTCGACCCAGAAGACGCCGGTCGAGTCCGTGGTCGCCGCCCGCGCCGCCGCGGCGTCGGCCAGATCGGCGAACGAGGCGGTCAGGCCCCAGCGCGGAAAGCGGGCGGCGGCGAGCGTCCGCACGCCGTGGTAGAGGTCGCGGTGGAACAGGACGTGGGTGCCCGGGGGCAGCGCTTCGAGCAGCGTCGCCGCGGCCGCCATGCCCGAGGCGAAGGCGAGCGCGCGCTCGCCGCCCTCCAGGCTCTCGAGCGCGCGTTCCAGCCGGTCCTGGGTCGGGTTGCCCTCGCGCGCGTAGAGGCGGCCGTGGATGGGCTCGGAGGCCGGACCGTGGACGAAGGTGGTCGACAGGTGGAGCGGCGGCGCCACGGCGCCGGTCGTGGGATCCGCCTCGCCGCCGGCGCGGACGGCTCGGGTCTCGAAACGCATGGCTCAGCTTAGCCCGGAAATCTCCGCCGCCGGCCCGCGCCCGCGGCGCGAGCCAGGACGCCCGCGGCTCAGGAGGAGCGTTGCGACTTGTCGCCGAGCAGGCCGAACTGCTCGAGCAGCGGCCGGTCGTAGTTGACCTTCTGCTCGCGCTTCTTCTGGTCGAGGATCGCCCCCAGCAGGCGGTTGACTTCGTCGCGCTGGAGGCTCGCCCGGGTCGCTTCGCGCTCGGCGGCGAAGGCCTCGGGATCGAAGCGGGTGCGCGCGACGACCTCGAACAGCACCGCGCCGGACGGGGTCTCGATCGGGCCGCCGATCTGGCCGGCCTCGAGCGCCATCGCGGCGTCGGCGACCTCGCGCACCGCCCCCAGGCCCGCGATGGTACCGCCGCGAACGAACTCGCCGCTCGACTCGACGGTGAGATCGAGCTGGCTGGCGATCTCGTCCAGGGTCCGGCCGGCGGCCATCCGGTCGCGCGCCGCGGCGAGCTCGCGCGCCGCCCGCGCCAGCATCTTCTCGCGCGTCACCGCGGCGCGCACGCGCGCCTCGACCTCGGCGAGCTCGGGCAGGCGGGGCTCGCGGACCTCGCGCACGCGCAGCACCGCGAAGCCGCGCGGGATCTTGACCACCGGCGAGATCTTGCCGCTGTCGAGACCGAAGGCCGAGGAGGAGAACGCCGTGCCGCGGCCGATGCCCGGCACCACGTCGTCGCGGCCGAAGGGGGGGGTGGACAGGAACGACACCGAGTCGCCGTCGGCGAGCGACTTCCACTGCTCTTCGCTCGCCAGCCGCTCGCTCTCGATGCGCTGCCGCAGCTGCTCGGCCTGGCGCTCGGCGGCCTCGTCGGCGCGCTCGCCGGCGAGGCGCGCGCGCACCTGGGGCTCGACGTCGGCGAACGGGCGCTGGCCGGCCTCGCGCCGGTCGAGCACCTGGATCAGGTGATAGCCGAACGAGGTCCGGACCGGGCCGACCAGGCTGTCGACCGCGGCGCCGAAGGCGGCCTCCTCGAACTCGCGGATCATCCGGCCGCGGGCGAAGTAGCCGAGATCACCGCCGCGGCTCTTCGAGCCGGGGTCCTCCGACAGCTCGGTGGCCAGCGCCTCGAAGCTCTCGCCGGCGTCCAGGCGCGCCCGGATCGCCGCCATCTCGCGCTCGGCCTGCAGCGCCGAGCGCTGGTCGTCGACCTTGAGCAGGATGTGGCGGGCGCGCACCTGCTCGGGCTCGGCGAAATCGGCGCGATGCTCGGCGTAGTAGCGCTCGAGCTCGGCGGCGTCGAAGGTCAACTGGGAGCGCAGCTTCATCGAGTCGACCAGCAGGTAGTCGACCGCGCGCTGCGCGGGCAGCCGGTACTCCTCGCGGTGGGCCGTGAAGTGCGCCTCGAGCTCGCCCGGCGTCAGGCTCTGGACCTCGGTCTGGAAACGCGAGGCGGGCATCTGGACGAAGCGGATCGAAGCGCGCTCCGCCTGCGCCCGGTAGGCGCGTTCGACTTCGGCGTCCGGAATGGTGACGCCGGCGGCGACGATCGCCTGCAGCTTGCCGAGCAGCAGCTCCTGGCGCACCGACTCCTCGAACTCGCGCGTGTCGAGACCGTTGACGCGCAGGAATTGCTGGTAGGTCGCGGCGCCGACGAAGTTGCCGGCGGCGTCCTGGAGACCGGGGATGCCGAGGATCGCCTCGCGCACCTCGGCATCCGTGGTGCCGAGGCCCAGCCGCTCGGCCTCGACCAGCAGCAGCTTCTGGTCGATCAGCCGCTCGAGCGCCTGGAGCGGCAGCTTGAGCTGGTCGGCGAGCTCCGGCGTGAACTGCGCGCCGAAGGCCTGCCGGTACTGGTTTTCGAGGCGGCGGTACTCGCGCTCGAACTCGCGGTAGGTGACCTCCTCGCGACCGACCGTGGCGGCCGCCGAGCGCGGGCCGCCGGTGCCGGAGAGGCCGCCGCCGAAGTCGACGAAGACGAAGACGACGAAGATCGCGATGACGAGCCAGAGGATCCAGCTCAGGTACTTCAGGTTGTCGCGGAAGATCTTGAGCATGTAAGAGGCTCCGGGGTTCGGCCGGCCGGCCGGACCGAGAACGTCGGAAGATACCGCGGCGGGCCGCCCCGCGGCAACCGTAGGCGCCCGCCGGGGCGCCACCCGAGGGCCGCAAGTGCAGTCCGGAGAGGCTTTTTGGGGTAAAGTGCCGGCGCCCTGGAAGGAGCCGCCGGTGGAGTCGAATCCCTTCGACAGACGGACGCGCGGGTGGTACACCGTCTCGGTCGACACCCTGAAGGGGATCCTCGTGCTCGCCGTCCTCCTGCTGGTGGCGGGCATCGGCTGGACTTACTACCTGCGCTGGTCGAACATCGGCCTCGAGCGGGAGGCCGCGGTGCTGCTCGAGGAGGTGCGTGGGTTGCTCGATCGGGCATCCCAGGAGCACCCCGAGGGCGCTTTCGGCGAGGAGCACCGGAAGGCGCGCCGGGACTACGAGGAGGCGCGCGTCGACGTGCAGGTCGGCGAGTTCAAGGCGGCGGTCGAAAAGGGCCGCCGCAGCCGCGCGCTGCTGCTGGCGATTCTCGACGCCGGCTCGACCCGCGCCGCCGGCGAGGCGCAGTTCATCGCCGTGCAGGGCGGCGTCGACTACCGGCGGGGCGAGCGCGGCGACTGGGAGGAGGCGCGCGGCCGGGTGGTGCTGCAGTCGGGCGACTACGTCAAGACCGCGGACAACGGCTCGGCGGAGATCGTCTTCCTGGACGGCACGCTCTATACCGTGCGCCCCAACACCCTCTTCCTGGTCACCCGCAAGCAGGCCGGCGCCGGCGCTTCGGAGCAGGCGATCCGCATGGAATACGGCTGGGTGAACCTGAACACGGCCCAGCGCGGTGGCCGGGTCGAGACGCCGCGCGCCGAGGCCCGGGTGGCGCGCGAGACCGAGGCGGTCGTTTCTTTCGACCGCGAGACCGCGACCGGGCGCTTCGCGGCCTTCCGGGGCAGCCTGGAGGTCGAGGCTCCGAGCGGCCTGGTGCGCAAGGTCGAGGCGCTCGAGCAGGTGACCCAGGCGGGCGACCTGCTCTCGTCTCCGCGGCCGATCCCGAAAGCGCCGCTGGTGCTGCGACCGACGGAGAACTACGAGACCACCCTCGACGCCGCCAAGAGCCTGGTGCTCTCCTGGGAGCCGGTCGCCGGGGCGGCGCGCTACGCTCTCCAGGTGTCGCGCAACCGGCTGTTCGTCGACAACCTGATCGACGTCCCGGCGCGGACGAAGGCCGAGGCGACGCTCGGGCTCCGGGGCGAGGGGACCTTCGAGTGGCGCGTCGCGGCGACCACGCGCGACGGCCTGCAGGGACCCTGGAGCACGCCGCGCACCTTCCGCGTCCTGGCCGCGCGCAGCGCCGGCGAGCAGGGGGACAAGACGCCGCCGATGCTCGAGCTCGACCAGGTGCAGGCCTACGGCAACATCTTCATCGTCAGCGGACGGACCGAGGCCGGCGCGGTGATGCACCTCAATGGCGAGCCGGTCGCGGTGGCCGCCAACGGCACCTTCACCAAGACCCTGCAGCTGGCGAGCGAAGGCTGGAGCTTCCTCGACCTGCGCGCGGTCGACGCCTCGGGCAACGAATCCAAGCTACGCCACCGGGTCTTCGTCGAGACGTTCTAGGCCCATTCGTCCATCGCCCTCTCGGAGCTCTGTCGATCCTCATGCCGCTCGGTTCCCTGTTCCGCTACTTCTCGAACGATCTCGCCATCGATCTCGGCACCGCCAACACGCTGGTCTACGCGCGCAATCGCGGCATCGTGATTCGCGAGCCCTCGATCGTGGTCATCAACAAGCTCACCAACCAGATCGAGGCGGTCGGCGCCGAAGCCAAGGAGATGCTCGGCCGCACGCCCGGCAACATCGAGGCCATCCGGCCGATGAAGGACGGCGTGATCGCCGACTTCGAGGTCACCGAGCGGATGCTCGGCTACTTCATCAAGAAGGCCCATGGCCGCAAGATGTACGTCCATCCGCGCATCGTCATCGGCGTGCCCGGCGAAATCACCCAGGTCGAGAAGCGCGCGGTGCGCGACTCGGCGCAGAAAGCCGGCGCCGCCGAGGTCTACCTGGTCGAGCAGGCGATGATGGCGGCGATCGGCGCCGGGCTGCCGATCACCGAGCCGTCGGGCAACATGATCGTCGACATCGGCGGCGGCACCACCGACATCGCCGTGATCTCGCTGTCGGGCATCGTCTACTCGCGCTCGGTGCGGGTGGCCGGCAACGAGATGGACGAGGCGATCATCAGCTACCTCAAGCGCAAGTACAACCTGCTGATCGGCGAGCGGACCTCGGAGATGATCAAGTGGGAGCTCGGCTCGGCGTTCCCGCTCAAAGAGCGCCTGTCGCTGATCATCAAGGGCCGCGACCTGGTCGAGGGCATCCCCAAGGAGCTCGCCATCACGGACGAGGAGATCCGCGAGGCGCTGACCGAGACGGTCAACGTCATCGTCGACGCGGTGCGCATGGCGCTCGAGCGGACGCCGCCCGAGCTGTCGGCCGACATCATGGACAAGGGGATCGTGCTGTCCGGCGGCGGCGCGCTGCTGCGCGCCCTCGACGAACGCCTGCGCCACGAGACCGGCCTGCCGGTGGTCCAGGCCGAGGACCCGCTCGCCTGCGTCGTGCTCGGCACCGGACGGGTGCTCGAGGACATGAACCTGCTGCGCAAGGTCTCGATCCGCTGAGAGCAGAAGGGTCCGGGCGCCGCTCGCCGTGAAACCGCGCTGGACCCGGGTCCTTCTCGCCGTGCTGCTGGTCGGGCAGCTGTTCCTGCTCGCGGCGCAGACGCCGGCGCGCGGCGGCGACCCCCAGACGCTGCTCGCGTCGGTCACCTTGCGCCTGCTCGGACCGTTCGCCCGCCTCTCCGCGGCGACGGGCGAGGCCGTGCGCGGCGCGCGCGAGGCGACCCGCGGCCGGGCGGCGCTGGCGCGCGAGAACCGGCGCCTGCGCGAGGAGCTGCTCGAGCTGCGGCGGGACCGCCTGCGCCTGGCCGCGCTCGAGCAGGAGGCGACGGCGCTCGCCCGCGGCGTCGATTTCGCCCGCGAGTCGCCCTGGCGCCTGCGCGCGGCCGAGGTGGTCTACCTCGATCACGCCTCCTGGTTGAAGACCATGCTGCTCCACGTCGGCCCCGCGGGCGCCCGCCTCGACCAGCCGGTGATCACCGAGGCCGGCGTGGTCGGCCGGGTGATCGGCGCGGCCGGCGGCTACGCCAAGGTGCAGCTCGTCACCGACGGCGCCGCCCACGTCGGCGCGGTGCTCGAGCGGGCGCGCCGCCAGGCGATCGCGCGCGGCGCCGGCGCCGGACGGATGACGCTCGAGTTCGTGCCGCGCCAGATCGCGGTCGAGGTGGGCGACCGCGTCCTGACCGCCGGCATCGACGGCGTCTACCCGCGCGGCATCCCGCTCGGCACGGTTTCGAGCGTCGCCCCGGGCAGCGAGCTGTTCCACGCCATCGAGATCGAGCCGGCGGCCGACCTGGCACGGCTCTCTTTCGTCTACCTGATCGAGCGCGAGACGCCGCCCGCGGCGCTGCGCTCCGAGGCCGGCGATGGCCTTCGCTAAGTTCCTCGCCGCCCTCGCCGTCGCGGTCCTGCTCCACCTGGCGGGGACGCGCGTCGAGCCGCTCTTCCCGCTCGCCGTCGACCTGTTCCTGCTGGTCGCGCTGCTCGAGGCGCGCCACGGCCGTCCCTCCGGCGCCATGCTGGCGGGACTCGCCGCCGGGCTGGTGGCGGACGGCCTGACCGGCGGCCCTTACGGCCTGTTCGGGTTCGCCAACACCGCGGTCGGCTACGGCGTGGCGCGAGCCGCCCAGCAGCTGGTCGTCCAGCGGTCGACCTCGCTCGCCGCCGTTTTCGCCGCCGGCGCGGCCGCCCAGCAGGCGATCCTCGCCGGGTTGGCGCTCGTCTTCCGGCCGGGCGCCGAGCTGGCCGGGCCGGAGTGGCTGCTCGCCAAAGTCGCCACGACGGCGCTCGCGGGTCTCGCCTGGACGCGCGCGGTCGAGCGGCTCGCCGGCGGCCTGGCGCGGCGCCGAGCCGGGCGCGCGAAGCCGATGGAGCTGCCGAAGTGAGCGGCGCGGGCTTGCCCTGGCGCCTCGACGGCGATAGAAGCGGGGCGTGGCGATGAGAGTCGGCGAGCACCGGGAGGTCCTGGCGGCGCGGGTGCAGCTGCTGTCGCGGCTGGCGACGGTGACCCTCGCCATGATCGCCGGCGCTTTCTGGTACGTGCAGGTGCTCCAGGGGAGCCACTTTCGGCAGCTGGCCGAGAACAACCGGCTGCGCAAGCTGGCGGTCGAGGCGCCGCGCGGCACCGTCTACGACCGCCACGGCCGCGTGCTGGTCGAGGATCTGCCGAGCTACAACCTGACCCTCGACCGCAGCCGCGGGCGCTCGGTGCCCGACAGCCTCCGCTTCGCCGCCGGCATCCTGGAGCGGCCGGTCGAGGAGCTCGAGCGGGTGGTCGAGCGCTACCGCGGGGTGGCGCCCTTCCAGCCCGTGCTGCTGGCCGAGGGGCTGACGCTGCCCGAGGCCGCGCGCTTCCGCGTCGCCGAGCTCGAGCACCCGGAGTTCGAGATCCAGGTCACCCACCGCCGCCTCTATCGCCTGGGCAGCCATGCCGCTCACGTGCTGGGCTACCTGGGCGAGGTCCGCGCCGAGGAGATCGCCCGGCCGCAGAGCCCCTACCGGAGCGGCGACCAGATCGGCCGCCGGGGGGTCGAGCGAGCCTACGATCGGCGGCTGCGCGGCCAGGCCGGGGAGCAGGTGGTGGTGGTCGACAGCCGCGGGCGTCCCGTCGAGCAGTTGGGCCGCGCCGTCGGCCGGCCGGGCGAGCCGCTGCGGCTCACCCTCGACGCGACGCTGCAGCAGGAGGCCGAGCGCCTGCTCGAAGGTCAGGTCGGCGCGGTGGTGGCGCTCGATCCGCGCGATGGCGCCGTGCGGGCGCTGGTCTCGGCGCCCGCCTACGACCCCAACCTGTTCGCCCGTCGATTGGCGGTCGAGGACTGGCAGCGGCTGGTCTCCGACCCCTTCCACCCGCTGCAGAACCGGGCACTCCAGAGCGCCTACTCGCCGGGCTCGGTGTTCAAGGTCGTGGTCGCCGCCGCGGGCCTCGCGGAAGGGGTGGTGACGACGGCCGACGGCGTCTACTGCAACGGCTCCGCGCAGCACTACGGCCGCCGCTTCCACTGCTGGCGCGCCGGTGGCCACGGCTGGGTCGATCTCGAGCGCGCGCTCGAGGTCTCCTGCGACGTCTACTTCTACGCGCTCGGCCAGAAGCTCGGCATCGAGCGTCTCGCCGAGTATTCGCGGCGATTCGAGCTCGGGCGCCCGACCGGGATCGACCTCGAGGGGGAGAAGACCGGCCTGGTGCCCGACCCGGAGTGGAGCCGGCGGGTGCGCCGCCACCCATGGTATCCGGGCGAGACGATCTCGGTGGCGATCGGGCAGGGAGCGCTGCTGACCACGCCGCTCCAGGTCGCGACGATGATGGCGGCGATCGCCAACGGCGGCCGGCTGGTGACGCCGCATCTGGTGGCCGGCGCCGAACTGGCGGCGCCCCGCAGGCTGGATCTGCCGCCGGGGGTGCTCGAGCCGATCCGGCGCGGCCTCTGGCGTGTCGTCAACGGCGGCGGCACCGGCGCCACCGCGCGCGTGCCGGGCCTCGAGGTGGCGGGCAAGACCGGGACCGTCCAGGTGATCGCGCACGAGGCCTACCAGGACACCAGTCAGCTGCGGCGGGAGCATCGCAATCACGCCTGGTTCGCCTCCTACGCCCCGGCGGCCGCGCCGCAGCTGGTGGTGGTCGTCTTCCTCGAGCACGGCGGGCAGGGCTCGCGCGCCGCCGCGCCAGTCGCGAAAGCTCTCTATGAGACTTTCTTCCAACCCGATCTCGGCGTCGCTCCCAATACCTGATTCGCGCCCGCGCCTGGCGGCGCTGGCGTCGATCCGGTGGGGGCTGCTGGCGGTGGTCGTGGCGCTCTCGGCCATCGGTCTCGCCACCGTGCACAGCGCCTCGGCCGAGTCCCCGATCGACTACCTGTATCGCCAGGCGATCTGGGTCGCGGTGGGCTGGGCGGCGATGGTGGTCGTCTTCGGCTTCAGCTATCACACGCTGCTCTCCTGGTCGCTGCCGCTCTACCTGGCGAGCCTGGCGGCGCTGGCGCTGGTGCTGGTGCTCGGCTACGAGGCCGGGGGCTCCCAGGGCTGGTTCCGGATCGGCTCGGTCGGCGTGCAGCCCTCCGAGTTCGCCAAGCTGGTCACCGCGCTCTACCTGACCCGCTATCTGGGTGGGCTCTCCCAGCGCGAGCTCCAGCCGCGCCAGATCGCCACCGCCTTGGCCATCGCGGCGGTGCCGATGGTGCTGATCGCCCTCGAGCCCGACCTGGGGGGCGCGGCGATGTTCGTGCCCATGCTCGCCGGGATGCTGCTGGTGGCCGGCGTGCGCCTGCGCCTCCTGGTGACGGCCCTCGTCGCGGCGCTGGCGCTCGGGGCGCTGATCTGGAGCTTCGGCATGCAGCCCTACCAGCGGCAGCGGGTGGCCACTTTCCTGCAGCCGGCCGAGGATCCGCTCGGGGCGGGCTACCAGGTGCGCCAGTCGAAGATCGCGGTCGGCTCGGGCGAGCTCACGGGCAAGGGCTACCTGCAGGGGACCCAGAGCCAGCTCCGCTTCCTGCCCGCGCGGCACACCGATTTCATCTTCGCCGTGCTGGCCGAGGAGTGGGGCTTCGTCGGCGTCGTCGTCGTGCTCGGCCTCTACGGCATCTACCTGGTCAATGCCGGGGCGATCGCGGCCCGGGCCCGCGACCGCCAGGGCATCCTGCTGGTCGTGGGGCTGACCTCCGTCTTCGCCTTCCACGTCCTCTACAACTCCGCGATGGTGATCGGGCTGGTGCCGATCACCGGCATCCCGCTCCCCTTCCTCTCCTACGGCGGCTCCTTCACCCTCGTCAACTACCTCGCCGTCGGGCTGCTCCTGGGCGTCGACTTCCGCCGCTACGTGAACCGCTGACCCCGCGGCCATGCCCGGGGAGAGGATAGGCTCGCGGCAGGAGCGAGCGCGCCGCGATGTCCCAGAAAATGCTGATCGAGAGCGACCCGTACGAGACGCGCATCGCGCTGCTCGAGTTCGACCGCGTGACCGAGGTCCATCTCGAGCGCCGCCATCACCGCGGGGTGGTGGGCAACGTCTACAAGGGGCGGGTGACGCGGGTGCTGCCCGGCATGCAGGCGGCGTTCGTCGACATCGGCCTCGAGCGCGACGCCTTCCTCTACGTCGACGATGTCATCGACACCGCCGCGGCCGAGGAGGCGATGGAGACTGTGGGGGGCGCGTCCGAGGAACGGCTGGATCCGGCGCCGCCGCTCGCCGTGGAGGGCGAGGAGGGAGCCGACCTGGTGCCGCCGCCCGCCCCGCCGCCTTCGATCGACAGCCTGCTCAAGGCCGGCCAGGAGCTGCTGGTGCAGGTCACCAAGGACCCGCTGCCCAACAAGGGGGCGCGGGTGACGACCCAGATCACGCTGCCCGGTCGCTTCCTGGTGCGCATGCCGACGGTCGGGCACCTCGGCGTCTCGCGCCGGATCGAGAACGAAGCGGAGCGCCAGCGCCTCAAGGAGTTGCTGGAACAGATCGCCGATGGCGCGGGCGGCTGGATCGTGCGCACCGCCGGCGAGGACCACGATCTCGCCGACTTCGTGGCCGACCGCGACTACCTGAACGGCCTGTGGGAGCGAATCCGGCATCGGGCCGAGTCCGGCGGCGTGCCGCTGCTCGTCCACCAGGACCTGGACCTCGCGCTGCGGGTGGTCCGCGACCACTTCTCGGCCGACTTCTCGGTGCTCTGGGTCGACGGCGAGGAGACCTACACTCGAATCGTCGAGTTCCTGGACCAGGTGCAGCCGGTACTGGTGCCGCGGGTCAAGCTCGATCGCGAGGAGCGACGGCTGTTCGACCGCTTCGGCATCGACCGCGAAATCGAGGCGGCGCTCAAGCCGAAGGTCTGGCTCCGCTCGGGCGGCTACCTGGTCATCAATCCGACCGAGGCGCTGGTCGCCATCGACGTCAACACCGGCCGCTACGTCGGCGTGCGCAATCTCGAGGAGACCGCGCTCGCCACCAACCTCGAGGCGGTCGAGGAGGTGGTGCGTCAGATCCGGCTGCGCGACCTGGGCGGCATCATCGTGCTCGACCTGATCGACATGGTCGAGAAGGAGCACCGCGAGCGCGTCTTCGAAGCGCTCGAGCGCGAGCTGCGCAAGGACCGGGCGAAGTACAAGGTGCTGTCGATCTCGGAGTTCGGCCTGGTCGAAATCACCCGCAAGCGGAGCCGCTCGAACCTCGAGCGGCTGCTGACCCAGACCTGCCCCTACTGCGAGGGCAGCGGCCGCATCCCGTCGCTCGCCACGATCTGCCTGTCGCTGCGCCGTGCCGCCCTGCGGCTGCGCGGCACCGTCGGCTCGAAGGAGCTGCTGCTGCGCGTCCATCCCGACGTCGCGCGGGCGCTCCAGGGCGACGAGCGCCAGATCGTGGCCGAGCTGGCGCGGGAGCTCGGCGCGGCGATTCTGGTCCAGGCCGACGCCAAGCTGCACCACACCGGCTTCGATATCCTCGAAGTGTGAGCCCGCTCTTCACCGTCGAGGGCTTCCGGGGCGAGGCCGCGGCGGCGTTCGAGGTCGCGGATCCCGGCGCCGAGGCGCTGCGGCTGCTCGATCCCGGCGTCGCGCTCGACACCCTGCACTGGGGTCGCAACTACCTCTACCGGGCGCGCGTCGACCTCCGGCACGGACCGCTCGAGGTGGTGGTCAAGCAGTTCCGGCACGGCTCTCGCGGCGCCCGCCTGAGACGCCGCCTGTCCGGCGACAAGGCGGCCAAGAGCTGGCGGATCGCCCACGCCCTCGCGGCCGCTGGCTTCGAGACGCCGGAGCCGCTGCTGCGGCTCGAAGCCGAGGCCGCGGACGGGCCGTCGCTCTACGTCACCCGATTCCTGCCGGGCCGGACCGAGCTGCGCTATCCGCTGCGGGCGCGCAACGCCGGCGAGGAGGCGGCGCGCTTCCCGGGGCTCGATTTCGGCGCCCTGATCGCGGCGGTCGCGCGCCTCGCGCGGCGGCTCCACGACGCCGGCTTCTGGTTTCGCGACTTCTCGGTCGGCAACCTCCTGGTCGATCTCGAGGCGGCGGCCGCCGGCGCCGCGCCGGCGATCGCCCTGGTCGACCTCAACCGCTGCCGGCAGCTCGCGGCGGTGTCGACCCGGGCGCGAATGCGCGACCTGGCCCGGCTGCCGCTCGACCGCGCCGAAGACCGCGACCGCCTGCTCCAGGCCTACTTCGGCGGCAGCCCCCCCGCCGGCGCGGCGCTCGCCTACGGCGCGACGCGCGCCGCTTTCCACGGCCGCCATCGGCTCAAGCGCCGCCTGCGCGGCACGCTGGCGACGCTGCGCTCGTGGCTGGTGCCGCGCGGCGCGCACGCCCACATCCCGAAGCCGCCGGCGGGGGCGGGCGCGCGCGACAAGATCGTCTGGGACCATCTCTCGGACCAACCGCACTCCCACGCCGGGCGGCTCGAGCGGACGCTGGTCCGGATCGCCGACCTGCCGAGCCACCTGCGCACCTGGAGCGCGCTCGCCGGCGCCTTGCCGCGCATTCGGCGCGCCTACCGCGAGCTGGTCGCGGCGCGCGGGCGCGCGCCGTTTTCCTGGCCCGCGGCGGGCGTCGGCCTGCGCCCCGATCCGCGGCGGCCGGACGAGCTGCTGGCGGCGTTCGGGGAGCTCGGTCTGCGGCGGGCGCTGCTGCGCCTCCACCCCTGGCAGCGCGAGCACGACGCCGAGGAGGAGCTGGCGCGCGAGCTCGCCGGCCGCGGCGTGGAGCTCGCTTTCACCCTGCCGCAGAGCCGCGAGCTGGTGCGCGACCCGGCGCGCTGGCGCGCCGCCGTGACCGAGTTGGGCGAGCGCTTCCTGCGCTACGGCCGTTGGGTCCAGATCGGACAGGCCATCAACCGCAGCAAGTGGGGAATCTGGAACTACGACGAGTACCTGGAGCTCGCCGCCGCGGCGGCCGAGATCCTGCGGCGGATCGAGCCCCGGGTCGAGCTCGCCGGACCCGCGGTGATCGACTTCGAGCTCCACGTGACCGCCGCGGTCGCCAACCGGCGGCACCCGACGCTGCGCTTCGACCGGCTCGCGAGCCTGCTCTACGTCGACCGTCGCGGCGCGCCGGAGAACCGCCAGCTCGGATTCGACACCGTCGACAAGGTGACTTTGGCCGCCGCGATCGCGGCCTCGGCGCGACAGATCGGGCGGCCGGCGAGCTGGATCTCGGAGGTCAACTGGCCGCTGCGCGAGGGCCCCCACTCGCCGGCCGGCCGCGCGGTGGCGGTCGACGAGGAGACGCAGGCCGACTATCTCGCCCGCTACTTCCTGCTCGCCTACGGCAGCGGCTGGGTCGAGCGGATCGACTGGTGGCAGCTCGCCGCGCGCGGCTACGGTCTGGCGGACCCGCAGCCCGACGGGGGGCTCCGCCGCCGCCCCGCCTTGCGGGCGCTGGCGGCGCTCGAGCGGCGGCTGGCCGGCACCTTCTGCCACGGCGCGGCGCCGGCGCCCGCGGGGGCTCGGTGGCTCCGCTTCAGCCGGCCGGACGGCAGCGAGGTGTGGGCCGGCTGGTCCCTCGCCGGCGCGGTCGCGGCCCGCCTGCCGGCGCCGCCGGCGCGCGCCTTCGACCGCGGCGGCGAGCCCCTGGCGCCGCCGGTCGGCGAGCGCGTCGAGCTGCTGCCGTCGGTGCGCTACTTCGAGCTCGCGCCGGGAGGGTAGACTGGCGCGCACCATGCCCCGTCCCCCGATCCGGGTGTTGCTCGTCGACGACCACGCCATCGTCCGCGAGGGCTTGCGCATGCTGCTCGAGCAGGAGGAGGACCTCGAGGTCGTCGCCGAGGCCGGCGATGGCGAGGAGGCGATCCGGCTCGCCGCGGTCCACCGCCCCGACCTGGTCCTGATGGACGTCTTCATGCCGGAGCTCGACGGCGTCGAGGCGGCCCGGCGGATCCTGGCCGCGCCGGATCCGCCCCGCATCCTGATGCTCTCCTCGCTCTCGGAGGAGGGCGCGGTGCGGGGCGCTATCGAGGCCGGCGCGCTCGGCTACCTGCTCAAGGACGTCTCGCAGGAGACCCTGGTGCGCGCGCTCCGGGACGCCGTCGAGGACCGCCCGACGCTCCATCCCGACGCCCAGCGGATCCTGATGCGCAAACCGCGGCCGACGCCGCTCGACCAGCTGACGCCGCGCGAGCGCTCGGTGCTCGAGCTGCTGGCCCAGGGGCGCAGCAACCGCCAGATCGCGAACCGGCTGGAGCTCACCGAGGGGACCGTCAAGGGCTATCTGACGACCATCTTCGACAAGCTCGGGGTGGTCGACCGGACGCAGGCCGCGCTGCTCGCGGCCGAGCACGGGCTGGGCAAGCGGGGGTGACTTCCGGCCGGGCGACGTCCGGCCTGGAACGGGACTTGTATCCCCCGAGTGCCATGCGCCGTTTCGCCCTCGCTTCAGCCGCGCTCGCCGTCGTCGCCGCCCTCGCGGCGACCCCCGCCGCGCCGCAGAGCGCCGAAGCGGTGCGGCGGACGCCGGTCGTCCAGGTCGTCGAGCGGGTCGCGCCGGCGGTGGTCAACATCGCCGCCGAATCGATGGTCCGCCAGGTCGATCCCTTCTTCGGCAATTTCTTCGGCGGACGGGCGCGCCGGACCCAGTCGCTCGGCTCGGGTCTGATCGTCGACCCGAACGGCGTCGTGGTGACGAACGCCCACGTCATCGAGGGCGCCTCGCGCATCGTGGTCACCACCCGCGAAGGCCGCGAGCTCGAAGCCGAGGTGCTCGGCTCCGACCGGGACGCCGACCTGGCGGTGCTCAAGGTCCAGGGTCCCGGGCTGCCCGCGGTGCCTCTCGGCGCGAGCGGCGACCTGCTGATGGGAGAGACCGTGATCGCGATCGGCAACCCGTTCGGGCTGAGCCACACGGTGACCACCGGCGTCCTCTCGGCGCGCGGGCGCACGGTGCCGACGGAGAGCGGTGACGCCGCCTACACCGACTTCCTGCAGACCGACGCCTCGATCAACCCGGGCAACTCCGGCGGCCCGCTGGTCGACCTGGCGGGGCGGGTGATCGGCATCAACACGGCGATCGTCTCCGGGGCCAACGGCATCGGCTTCGCCATTCCGGCCGACCGGGCCCAGCGGGTGGTCGACGACCTGCTCCGCTTCGGCAGCCTGCAGCCGCTGTGGACCGGGCTGCGGCTGGTGACGATCGACCCCGAGCTGGCCCGGCGCGAGGGCTACCCGGTCACCCGCGGCGCCCTGGTCGAGCGGGTCTACGAGAACTCGCCGGCCGACCGCGCCGGCCTGCGCCCGGGGGATCTGGTGGTGGCGGTCGAGGGCAAGCCGCTGTCGGCGCGCGAGGACGTGACCACCGCGCTCTACAGCGTCCCGGCCGGAACCCCGGTCCAGCTCGAGCTCCGGCGGGGAAGCTCGACGCTCCGCCTGGCGCTCACCGCGATGCGGCCACCCCCCGGTCTCGGCGCCCGGATGCTCGAGCGGGCGGTCGGCCTCCGGGTGGAGCTCGACCGCGGCGGACTGGTGGTGACCGAGGTCCTGCGTGGCTCGCTCGCCGACCGCAAGGGGCTGCGGCCGGGCGACCGGCTCCTCGGCGCCAACGGCCAGCGGGTCCAGGAGGTCGAGGGGTTGGGCCGCGAAGTGCTGCGCGGGCTGGATCGAGGCGGCCTGCTGCTGGTCGTCCAGCGCGGCCGCTACGCCTACCACCTGAGCTTCGCGCTCTAGCGGCGGCAGGGCGCTCAGTCGAGATCGAACGGCCGCCGGGGCGGCAGATCGGGCTCGTCCTGCGCGCGTTTGAGCGCTTCCTGGAACTTCTCCTCGAGCAGACGGTCCTGGTCGGCGAGCGCCGCTTTCTCGCGTTCGAACAGCTCCTCCGCCCGCTCTTTCTGGGTGTCGAGCGCGGCGAGCAGCGCGTCGAAGTCCTTGCCCCCGGCCGGCGGCTGCTTGGCGGGCCGGTGCCCGAGCAGGGCGCCGGTCTCGGCATCGACGGCGAGCTCGCTGCCGCAGTCCGGGCAGCGAACCGTCAGCTTGCGGGTGGTGGTCACGGGCCGATCTTACCTCCGAGGCTCGACAGCGACCGCCGGGGTTCTACAATAGTGGACCGAAGGATCGAAATCTCCTCGGGAGGGGGTCGCCCATGAAGCGGACTCGCAGCAACCTCTGGCGCGTGCTCTGGGCCGTGCCGTTCACGCTCGTGCTCGGCTCCTGCGGCGGTGGCCCGGTGCGCGTCGGCGCCGTGTTGCCCCAGACCGGCGCGGCCGAGGTCTACGGCAAGTCCATCCAGCGCGGTATCGATCTGGCCGCCGAGCTGGCCAAGGCCGATTCCGGGGCGCCCGCGGTCCAGCTGATCACCGTCGACTCCGGGTCCGACCCGGAGCGTGCCCAGGACGAGCTCAAGAAGCTGCTCGACGGCGGCGCCCTGACGGTGATCGGCGGCGTCACCAGCGCCGAGGCGCTGGCCATGGTCCCGGTGGCGGAGAAGGTGGACCGGATCCTGCTCTCGCCCTCGGCCTCGCTGCCGCAACTGACGGGCATCTCGTCGAACTTCTTCCGCATCTATCCCTCCGATTTCGCCGAGGGGGCGGTGATGGCCCGGTACGCCTACGACAACCTGCGGCTGACCACGGCGGTCATCCTGGCCAAACAGGAGACCTACGCCAAGGGGATCCAGCAGGTCTTCGCGGACGAGTTCCAGCGCAAGGGGGGGAAGATCCTCGAGGTGATCGAGTTCCCGCCCAATACCGCCGACTTCGCGGCCCTGGCCGACCGCGCCCTGACCCTGCGCCCCGAGTCCGTCTACGTCGCCGCTTACGCCGAGGAGATCTCGCGCATGGTCTCCGAGCTGCGCGCCCACAAGTTCCCGGGCCTGATCCTGACCACCTCGTCGTTCGCCGCCGCCTCGACCATCGCCAACACCGGCGCCGCCGCCGAGGGCGTGCTCTTCACCCAGGCCTCGTTCGAGGTCGAGGGCGAGCTGGCGCCCCAGGTCAAGAGCTTCGTCACCGCCTACCGCGCCAAGTACCGCAGCGATCCGGACATCTACGCCGCGCACGGCTTCGACGCCTACAACATCGTCCTGGAGGCCATCCGCCAGGGTGGCACCAGCGGCTCGTCGTTCTGGAAGGGGATGCGCAACATCCGCGAGTACCCCGGGGTCACCGGCGTGATCCAGTTCGACGAGAAGGGCGACGTGCAGAAGTTCCCGCGCGTCTACGTGGTCGAGAAGGGGCGCGCCGTCGATCGCGAGCAGCAGCGCCAGCGCCAGCTCGACGACGCCCGCAAGCGGATCGAGGAGATCGAGCGACAGCTGCGCGACCTGCAGCAGAAACAGGGCAGCTGAGATCGATCCGGCAGATCCCCGCGCGCCGCGCCTCGAAGCGGCGCTGCCGCCGCGGCCGCCGATGAGCGGCGTCGCCCGCACGCTCGCCGGCCACCGGGGGCTGCTCGCGACCCTGACGGCGCGCGAGCTCAAGGGGCGCTACCGTGGCTCCGTGCTCGGCTTCCTCTGGTCGCTCGTCCAGCCGCTGCTGCTGCTCGCCGTCTACAGCGTCGTCTTCGGCCTGGTGTTCGAGCAGCGCGCGGGGGTGGGCGCCGACCCCTACCCGCTGTTCCTGGTCTGCGGGCTCTTCCCCTGGATCTGGTTCGCCAGCGCGCTCGGCGAAGGAACCGTCTCGCTGGTCGCCAATGCCGGGCTGATCCGGCGCGCGGTCTTTCCGGCCGAGCTGCTGCCGATGGTGCCGGTGCTGTCGAATCTCGTCCACCTCCTGCTCGCGCTGCCGGTGATCTTCGGTGGCCTGCTCCTGGCGCGCGCCACCGGGCACGAGGTCGGCGGTTGGGGGGTCCTGGCGCTGCCCGCGATCCTGGCGCTCCAGCTGCCGCTGGTGGGCGGGCTGGCGCTCGGGCTGGCGGCGCTGCACGCGCACTTCAAGGACGTGCGCGACCTGCTGACCAGCGCCTTGACCCTGCTCTTCTTCCTGACGCCGATCCTCTACACGCTCGAGGCGGTGCCGAGCGGCCTGCGCTGGCTGATGCGGCTCTCGCCGGCGACGCCGTTCACCCTCGCCTACCAGGAGGCGCTGCTCGCCGGCCGCTTCCCGGGACCGGGGCTCTGGCTCCAGATGGCGGCGTTTGCGGCCGTCGCCTTCCTGGCCGGCGCGGCGCTGTTCGCGCGCCTGCGCGAGACCCTGGTCGAGGCGGTATGAGCTTCGCCATCCGGGCCGAGGAGCTGTCGAAGCGTTACCGGCGGTCGGCACCGGGGCGCCGCCTGCAGACGCTCAAGAGCGCGCTCCTGGGCCGTTCGCTGGCCGCGGGCGCGGCGGCGGAGGAGACCATCCCGGCGCTCGAGCAGGTCAGCTTCGAGGTCGCGGGCGGCGAGGCGTTCGGCATCGTGGGCGGCAACGGCTCCGGCAAGTCGACCCTGCTCAAGCTGATGGCGGGGATCCTGCGGCCGAGCACCGGAACGATCGAGACCCGCGGCCGCGTGGCGGCGCTGATCGAGCTCGGCGCCGGCTTCCACCCCGAGATCTCCGGGCGCGAGAACATCTTCATCAACGGCGCCGTGCTCGGCCTGTCGAAGCGGGAGATCGCGGCGCGCTACCAGCAGATCGTCGACTTCTCGGGGCTCGCCGACTTCGTCGAGGAGCCGGTCAAGAACTACTCGTCCGGCATGTGGGTGCGGCTCGGCTTCGCGGTGGCGATTCACACCGATCCCGAGATCCTGCTCGTCGACGAGGTATTGGCGGTCGGCGACGAGGCCTTCGCCCACAAGTGCCTGCGTCGGATCGAGGAGCTGCTCGCCGCCGGGCGGACCGTGGTCTTCGTCAGCCACTCGCTGGCGCTGGTCGAGGGCCTCTGCTCGCGCGTGCTGTGGCTCGACCGCGGCCGCGTGCGCGCGATCGGCGAGCCGCGCCGGGTCGTCGACGCCTATCGCCAGGCGGTGGCCGAGCAGGAGGGGCGCGAGCACCGCGAGGCCAAGGAGGAGCGCGAGCGGGTCGAGGCGGGGATCGTCGAGGCGCCGGCGGCGCCGCAGGGGGAGGTCCTGCGCTGGGGCTCGGGCGCCGCCGAGATCACCGGCGTGCGGCTGCTCGGCGCCGACGGCGCCGAGCGCTACCATTTCGCGTGCGGCGAGCCGGTGGTGTTCGAGCTCGCGGCGCGCGCGGCGTCGCCGCTCGAGGACTTCGTCTTCGGGGTGGCGCTCGCGACCCCGCGCGGCGTCGAGGTCTGGGGCACCAACACCGATCTCGCCGGCTTCGAGCCCGAGCGGTTCGACGGCGACGCCCGGGTGCGCCTCGCCTGTCCCGCCTTGCGCCTGGCGCCCGGCGAGTACCTGGTGGACGTCGCCGTCCACGCCCGGGACGGCGCGCCGTACGACTACCGCCGCAAGCTGATCGGTTTTTCCGTCACCGCCGAGTCCCGCGGCGTCGGCGTCTACTTCCCGGAGCACCGCTGGGAGTTCGAAGGACGGGCCGCGCTGCGGCCGAGGAGCGAACGATGAGCGAGGAGAAAGCCCGCGGCGAGGCGCCGCGAATCGACGTCAAGATCGGCGACGAGGAGCTCAAAGGGCGCTACTCGAACCTGCTCCGCATCGCCCACACGCGCGAGGAGTTCATCCTCGACTTCATCCACCTGGTGCCGCCGCAGGGGATCGTCACGGCGCGGGTGGTGACCAGTCCGAGTCACCTCAAGCGGATCGTCCAGGCGTTGGCTTCGAATCTGGCGCGCTACGAGGAGGCCCACGGCGTGGTGCCGCTCTCCGAACCGCCCGATCTCAGGGGCGTGCACTGACGGCGCGGCGCGCCGCGATCTCACCGCTCCCTTCGGCCTCGCCCCGCCAGCGGATCTCGGCGAGCACGCCGAGGTGGTCGGAGAGCCGGTCCTCGAGCGTCCGGTAGGTGGCGAAGTCGAGCTCCGGCGAGAGCAGGACCCAGTCGAGGCGGACCAGCGGCCGCCAGGCCGGAAAGGTCGGGCGGCCGCCGAAACCCGCCGCGCGCAGCGCCAGCTCGCGCGCCAGCAGGTCGAAGCAGCGCCGGCGCTCCCCCCACTCGCAGTTGAAGTCGCCCGAGACGACCAGCGGGCGATCCGAGCCGCGGAAGGTGTCGATCAACTGGTCGACTTGGCGCCGGCGCACCCGCTCGGCGAGGAAGTCGAGGTGGATCGAGACGAAATCGACCGCCTGCCCGGCGAGCGCGAGCGACTCGACGGTGGCGGCGACGAACCCCTTGGTGTCGCGCCAGCTCTGCTGAAAGGCGCGCGAGCGCGGCGCCACCAGCGGCAGGCGCGACAGCAGCGCGGTGCCGGAGGAGAGGTCGAGGCGGCCCAGGGAGAAGGGGTTGTGCTCGCCGCGGAAGGCGTGCTCGAAGCCGGCGAGCGAGGCGAGCGTCGCGACGTGATCGAAGCCGCCGCTCCAGGCCGACGGCCCATCCGCCTCTTGCAGCGCCACCACGTCGGGCCGCTCGCGGGAGAGCACCGCGGCGATGGCGGCCAGGTTCCGGCGCAGGGTGTGCGCTTTGAGCAGCGCCTGGTGCTGGGCCTGCCGGCGCGCGTGCGCGATGTTGAGCGTCAGCAGCCGGAGCGCCGGCCGCGCCGCCGGCTCCCGGTCGGCGGGCGCCGCGGCTGGGTGCCCGGCACGGGCGTGGGCTGCGCGTCGCGCGGCGCGTCCGAACAGTGCGATCGCCATCGACAGCCCTCAGGCGCCGCCCAGCCGGAGCAGTCGGCGCCAGAGCGCCGCCGGGACCGGCAGGACCGAGAGGCGGGGTTGACGGACGAGCGCGAACGCCGAGAATGCCGGATCGGCCTTGAGCGCCGAGAGCGCAACGGGAGTCGGCAGCGGCGCGACCGCGGCCAGGTCGACCACCAGCCGGCGCGGATCCCCGGCGGCCGGATCGGGTCGCGGCGCGCGCGCGACGCGGGCCAGCCCGACCACCGCCTTGACGGCCCCCGACTCGTAGATCAGGCAGTCGTCGCCGCGCCGCATGCCGCCCAGGTGTTTCAGCGCCAGCGCGTTGGCGACGCCGTCCCAGACCGTGGTGCGGTCCCGGACCAGGTCGGCCCAGCCATAGCTCGCCGGATCGCTCTTGACCAGCCAGCGTCCCATCCGGGATGAGAGTCTACATCGCGGCGTTCGAGCACCGTGGCCGCGGCGCCGTCACTTCTTCTTCTCGAGCTCGATCACCTTCTCGACGCCGTTGACCTTGCTGGCGATCTCGACGGCCTGCCGCCGCCGCTCGGGCGCGAGGCCGGCGGGCAGCTCGAGCGACACCACGCCGCTCGCGGCGTCGGTGCCGATGCGGAAGCCGTCGCGTCCCAGCTGTTCGACCAGCGCCACGCGCACCTTGACCTCGAGCGCGGCGTCCTTGAGCTCGCGCTCGGCCTCCGCGGCGACCACCGCGCTCTTCTCGCGCGTCTCCTCGTATTCCTGGACCTTGAGGTCGTCGGAGACCTTGGTGACGCCCGGGACCTGGCGGGCGACGTCGGCCGCGAGCTCGGCCGTCGCCCGCTTCTTGACCACGCCGGTGAGATGGACCGCGCCGCCCTCCTTCGCCGCCACGTCGACTCGGACGGCGTCGACACCCAGCTTGTCGAGCAGCGCCAGGCGGACCCGCAGGCCGAGGCGGAAGGAGACCAGCTCGGCATCGTCCTCGGCCGCCGCGGGCGTGGCGAGCAGGCCGAGCAGGGGCACGAGCGCGAGCGCGAGGGCGAGACGTCGTCCGTACAGCGGGAAACGGTCGAGCATGGCGACCTCCTGGGGTTCGAGTTGGGGGTGGAGCGAGGCTGCGCCGCGGGTCAGTTCACCTTGATCAGGTCGACTTCGAACACCAGCGTCGCGTTGGGCGGGATGACGCCGCCGGCGCCGCGCTCACCGTAGCCGATCGACGGCGGGATGATCAGCTTGCGGCGACCGCCGACGCGCATGCCGACGACCCCTTCGTCCCAGCCCTGGATCACCCTGCCGGCGCCGAGGATGAAGCCGAACGGCCGACCGCGATCGAGGCTGGAGTCGAACTTGGTGCCGTTCTCGAGCCAGCCGGTGTAATGCACCTCGACGAAGGCATCCTTCGTCGCCTCGACGCCGTCGCCGGTGACCAGGTCGACGTACTTCAGGCCGGACGGGGTCGTGACGGTCGTCTCCGCGGCCACGGGGGCCTCCTCTTTCTTCGGGTCGGTCTCTGCGGCAAGGGCGGCGTCCGGGGCCGCCGTGACGGCGGTGAGGACGACAGCGGCGGCGGTCAACAGGGTGAGCTTCATCGATGGGCTCCTTCGCGGGATGTCGATCAGATCTCGGCCGGGCCGGCCGGGACGGCCAGCCCGGTCACTCGGGTCAAGCCTACTGCGATCCGTGTGCCAACAGCACGTTGCCGGCGCGGTAGACCTCGCGCCCCGCCTTGACCACCGAGCGGACCGGATTGACGCCGTAGTGGTAGGCGAGGTGGAGGAGATTGGGGGCGTCGAGCAGCACGACGTCGGCCCGCTTGCCCGGCTCGAGCGTGCCGATCCCGGCCGCCAGTCCGAGCGTCGCCGCCGCGTTGAGGGTCAGCGCCACCAGGGCCTCCTCGATCGAAAGCCCGAGCTCGAAAACGCCGAGCTGCGCGATCGTCGGCAGCGACTCGGTGTAGGAGGAGCCGGGGTTGCAGTCGCTCGCGAGCGCCACCGGCACGCCGGCCCGAATCAGGCGGCGGGCCGGCGCGTAAACCCGCTTGGCCAGGAAGAAGCTGGTGCCGGGCAGCAGGATCGCGGTGACGCCGGCGGCCGCGAGCGCGTCGATGCCGCGATCGGAGACGGCCATCAGGTGGTCGGCCGAGGCGGCGCCCAGCTCGGCGGCGAGCTCGGCGCCGCCGGAGTCGGCGAACTCGTCGGCGTGGAGGCGCGGCCGCAAGCCGTGCTCCCGGCCGGCCTCGAGCACCCGTCGCGACTCCTCCGCCGAGAAGACTCCGCGCTCGCAGAAGACGTCGCAGAAGCTCGCCAGCGAGCGGGCGGCCACTTCGGGGATGATCTCCCTGCAGACCAGGTCGACGTAGCGAGCGCGGTCGCTGCGGTGCTCCGGCGGCACCTCGTGGGCGGCGAGCAGGGTCGGCACCAGGTCGATCGGCTGGAGCTGCGCCGCGCGCGCCAGGGTCTCGAGCTGCTTGGTCTCGTCGGGCAGCGACAGGCCATAGCCGCTCTTGGCCTCGGCGGTCGTGGTGCCGCAGGAGAGCATCCACTCGAGCCGGGAGAGCGTCGCCGCGAGGAGCTGCTCGGGCTCGGCCGAGCGGGTCGAACGGACGGTCGACAGGATGCCGCCGCCAGCCGCGGCGATCTCCTGGTAGCTGCGGCCGGCCAGGCGCTGGGCGAACTCCATCTCGCGCGAGCCCGCCCACGGCAGGTGGGTGTGCGCGTCGACGAAGCCGGGGATCGCGGTGCCCTGCCGGCCGTCGAGCCGTTCGACGCCGGCGAGGTCGCCGAGCGTCGCCAGGCGCTCCTGGCGGGTGCCGAGCCAGACGATGCTCCCGTCGCGGCAGAGGATCTCGGCGTCGCGCAGCTTCGTGACCTCGCCCTGCCGGCCGCCCGCGAGCGCCGCGTTGCCGCGCGCGGTCGCGATCTCGGCCAGATTCTCGATCAGCAGCGCGGTCATGGCGGGGTCACCACTTCGCGACCGATCCCGGTGGCGGCCGCCAGGGCCCAGGCCCGGACCTCGGTCCAGTCCACCGGCTGAGCGAGGTCGGGGGCGGGCTCGGGGTCGGCCTCCGAGAAATCCGCCAGCGCCTTGGCCGCCTGGAGTGGGAAGTCACCGACGTGACCGAACTTGTCGGCAGCGCGGCCGAGCAGGGCGTCGAGGGGCAGCAGGCGGTCGAGGAAGTAGAGGTCGAGGAAGTCGCGGCGGGTGCCGCGGCTGATCAGTGCGCCGAGCTTCATCAGGCCCAGGTCGACCGCCGAGGCGACGGCGAGCCCGGCGGACTCCTCCTCCGGATCCGCGAGCGGGTAGGGGTAGGTGAAACAGCGCAACGCCGGCCCGTCGGGAAGGCGCAGGAAGAGGTAGCCATCGCGCGCGGTCTCGACCCGGATGGCGCCATCGAGATCGAGCAGATCGGCGAGCAGGTCGCGCCGGTCGGGCGGCGTCAGGCGATTCGTGGCGCTCATCAGGTCGAGATCCCGCGCCCGGCGATGGCCGAGGTAGAGGGTGAGGCCGGCGCCGCCGGCCAGGTAGAAATCGCGGGCCCAGCGGCGGGCCGCCACGCGCGGCAGCCAAGCGGCGCTCTCGGGGGCGAGCGCCGCGAGGCGGTGCGGTCTCAGGCGAGCGGCCACAGCTCCCTCGCCGTCGCCGGGGCGGCCGCGGGGGCGACGCCGAAGACGGCGCTCCAGAGCGCGCGGCTGCGCCGGGTCAACCGGCGGGGGCCGCTGCGAGCCACGAAAGCCCGCGCCGCCGCCGGCGAGATCTCCCGGAACAGCGCCCGCAGATCCTCGCGGTCGCCGTGCTCCAGCAGCACCGCGAGCGCCCGGGCGCGGTCGCCCGGCCGGGCGAGATCGAGCGGCGGATCGCCGTCGAAATGGCGCAGCGTGCGCTCCGGCAGCGTCAACTTCAGCTCTTGCGTCGGCCGAGGGTGTGGACGGTGGCGGTCGAACGCTCCTCCTCGCGATCGGCCTCCAGGATCTGCGCGAACAGCTCGAGCGTGCCGTGCAGCTTGATCTGCAGCTCCTTGCGCCGGGCGCGCAGCTCGGCGATCCGCGATTCGATCTCCTGCGCCCGCTCGGCGGCCTGGGAGACCAGCCGGTCGGCGGCGATCTCGGCCTCCTTGATCAGCAGCTGGGCCTCCCGTTGCGAGGTCGTGATCATCTCCTCGGAGACCTTGGTGCCGCGCACGATCGTCTCCTGGAGTTGCCGCTCCCGGTCCTCGGCGCGGTCGAGCCGGTCCCGCAGCAGCCGGTTGTCGCGCTCCAGCCGCTCGATCTCGGCCAGCCGTTGGGTCAGGTCCTCGGCGATGAGGGCGAGGAAGTTCTCGACCTCGACCGGATCGTAGCCGCGCAGCTTGGCGCGGAACTTGGTCTTCTGGATCTCGAGCGGTTGGAGCGCCATCGGGAACCTCTCTAGAACAGGATGCGCGGCGAGTAGCCGAGGGAGTAGATGATGCCGTTCTTGACGAACTGGAGCGCCAGGATCGCGACCAGCGGCGACAGGTCGAGCCCGCCGAACCGGTGTGGCGGCACCAGGCGGCGCAGCGGGCGCAGCACGGGCTCGGTCGCCAGCGCGAGCATGCGGACCAGCGGGTTGTGGGGGTCTGGGGAGACCCAGGAGAGCAGGGCCCGGATCAGGATCACCCAGGTGTAGAGGTCGAGCACGCCCAGGAGGAGCTGGAGCAGGCTGAAGCCGAAGCCACGGGCGAAGTTCAGGGCGTCCTCCCGATTCCCGGCGACGGTTCGCGGGCCGCCGAGTCTAGCAGGCGCTGCCCAGTTCCCTGTGCAGCCCGCGACAGCTCACGCCGAGAGCTCCCGGGGGCCGAACAGCGCGGTGCCGAGGCGGATGCAGGTGGCCCCCTCTTCGATCGCGACCTCGAAGTCGTCGCTCATTCCCATCGAGAGCTCGGTCAGCCGGCCCGACCACTCGGGTCGCGCCGCCAGCTCGTCGCGCAGCGCGCGCAGCCGCCGGAACCAGGGACGCGCGCCCTCCGGGTCCGCCGCGGGCGGCGGGATCGCCATCAGCCCGGCGATGCGCAGCCCGCCGAGGCCGGCGAGCGAGGCGACGGCCGCCGCCAGGCCCGCGGGAGCGAACCCGTGCTTGGTCGCTTCGCCGCCGAGATTGATCTCCAGGAACGCGGTGACCTCGATGCCCGCGCCGCGCGCCTCCTGGTCGAGAACGAGCGCCACCCTCTCGCGGTCGACCGCGTGGAAGACGCGGAAGAGCCGGAGCGCGGCGCGCGCCTTGTTCGTCTGCAGCGGTCCCAGCAGGTGCCAGCGCGCCTCCGGCGGCAGCGCGGGGGCCTTGGCCAGCCCCTCCTGCACCCGGTTCTCGCCGAAGTCGCGCAGCCCGGCCTCCCAAGCCGCGCGCAGCCGCTCGACCGACTGGAGCTTGGAGGCGCCGACCAGCCGGACTTCGTCGCGGCGCCGGCCGGCGCGGGCGCAGGCGGCCGCGATCCGGCGCTCGAGTCCGGCCAGCCGCTCCGCGATCCCGAACGGGCCCGCCGCTGCGCTCAGCCCTCACCCTCCGCGAAGAGGAAGCGCCGGCAGTTGTCGCACTGGACGATGGTGCCCTTGGTCCGAATCTCGACCGCCACCTGGGGCCGGATCTGGTAGTTGCAGCAGCCGCAGTGCCAGATCGCTCCCCCGCCGGGGCGCTCGGTGCGGTCGAGCCGGGCCATCGCGACCCCGTGGTAGCGCTCGACGATGCGCAAGAACTGCGCGATCACCGGCTTCGGCAGCTCGCCGCGCAGAGATTCGAGGTCGCGCTCGAGGCCCGCCACCTTGGCCGCGACCGACGGCTTCTCGGCCTCCCACCGGGCGAGCTCGGCGCTGTAGCGGGCCTCGAGGTCGGCGAAGGCGCTGCGTCGCTCATCGAGCTCGCGCGCGAGCGACTCAGCGCGCTCGAGCGCCGCGAGCGCGGCCTCGTCGAGCGTCTTGAGGCCGCTCTTGGCCTGGTCGATCTCGGACAGGATGGCGCCGTACTCGCGCTGGTTGCGAACCCGCGAGACCTGTTGCTGGAACTTCTTGAGCTTCTCCTGGGCGTCGGCCACCGCGCCGTCGGCGTCGCGGCGCGCGACCGCCGCCTCCCGGGACGCCTCCGCGAGCGTCTCGAGCGCCGCCCGTTCGGCGCTGTACTCGTCGTGGAGGGCGCGCATGCTCTCGGGAACGCCGGCGAGCAGGGTCGAAGCCGCGCGCAGCTCGGCGAGCGCACGGTCGAACAGACGGAGTCGTGAAGCGAGATCGTTCATCGTTGCAGCCACCTCGGGTACCGGTCGAACGTTGGGTCGTGTAGCGGGGAAGGAGACGAGACGATGGTGGGTCCACCTGGGATCGAACCAGGGACCTGCCGGTTATGAGCCGGTTGCTCTGACCGCTGAGCTATGGACCCTCTGTGTGGACCGATCCGCTTTCGGGCGGAGCCGGCCGGTGCGACCAGCGGCGGGGCGTCAGCCGAGCTCGGGATAGAGACTCCGATAGCTGTCCGCCAGGACCAGGATCCGTTTCACGTAGTTGCGCGATTCCTCGATCGACAGCCCTTCGAGGAAGCGATCGAGCTCGGCGCTCGGGCCAGCGGCGCGCCACAGACGCGAGATCCGGCCTGGGCCTCCATTGTAGCCGGCGAGCGCCAGCTCGACGTTGCCGTCGAACAGGGCCAGCATCTGGCGGAAGTAGTGGGTGCCGAGCCGGATGCTGTAGTCGGGCTCCGAGAGCCGGCCGGTCGAGTAGGGCAGGCCGAGACGCTTGGCGACCTCGCGGCCGGTCGGCGGCATGATCTGCATCAGGCCACGGGCGCCGGCGCGGCTCTTGGCCGTCGGGTCGAAGCCGCTCTCCTGGTGGATCATGCCGAAGACCAGCGACGCCTGGAGCCCCTCGCGGTCGGCGGCACGCTCGACCGGGGAGCGGAAGTCGAGCGGATAGTAGAGGCCGAGCGCGGCCTCCGGCACGGCTGCTTGACGCGCGGTGCCGAGCGCCGGGAAAGCGCGCCGCAGCAGGCGGAGGCTCGTGCGGCGGTCGCCGCGGCGGGCGGCGATCAGCCCTTCGAGGGCGTGGCGGGCCGGTCCCCGCTCGACTTGGTCGCCGAGCGCCGCGAGCTCGCTCGCCGCGAGGCCATCGAGCCCCAGCTCGCTCAGCCAGCGGGCGCGGGCGAGCGCGGGCGCTTCCGGCCAAGGGTCGCGCTCGGCGGCGGCGGTCGCCGCCGCGATCGTCGGCGCCCCGGCGAGGCGCGCCGCGGCTTGGCGTGCGTAGAAGTCAGCGGTGTCGACGGCGGCGACTTCGAGGTAGATCTCCCGCGCGCGCTCCGCGTGCCCGAGCTCTTCGTGGGCGCGCCCGGTCCAGTAGCGTGCGCTGCGGGCGAAGGAGCTGCGCGGGAAGATCGAGACCAGCTCGGTCCAGTAGCCGACCGCGCCGCTCGGATTGCGCGCCGCGTACTCCCGCCAACCCCGCTCCCAGAGCGGACGGGCGCCGAAGGTCTCGGCCGGCGCCGCGGCGACCAGCTGACGCAGAGCGGCGAGCGCCTCGTCGAGACGCTCCTCGGCCAGGAATTCGGTGGCCAACTGGCGCCAGGCCTCGATCGCCAGCGCGGAGTCCGGGGCGAGGCGCACCACGGCGAGCTGGTGCTCTCTCGCGCGCGCCCGCAGACGCGCCCGCTCGTCGGCGGCCGGCCCCGTCGGACCGCGGCGGACGGTCGCGGCATCGGTCGCCGCGCGGGCGCGCTCCCACTCGAGCCGGGCGCGCTCGCCGCTCGTGCTGGCGGCGGCACCGGCCAGGACCACGAGGGCGTCGCCGCCGCGGCCGGAGGCGGTCAACGCGCGCGCCTCGAGCAGCCGCCACTCGAGGCCGCGGGCCTCCGGCGGCACCGCCGCCAAGGTGGTGAGAGCGCCGGCCGGCAGCTCGGCGGCGAGCAGCGCGTCGGCGCGGCGCTCGAGCTCGTGCGGCGTGAGCCAGAGCCGCCACTCGCCCGAGCCGCCGTGCGCCGCGATCTCGTCGACCACGCGCAGCTTCGAGGCTTCGAGCGGAAAGCGAACCAGCAAGCGGCGGCCGGCCTCGATCAGGAGCTCGCGGTCGCGCCGGGCCAGCCCGATCTGCCAAGCCAGGCGCTCGAGCTCGAGCGCATCGGCGTCGGCCAAGCGCTCGCCGCGGGCCCGCTCGAGCAGCCGCAGCGCCTCGGGCAGCGCGCGGTCCTCCCAGGCGAGCTGGGCGAGGCGGACGGCGGTGCGACTGCGCAGCGGCGAGTCCGGGCGCTCGGCGAGCAGCGTCTCGAGCGTCTGCCGCGCTGCCGGGCGACGCCCGCCCGCGGCCGCGGCGTCCGCGAGCACGGTCAGGCGCCAGTCCTCGAGCTCCACCGGCCCGGGACCCGCGCCGAGCCATCTCTCGGCGAGCGCCAGGTCCTCGTGCGCGTGCGCGAGCAGGCCGAGCTGAACGCGCGCCAGCTGCCCCTCTGGCGAGGCGGCGCCGAGCAGCGGCTCGAGGCGCGCGCGCGCCGCGGCCAGCCCCTGCTGCCGAGCGAGCTCGCCGATCGCCTCGGGCCGGCTGTCGGCGTTCGGGACGACGCTCGCAGCCCGGCCGGAGGGCGGGCCGCCGCTGGCGACACCCTTGGCCCAGCCGGCCGCGCCGGCGGCCAGGGCCAAGAGGATCAGCGAGCCGGACAGCCGCGCGGAGCGCAAACCCGGGACCCCGATCGGACCTAGATTCCGAGCGCTCGCGGGTCGCCCCCCGCGAGGCTCCGGACGAGCTCTTGCTGGAAGTAGTCGGAGCTGCCGCGAACGCTGTCGTGCACCCGCTCGTCGTAGATCTGGCGGGAGCGGTCGATGTCCTCCTTGAGGCGGAGGTATAGGTCGCGGTGGCGCCGCCCCTCTTCGACCTGCTCCTCGTTGTACAGCTTGATCTCCGAGATGAGCAGCCGCGCCAGCCGGCGCGCCTCCTCGTGGAGGGCGTTCTCGCCGGTGGCGCGCGGAATCCTCCCGGTGGTGAAGGCGAGGCCGGGGCCCTGGAGGTCGGGCGGCGGCATCACCTCGGTGCCCCGCGCGGCGCGCGCGTGCGTTCGTTCGCCGGGCTCTTCCTCGGCCGCGGCTCGAGCCGCCATGCCGGGGTGGGTCGGCTCCTCGGTGGCCTCGCTGGGCGGCGCTGTCGGCGGCGGGCTGGGTGGCGGTGGCGGACGCCGCATCAGCTCGGTGGCGTCCTCGGCGAGCGCCGCGGCCGGCGGGGTCTCGCCGGGCCGCCGCGGGACCAGAACCGTCGCGTCCTCGGTGGTGTCGACACGAGGCACGGCTGCCGCCGGCCGCGAGATTCGGACCGTGGCGTCCTCGACCGGTTCCGGCTCGGCGGGCGGGCGGATCGGCAGCGCTCGCGTCTCCAGACCCGGCGGCGGCGCCTCGGCGGCGACCTCGTCGGCCGGCGCCAGCACCGACCAGGTGGCGCCCGCGGGGAGTGGCAGGTCGCGGGTGTCGGCGGCGGGCAGCTCGAACGGGGCGGTGCGCTCTTCGCGCGCGCCCTCGACGGGCGCGCTCGCGGCCTCGGGCTGGAAGACGGTCGCCTCGGCGTCCTCCATCTCCCAACCGAGCTCGAGCGGCGCCACGGGCTCGGCCTCGATCTCGACCCCGGCGTCGCTCAAGGGCTCGATCTCGATCGCGCCCGCGCCGGCGGGCTCGAGCGCCGGCACCTCGACGGAGCCCGGCTCGGCGGCCGATTCCAAAGGCACGGGCGCCGCCGGCTCCAAGTCGAGCTCGAGCTCGAACACCGGCTCGCCGGCCGCCTCCGGAGCGAGACCGGGCGCTGCCTCGAACGGCACATCGGCTTCCGGCTCGACCTCGAACACGCGCTCCGGTTCGTAGGCGGAGAGATCCGCGATCGGTTCCGGCGGCGGGGCCGGCGGGGCTTCGACCGCTCCCGCAGGCGCCGCCTCGAGGCCGGGAGTGAGCGAGAACAGCGCTTCGACGCCGGTGCTCTCGAGACGCTCGGCCGCGGCCACGCCGCGCTCCCCGGCCATCGCGGCAGCCGACTCGCCGACCGCGGCCGCTGGGGCCGCTGGAGCCAGGGTCGCCACCATCGCCGCGGTGACGGGAGTCGTTGCCGCCCGCGGGCTCCAGAGCCCCAGGCCGGCCGCGACATCGTCGCCGTCGAGAAACAGGGTCGGCGTCTGTGTCCGCTGGGTCAGCGCCTGGAGCTCGAGCCGTTGCGCCGCGCCGAGGACGATCAACTGGAGGGCCGCGAGTGGCAGCTCCTCCTCGTCGGCGCGCCGGTCGGCGTAGAGCGCGGCGGCGACCGTGTCGCGCAGCACCAGCGGCACCAGCGCCACCTCGGTGGCGGCGGGCAACGCCAGGCGCCCGGCGACAGCTTCCGCGTCGGCGCCTCGGGCGACGATGCAACCACGACCGCGCGCGAGCGCCTCGAGCGCGCCACCACCCCAGGCGATCTCGCGTCCGGCCAGCGGATCGCCCGCTTCGTCGAAGCCGACGCCGCCCCAGCCGACCACCCCTTCGGCGCGCGTGAGCAGGAGCCCGGCGCGCGGCACGAACCGGCGCGCGGCGGCGAGCAGCGCCTCGAGCAACGCGCCCTGCGAGTCGGCGCGGTCGAAGGCGACCATGGCTTCGTGCAGCGCCGTGAAACCGGAGCGCTCGCCGGCGCGTCGAGGCTCACGCTCGAGTCGTGCGAGCTCGGCCGAGTCGAGCGGCTCCGCGGCGGGCAGCGCCGCACTCTCCGCGCGGAGCGCGCGCGCCAGCTCGTCGCTCGAAGCTCGCAGGCGCTCCTCGAAGCGGCTGCGCAGCGCTTCGACGGCGCGATCGAGGCGCGCCTGGTAGCGGCGGTCCAGCTCGACGAGGTGTTCGGGAAGGGGCATTCCGAGTTCCTCCACGCAGGCCGCCAAGAGCTTCTCCTGCCGGAACCTATGATTATTCGGGACGGCGCGTCGATCGTCAAGGCGGCGCGGGATCGCAAGATGCGCTCCTGCAACGCTTTGCCGGCCCGGGGGGAGCGCGGCCGCCGGGCTGACGACGAGGGCCGGCCTGTGTTACCTTGAGCGTTGGTAGCCAACCCATCACGAGGGAGAAGCCCACCATGCGCATGTCCTGCACGTTGCTGATCGCGGTCGCGCTGCTCGCGACCGCTTGCACGGGTGGTGAAGAGGCCAGGAAGGCCGCCGCCGCCGAAGCCCGCAAGACCGAATGGGCCGCGCTCGAGAAGAGCAAGGCCGAGCTCGACGCCAAGCGGGCCGAGCTCGCGACCCTCGAGGCGCAGGCCGCCGCCGGATTCGCCGACGCCGCGGCGCGCGTCGAGGAGGTCCGGAGCGCCATCGACGCCGGCGAGGACGACATCGGCGGCAGGTTGGCGGCCTTTATCAACGCCGACCCGCCGATCGTCGGCGAACCGATGAAGCCCGAGCAGATCGCCGCGATCCGCATGAAGAGCTCCGAGGACATGTTCATCGCGCGGGAGTTCATCGACCTGGGTGGCGACTACCGCAAGGCGATCGAGATCTACCAGTCGGCGCTGGTCGCCGACCCGGACAACGCCGAGGTCCAGGCCGCCCTGGCCGAGGCCGAGCGGATGCGGTTCATGACCGAAGAGCGCTTCGCCGCGGTCAAGAAGGGCATGAGCGAGGCCGAGGTGCGGGCCGCGCTCGGGATGCCCTACCTGCGCAACGTCAAGGAGTATCCGGAGCAGAAGGTCACCGCCTGGTTCTATCCGAAGAACGACGCGGGCGATGCCGCCGGGGTCTGGTTCAACGACAAGAAGGTCGTCTACCAGGTCAAGTTCGACGCCGTCCAAGCGGGCGGCCGGTAGGTCGCCGCCGCAGCCTTCGGTTTGACGGGTCGGCCCCGATCGGCGTAAGCTCGCCGGTCCGAGCGGGTTGCGGCATCGCCGCGTCCGCCCGAATCCGTCGGTCGAAGGCGAGGTGAGAAGCAAGTGCCGATTGTCCATGTCCGCGAGGAAGAGAGCTTCGAGAACGCCCTGCGCCGCTTCAAGCGCAAGTGCGAGAAGGCCGGCGTCTTGACCGAGCTCAAGAAGCGCCAGCACTTCGAGAAGCCCTCGGTCAAGCGCAAGCGCAAGGCCGTGCAAGCGCGCAAGAAGATGTTGCGCAAGGTGATGGAAGAGAAGCGGCTCGGCCTCTCCTGACGCCGACCCGGCTGCCGGTGGGCGGCCCGAGCGGGGCGCGGGTCCGAGCGACCCGGCCCCGCTTTCGTTTTTCCCGAACCATGATCGAGACCCCGCGAATCGCGAGCGAAGCGACGCTCGACGCCCTCGAGTATCCGACGCTCGTTCGGCTGCTCGGGGCGCTGGCCCACACCGACCTCGGCCGGGAGCGGCTCGGCGCGCTGCTGCCGGCCGGGTCGGCCGCCGAGCTCGCCCTGCGGCGGCAGGCCTACGAGGAGACCGCCCGACTCGGGCTCGACGGGCCGCTCGTGCCGGTCGAGGAGGTGGCGCTCGGCCCGCTCGTCGCGCGGCTCGAGTCGGCGCGCCCACCGCTCGAAGGCTCCGAGATCCTGGTGCTCGCGCGGGCCCTAGCGACGGCGGGAGCCGCCGCGCGTCGGATCGGGGCGGCGGGAGCCGCCCCGCGGGGGACCGGGGCGGCGGGAGCCGCCCCGCGTGAGGTCGCGGCGGCGGGAGCCGCCCCGCGGGGAATCAGAGCGGCCGATCCCGCTTGCCCGCTCCTGCTCTCCCGCTTGGCGGGCGTTGCCGATCCGGCGCCGCTCGTCGCCCGCATCGGACGCGTGCTCGATGCCCGCGGCCAGGTGCGCGACGACGCCAGCCCCCGCCTGAAGGAGCTGCGGCGCCAGATCCAAGGCGCCCGCGAGCGCCTCTACTCGCGGCTCGAGACGGTCGCCGCCGGCCACCGGGAAGCGCTCGCCGAGGACACCATCCCGATGCGGGGCGGCCGGCTCGTGCTGATGCTCTCGGCCGGGGCGCGCGGCCGCCTGGCCGGCCTCGTCCACGGCCGCTCCGGCTCGGGCAAGAGCCTCTACTTCGAGCCGCTCGAGGTCGTCGAGGAGAACAACACCCTGCAGTCGGCGGTCGAGGAGATGGAGGCCGAGCGGCGCCGGATCCTGGCCGAGCTGCTGGCCGCGCTCGCCGCGGAGCTGCCGCTCGTAGGGCGCCTGCTCGACCTGTTGGCCGAGCTCGACCACCTCGAGGCGCTCGGTCGCTTCGCCCGTCTGGCCGGCGCCCAGCTGCCCGAGCTGGGACCGGCGGGCCGCATCCGGCTGGTTTCGGCGCGGCACCCGCTGCTCGACCCGCGCCTCGCCGCGCTGCGCGCGGAAGTGCTCGGCGCCGCCGGGCACGAAGGCGAGATCGTGCCGCTCGATCTCGAGCTCGCCGCGCCGCGCCAGGTCCTGGTGATCACCGGTCCCAACGCCGGCGGCAAGACCGTCGCCTTGAAGACGCTCGGGCTCCTCGCGCTCGCCGCGCAGGCCGGTCTGCCCATCCCGGCCGCGGCGGGCAGCGAGCTGCCCTGGCTCCTGAGCGTCGTCGCCACCGTCGGCGACGAGCAGGATCTGCTGGCCGAGCGCTCGACTTTCAGCGGCCGGCTGCAGCGGCTGGCGGAGGCTTGGCGGGCGGCGGGCCCGGACGCGCTGGCGCTGGTCGACGAGCTCGGTTCGGGCACCGACCCCGAAGAGGGTGCGGCTCTTTCCCGCGCGCTGGTCGAGGAGCTCGCCGCGCGCGGCGGCCTGGCGCTGGTGACCACCCACCTGGCGGCGCTCGCCGCGGCGGCGCTCGAGTTGCCAGGGGCGGGCTGCGCGGCGATGGAGTTCGAGCCCGAGAGCGGCCGGCCGACCTTCCGCCTCCGGCCCGGCCCTCCCGGTGGCAGCGAGGCCCTGGCGCTCGCCCGCCGCCTCGGCCTGCCGGGCGACTGGATCGCCCGCGCCGAGGCGCTCCTCGGACCCGGGCACCGGGACCTGCGGCGCCTGATGGCCGAGCTCGAAGCGACGCGGAGCGAGCTCGCGGCGGAAGCCGAGCGGGCGCGCCGCGCCGCCGAGAGCGCGGCCCTTGAAGGGGCGCGGCTGGAGCGGGAGCGGTCAGCTCTCGAGGCCGAGCGGCGAGGAGTGGGCGCGAAGCTGCGCGGTGAGCTGGCCGCTTTCCGCGAGAAGGTCGAGCGACAGCTCGTGGGCGAGCTCGGCCGGCTGCGCGAGGAGTTCGCCGCCGGTCGCCGAGAGAGCGCGGCGCGCGCGGCGGCCGCGCGCTTGCTCGCCGAGGCTCCGGACCTGGTCGCCGAGGAGACCGAGCCCACGGGCGGCGCGCTCGAGGTCGGCGCCCCCGTCCGCCACCGTAGATTGGGTTGGACCGGCCGGCTCGAGCGACTCGACGGGGAGCGGGCCCTGGTCCTGGTCCGGGGCAAGAAGCTCGCCGCCCAGGCCGGCGACCTCGCGCCGGCCGCGGCGCCGGTGAGCGCGCAGCCGGTGAGGCCGGAAGCGGCCGAGCGGGAGGCGGCGCCGGCCGAGCTGCAGCTGATCGGACTGCGGGTCGAGGAGGCGATCGAGCTGCTCGACGGTTGGCTCGATCGGGCGCTCGCGGATGGCCGCGAGCAGGTGCGCGTCGTCCACGGCCACGGCACGGGCCGGCTGCGCGAGGCGGTTCGCCAGCATCTGCGCCGCCACCCCGCGGTCGCCGCCCACCGCCCCGGCGCCCCGAACGAAGGGGGCAACGGCGCCACCGTCGTGACGCTCGGCTTCGGTTCGAGCGGCGAGCGGCGCGGGTAGACTTCCGCCCAAGTGAGCCCGGATCGAGCAGCGGTGACGCCGCCCGGCGAAGTCCCGCCCGCGCTGGCGGCGACCTGCGGCGCGGTGGTCTTCCTGGTCGCGCTCGGGCTCGCCGCGGCATTCACCTTCGCGGCGCCGGTGCTGCACGACACGGACTCGTACTACCACCTGGCGGTGGGCGCGCGCGTCGCGGCCGAGGGGCGGTTGCCCGCGACGCTGCCGTGGGCGCGCTACTCACTGCTCCACGATCCCTTCCCCGACAAGGAGCCGCTGTTTCACCTGCTCCTGGCGCCCTTCGCCCGTGGCGACGACGGCTCGAGCGCCGGGGGTCGCCTCGCTCTCGCACTCTTGATCGCGACCCTCGCTGGAGCTCTCGCGTTCCTGGCCGCGGAGCAGGCGGGAGTGATGGCAGCCCTGCTCGCGCTGGCGCTGCCGCTGCTCGCGCTCGACGTCGCCGACCGCCTGCCCCGCCTGCGGCCGGAGCTGGTGGCGCTGCTGCTCGTGCTGTGGACGGCGCGCGCGGCGGCGCGGCGGTCGGATCGGCTCGCCGGGATATTGGTCTTTTTCTTCGCGCTCGCCTACACCGCGCTCCAGGCTGTGCTGGGCCTGGTCGCGCTGTTCTGTGTCGTCCGGTTCCGGCACGACCGGCGCTTTCCGACCGGGCTGGCGCTCTACGCGGCTCTGGGCGCGGCGGCGGGAATCGTGCTCCATCCGGCCTTCCCGGCCAACCTCGAGCTGTGGGCCGTGGTCAATGTCCACCTCTTCGAGTTCGTCGACACCCTGGGCGCGGGCGGGCCCGAGTTGCGGCCGGCGACGACGGCGGCGCTGCTGACGAAGAACTTCGCCTTCTGGCTCGTCGCCGCGCTGCTGCTCGCGCGGCGCGGCGCGGCGCCTTCGCCGGAGAGCCCGCGAGCGCTCGCGCGCGACATCTACGCGGTGGCTGCCGCGGCTTTCCTTCTGCTCTACCTGGCCATGTGGCGCTTCGGGCTCTACTTCTACCCGCTGGCGCTATTGGCGCTCTTGGCACGAGCGGGTCCGGCTCCGCTCGCGGGCAGCTTCCGGCTCGGCCGGCGCGCCAGCCTGCCGGTCGTGGTCGCGGTCGTGCTCGTCGCTCTCGCGGCGCTGCCTCCAGCGCTCGGGATGGCGCATCGTTTCCTCGATCGCTCGATGCCGGGCCCGCCGCGCGAGGCGGCCTGGCGGGCCTTCGGCGCCAGCGTTCCGAACGGAGCGCGGGTCGCGGCGCCGTGGGGGATCGCCCAGGCCTACATCTTCTTCGCGCCGCAGGGGCGGTACCTGAACCTGCTCGATCCAGTCTTCATGGCGCTGCCCTTCCCGCGGGAGTTCGAGCTCCAGCGGGCTCTCTTCGCCGGCGAAGAGCCCGATCTGGCGTTCGCGGCGGGCGCCGGGCTGGACAGCGATCACCTGGCCTTCTCGGTGCTGTCGAGCCCGCCGCGTCTCGTCGCCCGCGCGCAGGGGGACCCTCGGCTGGTGCCGGTCCACGCCTCCTACGATCGCCTCTACCGCGTGGAGTCCGCGTCTGCGCGAGGTTTCCGCCGGGATTGGGAAGCGGCGCCGGTGGGCGGCGCCGGCGGGCCGGTTGCGCCCCGCCCCTACCCCCGTTCGGCCGATCCGCGGGCTCGCGCGCTCGAGGCCTTCGTCGACGCCCGCCGGGTCGGTCCCGCCTGCGTCCGTTTCCTGGCGCGCGAGAGCGTCGAGGTCGCGGGCGAGCGGTGGTTCGAGTTCGCTCCCTACGGCGCCGGTCGCCTGGCGCTCGACGGCCGGCCGCTGGTGGGGCTCGCGGGGGCGCCGGGGGCGGTGCTGGGCGAGGGGGCGATGCTCCGGCTCGAGCTGACGGTGGGCGAACGGGTATGGACGGTCGAGACCTGCCCCGATCCGGCGACCGGCCGCTCCGGGTTCTTCCTGCTCGAACGGCAAGCGCCCGCGCGCCCGGCCGAAACGCCGCGCCCGGGCCCGGCTGGCGTAGCATCGGCGCGCGGCGCCGATGGCACTCTCCCAGATCCAACTGACCCGTGAGTTCGTGCAGGCGGTGCGCGACGCGGTCGACATCGTCGACGTCGCCGCCGCCTACACCAAGCTCCAGCGCGCCGGCCGCAAGTGGAAAGGGCTCTGCCCGCTCCACAAGGAGAAGACGCCGTCGTTCCACGTCGATCCCGATCTCGGCTTTTTCAAGTGCTTCGGCTGCGGCGAGGGGGGCGACGCGATCAAGCTGCACATGCAGCTGTCGGGCGACGATTTCGCCGCCGCCATGGAGAGCCTGGCCCGACGGTTCGGCGTCCCGCTGCCGGCGCCCACGGCGGCGTCGCGCGGCCCCCGCCGCGCCGGCGAGAGCGAGCGGGATCCGGAGGAGGTCCTCGAGGCGGCGGCCGCCTGGTTCACCGAGCAGCTGTCCGCTTCGGCTCCGGCGCGCCGCTATCTCGAGCGCCGCCAGCTGCCGGAGGAGCTGGTGCGCCGCTTCGGTCTCGGCTACGCCCCCGACGGCTGGCGGCATCTGCTCGGCGCGCTGCACCCGAGAATCCCCCTGGGCGACCTGCTCGCGGTCGGCTTGGTCGCCCGGCCCGAGGGCGGCGGCGAGCCGTACGACCGCTTCCGCAACCGTCTGATCTTCCCGATCCGCAACCCCTCCGGACGCCTGGTGGGCTTCGGCGGCAGGACCCTGGGCGAGGATCCGGCCAAGTACATCAACAGCGCCGAGACCGGCCGCTTCCACAAGGGCTCGCTGCTCTACGGCCTGGATCAGGCGAAGCGGGCGATCCGCGAGTCGCGGCGGTTGCTCCTGGTCGAAGGCTACGTCGATGCGTTGGCCGCGGTCGCCTGCGGCATCGAGGGGACGGTGGCCTCGATGGGCACCGCGCTCACCGCCGAGCAGGCCCGCCTGGCGGCCCGCTTCGCCGACGAGGTGGTGCTCGGCTACGACGGCGACTCCGCGGGCGAGAGCGCTTGCCGGCGGGCGCTGCCGATTCTCGCCGCCGCTGGCCTCGCCGTGCGCCGCGCCCGCCTCCCGGACGAGCACGATCCCGATTCCCTGCGGCTCGAGCGCGGGGCGGCGGCGCTGCGCGGCGCGGTCGACGAGGCCGAGGACCTCGTCCTGCTCGAGATCGACCGGCTGGTGCCGCCGGACATCCATCGCAACCCCCACGGCCGCTCGAAGGCCGCCAAGGCCGCGACCGAGCTGCTGGCGGCGGTGGCCGATCCGATCGTTCGCTTCGGCTACGCCCAGCTCGCGGCGCAGCGGCTCGGCGTCCCCCAGGCGCTGCTGCTCGGGCGGCTGGGCCTCGGGCGGGAGTCGCTGGCGACGGCCGTCGCCGGCAGCGCCGAGAGAACCCCGGGGCAGGGCCGGGAGCGGCAGGCGCTCCGGCTGCTCTTCCAGGCCCTGGCGCGGGGGGAGCGGCCGACGCTGCCCGAGCCGCTGCCGCCCGCCGAGGCGTTCCTCGATCCCGGCCTGCGGGAATTCTTTCGCGCGTTTCTGGGTCTCTATGGGGAGGGGGAGGGCCCCATCTCCGTGCGCGACCTGGAGGCGCGCGTCGAGGGCCTCGCGGACGCGGCGGGCGCGCTCGCGGATCTCCTGGTAGAATCCGAAGATTCGCCCCGCCTCGGAGACCCGGGCGAGGCCTTGAGGGACCTGAGAATCCGCTGGGCCAAGGAACGCCGCATCGAGCTGACCCGCCTCCTCGCGGAGGCGGACCGGCAGGAGGACTCGGCGCGCCGCGAAGCGCTGCTGCGGGAGAGGGAGCGTCTGAAGCGCGAGCTCTACCCGACGGCGCCGGGCGCCGCCGACTGATGCGGCCCGAACCTGGCCCGAGAACCGCGCCGCGAGCCTGATCGGGGAAATCCGTGAGCCCTTCGAAGATCGCCCACATCGAAGACAAGTACCCCTCGGTCAGGCAGCTGATCGAGCTGGGCAAGCACAAGAAGTACCTCCTCTACGACGAGATCTACGAGGTCCTACCCGACGAGGTGATCGGGCTGCCCGACGAGGTCGACGAGATCTACCAGCGCTTCGACCAGCTGGCGATCTGGGTGCTCGATCGTCCCGAGCGCTACGTCAACCGCGAGGAAGTCGAGGCGACCCCGGTCGGCGACTTCGACAAGAAGGAGGGCGAGGAGCTCGAGGTCTTCACCCTCGACGACCACGAGAAGACCAACGACCCGGTGCGCATGTATCTGCGCGAGATGGGCACCGTGCCGCTGCTCGACCGCGAAGGCGAGGTCGAGATCGCGCAGCGCATCGAGCAGGGCGAGTGGATGATCTACGAGGCGCTGTGCGAGAACCCGCTCGTGTTGCGCGAGCTGCTGCGCCTGAACGAGCTCGCCCAGAAGGACAAGAAGGTGCTGCGCGAGCTGGTCTCGGGCAACGACCCGGACGAGCCGCTCGACCCCAAGGCCGCCGAGCGGATCAAGCGCAACCTGAAGATCTTCGACCAGATCGCCAAGATCGACTCGGACATCCAGCGCCTCAGGAAACAGCAGACCAAGTACAAGGAGGGTGGCGCCCGCTACCAGGAGTTCGAGCGCGAGATCGACCGCCTGGTGGGCAAGATCGCGCAGGAGATCCGCTCGATCGACTTCTCGCTGCAGACCCGCAACCGCCTGGTCGACTACCTGAAGAACCTCGACCGCCAGTTCTCGGCCCTCGAGCAGGACGTGCGGCGGGCCAAGACCGCGCTCGAGAAGGAGAGCAACAAGGAGCTGCGCGACCTGCAGCGGCGACGCATCGACAAGTACCGCCTGCGCATCGTCGACCTCGAGGAGCGCTACGGCACCACGCACCAGCAGGTGGCGACCACCATCCGCCGCATCCGCGAAGGCGAGGGGATGTGCGAGCGGGCCAAGGAGGAGCTGATCGTCGCCAACCTCCGGCTGGTGGTCTCGATCGCCAAGAAGTACACCAACCGCGGCCTGCAGTTCCTCGACCTCATCCAGGAGGGCAACATCGGCCTGATGAAGGCGGTCGAGAAGTTCGAGTACCGGCGCGGCTACAAGTTCTCGACCTACGCCACCTGGTGGATCCGCCAGGCGATCACGCGCGCCATCGCCGATCAGGCGCGGACCATCCGCATCCCGGTGCACATGATCGAGACCATCAACAAACTGACCCGCACCAGCCGCTCGCTGGTCCAGGAGCTGGGCCGCGAGCCCACCGCCGAGGAGATCGGCGAGCGCATGGACCTGCCCGCCTACAAGGTGCGCAAGATCATGAAGATCGCGCAGGAGCCGATCTCGCTCGAAACGCCGATCGGCGAGGAGGAGGATTCGCATCTGGGCGACTTCATCGAGGACAAGTCGGCGGTGTCGCCGATCGAGTCCGTCGTCTCGGCCTCGCGCCGCGACGAGGTGCGGCGGGTGATGAAGACGCTCACCCCGCGCGAGGAAGAGGTGCTGTCGAAGCGCTTCGGTCTCCAGGACGGCACCGAGCACACGCTGGAAGAGGTGGGCCGGCTGCACAACGTCACCCGCGAGCGGATCCGGCAGATCGAGTCGAAGGCCCTGCGCAAGCTGCGGCACCCGTCGCGGGCCGCCAAGCTCAAGCCCTTCCTCGACACCACGCCCTGAGTCCGGCAGGGCGGTCGCCGCGGCGGCGCCGCGTTTGACTCGCCGCGCGCGCTTGACCTAGGATTCTCGTTCGCGCTCGCGGGCGCGATCCCCTTTCCTGGGTAGCTCAGTGGTAGAGCGATCGGCTGTTAACCGATTGGTCGGGGGTTCGAATCCCTCCCCAGGAGCCAGCCTCGTCTGACCCCGAACCCCGGCCTCGCGCCGGGGTTTCGTTTCTCCCAGTGCCTCCACGCTGTTCGCCAGCGAGGCCGCCGACTCTTCTTCCCCCCGGGAAGCTCGGAGGACGCGCCACGGCAGAGACGCCGACAGCTGTCGCCTCATCGCGGCCGACGCGCAGGCGCGCGCTCGAGATCCGCAGTCCACCAGAAGCGCGCCGGTTCCCGGGGGGAAGAAGAGTCGGGGGCCTCGCCACCACGGACGCCAGAACCGCCCCCTTGACATCCGCCAAGTCTTGCATGATTATGCGCATTCGTCGCGGGGCCGGGAGGGCCAAGACCGATGCCGTCGGATCTCGAAGCGAGAGAGGAACGCAGGCGCGCGATCGTCGCGATCGTCCAGCGGGAGCGTGTCGGCAGCCAGCAGGTCCTAGCCGCCAAGCTCGCCGCGCGCGGCCACGCCGCCACCCAGTCGTCGATCTCGCGCGACCTGCGCGACCTGGGGGTCGCCAAGGTCGCCGGCCGCTACCTGCTGCCCGGCGCGCTCGGCGCCGAGCCGGCCGACGCGCTCGCCGACCTCGCCCACTTCCTGATCGACGTCCGCACCGCCGGCCCCCATCTCGCCCTGGTGCTGACCACGACCGGCGCCGCGCAGACGGTCGCGATCGCCCTCGACCGGGCCGGCTGGCCGGAGCTCGTCGGCACCGTCGCCGGCGACGACACCATCTTCGTCGCCACCCGCAACGCCAAGGACCAGCGTCGCATCGTCGAGCGCTTGAGGAGAGCGCTCCAGGAGAGAGTCGCATGAAGCCGCCGATCGCGCTCGCCTTCTCCGGAGGGCTCGACACTTCCTACCTCGTGCCGGTGCTCGCCGAGGAGACCGGCCGGCCGGTGGTCGCGGTGACCGTCGACACCGGCGGCCTCGACGGCGGCGCGGCCGCCGAGCTCGAGCACCGGGCGCTGGCCTTGGGCGCGGCCGGCTTCCGGCGTGTCGACGCGCGCCAGGAACTGTTCGACCGGGTGCTGCGCTTCCTCGTCGCCGGCAACGTCCGCCGTGGCGGCACCTATCCGGTGTCGGTCGGCGCCGAACGGGCGCTGCAGGCCGAGGCGGTGGCCCGGGTGGCGCGCGAGATCGGCGCCCCCGCGGTCGCCCACGGCGCGACCGCGGCCGGCAACGACCAGATCCGCTTCGAGGTCGCCCTGCGCGCGGCGGCGCCCGAGCTCGAGATCCTGGCGCCGATCCGCGACCGCGCCGTCTCGCGCGCCGAGGAGGTCGCGCTGCTCGAACGGCGCGGCCTGCCGGTGCCGCCGTTCGGCGCCGCCTACTCGATCAACCGCGGTCTGTGGGGGACCTCGATCGGCGGCCGCGAGACCCACGCCAGCGAGACGCCGCTCCCGGAGGAGGCCTGGGTGGTGACGCGGGGCGCCTTCGACGCGCCCCGGCCGCCGGCGCGCCACCGGCTGAGCTTCGAGCGCGGGATCCCGGTCGCCTGGGACGGCGAACGGCTCGCCCCGGTGGCGCTGCTCGAGCGGCTGGAGCGCGAGGTCGGTCCCTACGGCATCGGGCGCGGCATCCACCTGGGCGAGACCCTGCTCGGCATCAAGGGGCGCGTCGCCTACGAAGCGCCGGCGGCCGAGACGATCCTCACCGCCCACCGTGAGCTCGAGAAGCTGGTTCTCACCGGTCGCCAGCTGCGCGCCAAGGAAGGGGTCGCGGCGCTCTACGGCGAGCTGGTGCACGAGGGGCAGCTGCTCGAGCCGGTGGGCAGGGACCTCGAGGCCTTCCTCGCCTCCTCGCAGGCGCGGGTGACGGGCGAGGTCGCGCTGCTGCTGCGGCCCGGGGTGCTGTTCGTCGAGGGCGTCGCCTCGCCCCACTCCCTCCTGCGCGCCTCGCGCGCCGCTTACGGCGAGAGCGCCGGCGAGTGGAGCGCCGCCGACGCCCGCGGTTTCGCGCGCCTCGCCGCGCTCGCCGGCGAGCTCCACGCGCGCGCCGCCGGAGGTGGAGCGTGAAGAGCGTGCTGCTCGACAAGATCGCTTCGGTCACCCGCGCCTGCCCGCTCAAGCGCGAGGTGCGGCTGTCGGCCGAGATCCCCTGCGAAGAGGGGGTGGTGGTCGCCGTGCGGGTGCGCAGCGACAAGACCACCTACAACCAGCTCGAGCTGCCGAGTGGCCGCATGGCCCAGGTCAAGCGCGGGGACGTGGTCGCCGGCGCGCTCGGCCACCGGCACGCGCTATTCGGCTACTCCGGCCGGATGCCCGAGCGGCTGGCGCCCGGAGACAGCCTCCATCTGCTCAATCTGGGCGGCGTGCTCGGCCTGTGCGACTCGGTCAATCCCGACCTCGGCCGGCCCTTCGACTGCGAGGTCCTGGGCGCGGTGCTCGAATTCCCCTACCTCGGCGAGCGAATCGGCCGCCCGGCTCGCATCGCGCGCGAGCCATTGCCCGAGGCGCCGCCGCTCGCCACCCAGGGCGTGCCGCTGGTGGCGCTGGTCGGCACCTGCATGAGCGCCGGCAAGACCGCGGCGGCGTGCGCGATCGTGCGCGAGCTCGTCCACGAGGGCATGACCCTCGACGCCTTCAAGGCGACCGGCGTCTCGCTCCGGCGCGACATCCTGGCGATGGAGGACGCCGGGGCGCGGCGGACGGCGATCTTCACCGATCTCGGCGTGGTCGCCACCACGCGCGCCAACTCGGCGCGGGTGACCCGGGTGCTGGCGTCGCGGCTGGCCGCCGAGCGGCCGGACGCGATCGTGGTCGAGCTCGGCGACGGTCTGCTCGGCGCCTACGGCGTCGATGCCATCCTCGAGGACGAGGCGCTGCGCGCGAGCTTCACCGCCGTGGTGCTGGCCGCCAACGATCCGGTGGCGGCCTGGGGCGGAGTCAAGATCCTGCGCGAGCGCTACGGGCTCGAGCCGGTGGCGGTCACCGGTCCGGCGACCGACAACGCGGTCGGCACCTCGATGATCGAGGGCGATCTCGGCGTGCCGGCGGCCAACGGCCGCACCTCGGCGGAGCGGCTGGCCGGCCTGGTCGCCGCCCGACTCGAATCGGCGCGGGCGCCGCAGGCGCTGGAGGCGCCATGACCAGATGGCCCCCGGAGGCGCGATGACCGGGGCTCCCTCGGCCGGCGCCGCGGCCGCTCCCATTCCCACGGCGCTCCTCGGCGGCAGCGGCTATGTGGCGGGCGAGCTGCTCCGGCTGCTCGCCGGCCACGGCGGCTTCGCGCCCGCCGCCGTGGTCTCCGAGAGCCGCGCCGGCGAGCCGGTCGGCGCGGCGTTTCCCCATCTGGCGCAGGCCTGGTCCGAGCTTTCTTTCACCGCCGCCGGCGCGCTGGACGCCCTGTTCGCGAGCTCGCGGCGCGCGGTGCTCGTCTCGGCGGCGCCGCACGGCGCCTCGGCGCCGGCGGTGGCGGCGGCGCTCGGGCTCGCGGCGCGGCGCGGCTGCGCGCTCGTCGTCGTCGACTTGTCGGCCGATTTCCGCTTCGCCGAGGCGGCGGCCTGGAGCGCGGTCTACGGCCATCCCCACCCCGCGCCCGAGCTGCTGGCGAGCTTCGAGCGCGGGGTGCCGGAGCATCTCGGCGCCCCCGGCGGCGATCGCTTCGCTCATCCCGGCTGCTTCTCGACCGCGGTCCTGCTGCCGCTCGTGCCGCTCCTCTCGCTCGGCCTGATCCGGCCCGAGGTCGCGGTGACGGCGATCACCGGCTCGACCGGCAGCGGTCGCGCGCCCTCGGCCACCACCCACCATCCCGAGCGGCGCTCGACCGTGGTCGCCTACGCGCCGCTCGCCCACCGCCACGAGCCGGAGATCGTCGAGCTCGCCCGGCGGGCCACCGGCGTCACCGCCGAGCTCTCCTTCGTGCCGCAGTCGGGACCGCACGCGCGCGGCATCTACGCCACGCTCCACGCCCGGCTCGCGCGCCCGGCGCGGGCGGACGAGGTGGCGGCCGCGCTCGCCGAGTTCTACGACGCTTCGCCCTTCGTCACGGTCGCGACCGCGCCGCCGCGGCTGATCGACGTCGCCGCCTCGAACCGCGCCGTGCTCGGGGTGGCGGCGCGCGGCGACCAGCTGGTGGTGACCTCGGCGCTGGACAATCTGATGAAAGGGGCCGCCGGCGGCGGCCTGCAGTGGCTCAACCGTCGCTTCGGCTTTCCCGAGACCCAGGGGCTCGCGGCTCCGGGCCCGGGCTGGCTCTGACCCGTGCGCGAGGAGGAACCGATGCTCGCCCCACTCCCCCGGCCGGCCGCTCCGGCGCCGCCGCTCGACGTCGCCGGCGCGCCGAGCGCGCTCTTGCCGGTCTACGCGCAGCTGCCGGTCGAGCCGATCTCGGGCGACGGCTCGATTCTCCTCACCCGCGACGGCCGGCGCCTGATCGACTTCTACGGCGGCCACGCGGTGGCGCTTCTGGGCTACGGCCACCCCCGCTTTCTCGCCGCGCTCGAACGCCAGGCGCGGGCGCTCCACTTCCAGTCGAACGCGGTGCCGGCCGAAGTGCGCGAGCGGGCGGCGGCGGCGCTGGTCGCCATCGCCCCGGAGGGCCTCTCCCAGGTCGCCTTCTTCAACAGCGGCGCCGAGGCGAACGAGAACGCGCTGCGGATCGCCTTCCGGGCCACCGGGCGCGAGCGGGTGGTGGCGGTCGAGGGGGCCTTTCACGGCCGGACCGCGGCGGCGGCCGCGGTGACCTGGGGAGCCTCGAAGTGGTACGGCTTCCCGCGCGCGCCGTTCGACGTCGTCTTCGCGGCGCGCACGCCCGAGGCGGTCGCGGCGGCGATCGACGACCGCACGGCGGCGGTGATCCTCGAGCCGATCCAGGGGGTCGCCGGCGCCCGGCCGCTCGGCGTCGAGCTGCTCGAGGCGGCGCGCGCGGCGACGCTCGCCCACGGCGCGCTGCTGATCCTCGACGAGGTCCAGTCCGGCATGGGGCGCGTCGGCGCGCCGTTCGCCGCGCGCCTCTACGGCGTCACGCCCGACCTGCTGACCGTGGGCAAGGGGCTCGCCGGCGGGCTGCCGGCCTCGGCCGTGGTGGCGCGACCCGAAGCGGTCGCGGGGCTCGGCGTCGGCGACCTCGGCACCACCTTCGGCGGCGGGCAGCTGGCCATGGCGGCGGTCGAGGAAGTGATCGCGATCCTGCTCGAGGAGGGGCTGATCCCGCGCGCGCGGGTCCTCGCCGAGCAGATTCGGCGCGCCTGCGCGGTCGGCCCCGTGGTCGGTTTCCAGGGCGAGGGGCTCCTGCTCGGCCTGCGCACGACGCGGCCGGCGGCGACGATCCAGGCCGAGCTGCTCGCGCGCGGCATCCTGGTCGGCACCAGCGCGGACCCGCACGTGATCCGCCTCCTGCCGCCCTTGGTGCTGGGAGCCGCGCAGGTCGAGGCGCTCGCCGCCGCGCTCGCGGAGCTGCCGGCGTGAAGCGCTTGCTGTCGCTCGGCGAGACCCCGCTCGGCGAGATCGAGGAGCTGCTCGCGCTCGCCCGCCGGCTCGAATCGCACCCCGAGCCGACGGCGCTCGCCGGTCGGGTGCTGGGGCTGCTGTTCTTCGATCCGTCGCTGCGCACGCTGGCCTCTATGCAATCGGGGATGGCGCGCCTCGGCGGCAGCTCGTTCGTCATCTCGCCGGGCCGCGGGAGCTGGCCGCTCGAGACCCGCGCCGGCGTGGTCATGGACGGTGACGCCGCCGAGCACGTGCGCGAGGCGCTGCCGGTGCTGGCGGGTTACGCCGACGCCCTCGCCATCCGCGCTTTCGCCTCGCTCTCCGACCTCGACGCCGACTGCGCGGACGAGCCGATGCGGACCTTCGCGAGCCTGGTCGACCGGCCGCTCGTCAACCTCGAGTCGGCGGTCGACCACCCCTGCCAGGCGCTCGGCGACTGGAAGGCGATGGACGACCTCGGGGTGCCGCGCGCCGGCAAGCTGGTGCTCACCTGGGCGAACCATCCGAAGCCGCTGCCGCTCGCGGTGCCGGCGGCGGTGGCGGAGATGGCGGCGCTGCGCGGCATGGAGGTGGTGGTGCTGCGGCCCGAGCCCTACGCGCTGCCGGCGCCGCTCGCGGCGCGCGCGGCCCGCGCCGCCGAGCGGGGTGGCGGCAGCTTCCGCGAGAGCGCCGAGCGCGCCGAGGCGCTCGCGGGCGCCGACGTCGTCTACGCCAAGTCGTGGGCTTCGGCGCGCCACTACGGCGACCGCGAGGCCGAGCGCTCGGCGCGCGCCGCGCTCGCCGACTGGTGCGTCGACGAGCCCTGGTTCGAGCGCGCGCCCGGCGCGCGCTTCTTTCACTGCCTGCCGGTGCGGCGCAATGTCGTGGTCGCCGACCGGGTGCTCGACGGGCCGAGGAGCGCCGTGGTCCATCAGGCGCACCAGCGGCTCTGGGTCCAGATGGCGGTGCTGCACCACCTGCTGGTGGGGAGGAGACGAGGATGAAGGACGTCGGACAGCGGACGGCCGAGCTCGCCGGCCTCAAGCACGCGATCCCCTACGTCCGCCTGTTCAAGGGGCGGACTTTCGTGATCAAGCTCGGCGGCGAGAGCGTCGCCGACGAGGCGGTGCTCGCCGGTTTCCTGGCGCAAATCGAAGTGCTCGGCCAGCTCGGCGTGCGGGTGGTCCTGGTGCACGGCGGCGGCCCGCAGGCGACCGCGCTCGCCGGCCGGCTGGGGCTCGAAACCCGGATGGTCGACGGCCGCCGGGTGACCGACGCGCCGACCCTCGAGGCGACCGTGATGGCGCTCGCCGGCCAGGTCAACACCCGCGTGCTGTCGGCCTGCCGGGCGGCGGGGCTGGCGGCGGTGGGGCTCACCGGCGTCGACGCCGGTCTGTTGACGGCGCGCCGACGGCCGCCGGTCGCCGCGCTCTCGGGCGAGCTGGTCGACTACGGCTTCGTCGGCGACCTCGAGGGGGTGGACGTCACGCTGCTCGGCCGGCTGGCCGACGCCGGCTTCGTGCCGGTGGTCGCCTCGCTCGCGGCGGCGGCGGACGGCACGCCGCTCAACGTCAACGCCGACACCGTCGCGGCGGCGCTCGCGGTCGCGCTGGGCGCCGAGAAGCTCGTCCTCGCCACCGCGAAGCCGGGGATCCTGGAGCGCGAGAACGATCCCGCCTCGCTGATCTCCTTCCTCGATCGCCACGGGCTCGCCGAGCTGCGCGAGCGGGGAGCGCTCGCCGGCGGCATGCTGCCCAAGGCGGCCGCGATCGAGCGCGCGCTCGACGGCGGCGTCCGCCGGGTGCACGTGATCGCCGCCGCGGCGCCGGACGCGCTGCTCGCCGAGGTCTTCACCAACGAGGGGATCGGCACGCTGGTGGTCGCCGACGCCGCGGCGCTCGCCCCGGAGGAGGTCGCCCAGAGTTGAGCCTCTCGGACGCCGAGCTCCTGGCGCTCCACGCGGAGCTGGTCGCGACGCCGTCGGTCTCCGGCGCGGAGGGTCCGATCGCCGATCGGATGGCGGGTTTCCTGGCGGCGCACGGCGCCGCGGTGGAGCGCCTCGGCGACACCCTGCTCGCCTTCACCGGTCCGCCGCCCGGCAGCGCGCCGCTGGTCGTCTTCGACAGCCACCTCGACACCGTGCCGGCGGCCCCCGGCTGGAGCCGCGACCCGACGCGGGCGACGCGCGAGGCGGACCGCATCTACGGCCTCGGGGCCAACGACGCCAAGGCGTCGGCGGCGGCGATGACCGCGGCCTTCCTCGCCGCCGCCGGCGGCGAGCTGCCGTTCACGCTGGCGCTGGCGCTGGTCGAGGGCGAGGAGACGACGAGCGCCGGCACGGCGCGCGTCGTCGCGGCGCTCGCCGAGCGGGGCCTGGCGCCCTGGGCGGCGGTGGTGGGGGAGCCGACGAGCCTCGACGTCGCGGTGGCGCAGAAGGGTCTCCTGGTGCTGGAGCTCGTGGCCCGCGGCGAGGCGGCCCACGCCGCCCACGCGCGGGCCTTAGGAGCGCGCAACGCGGCGCTCGCCCTGGCGCGCGACCTGGTGGCGCTCGCCGCGCTGCCGCCCGGGCCCGAGGATCCCTGGCTCGGCCGGGCGACGGTCGAGCCCACGGTGCTCTCCGGCGGCAGCGCGCGCAACGTCGTGCCGGCCGAGGCCCGCGCCGTGCTCGACTGCCGGACCGTGCCGGCCGAGCCGCCGGAAGCGCTGGTGGCGCGGCTCGCCGCCGCGGTCGAGGGCGAGCTCGCCGTGCTCTCGGACCGGCTGCGGCCGGTCGCCACCGCGATCGACTCGCCGCTCGTCGCCGCCGCGCGGCGGGCGCGGCCGAGCGCCTCGCTCTACGGCTCGGCGACGCTCTCGGATCTGGTCTTCTTTCGCGACTGTCCGGCGATCAAGGTCGGACCCGGCGAGAGCGCCCGCTCGCACCGCGCCGACGAATACGTCCGCGCCGACGAGCTGATCGCCGGCGCGGCTTTCTATCGGCGGCTGCTCGACGAGCTGGCGGCGGAGCTCGCGGCGCCGGGCCGGGGCTGGAATTTCGAGGCGCTGGGATGAGCCGCCTGTGGGACCGGGGCGCGCCGCTCGACCAGCGCGTGCTCGCCTACACCGCGGGCGAGGATCATGCGCTCGACGACCGGCTGGTCGGCCACGACGTGCGCGCCTCGGTGGCGCACGCCGAGATGCTCCGCGACCGCGGCCTGCTGGCGCCGGACGACTGCGCGGCGATCCGCGCCGGCCTCGAAGCGCTCGCCGCGGAGCACGCGCGGGGGCTCTGGCGGGTCGAGCTCGGCGACGAGGACGTCCACACCGCGCTCGAGCGGCGGTTGACCGAGCGGATCGGCGCCGCCGGCGGCCGGGTGCATCTCGGGCGCTCCCGCAACGACCAGGTGCTGGCGGCGCTGCGGCTCTGGATGAAGGAAGAAGCGACGGCGCTCGCCGCCGCGGCCCGCGCCGTCGCCGCCGCGCTCGGGCGCGTGGCCGCCGCGCACCCGGAGATGGCGCTGCCGGGCTACACCCACCTGCAGCCGGCGATGCCGTCGTCGGTCGCGCTCTGGGCCGGGGGCTTCGCCGCCGAGCTCGAGGACGACGCGCGCGGGCTCGAGCGCTCGCTCGGCCGCGTCGACCGCAACCCGCTCGGCTCGGCCGCCGGCTACGGCACGCCCGGGCTGCCGATCGACCGCGAGGCGACCCGCGCCGCGCTCGGCTTCGCGGCCACCCAGGAGCCGGTCACCGCGGTGCAGCTGTCGCGCGGCAAGGCCGAGGCCCAGCTGCTGTTCGAAGTCCACCTGCTGACGCAGGACCTCGGGCGGTTGGCGGCCGACCTGGTCTGGTTCGCTTCCAAGGAGATGGGCTTCGTCGAGCTGCCGGCGGCGATGACGACCGGCAGCTCGATCATGCCGCAGAAGAAGAACCCCGACCTCTACGAGCTCGCCCGCGCGGCCGGCGCGGTGACCCTCGCCGCCCTGGTCGAGGCGCTCGCGCTCCCCGCCAAGCTCCCCTCCGGCTACCACCGCGACCTGCAGCGCCTGAAGGCCCCGCTCTTCCGCGCCTGCGACCTGGCGCGCGCGACCTGCGACCTCTTCACCGCGACCCTCCCCGACCTGCGCTTCGTCCCGGAGCGGATCGCCCTCCCCCCCGAGCTCCACGCCGCCGAGGAGGCCCACCGCCTCGTGCTCGAAGAGGGCATCCCCTTCCGCGAGGCGTACCGGCGAGTGGCGGCGCGTTACCGAGGGAGCTGAGCCCGGCGGCGTCTCAGCCGTAGGCGGGCGCCGGGGCGCGGTGCCAGCGCATGGGGCGTTTTTCGGGGACGATGAGCTCGAAGGGGGAGCGGTTGATGGTGCCGCGGACGAGGAACTCGCGGGCTTCGGGACCGGGCTCGAGCTCGTAGATCTCCTCGATCTCGAAGGTCAGGCCCTTGCCGAGGCTCCCCGCCTGCTTGAACTTCTCGAACTCGGTGTAGGCCCAGTTGAACTCGGTCGAGTCGTTGATGACGTACTTGTCACGCCACCAGAGACAGATCGCGGTCTGGTACTCGATGGTGGCGGCGTTGCCGACGTCGGAGACGGTCTCGAGCACCTGGACGACGCGCTTCTCGACCAGGTCCTCGGGATTGCCGAAGAGCACCCGGTCGAGGTCGCACCCGCCGAGAGCGAGCGCGGCCACCGCGAGCGAAGCGAAGCGCAACCCGAGCTGCCGCATGTATCCTCCCGTGGACGATCTGGTGGACGACCGCCCGAATCTGCCGGAAAATCGGGGCTCGGGTCAAGCGCAGACCGCCCACGGAACTGCCGCCTGGCGAAAGGGGCCGACGATGATTTCGCGCGGAGAGCTCGAAGCCCGGCGCCGAGCGCTCGGACGACTGACGCGGCGAAAGACCCACGCCATGGCGGATGCCGCCGCCCGTGAGCTCGATGCGGCAGCCGGCGGGGGCTCGCGGTGACGGCCGCCGAGCTGCCGCGGCCCCAGGGGCCCTGGATCGACTCGCCCTTCTTCGAGCGCGAGCTCGTCGAACGGGGGCTCACCGGCGAGCGGGCCGAGCGGGCGCGCCGCTTCCGGGAGGAGGGCTTCCTGCTCCTCGACGGGTTCTTCGCCGAGGCGCTCCTCGACCGGGTCGTCGCCGAGATGACGCCGCTGTTCGATCCGAGCGTCGACGACGGGCCGCGCTCGCGGCGCCGGGTGCTCGATGGCTTCCGCGAGTCGGCGGCGATCCGCGAGCTGGCGGCCGACCCGCGCCTGCGCGCGCTGCTCGCCGAGCTCTACGGCCGCGAGCCCTTCCCCTTCCAGACGCTCAATTTCCAGTACGGTAGCGAGCAGCGGGCGCATCAGGATCAGGCGTTCTTCGACAGCTACCCGTCCGGTTACATGTGTGGCGTCTGGGTGGCGCTCGAGGAGATCACGCCGGACAACGGCCCGCTCTTCTACTACCCCGGCTCGCACCGGCTGCGCCCGCCGACCTACGACGACCTGGCCCTCGGCTACCGCAACCCGGTGTCGCCGCGCGGCTTCGACTACGACGCCGCCCGGCTGCCGCACGAGCGCTATCTCGCGGCGCTGCTCGAGGCGACGGGTTACCGGCGGGTGGAGATGAGCGCGCCGCGCGGCACCGTGCTGGTCTGGGCCGCGGGCCTCGCCCACGGCGGCAGCCCGATCCGGCGCGCAGGGGCGACCCGCCGCTCGCAGGTGACGCACTATTTCTTCCGCGGCACCAGCTTCGTGACGCCGATCTACTCGAACCCCTTCGCGGGCGACCTCTACCTGCGCCGGGTGGTCGACGCCGGCAGCGGTGAGGTCGTCCCCAACCGCTACTACGATCTCGAGATCGCGGGGGTGGCCGAGAACGGCCTCTACCAGCTCCTCTGGGAGCTCGACGCCGACGGCGGCGACCGCCTGCGGGCGGTGCCGCACAGCCAGATCGTCGATCTGTCGAAACTCGAGCGCTCGCTCTCCTACCGGATCGGCCGGGCGTTGACCGCGCCCGCGCGGCTGTTGCGTCGCGGTTGATCCGGCCGGCTCAGCCGGCGATCTCGATCGAGCGGCCGTCGGGCCGGGCGGCGACGATCTCGCCGATTCTCGCGGCGGCGAGCGCGCCGTTGGCGCGCAGGCGCTCGAGCAGGCCGCCGGCGGCGCGTTCGGAGACCGCGAGCAGCAGCGGGCCGGCGGTCTGCGGATCGAACAGCAGCTCGACGCGGGGGTCGCCGGCGAGCGCGGAGGGCAGCGCGAGCCGGTCGCGCCCGCGCGCGGTCTCGCCGTGGAAGCTGCTGCGCTCGCCGCGCGCGAGCCGTTCGAGCGCGCCGGGTAGCGCCGGGATCGAGGCCAGGTCGAGCCGCGCGGCGAGACCGCTGCCGTCGAGCAGCGTCGCCAGGTGGCCGGCCAGCCCGAAGCCGGTGACGTCGGTCGCCGCCGCCGCCTCGCGTGCCACCAGCGCCGCCGCGCCGTGGCCGCTCACGAGCGCGGCGAAAGTCGTCGCCAGGGTGCGGCCATCGAGGCGCCCGGCCTGGTCGGCGGCGAGCAGGACGCCGGTGCCGAGCGGCTTGGTCAGCAGCAGGACCTGGCCGGCGGCGAGCTCGCCGCGCCGGCGCGGCAGCGGCGCGTAGGGGGCGGCGAGACCCTGCACCGCGAAGCCGATGGCGAGCTCGGCGGCGCGCGCGGTGTGGCCGCCGACCAGGCGGACGCCGGCCGGATCGAAGGTGGCGCGCGCACCGGCGAGCAGCTGGACCAGCGTCTCCTCGGCGTCGCGCGCGTCGGCATCGAGCGGCAGCGCCACCAGGGCTTGCGCCCAGCGCCCGGCGACGCCTTTCGCTTCGAGGTCGGAGAGCGCGTTGGCGGCGGCGACGCGGCCGACCAGCCAGGGGTCGTCGGTGAAGGCGCGAAAGAAGTCGACGGTGAGAACCAGCAGCTCGCCGCTCGCCGTCTGCACCGCCGCCACGTCGTCGCCGTCGCCCAGGCCGACCACCACCTCGGGGGCCGCCGGCGCTGGCGCCAGGCGCGCGAGCGCGCGGCCGAGGGCGTCCTGGTCGAGCTTCGCCGCGCAGCCGCCGCAGTGCATCGGCGCGTCGCCCGGGGACATCCCGTCACGGTCGGCGGCGAGCGGCTGGAAGCGGCGCACGAAGCGCCGGTCGATCTGGTCCTTGAGGCGCATCACCCAGCGCCCCTCGACCACCAGGCCGCGCTTGGTACCGAGCGCTTCGCCGTCGCCCAGGTTGAGCAGCGCCAGAAAATCCCGCTGCGGCCGGTAGCGCGCGAGCGGGCGGCCGGCGAGCGCGGCGCGCAGGTTGGCGACGAGCACCGGGCCCTGGCGGACGGCGTAGACCCCCGCTTTCGGGGTGGCGGGAAACTCGTCCAGCGTCGCGCAGTCGCCGGCCGCGAAGAGCTGGTCATGATCCACCACCTGGAGCGTCGAGCGGACGCGGGCGAAGCCGCGCGCGTCGACCGCCAGACCGGAGGCGCCCGCCACGGGATGACCGACCGCGCCGGTCGCCCAGACCAGCGCGTCGCAGGGGCGGGTCGAGCCGACGTCGAGCTCGACCGCCCCTTCGTCGGCGGCCAGGACGGCGCGCCCCTCCAGCCGCTCGATGCCGCGGCGGGCGAGCGCCCGCTCGACGCGCTGGACGAGCTTTTCCGGGAAGCCCGGCAGGAGCTGCTCGCCGGCGTGGACGAGCAGGACCTCGAGCCGCTCGCCGAGCTGCGGCCGCAAGCGCGCGGTGAGGCAAGCGGCGAGCTCGACGCCGGCCGCGCCGCCGCCGGCGACGACCAGGCGGAACGGCCCGTCGGACCCCCGCGCGGCGGTGAGCAGCTCGTCGAGTCGCTCGACCAGGCGCGCGATCGGCCGGGTGGGCAGGGCGTGCGCGGCGATGCCGGGCAGCTCGGCGCCGGCCACCGTCGAGCCAATGTCGAGCGAGGCGAAGTCGTAGGGGATCGGGGCGCGCCCGGCGAGCTCGATCCGGCGCCCTTCGGGGTCGATCCGGGTCGCGGCGGCGAGGATCACCCGCGCCCCGGCACGCCGGGCGAGCGGCACGGCGTCGATCTCGAGCTCGTCGGCGCGGTAGTGGCCGGCGACCAGGCCGGGGACCATGCCGGAGTAGACGGCGATCGGCGTGTCGACGACGAGCGTCAGCCGCGTCGCCGGCGGCGGCCTCATCGCGAAGGCGCGCAGCACCTGGATGTGCGCATGCCCGGCCCCGACGAGCACGACCTCGCGCCGGGGCGCGGCGGAAACGGTGGAGCGCGAGGCCATCCGCCCCCGATTCTAGGCGCGCCCCGCCCCACCCCGCCCGCCCCCGCGAGTGGGGGAACACCCGGCGCTCCGCGAGAAGCCCGCGGCGTCCCAGCCGGCCCGACTCGCGCTACCTCCCCAGCCGAGCCCGCTGCCAGAGCTCGTCGATCGTTCGGGCCTCCTGAATCGCGGGCTCCCCGGCGAGCGCGCCGGCAGCCATCAGCCCGCGCCCGCCCGTGGGCTCGAAGACGATGGACTCTGGAAACTCGAGATCGAAGAAGTCCTTCCGCGGCTCGTGATAGCCGGCGAAGAAGAGAACCCCATCGTCGAGCTCGGGCAGATGTGGAGAGTCCGCGGAGATGCGTGCGCAGAAGCGTCGGCCAGCCAGCTCCGCCTCGCCCACGGGGAGGAAGAGAAGAAAGCGCTCGCCGACCGCGAGAGAATCCCCGCTCAGCACCGCCTCGACCAGGACTCGAACGAAGCTGCCCGCGGAGGTACCGTGGAACCCTCGCGTCACGCCCACGACTCTTCCGGAGACGATGGCCGTCGCGAGCTCCGCGGCCTCGGCCAAGCTCCGAGGCCGACGGTCGGTGCGGGACTCCTGCGGCCGGGGCATACGAGTGACGAAGACCGGGTAGCTTGGCTTGCAACCACTGCCCGGGTGCAGCGACAGCATCCGCTCGTACGAGGCACGAACCTCCTCGTCGAGGAGGTCGAGGCGCTCGAATCCCGAGGGAAGGAAGTAGAGCTCGCGGTCGCCGTCGGCATGGTAGAGCGCCGGGTGGCCTTCCTCGCTCCGAGCGGTTGCTGGCAAGGAGCTCGCGAAGACGAGGCAGACCACGGCAAGCCCTCCAGAACGACTCCATGGGTGGCTCGAGGCCTTCCTCGATCCCCGGGAGGGGAGGAGAAGCAGCCGGGGCGAGCGGGGCGTCACGGGAGAGAGCTCCGGTGCTCGTGCAAGAGCCGCTGGGCCTTGGCGGTGAGAAGGCGCATGCCCTCGAACTGGGGAATGTCGGCGTACCTCTCGGCCGCCATGGCCAGAGCGGTCACGCTGATTCGACGCTCGAGACTCGTCTCGTCGAAGCCGTCGGCTCGAAACCTGGTCAGCGCGAGGGTCACGCTGGTCGAAACCGCGTCTTGAACCTCGGCCACGGCGCCTTCATTGTGTCGGCGACGCAGCGAGTCCGCTCTCGTTTCGTCCCACTGCGGGATCTGATACCGGACGGCCATGTCGACCAGCTCATCGAGCTCCGCGGGCGTGAGTCGCGCTTCCGAAGTGTGTGCTGGCTGGTGGTCGGCGGGGCGGGAGACATGGTGCTCCAGCCGGCCGTCGCCGAAGAAGGAGTAGCTCTCGGCGAAGCCGGTCGTCGCGCTGCGCTTCTCGATCAGCAGCACGACGGCGCTCGGGGAGCGCGAATAGGAGTACTCGGGAGAGCTCGCGGCCCTGGCCTCGAAGGCCAGGAGGAGACAGGTCGCGACAGCGACGCCGAATAGACAGCGGACATTCATGGTCGACCTCCAGTTCGCACGACGTTTGGACGTGGCCCTGGTGCCGGAGCGCGCACATTGTATCCATCGACCATGACGCCACGAGTCCTCGAAGGTCAAGTGGCCGGCGGAGAAGAGCCCGCAGTAGCCGCCCCAGCCGTTCCCCGGAGCGAGGAGCGATCGCGGTGGCGATTTTGCTCAGGGACGCTCCGTTCGTGGGCGCGAAGTCGATTCGTTCCGTCGAGGTGAGGCCAGGACGAACCCTGGCATCGAGTATGGTATCTTGGCTCCGTGAGCCCGCACCAGAAGATCACCGTGGAGGTGCCGGCGGAGCTCCTGGCGCGCGCCCGGGCCGCGAGCGGCGAGTCGCTGACCGCGACGGTGCGCGAGGGCCTGCGGCTGGTGGCCGCCGGGCAGGCGTTCAGGAACCTCCGGGCCTTGCGGGGGAAGGTGCGGTTCGCGCGCACCGTCGCAGAGCTGCGCGACGACCGCGCCTGACTCGGAGGCTAGCGCTCGGGCAACGTCCTCTGATGATCGCCGCCGACACCAGCAGTTGGGTCGCCTACCTGCAGGGAGAGACGGGAGCGGACGTCGAGCTCGTCGACCGGGCCCTGGCCGAGAGTCAGCTCGCCCTACCCGCGCCGGTCCTCGCCGAGCTCCTGAGCGATCCCGGGATCGCCCCGGAGGTAGTCGCGGCCCTCCTCGAGCTCCCCCTGCTCGAACCGACCCCCGGCTTCTGGGCGCGCGCGGGGCGACTGCGTGCCGCCGTCCTCGCCCAACGGCGCAAGGCCCGTCTCGCGGACGCGCTGATCGCCCAGCTCTGTCTGGATCGCCACGTTTCGCTGATCACCCGCGACCGTGACTTCCGTGCCTTTGCCGAGAGCGCGGGTCTGGACTTCCTGGTCTAGGCGGGGCGCCGCGGGGGAGCCCCCACCCCGGATGCCGCTCTACAATCGCGGCGTGACCTCGAACCGCACGGCTTGGCTCGTTCTCTCGCTGTTCACCTTCGCCGGCGGCGCGGCCGCGCAGTCCACCGGGCAGCCAGCCGCGCCGTCGCCCACGCTTCCGGAGGACACACCGGGCCCCGTCGATTATGTCCTCGCCCGGCTCGAGCGGTATCCGATCGTCCTCCTCGGCGAGGCGCACTGGATCCGCCACGATGTCGAGCTGGTGATCGAGCTCGTGCCCAAACTGGCCGAGAAGCGAGTCGTCCTCGCCCTGGAGACGCTTCCGGCCGAGGAGCAGGGGGCGATCGACCGGCTGCTCGCGGCGCCCGAGTGGCTTCCGGAGGAGGCGCTGCGGCTCCAGCGCGCGGCGGCCTGGCCTTACCGGCAGTACCTCGAGATCCTGCGCGCGGCGTGGCGGGCGAATCGGGACACACCCGGCTCGGCGCGCGTCCTCGCTCTCGGGCCCCCCGCCGACTGGCGCGCGCGTGGGATCGACTACGACGAGTTCCTGGCCGGGCGGGTCGCCGAGGTGGCGCGAGCGAAGCAGCGCGTGCTCGTCTTCTGCGGTCTCCACCACGCCTTCACCCGCTACCACCAGCCCGAGCTCGATCTCGGGGGGCGGGCGACGGCCTTCATGGACCGGATGGGAAACCTGCTGCGCCGCGCCTTCGGCGAGCGGGTCTTCTTGGTCACCCTGCACCGGCCGTTCTGGTGCGGGCGCGAGCCGTGGAGCTACTGCCTGCCGCTCGACGGCGCGATCGACTGCGCGGCGGCGCGGCTCGGCCGGCCGGTCGGCTTCGACGTCGCGGCGTCGCCGTTCGCCGGGCTCGAAGTCGACCCGGGCGTCTATTACGCGCACGGCTACCGGCGCCTGCGTTTGGACGAGCTGACCGACGGCTACCTCTGGCTCGCTCCGCTCGAGAGCTACCGCGACGTCGAGCTGATCGCCCTCGACGAGCTCGCCCCGGACGAGGCCGCGCTCGCCGAGGTCGGCCGCCGCAACCCGTTCTCCAACCAGCGCGGCCTGCCGCGCGCCGCGCTCGAGGAGCTCTGGCGCCAGGAAGCCGCCCGCCGCGCCGACCCCCTCACCTCCCGCCGCTGGGCCCACCTGCTCGATTGGCGCGAGCGCTGCCGGTGAGCTTTCGGGCTCTGGTTCCGAGTCCGCGAGGGTCACCCACCGCGGGGAGTACCATCGCGGCATGGAACGGTCCGATCTCGAGCTGTTGCGGCGGCTGCTGACCGCGGAGCGGGTGTTGACGCTCGCGCTGGTCGAGGGCGGTGAGCCGGTCGCCGGGCTGTCGCCCTTTCTCGCCGCGGCGGATCTCGCCGCCCTCTACGTCCACGGTTCGCGGCTGTCGAAGCACACGCGGGCGCTCTCGGCCGGGGCGCGCTTCTCCGCGGTGATCCACGCTGCCGACCGGCCGGAGGCCGATCCGCTCCGGCTGCCGCGCCTGCTGCTCGAAGGCGTGGTCGCCGACGTCGACGAGGCCGAGCGCGCGGCGCTCGTGCCGCGCTGGGTCGAGCGCTTTCCGAGCGCCGCGATGACGGTCGCCCTCGGCGACTTCGCCTTCCATCGGTTGGACCTCGCGGGCGGCCGGTTGGTCGCCGGCTTCGGCCGCGCCTTCGGCCTCGGGCCGCACCTGTTCGCCGAGGCGGCCGCGCTCGGCGAGGCCGACGGCACGGGCTGAAGGGCGCGGCGGTCCGAAGGCGACGGCCAGGTTGACCGGGCGCAAGGAGCCGGGGCGGCCGCGGCGCTAGGGTTCGGGGCGGGGCCGGTGCGAATCGTCGCGCCGGACCGCCGCTCGGAGCGGCCCGCAAATCGACCTCCAGATCGCCCCCCCAACCGGAGACCCCGATGAACCTCCTCGATGCATTGCTCGGTGAACATGGGCCCCTGCGCCACCAGATCGATGCCCTGAAGCTCGCCGCCCCCAACCTCGGCGCGGCCGAGCTGCGCGCCGCGGCGCTGGCGCTGGCCGAGGGGATCGAGAGCCACGCCACGCTCGAAGACGAGCTGCTGTTCGAGCCGCTCCTGGCGAGCGGCAGGGTGCCGGCGGGGCCGGTCGAGGCGATGCTCCAGGAGCACCGCCAGATCGAGGCGCTGCTGGGCGATCTGCTGGCGCCGGCTGCCGAGGCTGGCCGGGGCGATCCGCAGCGCACCGTGCTCCGCCTGGTCGAGACGGTACGCCACCACTTCGATCACGAGGAGAACGTGCTCTTCCCTTTGGCCGCCGGCGCGCTGACGGCGGAAACGCTCGCGGCCGCCGGCGAGCGTTGGGCCGAACGGCGGAGCGTCGAGCTGCGCCCGCCGATCAGCGCAGCTTAGAGCTTAGTGAACCGAGCAGCGTAGTCCAGAGCTGCGTTCGCCGATCAGCGCAGCGCGGCGCTGGCCGATCCCCGCGCGCTCGCGGGGCGGGCGTCTCACTCGCCCCGGTGCTGGGGGTAGAAGTCGAGCTCGGCGCCGAGCAGCTTGGCGAGCAGGACGATCTGGCCGGTGTGATAGCTCATGTGCTCGACGGCGTGGAAGAGCGCCCGGTAGCCGTCGAGGTCGTAGCCCTGGATCCTGCGGCGGCGCGCGAGATCGGCGGGCTCGAGGCGCGGCAGCGTCGCCTGGCAGGCCGCGACCGTGGCGCGCAGCCGGCCGAGCAGCTCTTCCTTGGTCACGGCGCCGGTGGCGGCGAACTCGGCGTCGCGGTGGCGCTCGTACGCTGAGCCGCCGAGCCCCGAGATCACCCACTGGCTCAAGTTGCCGTCGAGATGCGCGAGCAGGTTGCCGATCGAGTTGCTGGCCGGGTTCGGCCGCCACCAGATCTGCTCGTCCGCGAGCGGCTCGATCGCGGTCGCGATCTTGCCCAGATACTCGCTCCAGTAGTGGGCGGCGAAATCGATCAGTCGCGCGTGCATGGCGGGCCCTCCGGATCCCGCTCCGACTATAGTCCGCGGGCGCTCGGAGCTGGGAAGTTGGTCCATGGGACGAATCCAAGCGACGCTTCCCACTGCCGGGCCCACTGGCAGATTGGCGCGGTGGGCAGCGATGCCTTCCTGCAGGTGATGCGGCGCAACGAGCTCGAGGCCGGCGCCTTCGCCCTAGGGGTCCGTCGGCGTCGTCAGCGCGTCTGAGCTCGCGCCGGCGGCGCGCGCCGGCTCGGCCTCGATCTGGGCGGCGAGGGCCGGGCTGCGCAGCAGGCGGTCGGCCTTGACCAGCGGCTCGACCAGCCGGCGTGCGGAGGCGAGGGCGTCGAGCGCCGCGTCGGTCGCCTCGACCGAAAGGCGCCCGCCCACCGCCGCGCCGAGCACCGTGACCTTGGCCTCCTCGTAAGCGGCGCGAAACGCGGCCAGGGCGGCCGCCCGCTCGGGATCGCCGTCGGCGGGATCCGACTCGCCGCCGGCGAGCGCCAGGCAGACTCGCGCGGCGGCGAGCGCGCGTTCGAGCGCGGCACGGGTCGCGGGATCGGCGCCGCGCGCCGCCTCCCGCGCCAGCGCCGCGGCGTCGGTCGTGACGAGCGTCGCCTCGGCGCAGTAGCGGGCGACGCGCAGGCCGCGCGCCAGCTCCGCGGCGACCTCTTCGCCCATCCGCTCGGTGCGCACCGAAGCGACGAAACGGCCGACCGCCTCGCCCAGCTTCTGGACCGCCGCCACCTGTCCGGCCGGCGCGGCGGCGCCCGCGGGCGCGGGCGCGAGCGCCTGGCTGGCGATGCCGGCCACCATTCCGCGCAGGCGCAGCAGCTCCTCGCGCAGCGCCGAGACCGCCAGCTCGGGCGTCGAGGCGAGCGTGGCATCGAGGTGCCGCGGCCGCCCGAGCTCCTCTTCGGCCCGCCGGAAGAGCCGCTCGAGCCCGCTCGCCAGCCGTCCCGTCCAAGGCAACAGGAGGAGGACGCCGAGCAGGTTGAAGACGGTGTGGAAGAGGGCGAGCGTGGGCGCCGGGCTCCGCTCGAGGTCGAGGCCGTCGGCGAGCGCCGCCACGATCCGCAACAGCAGCGGCAGGAGCGCCAGCGCGACCACGCCGGTCAGCAGGTTGAAGCCGATGTGGCCGAGCGCGAGCCGCTGGGCGCTCGGCGTGGCGCGCAGCACCGCGAGGGCGGCGGTCGAGGTGGTGCCGAGATTCGCGCCGATGACCGCGGCGGCCGCGGGCGCGAGGCCGAGCACGCCGCCCGAGGCCGCGGAGAGGATGAGCGCGATCGCCGCGCTCGAGGACTGGGTGAGCACGGTGGCGAGGAATCCGGCCAGCAGGTAGGCGGGCGCCGCCGCGACGGCGCCGAGCTGGGTGCCGTAGCTCTCCGCCAGGCCGCCGAAGGTCTCCTTGAGGATCGCCAGGCCGAGAAAGAACAGACCGAAGCCGGCGATCGCCCCGCCCAGACCCTGGAGCCGCTTGCGCGGCGCGATCAGCTTGAGCGCGGCGCCGACCGCGAGCACCGGCAGGGCGAAGGACTCGATGCGAAAGCCGAAGCCGACCAGGCTCACCAGCCAGCCGGTCATCGTCGTCCCGACGTTGGTGCCGAAGACGACCCCCAGCGCCTGGCGCAGCGTCAGCAGGCCGGCGTTGACGAAGCCGATGGTGGCGATGGTGACCGCGCTCGAGGACTGCACCACGCCGGTGACCAGGATGCCGGCGAGCACCCCCCGCGCGGGCGTCGAGGTCCAGCGCCCGAGCAGCCGCTTGAGGCTGCCGCCGGCGAAGACCTCGAGCCCCTCGGTCATCATCGCCATCGCGAGCAGGAAGAGCGCCAGCCCCCCCGCCCCGTCGAGCGCGATGCGCAAGCTCATGACGGTCCCGCTCCGCGGTCAGTCATCGAGCCGCCATTCTCGCAGCCCGCGCGGCGCTGCGCCGCACCGCCGGCGCGTGGACGGCGCGGGCCGCGCCTGCCCAGGCTTACCGCAGCCGGCGCCGGGCGGGGGCGGGGTGGTCGCGGCGCGGCTCGGCCGGTCGGGCGGGTCGCGCCGGGCCAGCGCCGTGGGGACGGCTCGGGCGAGCGCCCTGGGCGCTGGTCGCCGAGGGATGGGAGTGCTGGGCGTGGGCGCCCTGGCGGCGGCCCGGCCAGGGATCGCTGGTGCCGCTCTCGCCGCGGTGGGGCGCGGGGCGGTTGCCCGGCCGCGCGGCCGGGCGCCGCTCGGAGCGGGCGTCGGCGTTCGAAGGCCAGCCGCTCCGGCGCGGGT
>JACTMI010000015.1 GCA_014584695.1 Acidobacteriota bacterium
CGGCGGCACCGCGGGCTCGGACGGCGGCGGCAGCCGAGGCGCCCGGCCGGCCCGGGCGCAGCCGGCGAACAGGGCCGCCGCCGCCAGCAGCGCCAGGCCGGCGCCGCCGGTCGTTCGCCGCCGGCGCCGGCTCACGCCACCGATTCCGGATTCAGGCTGCGGGCGCGCTCGCTGCGGACCAGCGCGATCGAGGCCGCGAGCAGCGCCAGAGTCAGCACCGAATTGACCAGCATGTCGAAGAGAAAGCGCACCAGGGTCAGCGCCCCCACCGCCGCTGGCTGGTCGGCGAGCGCCACGCCGGCCGCCCAGCCGAGGCCGCCGGCGAACAGGCCCCAGGCGGTGAGCGCGCAGAAGAACAAGAACCAGAGGCCGAGCGCGGCGCCCAGCCGCGCGGAGAGGACGCGGAATCCGACTCCTACCGCCGCTGCCGCCGAGCCGTCGGCGCGGGCGAGGTCCGCCTGGCCGAGGTTCATCGCGAGCGCCATCGCCAGCAGCGAGAATCCGACCGGCAGGGCGCCGCCGCAGCCGATCGCCAGCGCCGCGCCGCCCCCCCATCGGCTGGCACCCCAGGCGCCGGCCAGGACGACGCCGGCGAGAACCAGCAGCCAGAGAATCCAGAGCCCCAGCCAGAGCGCCCAGAAGCCCAGCACGCGGCCGAACAGGCGCCCCGCCTGGCCGACGAAGTCACGGCCGCTCCAGGTCCGGAAGTACTCCGGCGACCGGCCGGGTCCCGGCGGTGCCTGGGCGTCTCCCGCCGACAGCACGCCGATCGCGCCCGCCTGGAACCAGGCATAGAAGAGCGACGTCACCACCAGGCCGCCGAGCAGGACCAGGAGCCCGACCAGCAGCTGGCTGCCGCTGAAGGCGGTGGGATCGAACCCGCGCAGTTTCTCCACCGCCTGCGGGTCGTCGGCCAGGCGGGCGAGATCGGCGACCTCGAGCCCGGTGGCGAGCAGCAGCGGCACCACCGAGACGACGATGCCGACGGTCAACACCACCATGGCCACCACCGAGGCGATCGCCAGCGGCCAGTTGCCGCGCAGATTGGCGAAGCCGCGCCCCAGCGCCTCGAAGGCGGAGAGCCGCGCCGCCGCCGTCACGGTCTCGACTCCGCGCGCGACGAGCGCTTCCGGTAGTCCGCGGTGTCGATGTCGACGGGCTTGGCCATCTCGTAGAGGCGGGAGACCAGCCGCGGCGACAGCCGCTCGGCGAGCAGCTCGTGGCGCGACGGCGCGCCCGCCGAAAGATCGAAGGGCAGCGGCTCGGAGGGTTCGGCGCCCCGCGCCTCCGCGCGCGGCTCGGCACCCAACCGGAAGTTGGTGGTGAAGATCGTGGCCCGCCGCTCGCTGTAGCGGGTGTTGAGGATCAGGTAGAGCGTGTCCTGGACGAACGGCGTCGGCTTCTGCGCCCCCAGCTCATCGAAGACCAGCACCTCGGCGCGCAACACGGGATCGAGCACGTCGTGACGCGACTCTTCGCTCGTCGGGTCGAAGGTCGCCTGAATGCGGCTGATGAAGGAGGTGAAGTCGAGGAAGCGGCCGCGCACCCGGTAGCGCCGGATCAGCTCGGCGAGCACCGCCACCGCGAGATGGGTCTTGCCCACGCCGGGCGGGCCGATCAGCAGCAGGCCGCGCTCGGAGAAACCGCCGGCGTCGAGCGACAGGAAGCCCTCGACGTAGTTGCGGCAGATCGTCGCGGCGCGCAGCAGCTTGTTGGTCGGATCACTGCGCAGCCCGGTGCGGAAACCGTCGAGCGTGCACTGCGCGTACTTGGGGGGGATGCCGGCGGCCTCGAGCAGGCGCGGCACCACCAGCGGCTCGCCGCACGCGCAGGGCCGCGCCGCGCCGGCGCCGCCGTCCGCGACCCGGATCCATCCGGTGCCCTCGCAGGCGGGGCAATCGGGCTTCGCGGCAGCGAGGCTCACGGCGCGCAGATCGTAGCACGCGGCCACCTGCGCGCCGGCTGGGCGCCGGGTCAACCCGGTCCGCTCTGGCCGACAAGGGCCACCGCCACGCAACGACCCTCGATCTCAGGCGAAAAGCCCTTCGAGATTGGCGAGAGCTGCCCGCCGGCAAGCCGCGAAGACCTGGTCGCCGGCCTGGAACACCGTCGCGCCAGAGACCAGCTCGGCTCGTTCGCGCCGCACCAGCGCGCCGATGATGCAACCGCTGGGCAGCTCGAGCTGGCGCAGCGGCGAGGTGAGAAGCTCCGACCGTCGCGGCTGATCGGGAACCTCGAAGCTCAGGACTTCGACGTCGTGTTCGCCCAATCGGACCGCGGTTTCCACCCGCTCCGCGCGGAGAAAGCGGAGGATCGCGTCCGTCATCGCGCGCTGGGGGCTGATCACCGCGTCGATCCCGAGCTGCGTCGCCAAGTGAACGAAGGCGGGCTGGTCGCACCGCACGATGACCTTCCGCGCTCCGAGCGACTTGGCGAAGATGCCGATCAACACGGCGCTCTCGGCTCCCGGCAGCAGCACGACGGCCGCGTCGATGCCGTGCTCATCGAGATGGTCGCGCAGTAGATTCGGATCGGCGCCGTCGCCGTGGAGGACCAAGCTGCGCGGCAGCAGTCCGGCCACCAGCTCGCAGCGCTCGCGGTCGCGCTCCACGACGACGACCGAGAACTCGCGCTCCTCGAGCTGTCGCGCCAGGCTGAGGCCGGTGTTGCCGCAGCCCTCGACGAGCACGCGACGACTGCTCGCCCAGGGCTGGCCGGAGAGGATCGCGAGCTCGGTCAGGCTCTCGGGCAGGGTCAGAACGAACGCGCGCTCGCCGAGCTTCAGTCGATCCGCTCCGCCCGGAATGCGCACGCCCTGGGGTCCCTCGATCGCGACCACCACGAAATCGGCCGGGAGATCGCGCCGCAGCTCTGCCAGCGACTCGTGGATCAGGGGCGAGTCGGCCGTCGGACTGATTCCGGCCAGCACGAGCCGCCCCCCCGCGAGCTCTCGCACCTCGCCACTGCCGACATAGCGGAGCATCTCGACCACCGAAGTCGCGATCGCCTCTTCGGGCCCGATCAGCGCGTCGAGACCGAGGGCCTCGGCGCTCAATGCCAGATGTCCCGCCACCTGAGGCGTCTGGCGCACCCGGGCGACGACGCTCAGCCGCTGCGTTCCCAGCCGGCGTGCGGTCATGCAGGCGATCAGGTTCACCTCGTCGACCGCCGTGACCGCGAGCAAGAGGTCCGCCCGCTCGATGCCGGCATTGCATAGCACGGTGGGATCGACTCCCGAACCATGGACCACGAGCGCGTCCAGCGTGGCGTCGAGGCGGCGCGCCAACCGTCCCTCGAGCTCGACGATGGCCACTTCGTGCCCCTGCTCGACCAGCACGCGGGCGACGTAGCTGCCGACTCGACCCGCTCCGACCACCACCACGTACATGGCGCTACCTCCTCCAGATCCCGGCCGCGAATGTCCGCAGCAGCACGAGCACCGGCAGGATCTCGAGTCGGCCGGCCCACATCTGAATCAGGAAGACCGACTCCACGACCGGTGACATGCCGGGATCGGTGAGCCCGGACGACAGCCCCACCGTGCCCTGAGCCGAGGCGCACTCGAAAATCGCGTCGGCGAGCGTGAAGTCCGGGCCCGCGAACTGCGCCACCACGACCGTCGAAGCGGCGAGAAGAAGTAGGTAGAGCGTCGTGAAGACCGCAGCGTCCGCGACCTCTCGTTGCAGCTCGGGGGTCGTCAGCGCCCGCGACCCCATGCGAAACGGGACCACCGCGTCGGCCGGCAGCAGCGCCGCACGAATCCGCCACGCCGACGCGCGCAGGAGCACGACCGCCCGAATCAGCTTGATCCCACCCACGGTCGCGCCGGCCGAGCCACCGACCAGCATCGCGCCCCAGACCAGGAGCAACACCGAGGAGTCGTCCCACTCGCCGATCGCCGAGGTCTGCCAGCCGGTCGTCGACACCGCGCTCACCGCCTGGAAGAGACCCTCGCGGAGCGGATCGGAGACGGCGCCGTTGTCGGCGAGGGTGAGCGCCAGTACCAACGCCAGGCCCGCGCACAGGGCCACCATGGCGCGAAACTGCGGATCGCGGCCCAGCAGTCGCAAGTCGCGGGCATGCAGCACCGCGTAGTACAGCGGTAGCGAGATCGCCCCGAGCAGCATCGGCGGAATGTGGACGAGGTCCAGGGCGAAGGAACCGTAGCCGGCGATGCTGTCATCCAGGGTGCTGAAGCCGCCCGTCGATTGCGCGGTCATGGCGTGATTGACGGCGTCGAACAGGCTGGCCCCGACGCCGTAATCGGGCAAGAGCCATCGGAGCGAGAAATACAGGTATGCGGTGACCATCAGGGTCAGCGCGGCATAGGTCTTCCAGATGGCGCGCGCCGTTTCGAACACCCGTGGCCGCAGCTTGGTGCCGGTGGCCTCCGACTGGTAGAGCTCGAGCTCACCCACAGCGCGCGGCCGTGGAATCACTGCCAGCGACAGGACGATGACTCCCGCGCCTCCGATCCACTGCACCAGTGAGCGATAGAAGAGAAGTCCTCGGCCGATCGACGGCTCGTGCACGGCCATGGTCAGTCCGGTCGTCGTGAACGCGCTCATGCTCTCGAACAGGGCGTGGAGCGGGTTGCGAAAATGGAGCAGGCTCGAGGTGTAGCTCTGATTGGCCGGAACGAAGGTCTGCGCCACCTCCGGGGGTGTCCACCAACCGGCGAACAAGAAGGGCAGGGCGCCGAAGGCGGCCGCCGCGAGCCAGCCGGCACCAGCGATCACCAGAGCGTCGCGACGCTTCGGCTCGGGCGCCTCACGGCAAGCCGAGTACGCGAACGCTCCGACGCCGCCAGTGACCACGGCCGAGGCGGCCAGCGCAAGCGCGGTATGGACCTCTCGGTAGACCAGGGCGACTGCCAGAGTCAGGAGCATGCCGGCACCGACGATCATCTGGATGCCGCCGACGTCGCGCGCGATCGTTCGCCAGCTCGCTCGGCCGACCTCGGCGGCTCCGTGCAGCGAACCTCGAGCGGCCCACCTCTCGCCCCGGAGTCCCAAGCCGCTCCCTCTCCGCTAGCCGCGATCCGCGTCGCGGAGGACATTGCACAGGTCCTCCGACGTCCCGGCGGCGAGCAGTCGATCCGCCAAGCCCGCGTCCCGGAACATTCGGCTGATGCGGGCGAGTGCCTTCAGGTGGGTGCCAGCCGAGTCGACCGGCGCCACGAGGGTGAAGAAGAAGTGGGTCGGGCGGCCATCGACGGCGCCGAAGTCGATGCCCGCGACCGAGCGACCGAAGCATCCGACGAGCTCCGTCAGCGACTCGAGCTTGCAATGCGGTACCGCGACGCCGTCCGAGATCGTCGTCGCTCCCTGCTCTTCGCGTTCGAGCAGGAGCCGGGCGACCTCGTCGCCGTCGAGTCCGGAATGCAGGTTCGTCAAGTGCGCCGCGAGCTCGGCGAGTACTCCCTGCCTGCCTTTGGCGCGGAGGCTCGGCAGCACGGACTCCTTCCGGAGGAAACCTCCGATCTCGGCGCTTCCAGCACTCACGCTGTAAGTATCTTCCCGAGACGTGGGGAAAGTCCGGAAGAAGACGTAAAGAAACCGGTCGAACGAGATGTGCTCCGTGGCGCTACACTTCGCGCATGAGGTGGAGCCGTTCCGAAGCGGCGCGGGCGGCCACGGCCACGCTAGTGGTGCTCGCCTTGACGCTGGCCGCCTCGGCTGCCGGCGCCAACGCCCTGACGGCGGCGTTCCTCTATTTTCTCGGGGTCCTGCTGGCGGCGACCTTCGGCGTACTCGCCGCCGCGGCGGCCGCCGTCGCCGCGACCGCCTGCCTGAACTTCTTCTTTCTGCCGCCGCTGGGAAGCTTGCACCTCGCCGATTCGGCCAATTGGTTCGCCCTCGCGGCCTTCCTGGTCGCCGGTGGCCTGACCAGTCACCTGGTCTCGCGCGCGCGGGAGGAGGCGCGCCTCGCCCGGGAGCGAGCGCAGGGACTGAAAGACCTGCTCGAGGAGCGCGAGCGCGCCGAAGCGCTTCGGCGAAGCGACCGGCTGCGCGAGGCGCTTCTACGCGCGGTATCTCACGACCTCGCGAGTCCGTTGACCGCGATGGGTTTCGAGATCGACACCCTGCGGCGCGAGCTCTCTGGGCTGCCCGCCGCGGCTACCGTCGAGGAGCTCGGGCGCCAGCACGCCCGCTTGCGCCGCCGGATAGAGGACCTGCTCGCGCTCGGTCGACTCGAGGCCGGAGCGGTCGCGCCTCGGCCCGAGCCCCCGCCACCCGCCGACCTCTTCCGCTCGGCCCGCGAGAGCCTCGCCCCCTGGCGGCGCCCCGTGATCATCCAGGTCGAGCCGAACTGCCCGGACCTCCTCGTCGACCCGTCGCTGGCGCTCGAGATCATCGTCAACCTGATGGAGAACGCGGATCGTGCGTCGCCGGAGGGGACCGCTATCCAGCTCGTCGCCGGCCGGGACGGCGACGGTGTGCGGCTCGGCATTCTGGATCGAGGTCATGGCGTGCCAGGGCTCGCGCCGGGCGAAGTCGTCGGCGCCGGACAGTTGGCCACCGGCGGGCTCGGACTCGACATCGCCAGCCGCTTCGCCAAGGCGTGCGGGGGCCAGGTCCGTCTCGAGGCGGGCGCCGTGGAGGGCATCACCGCTTGGGTGACATTGCCGGCTGCGGCCGAACTGGTCGACGCATGAGCCGCGTCCGAAGGGTGCTCGTGGTCGACGACGATCCGGCGATTCGCAAGGCGCTGGAGTCCGAGCTGGCGGCCGCTGGCTGGGCCACTCGCTCCGCCACGGATGGTGCGGTGGCCCTCGAAATCTGCGCGCTCCAGGAACCCGACCTGGTGTTGACGGATCTCGCGATGCCCAGGGTTGACGGCTTTTCCCTGATCGAGTCGCTGCGCCGAAAATCCAAGACTCCGATCCTGGTTCTGTCGGTACGGGGAGGCGAGTCGGACAAGGTCCGGGCGCTGGATCTCGGAGCCGACGACTACGTCACCAAGCCGGTTTCCTTGCCCGAGCTGCTGGCGCGGGTGCGCGCCCTGCTCCGGCGAACCTCGAGCGACCAGGTGGTGTTGCATTTTCCGGACTTGGTCATCGATCTCGAGCGTCGTCGCGTCACGCGAGAAGAACGGGTTCTCCACCTCACCCCGCGGGAATTCGCGATCCTCGAGCTCCTCGCGACCAGCGCCGGCCGCCCCGTATCGGCCCAGCGCGTGCTCCAGCAAGTCTGGGGCCGCGACGAAGCCGTGACGCGCGACGCTGTCCGAGTTCATGTCGGTGCCTTGCGGCGCAAGCTCGAGCCCGATCCGGGAAACCCCCGCTACATCGTCACCGAGCCTTGGATCGGCTATCGCTTCATCGCAGAACCGCTGGGCTGAGCATTGCCTGAACGGCTTCAGGGACGCCTCCAGCACGCGCTGGGCCGCCCGCCTCTGGCGGCTTCTCATGGGCGAGGTGGCGCTGGGCGCCGCCTCAGCGGCGGACCAGGGCGCGCGGGCCGGTGGGGACCAACGCGCGCTCGCGGTGGACGTCGTGGCGGTGGCCGCCGAGGTGGCGGCGCAGCTCCTGGGCGGCCTGGTCGAGCTCGGTGCGCAGGCGGTCCAGCTCCTCGCGCAGGCCGAGGATGACTTCGACGCCGGCGAGGTTGATCCCCATCTCGCGGGTGAGGGTGAGGATGGCCTCCAGCCGCTGGATCGCCAGCTCGTCGTAGAGGCGGGTATTGCCGGCCGAGCGCGCCGGCTTGATCAGCCCCTGGCGCTCGTAGAGGCGCAGGGTCTGCGGGTGGACGCCGTACTGTTCGGCGACCACCGAGATCATCACGTAACGCGGCTCGCTCGTCCGCTTCTTGCGTGGCATGGCGTCCCGTCCGCTCCGGAGCGAGGAGCAAGCCCCGCTCCGGAGTCCCGATCGGTCAGTTCGACTTGCGGTCCGCGTCGACGACCTCGGCGTCGATCACCTCGTCGCCACCGCCCGCGCCGCCGCTCGCGCCGCCGGCGCCCGCCTCCGCGGTCGAACGGTACATCACCTCGGCGAGCTTGTGGGTGGCGGTCGTGAGCCGCTTCTCGGCCGCCTCGAGCGCGCCGGCGTCCTCGCCCTCGAGCGCCGTGCGGGCCTCGCCGAGCGCCGCCTCGACCTCGCCCAGCTCGGCGGCCGACAGCTTCTCCTTGTGCTCGCTCAGGGTCTTGTCGGTCGAATAGACCAGGCCGTCGAGACGATTGCGGGCCTCGACCGTCCGGCGCCGCTGCTTGTCTTCCGCCGAGTGCGACTCGGCGTCGGTCACCATGCGCCGGATCTCCTCCTCCGCGAGGCCCGACGAGGAGGTGATCGTGATCCGTTGCTCCTTGCCGGTGCCGCGGTCCTTGGCCGAGACGTTGACGATGCCGTTGGCGTCGATGTCGAAGGTGACCTCGATCTGCGGAATGCCGCGCGGCGCCGGCGGGATGCCGACCAGGTGGAAGCGGCCGAGCGTCCGGTTGTCGCGCGCCATCTCGCGCTCGCCCTGGAGGACGTGGACCTCGACCTGGGTCTGGCTGTCGGAGGCGGTCGAGAAGACCTCGCTCTTCTTGGTCGGGATCGTCGTGTTGCGGTCGATGAGCTTGGTGAAGACGCCGCCCAGCGTCTCGATGCCGAGCGACAGCGGCGTGACGTCGAGCAGCAGCATGTCCTTGACGTCGCCCCTGAGCACGCCGCCCTGGACGGCGGCGCCGACGGCCACCACCTCGTCCGGATTGACCCCCTTGTTGGGCTCCTTGCCGAACAGGTCGGCGACCAGCTTCTGAATCGCCGGCATGCGGGTCTGGCCGCCCACCAGGACCACCTCGTCGATCTGCCGGGCGTCGAGGCCGGAGTCGGCCAGCGCCTGCTTGCAGGGGCCGATCGAGCGCTTGAGCAGCGACTCGACGAGCTGCTCGAGCTTGGCGCGCGTCAGCTTGAGGTTGAGGTGCTTCGGCCCGTTGGCGTCGGCGGTGATGAACGGCAGGTTGATCTCGGACTCCATCGCCGAGGAGAGCTCGATCTTCGCCTTCTCGGCCGCTTCCTTGAGGCGCTGCACGGCCATCGCGTCCTTGGCGAGATCGATCCCCTCCTGGCGCTTGAACTCCTCGAGCAGCCACTCGATCACCTTCTGGTCGATGTTGTCGCCGCCCAGGTGGGTGTCGCCGTTGGTCGCCTTGACCTCGACGACTCCTTCACCCACCTCGAGGATCGAGATGTCGAAGGTGCCGCCGCCGAAGTCGTAGACCGCGATCGTCTGGTCCTTCTTCTTGTCGAGGCCGTAGGCGAGGGCGGCCGCGGTCGGCTCGTTGACCAGCCGCTTGACCTCGAGCCCGGCGATCTTGCCGGCGTCCTTGGTCGCCTGCCGCTGAGCGTCGTTGAAGTAGGCGGGGACGGTGATCACCGCCTCGGTGACCTTTTCGCCCAGGTAGTCCTCGGCGGCCTGCTTGAGCTTGCCGAGGATCATCGCCGAGATCTCCGGCGGCGAGTAGACCTTGCCCTCGATCGCCACCCGGACGTCGCCGTTGTCGGCGCGCTTGACCTCGTAGGGGACCATCTTCATCTCGTCGCTGACCTCGTCGTAGCGACGCCCCATGAAGCGCTTGATCGAATAGACGGTGTTGTGGGGGTTGGTGACCGACTGCCGCTTGGCGACCTGGCCCACCAACCGCTCCCCGCTCTTCGAGAACGCCACCACCGAGGGGGTGGTCCGGCTGCCCTCCGAATTGGCGATGACCTTGGCCTCGCCACCCTCCAGCACGGCGACCACGCTGTTCGTGGTGCCGAGGTCGATTCCGATGATCTTGCTCACGTCCGCCTCCTTCTTCGCCGCCGAGCAGGGTAATTTCTTAGCCGGTCGCTGTCAAGAACCGGTGTCAGGATCTTTAACAACCATCGGCTAAGATTTTCTTCCCGCGGCAAGACAGTCCCTGCCTGGCGGGGCGCTCGCCGGGCTGGAAGGCGAATTCGAAGCGGAACTCCAGGCGCGAAGACTCGAGCAGCGCGCGGGACGGGTCCCGACTAGTCCAGGAGGACCAGCGGAACGCCGACCTCTTCCTGGAGCCCGGCGAAGACCTCCGGGTCGAGGAAGAAGTCCCCGACGACGCTCTCCGTGACCCCCGCGCCCTCGGCGCGGCCGTCGCGCGCGCGGGAGCGGAGCTGGTAGGACTCGCCGGCCGGCAGGTACTCGATCGGAGCGCCGGACGGGCCGCGCAGGGATCGGCTCGCCAGCAGCCCCCGCGCGGTCAGGCTGTCGAGCGTCTCCGGGTACCTCCCCTCCAGCAGGTAGAAGGTGCGCGCCGCCCGATCGATCGCCAGGTAGCGGCCGACCCGCCGCTGCTTCTCGAGCGCCGCGCGCTCCTCCTCCAGAGAGGCGAGCGGCAGCAGCAGAGCCGCCGGCCGCCACACCGCGGCGCTCGCCGCGACGAGCCCCAGCGCCAGCGCCACGGCGGCGATCGCGCGCGCCAGCCGCTCCTCCCGCGAGGCCCAGGGCGAGGCGGCTTCCGGCGGGGCCTCTTCGGCGGCCGCCTCGGGAACTGGCGGGGCGGGCGGCTCGACGGCCTCGAGCCCGGGCTTCGTGTCGCTGCCCGCGTCGGCGCCGGCGGCGCCGCCGGCGGGGCGGGCCAACCCCAGCTGGATCAGGCGGAACAGGGCGTAGAGCGTCTTGTACTCGCCGAGCCCCGTCTCGCGGGCCAGGTCGGCGGCGGTCGTCCGGCCGTCGAGGGTACCGAAGATGATCTTCTCGTCGGGTGAGATCCAGATCTCGTCGGATTGCCGCGAGGTCTCCAGATCGCGCGTGCCGACGCGCACCGGCCGCGACGGCGCCAACGCCTCGTAGGCGACGAAGCCGTGGGGGAGCGTGCCGCTCATCGTCCCCTCGCCGACCAGATCGCCGACCGAGCGCAGCAGCACCTCCTCCACCGAGATCGGCGTCATGCCCTCCTCGTAGGAGACCTCGTCGCCGCTGTAGAACTTGAAGTCCCCGTCGCGCCAGCGCAGCACCTGGAGCAGCAACCGGTAGGTCTGGACGCGCAGCGCCTGGAGCAGCGTGGCCTCCGTCAGCACCCCACGCCGGAGCAGGAACTCCGAGAAGCGCTCGCCGGAGGACTTGTGCTCGTCGACCAGGCGGCCGAACTCGTCCGGGCGCAGCACCCCCTGGCTCGCCAGCACCTCGCCCAGGCCGTCCTCGAAATTCTGGTTGAGCGCGTCGGCGGCAACGATCTCGCCGTTCAGGAACGAGACCGCGAGGATGTCCTGCTCACCCTGGACGGTGAGGATGCCGGTCTTCTGCTGCTGGGAGACCACCTGCAGGATGTCGGGCAGCGAGAATGTCCGGAGATCGCCCTCGAGCGCCATGGTCCTCGCCCCCTAGCCCTGCTCTCGCGCGATCTGGGTCCAGATGCGGAAGCCGGCGTAGAGCAGCAGGCCGCCGAGCGATGCCACCGACAGCAGCATCGGGCCGGGCGTCCAGCCGACCGCGAGATCCACGCCGAGCCAGCTCACGGCGGGTAGCAGACAGAGCGCCGTCAGCCCGAGCAGCGTGCCGAACGCGGCGAAACCCTCGCCGAGCTCGAGCTGCGACAGGGGCGGCACGAGCGCGCGCAGCCAGCGGCCGACCAGACCGGTGTGCCAGGGCAGCCACGGCACCGGCTCGCCGTAGCCCCAGCGGCGCCGGACCAGATGCAGGCCGACGGCCGCGAGGGCCGCCAAGGCCGCCGCGGCGAGCGGCAGATAGCGGCGCACCGCCGCCGGCACGGTGCCGGCGGCGGCCGGCGCGCCCTCCCAGGCCTGGCGCAGCTTGTTGCGCAGCTCTTCGCCGCGGGCGAGAGAGCCGTTGAAGCTCAGCACCCGATCGGGATTGGGGGTCTTCACCCACAGATCGACGCGGCCGGCGTCGATCTCGCGCGCGCGATCGAGGGCCTGGCGGGCCTCCTCGAACAGGTACGACTCCGAGTAGCCGAGGTTGAGGTTGTAGTACGCGGCCGCCGACGGCGGGTCGGCCGCCGCCGCCCTCGAGAAGGTGTCGATGGCGAGCGCGAAATCGCCCTTGCGGTAGAAGTAGGCCCCCAGGTTGAGCAGCGCGGTGACGTTGCCCGGCTCGGCCTCGAGCAGCTCGCGGTAGAGCGAGCGCGCCACCTCCCACTGGCCGAGCGTCCGGTGCACGTCCGCCATCAGCTCGAGCGCCACCGGCTCGGTCGGCAGGACGCTGCGGACGACGTGCAGGTCGGCGAACAGCGCGCCGTAGAGACGGCCCTCGCCGAAGGCGGCGAGCGCGCGCAGCGGCGGCAGCTGGGCGAGCGCGATCCGCTCCTGCTCCGCCGCCGCGGCGAGCGGCGCCAAGCCGACGATCGCCCACACGATACCGGTGACGATCCGCTCGCTCGCGCTCAGATAGCCCCACAGCAGCACCGACCAGATCAGCAGCAGCCAGAACGGCCCGGTGGGGAGCAGCAGCGGCCCGATCAGCAGCAGGACCAGCACGATGTGCGCGGGTCCGGAGCGGATCCGCCGCGCCAGCCAGCGGTGAAGATCCCGGTAGACCGCTCCGCCGTGGATCGCTGCCTCGAAGGCGACGAACAGCGCCGAGGCCGCGAGCAGCACGGCGAGACCCCAGAGCCGGAGGTTGGTGGTGGCGAGGTCGCGGTGCGGAGAGCTCCAGAGCCGGCGGTAGCCCTGCCAGACCGCGCGCAGCTCGGCCGTGCGCTGGCCACCCATCCGCGCCACGCGGGCGCGCGCGAAGGAGATCTCCGGCCGCCCCGGATCGAGCGCCTCCGCCGCATCGAGCGCCCAGCGGGCGCGCGCGAGATTGCCGCCTGCGGCCGATTCGACCGCGCGCGTCGCCGCGCCGAGGGCGAGATCGGGCAGACGGGTGAAGCCGACCTGACGCGCGGTGGCGCCGACCTGACGGAGCGCCTCGCCGGCGCGCTGCGGATTGTCCTGATAGAAGGCCGTGGTCCATTGCACCCAGTGCTCCTGCAGCCGCTTGAGCGACTGCTGGACGCTGCGGGTGAGCTCGAAGCCGGCCGCCTGGGCGCCGCCGGCCTGGGCGAGCGCTGCCGGCGCGGGGGCGAGCTGGAACAGAAGCGCCGCGGCCACCGCGGGCGCCCAGCGGCTGGCCCGGCATCTCGCGCTAGCCGCGCTTCTGGACATAGCGGAGCCGGAGCCGGTAGAGGACGTCTTCGAGCACCGCCCGCTCCTGCGCGGTGACGTTGCCCGCCGTGCGCTGGCGCAGCAGGTCCAGCAGGTCGATGTGGAGACGCGCCATCTCGAGGTTCTCCGCGCTCTGCCCGTCGGGCAGCTCCAGTTCCCCGAGGTAGAGGGAGGCCGGCTCGGCCAGGACCGCGATCAGATCGACGAAGCTCGGCCCGCCGAGCCCGGGCGGGGTTCCGGGCAGCTCGAGCGGCGGCGCGGCCGTCTGGGGAGGCAACTGGGGCTCGGCGACGGGGGCCCCGGCAGCCGGCTCGGACGCCACCTCGGGGGCCGGCGGCGAAGCCGGATCGTCGGCCGCGTCCGCCGCCGCATCGATCTCCCGCGCGTACTCCTCGCGCAGCCGGCCGTCCGGCGTGAACATCCGCTTGTCGGTGACCCTGATCTCGCTCAACGGCACCCTCCGCCGCTTCCCGCACCGCGCTGGGTTTCGCGATCGCAGAGTATGCTAACAAGCGCTCTTTCGGACCGGCAAGCCAACGCCGCCCGGACCCCGCCGATGCGCGACGTCAGCCATCTCGCCGCCACCGACCTCGATCGGCTCTTGGCCCTGGTCGAACGCCTGCGCGCCGCCGACGGCTGCCCCTGGGATCGGGAGCAGACCCTCGGCTCGGTGCGCGCCTACCTGCTGGAAGAGGCCCACGAGGTGGCCGCGGCGATCGATCGCGGTGATTCGGACGAGCTGTGCGGCGAGCTCGGCGACCTGCTCTTCCAGACCGCTTTCATCGGCCGCCTGGCCGCGGAGGCCGGCTCGTTCCAGCTCGCCGACGCGGTCGCGCGCGCCGCCGCGAAGATGATCGAGCGCCATCCGCACGTCTTCGGCGAGGAGTCGCTCGCCACCAGCGAGGAGGTCCGCGCCGCCTGGGAGCGGCGCAAGCTGCGCGCCGCCGGCACCGGCCGCGGCTCGCTGCTCGACGGCGCCGCCGCGGCCTCGATGCCGTCGCTGCTCGCCGCCTATCGCCTGACGCAGAAAGCGGCCGGCGTCGGTTTCGACTGGCCGTCGGCGGCCGCGGTCCTGGCCAAGCTCGACGAGGAGACGGCCGAGCTGCGGGCCGAGCTCGCCGCGGCAGAGGCGCCCGCGGCCCCGGCGCTCGACCGCCTGCGCGACGAGATCGGCGACCTGCTGTTCACGGTCGCCAACCTGGCGCGCAAGCTGGAGGTCGATCCCGAAGCGGCGCTCGCCGGTACGCTGCTGAAGTTCCGCCGCCGCTTCGGCTACGTCGAGCGCGAGCTCGCCGAGCGCGGCCGCCCGCTGGCCGACGCGACGCTGGCGGAGATGGATGCGCTGTGGGAGGAAGCCAAGCGCTTGGAGCGCGCGGAGCCGCCTGCGCGCGAGGGCTGAGGCGGCAGCCTCGGTTAGGCCGCTGGCTTCTCCCGGCCGGCGCGGCGGGCTTCCAGGAGCGGCTCGAGCGCGTCGGCGACGGTGGCCGCGACGATCCGCTGGCCGGCCGGGTTCGGATGGATGCCGTCCGGCAGGTTGAGCTCGGGCCGCATCGCCACCCCCTCGAGCAGGAACGGCAGCAGCGCCGTGCCCTCTTCGCGCGCCACTCTCGGATAGAGCGCGGTGAACCCCTCGGCGTAGGCCGGGCCGTAGTTGGTCGGGATCCGCTGGCCGGCGAGCAGGACCTCGGCGCCGGCGGCGCGCGCGCGGCGGACGATCTGGCGCACGTTGGCCTCGGTCGCCTCGAGCGGCTGGCCACGCAGGCCGTCGTTGGCGCCGATCGCGAGCACCAGGACGTCGGGCCGGCGGGTCAGCAGCCAGTCGAGCCGCTCGAGCGCCCCGGCGCTGGTGTCGCCGGAGATGCCGCCGTTGACCACCTCGATCGCCAACCCGCGCGCCGCGAGCAGCTGCCCCGCCACCGCCGGGAACGCCTGCTCCTCCCCGAGTCCGAAGCCGGCGGTCAGGCTGTCGCCGAGGAAGACCACCAGCGGGCGCGCCGTCCGCTCCTCCGCCGGCGCGCCGCCGCGCGCGGCGTCGCCCCCGATGCCGGAGACTTCGCTCGAACCTGGGGCTGGTGCTCCGCCGGCGGTCGGCGGCGGACCCGCTGGCTCCTGACGCCCGCAGGCGGAGAGGAAGAGAGCAGCAAGAAAGAAGCTCCCTAGAAGGAGGGACCGGAACGACTCGTGACTTGCCCGTGCCATCGGAATCACCCGTGTCGATGGTTGGTGTGGGTTTCCCGATGGCGGCATGGCGAGAGCGTAGCGGAAGCGGGTCGAAGTCCCAACGGGTGTACACTTTCTCGCGTCTGCTGCCGAGTCTCTTGGAGGTGCTGCATGGGAAGTCCTGCCCGGCTCGTCGCCTCGCTCGCCGCCGTGGCCGTCACCTGCCCCGGGGCGTCCTCCCTGCGCGCCGCTCCCCCCACCGCGACCCTGGTACGCGACATCGGGCAGGGGGTTACTCCGTCGGTCTCGGATTATTTCCTCGCGCCCATGGAGGGATTCGTACTCTTCGGCGGTTTCGCCTGGTTCTGGGCCGACGACGGCATCCACGGTCGAGAGCTCTGGCGCACCGACGGCACGGCGGCTGGGACGAGCCTATTCGTCGACCTGTGCCCCGGCGCATGTGGAGCCGTTTCCCTAGGGAGTCAGGTTCGCCTCGCCTCGGCGCTCGGACGTCTCTATTTCGGAGCGGACGACGGCGTCCACGGTTCGGAGCTCTGGTCCACTGACGGCACGGTACCCGGGACGCACCTGGTGCGCGACATCACCCCAGGTCTGCGCGGCAGCAGCCCGCATGCATTCACGGTCACCTCCACCCACATCTACTTCCGAACTCTGGAACCGGACTTTTCCAGCCGTCTCTGGATCACGGACGGGACGGCGACCGGCACGCGACCATTCGACAGTCCACAGCCTTGGTGGTACTGGGGCTCCAGATCGGTCGGGCCCTTGGCGTTCTTCAGCTACTCGGGTTCGTTGTGGCGCAGCGATGGCACAGCGGCGGGCAGCTTCGAGCTTTCTTCTCATGCCTCGGGCACTTCGACGCTTTCGAGGGACGCCCCTTTCCAGGTGCTAGGTGAGCGCGTGATCTTTCCCGCGAATCCTACGGGCGGACCTTCGCAGGGAGAGCTGTGGGCCTCGGATGGCACACCCGAGGGGACGACCGCACTCGCTGCCGGCTTCGAGCCTCGTCATGCCTTGCGACGAGGCTCGATGCTCGACGTGGTTGCCATCGATGACCTCAGTCAGTGGTTCGTGACCACGACCGACGGCTTCTCGGCTTCCACCGTACCGATCTCCCTGCCGCCGGATCACTACCTGGCGGCGATTTCGGGGCGGTGGGCAACCCTCGGCAACGCCCTCTACTTCTCCGTCTACGATGCAGAACACGGTAACGAACCGTGGAAGTTCGAGAACAACGTCGCCTCCAGGATCATCGACCTCTTCCCGGGGCCGGGCTCTTCGATGGGGTTCGATGAAGGGGACATCTGGAACGGGAACGAAGAGTTCTTCGTAACGTTAGGCCAGTGGGTCCTCTTCTCAGCCGACGATGGCATCCACGGGCGCGAGCTCTGGAGAACGGACGGAACGGCGGCCGGCACAACTCTGGTGGCCGACCTGACTCCGGGTCCCGCAGGAACGTCGCTCGACTACTTCAACGCCTGGATCGAGTTCACGGCTCTTGACGGTCGCCTCCTGTTCAAGACTCGCTCGGCGCCGGAGGGAGTCCGCCTCTGGGCCACGGACGGCACCGCGGCCGGCACCGAGATGCTTGCCGTCATCGACGGATTCCGCTCGGCGTTCGAGCCGCCGGAGCTCTCGGTGCCGATCTACGGGAGTCCGCCACTCTGGTGCGCGACTCCGGCCGGTCGCGGGCTCTTTTTCGGCGCGGAAGACGGCACGACTGGCAACGAGCCCTGGTTCACCGATGCCACCAGCGGAGCGACCGAGCAGGTCGCCGATCTGCTGGCCGGCCGGGATTGGAGCTACCCGCGAGCCTGCAGCCCCATCGGCGGTCGAGTCGTCTGGACCGCGGGGGCGGGGGAGAGCTCTCCCTGGGGGCAGGGGCCGTTCGCTTCCTCGGGCGCGCCGGGCGACCTGATTTCTCTGGGCTCGAACGAAGGCGACTCGCAGTCCATGCCGAGAACCTACTTCGGGGAAGAGCTGATTCTGGCGGGAGAGCACCTCCTGGCGACCGATGGCACGCTCGAGGGGACGCGGACACTGTCGGCGAACAACGGCTGGGGGTACTTCGAGGAGCCGCTTGCTTTCGGCGGTCAGCTGCTGATGCGCGCCTGGGGCGGCGAAGGGGAGGGACCGCAGCTGATCACCGTCGACGGCATTACCGGCACGGTCGTACCCATCGAGCCCGAACAGCTCGAGGCGAGCCTTGCGCCCGAACGGCTGACCGCGGTCGGCGATCTCGTGCTCTTCACCTCCTGGCAACCGGCGCAGGGAAGTGAGCTCTGGCGCACCGACGGCACGCCCGAGGGCACTTTCCTGGTGCGCGACATCCTGCCGGGCCCGGGTAGCGCCATCCCCGAGGAGCCGTACTTCATCGCCGAACCACCGCCCGTCGACCGGCTGGTCGTCCTCGGCGACTTCGCCTACTTCGCCGCCGACGATGGGGTGCGTGGCGCGGAGCTCTGGCGCAGCGACGGGACCTTCGCGGGGACGCAGCTCGTCGCCGACCTCTTTCCCGGCCCCTACCCGTCACTGCCGCGCGATCTGGTGCGGGTGGGGGACGTGCTGTTCTTCACCGCCGAATCGCCGCAGCACGGGCGCGAGATCTGGCGGCTCGATGCGTCCGGTCGATCCGGTCCTGCGGTCGCCGACCTGGTGCCGGGGGCCGAGTCCTCGGTGCCGCAAGAGCTGACCGCGGTCGGGGACTTCCTCTACTTCTCGGCCTGGACGCCGGGATCGGGCCGCGAGGTCTGGCGCCAGCGCGGCAGCTCCTCGGCGCCGTTCGCGCCCGAGCTGTGGGCCGATCTCGCTCCGGGCCCGCTCTCTTCGAGCCCGCTGGTTTTTCGCGCCGTCGGGGCCGACGTCTACACCGTCGCCAACGACGGCGTCCACGGCTTCGAGCTCTGGAAGCTGCGCGACCCCGACGTCCTCTTCGCCGACGACTTCGAGTCGAGCGGCTTGGCGCTCTGGGCGGCGGTGGAGCCGTAGGGGATCTGTCAGGAGAGCCAGGCCATGGTTCGCGCTGGTCGCATTCTCGCTTGGAGGTGGAGCATGGGAAGCACTCGATTCGTCCCGCTGGCGATGGCGTTCGTGCTCCTCGCTGGTGTCGCCGCACCCGCTGAACCCCAGGTCGTCGCGACGATGGTCGCGGACGTCGGGCAGGGGATTCCGCGCTCGGACGGCTTCCCCGGCGACCGGCCCGTGACGCTGCCCGCGGTGCTCGACGGCTGGTCCTATTTCTACGGCAACGACGGCATCCACGGCCTCGAGCTCTGGCGCTCCGACGGCACTCCCGGCGGGACGCACATGGTGCGGGACATCTGCCCGGGCCGCTGCAGCGCCGCGTCGATTTTCGAGCAACTCGCCATCGCGCGGGCGGGCGACCGGGTCTTCTTCGCCGCCGACGACGGCGTCCACGGCGCCGAGCTCTGGGTCACCGACGGCAGCGTGAGCGGCACGCAGCTCGTCGCCGATCTCCGCCCTGGGCTGCGCGGCAGCCGGCCGCGCTCGTTCCAAGAGGTGGGAAATCGGCTCTTCTTCCAGGCCGGGCCCTTCTCCGAGCCGCCGGCGCTCTGGGTCAGCGACGGCACACCACTCGGGACGCTGGAGGTCAAGCCGGCGATTGGGATCGGCGCCACCGCCGAGTTGGGCGGAAAGCTCGTCTTCGGCGCCGAGCAGCCACAGGACGGCCTCTGGATTTCCGACGGCACGCCCGCCGGAACGATCCGGATCTCGACCGTGCAGCCCTGGCAGAACAGCTGGCCCGAGGGCGCCGCCTTCCGCGTGCTGGGCTCCTTGCTGGTGTTTCAGGGTCGGGACACGCCGGGTCCCAGCGAACCGACGCTCTGGGTGACCGACGGCACGGCCGAAGGGACCCAGGAGCTGGCGCCGCTCGCCACGCCGTACGGCTTCCAGGTCTGCGGCGACCGGCTCTTCTTCACGCTCTTGACCACCAACAGCTGGGAGCTCTGGAGCACGCAGGGAACCCCCGCGACCACGCTGCCGATCCCGATGCCCGGCGAAGCTAGCCTGTCTTTCGGCTGGCAGACCTGCGCCGGCGAGATCTTTGTCTTCGTGGGCCACGATCCCGCCACCGGGCACGAGCCTTGGAGCACGGACGGCGCGAGCGTGGCCCCTCTGGGGGATCTGCGCCCCGGGCCAGACTCCTCGATCGGACTCACCGCGGAGGGCTACTTCCAGGCGAGTGGCCCCTTCTTCACTTCGCTCGGAGAGCGGGCGCTGCTGCTGGCCGACGACGGCGTCCACGGGCTCGAACCGTGGGTCACGGACGGCACGCCGGGCGGCACGCAGCTGGTCCTCGACTCGATTCCCGGACCTGTCGGCCTGGTCACCGCTCCCTGGTCGCGCTCTCTGCCCAAGCCCCGTCTCGGCGACTCGGTGCTCTACCAGGAGCGCGCCGCCGACGGCAGCTTGCGCCTCTGGAAGAGCGACGGCACGGCCGCGGGCACCTCGGTCGTGGACGTACTCGAGAGCCAACCGTCGATGCTCGCGGTCACTGATGGGGCCTCCCTCTACACCAAGCCTCTGCTCAGCTGTTTCGCGCCGACGGGTGGAGGCCTCGTGTTTTCCGCCGACGATGGCGCCAGCGGCCGTGAGCTCTGGTTCACCGACGGCACCGAAGCCGGGACCTCGCAAGTCGCCGACCTCCTGCCGGGCCCCCTCGGCAGCTACCCGGGCCTCTGCCGCCCCTACGGCGGGCGGCTGCTCTTCACCCATGGAACAGAGGAGCTGCAGGGCTCGGCCAACGACTTGCGCGCGCTCGATCCGGGGACAGCTGGAGTCGAGCTTCTCGCAAGTGGCGCCGGCGCGGCCCCCGAAGTCGACTCCTCAGCGCCTGTCGAGGGCGAACTCCTGCTAGCGCTGGGGAGTATCGTCCGGACGGACGGGACTCCCGGTGGCACGCAACTCCTCGGCTCCGCCTCGACCTGGCCGATAGGCGTCGCAACGAGCGGTGAACATTCCTACATCGGCGCGCTCGGGTTGGAGCGTTACGACCCAGTCGATGGAACGATCTCCCCGCTCACCGGCGAGGTCGAACCTTGGCGCTTCCCGGTCCGGTTGACCCCCTTCGCTGGCGATCTCCTCTTCTTCGCCTACGACCCCGCGACCGGCCAGGAGCTCTGGCGCTCCGACGGGACGCCCGAGGGCACCGGGCTGGTCGTCGATCTGCGGCCCGGCCCCAGCTCGGCGATCGAAGAGGATGTCGTCGAGCTCACGCGCAGCTCGCTGTCGCGCATCGTGGCGTTCGGCGGCGTCGCGCTCTTCGCCGCCGACGACGGTGTCGCGGGGGAGGAGGTCTGGCGCACCGACGGCACCGCGGCGGGCACCGCGCAAGTCGCCGACGTCTTCTCCGGGCCCCATCCCTCCTCGCCACGCGAGCTGACGCGCGCCGGCCAGCTCGTCTTCTGGAGCGCCGAGCACCCCGCGACCGGGCGCGAGCTCTGGTACACCGCGGACGGCGCGAGCGCCCAGCTCGCGGCCGACCTCGTCCCTGGAGTGGGCTCCTCGGTGCCGCAGAACCTCACGGCGATCCGGGGCGAGCTCTGGTTCAGCGCCTGGACCCCCGCGCACGGCCGCGAGCCCTGGCGCCTGCGCCCGGGAGCCGGCGGGCTGGTCGCCGAGCGGCTCGCCGACATCGCTCCCGGCCCGCTCTCTTCGAGCCCGCTGGTATTTCGCGCCGTCGGCGCCGACGTCTACACCGTCGCCAACGACGGCGTCCACGGCTTCGAGCTCTGGAAGCTGCGCGATCCCGACGTCCTCTTCGCCGACGACTTCGAGTCGAGCGGCTTGGCGCTCTGGGCGGCGCCGGAGCCGTAGCCGGCTCGCGTCTCGACCGACGGGCGCGCGGGCTCCCCGCCCCGAACACCTAGAATGGCGGCATGCGCTCCCCGTCGCTTCGATTTCCGCTCGCCCTCGGCCTGCTCACGTCGCTCTCGCTCGCCTCGTTGTCGGCCGCCGCGGACCCGCCGCCGGCCGCGGCGCCGTTCTCCGTGGTCGAGAAGTCGATCCCCGAGCTGCAGCGGGCGATGGCGGCCGGCGAGGTCACCTCGCGGCGGCTGGTCGAGCTCTACCTGCAGCGGATCGCGATCTACGAAGACCGGCTGAACGCGGTGATTTCGATCAGTCCGCGCGCGCTCGAAGAGGCCGAGGCGCTCGACCGCGAGCGTGCCGCGGGCCGGGTGCGCGGACCGCTCCACGGCATCCCGGTCGCGCTCAAGGACAACATCCACGCCGACGGCATGCCGGTGACCGGCGGCGCGCTCGCCTTCGCCGGTCTGGTCGCCCCCTACGAGGCGACGCTGGTCACCCATCTGCGCGCCGCCGGCGCGGTGATCCTGGCCAAGACCCAGATGACCGAGCTCGCCAACTGGATCGCGACCGGCATGCCGACCAACTACACGGGTCTGACCGGCTTCGGCTTCAACCCCTACGACCCGCGCCGCGACCCGCGCCCCGAGCCGGGCGACGGCCGCCCGGTGCTCGCCACCGGCGGCTCGAGCTCCGGCACCGGCACGGCGGCCTCGTTCTGGGCCGCCAACGTCGGCACCGAGACCTCCGGCTCGATCCTCTCCCCGGCGAGCCAGAACCTGCTCGCCGCGGTCAAACCGACGGTCGGCCGGGTGAGCCGGCACGGCATCATCCCGATCACCGCCGACCAGGACACCGCCGGCCCGATGGCGCGCACGGTGACCGACGCCGCGATCCTGCTCGGCGCGCTCGAGGGCGCCGCGCCCGACCCGAACGACGCCGCGACCTCGGCCTGCCCGCGACCGGAGGGCGGCGACTACACCCGCTTCCTCGACGCCGGAGCGCTCCAGGGCGCGAGGATCGGCGTGCCGCGCGCCTACTTTCTCGAGCCGATGACGGCGCCCGGCGAGAGCGAGCCGAGCGGCGGCCTCGACCCGGGGCGGCGCGGGTTGATGGAGGCCGTGATCGCCGCGCTGCGCGCGGCGGGCGCCGTGATCGTCGATCCGGCGGACCTGCCGAGCATCGTCACCACGGACGCCAGCGAGAGCCTCCACCACTGGGGGGTCTGCTCGGGCTACGACGACGCCAAGGGGCAGGACGCCGACTGCTCGATCGTCTTCAAATACGGCATGAAGCGCGACTTCAACGCCTGGCTCGCGTCGCTCGGCGACGCCGTGCCGGTCGCGAACCTCACCGAGCTGCGCCAGTGGAACGTCGCCCACCAGAAGGCGCGAGCGATCTTCTACGGCCAGGCGCTGCTCGACATCTCCGACGAGATGGACGTCACCCGCGACGCCCAGCGCTACCGCGCCGACCGGGCCAAGGACCTCCGCTTGACCGCCGAGCGCGGGCTCGACGCGCTCTTCGCCGAGCATCGCCTGGACGCGGTGATCTTCCCTGCCAACTGGGGCGCCGGCGTCGCCGCCAAGCCCGGCTACCCGACCGTGATGGTCCCCGCGGGCTTCTTCCCGAACGAACCGAAGCCCCCCTTGCCGGAGGGCTTCGAAGCCGCGCCGTCGCCCTTCGGCGTCAGCTTCACCGGCCCGGCTTGCAGCGAGCCCCGCCTGCTCGCCCTCGCCTACGCCTACGAGCAGGCCACCCGCCACCGCGCCCCGCCGCCGGCGCTGCCGTAGCGACCGGCGAAGCTCGCGCTACCGGCGACCCCGACCGCCGCCGCGGCGGTCGTCGCGGCAGTCGTCGTCGCAGCGGTCCTTGCCGCGCTTGCGCCCGCGATCGTCGCAGCGGTCGTCGCAACGGGACTTCGAGTGCGAGCGGCGGTGGTCGTAGCGGCGGTCGTCGTAGCGGCGATCCCGGCCGCGATCGTCGTAGCGGTCGTGGCGGGAGTCGCGGCGCACCGGCCGGAAGCAGGAATGCTGGTGCGGGTAGTAGCCGCGGTGGTGGCCGCACCAGGCGCCGTGGTCGACGACGCTCCACTCGACCCAGAGGCGCGGCCGCTCGCGCGGGCCGTGGAAGAGCCGGTCGTCGCAGTAGACATAGGGGCGGTAGCTGACGACACCGCCGACCACGATCGGGAAGTGGTAGGTGACGTGGTGGTGGCGGTGCGGCGCGTAGTAGGAGCTGCCGCCGAGGAAGACCTGGAGGTGCGCACGGTGGTGGCGCTCGATCCGGTCCGGAATCCGGTCGAGGTGCCGGAGCACGTCGCGCACGTGGGAGCGCACCTCGCGGTGGAGGCGCAGCGGCGACGGCAGATCGGCCCGAGCCGCGCTCGCGGTGCCGAACCCGAGCGCTAGGAGCAGCGCGCCGGAGAGTGCAGCCGATCCCCGAATCCGAGTCTGCGGTGCTCGCGTCATCGTCGTTCCTCCTCATGGGCGGGCAGAGCGAGGCGCGTGCCAGACGGCTCCCATCGCCCGCAAGTCCAATCCCTGAAAGCAGTTGGTAAGAGTGACAGCGCTTCGATCGGCTTCGCTCGGCGGAGCGGCCGTCCTCTTCGGAGGACACGGCGCGGGCGACAAGGCAGCTGGAATCCGGCTCCACACCCGCTTTGTTACGCTCTGCGGCCGCGCCGTGGCAACCGGCCACGCTCCCCGCGCGTAGACCCCTGAGATGACCCCACCCGCCCTCGAACTGCGCCGCCTGACGAAGCGCCTGCCCTCCGGGGATCGGCTGTTGACGATTCTCGACGCCGTGGACCTGGTGGTGCCGCGCGGCGAGTTCGTCGCCATTCTGGGGCCGTCGGGCAGCGGCAAGTCGACGCTGCTCGGCCTGGCCGCCGGCCTCGACCGGCCGAGCGAGGGCGAGGTCCGGATCGACGGGCGCGCCATCCACGACCTCTCCGAGGACGCGCTGGCGCGCCTGCGGCGGGGCCGCATCGGCTTCGTCTTCCAGTCCTTCCAGCTGTTGCCCAACCTGACCGCGCTCGAGAACGTCCTGCTGCCGCTCGAGCTCGCCGGCGGCCGCGAGCCGCTCGGGCGCGCCCGCGCCATGCTCGCCGACGTCGGCCTCGCCGAGCGCGAGCATCACTACCCGGTCCAGCTCTCGGGCGGCGAGCAGCAGCGCGTCGCGCTCGCCCGCGCCTTCGCCCCCGAGCCGGCGCTGCTGTTCGCCGACGAGCCGACCGGCAATCTCGACGGCGCCACCGGCGCGCGCGTGCTCGAGACCTTGACGGCGCTGCGCGCGCGCACCGGCACGACCCTGGTGCTGGTCACCCACGATCCCTCCGTCGCGGCGCTCGCCGACCGCCGGGTCCACCTGCGCGACGGGCGGATCGAGCGGATCGAGACCGCCAGCGCGGCGCGCGAGCTCCCCCTCGCGCTCGACCCGGCTCCGGCATGACGCCCGGTCACTTCTGGACCCAGCTTCGCCGCGAGTCGCGCGGCGGTCGCGCGCGCCTCGCCTTCTTCGCCCTCTGCCTGGCGGTCGGCGTCGCCGCGGTGGTCGCGGTCGCCGGATTCTCGGCGAGCTTGCGCACGGGGCTGCGCACCGAAGCGAAGCGCCTGCTCGCCGCGGACCTCAAGGTCGAGGGGCGGCGGCCGATCCCGGAGCCCGTCTTCGAGCGCCTCGCCGCCGAGCCGGACGCGGCGGTGACGCGCGTCGCCGAGCTGATCACCGTGGTGGTGGCGCCGGCGAGCGGCCGCAGCCAGGTGGTCGAGCTCAAGGCGGTGACGGGCGACTTCCCGTTCTACGGCGAGCTCCTGCTCGAGCCGGCGCGGCCGCTCGCCGAGCTCGTCGCCGGCAGCGGCGCGGTCGCCGCGCCCGAGCTGCTCGACCGGCTCGGCTTGGCGGTCGGTGATCCCCTCTCGGTCGGCGGCCGGACCTTCGAGCTGCGCGCCGTCGTCCGCTCCGAGCCCGACCGCCTGGGCACCGCCTTCGCGCTCGGGCCGCGCCTCTTCGTCGCCGGCGAGGACCTGGCCGCCACCGGGCTCGCCGAGCAGGGCAGCCGGGTCGAATGGCGAGCGCTCGTCCGTCTGCCGGAGGGGAGCGGCGACGCGCGCGTCGAGGCGCTCGCCGCCGCGTTGCGCGCCGCCCTCCCCGATCCCGCTTACTACCGGGTCGAGACCTCGGTCCAGGGTCAGCCCGAGCTGCGCCGCGGGCTCGACCGCACCGAGCGGTTCCTGGGCGTGGTCGCGCTGCTGTCGCTGCTGGTGGGGGGCATCGGCGTCGCCCAGACCGTGCGCACCTGGATGGCCGCGCGGCTGGACTCGATCGCGGTCTGGAAGGCGCTCGGCGGCACGCCGCGCGAGCTCGCCCTGCTCTACCTCGGCCAGACCGTGCTGCTCGCCCTGGCCGGCAGCGCTATCGGCGTCGCCGCCGGTCTCGCGATCGAGCGCTCGCTGCCGGCGCTGCTCGCCGGGCTGCTGCCCGACCTGCCGGCGTCGGCGCCGCGTTGGGGCGCCGCCGGCCGCGGCCTCGCGCTCGGCGTCGGCGTGGCGCTGGTGTTCGCGCTCGGTCCGCTGGTCGCGGCGCTGCGGGTACCGGCGGCGAGGGTGCTGCGGCGCGACGTCGAGCCGCTGCCGCTGGGCCGCGCGCTCGCGGCGCTGCTCGGCCTCGCCACCTTCGCCGGGGTGGCGGCGTTCGCCACGCTCCAGGCCAAGTCCGCCGCGCACGGCGCGCTCTTCGCGGCGGGGCTGGCGCTCACCGCCCTCGCGCTCGCTCTCGGCGCGCGCCTGCTGGTGGCGCTGGCGCGGCGGGCGCCCCGGCTCGCGCTGCCGCTGCCGCTGCGTCATGGACTGGCGGCGCTCGGCCGCCCGGGCTCGGCCTCGATCGCCGCCATCGTCGCGCTGGGCCTCGGCACGCTGGTGGTCGTCGGCATGCGGACCATCGAGCAGGGGCTCTCCGACCGGTTGCGCGCCGACCTGCCCACCGACGCGCCGACCACCTTCCTGATCGACATCCAGCCCTCGCAGTGGCCGGGGGTGCGCGCGGAAATCGAGCGCGCGGGCGCTACCCGCGTCGACTCGGTGCCGGTGGTGATGGCGCGCCTGGCCGCGATCGACGGCCGCCCGGTGCGCGAGCTGGCCGAGCGCCAGGCCACCGGCGGCGCGCGCGACGAGCGGCGCTGGGCGCTGACGCGCGAGCAGCGGCTGACCTACCTCGAGCGGCTGCCGGAGGACAACGAGATCGTCGCCGGCCGGCTGTGGGGGGATCCCGAGCTCGCCGAAGTGTCGATCGAGGAGGAGTTCGCGCGCGATCTCGGGATCCAGCTCGGCGCCCGGCTGGTCTTCGACGTCCAAGGGGTGCCGGTCGAGCTCGCGGTGACCTCGATTCGCAAGGTGCGCTGGGAGAGCTTCGGCATCAACTTCTTCCTGGTGGTCGAGCCGGGCGTGCTCGAGCGCGCGCCGCAGATGCGGATCGCGGCGGTGCGCGTCCCCGCCGGCGCCGAGCGCGAGCTGCAAGACCGGCTGGCGGCGAGCTATCCGAACGTCACGCTGTTCGCCATCCGCGACGTGCTCGAGAAGGTCGCCGCGGTGCTCGACCGGATCGGCGTCGGCGTCCGCTTCCTTGGCGGCTTCACCGCCGCGGCCGGCATCGCCATCCTGGCCGGGGCGATCGCCGCCGGCGCGGCGCTGCGCGGCCGTGAGGTGGCGCTGGTCAAGTCGCTGGGCATGACCCGCGGCGGCGTGGCCGCCCTGTTCGCCACCGAATACGCGCTCGCCGGCCTGCTGGCGGGGGCGATCGGCGCCGCCGGCGGCACCGCGCTCGCGGCCGCGGTGCTCGAGCGCGGCATGGACATCCCCTGGCGAGCGGCGCCGGCGATTCCGCTGGTCGCGGTCGCCGGCGCGGCGCTGCTGGCGATCGCCGCGGGGCTCGCCGCCAGCCTGCGGCCGCTCGCCGCCCGGCCCCTCGACTCGCTGCGCGCCGAGACGGGCTGAGAGGCGGTCGCGCCCGCCCTCACTCGGGCAGCGTTTCCGGCCGCTCGAGCAGGTAGGACACCGGCACCAGCTCGAAGCCCCGCTCCCGCAGCGCCGGCAGCTCGCGTTCGAGCAGCTCGAGCGTGACCGCGTGCGGATGGCCGATCGCGATCGCCGCGCCGCGCTCGCTCGCCACCTCCAGCCAGCGCTCGAACTGCTCGCGCACGGCCTCTGGGTCCGGATCGGGATCCAGGAAGACGTCGCGGCTCGCCTGCGGCACGCCCATTTCGCGCGCCAGCTCGGCGCCGACGCTGTCGGCGGTGGTGCGCGAGTCGAGGAAGAAGAGCCGGCGGCGCGCGACCACGTCGAGCACGGTGCTCATCGCCAGGCGGTCGGCGGTCAGCCGGGAGCCCATGTGGTTGTTCACCCCGACCGCGCCGGGGACGCCGTCGATCGCGGCGATGGCGAGCCGCTCGAGCTCCGCGGCCGGCATGCCGGCGATGAGCGCGCCGATGCCGGGATCGGCGTCGCCCTCGGCCTCCATCGGCAGGTGGCAGAGGATCTCGGCCCCCGCCGCGGCCAGGCGCGCCGCTACGGCGGCGGTGCGCGGCTGGTGGGGCAGCACGGCGTAGGAGAGCGGCAGCCCGAGCGCCAGCAGGCGCTCGACCGGGCGCAGGTCGGGGCCGAGATCGTCGATCACCATGGCGACGCGCGCGATCGGCGCCGGTGACGACGCCGGAACCACCCTCGCGCGCGGCTCGGCCGGCCGCGCGGGGGGGCTCGCAGGACGCCCCGGCGCGCCGCTCTCCGGAGCCACCACGGCTTCGTCCGCCGCGCGCTCCCGCTCGCCACGCCAGGACTCGAACCGCTCCGCCAGGCGGCCGCGCCCCAACAGCAGGCCGAGCGCGAAGAGCGCGAGCCCGGCCGCCACCAGCGGCAGCCAACGGGGCAGGGAACGACGCTTGCGCCGGCGCGCCATCCTCGGGGCTTTCGAGCGGGAACGAGGTCTAGGCGGCACGCTCGACCGCGGCCTCTTCGCCCTCGCCGCGCAGGTAGCGCACGCCGCGCTCGAGGATGAGGTCGCGCAGCTTGCGCTCGCGATCGCCGAAGCGGACCTGCAGCTCGTCGACCAGGAGATCCGGCACCAGGCCACTCGAGATCGGCTGCCCGTCGGGACCGCTGTAGAACCCGGTGGTCAGGTGGAGCCGGCCGCCGCCGGCGAGCTCGATCAGCGAGCGCTCGCCGGCCCAGCCGAACGTCCGCACGCCGACCAGCTTCGCGCCGGCGCGCTCGCGCAGCGCCACCGCGAGCAGCTCGGCGGCGCCGAGCGTGCCGGAGTCGACCAGCACGGCGAGCTCGCCGCTCCAGAGCGGCGCGGACTCGCCGCGGAACTCCCGCACCTCGCGCCCCTGCTCGCGCAGCGAACCGAGCGCGCCTTCGGCGAAGAGAGCGGCCACCGGGTAGGCGTCGGCCGGCGCGCCGCCGGCCAGGCCCCGCAGGTCGATCAACAGCTTGCTCGCGCCGCGGCCGGCGAGCTCGGTGAGCAGCGGCCGTACCGCGGTGGCCGTGCCGGGCTCGAAGCGAGCGAGGTGGAGCATCGGCAGCCCCTCGACCTCCTCGAGTCGGGGCGACGCGGTGGCGAAGGCGCCGATCTCGAGGATCAGCTCCTTCGGCTCTCCCCGGCGCAGCACCTCGCACTTGCGCTTGGCGCCGGCCTCGCCGGTGACCAGCGTCAACAGCTCCCAGGTCGGCATCTCGCGCGTCGAGCGACCGTCGATCTCGGCCAGCAGGTCGCCGGCCTCGAAGCCGGCGCCGGCGGCCGGGCTCCCCTCCTCGACCGCGACGACGTAGGCGATGCCGCGCTCCTTGGCCACGGTGAGTCCGCTGCGCGGCGCGGCGGGATCGACCGCCGCGCGGTAGCGTTCGAGCGCCGCCGCCGGCAGGTAGAGCGAGAAGGCGTCGAGCGCCTCGGTGGATCCCTCCATGGCTCCGACCAGCAGGCGGTCGACTTCGGTCGGGTCGACGTAGCTGTTGCGCACCAGCCCCAGCACCTCGGAGAAGATCGCCAAGTACTTGTAGAGGGAGTCCTCGCCGTCGTCGGCGCCGCGGCGGTCGGTGGCGCTCCAGAGCACGCCAGCGACCAGCGGTACCAGCACGGCGAGCGAGACGGCGAGAAAGAGGGCGCGGCTCTTGGTCATGACGAAGCTCGGTGGATGGTCAACGGATCCAGAGCCGCGGATTCTCCGGGCGGTTCTCGACGCGGATCTCGAAGTAGAGGCTCGCGGCCGCCCGCCCGATCGGCGCGTGCAAGGATAGCATGTCGTCGCGCGTCACCCGCAGCTCCGCGAGCCCCGCGTAGAGCGTGAAGACGCGCCCCGCGTGCTGCACCACCACGGTCGGTCCATAGCCTTCGAACGGCGCCGCGAAGACGACGCGGCCAGGGTAGACCGCGCGCACCTCGGAGCCCTCGCGGGAAGCGATCTCGACGCCGTTGTGCGGCACGCGCGTCCGGTAGCGCGGATCCAGCCGCGGCCCGAACTCGACCGTCACCCGGCCGGCGACGGGCCAGTCGAGGACGCCGCGGAAGTCCTGGATCGGCAGGCCGGAGAGCGCCGCGGTGTTGCGGCCGTAGAGGAAGTCGAGGAACGCCGACAGCTTGCGCGCCCGGTCGGCCAGCTCGAGCGCGCGATCCGCGAGCCGGTCGCCTTCGCGCCGCGCGCCGGCCAGCAGGCGGCTCTTCTCGCGCTCGAGCCGCGCCAGCTCGTCGCGCCGCCGGCCCTGCTGATCGAGCCACGCGTCCGCCTCGCGCCGGGCCGCGACCAGCTCGTCCCGCTCGACGCTCAGCCGCGCGCGCAGGTCCTCGAAGCGCGCCACCAGCTCGGCGTCGCGCCGCACCAGATAGCGGGTCCAGCGCACGGCCGGCAAGAGCTCCTCGCCGCGCTCGAGCGCCAGCAGCAGCCGCAGCGGGCCGTGGCGGCCGAGCCGGTAGAGCCCGGAGAGTCTGGCCTCGAGGCGCTGGCGCTCGCCGGCCAGCCGGCGCTCCAGCTCGGCGATCGCCGCCGCGCTGGTCGCCACCCGCTCGGCGGCGAGCGCCGAGGCGGTGGTGGCTTCGGCCAGCCGGCGCTCCTGCAGCTCGAGCTCGAGCGTGGTCCGCTCGAGCTCGCCCTCGAGGCCGCGCGCGCGCGAACGGACGCGCTCGACCTGCGCCGTCAACCGCGCGATCTCGCCGCGGATCTGCTCGAGCTCGGCCTCGCGATCCTCGACCGGCGCAGCGGGTTGGGCCGCGAGCGAGATCGCGAGCAGGCCGCAAGCCAACGCCGCCGCCAGCCGACGGCCGGCGACGGCCCCCCGAGCGCTTCCGCCGGCGAGTCGCGGCATCGAGCGCCGAGCCTATCGTTCTACCGGCGCAGCAGGCTCTTGCCGTCGAGCGGGACCGCCGACTCGACGCCGTAGAGATCGAGCAGCGTCGGCATCACGTCCGCCATGTAGGGCTTCTCGGCGAGCGTCAGGTGGCGGTTGGAGAACAGGATGCCGTCGACCAGCGGCGGATAGACCGAGCAGTGATCCGCGCTCCAGACGTCGAGGTTCGGCTCGACCACCCGCTTGGCGACGATGCCGAGCGTGTCCTGCCAGCCGACCCGGTAGCCCGAGGCGTTGGCCGGGAAGAGGTCGGGAATGAGCTCGGGGTCGTAGACGCCGTAGGCCTCGTCGCGGGTGAAGACGTAGGCCACCGGATGCTCGCCGGTCTCGGGGTCGACATAGCGCGGCAGGCGGTCCTTGATCTCCGCGACCAGCTGCTGGTACGGCTCGCCCGGCGGCACGATCCCCTGCCCCTCGCGCCCCTGGAGGTTGACGTAGATGTTGCCGAGCCCCATGGCGTAGGCGCGGGTCTTCGACCAGTCGACGCTCTGGAAGAACGTCCCCTTGTCGAACAGGTCCTCGAGGTTGGCGCGCTGGTCGGACTCGCCCTGGAGCACCAGGTAACCCTCGTGCGCCAGCCAGGTGTTGTAGTTCATCGTCCGCCGCCAGGGCGCGAAGCCGTGGTCCGAGACGACGAACAGGTACGCGTCCTGCGGCATCCGCTCGAGCACTTCGCCGACGATGCGGTCCATGTCCTGGTAGGCGCGCAAGATCGAGCCGCCGTACCGGGCGCCGTCCTCGGGCGTGTGGAGCGGGTGCTCGGGGTCGATGTGTCGCCACATCACGTGCTGCACCCGGTCGGTGAACTCGAAGTAGTGGAAGTAGACGTCCCAGTCGTCGGCGAGCAGGCCGGCGAGCATTTTCTCGTCGGTCTCGACGGTGAAGTCGGTGTCCTCGAAGAAGACGTCGTCGTCGATCGTGCCGCCCTTGATCGACCAGGTGTCGACCATCCAGCCGATGGTCTTGAACAGGCCGAACCGCCGGACCAGATCGCCCGCGAAGGAGCGGGGCGTGGTGACGTCGACGATCGGCGGCAGGTTCTCGGGGTCGAACTGGATCGGCGACAGGTAGACCCTCACCTCGGGCTCGATCGACAGCACGCGGAAGCGTCCGATGCCGGTCAGCTTGATCAGCGGGTTGAACGGGAAGACGAAGCGAACCCAGGGGCTCCACTCGCCCGCGGCCAGCGCCAGCCGGGCGCCGGAGACCTCGATGCCGAGCCGCGACTTGTCCGCCGCGACGTCGAAGCGGATCGGGATCCGGATGTAGTCGGACTGCCCCGGGAAGAGCTTGTTCGGCGGCCCCTGGAGCGAGGCGTCGATGATGCCCTTGTTGTCGACCAGCTCGACGATCTCGATCGACACCTCGTTGCCGCTGCGCGGCTGGAAGAAGAGCTCCGAGGTGAAGTAGAACGGCTTGCCGATCCGGAACGACAGATCCGGCGTGCCGAGACCGGCGAGCAGCTCGCCGTGCGGATAGGGCTCGGGTGGGAAGGTGACCGGCATGCGCATCACCCGCACCTTCTTGCCGGCGGCGCCGAGCACCTCCCAGAAGGTCTCGCCCTGCTGCCGATTGATGGCGAGCGGCCGCTGGGCGGGCAGCATGGTCGCCGCCACCCAGCCCACGCCGCCGCCGGCCACGGCGCCGAACAGCAGCGCGATCGCCGCGGCCTTGGCGGGGCGGGCGCGGAACAGCCGCAGCGCCACCAGCACCAGCGCGAAGACCAGGGCTCCCGCGCCGAGGCCGAACACCCAGCCGTTGCGCTCGCCGTAGAGGAAGGGCACCGTGGTCTCGTCGAACGCCGCGAAGCTCGGCCGGTAGGTCGCGGTGTCGCGCTTGAGGAAGTCGAAGATGGCGTGGCGACCCGGGTTCAGGCCGGTCGAGAAGGTCGACCAGGAGACCGGGGTCTGCGAGGGGATCGTCGAGCGCAGCGGCGAGAAGGTCCCCTCGTCCCGCAGCCGGGCCAGATTCGGCAGCTTGCCTTCGTCCATCCACTGCGCGGTCATCGCCGCGTCGGCGCCGTCGAAACCGAGCACGACGACGCGCGGGGCACCCCCGTCCGAGGCGGCCGAGCCGGGAGCCGCAGTCGGCCAGAGGGTCGCGGCGGCCAACGCCAGCGCGGCGGAGAGGGTGCGGCCGGGGGTCCGTCGCTTCGTCGTCACGGCTGAGGCTCCTCGGGGTGTCGAAGGGTCGGTCCCGCGCGCTCGGCTCGGCACGGGTCGGCGGATCCTAGCAAACGGCCCGCGAGGCCGGCCCGCTCTCCCGCTCACCTCCGGCCGGCGCCGACGTAGACTCCCGCCGTGCTTCACACCCGAGAGCCTGGGGCGGGCGCCGGCCGGCGGCGGCGGAATGGCTGAAGCTCCGCGACTCGACCCCGCGCTCGGCGCCTTCGTCGACTCGCGGAGCGAAGCGGATGCCGACGACCGCCTGGGCGCGCTGCTCGAAGAGGTGGCGCGGCCGGTGGTGGCGCGGGTCGTGCGCGCGCAGCTCGCGGGGGTGCCGGAATCCGACCGCGAGGACGTCGCCGCCGGGGCGCTCCTGCGGTTGACCGAGCGGCTGCGCGCCCTGCGCGCGGGCGAGGCCACGGAGACGATCGAGAGCCTGCGCGCCTACGCGATCGTCACCGCCCAGAACGGCTGCCGAGCTTTCCTGCGCGCCCGCCAGCCGGAGCGGACCCGCCTCGGCAATCAGGTCCGCTACCTGCTCGGGCACGATCCCGCCCTCGCCCGTTGGCCGGGCGCCGACGGCGCCTGGTTGGCCGGTCTGGCCGGCTGGCGCGGCCGCGCCGCCGAGCGACCCCGCCCCGACCTCGACGGCCTGCCGCTCGAACGCGCCGCGGCCGAGCTCGAGCTCGGCGAGCTCATTCGACGCCTGCTGCTGCTCCGCGGCGGCCCCTGGCCGGTCCTCGACTTGGTCGCCGCGCTCGCCGAGCTGCGCGGGGTCCGGGACCAACCGCTCGTCTCGCTGACCGAACCCGCCGCCGACGAGGACGAGGCCGCCCCTGGCCAGGAGCCGGTCGAGACCAGGCCCGGGCCCCTGCGCGAGGCGGAGGACCGTCAGTTCCTGAGCCGGATCTGGGCCGAGGTCCGCGACCTCCCCCGGCGCCAGCGGGTGGCGCTGCTGCTCAATCTGCGCGACGCCGGCGGCGGCGACATGCTGTCGCTGCTGCCGGTGACCGGCCTGGCGAGTGCCGGCGAAGTCGCCCGCGTGCTCGACCTCCCCGCCGCGGAGCTGGCCGAGCTGTGGCCGCGGCTGCCGCTCGAGGACCGCGAGATCGCGGCCCTGCTCCAGGCGACGCCGAGGCAGGTCATCAACCTGCGCAAGAGCGCCCGCGAGCGGCTCGCCCGCCGGACGCGGCACCCCTGAGCGAGGCCCGTCCAGCCGGCTTCGAGAGGCTCCAAGGTAACCCGGGGCGCGATTCCGCGTCTCCTCCGGTGGGAGACGACGACGTGCTACGGATGACCCCGAGGAGCGACGTACCCGAGCCGGTCGACCTGGCCGCCCAGGCCCGCCTGGCCGCGTTCCTGCGCGGCGAGCTGGCCCAGGCCGAGGTCGAGGCGCCGAGCTACGACGAGCTGGAGGCCTACGTTGACGGCCAGCTCGATCCTGCCGACGCCGAGGCGTTCGCCACCCGCCTCGAGGACGATCCGCTGCTCGCCGCCGAAGTCGCCGACCTCGAGCGCCTGCGCGAGCTACTGGCGCGGCGCCGGGGAGCCGGGGCGGCTCCGCCCAGCCGGGCGGTTCCGCGCTGGTTCTGGGCGGCCGCCGCGACACTCGCGGTCGCCGTGGCCGGGACGGTTGTCGAGCGCTCCCTCGCGCCGCACCGTCCCGTCGCCTCCCCTCAGATGGCAGCGGTCGAGAGCGAAGGGTCGGCGGAGACGATCTTCGGCGACGGCTTCGAATCGGGCGGCATCGACGCCTGGCAGAGTCCCTGAACCCGCTCCGCGCCCGCCCCTCCCGGCCCCCCTCGCGGGGGCTTTTTCGTCTCCGTCGACTTCCGTCTCCAGCTCAGAGATAGCCGAGCGAGCGCAAGCTCTCGAGGTATTCCTCACCGGCTCCCCCTGGCGCCGGACCGGGCCGCCGCTCGCCGAAGGTCGCCACCACGGCCGGCGCCGACGGCCAGCGACAGACCGGCGGCGGCTCCGGGAGCTGACGGCTCTGCGGCAGCCCGGCGGCCCGGAGCAACAGGGCTCCCAAGGCCTCGGGCGCGATCACTCCAGCCGCGACACCCTGGCAGCCCCGCCGCCAGAGGAAGCTTCGCCCCTCTCCACCGCCGCGCCGGCCCGGATCGAAGACGACCAGGATCGTCGTGACCTCCTCCGAGAGCTCGCCGATCCAGCCGTCGACCTCGTGCAGCTGGATGCGCACCAGATCGGCAAGCGAGACGTCGCCCCCAGTCCAGTCCTCGGCGAGGATGTCGAGCGACGGCTGGTAGAGGGCGACCACCCGCGGCGTTCCGGTCACCCCCAGGCTCCGGACCGCCGCCGCGCGATAGAAACGGTCCGGCAGGATCGCGCGGTCGAGCGCCCGGCGCCAGGCCGCGGGGGGCAGCGCCGCCTCGAGCGGCGCCGCGAACGGCCCGGCGACCGCCTCCCGCGCCAGACCCTGCAGCTCCACCAGCCGCTCCGGCGGCTCGACCGCCCCCTCCGCGCTCCCCTGCAAGAGCTGGTAGGCGCCGTGGGCGACGACCAGGCCGGGCAGGGCTTCGGCCGGGTAGGTGGCCCACCAGCCCACCGCCACGACCGGCTCTCCGCCACGGGAGGCGAGCTCCCAGACCGTCGGCGCCCGCCGGCGATGGGAGAGCAGCGGCCGGTACTCGGCCAGCCCGAGCGGGAGAGCGATCCGCTGCCACCAGGGGCGCCAGGGGCCATTGCGGGCGAGCGGCGTCGCCAGACCGAGCGGCCGAAAGGAGTCGAGCGCCACGACACCATGGCCCGACGGCGGCAGCCCGGTGGCGAGGGTGGTCCAGAACGCCGCCGGCGGCGCGGAGGCGTCGCGCCGGTGGCGTAACGTCACGCCGCCGCGCGCCGCCCGATCGGCGAGCGCCGGCAGATCCCCGCGCTGGAGCAGGTAGTCGATTTCTTCGGGCAGCACGCCGTCGACGCCGACCACCACCAGTCGCTCCCCCGGCGCGCGCGGCAGCGACACCGGCGGCCGGGGCTGGTCCGGCTGCGGCACCGCGGCGGCGACCAGGGCGAGGGCGCCGACGCTGGCGGCGACTCCGAGCGCCAGGTGCCGCCGCGACACGAACCGCTCGGCCGGCGTCCAGCGCGTCAGCCGGATCTCGAAGGCGAGCAGCGCATCGGCCAGCAGCTTGGCGATCCAGGCTCCGGCGAGCGCGATGGCGAGCACCGCCAGCGCCCGCTCGGGGCGCGGCAGGCCGACCAGCAGCCGCCAGCCCCGCGCGACGCCCGCCCCCACCGCCAGCGCCGCGGCCACGGTCGCGGTGGCGAGCCGCAGTGGCTCGATGGTCGTCCGCGGCAGCTGCCGCAAGCCGGCCAGGAAGAGCGCGGCGAGCGCCAGGAAGCCGCTGCCGGCGGCGAGCGCCAGCGGCAAGAACAGGTGGCCGAACAGGACCAGCAGGTCGACCGGCGCCGCCGCGAACAGGCGGTTGGCCGCGCCCAGGGCCAGTGCGTTGAGCGCCGCCAGGAGGCTCCCGACCAGCAGGCCGACCTTGGCGGCGAGAGAGAGCAGAGCGCGGAACGGTGGCCTGGGCGCCAGTGCGTCCTGGAGCAGGAGCCGCTCGAAACGGTGCGACAGGTAGCCGAGCCGCTGCAGCTCGCCCCGGACCCGCGCGAGGTCGGCCGGCTCCTTCACGTCCGCCCCGGGCGGCCGACCAGCTCGGCGAGCGCGCGCAGGGCCGTGGCGCGCCGGCCGAGCGGCTCGAGCGAGGCGACCGCGAACGCGAGCAGCTCGTCGGCCAGCGCCCGCGCGCCCGACACTCCGAGCAGCTTGACGAACGTGACCTTCTCGGCGTCCTGCCCCGCGTCCTTGCCGGTCGCCTCCGGGCTCGCCAGCACGTCGAGCAGGTCGTCCTCGATCTGGAACGCCAGCCCCAGGTTCTTGGCGTAGCGAGCGACCGCGTCCAGGTCCCGGCGCCGGGCGTCGGCGGCCATCGCGCCCAGCTCGGCCGCGGCCAGGAACAGCGAGCCGGTCTTGTGGCTGTGGATGTACTCGAGCCGCTCGAGGTCGAGCTCTTCGGGCCGGCTCTCGAGGTCGAGCGCCTGCCCGCCGATCAGGCCGCCGGTGCCGATCGCCGCGGCCAGGTGGTGGACCAGCTCCTCGGCGCCGTAGCGGCCGCCCCGCAACCGCGGGGCCGCCGAAGCGACGACGCCGAAAGCACGAGTCAGCAGGGCGAACGCGGCGAGCAGCGCCACGTCCTCGCCGAACTCGCGATGCACCGTCGGGCGGCCACGCCGCAGCTTGGCGTCGTCCATCGCGGGCAGGTCGTCGAGCACCAGAGAGCAGGCGTGCACCATCTCGACGGCGCAGGCGAGATCGACCACCGGCTCGAGGTCGCCGGCGCCCAGGGCGTCGGCGACCGCCAGGGTCAGCACCGGCCGGACGCGCTTGCCGGGGCCGAGCGCGGCGTAGAGGAGCGCGCGATGCACCCTCTCCGGGCGCTCCCCGGCGGCGGGCAGGAGCGCCGGCAGCCGGTGCTCGATCAGACCGGCGTACTCGGCGAGCCGCGGGTCGGAGCCCGCGAGAGGGTGGGCGATGGCGGCTGAGGGGAGCGGATCAGAACGAGGTGATCGCCTCGTCCTCGTTGTCGTACGTTTCGAACACGGTGATCAGCTGGGTGATCTGCAGGATGTCGTTGACTTTCGGCGGCAGGTGGAGCAGCTTCAGCTTGCCCCCCCGGTTGGTCACGGTGGTGAATGCCGAGACCAGCTCGCCGACCCCCGACGAGTCGATCGTCGAGACGCCGCCGAGCGCGATCAGGATCTTGGTCGCCCCGCCCGCCAGCGCCACGTGGACGGCGTCGCGCAGCGCGACGTCGCCGCGCCCGATCGTGACCTTGCCTTCGACCTCCAGGATCGTGACGCCTTCGCGGACCCGCCTTTGGATGTTCATGAGCTCTCCTTCCTATCGTTCCTGCCCGCCGGAAGCCGGCGCGAGGCGTTTGCGCATGACGACGATGGTGCCGCCCCCGGGGCGGAACCCGTAGTGGACGTCGTCCATGAACTTCTTCATGTAGAAGATCCCGCGCCCGTCGGCGCGAAACCGGTTCTCCGGGGCCAGCGGGTCCTTCACCTCGTCGGGATCGAAACCACCGCCCTCGTCGGACACTCGCAGCACCAGCTCGCCGTCCGCCAGGTCCAGGTCGACGTCGACCTGCTTGCCGGTGTCCTGCCGGTTGCCGTGCTTGATCGCGTTGGCCAACGCCTCCCGCAGGGCCAGCCCGATCCAGTGGCGATGCTCCTCGGTGGCGCCGAGCTCCGCCAGTGTCTCGTCGACGGTCATCTGGACCAGCTCGATGTTCTCGAACCGGCTCCCGATCGTGAGGTGGAGCTGCCGTTCCGCGGTCGGATTCATGGCGCGCCGAAGCGGCCCGGAGTCTAACAAACCCGCCGTCCCGCGGCTCAGCCGCCGGCCTCCGGAGGGCTCCAGGTCTCGAGCACCGCCGGGATCACGATCAGCAGTTGGACGGCGTCGAACAGCGCGTGGGCCGCGATCGCCGCCCAGACGCTCTGACGCCACCGCACCAGACCGGCGTAGAGCAGCGAGAGCAGGGTGACGCCGACCAGCAGGAAGGGCTGGCCGTAGGCGGCGTGGGCGAGCGCGAATAGCAGCGTCGAGAAGCCGATCCCCACCCGCGGCTGCAGGAAACCGCGGAAGAAGATCTCCTCGACCACCCCCGCGGAGAGCGCGATGCCGAGCCGGAGCAGCACCGGCCGGCCGGCGAGCCAGGGGATCATCTCCGGCGGCTGGGTCGGCAGCCAGCTGTCGCCGCCGAGCGCCGAGATGCCGAGCGCGAGCCCGACCACGCCGGCCAGCACCAGCAGCCAGGCGCCGATGCCGAACACCAAGCCGATGCCGATCTCGCGCCAGGGCGCGCGGGCGCGCAGGCCGACCTGAGCGGCCAACCCGACGGCCGACGCCGGTCCGTCCAAGCCGCCGCGGCCGCCGAAGCCGATCGCGTACCAGCCCAGGACCGTCGCCAGGAGCAGGCCGTGGAGGGCGAACAGCTGCCAGTCGGCGACCAGACCGAGGTCGATCTCGCCCACGTCCCGAGCGCCGAGCGAAGCGAAGACGGCAATCCAGAAGCAGGTCGCGAGCAGGACCAGCCCGGCCCACCGGCGCAGAGGCTCCGCGAAGGCCGGCGGATCCAGGCCGGCGCGGCGGCTGCGAAGGTCGAACCAGGCGGCGGCCAGGGCCGCGAGCAGCACCGGCCCCGCCGACGCCAGCGCGGAGGTCACGCGCCGCCGCCCGGACGCTGCCGCTGCTGGTAGCTGCGGAGAATGGTCAGCGCGCCGTTGAGGCGTTGGATCTTCCGGTTGCGTTGCTGCAGCGCCGCCTGGTCGTCGAGCGGCGGCTGCTGGCCGCGCACCTCGCGCAGGGCGCGATCGATCTCGAAAGCGAGCTGCTGCAGCTCGCTGGCGAGCAGGCGGGCGTAGGTCCGATCGGTGACGAGCAGGAATCCCTCGCCGATGTCCCGCGCCATCGCGTAGGCGCTGCCGCCCGGAAAGTTGCCCACGGGCGCGATCTTAGCCCGAGCGCGGCGGCCCCGGGAGCCCGTCGCGGCGGCCTTTGGCGCCCGCGCGGAGCGCCGGTCGCGCCGCCTCGCTGTGCTACCATCCGCGCATTCGGCCGGGCGCTCGTCGCCGGTCTCCTCGCCGCGACCAGGAGGTCCCCCTTTGAACCGCTTCCCCGGTGTCGACTACATCGACTTCGATTCCCTGCTCACCGAAGACCAGCGCCTGGTGCGCGACACCGTGCGCGCCTGGGTCGAGGACAAGATCAAGCCGATCATCGAGGAGTGTCACCGCGAGGCGCGCTTCCCGATGCACCTGGTTCCGGAAATGGGCGAGATGAACCTGTTCGGGGCCAACCTGAGCGACTACGGCCTGCCCGGCCTCGACAGCGTCGCTTACGGGCTCATCATGCAGGAGCTCGAACGCGGCGATTCCGGGCTGCGCAGCTTCGTCTCCGTGCAGTCGTCGCTGGTCATGTACCCGATCTACAGCTACGGCTCGCCGGCGCAGAAGGACCGCTGGATCCCGCAGCTCGCCTCGGGCGCAGCGATCGGCTGCTTCGGTCTGACCGAGCCCGATTTCGGCTCCAATCCCGGCGGCATGCGGACCTCGGCCCGCCGCGTCGGCGACGAGTGGGTGCTCAACGGCGCCAAGCAGTGGATCACCAACGGCACCATCGCCGACGTCGCGGTGGTCTGGGCGCAGACCGAGGAGGGCGTGCGCGGCTTCCTGGTCGAGAAGGGAACGCCCGGCTACACCGCGCCGGAGCAGCACGGCAAGTTTTCGCTGCGCGCTTCGGTGACCTCGGAGCTCGGCTTCCAGGATTGCCGGATCCCGGCCGACGCGATGCTGCCGGGCGTGGTCGGCCTCAAGGGGCCGCTCTCCTGCCTCTCGCAGGCCCGCTACGGCATCGCGTGGGGAGGCCTCGGGGCGGCCATGGAGTGCTACTGGACCGCTCTCCAGTACGCCAAGCAGCGGGTGCAGTTCATGGGCCAGCCGATCGCCTCGCACCAGCTCGTGCAGGAGAAGCTGGCCTGGATGATCAGCGAGATCACCAAGGGCCAGCTCCTGGTCCTCCAGCTCGCGCGCCTCAAGGACGCGGGCAGGATCCAGCCGCACCACATCTCGCTCGGCAAGCGCAACAACGTCTGGGTGGCCCGCGAGTGCGCCCGCTTGGCGCGCGAGATCCTGGGCGCCAACGGCATCGTCGACGACTACCCGGTGATCCGCCACATGCTGAACATCGAGTCGGTCTACACCTACGAGGGGACCCACGACATCCACGGCCTGATCATCGGCGAGGCGGTCACCGGCATCCCGGCCTACAACCCGCCGATGATCTCCGAGAAGAAGTCCAAGGCGCCGGCGGGAGCGGCGCGGCCGTGAGGCTCGACCAGCTCCTCGAAGACGGCTTCGTCCGCGTCACCGAGCAGGCGGCGGTGGCGGCCGCCCACACCATGGGGTTGGGCGACCGCAAGAAGTCGGACCAGGTGGCGGTCGAGGCGATGCGGCGCGAGCTCGATTCGCTGGCGATGGCGGGCCGCATCGTCATCGGCGAGGGCGAGCGCGACGAGGCGCCGATGCTGTTCGTCGGCGAGGAGGTGGGCGCGGCGAAGGGGCGGTCGGACGCGGTCGGCGTCGACATCGCCGTCGATCCGCTGGAGGGCACCAACCTGTGCGCCACCGGCGCCCCCGACGCCACCGCCGTGCTCGCCGCGGCGGAGCGTGGCGGCCTCCTCCACGCCCCGGACGTCTACATGCAGAAGCTGATCGTCGGCCCCAGCGCGCGCGGCAAGCTCCACCTCGACGCGCCGGTGGCCGAGAACTTGCGCGCGCTCGCCCGCGCCTTCGACCGCGACGTCGAGGACCTGACCATCATCGTGCTCGACCGGCCGCGCCACGCCCAGTTGATCGACGACATCCGCGGCGCCGGTGCCCGCATCCGCCTGATCGGCGACGGCGACCTGTCGGCCGGCATCGCGGTGGCCGTGCGCGGCACCGGCGTCCACGCCGTCATGGGCGTCGGTGGCGCGCCGGAGGGGGTGATCACCGCCGCCGCCATGCGCTGCCTCGGCGGCGAGATCCAGGCGCGACTGGTGGCGACCGACGACGGCCAGACCGCGCGGCTGGCGAAGCTGGGATTCCACGATCTCGACCGCCTCTACCTGACCGAGGACCTGGCTCCCGGCGAGGAGATCCTGGTCTCCTGCACCGGCGTCACCGACGGCGAGCTGCTGCGCGGCGTCGGCTTCTTCGGCGGCGGCTACCGGACCCACACGCTCTTCATGTCGCTGTCGCGGCAGCTGATCCGCTTCGTCGACAGCATCCATCGCGAAGACCTGTCGAAGCCGGTCTACTTCGGCGCGTGATCAAGCCCGACCGCTGGATCCGCGAATGGGGCGCCCGCGGCGGCGTCGATCCCTACGTGCCGGCGCAAGTCAACGCCGCCTCCTACGATGTTCGACTCTCCGACCACTGGATCTGCCCCACCCGCGATCCAGAAGAGTTCCGCACCGACCGGATGAAGCTCTTCCCCGGCGAGGTGGTGCTCGCTTCGACGCTCGAGTACGTCCGCATCCCGCGCACCGTGGCGTGCGACCTCAAGCTCAAGTCGACCCTGGGCCGGCTCTGGATCAACCACTCGCTGGCCGGCTGGTGCGACCCCGGCTTCGAGGGCAACATCACGCTCGAGCTGCAGAACCTCGGCCCCACCCCGTTCGTGCTCGAGAGCGGCCGCCGCATCGCCCAGCTGATCTTCGTCGCCATGGAGAGCGAGCCGGAGGTCGCCTACGGCGAGCCGGGCTCCTCCTCGCACTACCAGGGGCAGCGCGGCACCACGCTCGCCCGCGACTGACGGTCGCGGGCGCGACTCGCCCCCCTCGCTCCGCCGGCTGCTACCATCCGCGCCATGACGAGACGCGATCGCTGGACGCTGGTCGCAGCGCTGCCGCTGGCGCTGCTGGTCGGCGGCTGTCCCACGCCTTCGGGACCCGAGCCGGCCGCCGCGCCGCCGGGCCAGCCCGCCGACGGCGGCGAGGCCGCCCGGACCCGCGCCATGGCAGAGCGGGCGAGCGAGATGGACCAGATGGCGCGCGAGGGCATGGACCCCGACGCCAGCGAGGCGGAGAAGCTGCGCGCCTACGAGGAGTTCGAGCGGGAGCGCCAGCGCCTGAACGCCGAGGCCGAGGGCCGCGCGGCGCCGGCCGACGAGGAAGAGCCGGCCGACCCCTGACCGCCCGGCGGCCGCGGCGGCTTCCTCAGCCTGGTTCCAGAGGCAGGACCTCGAGCTGCTGGCGCAGCTTGATCACCACGCCCGCTGGATAGACCCCCGAACGGAGCTGGACTCCGGTGTAGATCTGCGTTCCGGCGCCGACGATCGTCCCCGGGTTGAGCACCGAGTTGCAGCCGGTCGCGACGCCGTCGCCGAGGATCGCCCCGAGCTTGCGCCGGCCGGTGCGAAGCCGCTCGTCGCGCCACGGGATCGCGATCTCCGCGCCGTCGTGGCGGAAGTTCGACAGCACCGTGCCGGCGCCGAGGTTGACGTCGCGGCCGAGGACCGAGTCACCGACGTAGTTGAGATGCGGCGCCCGCGCGCCAGCGAGGAAGATCGCGCGTTTCACCTCGCTCGAGGCCCCGACGATCGCGCCGGGGCCCAGCCAGCAGCCGCCGCGCAGATAGGCGCCGGCGCGGATCTCCGCGTCCTCGCCGACGTAGATGGGGCCCTCGAGGATCGCGCCGGGCCCGACGCGCGCGCCACGCGCCACGACGATCCGGTCGCCGACGAGGATCGCCCGCCGGTCGATTCTGCCGGCGAGCTCCGAGCTGGGCAGCGCGGCCAGGATCTCGTCGAGCGGAGCCTCGAGCAGATCCCACGGGCGCGCTGGATCCAAGCGGCCGTCGAACGGCGCCGGCAACCGGCCGAACAGCGGCGGCAGCTCGTTCACCGGGACGAAGCGCGGCTCCGATACCAGGGCAGCGTGCGCGCGAGCCCCTCCTCGATCGAGGTCGCGGGACGGTAGCCGAAGGTGCGGTCGAGCTTGCCGGCGTCCAGGCTGTTGCGACGCAGCTCCGCCGCCACCGGCGGCACGTGCCGCGGCGCGATCTCGACGCCCAGGGCGCTCGTGACCATCGCGTACAGCGCGTTGACGCTGGTCTCGCGGCCGGTGCTGACGTTGTAGGCGCCCGGGACCCAGCGCTCGCAGACGGCGCGATTGGCGGCGACCACGTCCGCGACGTGAACGTAGTCGCGCGTCTGCTCGCCGTCGTCGAAGATGCGGGGCGTCTCGCCGGCGAGCAGCTTCTCGGCCAGGATCGCGACGATGCCGGCCTCCCCCTTCGGCTCCTGCCGCGCACCGTAGACGTTCGCGTACCGGAGCACGACCGGCTCGAGGTCGCCGCTCGCCCGGAACGCCTCGAGGTAGAGCTCCGCCGCCAGCTTGGCGCAACCGTAGGGACTGGTCGGCGCGGTCGGGTGAGTCTCGTCGCAGGGAAAGACCCGCTGCTCGCCGTAGACCGTGCCGCCGCTCGAGGCGAACAGGAAGCGGCGCACACCGGTTCGGCGGGCGGCAGCGATCAGCTCCAGGGTGCCGAGGACGTTGATCCGCGCGTCGGCGGCCGGGTCCTCGACCGAGATCCGGACGTTGGCCTGCGCGGCGTGGTGGTTGATGGTGTCGACCCGTTCGTCGGCGAGCAGTTCGTCGAGGCCCGGATCGAGCAACGAGCGCCGGTGGAAGATGGCCCCCGCGGGCACGTTCTCGCGCTTGCCGGTCGAGAGGTCGTCGAGGACGACGACGCGCTCGCCGTGCGCGAGCGCGTCGTCGGCGAGGTGGCTGCCGATGAACCCGGCGCCGCCGGTGATCAGAACGGTGCGCGACATCGCCGGAATTATAGTGCCCGGCATGGCGCGCTTCCGGCCCTTGCCGCTCTCGTTCTATCGCCGGTCCGCCGACCTGGTGGCGCGGGATCTGCTCGGCCGGTACCTGGTGCGGGAGACGGCCGGCGAGCGGCTGGTGCTGCGCCTGGTCGAGACCGAGGCCTACCTCGGCGAGGACGACCGGGCCAGCCACGCGCGCGGCGGCCACCGCTCGGCGCGCAACGCCTCGATGTACCTCGACGGCGGGCACGCCTACGTCTACTTCGTCTACGGCATGCACTGGTGCCTGAACGTCGTCTGCGCCACCGCCGGCGTCCCTCACGCCGTGCTGCTGCGCGCCGGGGAGGCGCTCGAGGGCGCGGCCGCGATGGCGCGGCGCCGGGGACTCCCGCGCGCGGCGCGGCCGGGCGAGCTCGCGGGAGGGCCGGCGCGGCTCTGCCAGGCGCTCGGCATCGACCGACGTTTCGACGCCGCCGACCTGCGGCGCGGCGCCCTCCGGGTGACCGAAGGTGCGCCCTTGGACGACGACGCCGTCGTGGTCTCGCCGCGCGTCGGCGTCGGTTACGCCGGCCCGGCGGCGCGGTGGCCGCTGCGCTTTCAGGACGCGGCGAGTCGTGAAGTCTCACGCGCCGCCGTCGTGGCTCAGGCTCGGCCCAGGCGCTCGACGACCCGCGCCACCAGCCGCGTCGCGCGCTCGGGCCGCGGCAGGAAGCAGAGATAGAGGATGGCCGAGGTCGGATGGTTGTCCGGCTCACCGAGGAAGTCGGACGGCGCGTCCTCGTCCCACCAGGCGAGCAGGACCGGCTGGGCCGCGGCCCGCGCCTCGGCGAGGGCGGCGAGCAGACCGGGCGTGCTCGTCCAGGCCCGGGTCACCAGGATCAGGCAGAGCCGGGCGGCGGAGCTCTCCACCGACGCCCCACCGAGATCGGGCGCGGCGACCGAGACGTTCGCGCCGGCGAGGGCCGCGACGATCTCGCCAGCGAGCTCCCGTTCGCCTGGAGAGCAGCGTAAGAGGACGTCGGGGGGCATTTCGGGACCGGGGGCCGGGACCGCGGCGGCGGGGGGAGTGGCGGAGCTCGGCCTCAGGCGACCACGGGCAGCAGCGCCGAGGCGAGCTCCCGCTTCTCTGGCGTCAGGGCGTGGCGATAGCGCGCCGCGAGCTCGGCGGTCTCTTGGCGGGTCACGAAGCGTTCGTAGAGGTTGGTGCGCTGCCGCGGCTGGAAACCGGCGGCGCGGATCAGGTGCTCCATCTCGTCCTGGGACATCTTGTAGTGGGCACCGGCCGCCGAGACCACGTTCTCCTCGATCATGATCGAGCCCATGTCGTCGGCGCCGAAGGCCAGGCCGAGCTGCCCGATCTTCTTGCCCTGGGTGACCCAACTGGTCTGCAGGTGCTGGATGTTGTCGAAGAAGAGCCGGGAGACGGCGAGGGTCCTCAGGTACTCGTGGGCGTAGGTCTCCGGCACGTCGGGCAGGTCCGTGTGCTCGTGCTGGAAGGTCCAGGAGATGAACGCGGTGAAGCCGCCGGTTTCGTCCTGCAGGGCGCGCACGCGCTCGAAGTGCTCGACCCGGGCCGCCAGGTCCTCGCCCATGCCGTACATCATGGTCGCCGTCGTCCGCATGCCGAGCCGGTGGGCCTGGCGCATGACGTCCAGCCACTCTTCCGGCGACGCCTTGGGATAGGCGAGCACCTCCTTGCGGATGTCGTCCGAGAGGATCTCGGCGCCGCCCCCGGGGATGGACATCAGACCGGCTTCCTGGAGGATGCCGAGGATCTCGCCGAAGGACTTGCGCTCCTTGCGCGCCAGGAACTTGATCTCCGGGGGCGAGAAGCAGTGGCGATGGATGGCCGGATACCGGTCGCGCAGGAAGTGGAGCAGATCGACGTAGTAGGAGAGCGGGAGATCGGGGTTGACGCCGCCTTGCAGCAGGATGCCGGTGCCGTTGAGCGCCAAGGTCTCTTCGACCTTCCGGCCGATCTCCTCGAACGGGACCAGGTAGCCCTCCTCGTGGCCGGGTGGCCGGTAGAAAGCGCAGAAGCGGCACTTGTAGACGCAGACGTTGGTGTAGTTGATGTTGCGATCGATGTTGTAGCTGGCGACGGCCGGGTCGTTGTGGCGATCGCGGACCTGCTGGGCGGCGAGGCCCAGGTCGAGCAGGTTGCCGTCGAGCAGCAGCCGGTGGGCCTCCCCCGCCGAGATCCGGCGCCCCGCGAGGGCGTCGTCGAGAATCTCCGCGGTGGACCGGGGGGAGGGGGCGAAGTGGCTCATCCGGCGCATTCTAACCGGGGCCACGGGCCCCGTGCGGAGGCGAATCGGGGCAGAATCCGCCGATGGCTCGGTCCCGCCGCCGCTGGCTCTTCGCGCTCGGAGCCGCCGCGCTCCTCCTCGTCCTGGGCGGCCTCGGGTCGGTTGCCGCGTGGCGGGCGAAGTTCGCCCAGGTCTCCGCCGACGGGCGCCTCGAGGCCTGGGCCAACCGGCGGCCCGAACGCCTCCGCGTCGAGTGGCGGGAGGTGGAGTCGCGGTGGCCGGGCCAGCTCGAAGTCCGCGGCCTGCGAGTCGCGGGCCGGACCCAGCGCCAGCTCTGGGAAATCCGGGTCGAGCGGGTCACGGCCCGGATCTCTCCGCTGCCTCTCCTCGCCCGCGAGTTGCGCTTCACCGGCATCCGGGGAGAGGGCGCCACGATCCGGGTGGCGCGCTTCGAGGTCCCCGAGACCGGCGGTCTGCTGGCCCGGCTCCCCGCCGGCGAGAAGCCCGAGATCGCGGGGTTCCCGGCGGGACCGGCGCCGCCGCCACCCCCGACGCGTCGCCCCTGGACCTTCGGCTTCCGGGATATCCAGATCCGGGGAGTCTCCGAGATCCGGGTCGACGATCGCGCCGCGAGCGGCAGCCTCGCCCTGCGAGGGGGGTTCGAAACGAGGCGTCGGAAGACGGCGCGGGTGTTCGACAGCCGGGTCACCTTCACCGGCCTCGATCTGCTCGCGGGAACGACTTCGCTGGCGAGGAATCTCACCGGCGAGCTCCGCTTCGAGACCGAGCCCTATCCCTATCGCGGCGCTCGGTTCGAGCAGGTCGTGCGGGTGCTCCATGGCCACCTCGCGCTGCGCGGGGAGGTCGAGGCGGCGGCGATCGTCGATGCCCTGCTGGCCCCCTGGCCCTGGCTCTCGCTCGAGGGGGGCGCCCTGCAGGCGGACGCCAGGCTCGTGGTCGACCGCGGAGCGCTCGCCGCGGGCAGCCGGCTCGAGCTCGAGCAGCCGGCGCAACGGCTGGAGTTGCTGGGATTCGAGGCGCGCGGAGATGCCCGCCTGTCCGCATCGATCGTCCGCGGCGCGGCGGGCGACGAGCTCGATTCCAGGTTGCGCTTGGGCGACTGGCAACTGGGGCGCCCGGGCGAGCGGGCGGTGATGTTCGGTCGGGGACTGATCCTCCACACCCGCTCGGAGGCGCCGCGCTGGGGCGAGCCGCCCGGCGGCCTGCGGGTCGAGCTGGACCTGGGCGAGGCCCGACTGCCCGACCTTCGCTTCGTCAACGCCTACCTCCCCCCCGCGGCGGAGACCGCGATCGAGGCGGGCGAGGCGGTCGCGAGCGGCACCTTCCGGTTCACCGGTGCCGGCGAGAGTGGCGAAGGCGCGCTCGACGTCCGGGCCGAGAAGCTGCGGCTGGTCGCCCGGGGGCAGCGCCTCGCGGGCAAGCTCGAAGCCGACCTGCGCTTGGCCGAGCCGAACCTCGACGCACGCACCTTCTCGCTGCTGGGCACCCGACTCGCGCTGCGCGAGGTCGCGGGCGAGACCACCGCGGGCGACAGCGTCGCCGGCTGGTGGGGCGAGGTGACCATGACTTCCGGCCGCGTCCACCTCGGCCAACCCGTCGACCTGTCGGGCGACTTCCATGCCCGGCTCGCCGACAGCTCGCCCCTGATCGCCTACTACGAAATCGAGCGCGACCTGCCCCGATGGGTCGAGCGCCTGCTGCTGGTGCGCGGACTCTCCGCCACCGGCAGGGTCGAGTGGGCGCCGGGCAGGTTCGAGCTGGTCCGTTCGGAGCTGCCGCTGCCGCACGGCGAATTGCGGGCGCGGCTGCGCATCGAAGACGACCTCCGGCAGGGTCGGCTGCTCGCCCGCTGGCGGCGGCTGGCGGTGGGCGTCGAGCTCGATGGCGACCAGCGCCGGTTGAAGCTGCGAGACGCGGCGGCCTGGTACGACAGCGACCTCGAGCCGGGGGGCTCGGACCGAGGCGTTGCCGCCGAATCTTCCAGGCCCCGGTGAGGTGATTCGTGTCGGGTCTGGGAGACGGAAATTTCAAGACGACCGGTCGTGTTATTCCCGCCATGGCCCGTGGACTCCACCGTGAACGACTGCTCGAGACCGGGCTCCAGCTCTTCCTCGAGCAGGGCTACTCCGCCACCGGCGTGGGCGACGTGACCGCCGCTGCCGGGATTCCAAAGGGCTCGTTCTACAACTACTTCCGCTCGAAGGAGGAGTTCGCGGTCGCGGTTCTCGAGCGCTATCGGGAGGCTGAGGTGGCGCGCCTGGCCGAGGCGCTGAAGCCCTCCGAGACGAGCCCGCTGAATCGGCTTCGAGCGCTCTTCGAGCACTTCGCGGCCGGCCTGCGGTGCGCGCCGGCCGTGCACGGTTGCCTGGCGGGTCGCCTGGCGCAAGAGCTGGCCGGCGAGCACCCCACCTTCCGCCAGCCGCTCGAACGCACCTTCCGCAGCCTGGAGACCTCGCTTTCGCGACTGCTGCGGGAGGCCCAGGAGGCGGCAGAGTTGGACGCGCGGGAGGACCCGGACCGCCTGGCCTCCTTCCTGGTCTCGGCCTGGCAGGGCACGCTCCAGCGAGCCAAGTGCGGCGAGGGCGAGGAGCCGGTGCGGATCTTCCTCGACTTGGTGTTCGAGAAGCTCCTGCGGGCTCCGTCCGCGCCGAGCCGAGAACCGCGACCCATCTGAGGACTCTGCCGTGATCCCGATCCCCACCCCGGCCCGTCGCTTCGCCTCGCTCCTTCTGCTGGCCCTGGCGACGCTGGGCGCCTCGTCCGCGCGCGCGGGGGAGCTGCGCCTGACGACCAGCAACGACCTGCTCTCTGGCGGCGGAGCGGGCGACGATCTCTACACCGCCACGGTCGAGGTGACGCTCGATTCGCACCTCGGCCGGGTGACGTTCGGCGAGCGGATGTTCACCGATCGCGCGCACGCGCGGCGCCACGACGAGACCTATCTCGAGCTCGGGCGCGAGTTGCCGACCTCCGGCGGCTGGCAGCCCGAGGTCCGCCTGGGAGTCCTCCGGCTCGGCCGCGGCCTGCTCGGCGAGTCGATTCAGAACGAGGTTCATCGCTGGGTCGACAGCGAAGCGGTCCACCTGGACTACCGCGAGCAGACCCTCTGGCGCCCGACCGTGGCGGCGAGCGCCACGCGCGAGCTCGGCCGCGCCGGCGGCTTTTGGTGGTCGGCCGCGGGCGACGCCTTCGCCGCCCCCGACTTCCGCACCTGGGCGCGCCTGGGGGTGGCGGCGGAACGGAGCCTGGGTGGCGGTCTGGCGGTGCGCGTCGGCCTCGGAGCTCGCGCCGACCGGGTTCGGACGGAGTGGTTGGCAGGCCACGTCCGCGATCAGGGGCTGAGCGGCGAGGTCGCCCTGAGATGGCAACGCCTGACGCTGCGATGGACCCAGAACGTCGACGGCACCGGCACCGAGCACCTGACCCTCTCGTGGCGTCTGGGCGACGGTGCAGCGCGGACAGCGGGCGCCCGCCACTGAGATCCCGCCGCATCTTCGCGGCCGCGAAGGCGCCCCCCCCAACGCTCCACGCCGCGGCGCGCGGCCCTGTGGTATACGTCTCCGAGGCTGCACCCGACCGCGAAAGGAGCGACCGATGGGGATCTTCGATTTCGTCAAGGAAGCTGGCGAGAAACTGTTCGGTAAGGCGGACAAGGCGCCGGCGCCCACCGCGCGGACGCATCAGGTCGACCCGGCCCAGCTCGAGGCCATGAAGCGCCGCAAGGCGTTGGAGAACCTGGTCGCGAGCTTTGGCCTCGAGGTCGAAGGGCTCGAGATCGAGGTCACGGGCGACACCGCGATCGTGCGCGGCAAGGTCGACAGCCAGGAGGAGCGGGAAAAGGTCATCCTCGCGGTCGGCAACGTCCGCGGCATCGCACACGTCGACGACCGGCTCGAGGCGGTGAAGGCCGAGCCGGAGGCCCAGATGCACACCGTCGTCTCCGGCGACACCCTGTCGAAGATCGCCAAGAAGTACTACGGCGACGCCGGCAAGTACCCCAAGATCTTCGAGGCCAATCAGCCCCTGCTGACCCACCCCGACAAGATCTACCCCGGTCAGGTGCTCCGCATCCCTCCACTCGGCTGATCCCGCCCAGCCGTCGCGCGGCCGCGAGGCGTCAGGTACCAGGCGCGAGGCGCGAGGTGCCGCGAGGTGCCAGCCGATCCGCAGATCGTCTCTGCCGGCTCCGGGCGGGGCAGCAACCCCGCTTCCCGCCCGGAGCACGCCGAGCCTGCGAACCCGACGCTCCTCCCGAGATCCCATTCGGCCATGCCCACGGGTCCCAGGGCGGGGGGCAGACGCCGCCGTGGCAGCCCAGGCAGGAAGAGAGACCCGAGCCAGGAAGAGAGCAGCGAATCCCCAGGCCAGGGGACGAGGAGGGGCGACTGGAGCGCTCGGCGACCGCCACGCTCTCACCCTCTCCCACCGCCCCTCTCCCCAGGCTCCCTGCTCGCCTGGAAAGATGGTTTTTACTTTAATTGAAGGCTTTTTTGTTCTTAGACGAACGACGGCTATGCTACTCATGCTAGCGTTGAGTCATCCAAGCAGCACGATCCCACAGGAGAACCCCGCATGAGCCCCGCGCTTCGCGACTTTCTGGAGATTCCGTACGACCAGCTGGAGGAGATGAACCTGGCGGCCAAGGCCGAACGCCTCGCGCGCAAGGACCCGAGCAAGATCCGCGAGGCCCGGCTCAAGTACCTCGCCGACGAGAAGCGGATCAAGGCGGTGACCGTCTGCTTCACCGACCTCGAAGGGCGCTTCCACATGCTGGACTACGACAAGAAGTTCCTGCTCAAGAGCGCGGACAACCTGACCTTCGACGGCTCGTCGATCCGCGGCTTTTCGCAGCAGCAGGAGTCGGATCTGCGGCTCGAGATCGACTGGCCGGCGTTCTACTGGCTCCCGGCGGATATCTTCGGACCGGGCAAGGTCCTGGTCTTCGGCCAGGTCGAGGAGCGTGACGGCACCCCCTACCGCGCCGACCTGCGTTCCAAGCTGGGCGCCTACTGCGAACGCCTCTACGCGAAGGACGGCACCGTCGCCCACGTCTCCAACGAAATCGAGGGCTTCCTGTTCCAGGGCCGCGACGCCGAGCGGCGATACCCCGAGACCGGCCTCTTCGACTACGTCTCGACCGGCGGCTACTACCACTCGCTGCCGGGCGACACACTGCGGCGGTTCATCGACGCCGCGGCAGAGGTGCAGCGCGCGCTCGGCTTCGCCAACGAGAAGGACCACCCGGAGGTGGCGCCCTCGCAGTTCGAGATGAACTACAGCTACACCGAGGCGCTGCTCGCCGCCGACCAGGTTCAGCTCTACAAGCTGGTGGCGCGGCAGGTCGCCGCGCAGATGGACCTCACCGCCTCGTTCCTGCCCAAGCCGGTGGCCGGCGTCAACGGCAACGGCATGCACACCAACATGTCGCTCTCACGCAAGGGCAAGAACCTGTTCTGGGACGGCAAGGGGGAGGAGAACCTCTCGACGGCCGGGTGGCAGTACATCCAGCGTCTGCTCGCCAACGCCAACGACCTCTGCCTGATCCTGAACTCGAGCGTCAACTCCTATCGGCGGCTCGACCCGCACTACGAGGCGCCCAACCAGATCAAGGCCTCGGCGATCGATCGCGGCGCGATGATCCGCATCCCGCTCGCCAACGAGCGCTCGGCGCGGGTCGAGATCCGCTCGATCGCGCCGGACGCCAACCCCTACCTGGCGATCTACGCTCTGCTCCGCACCGGTCTCGAGGGCCCGGTGGCCGAGGACGACAACGACGGCAAGCGGCCGCGGACGCGCTTCCTGCCCGACAACATCTACGACGCGATCCGCCTGTTCAAGTCGAGCAAGCTATCGGCCGAGCTGCTGGGCGAGGAGGTCCATGCCAAGTACGCCGAGCTCAAGCTCGCCGCCGCCGAGCGCTGCCCGAAGGCGCTCGGCAGCCGCGTCAAGCGCAGCGAGATCCAGTTCCACCACGAGGTGACCAACCAGTTCCTGTGGTCGAAGTTCTGAGCTGGGACCCCGAGAGCGAGGCGGGGCGGGGCGGGACCGCCCCCTGGGGTGGTGCGCCCGGCGTTCCGCCTGCCTAGACTGCCTTGCATCACCTGTAGGGCGGTTGCCGCCCGGACACACCCGCTCGGTGGCGACACCGAGCCGGCCCAGGACGTGAGCCTCGCAGTCTCCGTTTCGACGGCCCACCTGAAGCCTTTCCCGCCCCGATGGTCCCCGGTAGCGTCCTCCGGGGGCCGTCTGTCCGCTGGCGCGCAGGTGAGGTCGGTCAGTCGGCCGCCAGGGCCTGCGCGGCCAGCGCGTCGAGACGTTCGAGTCCCTCGACGGGATCCCCGGCCACATGCACCCGCAAGGCTCGGCGACCGCGGGCGCGGAGGACCTCGAAGTCCCCGCGCGCCTGCGCCGCGATCACCTGCCCGAAGGTCAGCCGCTGTCCGGGCACCGGCAGATCGTCCAGCGGGTCGGCCGTGATCTGGAGAAAGAGGCCCGATGCGGGCCCCCCCTTGTGGGCCTGTCCGGTCGAATGCAGGAATCTCGGCCCGAAACCGAGCGACGTGGCGACCCGGCGCCTGTCGCGCACCCGGTGCCGGAGGCGCTGCAGGATCGTTTCGTGACGATCGCTCGCCTCCAGGAAAGCCAGGAGCGCGAAGTAGTCCCCGGGAGCCAGCCGCGCCAGGTGCCGCCTCATCAGCTCCACCGGTGAGACTCCGGGCTCGAGCCCTCGCGCCAACCCCGCGTCGGCGAAGAACGACAGCGGGCCGGCGGTCGCGAGCGGTGACTCGAGGGGCAGCGCGCCCGTCGCCTCGACCGCCGCCGTCAGCTTGCGGGCTTCGACTTTCGCAGCCTCGACGTCCGGCTGGTCGAAGGGATGGACACCCAGCCAGGCGCCAGCGACCGCGGTCGCGATCTCCCAGCGGTACATCTCGGCGCCCAGGGCCTCGCGCTGGTCGACGTCGAGCTCGACGATCGGCCGGCGCTCGGCCGCCAGGGCCGCGAGAGCTTCCTCGTCGAGCGCTCCGAGCTGACCCCGGTAGCGCAGCGCGACGAACAGCCGATCACCGCCGTAGCGGTCGGAGTCGGCCAGGTGCTCGCCGTCGATCGGCAGCACCGCGCGGCCCGACTTGCCGGTCGACTCGGCGATCAGCTGCTCGAGCCAAGTGCCGAAACTCGCGAGCTCGGGGGCGGGGACCAGGGTCAGCTTGTCGATGCCGGCGGCGGCCGCCACTCCGAGCAGCAACCCGAGCCGGACCGCCGGATTCTCTTCGGGCTCGGCGCGCCGCGCGTCGACCGCCGCCTCGAGCGCCCGACGGAGCAGCCGCTCGACCTCGAGGCCCTGGAGCGCCGCCGGGACCAGGCCGAACGCCGACAGCGCCGAGAAGCGACCGCCGATGGTCGGCTCGCCGAGCACGACCCGCCGGAAACCGCGCTCGCGCGCCTCCGCTGCCAGTTTCGACCCCGGATCGGTGACGGCCAGGAAACGGCTCCCGGCGCGACCGCCGAGCTGGCGCCGGAACTGCTCGTGGAAATGCGCGAGCAGCAGGCTCGGCTCGAGCGTCGAGCCCGACTTGCTGGCCACCACGACCAGCGTCCGCTCGGGCTCGATGCGGCGATCGACGGCACGGATCTGATCCGGGTCGGTCGAATCGAGCACCAGCGGCTCCGGGTAGCCGGCACGCCGTCCGAACACCCGCCGTTGGACCTCCGCACCCAGGCTCGAGCCACCCATGCCGAGCAGCAGGAACGATTCGGCGCCGTCGGCGCGAGCCTCGTCGGCGAGCTCCCGCCAGAGTCCGAGCCGCGACAGGCTCGCCTCCGGCGCGTCCAGCCACCCGAGCCAACGGTCTTCGTCGCCACCGCTCCAGAGACTCGCATCGCGGGCGAAGAGTCGCTCCGTCCCCCGGCGCTGCCGCCACTCGGCGAGCGCCTGCTCGAGCTGCCGCTCCAGCTCGATCGGCAGCCGCGCCAACATCAGACCGGGCGCTCCGCCAGCTCGCGGGCACGCCCCTCGACCGCCGCGAGCAGCTTCTGGAAGGGCTGCACGAACTTGGCGATACCGTCGGCCAGCAGCTCGTCGGTGGCCTGGTCGAGCGAAATGCCGGCCTCCGCGAGCCCCTCCAGCGTGGCGCGGGCGCCGCCCAGCCCGTCGACCAGCGTGGCGCGGGCGACGCCGTGATCGCGAAACGCGGCGAGCGTCTCGGGCGGAATCGTGTTGACCGTGTCGGGGCCGATCAGCTCCTCGACGTAGAGCGTGTCGCGGTAGGCGGGGTTCTTGGTCGAGGTCGAAGCCCAGAGCAGGCGTTGCGCCCGCGCGCCCCGCGCCGCGAGAACGGCGAAGCGCTCGCTCGCCACCAGCGCGAGGTAGTGCTGATAGGCGAGCTTGGCGTTGGCGATCGCCACCTGCCCGCGCAATCTCTCGAGCCCCGCCCGCGGGCCGTCGTCTTCGGTCGTCAGTCGCTCGTCGATCCAGCGGTCGATCAGGGTGTCGATTCGGCTGACGAAGAAGCTCGCGACGCTCGCCACGCCGGCGACGGGCAGGCCCCGCGCGGCGCGCTCTTCGAGCGCCGCCAAGTGGGCCTCGGCGACCTGCGCGTAAGTCCGCCGCGAGAACAGCAGGGTGACGTTGACGTGGATGCCGTCGGCGAGCAGGCGCTCTATCGCCGGCAGGCCGGCCGGCGTGCCCGGCACCTTGATCATCAGGTTCGGCCGGCCGACCGCCGTCCAGAGCCGGTGCGCCTCCGCGACCGTCGAAGCGGTGTCGTCGGCGAGGTCGGGCGCGACCTCCAGGCTGACGAAGCCATCCGCGCCGGCGGTGCGCTCGTAGACCGGCGCGAGGATGTCGGCCGCCCGCCGGACGTCCTCGACCGCGAGCGCTTCGTAGATCCGGCGTGGATCGCCGCCGCTCGATCCTGCGACCTCGCGGATCTGCGCCGTGTACTCCTCGCCCTCGGCGATCGCCTTCTCGAAGATCGCCGGGTTCGAGGTCACGCCCGTGACCCCGTCGTCCGCCACCAGCCGCGCGAGCTCGCCCGAGTCGAGCGCACCGCGCCGGATGTAGTCGAGCCAGACCGACTGGCCCAGCCGGCCCAGCTCGAGCAGCGGGTTCGTACGGGTCGGAGAGGGAGTTGCGGCGCTGGCCATGCTGCGCTCCTCAGAAGTCGTTCCAGTTCGAAGATATCCGGGGGCGAAATCGCCGTCCATCGGCTCCGGGGAGACCTGCCGCTACCGCTCCTCGTCACCCAGCAAGACCTCCTCGTCCTCCTCGTCCTCGTCGTCTTCGTCCGCCATCTCCTCGTCGACGGTGTCGACCACGCCGGTGATGAAGGCGATCTCGAACCACTCCTGGAGGGCCGCCAGGTCGCGCTGCCCGGGCCAGCGCGAGGTATCGGTCGACCAGGCCTCGAGCTCCTCCTCGAACAGCATCTCGGCGACCTCCGCCAGCACCCGGGCGGCCTCTTCCTCCTCGTCGCACGGCGGCACCAGGTAGACCGTCGGCTCGGCGTCGCCGAGCGCTTCGGCCACCTCTTCCGGGGACATCTCCCCCGGATCGTGGACCTCCTGGGCCCAGGCGATGTAGGGCGCCTTCGGACGGAGCAGCACGGCGGAGCGGTTCACCAAGGGCAGCATCTCTCACCTCCCGGGTCGGCCCGGAGTCTGTCACCGATCGGTGGCGGTCGCGCGGGCCACCGTGGTGCCGCCCGGCTCGCCGACCCGATACCATCCGGCCATGGACGCCGTCGCGATTCCCGTCCTCCCCTGCCGCGATCTGGACCGCGCCCTCGCCTTCTACGGCGCGCTCGGCTTCCGGCTGGTCTACGAGCAGGGTGAGCCCGACCCGTACGCGATCGTCGACTTGCACGGCGCGGAAGTCCACCTCTTCGTCGCGCCGGGGCTCGAGGCGGAGCGCTCGCTCCACGGCTGCTACTTGCGCGTGTTCGACGCCGACACCGTGCATCGCGAGTGGAGCGCCCGGGGCCTCCCTTCGACGGGACTCCCACGGCTCGGCCCGCTCGGCGACCTGCCGTCGGGCATGCGCGAGTTCGAGCTCGTCGACCCCGACGGCAACCGCCTCCGCGTCGGCCACCTGATCGAATAGCGCCTTCGCGCGGCGCTGGCCAGGAACCGCCGCGTCGCGTGCAAGCCTGGTCCCGCACGGGGAACCCGCGCGGTCGACCAGCTCGAATCAACGACCGGCGGGGGCGGCCGCCAGGCGCAACAGGTCCTCGACGATCCAGAAGGTCAGGCCCCAGATGGCCCGCCCCTGGTAGCGGCAGCAGGGCAGCGAGATCGGCACGCCGCCGTAGTCGTAGGCGAGCGTCTCGCGGCGGCCGGGATCGGCCAGGAATCCGAGCGGAACCCACAAGGCCTCGGCCACCTCGTGGTTGAGCACGAAGGCCGGATCGGCGTCGGCCTCGAGCGCGAAGCCGAACGGCACGACGCTCTTCGGCAGCCCGCCGTCGCGCAGGTGGGTGCGGACCTCGGAGAGGCGACCGAGCGGCCGCGCCGTTCGCGCCAGGTCGAGCCCCAGCTCCTCCTGCGTCTCCCGGATCGCGGCCTCGAGCGGCGACGGATCGGTCGAGTCGACGCGCCCACCGGGCAGTCCCATGTGGCCGGACCAGGGGTCCGACGGATGCTCGGCGCGGCGGATGAAGAGCAGCTCGAGCCCGTCCCGGCGCTCCCGCAACACGGCCGCCACCGCGGCCTTTTCTCGGGCCGGCCCGGGAACCTCCGCGGGCCGGGCCCGATCGAACGCCGACCGCAGCAGCTCGAGGCTCGCTTGCAGACTCACCCGGTCATTCTCCCATCAGCACGTCGCCGCCGCGACGGAGCGCGCCGCTGCGCCGCCGGCGCGCGGCGTCGGCCGACGGAGACCGGGAGCCAGCACTTCAGAACCGGTAGCCGAGGGCGGCCGACAGGGCTCGACCCGGCTCCGGAACGCGTACCCCGCTGCGGAAGGGATCGCGTTGAAAGGACAGGTGCTCGGTGAAATGCCGATCGAACAGATTCGCGACTCCGAGAGTCGCCGTCAGCCTGGCGCCGCGCCAGCCGAGGCGGGCGTGGGTCGCCGCCCAGCTTGGCGTCTCCTCCTCTCCGAGCGTCGAATCGACCCGGCGCTGGCGGGCGGCCAAGATCTGCTCGAGCTCGGCGAACCACCGGCCGTCGTCCCAGCGCGCCGAGAGCCGCGCGGTCGGCGCCGGCATCTCGGCCAGGGCCCCCGCGGGCGACCCGGCACCGGCCAGGCGGCCGCGCTCGCCTCGGAGCCACGACAGATCTCCCGCCAGGAACAGACGTTCACCCAGGCTCGTCGAAGCCGTGACCTCCACGCCGAAGATCTCGGCGTCGACGTTGGCGAACGACCGCGCCAGCTTCGGCATCGCCATCATGCCGCCGCCAGCCGCCGGCTTCGCCGCCACCTGGACCACGGTGACGTAGTCCTCGATCCACTGCGCGTAGACCGCGAGGCCGACTCGCGAGTGCTCGCCCTCCCATCCGAGCTCGACATCGCCTCCGGTATTGCGGCTCGGCTCGAGCTGTGGGTCCCCCACCCAGTCACTCGCCATGCGGACCAAGCCGAGGTAGCGCTCGGTCGCCTCGGGTACCCGCGCCGCGTGGCCGAGGCCGATCGCGGCGCGCAATCCGTCTCGCTGCAGGGCCAAGCGCACCTGACCCGCCGGCAGCAGGTCCCGTCGCTCGAGCGAGCGGGTGCCGTGGTACCGCTCGTAGAGCTCGCCCGGAGCGCGGGCCGCGTCCGCCCGACTCTCCGCGGCATCGAGCCGGGCGCCCGCGGTGAGGGTCGCCCAGGCCGCCAGGCTCCGCGTCGCCTCGACGTACAGGCCCGCGACGTCGACCTCGACGTCCGGGATCATCGCCTGCTCCGCATAGCCGCCCATCGCCATCCGGTTGCACGCGTCCCAGCTCCGGCGCGAGGTCTCGAGACCCGCGGTCCAGCCGGCGCCGCTCACCTCGAGAGCCAAGCCCGAAGTCACCGTTTCCGCCCAGGTCGACATCGAGTACGCGCGCGGGCGGCCGAGCGCCGACGTGCGCAGGCGGTCGTCCATCCCATGCTCGACCGCCGCCCAGCTCGCCTGGGCACCGAGCGACAGGTTGGCCGCGCCCAGGCCCGTCGCCTGGTAGCGCAGCCGCAGCCGATCGGCGTCGTCGTAGCGGGCGTCCATGGCCAGGTACGGGTAGAGCACCGTGTCCGACCGCTGGGCGCTGTAGGCCAGGTCGAGCGTCGCCCGATCGGTGAGCGACGCTCCGAGGCGGGACCAGCCGGTCGTCAGGTCGAAGGCGCGGACCCCATCGGCGACGGGGGCATAGGCGGCGACCTCGGTCACCCGCTCGCCGCGCCCGTCGCGGTAGGGGTCCGACCGCCGTTGCGAGCCGCCGGCGAGGACCGAGATCCGCTCCCCGCCCCATCCGGCCGACAGCGCGGGATTCCAGAATCCGGCCGAACCGAGCGCCAGCTCCGGGTGGGCGCTCCAGCCAGGAGAGGGCGCCCGGGTGAGGACGTTCACGGTGCCGCCCAGGGCCCCCTGCCGGCGCAAGTCGAACGGCCCCTTGGTCACTTCGATCCGTTCGACCTCGGCGAAGTCGACGTGGAACGCGGCGGGATCCATCTTGTTCGGGCACGCGCCATGGAGGGGCTGGCCGTCCACCAGGATCGCCAGATCCCGGCTCTGGAGGCCGCGCAGCACGACCTCGTTGGCGATTCCCCCCTTTCGCAACTTCCACAGCCCCGGCAGCTCGGCGAGCGCTTCGCCGACATCGCGCGCGGCACTCTCGCGCAGCCGGCTGGCCTCCAGGCTGTCCCGCGGCATCTCGCCCGCGGCGGTGATCGACTCGGCAAAGAGGGGCAGCGCGAGTGTCAGTTCGACGCGCTGCTCCTCGCCGGGCGCGAGCGTCACCTCCGCGCGCGCCAGCTCCGGCAGCCCGGGCAGCTCGGCCGTGATCCGCCACCTGCCCGCCGCGAGCGGGCCGGACCGGAAGCGGCCGTCCGCGCCCGAGGCGAGACGGCGGGTCTCGGTGCCGCCCTCGGCTTCGAGCACGATCGTCACTCCGGGGACGCGCGCGCCGTCGATCGTTCGCACCGTGCCGACCAGCCGGCCTTCGGACGCCGCGACTGCTCCCGCGGGTACCAGCCAGCCGACGGTCAGCCCCAGAGCCGCCCAAATCCCAACGCTCCTCCGCCACATGTCGAGCTCCTTTCGTCCTCGATCGAGTCCCCGCCGGCATCGGCGGTCGACCGGCCCGAGCGGGCCCACGCGGCCCACCCGGGCGGTGCGACGCACCTGCCGGGAGATCAGACGGGCGAACGGAGCCGGCGAGGGGGGGGCGTCGTCGGGTCGGTGGAGCGGGTGAGGGGAGAGGGAAGAACTGCCGCGAGCGGGCCATCGCCGGTGACATCCGCGACCAGATTCGTCTCGGTGGGCGGCAGGGCCGGATCGAAGGTCATCGGCGCTCCCGCCGCGCCATCGTGACCGCCGCAGCGGCAGCTCGCGTAGAGACAGAGGCCGGCGTCGGAGAGGAGCCGCGCGTGACAGCAGCGCCCGCGCGTGCAGCAGCTCGTCTCGTCGTCGCCGAGCGCCGCAACGACCGGTGTCAGCAACAGCGCGCCGAAGAGGCCGAGCAACGCCAGCGCGACGCCCTTCGCAACGTCGCCGAGTCCTCCACTCCCGCGCCTCGGCTCTCTCACGCTCACTACGCTAGGGGAGCTCGCGACACGCCGACATGACCGCGGTCATCTCCTGCAGCCTCCGAGCGCTCAGATTAGAACCAGCGCGTGGGCGGACACCCCACCCCTTCGCGCGGGACGAGCGCCTCGGTCCGCCGCGCGACCGCGCGTTCCGGCGGCGTCTGGCGGCCTCCTGACCGCCGTCATAGCGCCGCGCGAACCGGCATGCTGGAATCGGGGCCGTGAACGATCTCGAAACCGGCCGGCTCAGGCGGGAGTGGCGCACGCTCGAGGCCATGATCGCCATCACTTGCCGGGATCTGCACGACGGGCGCCGCGGGGCGCTCTGTGCCGAGTGCAGCGAGCTGCGCGACTACGCCGCGCTCCGGCTCGCCCGCTGCCCGTTCGGCGCCGACAAGCCGACCTGCGCCAACTGCAAGATCCACTGCTATCGGCCGCAGCCGCGCGAACGGGTCCGGCAGGTGATGCGACACGCCGGACCCCGGATGCTGCTCCGGCATCCGGTGCTCGCCCTGCTCCACCTGCTCGTCGACGAGCGGCGGCCGGCGCCGGAGAAGCCCCCGCGGCGGCCGGCGACCTCGGCCCCGTGAGCGGCGATTTCATTGGGGGGGGCACGCGGGTCTCATCGAAAAGGGGAGGGCATGCGCCCTCCCCTCGGGCAGCGGAGTGAATCCACTGGTCTCACCCCGCCGCGGTCGCTCGCCTTCCGGCTCGCTCCTCGGGTTCGCTCAGCTCTTGGCCGCGCGTCCTTCCTGGATCGCGCCGCGCCAGACGTAGATGCAGAGCCCGAGGAAGAGGACGATCGACGCCATCTGGGAGAGGGTGGGGTCATCGTAGAAGGGGGTCTTGATCCACTCCTCGCTGTAGCTCGGCACCAGCCGTAGCGCCGCGCCGAAGACGCCGCCCAGCGCGCCGCCGGCCATCAGGCCCGAGGCGATCACCACCCCCCGCTCCCGCATCGACCGCCCGCGCTCGCCCCCCGCCGCCTCGGAGCGCTTGGCGATCCGGTGCGCCAGGAATCCGCCGACCAGGGCCGGCGTGTTCAGCTCGAGCGGCAGGTACATGCCGAGCGCGAACACCAGCGCCGGCACGCCGAGCATCTCCATCACGACCGCCACCAGCGCGCCGGCGCCGAACAGGATGTAGGCGACCGGCTGCTGGCTCATGAACCCCTCGACCAGGGCCTTCATGATCGACGCCTGCGGCGCCGCGAGCACGACGCGCGGGTCGCCCGGCACCGCCTCGCCGAACTGGAAGGTCTTGGCCAGCAGCACGATGGTCAGCGCGGCCGCCACCGCCGATGCGACGATCCCCCAGAACTTGACCCGCTGCTGGGCCGCCGGCGTCGAGCCCAGCCAGTAGCCGGTCTTGAGGTCGGTGATCGCCTGCCCCGAGACCGACAGCGCGGTGCAGACCATGCCGGCGATCGCCATCACGAAGAACATGCCGGTCGTGCCGGAGAGCCCGAAGCGGAGCAGCACCACCGAAGAGACGATGATGGTCAGCATGGTCATGCCCGACACCGGGTTGCGCGCCGTGGTCGCGATCGCGTTGGCCGCCACCGAGGCGAAGAAGAACGAGAACAGCAGCATCAGGCCGAGGCCGACCAGGGTCACCGTGAGCGAGGAACCGAGGCTGCCGAAGAAGATCCCGGCGCCGAGGGCCGCCAGGACGATGCCGATCAGGACGGTCATCGTCGACAGATCGCGATCGGTGCGCTCCTGGCCGTCGGCCTCGCCGTGCCGGAACGCGTGCGCGGCGATCTTGAACGAGCCGGCGACGATGCGCAGCGACTTGAGGATGCCGAAGATCCCCGCCGCCGCGATGGCGCCGACGCCCATGAAGCGGACGTAGCTGCGGAAGATCTGCCCGGCGCCCATCTCGGCGATCGGCACCGTCGCCGGATAGACGGCGTCCGGGAACTCCCTGCCGATCATCCAGATGAGCGGCACCAGGACGAAGTTCGACAGCACGCCGCCCGCGCAGAGCACCATTGAAGAGCGCAGGCCCATGACGTAGCCGAGACCGAGGATGAAGGCGATGGCGTCGAAGCTGACCACCAGCTTGGCCTTCTCCGCCAGCGTCCGCATCTGGGGCAGGAACTGCAGGTCGATGAACTCGCGCCAGACCTGGAAGGTGGTGACGAAGAAGTCGTAGACGCCCGAGATCGCGGTCGCCTGGAGCAGCAGCTTGGCCTGGGAACCGCCCTTCTCGCCGGTCACCAGCACTTCGGTGATGGCGGTCGCCTCCGGGTACGGGAACTGCCCGTGGGTCTCGCGCACGAAATAGCGGCGCAAGGGGATCAGGAAGAGCAGGCCGAGGCAGCCGCCGGCGAGGCTGATCAAGATGGTCTGGAGCGGATGCGGGTCGAGCTGGAGAATGTAGAGGGCCGGCAGCGTGAAGATCGCGCCCGCGACCATCGCGCCCGAGGTGCCGCCGATGCCGGTCAGGATGACGTTTTCGAGCAGCGTCGAGCGCCGCGCGTAGACCCGCGCCAGGCCGATCGCCAAGATCGAGATCGGAATCGCCGCCTCCATGACCTGGCCCACCTTGAGCCCGGAGTAGGCGGAGGCCACGGTGAAGACGACGCAGAGCAGGATCCCCCACGCCACCGACCGGCCGGTGGCCTCCTTCATCTCGGAGGCGGCGGGCACCAGTGGCTGGTAGAGCTCGCCCGCGCGCAGCTGGCGGTAGGCGTTTTCGGGCAGCGATTTCGTGTCGGGCGCGTCCATCCAGCCTCCCTGGTCTCGCGGTCGATGCTCGTCGTCGCGGGTTTCTCGCGTCTCGAATCGCGCGTCAGTCTAGCCGCTCGGGGGCCGATTCTGGCGCCGCCGCCGGTGGCACCTCGTCTCGCCGGCGGCGGTCGCCACGGGTTCGCAGCTCGGCCACCAGGACGATCGCGGTGACCCAGAGCAGGGGCAGCGCCGGCAGCTGGAAACGGGGCCGGAACTCGGTCCAGGCGGCGTGGAGGGCGAAGCCCGCGAGCGGCAGCAGATAGAGGGCCAGCTCCGCCCGGTCGCCCCGCCGGAGCGCCCGCAGCGCCCCCGTGCCGGCGGCGACCAGCAGGAGCGGCCCGATCCAGAGCGCGGCTCCCGCTGACCGCCAGCCGGGCAGCCCCGCCTCGACGAAGAGGCCGCGCCAGGCGACGACGGCGCTGGTGCGCAGGTGACGCCAGGGCTCGGCGGCGAGCTCGCGGACGGCGGCCGCTCGCACTGCGCCCGCCGCGGCGGCCCGCGAGCCGGCGCGCTCGACCGCCCGATCCCAGACGCGTTGCGCGCGGCGGTGGTAGTGACGCTCGTCGCGCGGCGAGCCGCCGAGCACCGCCGCCCCCGGATAGCGCCGAACCGCCAGCGTGCGCCAACTCGGGGGGGGCGCCCAGGCGAGCAGCGCCGCCGGAATCTCCCGGCCCTCGAGCAGCCGGTCGAGCTCCGCGCGCGCGCGCAAGTTGAACGCCGCCCTGCCCTCGTCGAGGGTGGCCACTCCGAGTTGCAGCTGGTTGCGCCCCACCCAGACCGCCGTGGGCAGCAGCGCGAGTCCGACGAAGAGCGCGGCATGGCGGCCGCGGCGTCCCCGGGGCGAGCCCCACGCCAGCAGGGCCACGGCGAGCAAGACCAGCGGGAGCGTGCCCAGCCGGGTCAGCGCCAGCAGCCCCCAGCTGGCGGCGGCCAGGGCCACGCGCCAGCCGCTCGGCGCGCGCGCGGCCCGCTCGAGCGACCAGGCGGCGACGAGCGCCAGCGGGACCGCGACCGCTTCCGTCCCGAGCGACGCCGCGGCTTCGAGCAGCGCCGGGCTCGCCGCCACCGCGAAGGCCGCCGCCATTCCGAACCCGCGCGAGGCCGTCCGGGTCCACACCATCGACCCGGCGAGACCGGCCGTGCCGAGCAGCAGCGCCCACTGCAGCGCGACCACGATCCGCTCCGCCGTGCCGCCCGCCAGCCCAGCGGCGGCGGCGGTCGCCGAACCCGCCGGCGTCGCGAGTCTCGACGCCGCGACGGCGCCGGCCAGGAAGAGGGGATAGACCGGCTCCCGGAATGCGGTCGGCGCGCCCGGCTCGGGGCCGAGGGCGCGGTCCGAGAGGACACCGTGGACGGCGACCTGGGAGGCCAGGCGGCGGTACTCGTCCGCGTCCCCGGACAGGTCGGCGAACCGGGTGCCGCGGGTGAGCCCGAGCGCCGACACGCCGAGGATCCCAGCGATCGCGAGCGGCGCCACGACGCGGGCGGCACCGCGTCGCCAGCCGCCGTCTCGGACCTTCGGGGCCGTCGCAGCGATCGCCATCCCTCCGCCTCCGGGCGTGAGCCAGGAGTCTAGCCTGCTAGCGGAGTGACAGGCCCCGCCCGGTCAGTAGACCAGCTCGACCCAGCGGTGGCCGGCCGCGAGCTCCGCCTTGCGCCGCCGCCACTTCTCGGGCGAGCCGGCGAGCCGGGCGAAGACGCGGTCGAGCTCGTCGAGCATCGGCTTGAGGCCGGCGACGTAGACGTAAGTCTTCGGGTTGCCGAGCATCTCCCAGAGCTCCTCGCCCCGCGCCTCGATCGCCTGATCCCAGGCGATCGGGTCGGCCCAGCTCGGCCGCGGCGAGAGCGCCTTGAAGGCCTCGAAAGCCTCCTCGTCGTAGTACTGGGCGAAGTCGTCCCTGCGGTCGTTCATGTAGAGCAGCTCGAGGCCGCTCTTGGCGCCGTAGAGCAGCCAGACCCTGCCCTGCCAGTCCGGAACCTCGCGGTAGAGGTGCTTGACGAAGGCGCGGAAGGGCGCGATGCCGGTGCCCGAACCGATCAGGATCAGGTTGGCGTCGTGCTCCTCCGGCACCTCGAAAACCAGGCCGAACGGCCCCGTCAGCGCGATCGTGTCGCCCGGCCGCCGGTCGCAAAGGTAGTTCGACGCGACGCCTTCGTAGCGCTCGCCGCTGTAGTCGTCGATGTAGCTGCAGCGCCGGACGCAGATGGTGATGCGTGGGTGCCCCGAGGGGCCGCGCTCGGGCAGGTCGGCGACGCTGTAGAGCCGGAAGTGGTGATCCTCGCCCAGCTCCTTGGACCCCGGCGCGACGACGCCGACGCTCTGGCCGAGCTGGTAGGGGAAGTCCGCCCGGTCGACTTCGAGGATCAGCTCGCGGACCTCCTCGTCGGAGGCATCGGGAGTGATCCGCTCGTTCGAGACGACGGTCGCCCGGTAGCGGGTCTCGGTGTCGTACTGCTCGAGGTAGCGCACGGCTTCGTTCATGATCTCTCCTCCTCGCCGGCGGCGGCACCGGCTCGGCCGCCGCCCCGGCACTCGTCTCCCGCACACCCGCCACAGTGCTCCCGGCCGTGGCAGCCCAGCCGCCCGGCCAGCGCATCCGGATCGGCGGACGCCTCGGGGAACGCCCGCCGCCAAGCCACCTGCACCCCCAGCCAGGCCGCCATCACCAGCGCCACTCCCGCCAGGCCGACGCCATAGGAAACCAGCACGGCTCAGCTCCCCAACCCGGCGAAGCCCATGAAGGCGACCGACAGGATGCCGGCCACCACCAGCGCGAGCGCGGTCCCGCGCACCACGTCCGGCATCTGGGCGAGCTCGAGCTTCTCGCGCACGCCCGCCATCAGCACCAGCGCCAGCGTGAAGCCGGCGCCGCCGCCCAGGGCGTAGACGATGCACTGGCCGAAGCCGTAGCCCTTGTTGGTCTGGAACAGGGCGAGCGCGAGGATGGCGCAGTTGGTGGTGATGAGCGGCAGAAAGATGCCGAGCGCCCGGAACAGGGCCGGACTCACCTTCTTGATGAACATCTCGACCAGCTGCACCGACGAGGCGATCACGGCGATGAACGAAATCAGGGTGAGGAACGGCGCGTCGAGCAGCGTGAGCAGCCGATGGATGCCGAAAGCGCAGGTCGAGCTGATCAGCATCACGAAAGTCACCGCGCCGCCCATCCGCGTCGCCGTCGCGAGCTTCGCCGACACGCCCAGGAAGGGGCAGATGCCGAGGAAGTACGCCAGCACGAAGTTGTTGATCAGGCAGGCGTTGACGAAGATCGTCCACAGCGGATCGGAGCTCATGCCGCGCCTCCGTTCGCGTCCCGGCGGCGCCGCAGCCAGTTGAAGAGCAGCAGCCAGGCCGCCAGCGTGAAGAACCCGCCGCTCGGCAGCACCATCACCACCCAGTCCTGGAACCCCGCCGGCGCGAGCTCGACGCCGAACAGCGCGCCGCTGCCGAGCAGCTCCCGCACCGCGCCGAGACAGAACAGGGCGAAGGTGAAACCGATCCCCATCCCGAGCCCGTCGAGCAGCGACGGCGCCAGGCGGTTCTTCGAGGCGAAGGCCTCGGCGCGACCTAGGATCATGCAGTTGACCACGATCAGCGAGATGAAGGCGCCCAGCGCCTTGTGCAGATCGAGGCTGATCGCCTGAATCAGGTACTCGACCACGGTGACGAAGCTCGCGATGATCAGGATGAAGGTCGCGATCCGCACCTGCTTCGGCACGAACCGGCGGACGCCCGAGATGGCGGCGTTCGACAGCACCAGCACGAACGTCGTCGCCAGCCCCATCGCCAGCGCGTTGCGCGCCGTGTTCGAGACCGCGAGCACCGGGCACATGCCCAGCACCTGGACGAACACCGGATTCTCCCGCCACAGCCCCTTCAGGAACTCGTCGGTGCCGACGGGGAGGGCACCCTGCTGGCTGGCGGTGGCCATCGGCTACCTCGGCTCCCGGAGGTCGTCCAGCTGTCGGCGGATCCGCGGCGCCCACTCGGCGGCGCTCAGATCCAGGATGCGGGCGATCGCCTTCGACGAGATCGTGGCGCCGGTGATGCCGTCGACCTGCCACGCCTCCGTCTTCTCGCCCTGCTTGACCGCCACCACCGGCTGCGCGAGACCGCTGCCGCTTTCGGCCACGGTGACGTCGAGCGCCTCGAAGTTGGCGCGAAACCGGGGATCGATCTCGATCTTGTCGCCCAGGCCCGGGGTCTCCTTGCTCTCCAGCACCTGCAGGCCGACGATCGTCTGCCGTTCCGGCGCGTAGCCGTAGATCACCCGGATGGTGTCCTGGTAGCCCATCCCCTGCGCCTCGATCGCCACGCCGACCAGCTCTCCCTCCGCCCCGTACGCGGCGTGGATCCGCCGCTCGCCCTTGGCGCCGCCGGTCGCCACCTCGAACCGCTCCCCGGCCGACCACCGGAAGCTGCGGCTGGACTCGGCGCCCGGCACCACCTCCAGGATCGCCCGCTCGAGCGCCTCCGCCCGCTTGCGCTCGATCACCGGTCGGGTGAGCTCGAAGACGGAGACGATCAGGAAGCCGCAGACCAGGCCGACGCCGACCATCGAGCGGTACATGGCCCAGGCGGAGGCGCCGGGCACCGCGCCACCCGCCCGCGGCCCGCTCACGCCTCACCTCGCGCCGAGGTGCCGTAGACCTTCGTCCGGATCAGCCGGTCGAGGTGGGGCGCCACGGCGTTACCGAGCAGGATCGCGTACATCACCCCTTCGGGCATGCCGCCCCAGGCCCGGATCGCGACCACCAGCAAGCCGATCAGCGCGCCGTAGATCCAGCACCCCGTCGCCGTGATCGGCGAAGTGACCATGTCGGTCGCCATGAACAGGGCGCCCAGCATCAGCCCGCCCGAGAGCAGCATGAAGGCCGGGCTGGCGTAGCGGGAGGGATCGGCCAGATGCAGCGCCGCGCTCGCCGCCGCGACCGTGCCGAGGATCGCCGCGGGGGTGCGCCAGCTCATCATGTTGCGCGCCACCAGGTAGGCGCCGCCGATGAGGATCAGGAGGGCGCTGGTCTCGCCGGTCGAGCCGCCGACGAAGCCGAGCGCCAGCTCGCGGGCCTCGGTGGCCTGGTGGCCGAACTTCCACAGCGAGAGCGGCGTCGCCGCGGCGACCGCGTCGTAGCTGGGCTCGGCGAACGGCCAGGCGAGCGTCGACGTCGGCAGCGAGGCGAAGCGGCCGGCTGCGAACGCCGGGCTCCAGCTGGTCATCGCCGCCGGAAAGGCCGCCTGCAGCACGGCGCGGCCCACCAGCGCCGGGTTGAACGGATTGAAGCCGAGGCCACCGAACAAAGCTTTGCCCAGCAGGATCGAAACGAAGCCGCCGACCGCCACCATCCAGAGCGGCAGGCCGGCCGGCAGCGTCAACCCGTAGAGCAGCCCGGTCACGGCGGCCGACCAGTCACCGAGCGTCGACGGCCGCCGTGCGAGCCGGCAGACCCAGCGCTCGGCCACCACCGCCGAGGCCACCGCGGTCGCGAGCAGCGCCGCCGCGGCCAGGCCGAAGGCGTAGACGGCGAACGCCGTCACCGGCGCCAGCGCCACCACGACGTTGAACATGATCGAGTCGACCGCGTAGCCGGAGACCAGATGCGGCGAGGTGCGGATCTCGAGCGTGCGGAGGAGCTTCGCCATCACGCCGCCCCCGCCTTGCGCACCATCGACTTGGCGACCCGGAACTGCTGCACGAGCGGCAGGTGCGACGGGCAGACGAACGAGCAGGAGCCGCACTCGAAGCAGTCCATCAGGTTCTCGTCGGCGGCCATCCGCTCGTACTCGCCGTTGCGCGCCAGCAGGCCGAGCTGCGACGGATTCAGGAACATCGGGCAGGCGGCCAGGCAGTAGCCGCAGCGGATGCAGGGGTGGACCTCGCGATGGGTGCGCTCGGCCGCGTCGTCGGTGAAGGCGACGACGCCCGAGGTCCCCTTGGTCAGCGGAATGTCGAGGCTCGACGCCGCCTGCCCCATCATCGGGCCGCCCAGGAAGACCCGGTTGACCTCCTCCTCGACCACGCCGACGGTCTCGAGCACGAAGCGCAGCGGCGTGCCGATCGGGATCCGGTAGTTGCCCTTCTTGCGCACCGCCGGCCCGGTGACCGTGACCACCCGCTCCTGGATGCCGCGCCCGCGGGGCAGCAGGCGCCCGATCTCGGCCGCGGTGGCGACGTTGACCACCAGCGCCCGGACGTCGACCGGCAGCTTGCCCGAGGGGACCTCGCGCCCGAGCAGCGCGGTGATGAGCATCTTCTCGGCCCCTTGCGGGTACTTGACCCGCAGCAGCTCGATCTCGACCGGCGGATCGGCGGGCGCGCCCGCGCGCAGGTGCGCGGCGGCGTCCGGTTTGTTCTCCTCGACGCCGATGATGGCGCGGGTGGCGCCGGTCACCTTGAGCAGGTAGCGCAAGCCGGCGAAAATGTCCTCGCGCTGCTCGAGCATCACCCGGTGATCGGTGGTCAGGAACGGCTCGCACTCGGCGCCGTTCAAGATCAGCGTGTCGACCGACTTGCCCGGCGGGATCGCCAGCTTGACGTGGGTCGGGAAGGCGGCGCCGCCGAGACCGACGATCCCGGCCTCCTGGATCGCGGTGACGATCTCGGCGGGCGTCGCGCCGTCGACCGGGCAGGGCTTGCCGTCGGCGACCTCCTGGGTCGAGCCCGCGAAGGGCTCGAGGTAGACCGCGGGCACCATCCGCCCGGAGATCGCGGGCGCCAGCGCGATCCGCCGCACCACGCCCGAAGCCGGCGCGTGCATCGCCACCGACACGAAGCCGTCCGGCCGCGCGATGGTCTGGCCGCGGGCGACCTCCTGGCCTTCGCGCACCACCGGCACCGCCGGCTTGCCGGCGTGCTGGGACAGCGGCACCACCAGCAGCGGCGCGAACGGGAACTGCCGGATGGGCAGGTCCTTCGTCTCGTCCTTGGCCTCCGGCGGATGGACGCCGTGGCGGAAGGTCTTGAGGCCGAGGAGTCTCACGCCGCCGGTCTCAGTTGTACTTCTTGCCCCGGGCGATCCACTTCTCGGCGTCCTTGAAGCTCCGGTCGCGCGGCAGCCCCGGATGGATCACGTGCGCCGTGCAGCGTTCGGCCGCCTTGACCAGATCGGCGTAGGGCCCGGCGTCCGGATCCTTGAGGAAGGCCTTCTTGCGTCCGTCGTAGGCGAACATCTTGGGATTGAGCTGGGTGCACTCGTCGCACGCCGTGCACTGCTCGGAATCGATCCAGGGCGCGAGGTAGTCGCCGGCGGCGGCCGGCGCCGCCGCCCCCCCGGCGGCCGGCGCGAGCGGCGCCGACTGCGCGGTGGCGGCGAGCGCCGCCGCCATCCCCTCGGCCCCCGCGCCGGAAGCGAGCTGCATCAGGCCGGAGGCGATGCGACCGACCACGTCCTGCCGGACCTGGGCTTCGATCTCCTCGCGCGGCGTCTCCTTCGCGCCGACTCCCGCCAGGGCGCGCAGCATGGTCCAGAAATCGCGCCGGTCCTCGCACGACTCGACCATCGTCCGGTCGACCAGCAGGCGCGTCAACTGTTGCTTCTTGTCGACCGACCAGATGTAGGGGAAGAGCCCCTCGCGCTCCTCCGCTCCGAGCTCCAGGAACTCGTGCAGCGGCAGCATCTTGTCGTTCCATGTGTCGGGCGGCGCCAGCCGGTAGTGCTTGCGGAAGCGGGCCTCGGTCACCGCGAAGTCGGCGAAGGTCATCGGCACCTCCATCTCCTTGTCGCGGCTGCCGGTCTTGTAGCGCAGGGTGTAGACCGGCCAGTCCAGCTCCTGCGCCGGGTTGCCCTCGAGATCGAAGCACTCGGCCGGCGTCCTGCCGCCCGCCGGGTCGTAGCGGAAGAGCGGATAGGCGCGCGACTCGACCACCAGCTTGGCCTGCCGGGAGCTCATGTCGTCGCCGATGCCGTGCTCGGGCTGGCACGAGCTGTAGAGGTTGAACAGCGCCGGCCGGCGCGCCTTGAGGCCGCGGATGAAGCCCTCGATCATGTGCTTCGGATAGGCGATCGTGCTCTGTAGCACGTAGGTCGTCCGATGGGCCATGCCGACCAGGCCGATCTCCTTGCGCGGCTCGACCTTGCCCTTCTGCGCCTTGCCGTACTGCGCCATGTCGGAGATCTGGCCGATGAACCCGGAGGTGCAGGCCTGGCCGCCGGTGTTCGAGTAGACCTGGGTGTCGACCACCAGGGCCTTGACCGGCTTGCCCGACGCCATCATCCGCGACAGGTTCTGGAACCCGATGTCGTACATCGCGCCGTCGCCGCCGACCGCCACCACCGGCGGGCAGAGCTCCCACTCCTCGTCGGTGAACTGCCGCCAGTCGAGGTAGGTCAGCGCCTCGTCGTCGCGCTCGGGCAGGTAATTGCCGGCGAGCTCGAGCTCGGCGACGCGAATGGCGCGGAAGCCGTCCGCCATCTTCGCCATGTGCCCTTCGAAGACTCCCATCGCCATCGAGGGTGAATCCTGGAACAGGTGGTTCGCCCAGGGGAACGGATAGGGGTTGTAGGGGTAGGTCGAGCCCCACACCGACGTGCAGCCGGTGGCGTTGATCATGCCCATGTGCGAGCGCCCGCGACCGGTGGTCCCTTCGACGTACTTCCAGCGCAGGTCCTTGAGCCGGGCGAGCAGCTGGGTCGTCCGCCGCAGCCAGTCCTGGTCGATCGGCAGGCCGCCGCGGGACGCCTCCATCCGCTCGGCGATGCCCGCCAGCGTCAGGTCGGCGCCGCTCGTCTCCTTGACGATGCGGGTCATCGCCGCCGGGTCGGCGACGTCGATCCCCTCCACCAGCTTGAGCTGGATGTGGCGCTCGAGCCGGCTGATCAGGTCGTTGAGCTTCTCGAGGTGGGCCGCCACCCGCGGCCGCATCAGCGCCTCGACGGTCGCGGTGAAGAGGTGGATGGCCGTCTTCTCCGAGCAGCCCAGGCAGGCGCCGTCGCCGCTCGAGAAGGCGAGGTAGGCGGCCTTGTCGAGCAGCAGCGTCTCGAGCGCACCGATCCCCTCCTCGAGGTCGTCGATGCGGCTGTACTTCGCCGGCGTCGTCGGCAGGTCGAGCCAGAAGTCCCAGTGGTCGCGCAGCTTCCGGACCGAGGCCTCGGTCTGCGTCACCGGCCGCAGCGCGTCGTCCTCGCAGACCTCGACGCACTCCATGCAACCCTTGCAAGTGTACGGGTTGACCGTGATCGAGAGCAGGCCCCCGCTGCCGGGCTGCTTCTGCTCGGGCACCGTGAAGTAGGGGCGCGTGAGGGCGAGCTTGAAGTCGTCGAAGGTCTCCTTGAAGAGCCCGAGCTCACGCCCGTAGGCGGCGCGCGCCTCCTCCTCCTCGAAGGGGCACTCGGCGATCGTCTTGGCGATCGCCTCGCCGATCAGCTCGCCGACCGGGTCGGTCTCCTTCGCCTCCGCGAACAGCGCGCGCAGGTTCTGCTCGACCAGGCGCGCCGCCTTGGGCAGGTGCTCGAGGGCGTGCCCCTGCTTGCGCACCCGGCGCACCACCGTGTCGAACACCGCCGAGACCTCGCTCACCAGCCCCGGGATCGCGGTGTCGGGGCAGACCGTGTAGCACTTCGCGCAGGCGGTGCAGTTCTCCGGCACCCACTCCGGGTGGTCGAACCGGATCGCGGTCATGTCGCGGAACAGGCCGGTCGAGGCCGGCATCACGCCGAGTCCGATGAACGGATCGGTCAGGTTGTCGTTGCCCATGCCGCGGGCGTAGAAGTTACCGGTCTGCTCCCAGAAGCGATGGACGTCGGTGGTCGGCGCCTGGCTCTTCGGCAGCTCCTTGACCATCACCGGAATCGGCGGTTCGCTGCCGACCGTCCGCGCGCCCGCGGCCGGCTCGCTGATCGGCCCGACCGGCACCCGGATCAACTCGTCGAAGCCGCGCTTGACCACGCGCATGTTGTCCTCGACCACCCGCGCGCCCTTGGCGCCGAACTTGCTCTGCAGCTGGTCGCGGATCGCCGCGAGCAGCTTCGCGTCGTCGAGCCCGGCCTGCTTCATCAGCGGCGAGGCGGCGAAGAAGGCGCCCTGGAAGGCGATGCCCTGCATGCGCAGCTGCAGCTCCGGATCGCTCGCCTCCGCGCGCGCGATCTTGAAGGCGTCGAGCGCGAAGAGCTGGATCTGCTTGTCGACGATGATCTTCTGGAACGCCGGCGGGATCTCCCGCCACACTTTCTCGGGCGAGGTCTGGTCGCTCTGGATGATGAAGACGCCGCCCTCCTTGAGGCCGGCCAGGGCGTTGGTGTGGTGGAAGACGTTCGGATCGGGCGACATCACGACGTCGACGAAGAAGTACTCGCAGTTGACCCGGATCGGCTCGGGGGCGACCGAGAGGTAGTAGGTCGTGGGCTGCCCCTTCTTCTCCGAGCCGTACTTGGGATTCGCCTTGATGTGATACCCGAGCAGGTCGAACAGCGTCATCGCCAGGTTCTTGCCGGTGGTGATGGCGCCCCAACCGCCGATCGAGTGGAAGCGGACGGTGATCGCGCCCGACGGCATCAGGTTCGGATTCTCCGAGCCGCGCAGCGCCAGCTGGCGGACCGCCGGATAGCCCTCTTCGATGGTCTGCTGGTAGGTCTCCTGCTTGGGCGTCAGCGCCTCGTCGCGCAGGAAGTCGATCGACAGGTAGTACTGGCGCCGGCCGGCGCCTCCCGGCAGCATGTTCTCGATCGCCGCGACCAGCCCCTCGGGCTGCAGGTCGCGGCTGCCCAGCCCGAACGAGCCGGAGTAGAGCGGCGGCGCGTCGCCGAGCTCGCGGTAGACCTCGAGCTCGGGGTGGACCGGGTGCCGGGGATCGCGGCCGTTCTCGAGGCACTTCGAGACCGTGGCGCGCAGCTCGCGCATCAGCGGCAGGTCGACCGCCAGCGGCTGGTCGGTCCGCTCCAGCACGGCGACGCCCTTGCGGCCGCGCAGCAGCCGGGAGACGAGGTCGGCCGGGAAGGGGCGGAACATGGTCAAGTCGACGACACCGACCTTGACCCCGCGCGCCTCGCGCAGGTAGTCGGCCACCGCTTCGGCCGAGGGGATGAGGCTGCCCTGTCCGACGATCAGGTAGTCGGCGTCGTCGGCGCGGTACGACATCACCCGCTCGTAGCGACGGCCGGTCAGGGCGTGGTACTCCTCGAAAGCGCGATCGGCGAGCTCGGCCAGGTGGTCGAAGAAGAACGGCCGCTGGGCGGCGACGCTCTGCATGTAGGAGTCCTGGTTCTGCACCAGGCCGGCCATGATCGGATTGTCGACGTCCCACAGCACCGGGATGCGGCGGCGCGTCTCGCCGTAGAGGATGCGCTGGGCCGGCGTCGGTGTCTCGATCAGATCCTCCGGGCGGCCGAGGTACTCGGCCACCAGCTCGCGCTCGGGCAGCAGCATGGACTCGATCAGGTGGGTGGTCAGGAAGCCGTCCTGCGCCACGATGCCGGGGTTGAGGGCCAGCTCGGCGATGCGGTGCGCGATCAGGTTCAGGTCGGCCGCGCCCTGCACGTTCTTGGCGAACAGCTGGAAGAAGCCGGTGTCGTCGACGCAGTGGTAGTCGTCGTGGCCGGCGTGCACGTTGAGGGTCGCCTTGGTCATCGCGCGGGCGCCGATGTTCAGCACGTAGGTCAGCCGCTTGCCGACCGCCGCGTAGAGCGACTCGTGCATGTAGGCGATGCCCTGCCCGGAGGAGAAGTTGGCGGCGCGCAGGCCGGTCATCGAGAGTCCGGCGGTCACCGCCGCGGCGGCGTGCTCGCCTTCCGGCTCGATGAAGATGAGCGGCCGGCCGGAGATGTTGACGTGCCCGGCGGCCGCCGCTTCCGCCCAGTACTCGCCCATCTGGGTGGAGGGCGTGATCGGATAGGCGCCCGCGCCGTCGGACGCCTCCCGCTCGCAGAAGATGACGGCGGTGTTGCCGTCCATCGCGGCGCGCACCCCCGGATAGCGGAACTCGCGGGGCTTTTCCTTGATTCGATCGAGGGTCTTGCGGGCCAAGTCGAGCACCGACATCACGTCCTCCCATTCCCTGGGTTCGAGCTCGTGGTGATGAATACCGGCTGCGGGGCGCTCACGTTGCGTTCTCTCAGGTCGGAGCGAGGGGCAGAGCGCCCTGGCGCAGGATCTTGCGGGCCGCCGGTCCCTTGACCGGGCCCGCGATCGGATCGAGCCAGACGATCGCCCCGGTGGGGCAACGCTGGATCGGCATCCGGGTGGCATGGTCGCGACCGTAGTCGACGACCGGAAGGTTGTTCCGCATGGTGATCAGCCCGGGGGCGTCGACGGCGCAGCGGCCGCACGCCGTGCAGGCGACTTCGCAGTCTGCGAGCAGCTCGTCGCCCGCCTCGAGCGACTTGCAGGCGACCCAGAGCCGCCGGCTGATCGGCTGGAGCGAGAAGAGATCCTTCGGGCAGACCTCGACGCAGTCGCCGCAGGCGGTGCACTTGACCTCGTCCACCACCGGCAGGCCGTGGCGATTCATGGTGATGGCGTCGAAGTCGCAGACGACCTCGCAGTCGCCGAGGCCCAGGCAGCCCCAGAAGCAGCCCTTGCCGCCACCGGCCACCTGCGCCGCCGCCAGGCAGGAGCTCTCGCCGTGGTAGCGCGCCCGGTGCCGCGCGACGTTGGCGCCGCCGGCGCAGGCCAGACGCGCCACCCGCTTCTCCTCGGCGCCGACGTCGACGCCCAGGTAGGCGGCGATCGCGAATCGCCCCGCCTCGCTGCTCACCGTGCACTTGCCGGGCAGCACCTCGCCGCGCACCAGCGCCTCGGCGAACGGCCGGCAACCCGGCAGCCCGCAGGCGCCGCAGTTGGCGTGCGGCAGCATCTCCTCGACATCGTCGATGCGCGGGTCTTCCTCGACCCGCAGCTTCCGCTGGGCGAACACCAGGAGGGAAGCGAGGACGAGGGTGAGCCCGCCGAGGGCACCGACGGCGGTCAGGACCAGCATCGAACGGCGCGCGCTCCTTCCTCCCCGGGACCATCCCGAGAGGATTCAGAGTACACGCGGGCCCGCACCGAACCCCCACGCGAAGGGGTGGGAGAACCGGTCCTCCCGCGAAGTCGGTGGCTGCGCCGACCCAGCCAGCGGTTCGGAGCTCCTGGACATCAACACATCACGAAAGCTATGCTTTGATGCATGAGAACCACGCTCTCGCTCGACGACGACGTCGCGGCCGAGATCGAGCGGTTGCGGCGCGAGCGCCAGCTCAGCTACAAGGAGCTGGTCAACGAAGCGCTGCGGCTGGGGCTCCGGCAGGTGACCGCGCCGCCCCGCCGGCGCGCGCGCTTCCAGACCGCGGCGGTCGATCTTGGCGCCGTCCGCGTCGGGTCGCTCGACGACGTCGCGGAGGCGCTCGCTCTGGCCGAGGGGGAACCCTTCCGGTGATCCTGGTCGACGCGAACCTGCTGATCTACGCTCACGTCGCCTCGCTGCCGGAGCACGCCGCGGCGCGCGCCTGGCTCGACGAGCGCTTGAACGGCACCTCGCGCGTGGGTCTCCCCTGGCCGAGCCTCCTCGCATTCCTGCGCCTGGTAACGAATCCGCGCGTCTTCCAGCGCCCCGAACCGATCGGCGCGGCCTGGCGCCAGGTGGAGGCCTGGCTCGGCTGCGCCCCGGTCTGGATACCGCAGCCGACCGAGCGCCACGCCGAGCTGCTGGGCTCCCTGCTCGCCGCCGCGGGCGCCCACGCCAACCGCGTCCCCGACGCCCACCTGGCCGCGCTTGCCCTCGAGCACGGCCTCCTCCTCTGCTCGACCGACGGCGACTTCGCGCGCTTTCCCGGCCTCCGCTGGGACAACCCAATCACCGCCTGAGCGGGAGCCCGGCGAGCACCGCGGCAGCCGGCCTCGCTCCAGCGCCCCGCGTGCCGCCGCGTCGACAGGACCTCGAAGCGGATGATGCTGCGTCGGTGAATCTCGGCTCGATCGAACCCCAGCGCGCACTCGCCGATCTTCCCGATCCTCGTGAGCTTGGCCGCGACCGCGGTCGGTAGCGTCGGGCCGGCCCTCGGATCGCGTCCCCGCAGCGCAGCGCGAGGGGTCCCCGCGCCGCCAGAAAAGAAATCCAATAACCGCGGGGTGTCGCGGGCGCGAGGAGACCCGAGCCGAGGGCCGGTCCGACGCGGCGCCCGCCGGAACTGTTCCCCGTCACAGCAAGCGAAGAAGCGTCCGTGGCCAGCGCCGCGCCGGGACGTGGCTCGCGCCGGCTCTCCTCGCGCCCGCGACACCCCACGGTTTGATTGGATACTGGAGGTGTGGGGACCCCTCGCGCTGCGCTGCGGGGAGACGTCGCGAGCCACGCCCCGGCGCTCTCGGTCGTGGGTCGCACAGGCTTGACTTCGCGACCAAGACCCACCAACTGCGCTCACCCACGGTAGCGTCGGGCCGGCCCTCGGATCGCGTCCCCGCAGCGCAGCGCGAGGGGTCCCCGCGCCACCAGAAAAGAAATCCAAGAACCGCGGGGTGTCGCGGGCGCGAGGAGACCCGAGCCGAGGGCCGGTCCGACGCGGCGCCCGCCGACATCGTTCCCCGTCACATCGCGCGAAGGAAGC
>JACTMI010000041.1 GCA_014584695.1 Acidobacteriota bacterium
AAGTGTGGATCATCACCCACCGTTGCGAGCTCGAGGCAGCGCTCGGCGGTTCGCCCCCTTCAACAGAAAGCTTTTGCTTCTCGCTCCATCGGCCACGGCGGCTCCGCGCTCGGGCATCGGGAGCGGCATCGGGAGCGGCATCGGGAGCGGGGGCGGGAGCGGGAGCGTGCGGCGGCAGGAGAGGGGTGAGGGGGCCGGGCCGCTAGTTTGATAGAGTGCCGGCCTGCCGCGGCGATTCCGCCGGGGCGCTCCACGGGACAGGTCATGACCACCGAGCGGCGGACGGACGTCCGCAACATCGCCATCATCGCCCACGTCGATCACGGCAAGACGACGCTGGTCGACGCCATGCTCTGGCAGAGCGGGACGTTTCGCGCCAACGAGAGCGTCGCCGAGCGGGTCATGGACTCGATCGACCTCGAGCGTGAGAAGGGCATCACGATCATGGCCAAGAACACGGCCGTGACTTTCCAGGGCACCCGCATCAACATCGTCGACACCCCCGGCCACGCCGATTTCGGCGCCGAGGTCGAGCGGACGCTGAAAATGGTCGACGGCGTCATGCTGCTGGTCGACGCCTCCGAGGGCCCGCTGCCGCAGACCCGCTTCGTGCTGCGCAAGGCCTTCGAGGCGGGGCTGCCGCCGATCGTCGTCATCAACAAGATCGACCGCCCCGACGCGCGCGTCCAGGAGGTGCTGAACGAGGTCTACGACCTGTTCATCGACCTCGACGCGTCGGAAGAGCAGCTCGACTTTCCGGTTCTCTACTGCAACGCGAGAAAGGGGCTCTGCCGGCGCACGCCCGACGGCCCTGACAGCCACCTCGAGCCGCTGTTCGCCCAGATCCTCGAGAGCGTGCCGCCGCCGGCCCACGACCCCGAGCTGCCGCTCCAGCTGCTGGTCACCAGCCTCGACTACGACGACTACGTCGGCCGGCTCGCGATCGGTCGGATCTTCAACGGCGAGATCCGCAAGGGCCAGACCGTGGCGCGCATCCGGCACGACGGCAGCGTGGTCGAGGCCAAGGTGACCATGCTCTACGGCTACGACGGCCTCAAACGGGCGGAGATCGAGCGCGCCGGCCCGGGCGACATCGTGGCGGTCGCGGGCTTCGCCGAGCTCGGCATCGGCGAGACCCTGTCGGAGCTCGACCGGCCGCTGGCGCTGCCGCCGATCCGGGTCGACGAGCCGACCATCGGCATGGTCTTCTCGATCAACACCTCGCCGATGTCGGGGCGCGAGGGGACGCACGTGACCAGCCGCAAGCTCAAGGAGCGGCTGGAGCGAGAGGCCTTGACCAACGTCGCGATTCGGATCGAGCCGGGCGAGACCCCCGACGCCTTCCAGGTCTCCGGCCGCGGCGAGCTGCAGCTCGCGATCCTGATCGAGATGATGCGCCGCGAAGGCTACGAGGTGTCGGTCGGCAAGCCCGAGGTGCTCACGCGCCGGATCGACGGCGTGCTCCACGAGCCGATGGAGCAGCTGGTGGTCGACTGCCCCGAGGACTTCATCGGCGTGGTCACCCAGAAGGTCGGCCAGCGGCGGGGGCGGATGATGAAGATGTCGAACCACGGCACCGGCCGCGTCCGGATGGAGTTCCGGCTGCCGTCGCGCGGACTGATCGGGTTCCGCGGCCAGTTCCTGACCGACACCCGCGGCACCGGCCTGATGAACCACCTGTTCGACGGCTGGGAGCCCTGGCAGGGCGACATCGACCACCGGCCGACCGGCGCCCTGGTGGCCGATCGCCCCGGGAAGGCCACCGCTTACGCCATCGAAGGACTGCAGCCGCGCGGCGAGCTGTTCGTGTCACCGGGCGACGAGGTCTACCAGGGGATGATCGTCGGCGAAAACGCGCGCGACAACGACCTCGACGTCAACATCGTCAAGGAGAAGAAGCTGACCAACATGCGCGCCTCCGGCTCCGACGACACCGTTCACCTGGTGCCGCCGCGGCTGATGAACCTTGAGCAGGCGCTCGAGTTCATCAAGGAAGACGAGCTGGTCGAGGTGACGCCCAAGGCCTTCCGCCTGCGCAAGCGGGTGCTCCACCCCAGCTTCCGCTGACCACAGCGGTTCCAGCGGCGATGTGCTGAAATATCGGCACGTGAGCGAGCAGGACCCCAAGCTCCGCGAGGCCCTCGAGGACCTGCAGGGCTACCTCGCCGACCACATCGCGCCGTTGCTGGTCGCGGACGCGGTCGAGACGCTGCTCGGCTTTCCGCCCGCCTTGACCGCCGAGCAGCTTCGTATCTGGGCTCACTACCAGTACCAGGGAAGAGGCGGTTCGACACCTGTCTCGGACTTTCTCTACCACGCGATCAAGAAGGTGCAGCAGCTCGAGGTTCACCAGCTGGTGCCGGCCGATCGTTTCGATCGCTTCCTGGCGGGGCTGGCGGTGTCGCTGCTCGCCGCCTGCCCGGAAGGGGAGCGCGAACGACTGGCCGCGCAGCTGCGCCACCTGCGCGAGTCGGTGGGGGGAGCGACCGGGCTGGTCGACCACCTCCATCGGTCGGCCCCGGTCGCGGCGCCCGCGACCGTCTTCCGGCCGGCGGCGCCGGTCGAGCCGCTGTCGCCGGAGGAGATCCGCGACCTGCGCCGCTTCACTGTGGCGCTCGAGCGCGCGGCAGCCGCGGCCGGGCCCGCGAAGGGCGGCCCTCCGGCCGCGGAGCAAGCCCAGCAGCTGCTCGTGCTCGCCGCCGCCGGCGCCCGTTCGGACGCCGAGCTCGAGGAGCGCATGGCGAAGTTGCGCGCCGCGGGGCTGGCGACGGCCGACGCGCCGGACCTGCTGCGGTCACTGGTCGCCGCGGTTCCCGACTGGGCGCTGACCCTCCCCGTGGGGGAGAGCGCCCCCACTTCGGGCTCGCTCGCGGCGGTGCGGCAGGCGGTCAAGCTGGCCGGCAACCGGGAACGCTCCGGCGAGCGCTGGCGTGAGCTCCTTCGCGCGGCGGCCGAGCAATTCAACCGCCGGTCCTTCGGCCGGACCCTGGCACTGGTCGAGCTCGCCGACCGGATGGTCCGTGAGGGTGAGGTCGACGCTCGCTTCGCCGCCATCGAACGCGACTTGGCGCACGAGGCCTACGACGTCAGCGTGCTGCTCGAGGCGGCCGCCGACCGCCGACAGTGGCCGGTCCTGCGACGGCTGGTCGAGTTCCATCCCGCCTGGTCGGTGCGGGAGCTGCTCGACTCGCTGGCCGACCAAGCCGACGCGAAGCGTCGCCGGCTGCTGCTCGCGCTGATCGAGGTCTGGGGTCCCGAGGCCAGGCCGCTGGTCCTGGAGCGGCTCGAGGCGTCCGTTTTCGACCCGTCGAGGGACCCGAACTTCTGGTGGTACCAGCGCAATCTGGTTTACCTCTTGAACCGACTGCCGCGAGGTCCCGAAGCCGACCCTCGCGGCGAGCTCGACCTGGTGGGTCCGTTCACCGAGCTCGCGCACCCACCGGCGTTCCAAAAGGAGGCGATCCTCCTGGTCTCCCAGTTGCCGCAGCAGGCTGGCGTGCCGCTGCTCGTCCAGCGCCTCGCGGAGGCGGAGAGGGCGCTGGAGCGACCGGAGGTCCTGCTCCACGCGGTGTCCGAGGTCTGGAAGGTGATCGGCGCCCTCGCCGGGGCGCTGGCGAGGTCCGGCTCGGCGGCGGCCCGGCGAGCGCTGCTCGACCACGCGCTCGCCCGCCGGCCCCGCGACGGCGAGGCCCTGGCCCGCTTGCGCGAGCTAGCCCACCACGATCTCAGCTCCGATCGCGAGACCGTCTCGCGTTTGCTCGGGGCGCTGCGCGATCTCGCGCCGCGCAAGCTGCTCGGCTTCGTCGTGGCCCGGCACGAAGAGGAGCTCGGCCATGTCGCGCGCGCGCTCGCCGGGACCTCGGCGCCGGAAGTCCGACAGGCCCTCGCGGAGCTGGCGGCCAAGTACCCGCAGCTGGCGACGGATCTGGTCGCCGAGCCGGCGGAGGCGCGCGCGGGGGCGGTCCCGGGCTCCTCGGCTGCCGACGAGCGCCGGCGAGAGCCGGACGCCGGGGAGGGGGAGGAGCTCGAGGCGGGGAACGAACTGCCGGGTCCCGCCGCGGCTGGCGCGGGGCGGGCGTCGATGGCGGGCGACCTCGAAGTCTTCGGTCTCGCCGGCCTGATTCAGAGCTTCTATCAATCGGAGTCTTCGGGTCGACTCGCGCTGCGCGACGGCGCCGGCCGCGAGCAGGGCCAATTGCGCCTCCAGCGCGGGCGGCTCGCCGCCTGTCGTGTCGGCGAGCTCACCGGCAAGGCGGCTTTCTACCAGCTCTTCGAGTACCCGGTCGCGGGCACCTTCGAGTTCACGCGCGAAGTGCCGGGCGCGGAATCGGAGCTCGAGCGCGAAGAGCTGCTGGCCCTCCTGATGGAGGGGATCCGCCGCTACGACGAACTGCAGCGGCTTCGCGCCCTGGTGCCCGACGAGCTGCCGCTGCGCGCCACCGGAGCGCGCCCGACCGCGCCGCCCGGCGAGACCGACGGCGAGCTGGTCCGCCAGATCTGGGGCCTGGTGCGCGGCGGCGCGCGCGCCGTCGACTGCGAGCGCGCCGCCCCCGTCGATGCCTTTCGCGTCCGCACGCTGCTCTCGCACTGGCTCGAGGAGGGCGCGCTCGCGTTCGAGTCGGGCTAGTGGCCGGGGGGCGGGGGCTGCCGCGGGGAAACCTGGGTCGCGGTTCGACCCTGGACACCCCCGCGGACGGACCCTCCGCGATCAGCTCACTTGCCCCGCGGTGGCGCCGCGCTCTGCGCCGCCTGCTGGCGCGCGAACTCGACCGCGCCGCGCACTTCGGTGCGGAACTGCTCGAGATCGATCTGCATGCCGTTGAGATAGGTGCTCCAGCCCATGCTCGACTTGGCGTAGTGGACGGCGTCCTCGATTTCGGCGTCGGTGGCGCCGTGGAGCTTGGCGACTTCGGTGTGGTAGACGATGCAGTACTGGCACCGGGTGGCCGCCGAGACGGCGAGGCCGATCAGCTCACGGTACTTGTTGGGCACCGGTCCCGGCTCGAACTGGACGGCCTTGAACAGCTGCCACTCGAGCGCGAGGGAGCTGTCCGGGACCAGGCGGAAGAAGCTCGGCACGCCGCCGAACATCCCCTCCATGTCTCGGTAGACCTCCGCGCGGGAGAGTCCCGACGTGGCGGGCGTTGCCGGAGCGGCCGCGGCCGGCGCCTGGACGAGCGCGATGCCCAGCGTCGCTCCGGTGGCCAGCAGGGCACAGACGGCGAGGGCGCTGCGAAGACGGGTTCCGAGTTTCATGTCCTTCTCCTCTGTCTGCCGGGGAAGTTGGGCCGGCACGGGGGGAACTCTCGCGGGCCGGCGGGGGAGCCGGCGTGGGAAGGCCCATGGGAATTGAGGGCGGCCGGCGACTGTGCGATGCTCCGCGGGAACCACACTGATGCCGATGCGCGAGCCCCGCTTGGAGGTCCGGGTCCTGGGGGAGATGTCGGTCCGCCGCGGTGGCGAGGCCGTCGGCCTGCCGGCGTCACGCAAGACGCGCGCCCTGCTCGGCTACCTGGCGGTCACGGGCGAGCCGGCCTCGCGCTCGAAGCTCTGCTCGCTCTTCTGGGATGGCCCCGTCGATCCGCGCGGTGAGCTGCGCTGGAGCCTGAGCAAGTTGCGATCCCTGCTCGGCCCGCGCGCGGCCGGGGCGCTGGTGAGCGACGGCGAGGCGGTGCGCTTCGACGCCGGCGCGGTGTGGCTCGACCTCGCCGCCGTGCGCTCGGCCGCGGCGCGAGGTATCGATCGACTCGCCGCGGCCGAGCTCGTGGCCTGCGAGCGCGAGTTTCGGGGCGAGCTCCTGGCCGGCCTCGACCTGCCGGACTGCTTCCGGTTCGACGCCTGGTTGATCGCCCAGCGCGAGACGCTGCGCGGCCTGCGCGTGGCGCTGCTCGAACGCCTGGCTGGGCTCACCGATGGCGATCTCGCCGAAGCCCTCCGCGCGGCGCGCTCCTGGGTCGCCCTGGACCCGCTGTCGGAGGCGGCCCACGCCGCCGTGGTCGCGCGGCTGCTCGACCTCGGCCGGCCGAAGGATGCCCAGCGCCAGGCCGAGACCTGCCGGCGGATCCTGCGCCAGGAGCTGGGCGTCGAGCCCGGCGTGCTGCTCGAGCGCGCCCGCGTCCACCGTCCGCCCACTCGCGATCGGGAACACGCGCCGAGCCGCGCGGTGACGGTGGCTCCGGCAGTGGCGACGGTGACGGTGCAGCCCGCGGCGGCGCGGCCGGGCGAGCCGGCGCCCTGGGTCGGCCGAGAGGCGGAGCTGGCCCGCGCCAGCGCGGCCATCGCGGCGCGCGCCGGCGGCGAGGGGCCGCGGCTGCTGCTGGTGACCGGCGAGGCGGGCATCGGCAAGAGCCGGCTGCTCGCCGAGCTCGCTTCGACGCTCGCGCCGGGCAACGGCTTCGCGCTCGCGGGCCGGGGCAACGAGGCGGGCCTCGATCGCGCCTACGGTGTCTGGATCGATTTGCTGCGATCGGCGCCCTTCGCCGAGGTGGCGGGAGCGTCGCGAGAGGCGGAGCTGGCCTGGCTCGCCCCCGGAGAGCATGCCGACCGAGAGATGGAACGGCTCGATCGCGAGCGGGTCGCCGACGGGCTCGCGCGCGTCCTGTCGCGGCGGGCGCGCGACCGGCCGCCGCTGCTCCTGCTGCTCGACGACCTGCAGTGGATCGACGAGGCCTCGATCGCCCTGCTGCACCTGCTGCTGGCGCGGGTCGGCGAGGCGCCGCTCCTGGTCGTCGCGGCCGCGCGCAGCGGCGAGCTCGCACCGCGCGGGGCGGCGTCGCGCCTGCTCGCGACGCTCGAACGGGAGCGGGGGCTGCTCCGCCTGCCGCTGGCGCCGCTGTCGCTCGAGGAAGCCGCGGCCCTCGTGCGCGCGATCTCGCCGGCGGCCGACGCCGAGCGCGTGGCCGCGGCGAGCGGCGGCCTGCCCCTGTTCGCCATCGAGCTCGCCCGGTCGGGCGGTGGCGCCGACGGCTCGCTGCCGCCGCCGCTGGCGGCTCTGGTCGGGGAGCGCCTGGCTCAGCTGGAGGCCCCGGCGCGCGGGCTGGCGAGCTGGGTCGCGGTGCTGGGCGAGCCGTGCGAGGTCGAACTGTTGCGTCGTCTGTCCGGCCTCGTTCCGAGCGAGCTGCTGGCCGGGCTGGACGAGCTCGAGCGGGCGGCCCTGCTGCGGGTCGACGCCGCCGGCGAGCGCTACGAGGTCGCCCACGATCTGGTCCGCCGGGCCATCTACGAGCAGCTTCCGGCGCCCCGGCGCCGCTTCCTGCACGCGGAGATCGCGCGCGCCAAAGCCGAGCGGCCGGAGCCCGAAGGCGGTGGCGCGGCGTCGATGGCGCGCCACGCGGCGCTCGGCGGCGAGGCCGAGCTGGCGGCCCAGGCGTCAGTCGTCGCCGGCGAGCGCGCGCTCCGGCTCGACGCCGCAACCGAAGCGCGCGAGCACGCCGAGCGGGGTCTGGCCCAGCTCGAACGGCTCGGCGCCCGAGCCGACCTGGGGCTCCGACTCGGGCTGCTCCGAGTGCTGGTCCACGCGACGCGGGGCCGGCCTGGGCGGGCAGGGCTGCCGGAGGAGATCCTCCACTGGACCGAGGTGGCGCGCGGCGCGAAGCGGGTCGAGGAGACACGGATCGGCCTCTATCTGCTCGCGGTGCTGCGGGCGGAGGAGGGCAATCTCGCCGGGGCGGAGCTGATGGCTCTGCGGGCGGTGGAGGCGGCGCGCCAGGGGGACCCGGCTGGCGCCGCTTGGACGCTCGGCAACACCGGTCGCTGCCTGGCCCATATCGAACGGGACTTCGCGCGCGCGGAGGCCCTGCTGCTCGAGGCGCGCGAGCTGGCGGAAGGCTGCGGCATCGATGTCGTCGAGGTGCACTTCGGGCTCGGGTTGGTGGCGGCGGCGGACGGACGCGGCGCCGAGGCGAGAGCGGAGCTCGAGCGGGGGCTCGAGTTGGCGCGCGCCGAAGAAGACGCCTGGATCGCCAGCCAATGCCTCATCCGTCTGGCCATGCTGGCGCTCGATCGCGGCGATCCGGCGGAGTGCGAGCGACGCTGCGGCGAGATCGAGGAGATCTCGGCCCGGCTCGGCGAGGGTGCCGAGCGAGCGGTGGCGGCGTGTCTGCGAGCGCTCGCCGGGAGAGTCCGAGACCCCGAGACCGGGTCCGCGGCGCTCGAGGAGGCGCTCGCCCTGCTGCGCGCCGCCGACTCGAAGGGGATGCTGGCGGAGGTCTCGAGCCGCGCGGCCGCGCTCGACCTCGCCGCTGACCGACTGGAGGAGGCCGGCGCGCGCGCCGAAGAGGCTCTCGCCAACGCCTCGACGGTGGGGCGAAGAGGTCAGATCGCCCGCGCCCGCCTCGCCTCGGCCCGGGTGGCGCGGGCGCGCGGCGACCACCGGGCAGCCCTCGAACATCTGCTCGCCGCGAGCGCGGAAGACCGCCCGGTGGGCACGCTGGGCGGGGCCGTCCGCGCCGAGATCCGCGAGCTTTCGAAAGCGCTCGGAATTCCCACGCCGAGATCCACGCCGGGGCGCGAGAGTGTCGACATCGACAGAGGAGACTCGCCATGACCCTGATGATCGTCGAGAGCACCTACGACCCGCCGCTGACCGACGAGGCCCGCCGCCGCGACCAGGAGCGCTTGGACCCCTGCCTGGAGATGCGCGGCGTCGAGTGGGTCCGCAGCTTCGAAGCCGCCGACCGCCGGCGCAAGATCTGTCTCTTCCGCGCGCCCGACGCGGAATCGCTGCGCGAGGCGTTGCGCGGCGCCGGCCTGGCCTTCGACCGAGTCTGGATCGCCGAACAGCGCGAGCCCGACCCCGCCGATCCGGACCGCCAGGCCGTCCTCGTCACCCGCTAGCGCGTCCAAGCAGCGCCCGGCGGTCGACCTCGCCGACCGCCGCTTCGCCGATGGCTGGCCGGCGCCGGTCGGGCCGCTGGCCGGACTGGCCGCGGCGAGGCTGTTGGTGGGCCCGGGCCGGTTGCGGTGACGGGCCGGCTGCCGGTAGCTTCCTCTAATCCATGGCGACCTGGGCGATCGGGGACGTGCACGGCTGTTTCCGGACGCTCCGGAAGTTGCTGAAGCGGATCGGGTTCGACGGCGCGGCCGACCGGCTCTGGCTGACCGGCGATCTGGTCAATCGCGGGCCGAGCTCGCTCGAGACGCTCGAGTGGGCGCGCGAGCTCGACTCGCGGCTGACCGTGGTGCTCGGCAATCACGACCTCCACCTGCTCGCGGTCGCGGCCGGCGCGGCCGAGGAGAGGGCGCGCGATACCCTGCGCGAGGTGCTGCGGGCCAAGCGGCGCGACGACCTGTTCGACTGGCTCGTTCGCCGACCGCTGCTCGTGCGCCAGGGGCGTTTTCTGCTCGTTCATGCCGGCCTGCTGCCGGAGTGGACGCCCGAGGGCGCGGAGCGGATCGCGCGCGCGGTGGCCGATCGCTTGAGCAGCCGGTCCGGTGCGAAGCTGGTGGCGGCTTACCGCGCGCGCCGGGACGCCGGCGACTCGTTCGAGCTGCGAGCCCTGCGCGCCCTGACCATGGTCCGCACGCTGCGCCCGGACGGCGAGCTGGTGCGCGAGTTCAGCGGCCCGCCCGAGGAGGCTCCCGAGGGTTGCCGGCCCTGGTACGACCATCCGGACCGCGCGAGCCGGGAGGTGACCGTGGTCTGCGGCCACTGGGCCGCGCTGGGTCTGCGCTTGCGGCCCGACCTGTTCGCGCTCGACTCGGGTTGCGCCTGGGGGGGGCAACTGACGGCGGTTTGTCTCGAGGACGGGCGCGTCGAACAGGTGCCCAACTCGGAATGAGCCTGTCGATCCGAGGTGACCTCGATCCGGCGCGGCTGCCGCGTACCGCGGCCGCGCTCGCCGCGCAGCTCGAGTCCGGGCAGGCGCTGGGGGGGCAGCTCTGGGTCGGTCTGGGCTCACGGACCGTCGCGGACGCGGCCTTTGGCTCCGCCCGTCCGGGCGAGCCGATGACCCGCGAGCACCTGATGCTCTGGATGTCGGCGACCAAGCCGGTCGCGGCGGCGGCGATCGCTGTCTTGTGGGAGCGGGGTGCGCTCGCGCTCGACGATCCGGTGGCTCGCTACCTGCCCGAGTTCGCCGCCGGGGGCAAGACCGCGGTGACGATTCGCCACCTGCTGACGCACACCTCGGGGATCCGGATGATCGACACCGGGTGGCCGGCGGCAACCTGGGCGGAGATCGTGGCCAAGATCTGCGCGCGGCCGTTGGAGCCCCGCTGGGTGCCGGGTCGAAGGGCGGGCTACCACTTGGCCTCGAGCTGGTTCGTGCTCGGCGAGCTGGTCCGCCGCTTGGACGGCCGGCCCTTCGAGCTCTGGGTGCGGGAGGAGCTGTTCGAGCCGCTCGGTTGCTCCGACTGCTGGATCGGCATGCCCGCCGACCGCTGGCGCGGCTACGGCCCGCGACTGGCGCCCATGTACGCCGCCGAGGAGGAGGGCTTGCGCGACCTCGAGGCGGGCAACGAACCGTGGGTCACTCGCTGCTCGCCGGGGAGCAACGGCTGGGGACCGATTCACGAGCTGGCCCGCTTCTACCGCATGCTCGCGGCCGGCGGTGAGCTGGGCGGCCGGCGATACTTGCGCGCGCAGACCGTCGAGGCGCTCTCCGCCAGGCACCGCGTCGGTCTGCTCGACCACACCTTCAAGACCCGGCTCGACTGGGGGCTGGGGGTGATCGTCAACTCGGCGCACTACGGGGATCCGGAGGTCCCCTACGGCTTCGGTCCGCACGCCGGACCGCGCGCGTATGGCCACGGCGGCTCGCGCAGCACGGCAGCCGTCGTGGATCCGGACGCCGGCCTCGTCGCCGTCTTGACAGTCAACGGCCTGCCCGACGAGGCGACTCACCGCGCCCGGTTCGAGCGCTGGTCGGCGGCGCTCTACGAGGACCTCGGGCTGGCTCCCGCTGTGGTGGAATAGCGTCGCCATGCGCCCCCGATCTCCCGAGCTTCGTCCGCCGCAGGCGCTGGCCGAGCGCGGGCCGGGCTGGTGGCCGCTCGGCGAGCTGGCCGCCGCGCGCGCGAGCCCTCGCCTGCGCCGCGTGCTGTGGATCTGGCTCGCCGCGCTCGCCCTCTCGGTCGCGACCGGGATCCTCAACGTCACGCAGGAGTGGAACGGGCTCGAAGTACGGCTCTTCGGGCTCGATTTCGCGGTCACCGTCTATCCGCCGTTCGTGATCGCGGTGCTGCTCGCGCTCTGGCTGGGTCCCACCTGGGCCGGGATTCCGATCTACCTCGCCAACCTGGCGAGCGCGCTGGCCAGCGGCATGCCGCTCGCCATGAGCGCGCTGTTCGCGCTCGCCGGAGTGATCGAAACGCTGATGCTCTGGGGGTCGCTGGTGATGGTCCGGGCCGATCCCGACCTGCGCCGCGGTCGCGACTTCGGCTGGTTCCTGGCCGCCTCGCTGGTCGCGGCGACCACCGCGTCGCTGGCCGCGATCCTCTGGAACTCGAGCCACGCGCTCGACCCGGTGGCCGGCCAGCGGGTCTGGCGCGGCTGGGTGATCGGCGACCTGCTGCAGATCGTCTGCGTCGTCCTGCCGGTGCTGGCGCTCGCCGGGCCCCGCGCGCGCGGCTGGCTCGACCGGCAGTTCGTGGCGCCGCCTCGCCACGAGTTCACTTACACGCACGGCGTCGGGCTGATCGTGGCCGCCTTCGCCGTGCTCGGCCTGGTCGTCTTCTTGGGCGTGCACCAGGCGCTGGCCTCGATCGAGATCGCGCTCGATGCGCGCACCGCGAGCGGCGACCTGCTGTTGCCGCGGCTGCGCGAGATCATCCTGGTGATGGGCTTGCTGTCGACCGCGCTGATCGTGGCCGCCGGCATGTTCTCGACCGCGCTGGCGCGCCTCGGCGAACGGCAGCGGCGCGAGGCTCAGGTCGACTCGCTCTCGGGTTGCCTCAACCGGCGTGGCTTCGCCGAGCAGTTCCACCGCGAGGCCGAGCGCAGCCGCCGGCTGGGCCTGGGCCTCGGCGTGCTGTTCCTCGACCTCGACCACTTCAAAGCGGTCAACGACCGCCACGGGCACGCGGTCGGCGACCGGCTGCTCGAGCGCGTCGCGCGCCGGATCGAGACGGCGCTGCGCGAGACGGACCTGCTCTTCCGCTGGGGCGGCGAGGAGTTCGTGGTCCTGACGCCGCATTCCCGCGCCCAAGAGGTGGCGCCGATCGCCGAGCGGGTGCGCGAGGCGCTCGAGCGCTCGCCTCTGCTCGAGATGGCGGGAGCCGAGGCCGTGAGCATGACGGTCAGCATCGGTGTCACGTCGGTCGATCGTTTCCCCTGCGACGCGCAGGAGCTCGTCGCGCGCGCCGACGCCGCCTGCTACGAGGCGAAGCGCCTGGGACGCAATCGCGTGGTCAGCGCGTGAGAAGAGCCGGCCGACCGTCGCTTCGTCCGCGCGAACCTTGCTAGAATCATCAGCCGTGAGCTTGCAGGCGCCGTCCGAGCCGCGGATCCTCTCCCGCGCCGAGCATCCGATCTCCCGCCAGAACATCGCCAAGGAGGCCCTCAAGGTCCTCTACCGGCTCTCGGCGAGCGGCTATCGCGCGTGCCTGGTGGGAGGCAGCGTGCGCGATCTGATGCTCGGGCGCGTGCCCAAGGACTTCGACATCGCGACCGATGCGCGCCCGAACGAGATCCGGCGGCTGTTCCGCAACGCGCGCGTGATCGGCCGGCGCTTCCGGCTCGTCCACGTCATCTTCCACGAGCTCATCGTCGAAGTGTCGACTTTTCGGCGGGAGCCCGACCCCGGCGAGCAGCGCGGCGAGTCGCCCGGCGATCTGCTGATCACCAGCGACAACACCTTCGGCACGCCGGAGCAAGACGCCTACCGCCGGGACTTCACGATCAACGCCCTGTTCTACGACATCGCCGATTTCTCCGTGATCGACTACGTCGGCGGTGGCGAGGACCTGGCGCGGCGGACGCTGCGGACCATCGGCGATCCACGGATTCGCTTCCGCGAGGACCCGGTGCGGATGCTGCGCGCCTGCGAGCTCGCGGGCCGGCTCGGATTCGGCATGGATGCCGCGACCCAGGAGGCGATCCACGAGCTGGCGCGCGAGCTCGACCGGGCTTCGCCGGCGCGCATGACCGAGGAGCTGCTCGATCTGCTGCGCTGCGGCCGAGCGGCGGCGGCGCTGCAGTGGATGCTGGAGCTCGGGCTGCTGGAGGTGATCCTGCCCGAGGCCTACGCCATGCTCGCCGCCGGCGAGCGGGGGCTGGGCGACCTGGGCCAGATGTTGCCGACGCTCGATCGCAAGGTCGCCGCGGCTCCCGGGGTCTCCGAGGGTGCGCTGCTCGCGGCGCTGCTGTTGCCGTCGGTTCTGCTGCGGCGCTACGACGTGGAGGCACTCGCCGGCCGTGCTCTGACCCGCGCCCAGCTCGCCCGGCTGGTCGAGGAGGCCACCGAGCCCTTCCTGCGCCGCTTCGCGCTCTCGCGCGAGCGGTCGCGCACCATGGTCGATGCCCTCAACGGCTTCCTCCGCTTGTGCGAGAGCCCGCGCAGCGCCGGCGAGAGGGTGCGGGTGACCGAGCGCGCCTACTTTCCCGACGCGCTGTGGCTGTTCGAGCTGCTCGTCGAAGCCACCGGCGAGGGCTTCCAGGAGCTGGCGCAGTGGCGGGCCACCGCCCAGCGGCGCCCCGTGCTGGCCGCGGAGAAGGTCCTCGCGGCGACCCCCGCGGCGGCGGAAGCACCGCCCGGCGCGCGCCGCCGCCGCCGCCGACGCCGCTAGTCGAGCCGGCGGTGCCGGCGCGCCTCGCCGTCGGCTAAGATCGGCCGTCGATGTTCCGCGAGCCTGATTCGTCACGACTCCGCCGGGCGAGGCGAGCCTGAATCCTGAGCAGCTCTTTCTCGCCGAGCTGCCCCGGATCGAGCGGCTGATCCGCGCGGCCTGCCGGCGGCACCGATTGCGCGCGGACGAGGCCGAGGAGTTCGCGGCGGCGGTGCGCCTCAAGCTGGTCGACGACGGTTACGCCGTGCTGCGGAAGTTCGAGGGGCGCAGCAGCTTGGCGACCTACCTGACGACGGTGGTCGAGCGCGCATTCCTCGACTGGCGCAATCACCTCTGGGGCAAGTGGCGGCCCTCGGCCGCGGCGCGGCGAATGGGTCCGGTCGCCCTGCGAATCGAGGTGTTGATGATGCGCGAGGGCCGCTCGGCGACGGAAGCCGCCCAGATCCTGGGCGGGGCGGAAATTGACGGCCTTTCGCCGGCGCAGGTGGAGGCGATCGCGGCGCGCCTGCCCGGCCGGACGCGACGGCGCTTCGATGGTGCGGAGGGGTTGGAGAGCTTGCCGGCGAGTGGCGCGCGGCCCGACCAGGAGCTCGAGGCCGCCGAGCTGGAGCGCGTGCGAGCGCGAGTCGAGGCCGCTTTGGCGGTGGTTCTGGGCCAGCTGCCCCCTGCCGATCGGCTGCTGGTGAGGCTGCGAGTGGAGGACGGGCACTCCGTCGCCGACGCCGCGCGCATCCTGGGGACGGACGCGAGGCCGCTCTACCGGCGGCTGGAGAAGATCTACCGCCGGCTGCGCGGCGAGCTCGAGGGGCTGGGCCTCGACCGGCAGGCGATCCAGGAGCTGCTGGAACCGGCGCAGCCGCAGCGGGAAGCTCTTCCGCCGCGTCCGTCTCATCCCTGGGAAGGGGGTGCCGCTTGACGGGCACGGAGCGCTCACGGCGATGACGGTCAGGACCGACCATCCGGGGCCGGACTTGGTGGCCGCCTACGTCGACGGCCGGCTGACCCGGGCCGAGCGCGCCGCGCTCGAAGCCCACTTGGCCGACTGCTCCGACTGTCGCGAGTGGGTCGCCGGCACCCGGCTGGCCGTCGCGACCGGGAGCGATGACTCGGTCGCGCCGGCGCGGGTGGAGGAGGCGGGTCCGGGCGGATTCGTGGCGGGGCGCGCCCCGCTTCCGTGGCGTGGCCGCCTCCGGCGGCCTTGGCGCGGGGTCGCGATCGCCACCGCGGCGGTCCTGCTGCTGGCGGCCGGATTGTCGCTGCTGCTGGCGCGCAGCCGCCCGGCCAGCACTCGGGTGGATGCCCTGGTCCGCCAGCTGCCGCCGGCGAACCGGCTGGTCGACTCGCTCTGGCAGCGCGGCGTGATGCGCGGGCCGAGCGGCGCGGGGCGACTCGACCGCCGCTCCTGTCTGGCCGGCGTCCTGCTGATCGACGCGCGCGTCGCGCTCGAGGCGGAGGCCAGGGACCCCGCGCTGGCGGCGATTCGCCGCTTGGCGGACCTGCTCGACGGCGTCGGTCAGCTCGAGCGCGAAGCGCGAGCGCTCGAGCAGCTCGCGGTCCGGCTCGAGAGCGGTCAGACGCCGTCGACGCTCGCGGCGCGGTTGTCGGCGATCGAGCCGGCGCTCGAGGAGCGTCTGCTCACCGGCTGGCTGGATCTGGGGCGGTGGACCGAAGCGATGCGCCTCGCGGCGTCGACGCGCTCGGGCGAGGTTCTCGCCGATCGCCGTGGCCGTTCCCGGCTCGAGCGCTTGCGGGCACCGGCGACCGGCCTGGACGCCGAGACGGTGGCGGCGCTGGCCGAGCTCGACGCCTTCTACGTTTCGCCGCCGAGCGCCGAGCCCGAGTGGGCGGCTTTCGCCAGCCGGCTCGAGCGACTGCTGATCCGCACGACGCCCTGAGCTTCGGCGCAGGTCGCGGCGCGGCGTCGCCACCACCTTGTGACGCCATTCACAAGCGATCCTCCAGCGGTTAGGATGGTGCCCGGAGGGAACCCCGGATGAAAGGTGTCTCGAGCCTCGTCCGAACGGCCGTCGGCAAGAAAGCCCTGATGGCCGTCTCGGGGTTGGTTCTGTTCGGCTTCGTCCTCGTCCACATGGCGGGCAACCTGAAGCTCTATCAGGGGGCCGAGAAACTGAACGCGTACGGCGAGTTCCTGCGCGAAGTCGGCGCGCCGGTGCTCGCCCACGGCCAAGCGCTCTGGATCTTCCGCGCCGTGCTGCTCTTGGCGGTCGGTGTCCACCTCTGGGCGGCCGCGACTCTGACCTTGCAGAGCCGGGCCGCGAGGCCGGTCGGCTACCGCGTGGCCACCACGGTTCAGGCCAGTTACGCCTCCCGGACCATGCGCTGGGGCGGCGTCATCGTGTTGCTCTACGTGCTCTTTCACCTGGCGGACCTGACCCTGGGTTGGGCCAATCCGGCCTTCCAGGCCGGCAAGCCCTACGAGAACCTGGTCGCCAGCTTCACCAACCCGTGGGTCGCCGGCCTCTACCTGGTGGCCAACGTCACCCTCGGCTTCCACCTCTTCCACGGGCTCTGGAGCCTCTTCCAGTCGCTGGGTTGGAACAACCCGAAGTTCAACCCCTGGCGGCGCCGCTTCGCGACCGCCTTCGCCTGGATCGTGACGCTCGGCAACGTCTCGTTCCCGGTGTCGGTGCTGATGGGATGGGTGCAGTGATGACCGCGACGACCACGACGACCTCGACAGGCCTGCTCGACGCCCGCAGCCCCGGCGGGCCGATCGAAACCCGCTGGGAGCGCTGCAAGTTCGATCTCAAGCTGGTGAACCCGGCCAACAAGCGCAAGTTCACCGTGATCGTCGTGGGCACCGGGCTCGCCGGCGCCTCGGCGGCCGCGTCGATGGCGGAGCTGGGCTACGAGGTCGAAGCGTTCTGCTACCAGGACTCGCCCCGCCGCGCGCACTCGATCGCCGCCCAGGGCGGCATCAACGCGGCGAAGAACTACCAGAACGACGGCGACTCGGTCTATCGCCTCTTCTACGACACTGTCAAAGGGGGGGACTTCCGCGCCCGCGAGGCCAACGTCTACCGCCTGGCCGAGATCAGCACCGCGATCATCGACCAGTGCGTCGCCCAGGGCGTGCCGTTCGCGCGCGAGTACGGCGGCACGCTGGCCAATCGGTCGTTCGGCGGCGCTCAGGTGTCGCGCACGTTCTACGCCCGCGGGCAGACCGGCCAGCAGCTGCTGCTCGGCGCCTACCAGGCGCTCGAACGGCAGGTCGCGGCCGGCAAGGTGAAGATGTTCCCGCGCACCGAAATGCTCGACGTGGTGGTCGAGGACGGGCGAGCGCGCGGCATCGTGGTGCGAGATCTGGTGACCGGGCGGGTGCGCCGCCACGCCGGGCACGCCGTGGTGCTCGCCACCGGCGGCTACGGCAACGCCTTCTTCCTGTCGACCAACGCCAAAGGCTGCAACGCGACGGCGATCTGGCGCGCGCACCGGCGCGGCGCGATGTTCGCCAATCCCTGCTACACGCAGATCCACCCGACTTGCATTCCGGTCTCCGGCGACTACCAGTCCAAGCTGACGCTGATGTCGGAATCGCTGCGCAACGACGGGCGCATCTGGGTGCCGAGGCGAAAGGGTGACACGCGGCGGCCGGGCGAGATCCCGGAAGCGGAGCGCGACTACTACCTGGAGGCCCGGTATCCGAGCTTCGGCAACCTGGTGCCGCGCGACGTCGCCTCGCGCAACGCCAAGCAGGTGTGCGACGACGGGCGTGGCGTCGGCCCGGGCGGGCGCGGGGTCTATCTCGATTTCGCCGACGCGATCGCGCGGCTGGGGCGCCGAGCGATCGAGGAGCGCTACGGCAACCTGTTCGAGATGTACGAACGGATCACCGGAGAGGATCCGTACAGCGCGCCGATGCGCATCTATCCGGCGGTGCACTACACGATGGGCGGCCTCTGGGTCGACTATCACCTGATGTCGACCGTGCCCGGGCTGTTCGTGCTGGGGGAGGCGAACTTCTCGGATCACGGCGCCAACCGCCTCGGCGCCTCGGCGCTGATGCAGGGGCTGGCCGACGGCTACTTCGTGATCCCCTACACCATCGGTGACTACCTGGTGGACCACATGGGGGAGAAGCTCTCGACCGACACGGCGGCCTTCGCAGCGGCGGAGAGCGAAGTCCGCCAGCGGATCGAGCGCTTGCTCGGCGTGCGCGGCAAGCGCACCGTCGACGCTTTCCACCGCGAGCTCGGCCACCTGCTCTGGGAGGACTGCGGCATGGCGCGCAACGACGCCGGGCTGCGCCGGGCGCTCGAGCGCATTCCGGCGCTGCGGCAGGAGTTCTGGGAGGACGTCAACGTGCTCGGCGGCGGCGACGAGCTGAATCAGGCGCTCGAGAAGGCGGGCCGGGTCGCCGACTTCTTCGAGCTCGGCGAGCTGATGTGCCGCGACGCCCTCCACCGCAGCGAGTCTTGCGGCGGGCACTTCCGCGAGGAGAGCCAGACCGAGGAGGGCGAGGCCAAGCGCGACGACGAGCGGTTCTCCTACGTCGCCGCCTGGGAGTGGGCCGGCGAGAACCGGGCCCAGGTCCTCCACCAGGAGCCGTTGACCTTCGAGTACGTCCACCCCTCGCAGCGGAGCTACAAGTGAGCGATCACGCGATCCATCTGCAACTCCACGTCTGGCGGCAGTCCGGTCCCCGCGCGAGCGGCCGCTTCGTCACCTACGAGGCGCGCGACATCAGCCCCGAGATGTCCTTCCTCGAAATGCTCGACGTCGTCAACGAGCGCTTGACGGCCAAGGGGGAGGAGCCGATCGCCTTCGACCACGACTGCCGCGAGGGGATCTGCGGCACCTGTGGCTTCGTGATCAACGGCGTCGCGCACGGCGGGCAGAAGGGCTCGACCGTCTGCCAGCTCCACATGCGGCACTTCCGGGACGGCGACGAGCTCACGCTCGAGCCCTGGCGCGCGCGCGCGTTTCCGGTGGTGCGCGATCTGATGGTCGACCGTTCGGCCTTCGATCGGATCATCCAGGCCGGCGGCTTCGTGTCGGTCAACACCGGCTCGGCGCCCGACGGCAACGCGCTGCTGGTGCCGAAAGTCGACGCCGACGTGGCGATGGACGCCGCCCAGTGCATCGGCTGCGGCGCCTGCGTCGCGCAGTGCCCGAACGGCGCCGCCCAGCTCTTCACCGCGGCCAAGATCTCCCACCTGGCGCAGCTGCCGCAGGGGCAGCCGGAGCGATATCAACGGGCGCAGGCGATGGTGGCGCAGATCGAGACCGAGGCCTTCGGCAGCTGCACCAACTACGGTGAGTGCGAAGCGGTCTGCCCGAAGGGGATTTCGATCGACTTCATCGCCATGCTGAATCGAGACTTCCTGAAGGCGGCGGTGCGGGTCGAGCGGGAAGCCCGCGTCGCCGGCGGCTCCGGCTGATCACTCGTCCGCGGCGGCGAGCTGGCGCAGGGCCTTGCGCTCGAGGCGACGGAACCAGAAGCGGAGCAGCCGGCGGTTGAAGGGCGTCAGGCGCCGACGGTTCCAGGCGTCTCCCGCCCGCTTCAGCACCTCGGCCTGAGTCGGGTAGGGGTGAATTGTGTCGGCCAGGCGGGCGAGACCGATGCGCTCCTGGAGCGCGAGCACCAGCTCGCCGATCGACTCGCCGGCGTGCTCCGACACCAGCGTGGCGCCGAGAATCCGGTCGCCGCCGCGGCGGTGGTGGACGAGCAGGAAGCCCTCCTCGGCGCCGTCGAGCCGAGCGCGGTCGTTCTCGGCGAGCGGCACCGTCAGGGTCTCGAAGCGGATGCCCTCCCGCTCGAGCTCGATCCTGGAGCGTCCCACCCTCGCCACCTCCGGGCTGGTGTAGGTGCACCAGGGGATGATCAGCCGGCTGGCGCGCCGACCGCCGTTGAAGAGCGCGTTGCGGACGACCAGGCGCGCCATCGCTTCCGCCGCGTGGGTGAATCGGAACGCGGAGCAGACGTCGCCGGCGGCGTAGACGGCGGGGTTCGCGGTCCGCAGGTGGTCGTCGACGGCCACGCCGTCGTCCGTCGCCACGACGCCACAGGATTCGAGGCCGAGGTCTTCGACGTTGGGACGCCGCCCGACGGCGATCAGGATCTCGTCGACCGCCAGGCGGTGCTCCACGCCATCGACCTGGTAGCGCAGGCTCTTGGCGCGCGGACCGCGCTCGACGGCACCGCAGGCGGCGCGATCGACGATGCGGATGCCGTCCGCCTCGAGGGCGCGGCGCACGACCGCGGCCGCCTCGGGCTCCTCGCGCGGCAGCAGGTGGCGCTCGCGCAGGAACATCGACACTTGGGCGCCGAAGCGGGCGAACGCCTGCGCGAGCTCACAGCCGAGCGGGCCGCCGCCGATCACCGCCAGCCGGGCCGGCAGCCTCATCAGGGTGAAGGCCGTCTCGCTGGTGAGGTAGCCCGCCTCTTCCAAGCCAGCAAGCTCGGGCAGCGCGGGCCGGCCGCCGGTGGCGATCAGGGCACGATGGAAGCGCAGCTTGCGCCCGTCGACCGCGATCTCCCGCGGCCCCACGAAGCGGCCGTGGCCGAAGAACACGTCGACGCCCAGGTCGCGGAAGCGGGCGGCCGAGTCGTGCGGGCTGAGCGCCGCCCGGCGCTCGCGAACCCGTTTCATCGCCGCGCCGAAATCTCCCGGCAGCGCCTCGCCGCGGACCCCGAAGGCGCCAGCTCCGGCGGCCTCTTTCCAGGCGCGGGCGGTCCTCAGCAGGGCCTTGGAGGGGACGCAGCCGGTCACCAGGCAGTCACCGCCCATCAGGTGGCGCTCCACCAGGGCGACGCGGGCCCCCAGACCAGCCGCGGCCGCGGCCGCGACCAGCCCCGCGGTGCCGGCCCCGAGGACGACCAGGTGGTAGACGGGCGCCGGCTCTGGCGACGGCCAGTCCGCCGGGGCGACGTTGTCGACCAGGGTCTGGTTGAACTCGTCGAACGGCGTGACCATCACGGGTTCCCGCATTCTCGACCTCCGACTCGACCCTCGACCCGGTGCGAAGCGCCGGTCCGGGCGGCTCACGCCCCCTATCTCCGACCGCCCTCCTCGGCGCGCGCGGCGATCTGGCCTGGCGCTTCGACGCAGCGTGCCCGGAGGCGCTCGAAGCGGGCGGCAGCCGGCCCCAGGATCACGGCGGCGACGAAGTGTGCCGGTCCGCTGCGGTAGTGTAGCGGGGCGGAGGTCCCGGCAGAAGAGGTGGTGGAGAGGCTCGAGGGGCGCAGCGACGAGGCGCTCGCGGTCGCGGCGCGCGAGGGCTCCGAGGAGGCGTTCCGAGTCCTGGTGGAGCGCTTCGAGAGGCCCATCTTCGGGCTGCTGCTGCGGATCGTCCGGCGACCCGAGTTGGCGGAGGACCTGGCGCAGGAGACCTTCCTCAAGGCCCATCGCGCGCTGGCCCGGTTCGATGCCAACCGCAAGTTCTCGAGCTGGCTGTTCAAGATCGCGCACAACGCGGCGCTCGACGCCCTACGCAGGAGCCGCCAAGAGCCGCTCTTGTCGTTGGACACGACGGGCGAGGAGGGCGAGTCGCCGCCGGCGGCGGCCGATCCGGCCGCGGAAAATCCCTTCGACCGCCTGGCCGGCCGGGATCTCGGCCGCGCGCTGGACGACGCGCTGCGCTCGCTCAAGCCGCAGTATCGAGAGATCCTGCTCCTCCGCTTCGGCGAGGAGCTCTCCTACGACGAGCTCTCCGAGGTCCTCGACCTGCCCCTCGGCACGGTCAAGATCCATCTCTTCCGCGCCCGCCGGGACCTGGCGCGCGCGCTGGCGGGCCGCGGCTGGGACCCCGCCGAGCACGGCGGCGGCGGCCGGGAGCGCCGAAACAAGGGCGCTGGACCTGCGTAGGGCCCAACGAGAGGACCGACCATGAACCGCCGCCTCGACCCCGCTCTCGAACGCTTCCTCGCCGCCGAACAGGCCGGCCGGGAGGAGGACGCCGAAGGGGCGCTCACGGCGCTGTTCGGGCAGCTGCCGGCCCTCGGGCCGCGGCCCGGCTTCGCGGCCCGCGTGCTGGCCCGGGTGGCCATGCGGCCGCTCTTTGCGCGGCCCTGGGTCCGCTGGTCTCTGGCGGCGTCGACGCTCGCGACGGCTCTCGCCGCCGGCCTGCTGCTGCCGCTCGTCGGTCCGGTCTTCGGTTGGATCGGCCCGGCACGCCTGCTCCACCTGCTGGTCGCTGCGTTCACCTCCCTGCTGGCCCGGGTGGTGCGGGGCCTGGAGGTGTGGGAGACCGTGGCCGCGGTCTCCCGGACCCTGTCCGAGGTGGCCCTGCATCCCCCCATCCTGATGTTGCTGGTCCTGCAGCTCGCGATCGCCGCGGCGGCGCTCCATGCCCTCGCCGGCCTCGCGCTTCCCAAGAGGAGCGACCTCCATGTCGCCTCGTGAACCGTACCGTCTGACGTCTCCGGCGCGCCCCCTCCGGTGGGCCGCCGCGCTCTTCGCTCTCGCGCTGCTCGGCGCCGTACAGCCCGCCGCGCTGGCCCGCCAGGCTGCCGAGGAGGTGGAATCCGACCTGGGTGAGCGCCTGCGCGCCCGCTTCGAGATCGACGATCTGAGCGACGGCCTGCTGTTGCGGCCGCTCGCCGCCGGCTCGGCGATCCGCTCGATCGAGCTCGCCGACGACGGCCGGGTGCTGGTCAACGGCAAGGAGTTCGATCACGCCGAGCTCGAGGCCTTCCTGGGCGCCGACGGCCGGCTGCTGGTCGAGCTGGTGGAGCTCGGCCCGGCCGCGCGGCGGAGCCGCCTCGGCTTCGACCGCCGCGAGCCGAGCGGGGACGACGGCGAGGACTCCTCGGTCTCGGTCGACTTCGGCACCCCCGGAGTTCCGAGGGTGCGGGTCCGGGCAGCACGCGAGGACCGGGTCTCGGTGGGACGCTCGATCGAGATCGCAGTCGGCGAAACCGCCCGCGACGTCGTTTGCATCGGCTGCTCGATCGATGTCGCCGGCGAGACCCACGGCGAGGCCGTGGCCGTGGGCGGTAGCGTGCGGGTCGCCTCGACCGGCCGCGTGGGCGGTGAAGCGGTCGCGGTCGGCGGCAGCGTGGACGTCCAGAGCGGCGGCGTGGTCGAGGGGGACGCCGTGGCCGTCGGTGGGACGATCCACGTGGAGCCGGGCGGCGAAGTGCTCGGCCAGCGCTCCTCGGTCGGCATCGGTGGCAGGCTGTTCGGCGATTGGGGCGGCGGTTGGTTGCCGTTCGGCCTCGCCACCAGCCTGGGCGGGTTCTTCTGGTCACTCTTCCGCGCCGGCTTCCTGGCGTTGCTGGTCGGCCTCTGTCTGCTGGTGGCGCGGCCGGCGGTCGCGGCGGCCGGCCGGCGAATCACCGCCGAGCCCTGGAAGGCGGTCTTCGCGGGTCTGCTCACCCAACTCCTGTTCCTGCCGGTGCTGGTCCTGGTGACCGTCATCCTGGCGGTTTCGATCATCGGCATTCCGTTGCTGGTGCTGGTGCCGGTGGCGCTGGTGGCGCTGGTCGTGGGTGCCTTGGCGGGATTCGCGGCCGTGGCGGTTTCGGTCGGACGGGCGATCGAATCCCGTTTCGGCGCCAGCCTCTCCGGCATCTTCCTGGTGGCCGTGCTGGGCGTCGCGGCGATCCAGGGTCTCGGCATCCTGGGGCGCCTGGTGGGCATTCCGGGTGGCGTGCTCGGCATCGTCGGCTTCGCGCTGATCGCCCTCGGCTTCTGCGTCAAGTACGTGGCCTGGACTCTCGGCCTGGGCGCCATGACCCTGGTGGCGTTCGGACGCGACTGGCGGCGGCCGGCGCCGGTGAGCGAAGCTCCGGCCCGCCCCGAGCCACCGGGTCGCGGGGCCGAGACCGAAGACGAATCGATCCCGTGATCGCCGCGGCGAGCGGGCCCCTGCGGGTGGCCCGCTCGCCCGGACTCCCGAACCCCCCGACCGCCCGAATTCGCACTTGACCCGTCCGACACCGGCGGGGTAAGAAGCGGATTCTCCGATGTCCACTGACCCGTCCGAGGCTCGGGTACCCGAGCGCCCCGACCATTCCGCCTCGCGCGCCGGGATGTGGAGAGCGGGCCGGAGCGCGGCGATCGTGCTCGGGACCGCGCTGGCGTTCAAGCTGCTGTCGGACTTCTCCTCGACCTACGCGGAATCCTGGGGCGCCAGCTACCTGTTTCCACCGGCGGCGCTGTCGGTCGCGGCCGGCGCCGCCTGGGGCATCTGGGGTGTACTGGGCATCCTGGCCGGCGTCTTTCTCTCGCCCTGGGGAGCCGCGACGACCCCGGGTACACTGGTCCTCTTCGCCCTGGTCAACGGCTTCACGGCGGCCGTCCCCGCGTGGTTCCTGCGGCCCCCCCGGGGGGCCACCAGTGAGCGGTTGCGGCGACTGGCGCTGTTCGGCGTGGGGATCAACAATGCCGGCTCGGCTCTGCTGGGCAGCCTCTTCCTGGTGCTGCTCGGCCGTCTGCCCGCCGAGCCGTACCGGATCGCCGACAACCTGTTGAGCTGGTGGGTCGCCGACGTCGTCGCGGTGCTGGTGCTCGGGCTGCCGCTGCTGCTCCTGGTGGCGCCGGCCGTGCTGCTCGACGATGACTTCCGCCGCGTCCTCGACGCCTGGTGGCGGGACCGCAGGAAGCCGCTCACCTGCGCCGCGCTGCTGGTCGCCTCCGTGCTCGCGCTCGCCGGCCTCGACCAGCTCGGCTGGAGCTACCCCGAGTGGGCCACCGTCACCCTGGTCGCACCGATCGCCTGGGCGGCGTTTCAGGGTGGCCTCGGCGCGGCCATCTGGGTCAATCTGCCGGTCAGCCTGGTCTACTTCTCGCTCACGGTGCTGCCCGCCATGGTCGCTTACGAGCGGGCGCCGGCCGAGGTGCTGGTTCCCGCTTACTCGGTGCTGGCGTTCTTCAGCCTCTTCAGCGTCGTCGCGGGCTATCTCGCCGGGCGCAATCGGCAGCTGCTCGCCCACGTGCGCCGGCAACAGACCCAGCTCGAGCGGGACTTCGATCGCACGGTCCGGTCGCTCGCCGCGGCGATCGAGGCCAAGGACGAGAGGACGGTCGGTCACGTCCAGCGAGTCGGCGACCTGGCGCTTCGGCTCGGCGAGGAGCTGGGCCTCGACGAGGGTCAGCTCGGGCACCTGCGCTACGCCGCGCTCCTCCACGACGTGGGCAAGATCGGCGTGCCGGAGGCGGTGCTCAACAAGGCTGGGCCGCTCGATCCGGGAGAGCGCCACCTGATGCAGCAGCACGTCGAGATCGGCATGCGGATCCTCGGCTCGATCGAGGTGCTCGCGGACGCTCTGCCGATGGTGCAGTTTCATCAGGAACGCTGGGATGGCCGCCGAGATGGCGTCCAGTACCCCGCCTACTACGGCCTGCGCGCCGAGGCGATCCCGCTCGGGGCGCGGATTCTGGCGGTGGTCGACGCCTTCGACGCGATGACCAACGATCGACCCTACCGCCGGGCGCGACCGATCGAGGAGGCTCTGAGCGAGCTCGAGGCCGAGGCGGGCCGGCAGTTCGACCCGAGGGTGGTCAACGTGCTCGTCCACTTGGTCCGGACCGAGGGCGCCCGGCCGCGGGCCCGCCGGCGCGGAAGTGACGGCGGGCCCCCGAGCCAGGGCCCCGGCGCGGATCTTCGCGCCACGCCTGGATCGGCACCTGCCGGGTGATCCGGCGCGCGCCGCCGCCGCGCTGCTAGCATCGGGGCATGCCCGAGACCGCGCGCGCGGCGCTCGCCCGGCGCGCCGAGTCCCTGCGCGCCGAGATCCGGCGCCACGAGGACCTCTACTACCGCTCGGGACGACCCGAGATCTCGGACCGCGAGTTCGACGCTCTGATGCGGGAGCTCGCCGAGCTGGAAGCGGCCCACCCCGAGCTGCGCGCGCTCGACAGCCCCACGCAGCGTGTCGGCGGCGAGCCGGTCGAGGGTTTCGCGCCGTTCGCCCACGAGCCGCCGATGCAGTCGCTCGACAACACCTACTCGCTGGCCGAAGTCCGCGAGTGGGTCGAGCGGCTGCGCCGCCTGGAACCGGACGCCGAGGTCGCCTTCGTGGCCGAGCTCAAAGTCGACGGTGTCTCGATCTCGCTGCTCTACGAGAACGGCGTGCTGGCGCGGGGCGGGACACGGGGCAACGGGCTGGTGGGCGACGACGTCACCGCCAACCTGCGCACCGTGCGTTCGCTGCCGCTGCGCCTGTCGCCCGGCGCGCCGCGGCGCTTGCTGGTGCGCGGCGAGGTCTACCTGCCCCGTTCGGCCTTTCGCCGGATCAACGAGGAGCGGGAGGCGGCGGGCGAGCCCCTGTTCGTCAATCCGCGCAACGCCACCGCCGGGACGATCCGCATGCTCGACAGCCGGGTGGTGGCGTCGCGCCGGCTCGCCGCCACTTTCTACCAGGTGGCCGAGGGCGCCGCCGGTCTCGCGACTCACGCCGAGACCCTCGGCGCGCTCGCCGGGTGGGGCCTTCCGGTCCAGGAGGGTTGGCGCCGCTGCGCCGACCTGGACGAGGTCGCGGCCTTCATCGAGGAGTGGCGCGCGCGGCGGCGCGAGCTCGACTTCGAGACCGACGGCGTGGTGGTCAAGGTCGACGACCTCGAGCTGCGGGCGCGGCTCGGGTCGACCGCCAAGGCGCCGCGCTGGGCGGTCGCCTTCAAGTACGAGCCGGAACGGGTCGAGACGGTCGTACGGGGCATCCGGGTGCAGGTCGGGCGCACGGGAGTCCTGACGCCGGTCGCCGAGCTCGAGCCGGTGTTCGTCGGCGGCACCACGGTCCAGCGCGCGACGCTCCACAACTACGAAGATCTGGCGCGGAAAGACGTGCGCGTCGGCGACACGGTCTTCGTCGAGAAGGGGGGCGACGTCATCCCCAAGGTGGTCGAGGTGCTGCTCGCGCGGCGGCCGGCCGACGCACGACCGTTCGAGCTGCCGGAGCGCTGCCCGCGCTGCCACGAGCCGGTGACGCGGTTCGAGGGTGAGGTGGCGTGGCGCTGCGTCAACCCGGCCTGCCCGGCGATGGTCGCCGAGTCGATCCGCCACTTCGTCGGACGCAACGCCATGGACATCGAGGGGCTGGGTGACGAGCGGGTCGCGCAGCTGCTGGCCGAAGGGAAGATCGCCGACCTGCCCGATCTCTACGCCCTGCGCGGTGAGGAGCTCGCCGCGCTCGCCGGCTGGGGGGAGAAGAGCGCCGAGAAGCTTCTCGCGAGCCTCGAGGCGAGCAAGGGGCGCGAGCTCCACCGCTTGCTCTTCGCGCTCGGCATCCGCTTCGTCGGCGAACGGGTGGCCAAGCTCCTGGCCCGCCACTTCGGCTCGCTCGCCGCGCTCGCGGCGGCCACCGAGGAGGAGCTCGTCGCGGTACCCGAGGTCGGGCCCAAAGTCGCGGCGAGCGTGCGCGCCTTTTTCGCCGACCCGCGCCAGCGGCGGCGGCTGGCGGCGCTCGCCGCCGCGGGGGTGGCGCCGCCCGCGACGGCCCGCGCCGCCCGCGCCGCCGACGGCCCCTTCCGCGGCAAGAGCGTGGTGCTGACCGGGACGCTGCCGACGCTTTCGCGCGAGGAGGCGACGGCGCGGCTCGAGGCGGCTGGCGCGCGCGTCGCGTCGTCGGTGTCGAAGAAGACCGATTTCGTGGTCGCCGGCGAGAAGGCGGGCAGCAAGCTCGAGCGGGCGCGCGAGCTCGGCGTCGAAATCCTGGACGAGGCCGCGCTGCTGGCGCGGCTCGACGCCTCTTGATCCCCCTCGGAGAGCTCTTCGCCGTGACACGACGACGCGCCTCGATCCTCGCTTCCGCGCTCCTCCTGCTCGCCTCCGGCTGCACGTCGGGCGGCGAACGGACCAGCGTCGCGAAGGTGCCGCCGGTGGCCGCGCCCGGCGGTTTCACCATTCTCCAGATCAACGACACCTACAAGATCGAGGGGCTGGTCGCGGGCGAGATCGGCGGCCTGGCGCGCGTGCGGACGCTGCGCCGGCGGCTCGAGGCCGAGGGTCGGCCGGTCCTGGTCCTGCACGCCGGCGACCTGCTCTTCCCGTCGGTGGCCAGCAAGTTCCTCGGCGGCACCGCGATGATCGACGCGCTCAACCACCTGGATGGGTCGGCAGCCCACGATCGGCTGCTGGTGGCGACTTTCGGCAATCACGAATTCGACGATCCCGATCCCGGCCTCCTGCTCGAACGGCTGGCCGAGTCGCGTTTCGTCTGGCTCTCCTCGAACGTCCGTTTCCGGCCGGAGCCCGGGGCCCCGGCCGAGCCTTTTTCGACCCGCGTCGAGCAGGTGGTCGAGACCCTGGTGCTCGATCTCGGGGGCATCCGGGTCGGCCTCCTCGGCCTGACCAACGACGACCTGCCGCGGCCGTGGCTCGAGATCGACTACCGTGACCGGGAGAGTCGCCGCCGCCTGGTGGCCGCGACGATCGAACGCCTGCGCGCCGAGGGCGCCGAGATGATCGTGGCGCTGACGCACCAGGAGCTGGGCGAGGACGAGTGGCTGGCGCGGGAATTCCCCGCGATCGACTGGATCGTCGGCGGCCACGAGCACGTCTACCTCTCCCGGCGCGTCGGTGCGACCGGCATCACCAAGGCGGACGCCGACGCCAAGAGCGCGATCCGGATCGACGTCTCCCGGCGCGCGGGCCGGATCGAGGCCGAGTTCCAGAAGCTCGACCTGGTCGGCGACGAAGTGCCGCCCGACCCGGAGCTGGCCGGGCTGGTGGCGCGCTGGCTGGTGCGCCTCGAGAGCACGGTCCGCGAGCGCACCGGGCGCGGCCTGCTCGACGCGGTCGCCACCACGGCGCACGCGCTCGAGGGTGTCGAGCCGGCGATCCGCGGGCGCGAAACGGCGCTCGGCAACTTCCTGGCGGACGTGTTGCGCGAGCGGCTCGGTACCGAGATCGCCTTCGTCAACGGCGGCGCCGTGCGGGTCAACGACGACGTGCCGGCGGGTGGCACGGTGCGCGTCTACGAGCTCGAGGGCATCTTCTACTACGACAACCTGCCGGTGGCGTTCGAGCTCACCGGTGGCGAGCTGCTCGCGCTGCTCGAGCGCTCGGTTTCGGAGGCGACCCTCGGCCACGGGCGCTTCCTGCAGGTCTCGGGGCTGCGCTTCCGCTACCGCGTGCGCGCGACCCCGGAGGGCGAGCAGACGCGTGTCGAACCCGGGGAGGTCGAGGTCTTGGAAGCCGCCAGCGGACGGTTCGTCCCCCTCGAGCTCGGTCGAACCTACAGCGCGGCCAGCCTGGACTATTTGTGGGAGCACGGTTCCCGAGACGGCTATCCTCTGTTTTCCGCCGGCGCTGGCGGCTCGAGCCCGCGCCGACTCGACCGGCCGAGGCTGTCGTGGCGCGGCATCACCGAGGAGGCGATCGCCGCGCTGCCGCAGCGGCGGATCACGACCAGGATCGAAGGGCGCATCGTGCGCGTGGAAGCGGACGCGGCGCGTGGCGCCGGGGGGGGCATCCCATGACGATGTTTCGTGGAGGAGTGTGCGGCCTGCTCGCGTTGGCGGGCTTCGCGACCTGGGCGTGCACCGCCGAGCGGGAAACGACCGCGACCTCGGCTCCCGCCCTGGTGATCGCGCCCGACGTCGAGGCGCGCCTCGCGCAGTTCGCGCGGGTCGAGATCACGGCGGATCTCGCGGCGCTCTCGGCCGCCGAACGCGCCGCGCTGGCGGAGATCATCGCCGCCGCGCGGGTGATCGACGAGATCTTCCGGCTCCAGCAGGGTTCGCACGTCGCCAGCTCGGCGGCGGCGCTGGCCGCGGCGGCGGGTCCGCTGGTCGCGCCGGCGCGCGAGTACTTCCGGATCATGCAGGGCCCTTGGGACCGCCTGGACGGCGATCGGCCTTTCGTCGGCACGGTCGAGAAGCCCGCCGGCGCCGGCTTCTATCCGGAGGACCTGACCCGGGAGGAGCTCGAGCTCTGGATCGCGGCTCACCCGGCGGACGAGGCGGCGTTGCGCTCCGACTTCACGGTGATTCGCCGCGCAGGGGAGGGGCTGGCCGCGATTCCGTACTCGCTGGTCCATGGCGGGGCGCTCGCGCGGGCTGCCGCCCACTTGCGCGCGGCGGCGGAGCTCACCGAGGACGAGACGCTGCGCCGTTTTCTCCTGACGCGCGCGGACGCTTTCGCCTCGAACGACTACGTCGAGAGCGACGTGGCGTGGATGGACCTCGATGCGGTGATCGATCCGACCATCGGACCGTACGAGACCTACGAGGACAAGTTGATGGGCTTCAAGGCTTCGTTCGAGGCCTACGTCGCCGTCAACCTGCCGGCGGAGTCCGCGCAGCTGGGTCGCTACAAGCAGCGGCTGCCCTGGCTCGAGCGCAATCTCCCGATCCCCGACGAACACAAGAACTTCAAGCGCGGCACGGAGAGCCCGATCCGGGTGGTCGACGTCGTCTACGCCTCGGGCGACGCCAACGCCGGGGTCAAGGCGGTCGCCTACAACCTGCCGAACCTGGAGGTGGTGCGCGAGCTCAAGGGGTCGAAGAAGGTCCTGATGCGCAACATCCTTCGCGCCAAGTACGACGCCATGCTGCTGCCGATCGCCCAGCGCGTGCTCACCGCCGAGGACGCCGCCAGGGTGTCCTTCGAGGCCTTCTTCGACGAGGTCCTCCACCACGAGCTGTCGCACGGTCTCGGCCCGGGCACCTTGACCGTGGACGGGCGGTCGACCGACGTGCGGACGGAGCTCAAGGAGCTCTACTCGACGCTCGAAGAGGCGAAGTCGGACGTCATGGGTGTCTACAACATCCTGGCGCTGATCGAAGCCGGCGAGATGCCCGCCGAGCTCCGCGCCGCGCTCGACCCGACCTACGTCGCCGGCCTCTTCCGCTCCGCCCGCTTCGGTGTCCACGAAGCGCACGGCCAGGGCGTCATCGCGCAGTTCAACTATCTGATGGAGAGAGGCGCCCTCGCGCTCGACGCCGAGGGCCGCTTCGCCACGGTGCCCGCGGCGTTCCCCGGGGCGCTCCGGGACCTCCTGCGCGAGATGCTGATGCTCCAGGCCCGCGGCGACTACGCCGGAACCCAGGCCTTCCTGGACCGGTATGGCCGGCCCTCGCCCCCGATGCTCGCCGCGATCGACCGCTTGAAGGACCTGCCGGTCGACCTCGACACCCACTTCCCGCTCGCCGCCCGCTGACGTCGAGCCGGCTCCTGGTCGCGGCGCCGCGCCCGCCGTCGGGAGCGGCGTCCCCTTCGAGCCGAAGGCGGACCGGACTCCGCGCGCGGGAGGCGCTCGACCGCCGACTCAGGCGAGCCGACGGCGGCGCATCGCGACGAGGGCCACCAGGCCGAGCAGCCCGACCAGCGCGATCAGGCCCCAGCGGTCGAGCGTCGGCACCGCGAGTAGCGGATTGAGCCCCTGGCACCAGCCCTGAATCTGGTAATCGAGCTGCTCGGGCAAACCGTTTCCGGCCAGACTGGTCAACCGGAAGGTGAGTGGGTTGGCCTGCGGCGCCTGGGTGTAGAAGAAGTTGCCGATACCGCCGGCGAAGGTCCCCAGCACGTTCTCGTAAGTGAGCGTGAAGATGGTCGTACCGAAGCCGTCGGTGATGTCGACCAGGAGCCGCTCTTGTCCGAGACCGGTATTGTCGCGGTCGAGCACGTGGGAGCCGGTGCCGGCGGCATTGGCGTTGATGCAACTGAAGATCACCGTGCCGTTGTAGACGCTGTGATCGATCGGCGGGCCTTCAGTGGGATCGCCCACCACCAGGGCGTCGAACGGAGCCGTGGGTGCTTGTCCGCTGCTGGAGACCGCGCCGGGTCCAGCTACGGCGACTCCGGCCAGGAGCAGGATAGCGGCGGAAGAGCCAATTGCGCTCGCAACTCTCTTCATCGCGTTCCTCCTAGAATGTTTCTTGATTCTACCAGACCCGTCGATCGAGCCGGCCGGAGGCGGCCCTCGCGCGGCCACCTCACTCGTAGCGCAAGGCCTCGATCGGTTCGAGACGGGCGGCGCGGCGGGCCGGCCAGAGGCCGAAGAAGAGCCCCACGGCGGCGGAGAAGAGGATCGCCAGCAGCGCCGCGTCGGCGGTGACGGCGACGTTCCAGCCGGCCAGGCGCCTCAGCGCGAGCGAAGCCCCCCAGCCGAGCGCGAGGCCGAGCGCGCCGCCCAGCAGACAGAGCGCCATCGCCTCGATCAGGAACTGGCGGAGGATGTCACCGCGCCGCGCTCCGAGCGCCATGCGCAGTCCGATCTCGCGCGTCCGCTCCGTGACCGAAACGAGCATGATGTTCATGATGCCGATGCCGCCGACCAGCAGCGAGATGGCGGCGATGCCGGCGAGCAGGAACGCCATGGTGCGCGACGTCTCCTGGATCGTCTCGAGCAGCGTGGCCTGGTCGCGGATGTTGAAGTCCGCCTCCTGCCCCGGGCGAATCCGATGCTCGCGCCGGAGGATGCGGTCGATCGCCACCGTGACCTCGAGCATCTCGTCGCGGGTCGGCGCCTGGACCGAGATGGCGCGCAGGCGATCCGAGCCGAAGAGGCGGAAGCGCGCCGTGGCGAGCGGCACGTAGAGGCTCTCGTCCGGATCCGCGAAGCCGCCCGAGCCCTTCTCGGCGAGCGCGCCGACGACTTCGAAGGGAACGCCGCCGATCTTCAGCGTCTCGCCCACCAGGCTCTCGCTGGAAGGCGCTCCCAGGGCCGCGCCGACGCGGCCGCCGAGCACGACGACGCGCCGGCGGGCCTGTTCCTCCCGGCGCGAGAACAGCCTTCCCGAGGTGAGCTGGAAGGCTTGGATCGAGAAGTAGTCATCCCAGGTGCCCACGACCGACAGGTTGGCGTTGGCGGCCGAGCGCTCGACCTGGAGCCGGCTCTCCATCTCCGGCGCGATCGGCACACCGGCGAGCGCCTCGGCGGCGGCGAGAGCCTCGACGTCGTCGATGGTGAGGCGCGCCTGACCGCGCGACAGTCCGCCGAAGAACGCCTGGCCGGCCCGCACCGTGAGGACGTTGGCGCCCAGCCGGCCGAGCCGCTCCTCGATCGAGCGCTGGGCGCCCTGGCCCAGCGCCACCATGGCGATCACGGCGCCGATGCCGATGATGATGCCGAGCGTCGTCAGCAGCGAACGGAGCTTGTTGGCGGCGATCGCCGCGAAAGCGACCCGGAGCAGATCGAGCAGCGGCACTAGCGTCCTCGCGCCGGCGGCGCGGGCGCGCCGGTCATCCCGCCCGCCCGCTCGCGCACGCGGTCCTGCATCGCGCGCTGTTGCCGTTGAATCTGCGCCACCGTGATCAGGAGCACACTCTCGCCTTCGTCGGCGCCTTCGACCACCTCGGTGTACTCCCAATCGGAGAGACCGAAGGTCACCCGCCGGGGCTCTGGCCCCGCGTCCGACGGCAGGAAGAGCAGCCCCGGCCGCCGACCGTCGGCGCCCCCGGCGGCCGCTCCGCCGCCAGGGCGGGCCCGCGCGGCGCCGTTGCCGAAGATCTCCCGGCACTCGCGCAGCCGCGTCCGTTCCGCTTCGGAGAGCGTCGAGGGCCCCCCGCCCGCGCGCGCTTTCTCGCGCAGCGCCAGGCAGTCGGGCGCCGCTCCGCCCGACGCCGCGGAGCTGGGCGGAGCTTGCGCCGCCTCGCCGCCGCGCAGCGCCGCGCGCGCCCGCTCGACGTCGACGCCGACCGCGGCGGCGGCCGAGGCGACGTCGCGCGCTCCGACCACCGCGCCGTTCGGCACCGCGAGCACGCCGTCCCGGCGCGAGACCTCGAGCGTCACTTCGGCCGACATCCCGGGCAGGAGCAGCCGCTCGGGATTGTCGAGCGTGACCAGCACGGGGAACAGGGTGACGTTCTGTTCGACCACCGCTTGCGGCTCGACCTTCTCGACCACGCCGACGAAGCTCCGGCCGGGGTAGGCCTCGACCGCCAGGCGGGCGGGCATGCCGGGACGGATCCGGCCGACGTCGGTTTCGGCGATGTTGGAGCGCACGCGCATCGCCGACAGGTCCGCCATGCGAAACAGCGTCGTACCGCCGGAGACGTTCGCGGTCGCCGAGGCGATGATCTGCCCGGGCTCCACCTGGCGTTCGAGCACGGTGCCGGCGATGGGGGCGCGCAGCGTGACGTCGCGCCGCCGCTCGCGCGCCAACTCGAGGTTGGTCTCGGCGCGCAGCACCGCCGCCTCCGCCGAAGCCGCCGAGTCCTCGGCGGTGTCGACATCCTGCTGGGCGACCACCCCCTGGGCGAGGAGGCTCCGCATCCGCGCCGCTTGCGCCGCGGCGATGCGGGCGCGCACGCGCGCCGAGGCCAGGTCGGCCTCGGCCTGATCGAGCGCGTTCTGGACGTCGCGCGGGTCGACCTCGGCGAGCAGCGCGCCGGCGGGGATGGTGTCACCGGTCTCGGCCAGGACACGCAGGACCTCCCCCGAAGCGCGAGACTTCACCTCGACGACCCGCACCGGCTCGAACTGACCGGCGGCCTCGACCACGATCCGCAGGTCGCGGCGTTCGAGCAGGGCGGTGGCGAGCCGGTTCGCGGGCGCCTCGGGACGAGGCCAGTAGCGCCAGCCAGCGGCGGCGAGCGCCGCGAGCGCCAGTCCGAGCCAGGCCCATTTCGCCCAACGTCCCAAGATGCCAGCCTCCTTTCGGCGGCGCGGCGACGCCCACGCCGCGCCTAGACTATCGCCCTCGGCCCGCCACGCCGGCTGGAGGTGGAACCCCTGAACGAGGTCTCTCCTGCGCCGCTGCCGGCGCGTAGACTCGGGTGGTCGCGGCCGGGACGACGGCCGCAGATTCCGGGAGCGCCGATGCCACGAGGTTCCGCTCTGCTGGTCCGCGCCGCCTGTCTCGCGCTCGCCCTGGCGCTCGCCCCCCCGCTCGCGACCGCCGCGCAGGCGGCGAGCGCCCAGACGCCGGAGTCGGAGCAGGCCCACTTCCACGCGGGCGAGGAGCTGGCCCGCACGGTGGCGCTGGTCACCGGTGTGCCCATCTCGCCCCTGCTGGGGGTCTCGGGCCTCGGCGCCGTGCGCTACTTCCAGACCCCGGAGGGGCTGCGCCCGACGCTGCCCTGGTACGCGCGCCCCTGGTTCTGGGCGAGCGGCCTCGCGCTCGTCTTCCTGTTCGCCGCCAACACCACGATCGGCGCCATGGTCCCGGGGCTCAAGAAGCCGATGGACTTCGTCGAGGAGCACGAGAACAAGCTCTCGGCGCTCATCGCCTCGCCGGTCGTCCTGCTCGAGGCCAAGCGCCTGCTGACCGCCGCCGGCGTGCTGGGCGCCGCGGCCGGCGCGGGCGTCGACTCCCACCCCCTGGCCAGCGCGGGGCTGGCGGCGGTGGGGAGCACGGGTGGCATCGATCCCTACCTCCAGCCGTTGCTCGCGTTGGGCCTGGGGGTCCTCTCGCTCGCCTGCTACGGCGTGGTCTTCCTCGCCTTCCACGCCATCCAGGTCCTGATCGCGCTGTCGCCTTCCGCGCTGCTCGACATGCTGCTGCGGCTCTTCCGGCTCTCGATGCTCGGCTTGCTGGTTCTCGCGGAGACGATCCACCCCTACCTGGGGGCGGCGCTCGGTCTCGCGATCCTGGTCGTCTCCTGGCTGCTGGCCGGCTGGTCGTTCCGGCTCACGGTCTTCGGCTCGGTGCTCTCCTGGGACTTCCTGAGCAGCAAGGAGGGCACGGCGAATCCGGCGGCGGCGCCGCTCGCGGCCTTCGCGGCCCGCGGCTTCGCGGGGGCGCCGGTGCGGGCCTTCGGCCGGCTGGAGCCGGCGCAGGGCGGCGCCGGCTGGCTGTTCCGCTGGCGGCCGTGGCTGGTGCTGCCGGCGCGGCGCGTGGCGCTACCGGCGCCGACCCGCTGGGCGTTGCGGCGTGGGGCGGTCTCGCCGACGCTGTTCGCGCTCGGCGGGCTGCGCGAGCCGACGCTCTTCCGCTTCCCGCCCCGCTTCCGCGGCCGCGAAGAAGAGCTCGCCCAGCGGCTGGGTGCCGAGGAGATTCGCGACGGCCGGATCGTCCGCGGGGTCAGGGCCGCCTGGCGTCTCCTGCGCGAGCTCGTCCTCGGCACCGAGCCCGCGGATGTTTCGGCGGGCTGAGTCAGGTCGAGGGGTGCTCGACCGGCACCTCCGCCGGCTCCGGCGCCGCCTCGGTCGCGCGGCGCCGGAACTTCCGCGCCAGCGCCTCCTTGCCGCGATCGGCGAGCAGGTAGAAGGCGGGCACCACCAGCAGCGAGAGGGCGGTGGAGACGAACAGGCCGCCGATCACCGCGATCGCCATCGGCGCGCGCGTCTCGGAGCCGGCGCCGAGCCCGAGCGAGGCCGGCACCGCGGCCATCATCGTCGCCGTCGACGTCATCAGGATCGGCCGCAGCCGGACCGGGCCGGCCTTGAGGATCGCCTGGAGGGTGTCGAGCCCCTTGCGCCGGAGCTGGTTGGCGTAGTCGACCAGGATGATCGAGTTCTTCTTGACGATGCCGAGCAGCAGCAGCAGGCCGATCATCGAGAAGATGTTCAGGCTGCGGCCGGTGAGCCAGAGCGCGAGCGCGGCGCCGGCGACCGACAGCGGCAGGATCGTCAGCACCGTCACCGGGTGGAGGAACGAGTTGAACTGCGAAGCGAGGATCATGTAGGCGACCACGATGCCCAGGAAGAGGGCGAAGAGCAGGCTGCTCATCGAGTCGCGAAACGCGACGCTGGCGCCGCCGAGCACTAGCCGGGAGCCGAGTGGAGCCTCCTTGGCCAGGCTCTCGACCACCGCCAGGGCCTGGTCCTGGGACGAGCCCGGGGCGACGTTGGCGTAGACGTTGATCGCTCGCTCGCGGTCGCGCCGGGTGATCGCCTGGAGCGCCGGCCGCTCCTCGGTCACGACCAGCGCGGAGAGCGGCACGAGCTCGCCGGAGCTCGAGCGCACCCGCAGGCGCGAGACGTCTTCCGGCCGGGAGCGCTGCTCGGCGAGCAGTCTCAGGCGGACGTCGAAACGGCGGCCGCCGTCGCTGTACTTGCCGATCCGGATGCCGCCGACGAGGGCGTTGAGCGTCGTCGCGACGTCCTCGATCGAGACTCCCAGGTCGGCGGCGCGCGCCCGGTCCGGCAGAATTCGGAGCTCGGGCTGACCGAGCTGGTAGTCGGTATCGAGGTCGACGACCCGCCCGCTCTCCCGCAGTTGCGCCATCGTCGTCTGGGTGGTCTCGACCAGCTGGTCCCAGTCCGAGCCGCGCACCGAGAACTCGATCGGAAAGCCGCGCTGGGCCGTGAAGCCCTGCTGGGAGAGGTCCTGCACCACGGCGCGCAGGCCCGGGTAGGAGTTGAGCTCGCGGCGCACCACCTGCATGAACTCCAGGTGTCCGAGCGCGCGCTCGCGCGGCGGCACCAGGGTGACGAAGAGGATGGCGGAATTCACGCCGCCGCCGCCGAAGCCGCCGGTGACGCCGAAGACGCGCTGGATCTCGGGCCGGGAGAGCAGGTACTCCTCGGCGCGCCGGACGTAGCGGTCGGTCTCGCCGAGGTCCGAGCCGACGGCCGTCTGCATGCGGATCATCAGCCGCGACTGATCCTGCGACGGCACCATCTCCTTCGGCATCGCGCGCAGCAGGAGGATCGAGCCGACGAAGACCGCGACGCCGGCGATCAGCACCAGCGCCGGCCGACCGAGCGCCCAGGGCAGCACCCGCGTGTAGACCCGCTCGAGCGCCGCGAAACCGCGATCGACCTGCCGGCCGATGCGGCTGCGGCGCTGGCGTGAAGCGTCCAGCAGCTGGGACAATCGAGCCGGCGCCAGGGTCACCGCCTCGAGGTAGGAGAGCAGCACGGCGAGGCAGAGCGTGATGCCGAACTGGAGGAAGAAACGACCGATGATCCCCTCCATGAAGACCACCGGAATGAAGATCGCGCAGACGGCCAGGGTCGCGGACAGCGCGGCGAAGGCGATCTCCTTGGTTCCCTCGCGCGCCGCGGTGACCCGGTCGGACCCCGCCTCGGCGTGTCGATAGACGTTCTCGAGCACCATGATCGCGTCGTCGACCACGATGCCGACCGCCAGGCCGAGCGCCAACAAGGTGAAGGTATTGAGCGTGAAGCCGAGGAAGTAGATCACCGCCACGGTACCCAGCAGCGACATCGGGATCGCGAGCACGACGTTGAGCGTCGAGGAGAGCGAGCCGAGGAACAGCCAGCACACGAAGCCGGTGAGCAGGACCGCGACCAGGATCTCGAGCTCGATCTCCTGGACCGACTCCTCGATGAAGCGGGTCGAGTCGAAGTTGATGCCCAGCTTCATCCCCTCGGGCAGGGTCGACTGCAGCTGGTCGAGCGCCGCGCGCACCTGGGTCGCCACCGCGACCGCGTTGGCGCCGCGCTGTTTCTTGATCCCCATGCCCTGGGCGGGCTCGCCGTTGACTCGGGAGTAGCGGCGGATGTCCTCGAAACCGTCCTCGACCACGGCGACATCCGACAGGTAGATTGGCGTGCCGCCCTCCTCGCGCACGACGATCCGGCGCAGCGTCTCGAGGTCGACCGCCTCGCCCAGCACCCGCACGTTGACCTCGCGCCCCGGCACCTCGATCCGGCCGGCGGGCAGCTCGACGTGCTGGCGCTGCAGCGCACGGATGACTTCGGAGACCGTCAGGTTCTTCGCGTCGAGCGCCACGGCGTCGACCCAGATCCGGACGTTGCGCTCGATCGAGCCCCCCTCGATGATCTCGCCCACGCCGGGCACGGTCTGGAGCTTCTCCTTGACCCGGTAGCGGGCGAAGTCGGCCAGGACCTGGCGCGGGAAGGGGCCGGAGAGGCCGACCCACATGATCGGCTGGTCCTCCGGGTTGGTCTTCGAAATGACGGGCGGATCGATGTCGCGCGGCAGCCGGCGCTGCGCCTGCTGGACCTTGGTGTTGACGTCCTGCAGCGCGAGGTCGACGTTGCGCGAGATATCGAGCTCGACGGTGACCGAACCGCCGCCCAGGCGCGAGGTCGAAGTCAGGTTCTTCACCCCTTCGACCTGGATCAAGGCCTCTTCGAGCGGCTGGATGACGTCGTTCTCGACCACCTCGGGGGCGGCGCCTTCCCAGGTGACCGAGACGTTGATGGTGGGGAAGTCGACGTCCGGCATCTGGCTGATGCCGATGCGGCCCGCCGCGACCAAGCCGAACAAGACGGTCCCCGCCATGAGCATCCAGGCGAAGACCGGGTTCTTGATGCTGATGTCGGTGAGCTTCAACGCGCCTCCGATCGGTGCGGCACCAGCTCGGCGCGGGGCTCGCACGACGTCCTGTCGGGGGCGCCGCCGTGCTCATCCGAGGCGATCGGCCGGCGACAGGCCGAAACGACCCGCCGTCGGCCCGCCGTGGCGCCCGGCTCGACTCTAACAGGCGCTACGGCGGGCCGGGGCTTCCCGGATGAAGCTCAGAAGCGGGAGGACTGCAGCTCGAAGTCGGCGTGGCGCCAGGCGGCCGCGAGCTCGTCGCGCACGGTGGCGGCTTCGGCGGCGAGCCCCTGGGCTTCGAGCGCCCGGGCCAAGCCGAACAGCGACCACCCGTTGGCGGGCACTTCGACCAGGTCCTCGCGGTAGACCCGCTCGGCCTCGACCGGCTGGCCGGCCTCGAGCAGGACCGCGCCGAGAATCTGCCGCACCGGCAGGTACCAATCCGGCGGCTCCTGGTAGATGAGCGTGTCCTCCAGGTCGATCGCCTCCCGCAACAGCGTCACCGCCTCGTCGTGCCGCCCGGCGGCGGCGGCGATCTCGCCCGTGAGCACGCGCTCGGCCACGTTCAGGACCTGGCGGTAGGAGTTGAAGCCGCCGATCGTCCAGCCTTCGAGCTCGTCGGAGCCGACGATCGCCGCCAGCGCCGCCAGCTCGGACCGGGCCGCGGCCGCGTTTCCGGTCCGCAGCAGAGCGAGCCCGCGGGCATAGTGGCGAATGGCGCGGGCGTAGAGCAGGTCGCGGGCCGGCTCCGGTTCGGCGAGGATGCGGTCCCACTTGGCGAAGCGGGCCCAGGCGAAGAGCGGCGAGGCCCCGTAGTGCTGCAGGTAGCCCCAGTCCTTCGAGCCGTGCAGATGCGCGACCGCCTCGACGCCCACCTGCCGGCGGACCTTCTCGGCGGCCGTGATCGCCTCCTCCGAATAGCCGGCGAAGGCGGCGGCGACCCACCGGAAGTGGTTGTTGTGCGGGTGGTAGGCGAGCGGGTAGATCCCCTGCGCCTGGGTGGCGGCGATGTACGCCTCGTCGGCGGCGTCGGCGCGGCGGTTCGCCTCCACGGCGTCCATGTAGCGGCCGATCCGGATGTAGGTGTGACCCGGCATGTGGACGAGGTGGCCGGCGGCGGGCATCAGGTGAGCCAGCCGGTCGGCGGCCGCTTCCGCGCGGCGCGGATCGGGCGAGGCCTCGGTGGCGTGGATGTAGAGATGGAGGGCCCCCGGGTGCCGGGGATTGCGCTCGATCACCGACTCCAGGACCTCGAGCAACTCCGGCGTGAAGGAGCGCGGGCTGCCGTCGGCCTCCCAGTAGTTCCAGGGGTTCTTGTCCATCACGGCCTCGGCGAAGAGCGCGGCCGCGTCGAGGTCGTCGGGGAAGCGGTGCATCAGGTCGCGCATCGCGTCGGCCCAGGCGGCATCCAGGCCGCTGCGGTCGTCACCGGGCTCGGCGGCGTAGCGCTCGGCGAGGGCCGCGATGTAGCCCTGCTCGCGCTCGCTCACCGCGGGCGCCAGCCGCTTCGCCTCGCGGATCGCCCGCCAGGCTTCGGGCGCGTCGTTGGGGTCCATCGGCGCGTTGATGTTCGGCCCCAGCACCAGCGCGACGCCCCAGTGGCACATGGCGCACTCGGAGTCGAGCCGCGCCGCTTCCCGGAAGGCGCGCGCCGCTTCGGCGTGGTTGAAGCCGTAGGAGAGGCGGATGCCCTGGTCGAAGTAGCGCTGGGCGAGCTCGGACCGGGTGGTGATCGGCATGTGGTGGTCGCCCAGGCCCTCGAGGAGGGGCGCCTTCGCGGGCGCCGCCGCCGCGGTGGGTGGCGCGGGTGTCGCCGTGCCCCCGGTGGCGCAACCGGCGAGCAGCGCGATCAGCGTCATCGCGAAGAGAGTGGCGGTCGTGGAGCGGATTCTCATGGCTGTTCTCCCGAGGACGGTGGCCCGGCGGCCCGCATGGCCGCAGGATCGCCTGCCCTGTGCGGGAGATCCTCCCCGATGCCGAGCGGCGGGAACACCGACCAGGGCTCGGGCGGCGTCCCTGACCTTGGTCAGGGGCGGGTTGCGCTGATCTCGTCTTGGATGCCGCGGCCGGGTCCGACGTTTCGCGCCGGGGAATGCGCTCAGTTGCCCGAAGGCGGCTGCACGACGATCGCGGCACCGTCCCGCAGAGCCTCGGCGCCGCGCACGACGAGGGTCTCGCCGGCGGCCAGCCCGCCGCGTACCTCGACCCGGCCGTCGGCGGTCCGCAGGCCGAGCTGGAGCACCCGCTCGCGCGCCTGTCCCTCCTCGACGACGAAGGCCAGGAAGCCCCGGTCGCTCGGCCGGATCGCCGTCTGCGGGATCACCGGCGCCTCGCCCCCGCCGGCGGCGGGGGCCTCGACCTCCGCGAAGGCGCCGGGGCGCAGGTCACCCCGGCCAGGATCATCGATGCGAGCGGTGATCGAGACCATCCGGTCGCGCGGGTCCGCCGCCGCCGCGACCAGCGAGATGGTCGCCCGGTAGCTTTCGCCGTGCGCACCGCGCAGGCGGAATCGGACCTGCTGACCGCTGGCGAGCGCGGTCGCATCCGACTCGGGGACGCGGAAGCGGAGCAGCAGCGGCTCGCGTCGGAGCAGAGAGGCGACCACGGTGCCGGGCTGGACGTAGCGCCCGGTCTCGATGGAGCGGGTCTGGACGACTCCGGAGGCGGGCGAGCGGACGAAGGCGTCGCGCAGGTTGAGCTCGGCGAGCGCCAGCGCGGTGCGCCGCTCGTCGGCCTCGGCGGCCGCCGAGGCGAGCCTCGTCCGCCACGCATCGACCTCTTCCGCGCGCACCAGGTCGGGATTGCGCGCGTTCAGCGTCTCGCGGCGCTCGAGCCCGGCCCGGGCCTCTTCGACGCCGGCTTCGGCCTTGGCGAGGGCGGCCCGCGCCGCCTCCGCGGCGAGGCGATAGCGCTCCGGCTCGATCTCGGCCAGGACCGAATCGGGAGTCACGGCGTCCCCTTCCTGGAACCGGACTCGTTCGACCACGCCGGCGACGCGGGCGGTGACCGCCACCTGTTCGAAGGCCTCCACCGAACCGACGGCCTGAACGGTGTACTCGACCTCTCGCGCTTCGACCGTGGCCACCTCGACCGGGAAACGGACGGTGTCGCGCGCCGGTCGCCCGGAGCCCGCCGCGGGCTGGGACGCGTCTCGGCCGCACGCCGGCGCGAGGAGGCCGACGAGGAGAAGGGGCAGCGGGGCGAAGCGAAGGCGGATCATGGCGTCGATGACTCCAGAGGAAGCGGCTCCACGGTCGCGAGCGGCGAGCCGCCGATCGCTCGCTCGAGCGCGAGGCGCGCGAGGGCGCGCGCGAAGCGGACGCGCGCGAGCTCGGCCTCGGCCTCGAACTCGGAGACCTGGGCATCCGCCTGCTCGAGCGCCGAGGCCAGCCCGGCGCGGTAGCGCTCGCGGACCTCCTCGGCGTTCTGGCGGGCGGCCTCGAGCCGGGTGTCGGCCTGTCCGAGCGCCGCCCCGGCGGCGGTCAGGTCGGCGGCGGCCTGCTCCACCTCGAGGGCGACTCGCCGCCGCCGCTCGGCGAGCGCGAGCGACGCCTCCCGCGCCTCGCTGCTCCGCAGCGCGGCCAGCGCCTCGCGGTCGCCGCCGTCGAAGAGGGACCAAGTCAGCGTCAGCCCGAGGTTCCAGTCTTCCTCGCGGCCCGAGAGGCCGGCCTCGTTGGTCCAGCGATAGAGACCGCGCAGGTCGAGCGTGGGGACGAAGCCGAGGCGGGGCGCCAGGGCGCTCAGCCGGGCCGCCTCCGCGCGCTCCTCGAGCGCCGCCAGCTCGCGCCGCTGGCCCAGGGCGCGCGCCGCCAGCTCCGTTGCGCCCTCCGCCGGCTCGGGCAACGCCCCCGGCTCGACCAGTGGCCGGTCGGCGGGCGCGGCGATCAGGAAGGAGAGCGCCAAGCGGGCCGCCTCCGCATCCCGCGCCGCGCGCGTCAGCTCCAGCCGGGCGGTGGCGCGTTCGAGGTCGCTGCGCGTGAAGTCGTTGCGGTTGGCGAGCCCGGCTTCGAGCCGCAGACGCACCTCCTCGACCATCTGCTCGGCGACCTGCATCCGCCGCTCGGCGGCGGCGCGCAGGCGTTCGGTGGAGAGGACGGTGAAATAGGTGTCGGCGACGTCGAAGGCGAGCGCGCGCTCGAGCTCCGCGGACTCCAGCCGCTGTGCCGAGAGCGAGCTGGTGGCGGCCCGGATCAGCGGCAGCGCGCGCAAGTCGAACAGGGTGGTCTCGGCCACGGCCTGGCCGGAAAAGGCGTCGAGCGCTTGGACGGTGACCTCGTCCTGGTCGACCGTGCGCGTCACCTCGCGCGCCCGCCGGGTGTAAGTACCACTCAGAGTGAGCGAAGGGACGAGCTGGGCCATCGCCTGGCGCCGGAGCGCCTCGGCGCGCTCGATCCGCGCGAGGGCGATCTCGGAGATCTCGTTGCCCGCCCGCGCCAGCTCGAGCGCCTCGGAGAGGTGCAACGGCTCGGCCGCCGGGGAGGCGGCCAGGGCCGGGGGGGCCACCGCGGCGAGGGTGGCGGCGAGGATGCGGGCGGCGAGCCCGTCGGATCGGAAGCGGGAGTAGTTCATCTCGTGGCTGTGAGCCGCGCCGGACGGCGTGGCAGACCGAGAGAGAAAGGATAGCCGCGCGGTGCGCGGGGTGTCAAAGCGGCGCCCCTGCTCGAACGAGGCGAGCTCCCCACCCCTTGGGGGCGGCGTCGGCACGACGAGCACCGGGTAGGATCGGGCGGCCCGCTCTGGAGGGGGCGTCACCGATGTCACCGAATTCCACTTTCGTCGCCTCGTCGATCGCGATTCTCCTCGCCGCGCCCGTCGCCGCTCAGCACCCGACCGGTACGGGCACGCTGCACGACCCACGGGAGGTGCACCTCGCCGACGTCGTCCAGCTCACTTCCGGCGGCGAGAACGCCGAGGCCTATTGGTCGCCGGACGGCGAGCGACTCGTCTTCCAGTCGACGCGCCCCCCCTACGCCTGCGACCAGATCTTCACCATGCCTTCGCGGCGAGTCGAAGAGCCGTCGCTGGTTTCGACCGGCCAGGGACTGACGACCTGCGCCTACTACCTCTATCCGGAGGGTGAGCGGATCCTCTACGCCTCGACCCACGCCGGGTCACCGACCTGCCCGGCCCGCCCGGACTTCTCTCAAGGCTACGTCTGGCGGCTCGATCCGGACTACGAGATCTGGAGCGCCCGCGCCGACGGCACCGACCTCGTCCGCCTGACCGACTCGCCGGGCTACGACGCCGAGGCGACCGTCTGCCCGCTCGACGGCACGGTGATCTTCACCTCGACCCGCGACGGCGACCTCGAGCTCTACACCATGCGGCCGGACGGCAGCGACGTGAAGCGCTTGACCCACACGCCCGGCTACGACGGCGGCGCCTTCTTCTCGGCCGACTGCCGCCAGATCGTCTGGCGCGCCTCCCGTCCCGAGGGCGAGGCCCTCGACGAGTATCGCCGCCTGCTGGGTGAGGACCTGATCCGGCCCAACCGCCTGGAGATCTGGGTGGCCGATCGCGATGGCAGCAACGCCCGCCAGGTGACGCGCCTGGGCGCGGCCTCCTTCGCCCCCTATTTCTTCCCGGACGGCCGCCGGATCCTGTTCTCGACCAACTACGGCGACCCCAAGGGCCGCGAGTTCGACCTCTGGGCGATCGACGTCGACGGCGCGCGGCTCGAGCAGATCACTTATGCAGCCGGCTTCGACGGCTTCCCGGTCTTCTCTCCCGACGGCCGGTGGCTGGCGTTCGGCTCGAACCGCAACCAGGGCAAGCCCGGCGAGACCGACGTCTACGTGGCCCGCTGGGTCGACGCGCCGGTCGCCGCGGTGCCCGATCGCCCCGAGGACCGCTTCGCGGCCGACGTCGCCTGGCTCGCCGACGACGCGCGCGAGGGGCGGGCGCCGGGCAGCGCGGGCATCGCCGCGGCGGCCGATTTCATCGAGCGGCGCTTCCGCGACCTCGGACTGGCGCCGGCGGGAGAGAACGGCGGCTACCGGCAGGCTTTCGACGTCGTGACCGCGATCTCCTCGGGTCCCGGCACGGCGCTCGAGGTCGACGGCGTGGCGATCGAGGCGGACGCGTTCGTGCCCCTCGCCTTCTCGTCTCCGGGTCCGGTCGAAGCCGAGGTCGTCTTCGCCGGCTGGGGAATCACGGCTCCGGACAAGAGCCACGACGACTACCTCGAGGTCGACGCCCGGGGCAAGATCGTCCTGGTGCGCCGGTTCGTCCCCAAGGGCGAGGCCTTTTCGCAGCCGGAGGACGAGCGGCGCTTCAGTGATCTGCGCTACAAGGCCTTCAACGCCCGCGAGCACGGCGCCGTCGGGCTCCTGGTGGTCGATTGGCCGCCGGCGGACGCCGAGGGGAAGGTGGAGGACGAGGCGCCGTTGCCCAGACTCTCGGTGGACCAGCAGGGCGACGCCGGAATTCCCGCCGCGGCGGTCGCGCGGGGACTCGGCGAGCAGCTCGCTGCGGGGAGTGCGCGGGCGCGGCTGGCGGTCGAGCTGGAGCGGACCACGGCGCGCACGGAGAACGTCCTCGCCCGGCTCGAGCCGGGCGCCACCCTCCGGCACGGCGGCGCGGTCGTGCTCGGCGCCCACTACGACCACCTGGGCCGCGGCGGGGCCAGCTCGCTGGCGCCCGGCAGCGACGAGGTCCACAACGGGGCCGACGACAACGCCTCCGGCACCGCGGCGCTGCTCGAAGCCGCTCGGAGTCTGGCCGCGATCCGCGCGGAGCTGTCGCGGACCGTGATCTTCGCCGCTTTCTCCGGCGAGGAGCGGGGGCTTCTGGGCTCGACCGCATTCACCCGCCACCCGCCGGCTGGCCTCGCGATCGGCGACCTCCGGGCGATGGTCAACATGGACATGGTGGGCCGCCTGCGCGACCAGCGGCTCGCCGTGCTCGGCGCCGATTCGGCCGCGGAATGGCCGGAGATCGTGGCGGCGACCTGCGCGCCGCTCGGCCTCCACTGCGCCGGGTCGGGGGACGGCTACGGACCCTCGGATCAGACGCCTTTCTACGCCGCCGGCGTGCCCGTGCTCCATCTCTTCACCGGCACGCACGACCAGTACCACAAGCCGAGCGACGACGCCGAGCACATCCACGCCACCGGCGGAGCGTTCGTCGCCGAGGTCGCCGCGCGGCTCGTTCGCGCGGTCGCCGGCCGGCCGGAGCCGCTCACCTATCGCCGGAGCGCCGGCCCGCCGCCAGCGCGGGGCGACGTCCGCTCCTTCGGTGCCTCGCTCGGCACCGTGCCCGACTACGCCGGCGGCGAGGGCGAGGTCGGCGTGCTGCTCGCCGGCACGCGGCCCGGCGGTCCCGCCGAGAAGGCGGGGATGCGGCGCGGTGACCGGCTGATCGAGCTGGGGGGCAAGGAAGTCCGCGACATCAACGACTTCATGTTCATCCTCCGGCAGGCGCGGCCGGGTGAGGAAGTGGGCGCGGTGGTGATGCGCGACGGCGAGCGGATCGAGCTGCGGGTCGTCTACGGCGAGTCGCGGCGGATGTGACCCGGGCGTGAGTCTCGGCGGTCACCTCTGGACCATCGGCCCGGTGCTGGCCGCCAGGCTCCGCCCACCGCGGGTCGCCGATTCCGAGCCCTGGGGGCTCGAGCTCCAGGATCCCGAGGTGGGGCCGGTCCGGCTCACCGGGTGGCTGCGCCGCGCGGGGGATGGCGAGCGCGTGGCGGTGCTGCTCCACGGCCTCGGGGGCTCGGCCGAGAGCCCCTATCTCGCCCCGCTCTCGGCGCGCCTCGCGGCGGCTGGCTGGTCGAGTCTCCGGCTCAACCTGCGGGGTGCCGACCGGCGCGGCGACGACGTGCACCACGCCGGCTGGACCGGCGATCTGCCCGCGGTGTTCGCCGCGCCGCCGCTGGCCGGCGCGCGCCGGCTGGCGCTCCTCGGCGTGTCGCTGGGCGGCCACGTCGCGCTCCGCCACGCCACCGAGCCGCACGATCCGCGGCTCGCCGCGGTCGTCTCGATCTGCGCGCCGCTCGATCTCGAACGCGGCGCCGCGGCGATCGACTCGCCGCGACGCGCGCTCTACCGCCGCCACGTGCTGCGGGGATTGAAGGAGATCTACGCCGAGGTCGGGGTGCGCCGGCCGGTGCCGGTGCCGGTCGAGCGCGTCGAACGGGCGCGGCGGCTTCGCGAGTGGGACGGCCTCGTGGTCGCCCCTCGCTTCGGCTTTCGTTCCGCCGAGGACTACTACGCGCGGGCCAGCGTGGCGCCGCGGCTGGGTGCGCTCGCCGCGCCGGCCCTGCTGATCTGGAGCGAAGGGGACCCGATGGTGCCGGCGGAGACGGTCCGACCCTGTCTGTCCGCGCTGCCGGGGAGCGCCCGGGTGATCTGGACCCCGGCGGGCGGCCACGTCGGCTTTCCGGCGAACCTCGACCTGGGACTGGGTCCCGAACCCGGGCTCGCGGGGCAGGTCGTCTCCTGGCTGGAAGCGGTCGCGCCCGCGGAGCGGGTCAGGGACTCGTCCGGATCCTGACGTCGCCGCTGCCGGTGTCGATGACGCCGCGGCCGCCGGCGTCGCCGATCTCGGCGACGAACTCGCCCCTGCGCTTCGTGAGCCGCGTCGCCGGCAAGTCGACGTCGATGTCGCCGCTGCCGGTCGACACCGCCAGCCTGAGGCCCGGCAGGCGGGACATCGTGAGCGCGACGTCGCCGCTGCCGGTGTCGATCTTGAGGTCGCGGACCGCCGAGAAGTCGCCGGCGAGCCGGACCGAACCGGAGCCGGTGTCGGCGTGGACCAGCGCGCCGGCCACCAGGTCGCGCCCGACGATGTCGCCGGAGCCGGTGTCGGCGTCGATCGAGCCGCGGACCGCGACGAGCTCCACTCGGCCCGAGCCCGTGTCGGCGGCGACGAGTGACCCCTCGGTCCGCTCGATGCGGACGTCCCCGGAGCCGGTGTCGGCTGAGACGTCGCCGCGATGGTCGGAGATGGTGACCCCGCCCGAACCGGTGTCGGCGACCAGCCGGCCGCGGCCCTCCCGGGCGCGGATCTCGCCCGAGGAGGTGTCGAACGTCTGGTCACCGACGATGCCCTCCGCGTCGAGGTTGCCGACCGCGTTGCGCACCTTCACCGCGACGCCGCGGGGAACCTCGATCCGCAGGTCGACGTAGAGCACCGGCGCGTCGCTCGCGGGGCGGCCGACGACCGCCACGCGCCGGCCGAGATAGGTGAAGCTCGAGCTGCCGAAGTCGAGCCAGGCGAAGGGCCAGGGAATCTCCCCGGACTTTCCTCGGGCCGGGTAGCAGAAGCGCCGGTACTCGTCGGGATAGCGGAGCCGGACCACGGTCCGGTCGCCGCGCCGGTCGACTTCGACCTCGAGCTTCTCGGCGAGCGCCCGGGCCGCGGCGGCCGAGCCGGCTTCCGAAACCACCGTGCCGGTGACGCGGACCTCGCCTCCGGCGGCCGGCCGGACGATGACCGCCCCGGCGAGATTCTCGACTTCGAACGCGCGGGATTCGGCGAAGGTGCTCTCGATGGGTCGTTCGTGACGCGCGGCTTGGATCCCCGGGGCGCAGCCCAGGCTCGCGAACAGGGCAGCGGCGACGACCAGCGCCGGCCGCGGAATCGATCGGGTCATGGCGGACTCTCCTCTCGAGCAGGGGCCAGAGGAGCCCCCACGGAGACTTCTACTGGGCGGCGCGCCGGAAGTTTCGCCGCGGTCGGGAACGAGGGTTCGGGCCCCGCCTTGTTATCCTCGCTCGCCGTGACCCGTCGTCCCCCGTCCTGGCGCTTCGTGGTGCCCAATCTGGTCACCTCGGCCAACATCGCGCTCGGTTTCTGTGCCGTGCTCGCCGCGGCGCAGGGCCGCTACGACCTGGCGGTCCACCTCTTGGTGGCCGCCATCTTCTGCGACCTCCTCGATGGCCAGCTCGCCCGGCGACTCGGCGGCACGAGCCGGTTCGGCCAGCAGCTCGACAGCCTCTCGGACGTCCTGTCGTTCGGCGCGGCGCCGGCCTTTCTCGTCCACGCGGCGCTGCTGCACGAGCTGGGTCCCTGGGGCGTCGCCAGCGCGGTCGTCTACCTGATGGCGGGCGCGCTGCGGCTGGCGCGATTCAACGTCACCTCCGACGCGCACGCCAAGGAGTCACGGACCACCGGCGTGCCGATCCCGATCGCCGCCGGCTACGCCATGGCGGTGGTGCTGATGCGCGACCGGATCGACGCCTGGTCCGGCGCCGCGGTGATCGTCGCGATGGCGCTGTTGATGGTGTCGCGGGTGCGGCTGCCGCAGCTGCGGGGCAGCACCCTGGTCACCTGGATGCTGCTCGTCGGCATCGTCAACTACCTCGCCGTCGTGGCACGGCCTGGCTGGCCGACGGTGGGGTGGTGGAACCTCTGGAACGCGCTGATCCTCGCCGCCGCCTGGCTGAGCGAGCGGGCCGCGCGGCGCCGACCGCCGGCGATCGAAGCGCCCTGACGGCCCTGCTCCGCGGCCTTCCGACGGCGATTGGCTCGCCACGCGGGATCCTGTACCCTGGAGCGGCAGTTACCGGGAAAGGAGCCCCATCATGTCCGTCGCCAAGATCGTCGAGCTGACCGCGTCCTCGCCGAAGAGCTTCGAGCACGCCGTCGAAGTTGGCATCACCCGCGCCGAGAAGACCCTGGACAAGGTCACCGGGGCCTGGATCTCGGAGCAGAAGGTGGTCGTCGAAGGGGGCAAGATCCGCGAGTACCGGGTCACCATGCGGGTGACGTTCCTGCTCAAGGACTGAGCGCCGAGGCTCCGGACCGGGGCGCTCGACGCCGCTCGCGTCGGGCGCCCCGCCGTCGCGATCGTCCGGGTCCACGCCTAGAATGCCGGCGATGAGCGACTCGACCCCGCCCGCTCGACCCGCCAACCGCCTGGCGCGCGAGAGCTCGCCCTACCTGTTGCTGCACGCCCACAATCCCGTCGACTGGTATCCGTGGGGGCCCGAGGCGATCGCTCGCGCCCGGGCGGAGGACAAGCCGATCTTCCTGTCGGTCGGCTACTCGACCTGCTACTGGTGTCACGTCATGGAGCGCGAGTCGTTCTCGGATCCCGCCATCGCGGCCGAGATGAACCGCAGCTTCGTCAACGTCAAGGTCGATCGCGAGGAGCGCCCCGATCTCGACGAGATCTACATGCTGGCGACGCAGATGCTGGCCGGCCAGGGCGGCTGGCCGAACTCGGTGTTCCTGACCCCGCAGCTCGAGCCCTTCTTCGCCGGCACCTACTTCCCGCCCGAGGACCGCTGGGGGCGGCCCGGCTTTCCGACCGTGCTGGCCTCGATGCTCCATGCCTGGCGGGAGCGGCGCGCCGAGGTCGAGGCCCAGGCGGCCGAGCTCGCCGCGGGGATTCGCCACCATCTGGCCGAGGTCCCGGCCGAAGCCGGACCGCTGCCGGGCGCGGAGCTCGCCGCGACCGCCGTGGACCGGTTGCGGGAGCGTTTCGACGGCACCCACGGTGGCTTCGGCGAGGCGCCGAAGTTCCCGTCACCAGCGAACTTCTGGCTGCTCGGCGAGCTCGCCGCGCAGCGCGCCGATGCCGGCCTGATGCTGGAGGCAACGCTCGGGGCGATGGCGCGGGGCGGCATCTTCGACCAGATCGGCGGCGGCTTTCACCGCTACGCCACCGACCGCGAGTGGAAGGTCCCGCACTTCGAGAAGATGCTCTACGACAACGGCCTGCTGCTCGAGACCTACGCGCGCGAGCACGGCCGCACGGGGGACCCGGAGCCGGCGCGGACCGCGCTCGCGGTCGCCGCGTTCCTGGCTCGGGAGATGCGGGCGCCGTTGGGCGCCTTCTGGTCGGCGATCGACGCCGAGACGGAGGGCCGCGAAGGGATCTACTACGTCTGGAGGCGCGCCGAGCTCGACGCCGTGCTCGGGGGCGAGGACGCCGACTTCCTGGCGCCGATCCTGGGCTTCGCCGGCGAGCCCTTCTTCGAGGAGCACCACTACGTGCTCCACCTGCCCAGAGCGCTCGAGGTCGTGGCGCGCGAGCGGCGGATGAGCCGCGAGCACCTGCTGGCGGAGATCTCGCCGCTGATGCAGCGCCTGCTCGACGGGCGTTCCCGGCGGCCCCGACCGGCGACCGACGACAAGATCCTGGCCGATTGGAACGGCACCGCGATCGCCGGCTTGGCGACCGCCGGCAGGCTGCTCCAGCGGCCCGAGCTGGTGGCGCAGGCCGCGCGCGCCGCCGACTTCGTGCTCACCGCGCTGCGGGCCGAGGACGGGACCCTGCGCCATGCCTACCGCGGTGGCGGCGCCCGCATTCCGGCGTTCCTCTCCGACTATGCCTTCCTGATCCACGGTCTGCTCCGCCTCGACGAGGCCGGCCCCGACCCGCGCTGGCGGGCCGCCGCGTCCGAGCTCGCCACCGAGATGGCGCGGCGGCTCGAGGCGCCGGCCGGGGGCTTCTTCAACGCGGCCGATGCGCCCGATCTGCTGTTCCGGGGCAAAGAGGTGTTCGACGGCGCGTTGCCGGCGGCCAATCCCGTCGCCGCCCTGGGGTTGCTCGACCTCGCTCGCCGGACGGGGGAGCCTCGATTCGCCGAGACCGCGGAACGGTCCCTGCGTGCCTTCGCGCCCTTGGCCCAGCGGCACCCCGACGGCGCGCGCGCGTTGGCCGTCGCCTTGGCCCGCTGCGAGGCGCTGGCGAAGTCGGCCGAGGCCGATCTCCTGGCTCGACCGGCGCGGCCCCGAGACGAGAACCTGGCGGCGACCGCTGTCGCCGCCCTCGATCGGGAGGCGTCGGCGGCCGTCGAGGCGCGGCTGGACCTCGGAGCGGCCGCGCCGGACGGCTGGCGTGAGCTCACGCTCCATCTGCAGGTGCGACCGGGCTGGCGCCTGAGCTCTCCGAGTGGACCCGCCGCGGCGGCCGCGCTGCGGATCGACGCCATCGCCGCCGAGGTCGACGGGCTCGCGATCCCCGACGCCTTGCCGTCGTCGCCGGGCGAGGCCCACGGGCTCGCGGGCCACCTCGAGCTGCGCGGGCGCGTGCGGGCGGTCCCTTCGAGCCGGGCCCCGGCGATCGCCCTGCGGTTCCGCCCCTGCGCCGGCGACCGCTGCCTGCCGGAGCAGCGGCTCGAGCTGCCGCTGCCGGGTTGACCGCGGGGCGCTTGCGGCGGTGCACGGGCTCGGACAGGATCGGGCCCCGCCGCCGATGAGCTCAGATTCCTCAGCCACCTCGACCGCCGCGGCCACGGAGGCGCGCTGGATCCGCCGGCCGCGCGCGATCTTGCGCTTCGTCCTGGCCGCCGCGGTCACCCTGCCCTGCTACCTGCTGGCGCTGGTGGCGGCGCTCCTGCTGTCGCCGTGGCCGCGGGCGCGGGTGCGGGTCCAGGGCCTGGCCTTCCGCCTCTGGAGCCGCGGTCTCTGTCGCGCCCTGGGGGTGCGGGTCCGGGTCGAGGGGCCGCCGCCACGCCCGCCTTTCGTGCTGGTGTCGAATCACTGCTCCTACCTCGACATCGTCGTCCTCGGCACCCAGCTGCCGTGCGTCTTCGTCGCCAAGGCCGAGATCGACGGCTGGCCGCTGTTCGGCGCCCTCTGCCGCGCGGTCAACACGATCTTCATCGACCGCAAGGCCAAGCGCCAGCTCCACCGGGTGCTCGAGCGGATCGAGACGACGCTCGCCGCGGGGCAGGGCGTGGTGCTCTTTCCGGAAGGGACCTCGGGTGCGGGCCACGCGGTGCTGCCTTTCCGCTCGCCGCTGCTCGAGCTGCCAGCCAAGCTCGGCCGGCCGGTGCACTGGGCGACGCTCGGATACCAGGCGCCTCCCGGCGGCCCGCCGACCCATCTAGCGGTCAGCTGGTGGGGGGAGATGCCGCTCGGCCCGCACCTGTGGCAGCTGCTGCAGCTGTCCTGGATCGACGCGCGCTTGAGGTTGGGGAGCGAGCCGGTCGCCGCGGCCGACCGGAAGCAGCTCGCCGAAGAGCTGCACGCCCGAGTTGCGGCCGGCTTCGAGCCGGTGGCGGAAGCGGCCGAGATCGAGCGGCTGGAGGAGCTGAAGCGAACGAACCCCGCCGCGCTCCCACGCGTGCTGCGCCGCGCCCGACCGGTCCCGCCAGCGGGGCCGAGCTGAGCTCGGCGGGTTCCTCGGTGGGACAGTCCGCCCCCGGGCCCGTGCGGCGAAAGAGCCGGATCGGCGGATCGATCTCCGTCAGGTTGCTCAGCACGCCGCGGTAGTCGATCACCCTGCGGGCGAGCGAGCGCCGTTCGACGGGAACCGCCTCGAAGCCGCACTCGCCAGCGGCCAGACGGCGCGCCAGGGTGGCGAGAGCGAATTCGCCCAAGTCGGCGGCCGGCACCGCGACGTACTCGAAGCTCGCCAGATCGGCGGGCGCGACGCGATCGCCGCGGCGGACCGGCTTCAGCTCGAAGCCGTGAATCGTCCGCACCTCCCGCACGAAGGCGACGGCACGGCTCGAGCCCCGGGTGGCGCGCTCGACTTCGCGCCGCCGGTCGCCGACCATGTCGGAGTCGACGGCGATGCCGCGCCAGAGCGAGAAAGCGACGGCCGCTCCGAACAGCGACCACCCCGCCCAGAGCAGCGCCCGCTGTCCGCGCAGTCGCCCCAGAGAGGTCGCGAGTCCGACCCCGGCGACCACGCTGAGCACCAGGCAGACCGGCAGCAGGAACCGGTCGTAGTGGAACCTCAAGGGCGCGATCGAGATCAGGTAGTAGGAGAGCGGGAAAAGCAGCAGCGACAGGGTGCGGCGGGCCCGCGGAGCTCGCCGCCGGAGAGCCGCCGACGCCAGGGCGGCGAGCCCGAGGCCCACGGCGATCGAGGCCGCGGTGCCGAAGCAGAACACCAGGTGTTTGCCGGCCAGGCGCGCGAGGTCCAGTTGCCCGCCGAGCCCCGTCGCCACGAAAGCGAATCGATCCGGAGCGTCGCCGAGCACGGCGAGATGCGCCGCGAGCCAACCGCCACCCGAGAGCAGGCGATAGCTCGCCGCCGCGCCGAGCAGCCCCGCGGCCAGCGGGACCCACAGACGACGGTCCTCGAGCGTCGCGACCGGGGCGAGCCAGGCCGGTCGACTCCGGTCGCGCAGCGCGCGGGAGTGTTCCTGGTACACCAGGCCAGCGACCCAGAGCCCAGGGAGGGCGAACAGTCCCAACGTCTGGTCTTTGGTGAGCGCGGCGCAGGCGGCCGGAAGCGCGAAACCGAGCGTCGCGCCGAGGGTCGGGCGAGCCGCCAGGCGGACGAAACCGTGCAGCGCGAGCGCGACCCAGAACAGCGACGGCGCGTCGAGATTGGTCGTCTTCGCGTAGTAGACCTGGGGCAGCACGGCCAGCCAGAGCCCGCTCGCGGCGAGCGCGGCGGAGCGGCCGGCGAGGCGGCCAGCGCTGCGCTGCACGAGCCAGAGCGTGACGAGCGCCAGCGCGACGGAGAGCCAGCGTCCGGCCAGCAGCTGTGGGCGCGCGAGCGCGCCAGCGCCGCTGGCGCCGAGGCGCTCGCCGCACCAGCCGACCGCGCGGTAGAGCGGCGCGAGCAGATCCCGGTGGAGCAGAGGGTACTTGGCGGGCCACGAGACGCCGTCGCGGTAGGGCTGGGCGAGGACGGCCGCCGGCGTCAGCTCGTCCCAGCTCCAGAGCGGCCCGTCGCCGATGCCCCAGCCGATGCCCGCCGCGTAGAGCGGCAGCGCCACCGCCATCGGCAGCCAGTCGAGCCAGCGGGCCCGGCGGGGCGCGGCGCGGTGGCGCCCCGAGGCCGGCGCGAGCTCTGGACGGGGCGGAGCGGCCATGCGGATCGCCGCGCAGCCTACTCCGAACCGCTCCTCAGTCGTCCGCGGGCGCCGACTCGGCCGCCAACCTGGCGGCGCGACGGACCAGCGCCTCGAGCTCGGCGATGCCGGCGTCGCCGCGCTGATCGAGCAGCAGCGCGCGCGCCGCCCGCTCGAGCTCCCGCCAGCTCCCCTCGCGGGCGTGGGCAGAGCCCTTGAGCCGCTCGGCGAGCTCGGCCGCCACCGCCGACAGGCGCAGGTCGCGCGTGGCGCGCTCGAACGAGCGGTTGAGGTCGGCGACGGACAGCTCCTGGCTCGCCTCGGCGATGCGGCCGTGGTCGGCGCTCTGCCAGCGCAGGCGCAGGGTGGCGACGCGATCCCGGCCGCGCGCGCCCTCGCGCAGCCGGACCTCGTAGAGCGCGGTGGCCGCGTGGCCGGCGCCGATTTCGCCGGCGTCGATCGCGTCGTTGCGGAAGTCGCGGTCGGCGACGTCGCGGTTCTCGTAGCCGAGCAGCCGCCAGCGCTCGACCACCTCCGGGTCGAACTCCACCTGCACCCTGGCGTCCTTGGCGACGGTCTGGAGCGTGCCGGTCAGGTTCTCGACGAAGACGCGGCGCGCTTCGTCGAGGGCGTCGACGTAGTGGTACGTGCCGTCGCCCTGGTTGGCCAGCTGCTCCATCAGGGCGTCGTTGTAGTTGCCCATGCCGAAGCCGACCGTGGTCAGCTCGATGCCGCGCCGCGCCTCGTCGCCGATCCGGCGCAGGATCGCCTCCGGACCGGTGGCGCCGACGTTGGCGACGCCGTCGGAGCAGAGGATCACGCGGTTGATCGCGCCCGAACGGAAGCCGCGGTCGGCCAGGTCGTAGCCGAGCCGCAGTCCCTCCTCGGCGTTGGTCGAGCCTTCGGGCGCCAGCCGCGCGATCGCGTCTCGAACCGCCTCCAGGTCACTGGTGTGGGAGAGCAGCACGCGTCCCCGCGAGCCGTAGACCACCAGCCCGACGCGGTCGTCCGGGCGCAGCTCGTCGAGCAGCATGCCGAGCGCGCGCTTCACCAGATCGAGCCGGTTCTCGCGCGCCATCGAGCCCGAGACGTCGACGACGAAGGTGAGGACGGCGCTCTTGCGCTCGGTGGCATCGACCTCGCGCGCTTTGACCGCGAAGCGGAGCAGGCGGTAGCGCTCGCCCGGCGCGAAGGGCGAAGGCGCTCCCTCGGCGGTGAGGGAGAACTCGCCCCGCCGCGGCGCCGGATCTTCGTAGCGCTGGGCGTTGACGAACTCCTCGACCCGGATCGCCTCCGGCGGCGGCAACAGGCCACGGTCGAGGTAGGAGCGCGCGAGCGTGTACGAGCCGGTGTCGACGTCGAGCGCGAAGGTCGACAGCCGGTCTTCCGTGGAGTCGACGAAGGGGTTCGTTCCCACCGACCGGAAGTACATGGCGTCGGCGCGACGGCCCGAGGTCTCGTCGCCACGGCCGCGGCGGTCCGGCTCGAGCGAGCCGGCCGCGGGTGGAGCGGCTCGAGGCTCCGCAACGCTGGCGCCGGCGCGAGCTTCCTGGGGCGGCCGTGCGCGCTCGAGCGCCGAGCGCGCCTTGCCGGTGACAACTCGCTGCTCTACCGGCAGCAGCGGTTCGCCGGCGGAGCTCAGGCCTCCGCGGTCGACGGGCCGGGGCGCGGTCGCGGTGGCCGGCGCGGCCGGCGCCGACTGCTCTCGGCGCTTCGCGCCTTCGGCCGCGGTGGCAACCCGGGCGCTGTCTTCCATAGATGGGGTCGCGGCCTCGAGCCCCCTGGCGAGGTCTCGGCGCTCCTCGCCAGAGGAGCCGCGAGGAGGCGCAGCTTCCATGCCTCCGGTCTCGTGGACTCGCCGAGCTGCTCCATCGGAGCTTCCCTTCTCTGGAGCTTCTTGGCTTCCCGCCTCGGAAGCCACGAGCGCCCGGCTCGGATCCGGCTCCGAGCCGGCACGGTTCGGGATTTCCACTGGAGAGGCTTCTGGGGCTTCGGAGATCAGGCGGGACGGGACTTCCGGAGCGTCGGCGAGGACCTCGGTGGCCGGGGCGCTCGGGGTGATCTGCGGGCCGGGCGCTTCGGCGGGCGGCCGTGTCGCGAGCTGCCAGGCGAGCAGGCCGCCCAAGGAGGCGACGGCGAGTGAAGCGGCCAGCCTGAGCGGAAAGTGGCGGGATGGCGGCGCGGCAGGATCCGGCTCGAGCGCGTGGGGCTGCGCCGCGGGAGTTGCCGTCGCGCTGCCGAGCTCCTCGGGGATTCCCGCCCGGAGCTTCTCCAGCAGGTCGGCGGGCGGCGGTGGGGTGGGGAGCGCGCGGAGCTCCTCCTCGAGCTTGCGGCGGGTGGTTCGGTTGGGGCGGTTCATCACGAAGCCTCCTCGAGGGCGGTGGCGAGCAGGCGAAACGCCCGCGCCAGCCGCTTGCGCACGGCGACCGGAGTGATGCCCTCGGCGCGTGCGATCTCGACGACGGGAATCTCGGAGAAGTAATGGGCGGCGACGGCGCCGCGCAGCGGCTCGGGCAGGTCGGCGACGGCGCGCCGGAGCCGATTCGCCCGCTCGGCGGCGGCGGTTTCGGCTTCGGGGCCCGGCGCGGGGTCCGGGGGATCGAGCGCCGGCGTCTCCGGGTCGGCCGGAGCCGGGACCAGACGGAGCCCCGGCCGGCGCGATTTCAGGAAGGTCGTGAAGGCGATGCGGTGGAGCCAGGTCGAGAAGCGGGCCTCACCCCGGAACCCGGGCAGCGCGGCCCAGGCTTTGCGGTAGGTCTCCTGGGTCAGGTCGGCGGCGCGGTCGGCGTCTCCGGCGAGCCGGCAGAGCAGACCGTAGACCCGGCCGTAGGTCAGCTCCACCAGCCGCTCCGCCGCTGGGCGTTCGCCGGCTCGCGCGCGGGCGAGCAGGACCTCCTCCTCGTCGGGGCCGGCCGGCTCGGGGAGCTCCTCGCGCATCGCGACTCCTCTCGGGATCGGTGTCGTCATGCCCCCTTCGACCCCGCAGGCGCGCCGGAGGAAACCCCGGGCGCCGCGGCCGGTGGGCGCGGGGGCGGATTGTACGGCGGCTCGGGTGACCGGCTCGGCACGGTTTCGTCACCGGCAGGCCACTGGTCCCGCCAAACCTTGGCTATGATTCCGCGGAGATGTCACGTTGCTGAGCCCGGAGGCCCGATGAGCCTTCCCTCTTCGCCCCCTTTGCCCGACTTGCTGGAGCAGTGTCCCGAGCTGGCGGCCTATCCGCTGGCGGTGGACGCGATCCCGGAGCGCCAGCTCGCCGAGGGCTCGTACGCCGTCCGCTACGCGCGCACGCTCGAAGAGCTCGACGAGCTGCTGCGTTTGCGCTTCCGGGTCTTCAATCTGGAGCTCGACGAAGGGCTCGACGAGTCCTTCCTCACCGGGCGCGACCGCGACGAGTTCGACGCCCAGTGTCATCATCTCCTCGTCGAGCACCGCCCGAGCGGAGCGATCATCGGCACGTATCGGATTCAGACCGCGGCGATGGCCGCGCAGGGCCGAGGCTTCTACACCGCGACCGAGTTCGACCTCGGTCGTCTGCCCGACGAACTGGTGACCACGGCGGTCGAAGTCGGCCGCGCCTGCATCGCCCGGGAGCATCGGCTGAAGCCGGTGCTCTTCCTGCTCTGGAAGGGGCTCGCGCTCTACATGGAGCACAACCGGAAGCGCTGGCTGTTCGGCCCCTGTTCGCTCACCAGCCAGGATCCGTGGGACGGCAAGCGGGCGCTCGACGAGCTGGCCCGGCGGGGCAAGATCGACGCCGATCACGTCGTCACGCCGCAGCCGGGTTTCGAGTGTGTCTGGGAAGGGGCAGACCCGGCGCCGGAGCGGGCCGAGAACCTCGAGCTGCCGCCGCTGTTCGAGATCTACCTGCGCTATGCCGGCCGCGTCTGCGGCCTGCCGGTGATCGATCGCCGCTTCAAGACCCTGGACTTCTTCGTCCTCTTCGACGTCGAAGCCCTGAGCCCCCGGGCGCGACGGCTCTTCTTCAGCTAGCGCTCGCGCTGGCGAAGACCCGCCAATGAAAAGAGCGCCACGGCGATCGCCGCGGCGCTCCGGGTACTGCGTGCTGGCGGGTGCGTGCCTCAGCCCGGGATCTGGGACGAGCGGCGGCGCAGGAGGAGCATCGCCGCGAGCCCGAGGATCCCGACGAGGGCGACGAGACCCACGACGCCGAGCGTCGGGATCGCGATGGCGTTGTAGCCCGAGATGTCGGGTGCCGGGCCGGTGCAGATGTGGGTGTGGTCGTTGAAGTTTCCGTCGGAGGCGTACGTATCCGTGGCGTCGAAGCCGTGACCGTCCTCGAGATAGAACCCCACGCCCGTCGCGCCCTGGAGCACGGGCACCTGCTGGTGGTAGACGCCGATGTAAGGATGGGTCCCACCGTTGCCGGGCACCGGAATCGGGAAGCCCTCGTAGAAATTGCCGTCGTCCCACACATTCACCCAGGCGACGACCGTGCCGCCGACGTTGGCGGTGGTCACCGTACCGGTGATGACGACGTAGCAGCCGTTGACGGCCTGCAGGTTGATCGTCCCGGAGACGATGCCCCCACCGCCGCCGCCTTCGACCGGCAGGTCTGGGCGATTGGAAGCGCCGGCGAGGCCGGGCAGACTCAGCGCGGCCGCGAGCAGCAGCGCTCCCCACTTGCGATTCGACATTTCCGATCTCCTTCGGGGCCCGTCGGGAGCCCCATCCGAAAGAACTGATTTCAATAAGCTTAGCACAATCAGCGCGGTTCTCGCGCGGCAGGCCGAGATCGAGGGCACGACCCCGACCCGGCTACCTCGACTCGTCGTTGAAGTCGAGCTGCCGGTCGATCGAGACCTCGAGCCGCACCGGGGTCTCCTGGCCGCCGGTGTGGACCTCGATGCGCAGGTCGCCGCCGGTGCGAGACTGGCCGATCCAGCGGATGCAGCCGGCTTCGCGCTCGGTGCCGGCCGCCGGCCGGTCGGTTCCCGGCTCGTAGATCGTCAGCCGCGCCTCGCCGCTCTGGGAGGCGACGCCGATCGTGAGCGCCACGCGCGATGGAGCGGCGAAGAGAAAGGTCGCGTCGCGGCCCGGGCCGACGGTGGCTGGCGCGGTCGCCTTCGAGTCCCCGGCCGGAACCTGAACCCGGATCGGCGCCGCGGCGCCGATCTCCGCCTCGGGCGAAGCGGTGGCGCGCGCCGCGAGCGGCGCCTCTCGTGCCGCCACCGCGGCGGTGGCGAGGAAGCAGGCCAGGACGGCGGCAGGAATCGGTCGCACGGCGATCACTCTCCTCGGGACCCCGGGATGGTAGCAGAGCGGCGGCGGCGCTCCGCGAGCAGCGCGAGCAGGTGCCGCGCCGGCGTCACGCGGGCGCCGGCGCGGACGTTCTCGGCGCCGATCGCGAAGGCGAGGCGCCACTGTGCGAAGAGGGTCCGGTAGGCGCCGAGCAGGCTCGCGCCGGGCTGGTAGATGTGCGTCGCCTCGGAAGTGACGCCGTTGAGCTCGAGGACGCGCAGGCCGCTGCCGGCCCGCAGCGCCGCCAGCGAGGGAGCGCGCAGGTCGAAACGCCCGAAATAGAAGCCCTCGAACGAGCGCGCGATTTCGTCGATGCGCCGCTCGAGCTCGGGGGTCGTGTGCTCGCGGCCGTCCAGGAAGACCGTGCCGCGGCAGTGGTTCCCGATCTCGACCAGCGGAATCTCGACTCCGGTCGCGGGAATCTCGTCGAGCCGGGCGGCATGCCGCTCGAGGTGGATCGGCGCCTGGGCGACGGCGCGCGGATCGGCGAGGATCAGCTCCTCGAGCGTGCGCCGGCCATCGCCGACGACGACGGGGAAGCGCTTGGCGGTGATCGAGAAGATCCGGCCCCGAGCGCCCCCGGGGTGGCGGACGTAGAAGACCCCGAACTCCTCGCCCGGGACGTACTCCTGCAGCAGGACGGTCGGCGGCGCGAAACGGAGCCAGTCGCGCAGCTCCACCTCACGGCTCAGGATCGCGACGCCGGCGCCGCGCTCACCGACGTCGGGCTTGCCGACCAGGGGATAGTCCAGACCGGCGCGCGCCATCGCTCGTCCGGCGGCGGCCACGCGCTGATCGAGGTCCTCGGGCAGCTCCAGCTGCTCGAACCGGGGCACCACCTCGGGCGGCAGGCGCGCGAGGATCTCGCTCTTCGACTCCAGCACGAAGCCGCCGGCAGGGATGCCCGGATTGGCGGCGGTGAAGCGGGTGAGGCCGCCGTGGCGCCAACCGAGCCAGAGGGCGTAACCGAGCACCGGCGCGTGGAACAGCCAGAGCGGCCAGAACTCCCAACGGGTGAGGCGATGCCAGCGACCCAGCAGCAGCCGGCGTCCGCGCCAGGTGAGCGCGGGCAGGAGGCCGTGAGCGATGACCAGGGCCACGACCACCGCGGCGGCGAGCGCCGGCAGCGCCCAGCGCTCGTAGCTGCGGAGGTAGGAGAGGACGGCGCCGTGCGTGGCGGCCGAGAGCCCGACCAGCAGGGGCGTCCAGAGCAGCGCGCCGAGCAGCAGCGCCCCGGCGAGCCCCCGCCACGGGGCGCGCAGGATGCCGGCGGCCAGGAAGAGCGGCAGCCGGCTGCCCGGCAGGAATCGCGAAGCGAAGACGACGCGCGGGCCGCGGCCGCGGAACCAGCGGGTCGCCCGCTCGACCGCCGCCGGCGTCACCCACCAACGAAGGGGGCGCCGGGTCAGCGCCGCCCGGCCGAGCCACCGGCCGGCCGCGACCAGCAGGAGGTCCCCGAGGAAGATCCCGACCAGGCAGGCCGTAGTGGCTGGCCAGAACGCGAGCAGGCCGCGCGAGACCATCAGGCCGGCGACGACCAAGGTGAGGTCCTCGGAGAGGAGCGTCGCCGCGCCGAGCGCCACCAGCACGGCCGCTTTCTCCGCGGCGGTGAACCGGTGGGGCGAATCGAACGCGGCGCCGGCCCGATCGAGCGGCTGGGCCAGCTCCTCGAGGGTCTGGAGCCAGGAGGATTCGCCCTCGCTCGCGGGGGCGGTGGTCGCCAGCGAGAGGGTGGAGAAGAGCGGCAGGAGGCTCGCGAGCGCGAGGACCAGCCGTGGGGTCCGGCGAGCGCGCCGCGTCGACCGCCTCATGGCCGCCCGGTGCCCTCCGACCCATCGAGCTCGAGGACCTGAGCCGCGCCGGGCGCGCACGGGCTCCCCGGGTGGTAGACGAGACGGCATTCGTCGGCCGCGAGCTCGAGCTCGACCATCGAGACGGTGGCGAAGCCGGAGCGGTGCATGCAGACCGAGAAGGCGTGCGGCGTCGGGTCGTGGCTGCGGTGCAGCTGCCGGTGATCCTCGGGCCCCCAGGCCGGCCGCGCGGCGTGCCAGCTCCGCCAGGTCGCTTCGCGCGCCGCGGTGGCCGCCTCGTCGCCGAGCCCCGACGAGCAGACGATGCCGGTGGCGGCGGGGAGAGCCTCGAAACGGAGCTCGCGGCCGTCCCAGACCGCCAGGCTGGCGCTCTCCGGCTCCCGCCAGAGGGCGAGGAGCCGGAACGGGGCATAGGGGGTCAGATCGAGCTCCTGAGTTCGCTGCGTCAGCTCTCCGGGGCCCCTCGCCGGCGCGAGCAGCGGTGGGATCTGGCCACGGCTGGCGGGCGCCGGCGCGGTCGGCAGGGCGCCGCTCCGGTTGAGCAGGGCGACGGTGAGGCCGAGCTCGGTGGCGAGAATCCAGGTGCCGCCGGCCCTGCCGTCCGTCGGGGCGATGTAGCGGATCCCTTCGCGCCAGAACCGTCGCGGCGGACCCGCGGGCTCGCGGGCGAGAGATTCGTCGCGGTTGAAGAAGAGATGGAGGCGGGCGGACGCGCCGGCCGCCGCGGCGGATCTCAGCCAGGTTGCGGTGCACACGAGGGCTGGCTCCGCCAGTGCTTGAGCGTCGAAGGCGCGACGCCGAAGTCGGGTCCGGCATCGACGCCGAGCTGGCCGAGCAGCAGACCGATCAACGCGAAGTGGTGGACCGTGTGCGAGAGGAGGAACTGGAGCTCGCGCCGCAGGGTCGAGCGGCTCCACTGGTCGGTTTCCTCCCCCTGGCCGCTCTCCAGGCGGATCTCGGCTCCGGCCTCGAGGTCTTGGGAGGCGACCAGAGTGAGGCCGCCGATCAGCTCCCGGATCCGTTCCCGGGCCGCCTCGGGATCGCGCTCGAGCTCGGCCTCCCGCGCCCGGGAGTCGTAATCGATCCGACGGGCGGGCAGGCCGGAGAGAAAGCAGCTGTAGTGCTCGAGGATGTGGCGGAAGTGCGGCCCCACCGGCTTGCCCGCGGCGGTCGACCCGGGGCCGGAACCTGCATACAGGGCGGGAGAGAGCCTTCCCAGCACCTCCAGTCCCTGTTCCAGAACACGCAGATTGGCCGACAGCACTTCAAGAGAAGCGGGCATGCGGGGTCCTTTCGCTCGTGCGGGGTGGGATCCTCCCTCCCCGGAGCCGGGCCGGTCAAGCAGCCGAAACCGGAAGGTGCGGCGCCGGGGCGCGGCCTGGGCTATCCTCATGTCCGAGATGCGTGCGACGACGCTGCGGTTTCCCTGGAGAAGGAAAGGCGAGCTGGGCCGGCTCGTCGCCTCGGCGGCGGCGAGCGCGTTGCTGGCTGTCGGGCCGCTGGCGGCGGTCCCGACCGAGGCGGCGGAAGGCCCCTCGATCGCTGCTCCAGCCCCGGTGGTCCACGTCGTCCGCCTCGATTCGATCATCCATCCGGTGGCGAGCGAGTTCCTGGGGGAGTCGGTGGAGCGGGCCGACCGCGCCGGCGCGGCCGCGCTGGTGGTGGAGCTCAGCACGCCGGGCGGATTGCTGCAGTCGACGCGCGAGATGAGCGAGGCGATGCTGGCCGCGACGACGCCGGTGATCGTGTGGGTGGCCCCCGACGGCGCCCAAGCCGCTTCGGCCGGTTTCTTCCTGCTGATGTCCGGGGACTTCGCGGCCATGGCGCCGTCGACCAACACCGGCGCGGCGCACCCGGTGGGCGGCGCCGGCGAGACCATCGAAGGGGTGATGGGCCAGAAAGTCGAGCAGGACGCCGCGGCGACCATCCGCGCGCTGGCGCAGCGGCGCGGCCGCAACGTCGAGAAGGCCGAGGCGGCGGTGCGGGAGAGCCTCTCGTTCACCGCCGACGAGGCGCTGGCGGCCGGGTTGATCGATGCCGTGGCGCCGGACCTCCCGCGCCTGCTCGCGGCGCTCGACGGCAAGCCGTTCGAGAAGCCGGCCGGCGCCGAGCGGACGCTGGCGGTGGCCGGCGCGACGATCGAGCGCTTCGAGATGACCGGCTTCCGCAAGCTGCTCTCGACCCTGATCCACCCCAACATCGCCTACCTGCTGATGACGCTCGGATTCCTGGGCCTCTATTTCGAGCTGTCGCATCCGGGTACGATCTTCCCGGGAGTCGCCGGCGCGATCTGCCTCCTGCTGGGCCTGTACGCGCTCTCGGTGCTGCCGGTCGACTACGCGGGCATCGGGCTGATCCTGCTCGCCCTGGCGCTGTTCGTGGCGGAGATCAAGGTGACCAGCTACGGGCTGCTGACGCTCGGTGGAGTGATCGCGATGGTGCTGGGCTCGCTGATGCTGTTCAAGAGCGCCGACCCGGCGATTCGCGTCTCGTTGGGGGTGATCCTGCCGGTCGTGGTGGCGTTCGCGCTGGTCGCGATCGGCCTCGCGCGGCTGGCCTTGCGGGCGCAGCTGCGCCGCCCGACCACCGGCGCCGAAGGCCTGGTCGGAGCTCGGGCGGTGGTGCGCGTGCCGCTCGCACCCGCGGGCAAGGTGTTCTTGCAGGGAGAGTGGTGGAACGCCGTCGCCGATACCGAGATCCCGGCCGGTGCCGAGGTCGAGGTGATCGGAGTCGACGGGATGACGCTGCGCGTGCGGCGGGCTGGGAAGGCCTGAAGCCGCGCCGGGAGGGACCGCGATGTTCTCGATGTCCACGCTGCCGATCCTGATCATCTTTGGCATCTTCCTGGTCACGCGCTGGATTCGCGTGCTCAACGAGTACGAACGGGCCGTGGTCTTCCGGCTCGGGCGGCTGCTGCCGGCGGCCAAGGGCCCCGGCCTCTTCTTCCTGTTCTGGCCGCTCGACAAGATGACCAAGATCTCGCTGCGGACCGTCGTCCTCGACGTGCCGCCGCAGGACGTCATCACCAAGGACAACGTCTCGGTCAAGGTCAACGCGGTGGTCTACTTCCGCGTCGTCGACCCGGGCCGGGCGGTGGTGTCGGTCGAGAACTACCTGTTCGCCACCAGCCAGCTGTCGCAGACCACGCTGCGGTCGGTGCTCGGCCAGGCCGAGCTCGACGAGCTGCTGTCCGAGCGAGAGAAGCTCAACGAGCGCCTGCAGGAGATCATCGACCAGCACACCGATCCATGGGGAATCAAGGTCTCCATGGTCGAGGTCAAGCACGTCGATCTGCCGCAGGAGATGCAGCGCGCGATGGCCCGCCAGGCCGAAGCGGAGCGCGAGAAGCGCGCCAAGTTCATTCACGCCGAGGGCGAGCTCAACGCCTCCAAGTCGCTCAGCGAGGCGGCGAACATGATCGCCACCAACCCGGTGACGCTGCAGCTGCGTTACCTGCAGACGCTGACCGAGATCGCCTCGGAGAAGAACTCGACCATCATCTTCCCGCTGCCGATCGACCTCATGCAGGCGTTCGTCTCGCGCGGAGAGACGACGAAGTAAGGAGCGACGGGTGGAGTCGAGCGATTCGCGCGAGCCGAGCTACTACGAGGTCGCGCTCACGAACCGGCAGGTGCTGGTCGCCTTCGTGGCGCTGCTCTCCTGCCTGCTGGCGGCGTTCCTGTCGGGCGTCTGGCTGGGGCGGGGGGGCGCCACGGCGGCGCCGGCGCGGCCGCAGCTCGCCCAGGCGCCGACGCCGGAGCCGCAGCTCGAGCAGTTGACGTTCTTCTCGGCCAAGGAGCCGGGCGCGCGCGCGACCGCGCCGGCGCCTCGAGCCACGGCGACTCCGGCCGCGGCTGCGACGGCGGCGCCGGCTCCCGAGCCCGAGGTGGTGGTCGCACCGGCAGCGACCGACGAGCCGGAGGCCGAGGCGCTGCGCCGCAATCTGGAGGGCGCGATCGAAGCGGGCCGCGTCGAATCGCGCCCGCCCACCCCGGCGCCGACCGCGGCCCCCCGCGCGACGGCGACCGCGGCGGCCCGCGCTGCCGAGCCCGCTCCGGCCGGCGGCCGTTTCTTCGTCCAGGTCTACTCGTCGACCAACGCGCCGCGGGCGCGCCAGATCGTCGCCGATCTGCGCAAGGCCGGCTTCCAGGTGGTGCTCTCGGAGCCGGCCGCGGGGACGACCGGGAACTACCGCGTCCGGGTCGGACCCTACGAGAATCGCGAGCGGGCCGAAGCCGCGGCCAAGCGGCTGCAGCGCGAGCACCGGCTCGACTACTGGGTCACCGACACGCCCTGATCGGCTCCGCTCCTCCGACGCCCCCGTCGCCGCGGCGGCACCGCGACCTGGCCGGCTGGCTGCTCGCGGCCGCTGGCGGCCTGGCTTGGGGAGCGACCTTCGCCGCCCGCCCCCTCCCAGGGCTCGCCGTGATCGCGCCGGCGGCGCTGTTCCTGCTGCTCGGCAGGAGCCGACCCTTCCGGCTCGGCCTCGCGCACGGCTTGGTCGCGTGGATGCTGTCGCTCGAGTGGATCGTCCACACGGTCACGACCTACGGCCAGCTCGCCGGGTGGCTCGGCGGCCTGGCGCTGCTGTTGCTGGCCCTCTTTCTCGGCCTCTACACGGGGCTCTTCACCTGGCTCGGCTCGCGCCTCTGGCGACGCGGGGACCTGCCGTCGCTGGCCGCGCTGCCCGCGCTCTGGGTCGCGCTCGAGTGGCTCCGTTCCCACCTGGTGACCGGATTCCCCTGGAACCTCGCCGCTCATGCCTGGGTCGATCTGCCGGCGGCGCTGCCGATCTCCGCCTGGATCGGCGCCTACGGCGTCTCCTACCTGGCGCTGCTGCCCGGCCTCGGGCTCGCGCGGAGCTGGGTCTCCCGCCGGGTCGAGCCGGCCCTGCTCGGCCTGCTGATCCCCGCGCTGCTGCTGCCGGTCGGCGCCCGCTTCGCGGGTGGCCCGCGGGAGGGTGGCCGTGAGCCGCGCGAAGCGCGCATCGTCCAGCCCAACAGCCCGGCCCGCCCGGTGTTCGATCCCCGGCTGGTCGAAGCCGACTACCGGCGGCTGCTCGAGCGCTCGCGGGCGGTCTGCAAGCCCGGCACGCTGCTGGTCTGGCCGGAGAGCGCGGCGTGGCCCTTCGCCTGGGCGAGCGACCCGGTGCTGCGCGCCGACGTCGGCGAGCTGATCGGGCGGGGCTGCGCGGTGCTGGTCAACACGCCGCACGAGGCCGAGAACGGTACCCGGAACTCGCTGCTGCTGGCGGCGCCCGCGGCGACCGAGCCGCAGCGCTACGACAAGCGTCACCTGGTGCCATTCGGCGAATACGTGCCGCTCGCCCGCGCGCTGCCGTTCCTGCCGCGCTTGGCGCGGGCGGCCGGGGACTTCGTCCCCGCCGACGGGATCACGTTGCTGGATTGGGAAGGCGAGCGGATCGGAGCGGCCATCTGCTACGAGGTGGTTTTCCCGGGCGAGGTCGCGGCGTTGGTCCGGGCGGGCGCCACCGTTCTGGTCACGGTCACGAACGACTCCTGGTACGGCGACACCGCGGCGCCCTGGCAGCACTTGCGGGCGGCGCGCTTTCGCGCCGCCGAGAACCGCCGCTGGCTGCTGCGCGCGGCGATCACCGGGGTGTCGGCGCGGATCGCGCCCGACGGCGAGGTGCGCGGCGAGCTCGGCGTCGACCAGGAAGGGACGCTGTTCGCTCCGTTCCTCGGCCGCAGCGACCTCGCGTTCTACACGCGCGCACCCTGGCTCGTGCCAGCCCTGGCCTCGCTGTTCGCGGCGGCGATGCTGGCGCGCGCCGGCTGGCGCAGGCTCGACCCCACCGATCCCCGAGGTGACCCGTGACCGCTCCGGAGACCGCTCGTCCGCCGCTCCGCATGCTCGCCGTGCTCGCCCATCCCGACGACGAGTCGCTCGGCTTCGGCGGCGCGTTCGCGGCCGCCGTGAGCTCGGGCGTCGAGACGCATCTGGTCACGGCGACGCGCGGCGAGCGGGGCCGCATCGGGGACGAGCGGCCGGGCGCCGAGGTGGTCGGCCCGGTGCGCGAGGCCGAGCTGATGGCGGCCGCGCGCGTCCTGGGGATCCGCTCGGTCGAGCTGCTGGGGTTCCTCGACGGCGAGCTCGCGCAAGTCGATCCGCGGCTGGGCATCGCTCGGGTCGTGGCCTCGATTCGGAGGCTGAAGCCGGATGTCGTCCTCACTTTCGGTCCCGAGGGGGGCTACGGTCATCCCGACCACATCGCGGTCTCGAGCTGGACGGGCACGGCGGTGGTGGCGGCGGCGGACGCGCGCTACTCCGCGAGCGATGGAACGGCGCTCGCCGAGCTGCCGCCGCACCGGGTGAGCAAGCTCTATTGGCTGGCCTGGACGGAGGCGAAGTGGGCCGCCTACCGGGTGGCTTTCGGCGACCTGGTGGCCAGAGTCGACGGCGAGGTTCGCCGCGCGGTGCCGTGGCCGGCCTGGGCGGTGACCACCGTGCTCGATACCGCGGCGCACTGGGAGCAGGTCTGGCAGGCCGTCTCCTGTCATCGTTCCCAGGTTTCCGGCTACCGGGGCCTGGTCGACCTGCCCGCGGAGCACCATCGGGCGATCTGGGGAGTGCAGGAGTACTTCCGGGTGATCAGTCTCGTGCCGACGCCCGCGGAGCGCGAAACCGACCTCTTCGCCGGCTTGCGCTGACACTGTCCTGGCGGCGCGGCCGCCGCGAATCAGTACGGGTCGCGGCCGAACAGCAGGTCGACGCCGAAGCCGATCACGGCCGAGCCTTCGCGCGCGTCGGCGAGCTCCCGCCGCGGGAACGTGTACCCCGCGATGAGCTCGCCGAACAGCCACTGTCGGAGCACCGGCCGGCGGTAGACGCCGCGCACGCCATACTCGCGCAGCGGAACCTCCGCCTCGGTAGCGCCGCGGAGGAACAGCTCGGTCGAGAAGGCTCGCTGGCGCGCCAGATTCCAGTAGAAGTAGACCGCCGAGCGCCAAGCCAACCCCTCGGTGCCTTCGGAGTAGGTCCCGACGTTGCCCCAGCGGAGCAGCAGATTGCGGCGCAGGACACGGTCGTAGTCGAGGGCGGTGGTGGCGCCGAAGCCGTCCTCCCGATTTTCCCAGAAGAGGGTCTCGCGAAACCGGAGCGCGGCGTGCTCACCGAGGAAGAAGGTGTGTCGAAAGCGCCCCTGGAAGTAGACCTCGGTGGCGCTCTGGATCTTGACGCCAGCGCGGAAATCGAGCTTGCGCGCGAAGCGCCCGGGCGGCGAGTAGCCGAGGCCGGCCAGCCAGTCCTCCTCGGTGTCCAGGCCGAAGACGGAGGAGCGCACCGAGAGCGGCTCCCGCGTGTCGCTGATGGCGTCGTCCGAGGCCTCGCGGCCGAGGAAGAGATTGAACCGGTGCTCGAGGTTGGGCAGGTCGTAGTTGACCCGCAAGCGCACCTTGAGGTCGGTGCCGTCGGCCTCGGTGTAGATGGTGGAGAGCTCCAGCCGCCCGGAGACGCTGCGCGCGTTCTCGACGTTCGGCTCGCCGCCGAACAGCCCGTCGAGCCACAGGTTGGCGCCGCAGACGGTCTCGTGAAGACGGCGACGGGCGCCGTCGAGCATCGCCTCCTCCGCCGGGGTGCGCCGGCGGCAGAGGTCGCGAATGGTCGGCGCCTTCGGCGTCTCCTGCGGCGGCTCGGGTGCCGTGGCCGTCGCCTCGGCGGATTCCGGGCTCGCCTCCGGCGAAGCCGCCGCGGCGGTCGCAGGCTCGGTCGTCGCCGCCTCGGTCGCGGTCGATGCGAGCGGCGCGTTCTCCGCGCTCCTGGAAGGCTCGCCGACGGCTCCGACCTCCGACGCCGGCCCGGGCCCTGGCGGCAGCGTCACCGGGCGCGCACCCCCACCCGCGCAACCCGCGAGGAGCACGGCGGCGCAGGCAGCGCCGACCAGCCAGCGGCTCGAGCAGCACATGCCCGAATGCTACGAGAGTTCGGCGGCGCCGTCAGTGCCTATAGAGCCAGGAGCGAGTGTTACTCGAGACTGATTGACACATGGCAGCAAGTTTGATAAAGGAAGGTACGGCAGCATTCTTTCTCGCCTTCTTTCTTCACGGGAGGCTTCATGCGCACGGCGTCGATCGCAGCAGTCCTCGTCAGCTCCCTTTTTTTCGCTTCTGGTGTCGTTGCCCCTCTCTGGGGATTCACTGCGACAAGCCTGCCGACGCGAACGACCGGATTCCTCGTCGGCGCGCCCGGCGCGCTCGCGCTCACGGGTCCGGAAGGTGCGGACGCCACGATGGCCGTGGACGGCGTCACGGTGCTCCAGATCGTCTGGGCCGACTGCTTCGGCCTCTACGGCTCCGGCAACTTCCGACTCGACATGCTGGGAGTGCCCGTGGGCGAGAACGGCGGTGTCGCGGCGGGGCCAGACGATCCGAGGCTCGGCCTGGTCTCGATTCCGGCGGTGCTGGAGGACGGCTGCTGGGTGGCGGAGGGCTACTACCGAGTGCCCGACGAATTCAATCGCGGCAGCGACGCCGCTCTGACCGTTCGCTTCGCGACGGTGGAGGCCCGTTTCATCCCGGATGTCGGCGGGCCCCTCGTTTTCTCGATTTTCCTCGACCTCGTCCGCCCGCCGGTGGTATTCGTCCACGGGCTGTGGTCAGAGCCGGAGACGTGGGAGTTCTCTCTGTGGGACGACGCGACTTTCATGGTACGGAAGCGTGCGGACTACAGGGATTCCGCGGGCAGCAGCTTTGCTGAGAACCGGACGGTAGTCCATGGCGCGATTCAGGAAGCCCTCGCCCGATGCCAGATGGACGAAATCCTGTGTACGCAAGTCGATGTCGTGGGCCACAGCATGGGGGGACTGCTGGCCAGAATTCACAGCAACTCGCCGCTTTTCGCGACGCCGCTGAATCGAAACCTGGGCAACGTGCGCAAGATCATCACCCTCGACACGCCGCACGCGGGCTCGCCGCTGGCGAGCCTACTGAACGAGTTTGCCGAAGAGAGTTCCTCGCGCGGCGAGCGGATGCGTGCCGCCTTCTCGAAGCAAAGAAAGCCGATCGATCAGGGCGCGATCCGGGACCTGGCAACCGGCAGCGCCGCAATCCAAGCGATCGAGCCGTCCCCGGTCCCCAGCCACGCCTTGGTGGGAGTCGGGGGGCCCGAGGCGCTGTCACTGCTCTTCCCGCCGCTGGGCCGCCTGTATACGGCGCTCTACCTCGCGGCGTTCGTCTCCGGCGGCGATCTCTTCGGGGTCTTGGGGCACGATGGCGTCGTCGGCCGGGTGAGCCAGGAAGGGGGCCTGCCCTCCGCCGCCACGACGCTGTTCGGCTTCCCGGACGGAATCCACCTCGGGATCCTCTTTCTCTCGCCCGGGAACACGGGGAGCGAGGCCTATTCCGCGCGGATTCGGGAGCTGCTGGACACGCCGACGTCGAGCCCCGAGTGGGGCCTGCTCCCCGCGCCGGCGGCGCCGCTCGCCGAGCCGCCGCGCCAGGTGCAGCCTGCGCCAGCCGGTGAAGCCCCGCCGAAGCCTGCCCGGAGCGGCGTCGCGGGGCCCGAGTTCGGCCTGACGATCACTTCGCCGGCGCCGGGGAC
>JACTMI010000019.1 GCA_014584695.1 Acidobacteriota bacterium
GAGGCTGCCGCCGGCGCCGATCATCGACGACATGGTCGAGCGCGAGTTCACCACGCCCGAGCGCGAGGTCCGGACCTTCTCGATCGCCGTCAGCAAGAAGGACACCGAGGGCAACGACGTCACCCGCTGGATCCGCTGCGACGACTGGAACCGCCTCTCCTGCCTGGTCGGCAAGGGCGACCGGGTGAAGGTCAAGGGCCACTTCCGCGAGCGCAGCTACCAGAAGGATGGCGAGACCAAGACCGTCCGCGACTTCGTCGTCGAGGACCTCAAGATCGAGCGCCACAAGATCCGGCATCAGGCGGAGTAGGGCGCTGGGCTCAGGAGCCGCCCCGGCCGGGGCGGCCCCTCTCGAGCTTGATAGGACGTCGGCTCGCGGCCGGCTGCGCTGCCGCGAAGGGTACGGCGAGAAGCTCTCTTGAAGGGACCGACGCTGCCCGCGACGCACGCTCGGTCATCGAAGCTGGTGCGACCTTAGGGCGGAACCGCCCTTCGACCGTCGCCTGGCCAGCGACAACCGTGCGCTCACGAAGGGAGCACGGGGCTGCCGCCCGATTCGGCCAACGGGCCACCACTGCCGGCGGGTGCACCGGGGACGGTGCCTCGGTTGTGAGGGGGCCGATTCCAGCCGACCGTCCCGGATTCGATAGACGCTGTCGAAGCCGGAGATCATCCGTTCGTCGTGGGTCACGATGACGACCGCGGCGTTTCGTTCGCGGGTGATCCGGCGCAGCAGCTCCATGACCTGCGTGCCTCGCTCGGTGTCGAGCGCCGCGGTCGGCTCGTCGGCGAGCACGAGGCGCGGAGCGTTGGCGAGAGCGCGCGCGATCGCGACGCGCTGCTGCTCGCCGCCGGAGAGGTTTGCCGGCAAGTCGTGCGCGCGATGGCCGACTCCCAGCTCACGACCCCGGGTCCGCGAACCAGCTCCGCCACGTCCTCGATGCGCGCGGTCTCAGTCTCGACCGAAGGCGTCGATCTGGCCCAGACCCACCACGCTTGGGCCGTGACGGCGACGAGAGCGAGGGCGCCCACGGCCAGCCATGGCATCTTCATGGCCGGCTCGCCGGGGCCGAGGGGTCGGGAGGCGGTGCCCCGCCGCCGACGGGTCGCTCGCACGGCCGGAGCTCGCGGCGCGCCCAGAGCGCGAGGAGGAGCCAGACGATCGTTCGCAAGGTCATGGCGACAACGGTTCGGAGCTCGTAGGGACCGCCGGAGAGGACATGAAGACCGAATGCGAGAAAAACGGCGGCGGTGCCGAACAGGATCGCGAAGGACAACCCCACGGACCAGCGAGCGCGGATCCAGAGCCCAGTCCCGGCGGCGACGTACGCGAATCCGGCGAGGAAGTTGAACCAGAGGACGAACGGAACGTAGCTTCCGGCGGCGCGGCGCGCCGCCTCGTCGCCGAAGAGGACCGAGCCCCCCTCGAGGATCGTCATCCCACCGAAGGTCACGGCAACCAGCGGTGGGACCCACCGCCACCAGCGACTCGATCTGCTGTTCGCGAGAGTTGCGGCTTGGGTTTCACCCTTCATCGCAGGGTCTCCGCAGGTCACAAGCTCAGGTGGAATCCGAGGCCGACGTACGAGACGTCGGCTTCGTAGAACTGGCCCCAGGGGGCCGGGCCTTCGTAGGCCTCGAGCAGGAGACTCCAGCTCCTGCGAGTCCCGGGCGGAGCGTCGACGGGAGAGAACTCGAGCCCGGCGCGCACGCTCCAGGCCACCGTCCAGTCGTGCTCCTCGGGTGACTTCAGGTCGATTGCGCCCACCCAACGGCCGCCGCCGATCCGCCCTACCGAAACCGTGCGCCGCGCATGACGGTACTCGGCGCCGGCGTGGAGGATGCCCGAAGCCAGCGTCGCGGGCTCGGGATCGATCAGGTAGTCGCCCCCGCCGTACAGGCGCCACGGTCCGAGGTCGCGGGCGACCAGGGCCTCGACCGCCTCGAAGCTCAGGTTGACCCGTTCCGGGCTCTCGTTCAGCAGGAACTCGTCGCCGAGGTGAGAGCTCTGGTGGTACAGGTTGAGGCGCCCGGACCAGGCGCCACGGCGCCAGGTCCACGGAAAGCCGATGACGTAGTCCGCGTTGAGGAGGTCCATGGAGTCGGTCTCGAGGTCGAACTGGGCGAAGACGCCCCCGGAGAGACCGACTTGCCAGCCGTCCCCGGGCCGCTCGGCCTGGCGACGCACGATCCCCCAGCGCTCGCCGAAGCCCACCGCGCCGACCGTGGTGTCGCGGTCGGTCGACCGCGTCTGAAGTACGGTCGCGAAGGTGCGTGGCTCCTTCGGGTCTCCCAGCAAGGGATGGAAGAGGTCCCCCTGCGGAAGCCCGATGTAGCGCGAGGGGGACGCCTCGCCGGAGGGGCCCGGCTCTTGGCCGCCTGCTTGGCCACCCCCAACCACGAGGAGAACGATCATCAACGGAAGGTGACGCGAAAGACTCTCGGATCTTGGCCCGAAGCTCATCATCTCGAGGACTCCTTCGAAAGCCTCGCGAGGGCCGAAGCGAAGACCTCGGCCGCCGCGGTCGCGACGGTGTTGGTTGCCTGGAGCCGCATGTTGGTCCAGGAGAGAGTGATCGGCCGAAGCCCGTGGCCGTCGGCGGGCTCGCCCTCGTTGGCGCGGTCGGCGCGATGCGTGATCAGGTTGCGCCGGGCGACCAGTTCCCCGACCAGCGCGCGGAGGGCGGCCGCGGGCGTTCCCGAGACCTGCTCGACTCGCCCCCAGAAGTCCTTCACGCCGAGCATTCGCGCCACCCGCTCGATCGAGGAGACGTCGTAGAGCACCTGCCGATCGAAGCGCGCGAGCAGGATCTCGCGCAGGCGGCTGTCCGGATCGGCGGCGGCGTCCAGGCTCACGTACTCCTCGAGCGTCAAGGTGAGAGCGCGGAGCTCGTCGTGTGCTCCCCGGCGGCGCGCTCGGACCACGGTGAGCGCACCGCCACGCACGACCTCCCACAGGAAGGTCTCGAGGGCCGTGCAGGTCACCACCACCGCCTGCCGGAGGAGGAAGTCGAGGCCGCCCTCGACCCGCAGGGAACCGGGAATCCGCGCCGTCGAGCGGAAGAGAATGAGGACCTGCTCGTTCGTCGCGAGCTGGGCGCCTCCCGTGCCTCCGGCGGCCCAGGCGGTTGGGAGCGCCCGGAGCAGGGCCTCGGACGGAGCCGACCAGGCGAGGCCGCCGGCCAGCTGAAACTGCTGCAGCAGCCGCTCGGCGATGGCGAAGTTCTGCTGGAACACGCTCAGTGGGTGCACGGATCAACCTCCGCGGGCCGAAGCCCTCGCGCGCGGCCGAGCCATTACAGGTCGCCCTGGACCCGCAGCACGAGGGCCGTCGCCAGCCGGTAACCGAGCACGGACGCGACCTCGGTCGAGTCCGCCTGAGTCAGCGTGCTCTCGGCGTCGAGCAGATCGTTGATGGTGCCCGCACCCGCTTCGTAGCGGGCGCGGGTGAAGGCCACGCTCTGCTCGGCCTCGGCTTTGAGCTCGGCGCTCCGGCGTACGGCTTCCGCGGCGCTCGCGAGCTCGCTCGCGGCCGCCCACACTTCCTGGCCGACCCGGTTCGCCAGCGCCTCGGCTTCGGCTTCGAGGATCTTGGCCTCGAGCGACGCACGCTCGACGCGGTGGGTCTTCGCGAAGCCGCTGAAGATGGGGAGCTGCAAGGCGACGCCAATCGACCAGTCTTCGTCCTCCGGCAGAGCCACTTCGTCGCGCACCCCGAGCGAGGCCTCGGCGCGGATGCGCGGTCCGTAGGATCCGGCGATCGCTTCCTTCTGGTGCTTCGCGGCGGCGATGCGCTCCCGCGCAGCGGCGAGCTCGGGGCGTTGCCGTAGCGCTCTCGTGAGGGATTCCTCGGGGTCGTGCGCGCCCGGGTTCGGAACCTCCATCGTCGGGTGCTCCACGGTCACGGGGAGCGCCGCCGGCAGGCCCATCGCGGTGTTGAAGTCGCCGTACGCGGTCTTCACCTCGCCCTCCGCCCGCACCATCGCCAGCTCCGAGTCGGCGAGCTCGACGCGCGCCCGGAGCACGTCGGCTTGGGGAACCGCTCCCGCGTCCTTGAGCGTTTCAGCCAGCCGGAGGTGATCGCGGGCGCGGTCGACGCGGGCGGCCACCGCCGACCGCGCCGCTTCGGCAGACACCACGCGGTAAAACGCTTCGTGCACTCCGAAGACGACGTCCTGTCGCACGCGCTGAGCGTCCTCGCGCGATGCCGCGAGCCCGGCCTTCGCAGTCGCGGTCTCGGCGCGCCGGACGCCGCTGTCGTAGAGCGAGTAGCCGACCTTGAAGCCCGCGCTCCAGTCGTCGGTGGCACCGAGGGTCGTTTCGGTGGCCGGCACTCCAGCGGGCAGGAAGACGTGCGTGTCGAAGCGTCGATAGCGGGAGTCGAGGCCGACCTCCGGGTAATAGGCGGCGCGTGCGATCCCCACCGTCTCGCCTGCGGCGGCCACGCCCTCGGCGGCGGCGCGCAGGAGCGGGTTCTCGGCCAGGGCGATGCGCACGGCGGCGTCGAGGTCGAGCGGCTTCCCGGCCGTGGCGGCCGGCCCGGCCGCGCCGACCGGAACGGGTGTTCGCGACAGATCGGCGGCCGGCGGCGAGGCGGGCCCGCTCGCGGCGGCGGGGATGGTGACGAGAAGGAGGGCCGCGAAAAGGCTACGGCAGAGCAAGGAGTTGCGCGGTGACGGTTCGAACATCGACTTCTCCTCAGGCAAGGGTCTTGTGGAACTTCCGGGAGGCGAGAGCCAGGCTGGCTGCGCCCAGCAGGGCGAGAGCGGCCATCTGCTCCCACAGGACGGCCGGTCCGACGCCCTTGAGGAAGATTCCGCGGATGATCACCAGGAAGTAGCGCAGCGGATTGAGGTAGGTGAGCCACTGCACCGCGGTCGGCATGTTCGCGATCGGGAACATGAAGCCGGAGAGCAGGACGGCCGGAAAGTAGTAGAAGAAGGCGCTCATCATCGCCTGCTGCTGCGTGCGGCTGACGGTGGAGATCAGCAGGCCGACGCCGATCGTGCTCATCAAGAAGAGCGTGGTCGCCCCGAAGAGCAGCCCGAGCGAGCCGCGGATCGGGACGTCGAACCAGAACACCGAGATCCCCGTGATCAGCACCACGTCGAGATAGGCGATGAGGGCGAAGGGAACGGTCTTGCCGAGGATGAACTCGGCCTGGGTGATCGGCGTCACCATGATCTGTTCGATGGTGCCGATCTCCTTCTCGCGCACCACCGCCATCGAGGAGAGCATCAGCGTGATCAGGGTGACGATCAGCGCGATGACGCCGGGGACGTAGAAGTTGCGGCTGTCGAGGTTGGCGTTGAACCAGGCGCGGGCCGCGATCGTCGCGCCGGCGGGCACCGTCGCCCGCCCGGCGCTGCGCGCCAGTTGCTCGACGAGCACGTCGTCGTTGTAGCGGGCGGCGATCGTTCCCGCGTAGTTGAGGACGATGCCGGCGGTGTTCGAGTCCGTGCCGTCCAGGATGATCTGGAGAGTGCCCGTCCTGCCGGAGCGCAGCGCGGCACCGAAGCCGTGGTTGAACCGGAGGACGACGCGGGCGGAGCCGTCGTCGACGGCGCGCTGCGCCTCGGCGTCGTTCGTGACCCGGGCCACGTCCCGGAAGTAGCCGGAGCCGACGAAGCGTGCGATCAGCTCGCGGCTCTCGGCGCTCTGGTCGAGGTCGTAGATGGCGGTGCGCACGTCGCGCACGTCGGTGGTGACGGCGTAACCGAAGACCAGCGCCTGCACGATCGGCATGAGGACGATGACGCCCTTCATGCGCGGGTCGCGCAGGATCTGGATGAACTCCTTGACCAGCATGTGCCAGAGGCGTTCGAGCATGGTGTCTACTCCAGGTTCTTGCGGAACTTGATCGTCGCGATCGTCAGCATGACGACGCTGAAGGCCGCCAGGAGCAGCGCCTGCGGGGCGAGGACTTCGAGCCCGACTCCCTTGAGGTAGATGCCCTTGAGCAGCGCCACGAAGTAGCGCGCCGGCACCAGGTGGGTGACGACCTGGATCGGCCGCGGCATGTTGCCGATGTCGTACATGAAGCCGGAGAGCAGGAACGCCGGCAGGAAGGTGAGCACCATGGCGAGCTGGCTCGCGAGCAGCTGGCCCTTGGTCACGATGCTGATGACCAGCCCGAGAGCGAGCGCGCCGGTCAAGAACACCGCGGCCATCCCGAACAGCAGCGGCACGCTGCCGCGCAGGGGGACGTCGAAGACGAACGCACCCGTGAGCACGGCGAGGACGACGTCGAGCAGGCCGATGCCGAAGTAGGGGAGGAACTTGCCGAGGATGAGCTCGGGGCCCTTGAGCGGCGTCGAGACGACCTGCTCCATCGTGCCGGTCTCCCACTCCCGGGCGACGGTGAGCGAGGTCAGGAGCGCCGCGATGACCATCATGATCACGGCGATGAGGCCGGGGATGATGTAGTTCTTCGACTCCATGTCGGCGTTGAACCAGACACGCGAGCGAACCTCGAGCGGCAGCGGTACGGTCCGGCCGCCGCCGCGGCGGAGCCGGTCGAGGGCGACCTCCTGGCTCCACCGGCGGACCACGTTCTCGGCGTAGCCGATGGCGGCCGCGGCCGTGTTCGAGTCGCTGCCGTCGACGAGGATCTGCACCGTCGGCTCGAGCCCGGTGCCCGTCGCGCGGCCCAGATCGGCGGGGATCACCACCGCCATGAGCGCGTCGCCGTGGTCGATCGCCCGCTCGATCTCATCGTAGCCGCCGACGAAGGCGCGCAGCGAGAAGTAGCGGGAGCCCTGGAAGCCGCTGACGAGCTCGCGGCTCGCCGGCGTCCCGCTCTGGTCCCAGACCACGAGCGGCACGTCGTCGACGTCGAGCGTGAGGGCGTAGCCGAAGAGGACGAGCAGCAGCATGGGGATCGCGATGCCCATGGCGAGGCTGCGCGGATCGCGCAGGATGTGGAGGAGCTCCTTCCTGGCCACCGCCCAGAGCCGTGAGAGCTTCATCCCGCCACCTCCGCGAGAGGCTGCACCCGCCGGTCGCTGGCTTCGATGAGCGCCACGAAGACGTCCTCGAGCGACGGCGTGATGCGCTCGACCCGCTCGACCGCAAACCCGGCCCCGGAGAGGGCTTTGGCGATGTGCTCGGTGGCGTCGGGGCGCTCGTCGAGGACGACGTGCAGCGTGGTGCCGAACATCGCCGCCTCGCGGACGCCAGGAACGCTCTCGAGCGTCGTGACGGCGTCCTGGGCGCGGTCGCAGACCACCTCGAGGACGGCGCCCTCGACCGAGGTCGCCTTGAGCTCGCTCGGCGTGCCGAGCGCGACGAGCGCGCCGCGATAGACGAGCCCCAGCCGGTCGCAGTACTCCGCCTCCTCCATGTAGTGGGTGGTGACGAAGATCGTCACGCCCTGCTCCGAGAGGCCGTAGATCAGGTCCCAGAAGGCGCGCCGGCTGAGCGGGTCCACACCGGACGTCGGCTCGTCGAGGAAGACGATCGGCGGCTCGTGCAGGATCGCGCAGCCGAGGGCGAGGCGCTGCTTCCAGCCGCCCGAGAGGAAAGCCGTGCGCGTCTTGCGGTGCTCCTCGAGACCTGCCATCCGCAGCACCCACTCCTTGCGCTCCCGCTTCTTGTCGGCCGAGAGCCGGTAGATGCCGCTGTAGAAGTCGATGTTCTCCTCGACGGTGAGGTCCTCGTAGAGCGAGAACCGCTGACTCATGTAGCCGATCCGCGTCTTGATCCGCTCGGCCTGGGTCACCACGTCGAAGCCCGCGACCGTGCCCGAACCGGAGGTCGGGGCGAGCAGGCCGGTGAGCATCCGGATGGTGGTCGACTTTCCGGCGCCGTTGGGGCCGAGGAAGCCGAAGATCTCGCCGCGGGCGACGTCGAGCGAGATGCGGTCGACGGCGACGAAGTCGCCGAAGCGCTTCTCGATCCCGCGTAGCGTGACGGCGTTGGCTTCAGTCGAGCCCGGCATGGCGACTCCCTTCGAGGCTGCCCAGAACGGAGACGAAGACGTCCTCGAGCGACGGCTCCGCCGGTATCAGGCTCGCGAGCCGGATGCCTTCGCCCGCGAGCGTCGTCGCGATCGCCGCCCCGGTTTCTTCGGGCTGCCGCGACACGACGTGCACCCGCTCGCCGAAGAGGCTCACCGACTCCGCGGCGAGGCTCTTGCGCAACGCCGCCGCCGCGAGGCGCGGGCGGTCGGTGCGGACCTCGAGGAGGGTGCCCTCGATCAGGCGTTTGAGGCGCTTCGGCGTGTCGGCGGCGAGGAGCCGGCCCTGGTGCAGGAGACCGACCCGCGTCGCCCGCTCGGCTTCGTCGAGATAGGCGGTCGAGACGACGATGGTCACGCCGTCGGCGAGGAGCTGGTAGAGGATCCGCCAGAAGTCGCGGCGCGAGACCGGGTCGACGCCGTTGGTCGGCTCGTCGAGGAAGAGGACGCGCGGCGTGTGGATGAGCGCGCAGGCCAGGCCGAGCTTCTGCTTCATGCCGCCCGAGAGGTTCCCGGCGAGCCGCTTCTTGAACGGCTGCATGTTCGAAAAGGCGAGCAGCCGGTCGATCTTCTCCTCGCGGCCGCGGCGGGGGACGCCGTAGATCTCGGCGTAGAAGTGGAGGTTCTCCTCGACGCGCAAGTCGGGGTAGAGGCCGAAGCGCTGGCTCATGTAGCCGATCTGTTCCTTGATCGCCTCGGCCTCGCGAACGGTGTCGAGCCCGAGCACGCTCGCGGTGCCCGCGGTCGGCGTCAGGATGCCGGTCAACATCCGCAGGGTGGTGGTCTTGCCGGCGCCGTCCGGGCCGACGAGCGCGAAGATCTCGCCGGCGGCGATGCCGAACGTCAGCCGGTCGACGGCGAGGGTGTCGCCGAACCGCTTGGTGAGCCCGTCGAGCGCGACGGCGGTCACGGGGCGGGGCTCTCGGCGGCGGCCAGCACGATCTCGGCATCCGCGGGCATGCCGGGCTTGAGCTCACCCGAGGGGTTGGCGATGTCGACCTTGATCCGGTAGACGAGCTTTACCCTCTCCTTGGCGGTCTCGACCGACTTGGGCGTGAACTCGGCCTCGGAGGCGATGAAGGTGACCGTCCCCGGGAAGACGCGGTCCGGCCAGGTATCGGTCGTGACGCGCACCGCCTGTCCCACCTGGACGCGGCCGAGGTCGGTCTCGTCGACGAAGCCGCGCAGCCAGACGCTCGAGAGGTCGCCGATCGTGAGCACCGGGGTGCCGGCGGCCACCTGCTCGCCCGCCTCGACGTGCTCGGCGAGCACCAGTCCGGCGAGGGGGGAGTCGAGGGTCGCGTAGGTGAGCCGGGTCTCGGCGAGCGCGAGCGCCTCGGTCGCCTGGCGGACGCGCTCTCTCGCCTGGTCGATCTGCTCCGGGCGAGCGCCGCTCTCGAGCAGGGCGAGCTGGTGCGCGGCCGAGTCGACCTGGGCCGAGGCAACGCGATCCGCGGCCTGGGACGCCTCGAGCTCGCGCGTGGAGATCACTTCGCGCTCGAAGAGGCTCTCCTGACGCGCGCGCTCGCTCGCCGCACGAGCGGCCTCGGCGCGGGTCCGCGCCAGGTTCGCCCGCGCCTGGTCGATCTCCTCGCGGCGGGAGCCGGCCTCGAGCTCGGCGAGAGCCGCGCGGGCGGCTCCGAGCTCGGCGCGGCGGATCTCGACCTCGCGGGCGAGCTCGGCATCGTCGAGGCGCGCCAGGACCTGGCCGGCCTCGACCGGCTCTCCCTCCGAGACGGGGCGCACCAGCACCCGCCCCGGGACCTTGAAGGAGGCCGCCACATCCGAGATCTCGATGTTGCCCGAGATCTGCAGGACGTCCGACGCCCGGGCGGGACGGCGGGCGAAGTAGAGGGCCGTGACGACCCCGAGGGCGACCAGTGCGACGACGATGATCCGTTTCTTGTTCATGACGGCTCCTTGTCCGACGCTGCCAATGGTAGTAAGTGAACGTTTACTCTCTTCTGCAGCGCGCGAGGGCTCACCGGTGTCCACGGGTCGACCGTGCTCAGCGCGCGACGAGAAGTTGGATGAAGCGGGCGGCGACCGACCCGACCAGGCGCTCCGCGAGCTGCGGGTTCGGCAGCAGCCGCTGGCTCAAGGCCACGGCGGCCGGGAGCCCGAGCAGGAGCACGGCGAGCTCCGGAGGCTCGAAGCCCTCGGCGGTCCGGACCTGGCGCACCAGGGACTCGAGGATCCCCAGGTAGGAGGAGAGCATCGTCGCGATTCGTTCGCGTAGCGCTTCGTGCTCGGAAAAAGAAGCCTCGCTGATGAGCAGGATCGGCAGGCTCCGCGATTCGATGACGGTGCGAAGGTGGTGGCGGAGGATCTCCTCGAGCTTCTGCTCGGGCGCGAGATCGACCCGGGAGGCGATCTTGCGGATGGGCCCCAGGAGCCGTCCTTCCATCCGCTCCACGAGCGCCAGGAGGATGGCCTCCTTGCTCGGGAAGTGCCGGTAGAGGGCGCCTTCGGTGACGCCGACCCTGTCGGCGATCTGCCGCATCCGCAGGCCGGCGAAGCCGTGGTCCCGGACGAGCTCGAACGTGCGGTCGACGATCTCGGCCTTGCGGTCGGGCGAGAGGAGGTCGTGGTTGGTGGCGGTGCTCATGGCTCGAAGGGTCGACTCACCAAGTAAGTGAGTGACCACATACTACGCCCTTACCTTGGGAGTGTCAAGCGGGGGGCCACCATCGGCGGCTCGCCGTCCATTTCCCGCCTATTGGGGTGAGGCCTTCGGGGGCATTCCCGCTCATCCTGTAGGTTGGCGGCAGCACGACCGCCGCCAACCTCGAGAGGAGACTGCACATGCCCCGCTCACCTCTGTGCGGCGTCAGCCTCGCCGCTGCGATCACCGTCCTCGCCGCAGCCACCCTTCCCACAGCTGCTCGAGCTCACTGCGACACGACACGCGGCCCGGTCGTCGCCGATGCGCGTCGGGCGCTCGAGACGGCGGACGTGACCCCGGTCCTCAAATGGGTAGGGCCTCCGGCGGAAGCCGAAGTCCGCGCCGCCTTCGACCACGCGCTGCGCGTCCGGAAGCTCGGCCCCGAAGCCCTTCAGCTCGCCGACACCTTCTTCTTCGAGACGCTGGTGCGCGTGCATCGCGCCGGAGAAGGCGCGCCCTTCACCGGACTCAAGGACGAAGCGCCGGAGGCCGTCATCCTCGCCGTGGACGAGGCGCTCGTGACGGGCAAGGTCGAGGGTGTCGTCGAGGAGCTGACCGCGGCGACTTCCGGTGGGGTGCGCGAGCGCTTCCGCCACGCGCTCGAGGCGCGCCGGCATGCCGAGGAGAGCGTCGAACGCGGCCGCGAGTACGTCGAGGCCTATGTCGATCTCACGCACTACGTGGAGCGACTGCATCAGGCCGCCCTCTCCGCCGCCGGTCACGCGGAACCGTCGGGCACCGCTGCCGTCCACGCCGAGCACGGCCACCGCTGAACGGACAGGCCGCCCAGGGAGTCGCCTGCGAGGCTAAGGGCTCCCGGCCCGGGCCCGGAGCGAACGGGTGAACAGCGGTTGCCCGGAGCCCGAAGCTCGCGTGATGTCGTTACCGTTTCGAGCCCGGCGCGCTGACGACACTCGACCTAGCGAGCGTCGTGCGACGTTCACTGGTTCGCGGCCGGAAGCCGGTACTCCTTGATCTTGCGGTAGAGCGTGGCGGCGCCGATGCCGAGCTGCCGCGCGGTTCGGGTCCGGTTGCCGTCGTTGGCGCGCAGGACCGCCGCGATGTACTCGCGCTCGATCTCCCGCAGGGTACGCACGCTGCCGGCGGCCGCGACTCCCGGGAGAGCCAGGCCCACCTCCTCCGGCAGGTCGTCGACGTCGATCCGGTGGCCGCGCGCCAGGACCACCGCGCGCTCGACGGCGTTCTCGAGCTCGCGGACGTTGCCCGGCCAGTCGTGGCGAACCAGCTGCTGCACGGCCGCGGGAGTGAACCCGGAGACCTTGCGACCGAGCCGCGATCCGGCGTCGACCAGGAAGGTGCGCGCGAGCGGGAGAATGTCGTCCCGGCGTTCGCGCAGCGGCGGCACGCGGATCTCGACCACGCGCAGTCGGTAGTAGAGGTCCTGCCGGAAGCGCGCGGCGTGGACCTCGGCGGCGAGGTCGCGGTTCGTCGCGGCGACGACCCGCGCGTCGACCTTGCGGCTCTTGTTTTCGCCGACGCGGCGCACCTCGTGCTCCTGGAGGGTGCGCAGCAGCTTGACCTGCATCGCCGGCGGCATCTCGCCGATCTCGTCGAGGAAGATCGTTCCGCCCTGTGCCGCCTCGAACAGGCCGGGGCGATCCTGGGCGGCGCCGGTGAAGGCGCCGCGCGCGTGGCCGAACAGCTCGCTCTCGAGCAGGCCCTCCGGCACGGCTCCGCAGTTGATGCCGACGAACGGCCCGGCGGTGCGGGTCGAGGCATCGTGGATCAGGCGCGCCACCCGCTCCTTGCCGACGCCGCTCTCGCCGGTGACCAGCACCGTCGAGTCGACGGGGCCGACGCGGCGGGCGAGGTCGACGACCCGGCGCATCGCCTCGCTCGCGATCACCATTCCGGCCGGATCGACCTGCTTCGCGACGCGGGCGCCGAGCTCCTGGCGCCGCGCACGGAGCTTGCGTTCGACCTTGCGCAGCTCGCTCGTCAGCCGTCCGGCGGTCTCCGCGAGACAGTCCTCCGAGTAGTAGGGGAGCTCCGCGGCGATCTCCTCGCCCCACTGCTCGCGCGGCCGGGCGATGACCCGACAGACAGCGTCGCCCTTGCCGCGGCAGCGGGTCTCGAGCGCGAAGATCTCGCGGCCCCAGACGTGGGACAGGTAGCCGCTCGCGAACCCGGTGAGGGTCCAGCAGACCGGATGGTCCGCCTGCCCGAGATGGACGAGGTGCTGCTCGGCCTCGTAGGAGTCGAGCCAGATCGAATCACCGACCGGCTTCGGCCCCGGCGCGGGATCGCCCTCCGGCGCCACGGCGACGACGAGCCCCTGGAGCGTGTGGAGCCGGCCGCCGGCGTGCCGCCACTCGTCCTCGTCGTCCCAGGGGAACGCCGTGCGCAGCGACTCGGCTGTCCTCCAGCCGTGGGCGAAGCCGAAGCGGGTGAGCACGCCGTGCGCGCCGCTCTCGCCGAGCGTGTCGATCAGCAGCTTGCGCAGGAGTCCGAGCGCGACGGCGTCGAGCAGCAGCGCGCGCTCGCCGGCGAAGCGCAGCGGGCCGCCACCCGGTTCGAAGCTGAGCAACTCCCTGAGATCCAGGTCCCGAGCGCGCACGGTGCCCTCCTTCGTTTCGAGAGCCCAGTCTGTCAAAACGAGGAAGAGCGGAGGAGGGGCGGCTCGCGCGCGTCGAGGACGGCCTGGGACCGCCGGGCTCACCTCTCCCCTGCGGCACGGAGGTCGACCTGCTCGCCGAGGTGGTGCCAGGGCTTCGCAGGCTGCACACGAGGCCTCCGCACTCGCCTATCATGATCCGGCCGGTTCCGGCGCTCGCCATGGCGGCCGGTCGGCGATCGGAGGTCACCCGAGAATGACGATGGAGACCAGGCCATGAGCTGGATTCCCACCGCCGATCCCGTGGCTGGTGATCCGCGCTCGTGCGACGCGCTGGAGCTGGTCGTGGTGCCCCGAACGCGCGACATCGGGGCCTTCCGGGTGCGCCGCGCGTTGCCGTTCCGAGAGCGCCAGATGGTCGGTCCCTTCATCTACTTCGACCAGATGGGGCCGCTCCAGCTCCTCGCGGGCGAGGGAATGGACATCGGCTCTCACCCGCACATCGGGCTCGCCACGGTCACCTATCTCTTCGACGGCCGCGTCCTGCATCGGGACAGTGAGCGACACGTTCAGGAGATCACGCCGGGAGCGATGAACCTGATGACCGCGGGGAGCGGAATCGCGCACTCCGAGCGCACGCCGGTGGTCGATCGCGCGCGGCCGCACGGGCTGTTCGGGATCCAGAGCTGGATCGCGCTGCCGGTGGGGCTGGAAGAGGCCCCGCCTTCGTTCCGGCACTTCGAGCCCGACGCTCTTCCCGTGGTTGCCGAGCGCGGTTGGAGCGCCCGCGTGATCGCCGGCTCGTGCTTCGGGCGAACGTCGCCGGTGCCCACCGCCTTCGACTGGTTCTACGCGGAGCTGATCCTCGAGGCAGGCGCCGTCGCGCCGCTCGACCCCGACCACGAGGACCGCGGCGTCTACGTGGTCGAAGGAGAGTTGGAGGTCGGTGGCGAACGCTTCGAGGGGCCGCGCCTCCTCGTTTTTCGCCCGGGAGACCGCATCACGCTCCACGCGACCCGCCCGGCCCGCGCGATGCTGCTCGGTGGCGCGACGCTGGAGGGCCCGAGGCACATCTGGTGGAACTTCGTCTCCTCGAGCCTGGAGCGGATCGAGGAGGCGAAGGAGGACTGGCGCGCCGGCCGGTTTCCGGCGGTCCCGGACGAGGCCGAGAGAGTTCCGCTTCCCGAGCCATCCCCCGCCTCGTGAGCGACCCGGGCGCCGAGCTCGCCGTGCTCCACGATCGCTCGGCGCGGCAGTTCCGCGCGGGCACCGGCGAGGCGGCGGCCGTGCTCCAGTACCGCCTCACTCCCGGCCGCATCACCTTCCTCCACACCCTCGTGCCGGAAGCACTTCGTGGCCGAGGCATCGCGCAGAGGCTCGCGCGAGCCGGCCTGGAGCACGCGAAGGCCGAGGGGCTGCGGGTGGTGCCGCTCTGCCCGTTCGTGCGGGCGTACGTCGAGCGCCACCCGGAGTATCGGGCGCTGGTCGAGAGCTGAGGACGGAGGAGGAAGTCGCGACACGGCGAGCCTCTTGATGGATACTCGAATCCCGTCGAGCGGAAAGGACAGGTGAGACATGAGAATCCGAGCCCTGGTCGTCGAAGCGAAGGACGCCCCCTTCGAGCTGCAGGAGATCGAGATCGCGGAGCCCGGGCCCGGAGAGGTGCTCGTGCGCATCGCGGCCTCGGGGGTCTGTCACACCGACGCCATCACGCGGGCCGGCGACATGCCGATGCCTTTCCCTTGCGTGCTCGGTCACGAGGGATCCGGCACGGTGGAGGAGGTCGGCCCCGGCGTGACCGCCGTAGCCCCGGGCGACAAGGTGATCATCGGGTGGCCCTCGTGCGGCGAGTGCCGCAACTGTCTGGACGGGCAGCCCCGCTACTGCCTGCGGACGGGCGAGGCGCTCGTCTCCGGGCGGCGTTTCAAGGGCCCGCTCGCGGGAAGCTCGGCCTACTCTCGCAACGGCAAGCCGCTGAACGGTCACTTCTTCGGACAGTCGTCCTTCGCGACGCACTCGGTCGCGTTGGCCGACGCGGTCGTCAAGGTCCCGAACGACGTCCCGCTCGACCTGCTCGGGCCGCTCGCCTGCGGCCTCGCGACCGGCGCGGGCGCGGTTCTCAACGAAGCGCGGCCGAGGCTCGGAGATTCGATCCTCGTCGTCGGCGTGGGCGCGGTGGGGCTCGCCGCGATCATGGCGGCGCGCAACTCGGGCGTCACCAGGATCCTCGCGGCCGACGTGCACGACAGCCGCCTCGACCTGGCGAGCGAGTTCGGCGCCACGCACACGATCAACTCGCGCAGCGGCGACCTGGTCGCCGAGGTGGCGAAGATCACCGGCGGCACGGTCGATTTCGCCTTCGACTGCACGGGAGTGATCCCGGTTATCGAAACGCTCGCTCGGACCGTGGGCATGCTCGGCACGCTGGTGCTGATCGGCGGGGCTCCCGCGGGCGCATCCTTCTCGCTCGATCACCTCACGACGCTCTGGGGCAAGCGCGTCGTCGGCGTGCTGGGAGGCGGCGGGCGATCGGGGCAGCTCATCCCCGGACTCGTCGACCTCCATCGTCAGGGGCGTTTCCCGTTCGATCGGCTCGTCGAGTACTACGAGATGGACCAGATCGAGCAGGCGCTCGAGGACTCGAAGAGCGGCAAGGTGATCAAGCCGATCCTGCGCATGCCACGTTGATCCCGGCGCCCTCCGGGCTTCCCGTCGGCTCGACGAACAGCCGGGTGACCAGGCGCGCTGTGTAGACGCCGGCAGCGTCCTGCGGCGTCTCCCGTGGGGATGTCCGAGGGTGTGGCTACTGCGCCCTCCTGTTCCTCCTCGGAGCGCTCCAGGAATCCTCGGCTGCGCCATCCTCGCGGCCGTAGAGTCTCATTTTGAGTGATAGGCCTATCACGATGAGTTAGTTCGCGTGCCGCCTGGCGTGTAAGTCGTTGAATTGCTTGACTAATCAACCATGGCACGGTCTCTGCTCTCTCCTGGAGCGAGCCCGATAACGGGCGCACACGACAAGGAGAGACGACCATGACGACCCAGACCTGGCAGATCGACAGCGCCCACTCGGGCATCCACTTCTCCGTGCGGCACCTGGTGATCGCCAAGGTGCGCGGGCAGTTCGGCCGCTGGACCGGTGCGCTCGCGGTGCCGGACGGCGACTTCTCGCGGGCCACCGTCGACGTCACGATCGACGCGACCTCGATCGACACCGGCGTCGCCGACCGCGACGCGCACCTCCGCTCCGCCGACTTCTTCGACGTCGAGAAGTTCCCCGAGCTCACCTTCCGCGGCCGGCGGATCGAGTCGAAGAGTGGCGACCGCTTCGCCCTCGTCGGCGACCTCACGATCCGCGGCACGACCCGCGAGGTGGTGCTCGACGTCGAGAGCGCCGGCCAGACCAAGGATCCGTGGGGCAACCTCCGCGCCGGCTTCGCCGGTCGCACTTCGATCGACCGCAAGGAGTTCGGTCTGACCTGGAACCAGGCGCTCGAGGCCGGCGGCGTGATGGTCGGCGACAAGGTCGAGATCGAGATCGAGGTCGAGGCGGTTCGGCAGGACGCGACGGTCGCGGCCTGAGCTTCCTGCCCGACCGGGGCCCATCCGAGATCCACGAAGCGCAACGAGAGAGGAGCACGGACATGAACGGCAGACTCGAGAAGTACGGATCGCTCGTCGCCCGCCTCGCGGTCGCCGCGATCTTCATTCACGGCGGCTGGGGCAAACTCGGCGGTCTCGACGGGACGGCCGCCTACATCGCCTCGAAGGGGCTGCCCGCCCCGGAGCTCGGCGCGCTCTTCGCCGCGCTGCTCGAGCTCGGCGCCGGCCTCGCGATCGCGCTGGGCCTCGGCACGCGCTGGGCAGCCCTGGCTCTGGCGATCTTCCTGGTGCCCGCCACCGCCTTCTTCCACAATCCGGTCGGGCTCGACGGCGCGGCGGCGCAGATGCAGTGGATCCACGTCTACAAGAACCTGGCGATTGCCGGCGGCCTGCTCGCCTTCACCGCCTTCGGCGCCGGGCCGCTCGCGCTCGAAGCGCGGGCGCGCCGGCCGCGGCAGCCAAGGCAGCTCGGTTTCCGCTCGATCACGCAGACGGGCGCACAGCCCTGAACACCCACCCCGAAATCCAGGAGGAGAAAGCCATGAAGACTCGCACCGCACGGTTCGCCCTCGCCACCCTCACGGCCGTCGTGGCCCTCGCTCACCCCGTACCCGCCGTCGCGGGGGATGCCGAGCTGGCTCAGGCGTTCCTCGCCGAGCAGGCCCGCGTGCAGAAGCACCTCGAGACCTTCGACGACCTCGACTTCCGCGTCTTTTCCGGGCAGCAGTGGGTCGACTTCCACCTGAGCCACGCCGAGGACATCGTCGTCCACTGGCCGGACGGCCACTCGACCACGGGCCTCGCAAAGCACATCGAAGACTTGAAGGCGATGTTCGTCTACGCGCCCGACACTCGCATCAAGGAGCACCCGGTCAAGTTCGGACAGGGTGACTGGACGGCCGTCATCGGCTACATGGAAGGAACCTTCAGCCAGCCGATGCCGATCGGCGACGGCAAGACGGTCCCGCCGACCGGCAAGACGTTCCGGATCCCGATGGCGACGATCGGCCACTGGAACGACAAGGGCGTGATGGTCGCCGAGTACCTGTTCTGGGACAACCAGACCTTCATGAAACAGATCGGCCTAGCGCAGTAACCGGCGACCCGCCACAACCACGTGCGACGAGGAGGCGACCATGAGCGTGACGACCCGCGGCATCTTCGGCACGGAGCCGGCCAGCGAACCGGCGACGCCCGGCAGCTACGGCGAGGCCCCGAGCGGCTTTCGCCTGCCGGCGGAGACGTCGGTCGGGCCCGTCACGCTCCAGGTCGCCGACCTCGGGCGCTCGCTCGACTTCTACCGCTCGACGCTCGGCCTCGCCGAGCTCGGGCGGGACCGCGGTGTCGCCCAGCTCGCCGCGGGCTCTCGGCCGCTGGTCGAGCTGCGCGAGCGGTCCGGCGCCCGTCCTGCGGGGCGCGGTCGGCTGGGGCTCTTCCACTTCGCGATCCTGCTGCCGGATCGGCCGGCGCTGGGCCGGTTCGTCCGGCATCTCGCCGACCTCGGCGCCCACGCAGGCGCCGGCGACCACCTGGTGAGCGAGGCGTTCTACCTCGCCGATCCGGATGGCCTCGGCATCGAGGTCTACGCCGACCGGCCGCGCGGGAGTTGGCGCCGCGTCGGGCGGGAGCTGATGATGGCTACCGATCCGGTCGACGTCGCAGCGGTCGTGGCCGCGGGCGAAGGCGAGGCCTGGGAGGGCATGCCGGAGGGGACGACGATGGGACACGTCCACCTCCATGTCGGCGATCTGGCGCTCGCGTCGCGCTTCTACTCCGCGGCGCTCGGATTCGACCGCGTGGTCTGGAGCTACCCGGGTGCCCTCTTCCTCTCGGCCGGGGGGTACCACCATCACCTCGGGACCAACGTCTGGGCCGTTCCGGCGGCCCGGCCGCCCGAGGCCGACGAGGCGCAGCTGCTCGAGTGGAGCCTGGCGCTGCCGGATGCGGCCTCGTTGGGAGCGGTGTCGGAGAGCCTGGTGCGGGCCGGATTCGATGCCGAGCCCGCGGGGGAGTCGATCCGCACGCGCGATCCGTGGAGAACGCCATTGCGGCTCGACGTGGGGTCGAAGGACGCCAAGTGAGGAACTACCCCTCGGGCCACCCGATCGGGCCGGTCGCTCGACGGGGGCGACGGCCCGAGACGACGACTCGAAAGGAGAAGCGATCATGACGAAGCTGGAGATGGACTTTCGCGGCAAAGTGGCCCTGGTCACCGGTGGCAGCACGGGCATCGGCCGGGCGACCGCGCTCGCCTTCGCGCGCCACGGCGCGGCCGTGGCGATCGGCGACCTGAGCGAAGAGGGGGCGAAGACCGCCGAGATGATCCGCGGCGAAGGGGGGAAGGCCCTCTTCGTGAAGACCAACGTCGCGAATTCGGAGGAGGTGGCGACTCTGGTCGCGACGACCGTTCGGGAGCTGGGCGGGCTCCACGTCGCCTTCAACAACGCCGGCATCCTGCCGCCCACGCTGCCGCTCCACGAGCAGGACGACGCGACCTTCGCGCGTGTGCTCGACGTCGACCTCAAGGGCGTCTTCAACGCCCTGAAGCACGAGATCCGCCACATGCTCGGCGCCGGCGGCGGCGCGATCGTCAACACCGCCTCGATCGCCGGCGTGATCGCCGACCCGGGGATGGCCCCCTACGTCGCCGCCAAGCACGGCGTCATCGGCCTGACTAAGGCGGCGGCGATCGACTACGCGAAACTGGGAATTCGGGTCAACGCGCTGGCGCCCGGACTGGTGCACACGCCGATGACGCAGCGCTGGCTCGACGACCCCGCGATGCGCGACGTCGTCCTCGCCGGCCCGTTGCTCGGCCGGGCGGCGCAGCCGGAAGAGATGGCCGGCATGGTCCTCTTCCTCTGCTCGCCGCTCGCCTCCTTCGCCACCGGCCAGACCTTTGTCGTCGACGGCGGCCAGACGGCTCACTGAAGGATGTCTCGACGTCGATCGGGGAATGGGCAGGACCGTCCGTCGGCTCACCGTGTTGTCGCGGACGAGCCGGCGGGGCTCCCGTCCCGCAAGGAGAAGCCTTGAGAGAGCAACGTATACCCATCGAGATCTGGTCCGACATCGCTTGCCCGTGGTGCGCGATCGGCGAGCGTCGATTCTTCCGCGCCCTCGACGCGCGGCCGGACCGCGACGACTTCGCGGTCGTCTTCCGTCCGTTCGAGCTCGACGCGAACGCCCCGACGCCGGGCGAGCCGCTCCGCGAGCGCTTGGCGCGGCGCTACGGCGCCCGCGCCGAGGGCATGATGCGGCGGGCGGGAGCGGTCGCGACCGCCGAGGGCGTCGCCGTCGACTGGGAGCGCGCGCTGGCGGCACGAACTCGCGACGCGCACCGTTTGCTCGGTGTCGCGGTCAGGGACTACGGCGAGAGCACGCAGCGCGGCCTCGCCGAGCTGCTCTTCTCAGCTCAGTTCGAGCGCGGCGCCGACGTCTCTTCGACCGACGAGCTGACCCGGCTCGCGGTCGCGGCCGGGATGGACGAATCGCGGGTGCGACGCCTGCTCGCCTCGGACGAGGGGGAGGCCGAGATCCAGGCAGACATCGAGCGCGCGGCTCGTCTCGGGATCCATTCGGTGCCCACCTTCGTCTTCGACGGCCGCTTCACGGTCGCGGGGGCGCAGCCGTCCGAGCTCTTCGCCGAGTTGCTGGAGGAGGTCGCGAGCGAGGTCGACCGTGCGCGGAGCGCGCCGGAAACGAACGAGCCGACCGAGTGCGTCGACGGGGCCTGCCTCGTTCCCGGTGCGAGGCCCTGAGCCTGCCGGATCGCGAATCAGCTCGATTCCCGGCCCCCGGTTGCTACCGGCGACACGTGCACCAGGCCGTGTCGGAGTAAGCTTCTTGGCGACCACAGAGTCGAGGAGAGCGGCGCATGGCGAAAGGCGAGGCGGTCGAGAACCTCGTCCTGGGCGGTGGCGAGGCCGGCAAGTACGTCGCCTGGGAGCTGGCGAAGGCCGGCCGCCCGGTGACCGTCGTCGAGCGCGCGCTGATCGGCGGCTCGTGCCCGAACGTCGCTTGCCTACCGAGCAAGAACCTGATCGCGAGCGCGCGAGTCGCCGCCCTCGCGGGTTGCCTCGAACGCTACGGCATTCGTGCCGACCTATCCGAGGTCGACATGGCGACCGTGCGTGCGCGAAAGCGCGCCATGGTCGCCGGAATGATCGACATCCACGAAAAGAGGTTCGCGGCGCCCGGGATCGACTTCGTGCTCGGGCGCGGCCGCTTCACGGCGCCGCGCGAGCTCGAGGTCGAGCTGGCCGGAGGAGGCCATCGCCGGTTCACAGCCGAGCGGGTCTTCCTCAATCTGGGCACCCACGCGGCGATTCCGCCGGTGCCGGGGCTCGCCGTCGCGGCGCCGCTCACCCACGTCGAGGCGCTCGAGCTCGACAGGCTCCCGGAGCGGCTGGTCGTGCTCGGCGGCGGTCCGGTGGGATGCGAGCTGGCGCAGGTTTTTCGGCGATTCGGTTCGCGAGTGACGATCGTGCAGCGCCATGCCCAGCTGCTGCCCCGCGAGGATCCCGACCTCGCCGAGGAGGTTCGTTCCCTCTTCGCGGACGAGGGAATCGAGGTCGTTCTCGGGGCGGAGACGTCGGCGGTGGAGGGGCGTTCGGGCGAAGGTGTCGTCCTGCGCGTCGCGACTCCGGACGGCGAGCGCCGCATCGAAGCGAGCGATCTCCTGGTGGCTGCCGGTCGAGTTCCCAACACGCGCGACATCGGCCTCGACAGGGCTGGTGTGGACGTCGGCCCGCGCGGGTATGTCGAAGTCGACGAGCTGCTTCGAACTTCGACACCGGGGGTGTGGGCGATGGGCGAATGTGCCGGCAGTCCGCAGTTCACGCACGTCGCCTTCGACGACTTCCGCGTCGTGCGGTCGCAGCTCGATCACGCGAGCTGGCCCGCGCGATCGACGCGCGACCGACTGATCCCCCACTGCACTTTCATCGATCCGGAGCTGGGTCGCGTCGGCCTCTCGGAGGCGGAGGCGCGCGACCAGGGCCGCGAAGTTCGCGTCGTGACCCTGCCGATGACAGCGGTGCTGCGCGCGCGCGCGATCGGCGAGACGCGCGGGTTGTCGAAGGCGATCCTCGACGCCGTGAGCGACCGGATCCTCGGATTCGCCATGCTCGGTCCCGGCGCGGGTGAGGTGATCGCCGTCGTCCAGACGGCGATGCTCGCCGGACTTCCGTACTCCGCGCTGCGCGACGCGATCTACACCCATCCGACGATGGCCGAGGGGCTCAACGTGCTCTTCGCGGGCGCTCCGACGCGGAGAGGGGCAGGCTCATGAGGCGCGTGCCTCGCGTCGTCGGCGGCTCCCTCCTGGCCTGCGCACTCGCGCACCCTCTCCTCGCGGACGAGCCGGCTCTCTCGGGCTCGCCAGACCCGGCCGGGGAGACACCGCCCCGCTTGGTCTCCGGGCCGCCGCCGGCGCCTGAGTGGCGGACCCTGGGCCTGATGCGGATTCGGGACATGACGCCGTTCGGGCTGGGGCGGCTCGACATGCTTCCGGCCCACGCCGTCACCGCGACGCCGCGCACCTTCGCCTTCGAGCTGAACGCCTCCTACCAGAACACCTGGGCCCTATCCGACAATGTCCGCGATTACCTCGAGGAACGCGGCACTCGGCGCGGCCCGCTCGACGAGGCCGCCATCGCGGATCTGCTGGCCCTGCCTGGCGATGCCTACCTCGTCGACGGCGAGTTCGCCGTCGTCGACCTGACGCTGCACTACCGGGCGACCCGGCACGTCGGCCTGTACGCCACCGTGCCCTGGTTCGACTTCGACGGCGGGTTTCTCGACGGCGTGATCGAGTCGTTCCACGAGGAGGCGGGCTTCTCGTCCGCGGGGCGCGAGCACGTGCCGCGAGATCGCTTCTTCGCGCTCGCCGACCTCTCGCGGACGCGGGTGGTGGTCGACGGGCCGCCGTCCGGTGGACTCGGGGATCCGGTGCTCGGCATTCGCTACTCGCTGGCCTCACAGCCCCGGCGGCTCAACTTGATCCTCGAAGGAGCGGTCAAGGTCTCGCTCTTCGACCGCGAACGCTTCATCGCCACGGGACGCGACGACTACGGCTTGCAGGTGTCGCTCCAGAGATTCCTACGGCGCAACGCCTTCTACTTGACGGCGGCCGGCGTCTACTACAAGGCGCCCTATCCGGGTCTCGCCTCCGACGGATGGATCCCGACGGTGATTGCCGGGTGGGAGACGAAGCTGACCCGGAACACGAACGTTATTCTCCAGGCCTACGCCAGCCGGAGCAGCGTCCAGCGCTCGGAGCTCGACGAGCTGACCGCCACCAAGATCCAGGCGACGCTCGGCCTGCAGCGCGCGTATCGCGGGTACATTCTCCGCTTCGGCGTCACGGAGAACTTGGCCAACTACGACAACACGCCCGACATCGGCTTCAACCTTTCGCTCGGCCGTGTCCTCTTCGGCAGGTAGCGGCCTTACCGTTCGCGACGCGCCCTCGGATCCCCATCCCGAAGCTGGCTTCCGAACGCCGGCCCGTCAGCGGACCAGCCGTAAGCCGATGTCGGTTCCCAACCCCAGGCCGTAGCCTAGCTGGATGTTCTGGATACCCATCGGTTCGAGCAGGCGAGCGTTGCGAAGGGGCCCGGCGTCGATGGCATCGAAGCCGATCGATCGCGCCAGCTCGAGGACGCGGCGCTTGGCCTCGTCGTCGTCGCCGGCTGCGAGCACGGTCAACTGCTGGCCCTTGACGCTGCCGCTGTCCATCGTGCCGGCGAATACGGTGTTGAAGGCCTTGATGACACGCGCGGACGGGATCCGCGCCTGAAGCTGCTCGGCACCGCTCGTGTCGAACCCGAGCGCGAGCTGGAGATCCTCGGTCAGCGCGTTGGTGACGTCGACGACGTCCTTGCCGTCGAGCGCTCCGGCGAGCGCCGTGGCGACGTCCAGGAGCACTCCGAACGGGACGGCCAGTATCACGACCTCGGCACCCCGAGCGATCTCTCTCGCACGCTCGGGATCGTTGCCCACCGTCGCGACGTCGTGCCCGCCTCGGCCGAGCCCGCGCGTCAGCGCACTTCCGACATTGCCGTTACCGATGACCGCGATCTTCATGACCATCTCCTTTCGATTCGGCGGATTCGCGGATCCGTCATGGGCGCACTCGGGCGCGAAGCCGCAGGGCGTTGGTCACCACCGAGGCGGAGCTCAGGCTCATGGCCAGGGCGGCGAACATCGGGGAGAGGAGCCAGCCGGTCAAGGGGTAGAGCACGCCGGCGGCGAGCGGCACGCCGAGGGCGTTGTAGATGAAGGCGAAGACCAGGTTCTGCTTCATGTTCGCGACGGTGGCCTCGGAGATGGCGCGAGCGTGGGTGATGCCACGCAGATCGCCCTTGACGAGAGTGACCTGGGCACTGCTCATGGCGACGTCCGTGCCGGTACCCATGGCGATTCCGACGTCCGCCTTGGCGAGCGCCGGAGCATCGTTGATGCCGTCGCCCGCCATGGCGACCACGCGGCCCTGGCTCTGTAGGTGATCCACGAGCACGAGCTTGTCGGCCGGCTTGACCTCGCCGTGGACCTCGCTGATCTCCAGTCGCTCGGCCACAGCGCGCGCGGTCGTCAAGCCGTCGCCCGTGGCCATCACGATGCGAAGCCCGGCGCGCTTCAGAGTCGCCAAGGCCTCTGGCGTGGTGCCTTTGACGGGATCAGAAACAGCGAGGAGGCCCGCCAGTCCGCCGTCGACCGCGAGATGAATCACGCTTGCCCCAGTGGCACGGAAGGCTTCCGCCTCGGCTCTCAGGCCATCGACATCTACGCCGAGCTGCTGCATGAGCGTCGAGTTGCCGAGCGCGAGCGAGCGGCCCGCCACCTCGCCGCGAACGCCGATGCCCGAGCCGGAGTCGAACGCGGCCGGCTTGTCGAGCGCCAAGCCGCGGTCTCGGGCCGCTCGCACGATGGCGTCGGCGAGCGGGTGTTCGCTGCCCTGGTCGAGACTGGCGGCGAGGCGCAGCACCTCCTCGGCCGACCCTCCGCGCGCCGCCACCGCGCGCTCGAACGCCGGCTTGCCCTCGGTGAGAGTACCGGTCTTGTCGACGATCAGCGTGTCGACTGTGCGGAGGCGCTCGATCGCGGCGGCATCGCGAAAGAGCACCCCCTGCGTCGCGGCCCTGCCGGTGGCCACCATGATGGACATCGGTGTCGCCAACCCCAGGGCGCAGGGGCAGGCGATGATGAGCACCGCAACGGCGTTCACCAGGCCGAACACCCAGCCGCGATCGGGCACGAGCAGGCCCCAGGCGAAGAACGTCGTGATGGCGACCGCGACCACCACCAGCACGAACCAGCCGGCGACCCGATCCGCCAGGCTCTGCATCGGCGCCCGCGATCGTTGGGCGCGAGCCACGAGCTGGACGATCTGGGCCAGCATCGTTTGCGCTCCGACCCGCTCGGCGCGCAGCACCATCGCTCCGCCGGTGTTGAGAGAAGCGCCGATGAGCGGGTCGCCCGGCCCCTTGCGGACCGGCAGTGGCTCGCCGGTGATCATCGACTCGTCGACTGCGCTCGTCCCCTCGAACACGACTCCGTCCACTGGGACCTTCTCGCCGGGCCGCACCCGCAACGAGTCGCCGACGTGGACGTGAGAGAGAGGGATGTCCTCTTCGCTGCCGTCCTGCCGGATGCGCCGGGCGGTTTTCGGTGCCAAGCCGAGCAAATCTTTGATGGCGGCGGAGGTGCGCGAACGCGCCTTGAGCTCGAGGAGCTGCCCGAGAAGGGTGAGGGAGACGATGACCACGGCGGCCTCGTAATAAACCGCCACGCGGCCCATCGAGACGAAGGAATCCGGGAAGATCCCGGGAGCGACCGTGGCGACGACGCTGTAGAGAAACGCGGCGCCGGTGCCGGTGCCGATCAGTGTCCACATGTTCGGGCTTCGATTCGCGATCGATTGCGCCCAGCGCGCGAAGAACGGCCAGCCGGCCCACAGGATGACCGGGATCGAGAGGACCAGCTCGATCCAGGTGCGGGTCGCCGCGGAGAGCCCCGCGAGGTGATGCCCGAACATCGCCAGCAGGGTCACGACGACTGTCAGCGGGAGCGTCCACCAGAAGCGCCGGCGAAAGTCGGCGAGCTCGGGATTCTCCTCGTCGTCGAGGCCGGGCATCTCGGGCTCGAGCGCCATCCCGCATTTCGGACAGATCCCCGGCCGGTCCCGCCGGATCTCCGGATGCATCGGACAGACGTAGACGGTGCCGGGCTCGGCGGTGGGGATCGCCGCCGCCGGGGCAGGCGACACGGGGCCGGTGGTTTCGGGGGCCGCGCTCGCTGGCGCCACGTATCTCGTCGGGTCTGCCGCGAACTTCGCGCGGCACCGTTCGCTGCAAAAGTAGAAGGTGCGCCCGCCGTGTTCGTGGTGATGGGGTGAGTCCGCGGTGACCGCCATGCCGCACACAGGGTCGGTCAGCGTGTTGTCGGTGGCGGCGCTCGCACCGCCGTGCTCGTGTGGGTTCATCGGTCGTGCTCCGGCGCCGGAGCGGGCGGTTAGTGCATCGAAACCAAAATCTTGACTTCCTCGTCCTTGTGGGTGATCAGGCGTTCGTAGCCCCGCTGCACGATGTCGTCGACGAGGATCTTGCTGGTGACGAACGGAGCCAGGTTGACTTTGCCGCTGCGCACCAGCTCGATCGCCTCGGAATGGTCGTTGGCATAGCCGATCGAAGAGCCGAGCACGAGGTCCTGCATCGTCAGCTGCGACGCGATGTCGAGCTGGACCGGCTTGGTGTGGATGGCGACGATCTCGAGCCGGCCGCCCGGTCCGAGCACGCCGAGGAGCTGCCCGACGACCGCCGCCACTCCCGCGGCGTCGAACGCGACGTCCGCGCCCTTGCCGCGCGTGCGCTCCGCGACCACGGCCGCCAGATCCCCATGGGCGGGATCGACCACGACGTCCGCGACACCCGACGACAGCGCCTTCTCGCGGCGGGCGGTCGACATCTCGCTGACGATCGTCGTGAGCCCCTTCGCCTTGAGCACCGCGGCCAAGAGCAGGCCGATCGGTCCGGCGCCGCCGACCACCGCGGTCTGGCCCGCCACGACACCGGCGTGCTTGGCGGAGTGCAGGACGACCGCAAGCGGCTCGATCATCGCCGCCAGATCGAGCGGCATCTCGCCGACCGGGTGGACCCAGCGGCGCTCGACGACGATGTGCTCGGAGAGGCCGCCGCCGCGGCCCGAGATGCCGATGAAGCCCATCTTTTCGCACAGGTTGTATTTGTCGGCCAGGCACGCCGGACAGGTCCCGTCGACCATGAGCGGCTCGACGACGACCGAGTCGCCGATCGCGAGCCCATGAACGCCCTCGCCGATCGCCTCGACGACGCCCGAGAACTCGTGACCGAGAACCACCGGTAGGGTCTCGCCGGAAATCGGATGCGGCTTCTCGGCCGTCGGCGCGGGGGGAATCGGACCCTCGTGGTAGAGGTGCAGGTCGCTACCGCAGATGCCGTTGAATGCCGGCGCGATCTTGACCGTGCCAGGGCGGACGCGGGGCTCCTCGATCTCCTCGACGCGGACATCTTCCTTGCCGTAGAACATCGCCGCTTTCATGGCGCGCTCCTTTCCGTCGGTTCCCTCGGAACATACGCCCCGCTCGACCGAGAGTCCAGCACGAGCCCAAGAGTTGGAGCTCCGGATCTGGGACGGAGGGCGGGTCCGGACTAAGGCGTATCATGGGCCGGTCCGCGCAGGTGGGGAGTCGGATCCGCGACTCTGGGAAGGAGGTCTGCGATGACCAGAGCTCGCGAAGCTCGACTGGGTGTACCTGAGCGGCGGCCATGGAAACGTGGGTTCGAAAGACGACATCAGCTTTTACCGTACGTTCCTCGCCGATCTCAAGCAGGCGGTCGGGAAGGCCCTGGGCGAAGTTCCGTGGGGCACCGGTGTCGACGCCTCGAAGGTCAACGCGCACACGCCGTTTCTGCCCGCCTGGCTCGAAGCCGTGGGCAAGAATGCCGTCGCCACCCTGCGCCCCAAGTACGGCAAGTACTACGGATTCGAATCCGCGATGCCGCGCAACGCCGAGATGGTTGCGATGTCGATGTTCAGCTATCGCTGAGCCGGTCGGGACGGCGGGGTTCCGCGAGAGGAGCCAACGATGACGCGGACGGTCGCCAGCGCAATTCGAACGGCGAAGTCACGGTGGTCTGGAAGAGCGCCCTCTGCGTCCACTCGGGCGTCTGCGTCCGCGGCCTGCCCGAGGTCTTCGACACCCGCCGCCAGCCGTGGATCGCGATCGACGCGGCGAGCTCGGCGGCGATCGTCGAGCAGGTCGGTCGTTGCCCCTCGGGAGCGCTCTCGATCGATCGGACGGCGGAGAAGTAGCGGCAGGCTCCGCGACCCGCCCGCGACGACTTCGGCGGATCGGCACAGACCCGCGGGAGCTGCGATTCGGACGAGGTGTCTACGAGGGGCGCGGAAGGACGGTGTAAACGCGCTCGATGAACCCCTGGAATTCCGCCATGTAGTTGCGCAGAAACTCCTCGGTCTCCCGATTGGTCACCACGCCCTCCTCGGTGATCAGGCCGCGCTCGAACTGGATGTACGCCTCGATCGAGTTCATGAGAGGCGAGTTGCAGAACGCGAGGATGCTGCGCAGGTGCTGCTGTCCGACTGCGGTGCCGATCTTGCCGGGCGAGGTGCCGATCACGGCCGAGGGCTTGCGCGTGAACGAGTTCTTTCCCCAGGGCCGGCTCGCCCAGTCGATCGCGTTCTTGAGCCCGCCCGGGATCGACCGGTTGTACTCCGGCGTGACGAAGAGCACCGCGTCGACGGCGGCGATGGAGCGCTTGAACTCCACCGCGACCGGCGGATAGTTCGCGTCGTAGTCGTAGCTGTAGAGCGGCAGGTCCCTGAACGGGACCTCCGTCATCTCGAGCTCCGACGGCGCGAGGCGGACGAGCGCCTTTGCGAGGAGGCGATTGATGGAAGCCGCTGCCAGGCTGCCGACGAAGTATCCGACCTTGTAACGGTTCATGAGACCTCCTCTAGTCCAGCCTCGCCACTCTGACCCATTTCGATACGCTTGACCATCATGTCCGCGAGAAATGCGGGGCCCGCGGCTCCGCTGGCACCGGCGGCCGCGGCCCCTTCCGGAACCCGAAGGCGTCCTCGCGGGAAGCTCGTGCTGGCTTTTCTCGTCGCGCACGCGATTGGCTTCGTCTCCTCGCTCCACGCGCTCATGAGCGTGCGAACTGCCCAAGGCACCATCGCCTGGGTGGTGTCGCTCAACGCCATGCCACTCGTCGCCGTGCCCGCTTACTGGGTATTCGGCCGCTCCAGGTTCGAGGGCTTCGTGCTGCAGCGCCGGTCGCTCGATTCGCTCGGCGAGCCGCACGAGAGCGCCGTCGCACGGCGGCTGGCGCCGATGGTGCCCGACTTCGCGCGCGCGCCCGGTGCATCGCTTGCCGGCCAGCGGCTCGCGAAGCTGCCCTACCTGGGCGGCAATGAAGTCGAGCTACTCGTCGACGGTGAGGCGACCTTCCGGAGCATCTTGGCCGGGATCGGGCGGGCGCGGCGTTACGTGCTTGTCCAGTTCTACATCGTGCGCGACGATCGCATCGGGCGGGAACTGCGAGACCTGCTCGTGGAGAAGGCGCGCGCGGGCGTCACCGTCCGCTTCCTGTACGACGAACTGGGGAGCGGTGATCTGCCGCGCGGTTACCGCCAACAGCTCGCCGCCGCCAGCGCGCGGATGGTGCCGTTCGGCGCCACTCGCGGTCCGGGGAATCGGTTCCAGCTCAACTTCCGCAACCACCGAAAGATCGTCGTCGTCGACGGGGAGGAGGGCTGGGTCGGTGGTCTCAACGTGGGCGACGAGTATCTCGGGCGCGACCCGGCGATCGGAGCCTGGCGCGACACCCACTTGCGGATCGCCGGACCGGCGGTCCTGGGCCTCCAGCTCTCGTTCGTCGAGGACTGGAACTGGGCGACGGGGGAGCTGCTGTTCGACGAGCTGGCTTGGCCGGTCGACGCTCGCGGCGAGCGGGCGGTGCTGGTGGTGCCGAGCGGCCCGGCGGATCGCCTCGAGACCGGAAGCCTCCTGTACCAACAGGCCATCCAGAGCGCGCAGCGACGGATCTGGATCGCGACCCCCTACTTCGTTCCCGATGGAGCGGTGCTCGGCGCCCTGCATCTCGCGGCGCTTCGCGGCGTAGACGTTCGCCTGATGATCCCCGCGCGCTCGGACAACCGGCTCGTGGACGCCGCGAGCGAGAGTTTTCTCGAGCCGCTCCTGGGCTCGGGCATTCACGTCTACCGCTACGAAGGCGGTTTTCTGCATTCCAAGCACTTCGTCATCGACGACCGCGTCGGAGGGGTAGGAACGGCGAACGTGGACAACCGTTCGTTCCGGCTCAACTTCGAGGTCACGGCGGTCGTCGCCGACTCGCGGTTCGCCGGCGAGGTGGCGGCGATGTTCGAGAGCGATCTCGCCCGTTCGAGTCCGGTGTCCGCAGAGGAGCTGTCCGGACGCTCCTTCTGGCGCCGGGCGTTCTCGCGCGGCGCACATCTCTTCTCTCCGGTCCTCTAGCGCCCGCGCCGGTATCTCACTTCACGATGCCGAACGGATCGGGCACCGCATGCTGGTTCGCGTTGTTCCAGAAGTTCTGGGTCACGAAGGAGTACTCGGGCAGATTCTGATGGAACGGCTCCAGCATCGCGTTCGCGGTCGGAAGCTTCCAGTCGGCCTGCAGCTCGCAGGCTAGCGCGAAGGTGGTCACGAGCTCCGCGCCAGCGCGACTCATGCGTGCCATGGCGGCTTCCGCCTCGTAGCGGTTCCAGGCCCCGCACGCGTCCACGACGGGGAACACGCGGTACCCGTCCTGGAGCATCGAGAGCGTGGGCAGAGCGCAGCAGGTGCCGATCGTCACGCCTGCGAGGATGACGTGCCGGCGTCCGGTCTTCTGAACCAGAGCTTCGAATGCGCCCCGAAACGTCGGGTCCTCGTAGCAGTTGATGATCCCCGTGCGGCGGTAGATCGGCAGATCGGGGAAGAGCTCCTTGATCTCGGGCAGGGTGTCGCCGTTCTGCCACTGGGCGTTCGACGACGTGACGAGAACGGGAAGGTTCATCGCCTTGGCGACACGCGCCAGACCGACCACGTTGCTCTTGTACTCCGCGAGCGACGAGAAATCCCGGGCGCCGGCCATCAGGCCGATCTGGTGATCGACGAGCAGGACGATGGCGTTGTCGGCGGTCGGCTTGTCGTAGACGAAACGTCCTTCGCGCCTCGCCTCATCGACGGAGCTCCTCGGGGCGAGCGCCCGATCGGCGATCGGACTGACGATGTCCGAGGGTCGCGTGCTCATGGCATCCTCCTCCTCTCGTTCGTCTGGCCCGCTCCGCGAGCGGGCCTGTTCGACGTCGATGCTACCGCCGGTGGCGGTGGAAGGCACCTCGCGGCGGGCGGAGGATCCGGGCGGCGAGGGACCTCGCGCGGACGTTACAGGCGCGATCACGGACGAGCGCCCGCGTGCTGCCGCTTCGGAGCCGCCCGATCACCACGGTATCTTCGTCGCGGATGGATCTCTACGTCGTCATCCCCCTGCTGCTCATCGGGGTCGTGCTGGCCGCGGTCTGGCTCGAGCGCTGGAGCGTGCCGGTCATCCTGATCGCGCTCGGGCTGGGGATCCTCTTCGGCAGCGACGTGCTGAACCTCTGGCACTTCGACGACGTGGAGCTCACCAACCAGGTGGCGAACCTCGCGCTGGTCTTCATTCTCTTCCAGGGCGGCTTCGCGACCAAACGGGAGGACCTGCGCGCGGTCGCTCTGCCGGCTCTGGGGCTCGCGACCTGGGGCGTTCTGCTGACGGCGGCCCTGACCTTCGTCGGCCTGCGCTTCGCGCTCGGCTGGCCCGTGCAGATCTCCCTTCTGCTGTCGGTGATCATCTCGTCGACCGACGCCGCCGCCACCTTCTCGATCCTGCGCCGTCAAGCGCTGCCCGGAAAGCTGGCCTCGACGATCGAGATCGAGAGCGCGGCCAACGACCCGATGGCGATCCTCACCACCCTGGTCGTGGTGGAGTTCCTCACCACCGGCGCCAGCCAGGGGTGGCTGACAGTCCTGATCTTCCTGTGGAAGTTCGCGGTCGGCCCACTGCTCGGCTGGCTGATCGCGGAGGGCGCGATCCGGATTTTCGACCGCCTGAATCCTCAGGACCGCGGCTACTACTACGTCCTGCTGCTCGGCGTGGTGCTGCTCAGCTACGGACTGACCGAGCTGGTTCGGGCGAGCGGGATGCTGGCCGCCTTTACCGCCGGGCTGGTGATGGGCAACCGCAAGTTCGTCTACCGGCAGGGGGTGGCGAACTTCGGCGCGGCGCTGGCGATGATCGCCAACATCGGCGTCTTCGTGCTGATGGGGGTGCTGGTTTTTCCGAGCCAGTGGGCGGACGTCTGGATGGATGGGGTCCTGTTGTTCGTGGTCCTCACCTTCGTCGCCCGGCCGCTGGCGGTCTGGCTCGGCACGGTCGGCATGGGGATCCCGCGGCGCGACCGCCACTTCATGAGCTGGGCGGGGCTGCGCGGCGCGGTGCCGATCGTGCTCGCCACCTACCCGATGGCCGCCGGCCTCGAGGTCGGGGAGCGGGTCTTCAACCTCGTCTTCTTCGCGGTCCTGCTGTCGGTTTCGATCCAGGGGTCGACGCTCGGCTCGTTCGCGCGCCAGCTCGGCCTCTCCGAACCGAAGCGACCGATGCCGCGCTACGGTGTCGAGCTGGTCACCATGGCACGGAGCGAGCTCGGCCTGATCGTCGTCGACCTGCCGGGCCCGCAGGGGCGCCCCGGGGCGCGGGTGCGCGATCTCGTCCTGCCGTCCGAGGCGCTGGTCACCCTGATCGCCCGCGGAGACGAGGTCGTTCCACCGACCGGCAACACGCGGCTGCGCGGCTGGGATCAGGTCACTGTGCTCGCACTGCCGGAGAACGAGGAGCGGGTCCGCAAGGCTCTGCTGGCGAGCTTCGAGAGCGAGACCCCGGCGGAGGCCGCCGAGCCGGCGCCCGCCGCGCTTTCGGCCGACGAGCAGGCGACTCTCGATGCCCTGCGCGGACATGCGGTGCTGCTCGGCCACGGCCGGGTCGGCGCGATCCTCGCCGGCATGTTGCGACACGCGGACAAGCCGTTCGTCGTCATCGAGCAGGACGGCCTGATCGTCGAGCGATTGCGGCGGCAGGGGGCGCTGGCGCTGGCCGGTTCGGCCGATTCCTCCGCGGCGCTCGATCGCGCCGGGATCGCTCATGCGCGAATGTTGCTCGTCACCACCGCCAGTGTGATTTCCACGCAAACGGCGATCGAGTATGCGCAGTCCGTCAACCCGGAGATCGACGTGATCTCCCGGGTGCACTTCGCTGAGCAGCGGGATCGCCTCGAGCGACTGCCGCGCACGCGGACCGTGCACGGCGAGGAGGAGCTCGCCTTCGCGATGGCCCGCTTCGCGCTGGGCGACTTCGGCCTGACCGAAAGCGAAGCCGAGGAGTGGGTCGACGACGCTCGCATGAGCCACTACGGCGGCGCAACGGCGCCAGAGCCGGTGCGTTAGCCACCCACCGGACTCAAGGACGAAGCGCCGGAGGCCGTGATCCTCGCCGTGGACGAGGCGCTCGTGACCGGCAGGGTCGAGGGCGTCGTCGAGGAGCTGACAGCGGCGGCGCGACGTCGACAGCCTTTCAGGCAAATCGCCGTTTCAGAAGCAGGCTTCGAAGGAGGCCGAGCAGCGTGGCGCTCCAGGCTACGAACGAGAGCGGAAGGAAGGCGTGTGAAATCGCCGCGAGCGGCGCCAGCGGAAGCGCCTCGGCGAGCCGAGAGGTCGCCGCCGCGTACATGCCGAGCGGGAAGACCATCCCCCAGTACTGCGGGTCGTAGTCGAGCGGGTGGCGGCGCACGATGTGGCGCCAGACGCCGAGCACGACGAGCAGCGGAATCCACCAGGTCCCGGCGGCCCAGAAGAAGAGCGTGAACCCCTTGAGGAAGGGGGCGAGCTCGACGAGCAGCGGCGAGCGCTCGCGGGCGAGCAAGAGCGAGGAACCGGCGAGCGTGGTGATGGCGACCGCCCCCATGCTGATCCAGTAGGGCGGCGTCAGCGTCGCCGTGGCCAGCGGCAGGAAAGTGAAGCGGTAGAAGATCAGCGTGATGATCGCGAGATAGAGCATGCAGCCGATCAGGAAGAAGACGAGCGCGCCGAAGGCGACCGCTTCCACGGGCCAGCCGAACGGATCGCCGAGGGCGAGCGCGAGCACGGCCACCGACTGCGTTGCGACCGTCGCGATCAGCCAGGCGCCGTTGATCCCCTGCTCGAGGGTCGGTTTCGTCTCGCGGACGATGACCGCGGCGAAGAATGCGTACATCACCAAGCCCCAGAGCGCGAGCCCGGCGCCGAACAGCGCCTCGGCCGCGCCGCGCCAGCCGGCGACCAACAGGCACTGGCTGCCGAGCACGCAGGTGCCGGCGACGGTGGTGAAGTAGCCCGAGCCGCGGGCGTGGTCGGCGAAGTCGGCGGCCAGCCGGCGCGGGAAGAGGACGAGCCGCGCGGCGGTCAGCGCGAGCAGCGTCGAGTAGGCCGGCAGGTTGACCCAGAAGAGGGCGCGGGCGAGCCGGGGCCAGCCGAGCAGGTGACCGGCGATCGAGACGATGCCGGTCGCCATGACCAGCGCGAAGTAACCCGGGAAAAGGTCGGCGACGGCCTTCGCCAGTCGGCCGGCCGGCGGTCTTTCGGCGGAGGCGGTCATCGTCGGTCGGCGCACCGGCCGCCTCAGCGCTCGAGCCGGTAGACGTAGCGCAGCAGGCCGAGGTTGAGCAGGAAGCAGATCAGGCTCGCCGCCGCCGCCGGCAGCGCGACGCCGTGATCGCCGCCCAGGAAGGCGTTCATCGTCGCGGTGAGCAGCCAGAGCTGGAGGACGACGATCAGCACCACGATCGAGACGATGCCGGCGAGGATGCGCAGGCGCTGGTCGCGCGAGAAGCGGCGGGGGCCGTTCACGAGGTCCGCTCCGTGACGCCGACCGCCCAGACCACGCCGTCGCGCAACTCGAGCTCGACTCTCGGCAGCGGCCGGCGCGGCGGGCCGGAGAGCGGCCGGCCGGTCGCGAGGTCGAAGTTCCCTTCGTGGCAGGGGCAGTGGAAGCGGCCGCGATCGACCTGAGGCAGCACCGGGCAGGAGAGGTGGGTGCAGCGCTGGTCGAAGGCGACCACCTCGCTGGCCCCCAGCCGGACGAGCAGCTTCGGCTCCCCGGGGCCCGGATAGTCGAACTGGCGGAAACCGCCGATCGGCACCTCGTCGAGCCGGGCGATCGCCGTGGCGGGCAAGCCCGAGCGCCGTCCGAACAGGCTCTTGGCGAGGATCCACGCCTGGCCGGCGACGAACGCGAAGCTGGTGAGCACGAGGAACTTGGTGAACTCCCGGCGCGCGACGTACTGGTCCTGCGGCACGTCGATCGGGAAGTCGCGCCGCCACTTCGGCTGCTCGGCCGCCGGCCGGCCATCGGGCGGGATCGTCAGCTCGTCCGGGTCGCGCACGGTCACGATTCGCTCTCCTGGTAGAGGTTCGCCAGCAGGGGGTCGAGCGCCTCGACGGCGGCCGCCGACTCGAGCGGTGCGGTGACCGCGAGCAGCGGCTCCGCGAAGCTCTTCGGCACCAGCATCCGCACCCGCGTCGTGATCACCTGGGCGCCGAAGCGGAAGCCGTCGACCGGGCGCGAAGCCGGGCGCAGCGCCTCGATCTCCTCGCGGGTGCCGAAGAAGAGCGCCTGGCTCGGGCAAACCGACGCGCACATCGGCTTCAATCCCCGCGACGTCCGGTCGTAGCACATGTCGCACTTCATCATCAGGTTGGCTTCGTCGTGCATCTTCGGCACGCCGAACGGGCAGGCGAGCACGCAGTTGTTGCAGGCGATGCAGCGCGCCTTGCGCGCGGTCTGCACGACGCCGTCCTCGGTGCGCTTGATGGCGTCGGCCGGGCAGACCTCGGCGCAGGTCGGCTGGTCGCAGTGCATGCAGACCACCGGCACCGTCTGGGTCGAGCGGGCGCGATCGACGAAGTCGAGCTGGATCATCGACACCCCCTTGTGGGTGTCGCACTCCGAGCAGGCCTGGACACAGGCGTTGCAGCCGATGCAGCGCGCCGGGTCGAGGTAGAAGTGGCGGTCGGCGGGGACGGGCATCGGGCTCCTCGTCAGCCGCCCGCCATCGGGAGCGACGGGCGTCGGGAGGGGGTCGAGACCTCGGCGGCCGCGCACGATTCCTCCGCGGTCGCCGGCCGCAGCCGGACCGCGCAGGCCTTGAACTCGGGGATCTTCGAGATCGGGTCCTGAGCCGCGATCGTCAACCGGTTGACGCTGCGCTGCCCGGGCCAGTGGTACGGGACGAAGATCGTGTCGGGGCGGATGGTCGCTACGACCCTGGCGCGCAGCGTCAGCCGGCCGCGGCGCGTCTCGGCGGTCGCCCAGGTGCCGTCGCCGATGCCCAGGTGCTCGGCGAGATTCGGATGGAGCTCGATGAACGGCTCGGGGTCCATGTCGAGCAGCGGACCGATCCGGCGCGTTTGGGTGCCGGAGAGGAACTGCCCGATCAGGCGGCCGGAGGTCAGGATCAGCGGGTACTCCGCGTCGGGGACCTCGGTCGGCGGGGCGTAGGCGGCGACGTTGAAACGCGCTTTGCCGTCCGGGAAGTAGTAGGGCCCGGCCCCCTTCGCCACCACGTTCCACGAGCCGGGCTCGAACAGGCGCGGCGTGCCGGGGTGGTCGTCCGACGCGCAGGGCCAGAACACCCCCTGCTGGCGTTCGACCTTCTCCCAGCTGATCCCGGAGTAGTCGGCCACACCCCCCTTCGAGGCGACGCGCAGCTCCTCGAAGATCTCGCGCGGGCCGGCGAAGGTGAAGCCGCGCTCGCGGCCGAGGGCGCGCGCGAGGTCCTGGACGATGCGCCAGTCCTGGCGCGCCTCGCCGGGGCATTCGATCGCCTGGTTGATCTTGATCACCCGCCCCTCGGCGGTGGTGACCGTCCCTTCGTCCTCCTCGTGGAGCGAGCCGGGCAGCACGAGGTCGGCGTGGCGCGCGGTCTCGTTGAGGAAGAAGTCGATGGCGACGTAGAAGTCGAGTCGGCCGAGCATGGCGCGCACGAAATCGCTGTCGGGCAGCGAGACGAGCGGGTTGAAGCAGATCGACAGCAGCCCCTTGATCTCGCCGCGCTCGATGCGGCGGAAGATCTCGTAGGCGTCGACCCCCGGCTGCGGCAGATCTTCCGGGGCCATCCCCCAGACCCCGGCGACGTAGGCGCGCGCCTCCGGGTCGGCGAGCTTCCTGCCGCCCGGGAGCTGGTCGCACTTCTGGCCGTGCTCGCGACCGCCCTGGCCGTTGCCCTGGCCGGTGATCGTGGCGTAGCCGCAGAATTCGCGCCCGATGCGGCCCGAAGCAAGCACCAGGTTGATCGCGCCGAGCACGTTCGCCACGCCGTGGCTCGAGTGCTCGATGCCGCGGGCGTGCATCAGGAAGCTGGTCTTCGCCGTCCCCCACCACTCCGCGGCCTGGCGGATCGCCGGCTCGGCGATGCCGGTGGTGCGCGCGGTGCGCGCCGGCGTCCACTCGGCGACGTGGCGGGCCACGTCGTCGAAGCCGACGGTCGAGCGCTCGACGAACTCTCGGTCGATCCAGCCGTGCTCGATCATCAGGTGGAGGACGCCGTTGAACAGCGCGACGTCGGTGCCCGGCCGGATCGGCAGGAACAGGTCGCAGGTGCGGGCGATCGGTGTCAGGCGCGGGTCGACCACGATCACCTTGGCGCCATGCTCGCGCGCCTGCCAGACGTAGTCGGTGGTGATCGGCGCGCACTCGGCGACGTTGGCGCCGGAGATCCAGATCAGCTCGGCGCCGAGGATGTCGCTCCAGGGGTTGGCGGCGCGGTCGATGCCGAACGCCTTGGTGTTGCCGGCGCCGGCCGAGACCATGCAGAGCCGCCCGTTGTAGTCGATGTTCGAGGTCGCCAGCGCCATGTGGGCGAACTTGCCCATCAGGTAGGCCTTCTCGGTGGTCAGGCTCGCGCCCGAGAGCACCGCCATGGCATCGCGGCCGTGCGCCTCCTGGATCCGTCGGATCTCGGCGGCGGCGCGCTCGATCGCGCGGTCGTAGGCGATCGGCCGGAAACCTCCGGGCGCCGCTTCGTCGCGCTCGAGCGCGGAGAGCAGCCGGTCGGGGTGCGCCCCCTGCAGGTAGCGCTTGATCCCTTTCGGGCAGAGCATGCCGCGGTTGAACGGGAAGTCGTAGCGCGGCTCGAAGCCGACCACCTGCTCGTCCTTGACCTTCAGGCGGATGCCGCACTGCTGGCCGCAGAAGCAGCAGTGGGTGTCGACGATGCGGTCGGGCTCGACGCCGGTGTCGAGGCGCACGCCCGCCGACCAGGCGGGGTGCGGACCGAACGGGTCGTCCGGGAGCGGATCGAGCGGCGTGCGGCGCTCGCGTCGCGAGGCCGGAATCGGGTCAGCCATGGAAGTTCTCCGCGTCGGCGCGGCCGAGCGGCCCCTCGCCGAGCCCCGGGTTGACGTGCGCCGGCGCCGCGCCCGGCGCCACCAGCGTGCCGCCGCGCACGCCGCTCCAGGCGGCGCCCTGCGCCGCGGCGAGGAGCGCGCGCCGGCAGGGCGGACAGACGCGCTGGTAGTGGTCGGGGCGGCCCGCCTTCCCCGGATCGATCCGGTAGTCGAAGCCGAGCCGGCGCTCGACTTCGATCAGGTCCTCGGAGTGCATCTTCGAGGTGAAGCCGTGGCCGCAGCGGGCGCAGCGCTCGGGCTCGGCCTCGCGTCCGGCCTCCTTGTAGAAGCGCACCGCGATCTGCGCCGGTCGCTGGAAGACGTGGAAGAATTTGCCGAAGGGGAGCCAAAGGAAGGTGAAGATCACCGTCACGGCGTGGAGGATCGCCAGGAAGTCGTAGGCGTAGCCGTGCATCCAGGTGTAGCTCGCGGTCAGCATCAGGCCGGTCAGGCTGACCGCGAACAGCAGGATCAGGGGGAGGAAGTCCTCGACGAAGCTCTGGAGCGCGGCCGCTCCCTCCTCGCGCATGCGCCGGCGCATCGCCAGCATGACGCCGGCGATCACCAGGAACGACGCCCAGACCAGGCCGTGGAAGAGGAAGAAGGCGAGCACCGAATCGCTCGGAAACGCGAACGCCGGGAAGCCGAAGACGATCACCCGGTAGAGCCCCGGATCGCCCGGCTCGGACTCGAAGGCGAGCCAGCCGAAGACCAGCGGGAAGGTGATCGCGACCGCGAGCAGGCACCCCCAGAGGATCAGGACGTGGGTCAGGCCGCGCAGCCGGTCGCGCGCGAAGATGAAGCGGTTGAGCGCGAGGTCCGAGACCGCGTGGCGCGCGAGGCCGGCCAGCCGGCCGAGGCGGCCGCCGCGCCCGCCGCGCCGGAGGAAGACCTGCCAGCCGCGCCGCCAGTAGAAGTCGGTGGGCGGTCGTTTCAGCCACATCGCGTAGCGGTAGGTGAGCCCGAAGGTCGCGAACAGCACCGAGAAGGTGTAGGCCACCAACGCCGCGTCGAAGTGCGCAAGCTTGCGCGACCCGGCGACGATCAGCGCGCCGAGCGCCGCGGTCGCGACGACACCCCACGCGATCGGTCCGGCGGACCTCGGGGCGGAGCGTGGTGTCGTGGTCACGGGGTCCATCCCACCTCCTCCTGCGATCGATGGCGATGGTACAGCAGCTCGTCGATTCCGGCGGTCACGCCGGTCGGTCCGATCGATCGGCGCGCAGCAGCGAGAGCAGCGAAGCGGCCCAGGTGACGCCGCCCGCCAACGCCAGGATGCCGCCGATCGCCATCAGGACGACGCCCGTGCGCTGACCCGGGCCCGAGAGCACCTGATCGACGCCGTAGGTCTTCCGCCCCAGGCCGAAGGCGCCGGCCACCATCAGGCCGGTCGCGAAGAAGAGCTGCCCCGCGCCGTAGAGGACCGCCACCCGGCCGAGCGCGCGGTCGCGGAAGGCGGCGCGCGCGGTGGCCGGTCGGCCCGATCGGCTCCGGTCGAACGGGGCAGCAGCAGCAGCGTGAGCGCCATGTAGGCGAGAGTGGCCGAGCCGATGGTCGCGTGGTAGTGCCCGGGAATGCGCAGGTCGGAGCCGCGGATCAGGGCGCCGTAGACCAGTCCGGCCAACATCAGCAGCGAGCTCGCGGCGAGCGGCCGGAGCGCGCGGGCGGCGGCGGGAGACGACGGGTCGCGGCGCGCGCGCAGGTGCGGCACGATCACGAACCCGAGGAAGACCACCAGACCCGGGAAGAGCCCCCAGCGCATCAGCTGCGCGTAACCCGCGTGGTAGCGCCAGCCCGCCGGGTGCGCGGCGAGGAGCGGGAGCACCGACAGCGCCGCGACGCCGAGCAGCCCGAGCGCGACGCGCGCGGCCGCTCCGGCGGCGACCGGCCGCCCCGTGCCGGCGGCGGCGAGCAGCGCCCAGGCGACGAGAACGAAGGCGGAGGTCGCAATCTGGAGGACGTGGCCGCTCCCCCAGAGCAGCTGCTCGTAGGCGGCGGTCACGTCGCCGGCGACGCTCAGCCGGGCGTACGCGACGGCGAGGACGGCGAGCGCGAGCAGGGTCGACGCCGCGCCGAGCCGCAGGAAGCCGCGCTGCGCGCGCAGCGTCGCCGCGACCGGGCCGGCGTCGTCGCCGCCGGGTGCTCGCGAGCTGTCGCCGAACGGCAGCAGTGCCCGGTCGAGATAGCTCGCGACGACGCCGGCGGCGAACAGCAGGAGCCCGGCGACGAAGAGCGGCTGGTCGACGAGCGGGACGTAGTTGACGGTGTGCGGCCGCCCCCACCCCGGGATCAGCCCGCTGCCGAGCGCGACGGCGCCGGCGGCGGCGAGCCAGGGCGCGACCGCCGCGCGCCTGCCGGCGCGCCGTCCGCCGGCCGCGGCGAGGTGGAAGAGCGCGACCGGCAGCGCCGCGAACCAGACGACGACGCCGAGGTCGACGTGGACGACGAGCACGCGCCGGGCGAGCTCGGTGTCGGTCAGGTGCCGGGCGAGCGCGGGCACGCGCGCGGCGACCACGCCGAACGCGAGCAGCCCGCTCACCGCGAGCGCCGACGCCGCCAGCAGCATCCAGCGGCGGGCGAGCGCCGGCCGTTCTCGAGTCAGGAGTTCCATGGCGGCAGGGGCCTGCGGGCAGCCGGTCTACGCTCCGGCCGCGCGCAGCTGCCCGGGACCCGACGGTCAGGCCGCCGCGGCGCGGGGGAACAGGACGTTGTTCTCGAGGTGGATGTGCTCGTGCAGATCGGTCTCGAGTGCCGCCAGGCCGTGCCAAAGGGCGTTCCAGGTGTTGCAGGCGCCGTCGGGGACGCGGAAGTCGTCGGTCAACTCGCGAATCCGGTGGAGCTCCTGACCGACACGGGTGTGGTCGTCGACGAACGACCCGACCTGCGAAGGCTGGCCCGCGGCGTCGAGGAGGAGGGAGGGGAAGAGGGTTTCCTCTTCCTCGTGCAGATGCTGGTCGAGCTCGCTCTTCAGCTGGAGGAAACTCTCGAGCAGGGCGCCGAGGCGCTCCGGGTCCTTGTCGCCGTGGACGCGGAAGACTCTACGCGCCATCGCCTCGAGCCGCGGCAGCTCCTCTCGCAACGGGTCGTGGTAGCGCTCGACGATGTGGACCACCAGGTCGCCGAGCGGCGCTTCCTGCCAATTCCGAGTGGCGAGATCGGCGCCGGGCGAGGTGATCTCGCGCTCGATTTCCTGGAGGACGCCCGCAGGATCGATCTCTCGCTTCGCGCAGGCATCGGCGAGCGCCACGCCACCGCCGCAACAGAAGTCGATGCCGTGGCGGGCGAAAACGCGGGTGGCGAGCGGGTGGCGGGCGGCGATCTCGCCGACGCGGGATTCGGGGCTCAGGCTCATGACGCGGCTCTCCTCGGGTGGGGGATGGATGCGGGAAGGCGGTTGCTCACGTCGCCATTCTCGGATTGACGCGAGTCATTGTCAAGTATAAAGTCACAACAATCATGATAAAGGCGCCGGCCCTCGCGAGCCCGTTCGGAACCGCCGGTCCTGGACCGCTCTATCCACGCTTCTTCCTCGCCGGCATCGCCGTCACGCTGACCGCGGGGGCGACCTGGGGGGCGTGGCTGCTCCTGCGCATCGCCCGCGCGCGCGACTTCGCCGCGCCGTCGATCTTCGAAGTCAACGCGCACGGGCAGGCGCAGATCTACGGCTGGATGGGGCTCTTCATCCTGGGCTTCGCGCTCCAGATGTTCCCGGCCTTCTGGGGAGCGCGGCTCGTCGCGCCGCGACTGGCGCGCGCGCTGCTGCCGCTGATGGCGGCGGCGATCGCCGTGCGCGCCGTCGCCGAGGCCCGCCCGGCGGGGCGCTTCGCCGACCTCGCGGTCGTGGCGGGGGGCGTCCAGCTCGCCGTGGTCGCGACCTTCGTGGCGCTGCTCGCGGCGACCTCCCGCCGTGGCCTGGCGCGAAGGCACGTCGCCGATCGCTACCTCGGCGCCGGCCTCGTCTGGTTCCTGCTCGGCACCGCGCTCGACCTGCGCCACCTCGCGCGCACGGTCGGCGCCGCCGACCGCGACGCGCTGCTCGCCGAGATCGCGACCTGGCAGCTGCCGCTGCGCGACCTGCAGATCCACGGCCTGGCGCTGTCGATGATCCTCGGCGTCTCGCTGCGCGTGCTGCCCGGCCTGTTCGGCACGCCGATCGCCGACGAGCGGCGGGCGCGCCGCCTGTTCTGGCCGCTCCAGCTCGCGATCCTCGCCGAGGCGGCGCTCTTCCCGCTCGCCATGGCGACAAAGCGACCGCTGCTGTTCGTCGGCTTCTGGATCGCGACGGTCGTCTTCGCGATCGCGGCGGCGCTCGCCGCCGCCAACCTGCGGGTCTTCGCGCGGCCGCGCGTCGCGCTGCCGCGGGTGTCGCCGCTCGCCTTCGCGCGCGCGGCGCACGTCTGGCTCGTCGTCTCGCTCGCGATGCTGGTGGCGGGTCCGTTCTGGTCGCGCCTGCTCGAGGTGCCGTTCTCGCACGCCTGGCACGGCGCGACGCGGCACGCGATCACGGTCGGCTTCGTCAGCCTGATGATGATCGGCGTCGCCTCGCGCATCGCGCCGCGCCCGGCGGGGAGCGGTGCGACCGGGGCCGCGCTGCCGCTCGCGCCGTTCGTGCTGCTCAATCTCGGCTGCACGCTGCGCGTCAGCCAGCAGGTGCTGACCGACCTGACCCCCGTCGCCTTCCTGCCGGCCGGGGTCTCGGGGCTGCTCGAAGTCTCCGGGCTCGCGTGGTGGGCGACCTGGATCGTCCCGCGTCTCGTCCGCGCCAGCCGGCCGCTCGAAGTGGCCCGCGCGGCGCTCGCCGGCGAACCGATGCCGCCGCCGACCGGACGCTGAGCGGAGCCGGGCGCCACGGAGGGAACCGACGATGTACGGTGCGATGCTCTTGCTGCACATCTTGGCCGCGACGATCTGGACCGGCGGCCACCTGGTCCTGACGATCGCGATCCTGCCGCGCGTTCTGCGGGAGCGCTCGCCGGCCAAGCTTCTGGAGTTCGAGTCGGCTTACGAGCGGATCGGCATCCCGTCGCTGGTCGTCCAGGTCGCGACCGGCCTCTGGCTGGCGCACCGGATGGTGCCGGAGCTCTCGCGCTGGCTCGCCTTCGGCGATCCGGTCGCGACCCTGGTCGGAGTCAAGCTCCTGCTGCTCGCCACCACCGTCGCCTTCGCCCTCGACGCCCGCCTGCGCCTGATCCCCCGCCTGTCGAAACAGAACCTCGGCGCCCTCGCCTGGCACATCGTCCCGGTGACGATCGTCTCGGTCCTCTTCGTCGTCGTCGGAGTCTCGTTCCGGACCGGCTGGTTCTACTGACCGCCGGATGCCGCCGGCGGGCTCTCCGATCGACCGCCGCCCGAACCCACCGCGGCGACGGTGCTGAGACACAAGGAGCCGAGTCCGGACCTACCTCCGCCAGTAGCCGTTGGCCGCGGCGACGGTCTGGAAGTTGATCGCGACGACCTGGGAGGCGGCGGTCAGCGCTTCGGCCGAGTTCGCGTAGTTCGGTCGCAGTTGTTTGAGGACCTCGACGTCGGGTTGCGTGTACTTGACGCCCCGCCGGCTGAGCGTGATGGCGAGCTCGAAGCCTTCCTGCGGCGTCGCGGTGATCAGCGAGGGGAGCCAGGTCTCGGTCACGATGGAGCCTCCTGTTCGAGTGGAGATGGGTTCGTCGTGCGGGGGTCGGGCCCGGAGGACGCGACCTCGACGCGATGCCGCCTCTGGTTTCGCGCCGTCGCGCGCAGTGAAGTCACGCCGGCGAGCACGACGAGCAGGACGACGAGAGGCGAGAGCCGGAGGAGCCACGCGCCAGTCATCCGTTGCTGCGCGAGATCGAAGGTGCCGCAGAGCAGCGCCGAGTAACTCGAGTAGATGATCCCGAGGGCGATCGTCATCGCCGCGGCGTAGATGCCGAGGACGCCCCGGACGACGAACGGCATGTTTCGCCAGCTCGCCGCGACTGCGGCGCCGGCGCCGAACATCGAGACGTGCATCAACTGGTCGGCGACTTCGCTCGCGCGAATCGCGTCGACTGAGCGCGGGAGCATCCAGAAGGCGAGCGCTCCGAGAGCGCAGGCGAGACCGGTCAAACCGTACTGGTTTCCCCGCGTCCAGGTTCCGCCTGAGCGGCCTGTGGCGAGAGTGCCGAGAGCCGCCCACGCCGGGAGGGCGAGCAGGACGAGCCGCGGCATGGTCGCGTCGAGCCATTCGTCTGCCGCGGAGTTGGACAGCGCGAGCGCGGCGGCGGCGATCCAGAGCGCACGCCTCAACCGACGACCTCACGCACGGCGGACGCGAGCCGGTCGAGATCCTCGTTCGCCGGCAGAATGCGCACGACACGGCCCTCGGGGTCGATGACGAAGATGTCGACGCCGTGGTTGATCAGGCCGTCGGGGCGCCGATAGAGCCAGATTCCGAGCTGTCGCAAGGGCTCGTCGCCGGCACCGTCGGCGGGCGTCACGAAGGCCCAGTTCGGAGGCGAACCGTAGGCCTCCCAGACCGCGCGGAGCCGATCGGGAGGATCCCGGTCCACGCTGACGCTCACCGCCCGAAGGCGGCTCGGCGGGACGTCGGAGAGCGTCGCGGCCAACCGCTGGAGGCGTGACATCGCGAGCGGGCAGATGTCGGGGCATCGCAGGTACATGGCCTGGACGAGCCGATAGCCGCCGTCGCGGGCGCCGAGATCGATCGTCTGGCCTCTCTGGTCGATGACCTCGAAGCGGGGCGCCGGGCGGGGCAGAGGACCGGCCGTCGCCACGGCAGCCGAGAACGCGGTGAACGCCGTGAAGCCGTGCGTCCACCACGCGCCGACGACGATCCACGCGCCGGCCACCATCGCCGCGGGCAACCAGGCCAGCAGGCGGCGCAGCCTGGCAGGGCGCGGCTCGCGCGTCATGCGGCCGTGCCCGACCTGCGCCGCCGCCCGGCGACCAGGGAGACGCAGAAGACCAGTGCGCCCAGCAGGAAGACCGAGCCGCCGAGGGCGCCCCAGCGCGCGAGCTCGGCCGCCCGGTCGGCGAGGTCGGGATAGGGGATCGTCGCGTAGCTGGCGAAGCGGCGCGGCACGGAATCGAGCCCGCCGAGAAAGAACATCAGGACGAAGGTGTAGCCGCCGGCGAGCATCGCCGCGAGGCCGGTCCCGGCCAGCCGCTCGGCGCGCGAGCGCAGGAAGAGATGCATGAAGCCGAGCAGGATCAAGACGTAGCCGACCAGGAAGTAGGTGTGGAAGTGCGCAGGCACCCAGAGCGTGTTGTGGAAGACGAGATTGACCGCGATCGTCGAGTCGACCACCGCCGTGATGCCGCCGAGGACCCAGCCGAGGATGCCGAGCGTGAACGCCGCCGGCGCGAAGCTCCAGCGCAGCCCGGAGCGGTGAATCTGCGCGCCCAGGCCGAAGACCGTCACCGCCGTCGCGGGCACCGCCGAGCCGTACGAGGCGATCTGACCGAAGACCTGAAGGGCGACCGGCTGGACGAAGTCCATGTAGAGATGGTGGAAGTAGGCGAAGAGGATGAAGAAGAGCGTGGCGTTCCAGGCCACCGCGACGGTGCGGGTGACCTTCCAGGCGCGGCCCGTGAAGCGGGGCATCAGCTCGTAGATCGCGCAGATGCCGCAGTACATGGCGACGTTCACGATGGTGTGACCGAACATGAACATGCCGTTCTTGAGCAGCAGGGCGTCGAACTCGGTCGCCGGCGCGAGCCACTTGAACAGGTAGGTCATCAGCGTTGCGGCCCCGACGATCGTTCCCAGCACCCCGGCGACGGCGCAGATCGACGCGACCAGGACGCCCGCGGGCGCCGGCTCGCCCGCGCCCGCCCGGAAGCGATCCCAGGCGAACATCCGGCCGATGCCGTGCTCGGCCGCGAGCGCGCGCAGGATGTCGAGCTGCGCGACGAGCCAGGCGAGGCCCATCGCCATGAGCGCGACGATCGTGGTGCCCGTCGCCCAGCCGGGCCACGTCGCCTTGAGGAAGGGGAGCGGGTAGAGGGCATACCAGCCGGCCGCGAACTTGCCGATCAGGGTGGCGACCAGCAGCGCGACGGCGCCGGCCACGAACAGGACGTAGGCGACCCACATCGCGGCGCGGCTCGGCCGGGCGTGGCGCGCGGCGACGAACCAGACCATCGCGATGCCGGCCGAGAAGAGCGTGCCGGCCATGCCGAGGCCGTGCATCGTCATCAGCGCATAAAAGTCCGGAGTCGAGAGCGGGACGACCGCGCCCTGGGCGAGGCGCATGGTGATGCCGAGCGTGACCAGGAGGAGAAAGATCGCCAGCGTGGTGACGAGCCAGGTGGCGATCAGGCGGCGGTCGCGATCAGGGGTACTTCCCGTTGCGGTTCCGGTACTCATTGGACCAGGATCTCCGCCATCATCACCGTGTGCCCGACGCCGCAGTACTCGAGGCAGAGGACGTGGTAGGTCCCGGGTTTGTCGAAGCGGACCCGGAGGTGGTTGACGTACCCGGGCATCGCCTGCGTCTGGGCGATCAGCCGGCCCTGGAGGTCGTAGATGCCGAAACCGTGATTGACGTCCTTCGACGTAACGGCGAACTCGACGAGCTCGTGCACCGGCACCTCGAGGGGAAGGCTCGCGCTCGCCCCATCGACCTGGAAGTCCCACGCCCACATCCAGCCGACAGCGTCGATCTTGCGGGCCGGCGTCTCGTCGGCGATGCTCGCATAGGGAGTCCGTGAAAGCGTGAGGAAGAGCAGGATCGCGAGCCCGGCGATCAGTGCCGTGGCGTAGTGGCGGCGCACCCGGTAGACGACCGTGTAGCCGCTGGCGTCGCGAGTCGTCGCACGCCGCGCGACGAGGAGCGCGACGGCGATCACGATCAGGGCCAGGACGAGCGAGACCAGGGCGGCGAGGGACTGGATCATGGGGCGCTCCTCTCGCCCGATCTGCGGGCCGAGCCGGCACGGGGCGTCTGGGCCGAGCCCGAGCGCGACTCGGCCCGCCGGGCGTCTACGGTGCGCTCGGGTCCTCGGCGGAGCTGGCGGAGGAGAAAGTCCCGCAGCACGACGGCGTTGTTGTGCTCGGTATCGCGCGCGGCGTAGAGCAGCGTGATCGGCGCCTCGCGGAGAGCGGCCAGCAGGGGACTCCAGGATTCCGGACGGGAGCGCAGCTCGAGGCGGTAGCGCCGCTGGAACTCCGGCCATCGGTCGACGCGGTGAGCGAACCACTTGCGCAGCTGCGGGCTCGGCGCGACTTCGGATAGCCACGTGGCGGCTGCGACCTCGGACCTGCGCAGCCCCCTTGGCCAGAGCCCGTCGACGAGGAAGGCGCGAGAGGCCGTCCGCGGCGTCCGGCCGTAGACGCGTTCGAGAGCGATCGCAGGTTTCGGAGGCGGGCGATCTTTTGACATGATTGTCATGACTCTAAACTTGACAACTACGGCCGTCAAGCCTAGGCTCGTCCTCGAGGTCGAGGAGTCGCATGACGCCCCAGAGCCAGAGCTCGCCCGGAACCCCTCTCCGCCGCCGATCGACGGTGGCGCTCTTCGCGTGCGGCGATGCGCCGGCGGCGGCGCCTCGAGCGCTTTTCGCCGAGGCCGTCCCAGCCGACCGGAGGCAGCTGGATCGCTGGGAGAACGAGGGAGGCGCTCTGGGATCCGCTGGGGTCAGGCCGTCGGCCGTCCTGGGAGGCGAAGCCGGGTGACGGTCGTCTCCTTTTCCCGCGAATCTGCACGGTCCGGGGCGGCTGCGCTTTCGGACGAGCGAAGGATCCCGGCGGCGGACTCTCCCGCCCCCGACCCGTCGGAGTTGCGGCGGGCGTACTCGCTCATGCACCTGGCGAGGATCCTTGACGACAAGGCTCCCAACTACCTCAAGCAGGGGCTCGGCTGGTCGTACCACGCGCCCTGTGCCGGACACGACGGCATCCAGATCGCCTTGGGGCTCACCTTCCGGCCGGGCCACGACTACCTCTTTCCCTACTACCGGGATCTCGCGACCTGTCTCGCGGCCGGCATCTCGGCCGAAGAGATCCTGCTCAACGGGCTCTCGAAGCGCGACGACGTCGCCTCGGGCGGCCGGCACATGTCCAACCACTTCGCCAAGCCCGCGATCGGCATCCAGAACGTCTCCTCGTCCGTCGCTAACCACGCGCAGCACGCGGCGGGTCTCGGGCGCGCCATCAAGTCCTACGGCTCGGACGCGATCGTCTTCTGCTCGGTGGGCGAATCGTCGACCTCGGAAGGCTACTTCTACGAGGCGGTCAACGGCGCCTCGCGGGAGCAGCTCCCGGTGGTCTTCGTCGTCCAGGACAACGGCTACGGCATCTCCGTGCCGAAGAGCGACCAGACCGCCAACCGCCACGCCTCGGACAACTTCGCCGGCTTCCGCAACCTGCGGATCTTCCACTGCGACGGAACGGATCTCGTCGACTCGCTGCGCGCCCTGCGCGCCGCCGTCCGCTACGTCGCCTCCGGCGCCGGGTGCGCCCTGGTCCACGCCGAGTGCGTGCGGATCCACTCGCACTCGAACTCCGACCGGCACGAGCTCTACCGCTCGCCCGAGGAGCTCGCGGCGGCCCGCGCGCGGGATCCTCTGCCGCGGCTCCGCGCCCGCGTGCTCGCGGAGGGAGCGGCCAACGAGGAGGAGATCGGAGCGATCGAGCACGAGAACCTGCGGACCTACGAGGAGATCGCCGAGCGGGTCCGTCGCGCGCCGGATCCGGATCCGGGGACGATCCACGACTTCGTCGCGCCGGAGCCCTGGCAACCGGAAGGAGATGGTCTCGCCGAGCTCGCGGCGACGCCGGCGTTCCTCGCCGACGCGGCGCTCGAAGAGCGCTCGCTGCTCGAGGCGCTCAACCTCACGCTCAAGGAGCTCTTCCGCGAGAACCCCGACACCTACCTCTGGGGCCAGGACGTGGCGAACCGGGACAAGGGAGGCATCTTCAACGTCACCAAGGGGCTGCAGCAGGAGTTCGGGGCGCGCCGGGTGTTCAACGGCCCGATCGCCGAGGACTACATCCTCGGCACCGCCGACGGCTTCTCGCGATTCGCCGACCGGATCCGCATCGTGGTCGAAGGCGCCGAGTTCGCCGACTACTTCTGGCCGGCGGCCGAGCAGATGGTCGAGATGTCGCACGAGTACTGGCGCACCCACGGACAGTTCGTGCCCAACGTCACCATCCGGCTCGCGTCGGGCGGCTACATCGGCGGCGGCCTCTACCACTCGCAGAACATCGAGGGCTGGCTCGCCACTCTGCCCGGCGTCCGGATCGTGGTTCCCGCCTTCGCCGACGACGCCGCCGGCCTGCTGCGGACGGCCGTCCGCTCGCGCGGGATCACGGTCTACCTGGAGCCCAAGTTCCTCTACAACGCGCGCTCGGCGCGAGCGTACGTGCCACCCGGCTTCGCCGTGCCGTTCGGCCGGGCGCGTCGCCGCCGGGCGGGAGACGAGTTGACGATCGTCGCCTGGGGCACCGCCGTGCATCTGGCGCTCGACGCGGCCGCGAAGATGGAGGGAGAGGGTCGCAGCGTCGAGATCCTCGACCTGCGCTCGCTCGTGCCGCTCGATTGGGACGCCCTCGCGGCGTCGGTGCGCAAGACCTCACGGGTGCTCGTCGTCCACGAAGACAAGGTCCACGGGGGGTTCGGCGGCGAGATCGCGGCGCGGATCGGCTCGGAGCTGTTCGCTCACCTCGATGCTCCGGTCGATCGCGTCGGCTCGACCTTCACTCCCGTGGGATTCCACCGCGCCCTCGAGCGTGCGATCCTTCCGGACGCGAATCGGGTCCTCGACGCGGCGCGGAAGGTGCTCGCGTATTGAAGGCATCCCCGAGAATGGAATCGGCGGATGCTCGCCCGACGAGACAGGGTCACACCGCTGCGTCCCGGTGGATCGCGCCGAAAGGCTGGAAGGAGACCATGAGAACACCACTTCCGATCGTCGGCCCCGGGATCGGCGAGAGTCAGCGTCGGCTCCTCGAGCTGATGAAGCGCGCCGGCGAGTGTACGCTCGCCGAGCTCGAAGCCGGTTTCGAGCTGAGTCGGGAGACGCTCCGAATCCACCTGAAATCGCTCGCCGCGCAGGGCCTGGTCGAACGCTCGGGCGTCCAGCGCGCCGGGCCAGGCCGACCTCACGTGCTCTACCGGTTGACTCCGAACGGCGAGGCGCTCTTTCCCCGCCGCGAGGGAGCGCTGCTGCGCGAGCTCGCGACGTTCCTCCTCGAAAAGGGACGGCGCGAGCTGCTCGAAGAGTTCTTCGCGGATCGGCTCGGGCGCAAGCGTCTCGAGCTCGAGACACGGGTCGCCGGACTCGAGGGCCGCGAGCGACTGGAGCGAGTCGCCGAGATCCTCTCCGAGGATGGGTTCCTGGCCGAGGTCGCGGACACGACCGAGGGACCGCGGCTCCGCCTCTCCCACTGTCCGATTCAGGATCTTGTCGCGGTTTCCGACCTGCCCTGCCGGTACGAGCTGGCGCTGATCGAGGGTCTGCTGGGGGGCCGTCCCGACCGAGAGGAGTTCATGCCGGCAGGGAGCCACGCGTGCGTCTACTCGATCTCGAGTGCCCGGACGAAGCGTCGGGGTGCGAGCCCGTCGATCCCTTCGGGGAAGCGATCGGCTTGATTCGCGGCGACCGCGTGGCGGGTCCCCCTTCGACTCCGCCCAACCGTGCGCCGCGGATCGACGCGGCGGAGTGAGGGCGGGGCGATCACCTCGGGAGTGAGCGCACCATGCGCACTCTGTACCTGGTCTCCGTGGCCCTCCACCTGGTGGCGGCGGCGACCTGGATCGGATCGCTGACCTTCTTCGGCGCGGTGCTGGTTCCGGCGCTGCGCGCCCCGGACCTCGAACCGATCCGGACGCGGGTGCTCACCGTCGTCGGCCTTCGCTACCGCCTCGTCGGCTGGCTTTCCCTCGCGGTGCTCGTCGTCACGGGAGTCTCCAATCTCTGGCTGCGGGGGGTCTCCTGGCGCGCGCTGTCGGATTCCGCCTTCTGGGCGAGCCCGTGGGCCCGGGTGCTCGCCTGGAAGCTGGCGCTGGTGACGCTTCTCGTCGCCGTGAACTTCGTGCACGACGTCGTGCTCGGTCCGCGGGCGGCGCGCCTTCTCGAGCTCGACCCCGAGGGCGAAGAGGCGGCGCACGCGCGCCGCTCGGCTTCCTGGCTGGGACGGCTCGAGCTGGCGATTTCGGTGGCCGTGCTGGGTTTCGCGGTCCTTCTGGTACGTGGCCTGCCGTGAGGGTCGCTCGATGAAGCGCGTCCGGAGCGACACGGGAGGAGACCCGATCGCCCGGGAATCGGCGGGCCCCGGAGGAGGTCGCTCCCGGCCACGGGTCGTGGTCGTTGGCGGGGGATTCGGCGGTCTGGCCGCGACGCGTGCCCTGCGTCACGCCCCGCTCGACGTGCTTCTCGTCGACCGCACGAATCATCATCTCTTCCAACCGCTCCTGTACCAGGTGGCGACCGCGGCGCTCTCCGCGGCGGAGATCGCGTCGCCCCTGCGGCAGGTCCTTCAGCGCCAGGCGAACGCAACGGTGGTCATGGCGGAGGCCGTCGGGCTCGAGGTGGAGGAGCGCCGCCTCCTGCTTCGGATTGATGGCGAGGAGCCGGCCGCGATCGACTACGACCATCTCGTGCTCGCGACGGGAGTGCGTCACAGCTACTTCGGCCACCCCGAGCACGAGCGATTCGCCCCCGGTCTCAAGACACTGGAGGATGCGACGTCAGTCAGGAGCCGAATCCTCGCCGCGCTGGAGCGCTCGGAGGCCAGGGCCATCCTGCCGCCGGACCGTGGCCCTTCTGCGCTCGTTCTGGTAGGAGCCGGACCTACGGGTGTGGAGATGGCCGGAGCGCTCGCGGAGCTCACCCGCGGGACTCTCGCCGGAGAGTTTCGCCGGGTCGACCCCGGGTCGGTCGGGATCCTCCTCCTGGAGGCGGGTCCACGGATCCTACCGACTTTTCACGAGGACCTCGCGTCTCGCGCGAGGAGCCGTCTCGAAAGGATGGGCGTCGAGATTCGACTCGGCGCGGCGGTCGAAGCGGTGGACTCTCGGGGCGTGCGGGTCGGCGGCGAGTGGATCGAAGCCGCTGCGGTGATCTGGACTGCGGGCGTGGCGGCCCCTTCGATCGCGGCCTGGGTCGGCGCCGAGACGGACCGGGCGGGCAGGATCCGCGTCGAACAAGACCTCTCCGTGCCGGGTCGGCCCGAGATCTTCGTGATCGGCGACCTGGCCGCACATTCCCAGGACGGTCGCGCCCTGCCCGGCGTGGCTCAAGTCGTTTTGCAGGGAGGCCGCTATGTCGCGAGGGTGATCGAGAGCCGCGAGCGCGCACGTCGGTTCCCGGGCCCCTTTCGCTATCGGGACCTGGGCAACCTCGCGGTCGTGGGGCGCAACTTCGCCCTCTTCGAACGGGGACGCTTGCGATTGGCGGGCTGGCTGCCCTGGGTGCTCTGGGCGACCCTCCACCTCGCGCAGCTCGCGCTGTTCAACAACCGCCTCCTCGTCTTCGCTCAGTGGGTCTGGTCCTACTTCACCTGGCAGCGCGGATCGCGACTGATTCACTGGCGCAGTGGCAGCTGACCTCGAACCGCGGACCTTGTTTCGGTGGGCTAACTGGGCTCCCGGCGCTCGGGGCCCCGGGCCGTACCGGCAGCGAGCTCGCGGAGAGCGCGGATCAACCAGAGAGGCCGCAGGCCCGGCGGCACTCGGCCATCAGGGGAGCCGCTGCGGTCGCCGCGCGCTCGCTGCCCGCGTTGAGGACAGACTCAACGAATCCGACATCGCGCAGCAGCTCCTCGCGACGCTGCCGGGCCGGCCGGAACGTGTCCAGGACGAGCCCGAGCAGCCGCGTCTTGAGCGCGCCATAGCCCTGGCCACCGGTGGTGAAGAGCCGGCGGGATTCCGCCCACTCCTCCGGTGGGGTCAGCAGCTTCAGAAGCGCATAGAGCGGACCTCGGGCCGGCTTGGGGTCCTCGAGCGGTGTCGAGTCCGTGACGATCGACATCACGGAGCGGCGCAGGTCGGCCTCGGGCGCGAACAGCTCGATGACGTTGCCGTGGGACTTCGACATCTTGCGCCCGTCGATTCCCGGCACCAGGGCCGCGTCGGGCAGGATCATCGGCTCGGGCAGGCGCAGCAGCGGTTCGTCGTGTACCTGGTTGAAGGCCGTCGCGAGGTCGCGGGTCATCTCGAGGTGCTGCGCCTGATCCCGCCCCACGGGAACCCGCTCGGCGCCGACGATTAGGATGTCGGCGGCCATGAGCACGGGATAGGCGAACAGGCCGTGGGTCGGCTCCAGGCCCCGCGCGATCTTGTCCTTGTAGGAGTGGCCGCGGCGCAGCAGCCCCATGGGCGTCACGGTCGACAGCATCCAGGCGAGCTCCGTGACCTGCGGCAGGCTCGACTGCCGGTAGATGGCCACGCGGTCCGGGTCGAGGCCGAGTGCGAGGTAGTCGGTGGCAATCTCGAGGGCGAGCGAGCGCAGTGTCGCCCCGTCGCGGGTCGTGGTCAGCGCGTGGAGGTCCGCGACGAAGAAGAAGCAGTCGTGGGCGGGCGCACTCTGCAGGTCGAGAAACTGGCGGATGGCGCCCAGGTAGTTGCCCAGGTGAAGCCTCCCCGTGGGCTGGACGCCGGAGACGATGCGCATCGGGCTCCTCCGGCCAGGAGCATGACGCCCGCAGCCGCCGCCCGCGGCGAGCGTGGCCGCGGGTGGGCTCGGCCTCGCCGGCGCCGGAGATGTCAAGCCGGCAGGCGGCCGAGGAGATCGGCCGGGCGGAAGGGACCGGGCTCCGCGATCAGGGCGCGCGCCGCGTCGACCTGTCCCCAGGTATTCCAGAGCAGGATGCCCCGGACTCGTCCCGCCGTCAGGTAGTAGACGACGCCTTCGCGGAGCGGCACTTTCCAGTCGGCGACGACCTCGCCGCGCGGATCGAGCGCCCCGACCGCCTCGTAGCCGAGATCGAACAGGTCCGAGTAGAAGAACGGCAGATGCGTGTACGGCGAGTCGTCGCCCGCCATGGCCCGCCCGGCCGCCCGCCCCATGGACACCGCGTTGTCTTCGTGCTCGACGCGGATGCGGCCGCCGAGCGCCGGCACCGGGAATCGCGCGACGTCGCCCGCCGCGAAGACCGCGGGGTCGCTCGTCCTCAGCCGCTCGTCGACCACGATGCCGTCGTCGACCTCGAGCCCGGCGGCGGCCGCGAGCTCGGTCTCGGGGACGATGCCGAGGCCCGCGACCACCGCATCCACCTCCCGAGGGGGTTCACCGTCCGCGTGGACCTCGTAATCCAGGCCCCTCACGACCAGGTTCGTCACCTTCCGTCGGGCGAGCACTTCGACGCCCTTCTCCTCGAAGTAGCCGGCCAGGAAGCGGGCGAGGTCGGCGGGGAAGACTCGCGAGCCGATGCCCTCCTCGGGAAAGAGCATCGTCACCGAGCGGTTCTGCGACGCCAGGGCGGCGGCGATCTCGGAGCCGATGAAGCCACCCCCGATGACGGCGAACCGCGCGCCCCGGTCGGCGAGGGTGCGGAGGCGCCGGTAATCTTCGAGCGTGCGGAAGTAGAGGACGTCGTCGCCGCCGAACGGCAGCCGGCGGGGACGTCCGCCCGTCGCGAGCAGGAGTTTCTCGAAGCCGTAGCGGTGGCCATGATCGTCGAGCACGGTCCGCGCGGCGAGGTCGATTGCCGTGACCCGGCGGCCGAGATGGAGCAGGGCGCCGGCTTGCCCGGTGCCGCGCCAGATCCCTTCGAGCGGCTCGCCCTTCCAGAGCCCTTTCGAGAGCGGGGGCCGCGCGTACGGGGCGTCCGTCTCGGCGCCGATCAGGCCGATCGGCCGCGTGTCGTCGAGCTCGCGGATGCCGCGCACGGCGGCGTCGGCCGTCATGCCGCCGCCGACGATCAGATACGGGTAGGAAGTCATGTCCAGTTCTCCGATCCCGAGGTTGCCCGAGGAGTCACGGGAAGCCTCATGCCGCCGGGCTCGGTGGAGCGCCGGCCGATTCCGGCTCCTGCAGGCGGAGGCGAAGCGCCTTCTCGCGAGCGAACCGCTCGGACACGTCGCGGACGATCGCGACGACCCAGTCGACCGGGCGGCTCGCTTCGGGCAGCAGCTGGATCGAGAACTCGATCGACAGCTGCCGTCCGTCCTTGTGGAGCGCCGGGACCGCGAGCAGTTGGCCGTCGCCGTAGCGGGTGCGGCCGGATCGCATCGCGGTCTCCCAACCGGCCCAGTGCCGACTTCGCAGCCGCTTCGGGATCACGAGGTCGAGCGAGGCGCCGAGCGCCTCTTCCGCAAGGTGACCGAAGATTCGCTCCGCTCCGGCGTTCCAGAAGCGGATCGCGCCGTTTCGATCGCAGATCAAGACCGCCTCGGCTGCCCCGGCGAGGATGCGGTCCGGGAGGTCCTCCGGAAGCGCCGCCTTCGAGACCGGGTGCTCCCTCCGGTTCGCTCTTCCGATGGCCGTGTCAGGGCGAAGTGAGCGAGAAGTGCTCATAGTTCCTCGCGATGAAGCTCCGCCACTTCTCCGGGACCTCCTCCTGCGGATAGATCGCCTGGACCGGGCAGGCGTCGATGCACAACCCGCAGTCGATGCACTCCTCCGGATGGATGAAGAGCATCTCCCAGTCCTCGTTCTTGCCGTAGATGCAGTCGACCGGACAGACGTCGACGCAGGCCGTGTCCTTCACGCCGATGCAGGGCTCGGTGATGATGTGGGGCACCCAGGGCCTCCGATCTCTCGGTCCGGGGCTCGAAAGCCCGCGGACTCATCGAAACGGTACGTCGGGCGGGTGTGATTGTCAAGGTTACAGTACCAATAAACATGGAAACTCTTCAGGGGCTCTGCCAGACACGGCTTGGAGCGATCTCACGGCCGGGGCAGTGGCGAGGGGAGGGGTCCGGTCCCGGCTCGGACGACCTCGCGTTCGGTGACGAGGACCGACATCGGCAGGTCGTGCGGCTCGACGGGCAACGCGTCGAAGAGCAACGCGGACGGCGTCAGGCCCACGGCGAGGACGCGGTGGCGCGCGAGGAACCGATCGAAGTACCCGCTCCCGTGGCCGAGCCGGTATCCACGCCGGTCGAACGCGAGCCCGAGGACGAGGGCGACGTCGACGTTTCTGTCGATCTCCGCATCGGCGAGCTCCGGTGTGCCGCGCGGTGGCTGCCTCAGTCCGAACGACAAGGTCCGCAGAGGGCAGGGATAGGGGTGGACGTGAAGCTGGCGATCCTTGGGATCGGCGCGCGGCACGAAGACCCTCCGCCCGCTCCCGAGGATGCGGTCGGTCAGTGACCAGGTATCGATCTCGGAACCGAAAGAGAGGCAGACGAGGACCCCTCTGGCGCCCGCGACCTCGGGGAGTCGCAGGACCGCATCGCCGATGCGTGCGGATGCCGACGACGCCAGGGACTCGGCGTGAACGGTCTCCAGGCGAGCCCGTACGGAGGTGCGCAGCCGCTCCTTGATGATCGGAACCGGCTCGCCGAATCCGTTTCTCGATTCGAGGGTTCCGAGCCGAGCGTCGCCTGGCGTCGTCATGTCCCTGCCGCCCCCCATTGAGATCATCGCACCTGCCGCCCCGCGGACGTGGTGCCCGGCGATTCGACCGGCGCACGTTCCCGAGCGGCGGGGCCGCGCCCACGGCGCTCACTGGACACGAAGCGTCGCTTTCATGGTGGGGTGAAGGGTGCAGAAGTACCGGAGCTCGCCGGAGGCCTCGACCGTGAGCGACCAGGAACCGTTGGCCGGGATCGTCCCGGAGTCGAAGCTCCCCTCGGTGTCGGTGGCGGTGTGGGGGTAGAAGTCGCGATTGACCCAGACGACGGTGTCTCCGCGATCGACGGTGAGATCGTCCGGGCGGAAGGCGTTGCCCTCGATGGTGATCGTGTGACGTCGGGGCTCGGCGTGCTCCGCGGCCGCGGCGGCGAGGCCCACTCCGACGAGGAGCAGGCCCGCCGCCGCGAAGACGAGCGCGAGACGCCTGGCAGCGAGCGCGCTCATCCGCGTCACCTCTTGGTCAGCGACCCGAGGAGCTGACGCGCGTGCGCGAGGTGGGCGTCGAAGGCCGGCCGGACCTTGACCAGGAGAGCCTTCAGCTCGCCGTTGGTCGCGCCCGGGATCAGCGTGCCGTCGATCGCCGCGATCACCTGCTCGTGGTAGGCGACCTCGTGCTCGACGTAGGCCGTGTCGAACGCGGCGCCCTCGAGCTTCCGGAGTCGAGCGAGGTTCTCGTCGCCGGCCTGCTTCAGGCTGGCGCTGGTCGGGTTCTCCTGCGGTGTCACTCCGAGGCGCGTGACCAGCGCGGTCGCGGCCTCGTTGACTCCCGTGTGGTCGGTGATCATCAGCCGCGCGAACTCGACCACCGCCGGAGTCCGCGAGCGCTCGACGGCGAGCTTGCCGGCGTCGACGTCGACCTGATTGGCGGTGACGACGATCGCCGCGATCTGGGCGTCGTCGACCTGGGCGAAGGCCGGAGCCCCGGCGAGGAGCAGGGCGGTTGCGGCGGCGGTGAGGAGCGGGATCTTCATGGGTCCTCCTGAGGGTGGGTTCGGCGCCCGGAAGCGTGCGTCGGTGAGCTTCTAAAACTCACAACAGTCATTTTAGAGAAGCCGCTCCAGGTCGTCAAGTGGGCTTCGGACGCTCGGTGCACGTCGTGCGGGCCATGCAGCGCAGATAGGGGGTCCAGCGATCCCAGTGAGCACCGCGAACCCTCGCCGGTGCTCCCCCGGGCGGACCTCCGGCGCTGCCCTGCGGGCTCTGGAATTGCCTTGTAGGGTCGAGAGGGGCTATTTTAGAGAGGCCCGCCTCGGCCCTGCGAGCCGCGGCCAAGAGACCGTGTCCGACCGTCCGAAGTCCCCGCCCGACGTCACGCCCGACGAGCTCGAGGAGCAGCTCGGCGGATTGGCGCTCCTCGGCGACCCGGTGCGGCGGGCGATCTACCGCCACGTCATGTCGTCCGGTCGGGAAGTCAGCCGCGAGGAGGCGGCGCGAGCCGCGGGCGTGTCGCGGAGCGTCGCGAGCTTTCATCTCGATCGCCTGGCGGAGGAGGGACTCCTCGAGGTCGGCTTCCGTCGGCTCTCCGCGCGGAGCGGTCCGGGAGCGGGCCGGCCGTCCAAGCTCTACCGTCGGTCGGGTCGGCAGCTCGAAGTCTCGCTGCCGCCGCGCCGCTACGAGCTCGCGGCGCACCTGCTGGCCGAAGCCGTGGACCACAGCCTCGCCTCGCAGGCGCGCGACGCGCTGGCCGAGAGCGCCCGGGCGAGAGGCCGTCGCCTCGGTGCCGAAGCGCGGGCGCGCGCCGGCGCGCGTGCCGGCCGGCGCCGCCTCCTGGCCGAGCTCGCGGCGGTCCTGGTGGCGCAGGGCTACGAGCCGGAGCTCGTGGGCACGGAGCTACGGCTGCGCAACTGCCCGTTCCATGCGCTCGTCGGCGAGCACACGCAGCTCGTCTGCGGCATGAACCTCGACCTGCTCGAAGGCGTGGTCGACGGTCTGGCGGTCCGCGGGGCGAAGCCGGTGCTCGCCCCCCGCCCCGGCCTCTGCTGCGTGTGCGTACTGCTCGATCGCGATGGCCGACCTGGGCCGCCGAAGGCTCCCGGTATCGGAGAGGCTGCTCCGCCCGCGCGCTCCGCGTGAAACGGACAGCGCGGGCGACGTCGCCTCAGCGCGAGAAGTCTCCCGCCGCCTCGGGCTGGTAGAGCACGGCCTCGACCCGCAGGCGCCGCAGGCCTCCCGGCACGGTCCATTCGATCTCGTCGCCGACGCGGTAGCCGAGCATCGCGGCACCGATCGGCGCGAACACCGAGATTCTCCCGTCGGCGAAGTCCGCGTCCTGGGGGTAGACCAGCGTGTATTCGAGCGTCGCGCCCCGATCGAGATCGAGGAGCCGAGCCTTCGAGTTCATCGTGATGACGTCCGGCGGGATCTCGGCCGCTGGCACCACGCTCGCGCGTTGGATCTCGACGACGAGATCGCGCACGTCGTCGCGGTCCCAGGCGGCGGTCGGTCGCTCGAGGAGCGCCACCAGACGCTTGCGGTCCTCGGCGGTCAGGAAGATGTTGCGCTCGCTCAACTCGAACCCCTCCTCGGCGGGCCGTCGCCGACTCCGTTGATCTTACTCCCGCGGAGAGGGCGAAGGACGCCCACCGCCTGGTGGGTGCCACGTTGCGGCAGGCGACCGGCGCGCTCGCTCGGATTCCGGTCCTCGGCGTGGCCACTTGACGAGTCGGAGAGTGCGCCTTATATTTAGGACCCCTAACGAATGACTCCGAGAACGAGACCCGCGATGAAAGCCCCTTTCGACAACGAATCCACGGCGCACCGTCTCGTCACCGCGCTCGCCAAGGTCGGTCTGGCGCTGCGGACGAGGGCCTGGCAGGCGGCCGGAGAGCGGGGCCTGACGCCGACCCAGACCCAGCTCCTCACCCTGCTCGACGGTGGGTCGGCGCCCGGCGCCCGGCTCGCGCAGCTCGCGGCGGGCCTGGGCGTGACGCCGGCCACGGCGAGCGAGGCCGTCGCCGCGCTGGTGCGCAAGGGGCTCGTGAAGAGCGAACGCGCGGCGGACGACGCGCGCGCCCGGGACATCCGCCTCACGCGTGCGGGGCGTCAGATGGCCCGGCGGGCCGCGGGTTGGACCGACTTCCTGCGGGCGGCCGCGGACACCCTGGAGCCCGGTGAGCAGGCGGTCTTCCTGCGGGGCCTGGTGAAGATGATCCGCGAGCTCCAGGAGCGCGGGGAGATTCCGGTCTCCCGCATGTGCGTCACCTGCCTCTACTTCCGTCCCAACGAGCATCCCGGCGAGGATCTGCCGCATCACTGCGCCTTCGTCGATGCGCCGTTCGGCGACCGGAGCCTCCGTCTCGATTGCGGCGACCACGTCGTCGTCGCCCCGGATCAATCGGGGGAGCTCTGGAAGAGGTTCGTCGACCGGGGCTCCGACACCGGCTCCGGGCCCTCCCCGTCACCGACACAGTAGGCCGGAATCCAGCGTCCCGAGGAGTCACCATGGCCCGTCGTCCCCTTCTCGTCGCAGCCCGGCTCGTCGCCCTCCTGGCGGCGGGTCACCTTTCCATCGTCAGCGCCCTGCTCGCCGAGCCGCGGCGCCAAGGAGAGCCCCCGATGTCGTCCACCGCCCACGCCGCACCCTCCATCCCCGGTTACACCCTCGGCAACCCGGCCGTGCCGCGCTCGCCGCTCTCGATGGAGGAGCTCGCTCTGCTCCAGAAGACGGTCCTCTTCACCGACGAGGACGTGAAGTACCTGCGGCTCTCCGGCGAAGTTCTCGCCGGCCAGGAGGAGGCGGTGCTCGACGTCTGGTACGGGTTCGTGGCCTCGCACCCGCACCTGGTCTACTACTTCGGCCGCAAGGCCGACGGCCAGCCGGACGGCGACTACCTGGCCGCCGTTCGCAAGCGGTTCGCGCGCTGGATCCAGGACACGGCCGCGGCCAACTACGACCAGGCGTGGCTCGACTACCAGTACGAGATCGGCCGGCGCCACCACCGGACCGCGAAAAACCGCACCGACGGCGCCCCGAGCGTCGACAACATCAGCTATCGGTACCTGCCGGCGTTCATCTACCCGATCACCGCGACGCTGAAGCCGTTTCTCGCCAAGAAAGGGCACGGCGAGGAGGAGGTGGAGAAGATGCACCAGGCGTGGCTGAAATCCGTGATCCTCCAGGTCACGCTCTGGAGCCAGCCGTACATTCTCGACGGCGACTTCTGAGCTCGGTTCGGAATCACGGCGGAGCGTCCGGCCGCGGTCGGACCGGACCTTCGCCGTCTCCGGGTCGGCCCGAGCCTCGGGCCAATGGGTCGAGGCCGCGGGAGGGCAGCGAGCCGGGATCGACCGGTCCCGGGCTCGCCACCGCTCCCGGAAGCCGGATACCGACCTCGAGGCCCCGACCCTGCGGACCGTTGCCGAGCGTGATCGAGCCGCCGTGAACCTCGACGATGCGAGCGACGATCGACAGGCCGAGCCCGCTGCCGCCCCCGCGTCCGGGCAGGCGATGGAAACGGTCGAAGACGCGCTCGCGCTCCGCCTCGGGGATCCCCGGCCCGTCGTCGACGACGCGAAGCGCGACCCGATCGCCCTCCCGCCCGAGCTCGATTCGCACTTCGCCGCCCTGTCTTCCGTGCCGGACAGCGTTCTCGAGCAGGTTGGCGACCAGCGTCGCCAACAGTGGACGGTTGCCCGAGACCAGGATCGTCCCCGAGCCCTCCCGAACGAATCGCATTCCGCGCGCCGTGGCCTCCTGGGCGAGCGCTGCCAGCTGCTCGTCGATCACCAGCTCCAGGTGGACCTCCTCGAAACCCTGAGCGGCGTCTGGCTCGAGGCGCGCGAGCGTCAGGAGCTGACGCACCAGGTGCGTCAGTCGGTCGGTGCCGCGAACGACCTGACCGAGGGCGTGCGCGCGCTCCTCCGGCGTCCGGGCCCCCAGCGCCACCTGGGCCTGCGTCTTCAACGCTGCGAGCGGGGTCCGCAGCTCGTGGGCGGCGTCGGCGGTGAAGCCCCGCTCGAGCTCCAGCCGCCGCCGCAGCCGCTCGAGAAGCCCGTCCAAGGCGCCAGCGAGCGGCGCGAGCTCGCTCGGTCTCGGCTCCGCGGCGAGGGGCGCGACGTCGTCCACGCGGCGCTTCGAGAGCTCGGTCGCAAGGTGATGCAAGGGACGGATTCCCGCCGTCGTAGCCAGCCACAGGAGCAGCCCGAGCACGGGGAGCGCGATCCCCATCGGCACGAGCATGTTGCGCGCTACGGTCGCCGCCAGGCTGGCGCGCAGGTCGGCGCGCTGGCAGATCTGAGCTTCGATTCCTTCGTCCGGATCGGCCAGGACCAGGACCCGCCAGCGGGTGCCGTCGAGCTCCCGATCGAAGAAGCCTCGCGCGCCGAGGGGCACGATCGGGTCGCGTGGCAGGTCGCGCGTCGACTGGTAGAGGAGCCGGCCGTCGACGGACCAGATCTGGAAGTGCAGGCTCTGCTCGTAGCGGTGATCGCTCCCGGGGCTCTCCTCGATCGGATGCTCCCGGGTGTGCCCGAGCTCATCTCCGAGCTCCCCCTCGAGCTCGACCCCATGGTCCTCCCCGAGTTCGTCCGCGGCTCGCTCCAGCACGATACGACCCGCTTGCGCCAGCTGCGCGTCGAACAGCTCGGCCAGCTCGCGGCGCGCATCGACGTAGCTCCACGTGATCGCGACCAGCCAGCAGAGTACCGTGGCGCCCAGGAGCAGCAGGAGCAGCCGGGCGCGGATCGAGACGACTCGCGGAGCTCGGCTCATGGCGCCTTCGTGCGCCGCCCCATCGAATAGCCGACACCGCGCACGGTGCGGATCCGATCCGCGCCGAGCTTGCGGCGGAGGTTGTGGACATGGACCTCGACGGCGTTGCTCGCGACCTCGTCCCCCCAGCCGTAGAGATGATCTTCCAGGCGCCCGCGCGAGAGGACCTCGCCGGAGTGCGCCATCAGCTCGTGGAGCACCGCGAACTCACGCGGTGAGACCTCCACCTCCCGGCCGCCGAGCTTTACCGTGTGGGCCGCGGGGTCGAGGGCCAGGTCGCCGTCGAGTAACTCCGGCTCGCCCCTTCCGGATCCCCGGCGCACCAAGGCTCGCAAGCGCGCGAGGAGCTCGCCGAGATCGAACGGCTTGACGAGGTAGTCGTCGGCGCCGTGATCCAGCCCGGCGATGCGATCGGTGACCGTGTCGCGGGCGGTGAGGATCAGCACCGGAGTCGAGTCGCCCACGGCCCGCCGGCGCTTCAGGAGTTCGAGGCCGCCGATGCCCGGCAGGCCGAGATCGAGCACGACGACATCGTAGGCGGCCAGCCCGAGCGCGGCCTCGGCCTCGCGACCGTCCTGCAACCAATCGACTGCGAAGCCGGCCTGCGCGATCCCGGCGCGCACGCCGTCCCCCAGCAGCTCGTCGTCCTCGATCAGCAGCACACGCAACGGTCGGATTCCTCCCACGGCCTCGCCGCTTTCGAGGATACTCCCGGCGGCGCGAGTTAAGCCTGCCTTAAGGAGCGGGCCGCTACGCTGACGGCGAGGGTTGGAAAGGAGTAAGGCGATGAAGAAGATCCTGGTGTGGGACCTGCCGGTGCGCGTCATGCACTGGCTGCTGGCGGTGCTGGTGCTCGGCGCGTTCGCGCTCGCCAGTCTCGCTTCCGACGAATCGGTGGTCTTCGCCCTTCACGCCATCGCCGGACTGATCGCGCTCTTCGTCATCGCGCTGCGCTCGGTCTGGGGTCTCGTGGGGACCCGGTGGGCGCGCTTTCGCGCCTGGCCGCTCCGACCGTCAGCCTTGATCCGCTACCTGCGCGGGGTCTTCTCCGACCGCCCGAGCGAGGCCGGCGTCGGCCACAACTCGGCCACGAGCTGGTTCGCGCTGGCCGTCTTCGTGGGGATCGCCGGCCTGGGTGTCACCGGATTCCTGGCCGCGCGCGGCAACGAGGCTGCGGAGGAGGTTCACGAGCTGCTCGCCTGGTCGGTGATCGGCCTGGTCGCGCTGCACGTCGCGGGCGTCTTGCTCCACGTCGCGCGCCGGCGGGAGAACTTGGTCGCGACGATGCTCACGGGGCGCAGGGCGGGTGCCGAAGTCGACGGGATTCCCTCGGCGCGGGCCGGCGTCGCCAGCGCCTTCCTGGTCCTCGCGGTCGCCTTCGGTGCGCTCTTGCTCTCCGGCCTCGACGTGAGGCAACGCCGATTGGCGCTGCCCCTCATCGGCACGCCCCTGGCACTCGGTGAGTCAGAGAGGGAGGACGCTTCGAAGCGCTCGACTTCCGGTGACGCGGGGGCTGCGAGCGCGTCCGACGAGACCCGCGCGGACGACCATGACGATGACGATGAAGACGACGATTGACCTTGCCCGATGGACTTCCCCGAGGGCAACAATGGAGGACTCGAAATGAGCTCGAACCAGACGAAGATCCTGGCGGTGGCGGGGTTGATGGCCGGTGTGGCCGCGCTTCCAGCCGCGGCAGACGACCGACCGACGGCGGGGTTCCGCGCCGAGCACGCCGAAATCAAGGAGCACTTGCGCCATCTCGATGGGATGGTCGGCGGGCTCGATGGCGCGCCGGAAGCCGAGCAGAGGCGAACGATGGCGTTCGCAGTCAAGTTCCTCGACGAGCACATTCGCAGCCATGCCGCTTGGGAGGAGGCACACCTCTATCCAGTCGTGGACGATCGCGCTGGCCGGCAGGGCGAGCCGTTCACGGCCTCGATGCGCTACGAGCACGGCATCATCGGGCGCGCGATCGACGGACTGTCCGCGTTGGCTGCGGCGGCCCCGCCGGACGCGACGGCGTTCGCGCGGGCGGCCGACCGCGCGCTCGGCGTGATCGGGGCTCACTTCGAGAAGGAGGAGGAGGTCTTCCTGCCGTTGCTCGACCGCTCGATGACGCGTGCCGAAGTCGAGGCGGTCCTCGGGAAGCCGTCCGCGCACTGACGGACAAGCGCAGGTCGGGCGTCGCGGGTGGCGGGAAACCGGTCACCACGCGTGCCGTTCCTCGAGCGGGAGTGGTCGAGCCCGCTCGAGCCGGCGCGCGTCACCCGGTCCGCGACGCCCGCAGGGCGAGCTCGTGGAGCTCGAGGCGCTGGCGCATGTCCGGCTCGCGATCCAACCAGTGTACGTTGAGGATTCCCTCGGGAAACGGCTGACCCGTTTGCTGGAGCGCGACCTCGCCCAGGCAGAGGCTCCAGCCCTCGAGCCAAGCGGCGAGATCTTTCCTTTGGGCGTCGGAGCCATGGAACACCACGTAGAGGTCGATGTCGCTCCCCGGCCCCGCGTGTCCCCGGGCGGTGCTTCCGCCGAGGAAGAGCCGCGCCACGCCGAACCGCTCCCCGTCGATTCGGTCGGCCAGAGCCGCGGCGAAGCGCTCGCGCCAGGCCCAGTGGTTCCTCCGCGCGGCGCTGCGTTCGCCGAGAAGCTCCGTGTGTTTCCACTCGAGGTACTCGCCCAGTCGCGATGCGATACGGCGCAGCAGCTCGGACTCCTCTGGAAGGAACGGCCTCTCGGAGTGCAACGCCTCCTCGCCGTGATCGCTCACCTCGATCTTCCCTACGGCGACGTTCCAAAGCAACACGGGCTCCGAGAGTCTTCGGCCGTCGGCCGAAAACCCAGGCCCCACGTAGTGGCGACCAAGGTAGTCGATGCTCGCCCCGGTGGTCTCTGGACGCTGCCATCCGGCCGGAATCTCTCGCAGAACCCGCAGGAACGCCTGGGCCGGGGTCTGGGCCCGATCCGAGACGACGGCATCGACCGCGTAGAGGCACCGAAGCTCCTTGGCTCGCTCCTGCAACGCCCGGACGTCCTTCATGCTCAGCCCCTCCGCCGTGACGCTGTAGAGGCTACCGCGAGCCTGGTCTTCGTCGTGATCGTGGTGCGCGGCGACCGTGCCTCCTCGTTGACCAGCTGACCGGGGACGGCCTCACTGCCGAGCTCCAGGCAGGCGAGCGGCGCGCCAGCCAGGGGCCGCTGTCACGCCGCTCGCCCACGCTTCAGGGTGCCTCCACCCGGCCTGCGCGCGAGCCCCTCGTCTCCTCCGGGGCGTCGTGCTCGTCCACCACCCACCCTGGAGCGGCCTGGAGCTCTTCGTCGACGGGTCGCCACCGCCGCCCGAAGGCGAGTCGTGGTCCCGTCATCCCTCTCCTTTCACCGGGCCTCCGCCCAACGTCCCGGAAACCGTGCCCGAGGTGCGCCCGGCCCATCAATCCGATGGGTGCCAAGCCTGCGGCGCGCCGACTGACGTCGAGC
>JACTMI010000005.1 GCA_014584695.1 Acidobacteriota bacterium
CGTGTTGGTCGCCGCGGTGCGCGGCAGCAGGCCGTTGCGGATGATCAGGCCCATGCCGATCGTCTGCACGTCGTAGCCGGTCAGGTAGACGTTGAAGTCGAGCGCCTCGACCGACATGTCGGTCCAGACGATGACGTGGGTCAGCACCGAAGCGGCCGACGCATTGTTGATCGAGAAGAACGTGTCGACCCCGTTCGGGTTCGCGATGTCCACCTCGAAGTACGGCAGCAGGAGCGTCGCGGCCGGAGTCGCCTCGATGGTGCAGAGGTCGGCGATCGCCGAGCTCCCCAGCACCAGCAGGCTCGCCACCGCGATGCAGCTAACGAGCTTCTTCATTTGGAACAATCTCCTTTCGGTTTTCCCATTTCCTAGCAAGTCTTGCATCGATACCACCGAGGTCGATTCTGTGCCGCGCACGGCGAGGACATCACCTCCCGCTCAAGGATTCGAGTTCGGGGGCATGGTACCACACCATCTCGAAGGCGTGCTAGGGGTGGCCGAGGTCTCCCGGCCGGGGTCGCCCGGGAGCCCTTCGGTCCGCTCGCGGAGGGCCGGATCAGCGCCCGGCGGGCAGGGAGCGCCAGGCCGCCAGGCGCCCGCCCTCGGGGCACTCCTCGCCGGCGAAGGCCGCCACCAGATCGGCGCGCCCGTCGCGGTCGAAGTCCGCCAGGCCGAGGTCGTAGACCCGGCAGGTCGGCTCGGCCTCGAGATCCGCGGTGTCCTCGCGCGCGAATCCCCCCTTGCCGTCGCCCAGGAAGGCGAAGATGCGGCCGTCGCCGGCACCCGCCACGAAGTCGAGGTGGCCGTCGCCGTCGATGTCGCCCGCAGCGAGCGAGAAGATCCCCTTGGCGCCGGGCTCGTTGTAGACCGTGCGCCGCTCGAAAGTCCCCTCTGGCCGGGCGAGCAGGAGGTCGACGCCGGTGCGCCAGACGCCCAGCTCGACACTCTGGTAGCCGACCAGCAGGTCGGCGCGGCCGTCGCCGTCGAAGTCGCCCGCGCCGACGGCCCGCGCGAACGAGCGCGGCCGCACCCCCTCGACCCAGAGGTAGGCCCAGCCCCCCTCCGGCGACTGCAGGTGGGCGATGGCGGCATTGCCGCGGGCGTTCGAGCCGGCGGCGAAGTCCGGCCGGCCGTCGCCGTCGAAATCGGCTGTCACCACCGAATCCCCGAACAGCTGGGGATGCGTCTTGCCCCCCTCGAGCTGGCCCCAGGTGCCGTCCGCGCCGCGCTTGTGGATCGCGACGCCGTAGGACTGCTGAATCCGGCTCGGACCCCCCTTGGCGCCGAAGCTGCCCACCGGCCCCTCGGCCAGCACCAGCAGCTCGTCGGCGCCGTCGCCGTCCCAGTCGACCGCGGTGAGAGCGCGCGACGAGAAGCGATGCGCTTGGCCGGGCCGCAGCGGGCCGGCCTCGAAGCCGAGTCCCTTGGCGTCGTGAACGAAGCCGCCCTTGCCGTCGCCCAGCAGGACGATCAGGCCGCGCAAGTGGATCGCCAGGCCCAGGTCGGGCTTGCCGTCCTTGTTGAAATCGCCGACGGCGATGTCGCCGTAGTCGTAGGGCAGATTGGGGTAGGAGGCCTTCTCCCAGAGCTTGAAATCCCCTTTGCCGTCACCCAGGAAGATGTGCGGCTTGCCGCCCAGCTCCCGGCGGATGCCGCCGTGAACGATGTCGAGGCGGCCGTCCAGGTTGACGTCGGCGATGTCGAAGCCGTTGCGCCACTGCCCCGAGGTCGGCAGGCCGGGGGCCATCGGCGCGAAGCGCACCCTATCGGTCTCCGGGGTGTCGAAGCGGTACTGGGCCGCGACCGCCGCGAGCTCCTCCTCGGTCGGCGGCGCCGGCTTTTGCGAGAAGCGGGTGGTGATGTGGTCGGTGCGGTAGACCTTGCCCATGAACCACTCGGCATCCTCGCCGACGATGTCGATGGTGAAACCGCCCGGCAGCCGTACGCGGTTGCCCTCCTTGCGCAGGAACGCGCCCTCCGCCGGCTTGGCGAACTTGCGGACGAAGTACTCGCGGCCCAGTTCGTCGACCAGCCACTTGCCGTCCGGGGGCTGCAGCTCGCTCGCGAAATCGGGCGCCGTACCCGGCGTGACGGCGACGCCCGGCGCCGACCCGGCGGGCGGGCTCGGAACCGGCGGAGGCGGCGTAGCCGACGGAGCCTGGGCCAGGAGCGGCGTGGCGGCCAGGACGACGAGGGTCGCGCAGAGCGTCGGCGCGAGGCGGGCGAGGGGGTTCGAGATCGAGCGAGACATCGGGATCCTTTCTGCGGCGGTGGGCCGATCTGACACGGCCCGCGGGCAGGGAAGCAAGAGAGATACCGCCAGCTGCGCCGCCCGGATCAGAGCTCGTCGGGGAAGCCCGGGCTGAGGTGGCGGAACAGCGCGTAGCCGACGCCCAAGAGCCCCAGCGCGCCGCCGGCGAGCGCCCAGAGGGCTCCGGCCGGGGGCGGGCTCCCCCCGAGGAGCGCGGTTCGGTACAGCCCGACCAGGGCGGCGAGGGGATTGTAGACCAGCAGGGCGCGGAATCGCTCGGGCACCAGAGCCAGCGGATAGACGATCGGGGTCAGGTAGAACCAGGCCGACAGCGCGATGCCGACCAGCTGTCCGACGTCGCGGAAGTAGACCTGGAGGGACGAACAGAGGAGACCGAGGCCGCCGGTCAGCGCCAGCTGGGCGAGGGCCGCCGGGATCAGCCAGAGGAGCGCCGCCGGCACGAGCTCGCCACGCAACCCGAGGATGCCGGCGAAGACGGCGAGCGCGATGCCCTGGTGGACCAGGGCCGAGAGGACCGTCGAGGCGACCAGCAACTGGCTCGGGAAGCGCAGCTTCTTGACCAGGCTGGCGTTGTCGCTGACCGCGGAAGTGGCGCGCGCGACCCCTTCCTGGACGCCGAGCCAGGGCAGCAACCCGGCGAAGAGGAAGATCGGGAAGCTCGCCGTCGCCTCGCCGGCGAGCGGCACCCGCAAGACGAAGGAAAAGACGAAGCTGAACAGCGCCAGCTGCCAAAGCGGGTGCACGAAGGCCCAGAGCAACCCGAGCAGGGAGCCGGTATAGCGGCTCTGCAGGTCGCGAACCACCAGCTCGCGGAGCAGGAACGGGAAACGGGCCATGGTGGGCCGGGTCGGGCGAGCTCGAGCCGCGGGCCGGAATGGCATCTTGACATGGAATCGCCGTGCCGCCTAACATGCAAGCGGTAGGCTCTGTCCCCAAAGTCATGGCGACCCCACCGGAATTCCGTCAAGTGCAACTGGTCGGCCGCAAGATCCGGCAGTTGCGCAAGGACCGCCGGCTCACGCAGACGGAGCTCGCCTCGCGGCTGGGGGTGCAGCAGTCGGACCTGTCGCGCATGGAGAAGGGCGAGTACCGCGTCTCGCTCGACACGCTGTTCAAGATCCTCGCCGAGTTCCGGCTCGGCATCGGTGAATTCTTCGAGGAAATTGCCCGGGACTCCCTGACCCCCCACGACCTGCGTCTGGTCAAGCGCTTCCACGCGCTCGACCAGCGCACGCAGCAAGAGGTCGAGACCTTGCTGGTCGAGCGCGGATCGCTCGGCGGCGGCTTGGCCCATCGCTCCCGGGCGCAGCGGGGGCTGTCGTGAGCGTGTCGGTGCGGTCGCGCGAGGAGTTCCAGGCCGCGCGCGCGCGTTGGACGGAAGCGGTCGAGGCGGGCCGGCTCGAAGAGGCTCTGACGCTGGTCGAAGCGGCCTGCGCCTGGGCCGAAGCCGAGGCCGAGCCCGAGCTCGCCGAACGGACCTGTCTCAACCGCGCCGCGATCGCGCTCGAGCTCGGGCGGGGCGACGAGCTGGTACCACGGCTGCGTGAGCTGCTGATGCGCACGCGCGACGCCGAGAACGGCTTCCTCGCCGCCTATTCGCTGGCGCGCGCTTACGAGCTGCGAAAGGAGGCGAAGAAGGCGCTCTTCTACGCCCAGGTGGGCCGGGATCGCGCGGAGGCGCTCGATCGCGGCCGGCGCGCCTCGAGCCGCAACCAGCTCGCCAACCAGCTGGTCGCCGAGAGCCGCTTCGACGAGGCGATCGAGGTCTATCGTGGCGCGCTCGAGCTGCTCGCGCCCGACGAGGGCTTGCGCCGGGCGGTGATCCACCACAATCTCGGCTATTGCGAAGCCCTGGTGGGCCGGCCGGCGGCGGGCTTGACGCTCCTCCACGAATCGCTGCGCGCGTTGCGGCGCCTGGGCGCCGAACGGCACGAGCTGCTCGCCCGCCTCGACGCCTGCTTCGTTCTGCTCGAGGCGCGGCGCCCGCGGCTGGCCCGTCGCCACGGCCTGCGCGCGCTCGCGCTCGCCCGCGGCCACGGCGTCGCCGAGGCGGAGAAGAACGCGCTCTATCTGCTGGGCGCGGCCGCGGCCGCGCTCGGAGATCGCTTCGGCGCGCGCCGCTGGTACCAGATGCTCCAGTCGGGTTTCTACCCCGATGCCGACTACCTTCCCGACGTGTTGCTCCAGGTCGACGTACGCGGCCTGGTGAACCTCAAGGCCTGACGATGCCGCGCCGCCCGCCGCCCTCCCGGATCCTCTCGAGCGCGCTGGTGCTGGCTCTGGCGGCCGGATGGTGCGCGCCCGCGGCGGCGCTCGATCCGGTACCGGCGGCGGCGGTCGGCGGCGGCGGGACTTTCTACAAGCTGACGGCCGGCGAGTTCTCCCAGCTGTTCGGAGAGAACCCCGCGCTGCCCGCGGACCGCGCGGTGCTGGCCCTCGACGTCGTGCCGGCGGGGCAGTCCTTGCAGCGCTGGGTGGTGCCGGGCACGGAAGGCGCCGAGGTCGAGAGCTCTCCGGCCCTGCTCTACGATCAGGCGACCTCCACGCTCCACCTGGTCTGGAGCAGCCTCAACTCCGGCAACTTGGTCTCCTCGCGGCTCTGGCTGCGCTCCTACGGCGCCGAAGGCTGGGCCGACGCGATCGATCTTTCGGGCGGCACCCTCGCCGAGAAGCGGGCTCTGCGGCTCGCGGTCACCAGCGACGACTACCTGACGCGGATCGACGGCGTCGACGTGCGCAGGACGCGCCGCATTCTGCATCTGGTCTGGGTCGAGGACACTGCGGGTGCCGGCGCCCGCACCTTCTACTCGCCGGTGGTCTTCGTCGACGGCCAGTACGTGGGCTGGAATCCGGTCGTCGCCCTCGACGACCTGGTGACCGCCGAGACGCCATCGCCGCTGCCGGCCGCGGATTCGCTGCGCGAGGTCCCGGCGCTCGAGGTGGGCCGCGCCGGCGATCGAGTCGTGATCGGGTTCGTCGATTCGCGCACGCGGCGGATCGCCGCGGTCGAAGTCCGGCTGTTGCCGGGCGAGATCGGCCAGCTCGCCGACGAAGCGCGCGGTCACATCATCGAGCTGGCCGGCACGATGTTGCCGGGCAGCCCGGGCGAGCTCGCGGACGCCGCCCGGGGCCACATCATCGAGCTCGCCATGGGATTCCATCCGGCGGTTGCCGGCTACGTGGCGCAGGGCGTTCACGACTACCTCGCGAGCGCGGATCCGGCGACCGCTCCGCTGCTGCTGGGCGAGGGCGCCCAGCAGACCGTGCTGACGCTCGGGGATCAGGTCGGGAGCTCGGGGCTCGCCAACAGCTGCGCCGGTCAGGGCGCCTGGCTCGAGCTGCCGCCGCTGGTGCCGCAACCAGGGGCAGATTTTCCGCATTTCTTCGCGCTGCGGCAGATCCGTCACTGGAACGCGCCCGAGATTGCCGACCATCCGCCGGTGCTCCTGATCTCGCCGGACGGCGAGCGGGCGCTGGTCGGCTGGATCGCCGGCACGCAGCTCTTCTATCGTGAGAGCCTGCCGGAAGGCGGCTTCTGGAGCGAGCTGCGGATCCTCGATCTGACGCAGGTGCCCTTCGGCGATGCGCTGACCGCGCTCGCCGCCCGCCTCGCCGGCCGCTAGACCTGCCCGCGGCTCCGGCGGCCACGCTCTCGCGATTCGAGCTTCACCCGGCCTCGAGCCGCCGCGCCGTCGGCCGGGCGTTTCCGAGCAACTGCCCCCCGAGGTCGCGCCAGGCGGCGCGGATCGCCTCGCCAGCTGCCGGCGGAGCGAGCACGGCGACGCAGCCGCCGCCCCCGGCGCCGCAGGCCTTGCCCCCCCAGGCTCCCCGCTCGCGCGCCGCGGCGAGCAGCGCCTCGATCGCCTCGGTCGAGACCTCGCTCGACAGGCCCCGTCGGGCCTGCCACTCGGCGGCGACCGCCGCCCCGGCGGCGCTCCAGTCCCCCCGCTCGAGCGCGCTGCGCACCGCGCGCGCGGCATCCCGGATGCGCTCCAGCCGCTCGACGATCGCGGGTTCGCCATCCAGCCGGCCGCGGATCACGCGCCAGTTGGCACCGGCGGAGAAGTGGCTCTGGCCGGTGTAGGCGACGAGTAGGTGCCGGCCGAGCTCGTCGAGGTCGAGCGCCAGGGGCGTCACCCGCTCACCGCCGATCTCGTGCTCCACGGCGAGCGCACCGCCGAGCTGCGCTGCCAGATGGTCCTGCATGCCGGTCGGCAGCCCCATCAGGCGCGCCTCCAGGTCGCGCGCGCTGCGCGCCCGCTCGAGCGGGCTCTGGCGCAGCTCGCCCGCGATCGCCAGCTCGGCCGCCGCGAGCAGCGCGACGGTGAGCGCCGAGCTGGCTCCCAGGCCGGCGCCACGAGGCGAAGCGCTTTCGACCAGGATCTCGCAGGGCGGCAGGCCGATCGACTCGGCCACCACGCCCGCCAGCGCCCCGTCGTGACTCGCCGCGAGCTCGGCGATCGAGCCGTACTCGGAGGCGGCCGACGGGCTGACGAGCCGGTAGCCGCGAGCGCGGGGCGCGAGCGCCACCGAGACCGGCAGGGCGACGGCGACGTTGACCGTGGAGGCTCCTCGGTGAAGGAGCCCGAGCGGCCAGATGTCGAGGGTGCCGCCGGCGAAATCGACCCGGCACCAGGCGGTGGCCCGGGCCGGCTTCACTTGCGCGCGGCGCGAGGAGATTCGGCGACCGCGGTGGCCGCGGCGAGGCGCTCTCCCACCGGCGGCCCCGGCGCGACCGGATCCACGTAGGCCGCACCGGTCTCGAGGCTGGCGCGCATGGCCTCCCGCGCGGCCTGGAACTGGGCCAGCTCGAGGCGGGACAAGGGCTCACCGGGGACGCTCTTGAGCGAGAGCGGATCGATCCAAGCGCCGCGATGCTGCACCCGGTAATCGAGATGTGGGCCCGAGGCGAGCCCCGTGGCGCCGACGAAGCCGATCACCTCGCCCTGCTGGACGCGCGCTCCGGGCCGGATCCCGGCGGCGAAGCGCGAGAGGTGCAGGTAGCCCGTGAGGTAGTCGTTGGGATGGCGGATCTTGACCGTCTTGCCGCCGCCATTGTCCCAGCCGGCGAAGGTCACCGTGCCGGTCGCCGTGGCGCGGACCGGCGTGCCGACGGGCGCGCCATAGTCGACGCCGTAGTGGGGCCGGAAGGTCTGCAGGACGGGATGAAACCGCTTGCGCGAGAAGCGCGAGGTGATCCTCGAATAGGGAAGCGGCGAGCGCAGGAACATTTTCTCGAGCGGTCGTCCCTGGGCATCGTAGAAGCCCTCGCCGAACCGGAACACCTCGAGCCGCCGGTCCCGCTGGGCGTAGGAGGCGGCGAGCACCCGGCCGAGGCCGTGCCGCTCGCCCTCGAGCCAGACCTCCTCGTAGAGCGCCGAGAACTCGTCGCCGTGGCGCAAGTCGCGGGTGAAGTCGAGGTCCCACTGCAGCACCTCGGCGAGCGCGTAGGCGAGCTCCGCGGGGCCTCCCGCCTCGACCATCGAAAGCTCGAACCCGCCCGCCACGACACCGCGCACGGCGTGAACGCGGACTTGGCGCTCGAACTGTCGGAAGCTCGGCTGCCAGTCCGCCGCTTGGCGGGTCAGCGCCAGCTCCCCCTTGCCCGCCAGCGCCAGCTCGAAGCGCTCGAGCTCGCCCGTCGAAGCGAAGTAGGCCGAGTAGCGGGAGCCAACGCGCAGCTGGCGTGGATCGACGAAGGCCTTCGCCGCCTGCGCGGCGAGGTGGGCCTCCTCGGCGGCCAGACCGAGCCCGTGCAGCACGCCGCTCAAGGTCTCGCCGCGGCGCAAGTGGTCGGTGTGATCCGGCGCGGCGGGGACAGGGTCGGCGGCGACGACGCCGGCGAGCATCCCGGCGGCGGCCCGGGGGTCGAGCGCCGCGGTCTCGAGCAGGGACGGCGAGGGCACCAGCGCCGCGTCGATCGAGCCACCGACCATCGCGACGGCGAGCAGACCACTCAAGGGCAGGCCGAGCCTCGACCACGAAACGGCTCTGCCCCCGAAGTACCAGTTCATCGTCTGGACCGCCTCCGCTCGATGGATTGGGTGGGTCGGCGCTGCGCCGAGCCCCGATCCTATGCGGACTTCGCGGCGACTGTCCAGCTCGGAGGGGTTTCGGCGTCGAGGGCGGAGCCGCGCCCGGCGGCTCGCTCAGCGCAGGGCGTCGCTGATCGTGGCCTCGGCGTCCGCCGGGAGCTTGCCCTGGTAGCGGACCTCGCCGTCGCGCAGGACGATCAGGCCGGGCAGGGTGGCGATGCCGTAGGCCTTCGAGAACTCGCCGTCCCGGTCGAGGAAGACTTCGACGCGCAGGTTCTTGCCGGCGAGGAAGGCGTCGACCTCGCGCGGATCCTCCTGAAAGTCGATGGTGACCACCCGCGCGCGGTCGCCGAAGCGGTCGGAGATGGCGTTGGCGCGCTCGGCGATGTCGCGGCAGCGGGGCGACCAGGAGGCCCAGACGACGAGGACCAGGGCGCCGCGCGACAGGTCGGCGGAGGTCAGCTGGCCGCCTCGCAGCCCGGGCAGCCGCACGTCCGCCGGCACGCCGGCGGCCGGGCGTGTGGTGAGCAACAGCGCGGGCAGCAGCAACAGCGTCGCGAGACGGCGAAGCGAAGGGGCGGTCATGGCGGGCTCCCGATGCCGGCGCGGCTCATTCGCTCTCGATCAGCGACCGGATCCGTTCGCCGAGGCCGTTCGGTGCGCACTGCCGGCGACAGCGGGTGCGAACCAGGAGGATCATCTGCTCGACGGCCACGGCGCGCTCCCGGCAGTCGGGGCACTCGTCGAGATGGCGGGCGACGGGATCCCGCAGGCGATCCTCACGGTCGCGATCGACCCACAGGAAGACGAAGCGGCGGACCCGGTTACACGGCATGTCGGCTTCGGGCCACGGTCGTCGCCTGCGGCATCGCGGATCCCTTCCCGGTCGTGCAACCGGCGAGTCCGCGCCGATATTCCTTCACGACGCGCTCTCCGAGCGGCTCTCGGAACGGCCGGGCCGGGTGCGCCGCTTCGCGGGCTCGGCGCCCTCGCGCAGGTAGCCGTGCTCGCGAGCGTAGCGGAGCATGGTCGCCTCGAGCAGCTTGCGGCCGCGATACAGGCGGCTCATGACGGTGCCGACCGGGATGTCCAGGATCTCTGCGATCTCCTTGTAGGAGAAACCCTCGATGTCCGCGAGCAGGACGGTCATTCGATAGTCGACCGGCAGCTCCTCGAGGGCGCGCTGGACGTCCTCGTCGAAGGCGCCGGCGAGCGCCTCCTCCTCGGGGTTGCGCCAGCGCGCCGCGATCTCGGGCGAAATCTGGTCCTCGAAGGCGCCCTCGATCTCGGCGAAGTCGCTCTCCTGGGGCAGCGCCTGACGACGCCGATACTCGTTGATGAAAGTGTTCTTGAGGATCTTGAACAGCCACGCCTTGAGGTTGGTACCGGGCGTGAACTGGGCATAGCTGCGGTAGGCCTTGAGGTAGGTCTCCTGGACCAGGTCCTCCGCGTCCTCGGCGTTGCGCGCCATCCGGTAGGCGGTGTTGTAGAGCGCGTCGAGGTGCGGCATCGCCGCCGCCTCGAACTCTCTGCCTTCGTCGCGCCGCTGCGCCGGTGCGTTCATCGGTGTTCCGCCCTGTCGTGCCACGATACCTCGATCCGATTGCTACGCACGAACGATGCCAGGACTCGTGGGTTCGTCGTACGCTTGCGCCGCCGTGACCCGCCCCGCCCGCCTCGTCGCCGCCGTTCTCGCGCTCGCCGCCGCGACAATGGCGAGCGGCTTCTGGGGTGTCACCTACGACGACGGCTACATCACCTATCGCTACGCCGATCGCCTGGCCGCCGGACGGGGTCTGACCTTCGACGATCATGCGCGCGTTCTGGGCACCTCGGCGCCCGGCTACGCGGTGCTGCTGGCGGCGCTCGCGCGGGCGGGCGCGCCGCTCGGTCTCGACGTGACCGACGCCGGATCGCTGCTCTTCTTCGCCGGAGTCGTGGCGCTCGCGGCGCTGGCGGCCGGAACGGGAGCGGGTGGCGTGGCGATCCCGCTGCTGTTCGGCTCGCTGGCCCTGGTCTCCCGGTTCCTGCTCGAGCTCTCGGGTTGCGAGACGCTGCTGGCGACGCTCGGCGCGTTGCTCGCCGTCCGTCTCGGCGCGCTCGATGGCCGTCCGATCGCGGCCGGCCTGGCGGGCGCCGCGGCGGTGTCGATGCGCGCCGATGCCGGGCTCGTCCTGGTCGCGGTCGCGATCGTGATGTGGCGCCAGAGCGGCGCTTGGCTCGGCCGCGCTCCAGGGGCGGGCGTGCTGCCGCGCCGATTTCTCGCCGCCGCCGCGCTGCCCATCGGCGCCGGGCTCGCGCTGCTCGCCGCCTACTATGGCGAGATCGTGCCGAACACCCTGGCCGGCAAGCGCTCCGAGCTGGCCCTCGCCACGCTGCCCTACGGCCGAGCCCAGTGGGAGTGGCTCGAGCGGGCTTACGGCGCCCGCGGGGCGGTCTGGCTCCTGGTGCTCGCCCTGGTCGGCCTCGGACTGGGCCGGCGCCGCCTCGCCCGAATCGCGCCGGCGGTGGCGGCGGTCGCCCTCTGGCTGGCGTTGCACGAGCTGTTCTACCGCGCGGTCGGGGTCCCCTTTTCCCCCTGGTACCACGTCGGCACCTTTCTCGCCCTGCTCGCGGCGGCGGCGATCGGCTGCTGGGAGTTGGGGGACCGGCTGCTCGGCCGTCTGCTGCCCGGTGCGGCACCGGCGCCGCGGGCCGCGGCCGCCGCGCTGCTGGCGCTGCCGTTGGCGCTGCCGTCGATGACCTTCGCGGCGGCGAGCTGGGGCGAGCCGCCGGATCCGAGGGTGCGCATCTACCGCGACGTGGCGGTGGCGGCGGATGCGTGCGCGGGCGACGGCGCGATCGTCGCGGTCGAGATCGGCGCGCTCGGCTACCACACGCGGCGCGCGGTGATCGACCTAGTCGGTCTGGTCGATCGCGAGCTGCTCGAGGCCAAGGCGCGCGGCGGGCTCGCCGAGGCGGCACTCGCCAGGAGACCGGCTTTCGTGGTCGACCATCCGGTCTTCCGCGCGCCCTATCTCGACCCGCTGTTCGAGCACCAGGAGATGCGCCGCGAATTCCGGCTGCTCGGCGTGTTCCATCGCCCGGAGTACCCGACCGCCGTCCGCCTGTGGGCTCGCGCCGGGGTCTGCGAGACCGCGCCGCCGCTCCCGCCGTGAGACAATCCGGCGCGGCGAGACGACCGTGACCGACGCCCCGACTCCGCCCACCGCCGAGCGCCTGATCGAGCTGGTCCACGCATTCGCGGGCCGGCCGGTGCTGATGCTGGCCGACCTCGTCGCCGACCGGTTCCTGACCGGCCACCCGAAGCGGATCAGCCGCGAAGCACCGGTGCTGATCCTGCGCCTGGCGGGCGAATCGCTGGCTCCGGGCGGCGGCGCCAACGCCGCCGCCAATGTCCGCGCCCTGGGCGGCCGGCCCCTGGTGGTCGGCTGCGTCGGCGACGACGCGGAAGGCCGGGCCTTGCGGGCGGAGCTCGAACGGCAAGGCGTGGAGGGTGACGGCATCGTCACCCTGCCGGGGGGCACGACCCCCACCAAGACGCGGGTCCTCGCCGGCTTCCCGAGCGGCATCAAGCAGCAGGTGGTCCGCTTCGACCGGGAGCCGGAGGCGACCCTGGACGACGCGACCCGGCGGCGCCTGGCCGAGCGGCTCGCCGGCTACGCCGGGCGGGCCGCGGTGGCGGTGCTCTCCGACTACGGCTACGGTGCGGTGGTTCCGGAGCTGGTGCCGGCGGTTCGCGCCGCGGTCGGCAGCGACGGCTACGTGCTCGCTGACAGCCGCTTCCGGCTGGCCGAGTTCCGCGGCTTGGACGGCGCGACGCCGAATCAGGAGGAGGCCGAGGCGCTGGCGGGCGAGTCCTTGGACGAGAGCACCGGCGGGCTGGGCCGCGGCGGCCGCGCGCTGCGGACGCGGCTGGGCAGCCGCTTCGTGCTGGTGACGCGCGGCAGCCGCGGCATGTCGCTGTTCGAGCACGAGGGGGCCGCGCACGTGCCGGTCCACGGCACCGACCAGGTCGCCGACGTGACCGGCGCCGGAGACACGGTGATCGGCGCCTTCGCGCTCGGCCTGGCCGCCGGGGCGACGCCGCTCGAGGCGACGCTGCTCGCCAACTACGCGGGCGGCGTCGTGGTGATGAAGATGGGAACCGCGACGCTGGCGCCCGACGAGCTGATCCAGGCGATCCGGTCCGACCCGCGGCCGCTCGAGGAGGTGAGATGGGCGAGGTCGTGAGCGTCGAGGAGCTGCTCGAACGCGCCGGAGCCGCCCGCCGGGCGGGGTTGCGGATCGCCCTCGCCAACGGCCATTTCGACCTGCTGCACGTCGGCCACCTGCGCTACCTGCGGGCGGCACGGGCCGAAGGCGACTTTCTGGTGGTGGCGATCAACGACGACGCCTCGGTCGAGAGCTTGAAGGGCGCCGGCCGGCCCGTGGTGCCGGCCGCCGAGCGCGCCGAGCTCGTCGCGGCGCTCGAGCCGGTGGATCTGGTGACGATCTTCCCCGGCGACTCGCCCGCCCCGCTCCTGGCGCGGCTGCGCCCCGACGTGCACTGCAAGGGTCCCGACTACGGCGCGCCCGAGCGCGTGCCGGAATACGAAGTGGTCCGACGATACGGCGGCCGCACGGCGCTGGTCGGCGATCCCAAGGACCACGCCACCAGCGACATCATCGCGCGCGTGCGGGCGCTGCCCGAACACTAGTGCGCGTCCTGCTCGTCCGCACCAGCGCGCTCGGCGACGTGGTGCACGCGCTGCCGGTGGCCTCGGCTCTGGCCCGCCATCGCCCCGAGCTCCGCCTCGGCTGGGTCGTCGACGAGGCCTTCGCGCCGCTGCTCGCCGGCCACGGCCTGGTGAGCGAGCTCCTGGTGGCGCCGCTGCGGCGGGCGCGCCGGCGCGGCGAGCGCGTCGCCGGTCTGCGCGACCTGTTTCGATTCCTCGCGCGCCTGCGGGCCTTTCGGGCCGACGTGGCGCTCGATCTCATGGGCAACCACAAGGGGGCCCTCTTGGCCCGCCTCTCCGGCGCGCGGCGGCGTCTCGGGTGGGCGCGCGTGGATCGCCGTGAGCGCTCGAGCGCGCTCTGGATCAACGAGCCGGTGAGCGGACCCGCCGGACACGCGGTCGACCGCGGCCTGGCGCTCGTGCGCGCGCTCGGCCTGCCCGACGAGCCCGCCGACTTCGCGCCCGAGCGACTGGCATGTGGCCGCGACCGCGTGCCGCGCGGCGACTACGTCTTCGTCCATCCCGGTGCCGCCTGGGGCAACAAGCGCTACCCACCGGAAGCCTGGGGCCGCGCGGTGGCCGGCATCGCGGCGCGAACCACGATCGCCGTGCGGATCGGCGCCGCGCCCGGGGAGGAAGCCCTCGCCGACGCCGTGGTCGCGGCGGCCGGCGGCGCGGCGCAACGGCTCGAGGCGCCGACCCTCGACGATCTCGCCGGCGCCCTGCGCGGGGCGCGCCTCGTGCTGGCGGGCGACACCGGCGCCGCGCATCTGGCGAGGGCGCTCGGCCGTCCGGTCCTGGCGCTCCACGGCCCGACCGACCCCGGTCTCCACGGTCCCTACGGCGCGCCCACGGCGGCCCTCTGCGTGCGGCTGCCCTGCAGCTTCTGTCACCGGCGCATGGACGGCGCCAAGCCGTGCCTGCTCGCGATCTCGCCGGAGGCGGTCGCGGCGCGCGCGCTCGAGCTGCTCGGCTGACCAGCATCCGATTGACCCTGTTTCGAAGCCGCTGCTACACTGGCAGGCGCTTCCTGCGCCCATCCGGAGCTTCGGCGGCCGCGTTCGAGCGGCACCGGGCCGGTTTCCCGCAGCGAGCCATGCGACCATGAGCAATCGTCTCGGAGACGTTCTCGTCAAGACGGGGAAGATCACCCAGCAGCAGCTCCAACAGGGGCTCGCGCTGCAGAAAGAGAAGGGCGGCCGGATCGGCTCGGCGCTGGTCAAGCTGGGCGTCATCTCCGAGAAGGAGCTGGTCGAGTTCCTCTCCCAGCATTTCGGCGTGCCCGCGATCGACCTGACCCGGGTCGAAGTCGACGAAGGCGTGATCAAGATCATCCCGGCCGAGGTGGCGCGCAAGTACACGATCCTGCCGGTGGCCAAGGTCGGCGCCAAGATCACGCTGGCGATGATCGACCCGACGAACGTCTTCGCCATGGACGACATCAAGTTCATGACCGGGTACAACGTCGACCCGGTGGTGTCGTCGGAGAGCGCGCTGCGAACCTCGATCGACAAGTACTACGGGTCGACCCACGCGATCGAGCTCAAGAAGGTGATGGAGGACCTGACCGAGCCGACCACCGACTCCTCGCTCGAGGTGCTCGACGACGAGCAGGACATCGACCTCGACACGCTCGAAAAAGAGTCGGAAGAAGCGCCGGTCGTCCGCCTCGTCAACATCATCCTGACCGACGCCATCAAGCGCGGCGCGTCGGACATCCACATCGAGCCCTACGAGAAGGACTATCGGGTCCGCTACCGGATCGACGGTGTGCTCTACGAGATGATGCACCCGCCGCTGCGGCTGCGCGAAGCGATCACCAGCCGCGTCAAGATCCTGTCCAAGCTCGACATCGCGGAGAAGCGCCTGCCGCAGGACGGGCGCATCAAGATCAAGACCAGGATCCAGGAGCGGGTCAAGGACCTCGACTACCGGGTCTCGGTGCTGCCGACGATCTTCGGCGAGAAGATCGTGCTCCGCTTGCTCGACAAGGACAACCTGATGCTCGACATGACGCGGCTCGGCTTCGAGGCCGATTCGCTGCGGCGCTTCGAGCAGGCGATCCTCAAGCCCTACGGCATGGTGCTGGTGACCGGGCCGACCGGGTCGGGCAAGACCAACACGCTCTACTCGGCGTTGCAGCGCATCAACACGCCGGAAGTCAACATCATCACGGCCGAGGACCCGGTCGAGTTCAACCTGCCGGGCATCAACCAGGTGCAGATGAAGGAGCAGATCGGCCTCAACTTCGCCGCCGCCCTGCGCTCCTTCCTCCGCCAGGATCCCAACATCATCCTGGTCGGCGAGATCCGCGATTTCGAGACCGCCGAAGTCGCGATCAAGGCCGCGATGACCGGCCACCTGGTGCTCTCGACTCTCCACACCAACGATGCGCCGTCGTCGATCAACCGGCTCATGAACATGGGCATCGAGCCGTTCCTGGTGGCGACCTCGGTGCACCTGATCGTCGCCCAACGACTGGTGCGCCGGATCTGTTCGGCCTGCAAGGAGCCCACCGAAGCGCCGCCGGCGGCGCTCGTCAACGTCGGCTTCACGGAGCGCGAAGCGAAGACCGTCAAGCTGTTCAAGGGCAAGGGCTGCGACCGCTGTTCCAACACCGGCTACAAGGGCCGCGTCGGTCTCTACGAAGTGATGGAGATCAACGACGACGTCCGCGAGCTGATTCTCTCCGGCGCCTCGGCGGTCGAGCTGCGCAACAAGGCGATCGAGATCGGCATGATCTCGCTGCGCGGTTCCGGCCTGCAGAAGCTCCGGGACGGCGTCACCTCGATCGAAGAAGTCGTCCGGGAGACGGTCACCTAGGCGCGCCGCCGCCCCGCTTCCGGCCCGGCACCACCAGCCCTCCAGCCGTGCGTTCTCTCGTCGTCTTCTTGTTTCTCAGCGCGCTGCGGCTGATCGCGAAGCTGTTGTGGCGGCTCGAGCGGACGTGGGTGGGCGGCCAGCCGCCCCCAGGCGACCCGTTCGGAGGCCTCCGGATCGTCGCGCTGCTCAACCACACCAGTCTCTTCGAGTGGCTGTTCATCGCCGCGGTGCCGCACCGCTTCCTGTGGCGCGTGGCGATCCACGGCGTGATTCCGGCCGCCGAGAAGACGCTGCGCCGGCCGGTCGCCGGCTGGTTCTTCCGCATGCTGGGCAAGCACGTGGTGTCGATCACGCGCGAGCGCGACCACACCTGGCGCGAGGTGCTGACCCGGATCGATCCGGACTCGATGGTGATCATCCTGCCGGAGGGCAGGATGAAGCGCGCCAACGGTCTCGACGCGGCCGGTCAGCCGATGACGGTCCGCGGCGGCATCGCGGACATCCTGGAGGTCGTTCCCGAGGGCCCGATGCTGATCGCGTACTCCGGCGGCCTGCACCACGTGCAGGCCCCCGGCGAGCGCCTGCCGCGCCCCTTCCGGCGCATCCGGCTGGCGCTCGAGGTGGTCGACGTCGGCGAGTACCGCCTGGCGCGCCGGGCCGAGAATGGCGGTTCGGACGCCGGCTTCAAGCGCGCCGTGGTGCGGGATCTGGAACGGCGGCGCGACGCGCACTGCCCGGCCTCGGAGCCGCCGCGCGCGCGCCGCCGTCGAGCGGTCACTTGACGACCAGCGTCCCCTTCATGCCCGCCATGTAGTGCCCCGGGAAGGTGCACACGTAGAGGTACTCACCGGGCTCCTTGGGCGCTTCGAAAACGACCTCGACCGTCTCGCCGCCGCCGGCCATGCCGGTCATCGCCAGGATCGACTTCTTGCCCGAGTCCGGGATGTAGCCCTTGTCGCGGGCCATCGCGGCCTCCATGATGAACATGTCGACGTTGGCGCCCTTGGCGAGCAGGACGAAGTTGTGCGCCATCTGATCCTTGGGCATCGAGCTGACCGTGGTGAGCACCACCTTGAGCTTCTCGCCCGGCTTGGCGTTGATGGTCTTGATGTCGTACTGCATCGCGTCGGTACCCTTGAGCTTGACCACTCTCGGGGCGGCGTCGGCGGCGGGCAGCGTGGAGGCCCCGAATAGCGCGAGCAGCGCGGCGGCGGCGAGGGGGAGGCGGAGGCGGAGCTTCTGGATCATCGGACGTTCTCCTCGTGGCAAAGCGATGAAATCGGTCGGGTCGGTGCGGCGATCGCGCAAAACTAGCGCGCGAGGTGCCCGGGCGCCCCACTCCGCGGGGCGGGGCCGCGGCCGCCGGTCGAGTCTATGCCCTGCGGCGGCGGCGCGGGGCGGTGTCAATGCCCCATGGCTCCGGGCGGGCCGACCGGCCTCCCCGCCCGCAGCCTGCCGACGGCCCCCTTCTGGGCGTCGGCGAACTCGTGGTCGACGATCACGTAGTCGCCCTCCTCGGGCACCACGAACTCGACAACGGCGCCGTTCGAGGCGCCGAGCAGGACGGTCTGCATGCCGCGCCAGTCGTTGGCCGGATTGCCCTCGTAGTAGACGCGGTCGAACACCGCGCCGACGACGTGGAAGCTCGACGTGTCGCTCGGCCCGACGTTGTGGACGTAGAGGCGGACGCGCTCGCCCGGCCGGGCGAGGAGCGGGGTGTCGATCAGCGACCGCTGGTGGCCGTTGAAGACCACGAACAGCGGCAGCTTCTTCTGCGCGCCCTCGAAATCCAGCGTGTAGAGCACGGGTCCGGAGACCTCGGTGAACTCCGTCTGGTCGCCCTCGTGCGTGGGCACCTCGGCCTCGCGCAGGTAGAGCTCCGACTGGACGATCACGTACTCGCGATCCACAGCGGCGTCGGTCGGATAGCCGTCGCGCGGCGAGACCACGACGACTCCGTACTGCCCCATCGCCAGGTGCTGGAGAATCGGCGGTGTGCCGCAGTGGTAGAGGAAGACGCCGGGGTAGTTGGCCATCCACTCGAAGCGGATCGACTCGCCGGGCTCGATGCCGCGCCATTTGTCGCTCGCCGCCACCGTGCCGGCGTGGAAGTCCATGGAGTGGCGGGTGGGCGCCGCGTTGGGGCGCGCCTTCTGGGGATCGAGCGCCGCCAGGCGTGAAATGTAGGGGGAGGCGCCACGCTCGGGCGCCGTGACCTCGACCACTTCGGCGGAGCGGTTCTTCATCGTGAAGATCACCTTGTCGCCCTCGCGGACGTGGAGCACCGGGCCCGGAACGCTGCCGCCGAAGGTCCAGGCGCGGAAGCGGATCTCGGGCGCGACTTCGATCTCGCGGGCGACGATGTCGATGCGCACCTCGTGAGTGCGGTTGCCCGGGGCGAGCGGGGCGAGCTCGGGCGCGAGCGTCAGCGTGTCGCCGACCGCCGGCGGACCGGTGTACGCCTCGGTGAAGACCTCGGCGGTGGGCATGCCGTAGACGCGGCCGTCGATCTCGAAACGCAAGGGCTCGATCGTCTCCTGAGCGCCAGCGAGATGGGCGACGGTGAAGAGCAAGACGGCGCAGCTCAGGGCGCGTCGGTTGGGAGTCATCGGAACCTCCGGAGCCGCGGGCGTGGCGTCAGGGCCAGCCGGCGTCGAAGAGATTAGAGCAAGCGCCGACGCCTCCCGTCCTTGCCGGGGCGCAAGGAGAGAGCCAGTCAGCCCGAGGCGTCGCCGTCGCCGCCCGCGGCGATGCGGCGCAGCCGTGCCGGCTCGGCCAGCGTCACGCGCTCCCGTCCGACCGCCACCCAGCCCTCCCGGGCCCAGGCGGCCAGCAGGCGGCTCACGGTATAGAGGCTGGTGCCGGTCATCTCGGCGAGGATCTGGCGCGACAGCGGCCGCGGCAGCTCGATCCCGCCCGGTGCCTGCCGCCCCGCGCGCTGGGCGATGCGCAGCAACTCGGCGGCCAGCCGCTGCGGCGCGGGCGCGCCGGCCATCTCCCGCAGGCGCGAGAGCGAGTCCTGCATCCGGTCGGCGATGGTGGCGAGCGCGTTGTCGCGCAGCCGGGGATGGCGGGCGCAGAGCTCGGCCAGCAGCTCCCGGCCCCAGCCGCGCACCACCGTGGCCTCGGTCGCCAGCGCGGTGACCGGGTAGGGTCGCGGGCCGAGCACGGCGACCCCGGAGAGCATCTCGCCGGGCCCCAGCCACTTCATCACCATCTCGTCGCCCTCGGGCCCGACTTGGGAGAGCTTGAGGCGACCGCGCGCCACCAGGAACATGTTCTCGACCCGATCCCCTTGACGGAACAGGGTTGCACCCGCGGCGAGCGCCCGTCCGTCCGAGGCGAGGAGGATCTCGTCGCGCGCCGCGGCATCGAGCCCGGCGAAGAGCGAGCTCGCGGCCAGCCGTTCGAGATCGGCCGGTGAGAGCGGCCGGCCGCTCATGCGCGCGAGTCCCAGAGCACGTCCGCGTGGCCGGCGAGCCGATTGGCCGACCGCGCCAGGACGAACAGCAGATCGGAGAGCCGGTTCAGATAGGGCAGGACCGAAGCGCCGATCGGCTCGGTGCGGGTGAGCTGGACGACCAGCCGCTCGGCCCGGCGGCAGACCGTGCGCGCCAGGTGCAGGGCCGAGGCGGCGGGCGTGCCGCCCGGCAGCACGAAGTTCTCGAGCGGCGGGAGCTCCTGGTTCCACTGGTCGATCGCCGCCTCGAGCGCGTCAACGTGTCGCGGCTCGATCCGTGGTACCGGGTGCTTCGCCTTGTCCGACTCGTGCACGCACAGGTCGGCGCCGAGGTGAAACAGCTCGTTCTGGATCCGCGCCAGGTCGCCATCGAGCGCACCGGGCAAGTCCGCCGCCCGGGCCATCCCGATCAGCGAGTTCAACTCGTCGACCGTGCCGTAGCACTCGACCCTCAGAGCGTCCTTGGCGACGCGGCCGCCGAAGCCGAGCGCGGTCGTGCCGTCATCGCCGGTGCGGGTGTAGATGCGGGTCAGGCGGGGCACGACCGCCATTCTAGAACCCTCCTGTGCCAAGATCTCCGCCATGCGAAGGTCTCGGGCGCTGATCGCGACGGTCCTGGCGCTCCTGCTGGCGGCCTGCACCTCGATCCGCCACGTGGGCAACCGGCCCTTCGAGGGCGAAGGCGGCGCGGTCCGGGTGCGCGTGTTCGCGGACGACGCGGCGCGTCGGGCGGGGCGGCCGCTGGGGCAGCGCATCGTCGGCGAGCTCGAGCTCGCCGAGGGGCGCCAGTGGCGACCGGTGTTTCGCTCGCTGGAGCCCACCTGGACCGTCGCCGGGCTCGCGCCCGGCCGTTACCGGGTTGCCTTCTCGGCTCGTCTGGATGCCAACGGCGAGGTCGAAGGGCTGGAGCGCTCGGTGGCGCGCGCGGTGCAGGTCCGTGCCGGCGAAGTGGCCGAGGTCGAGGTCGTGCTCGACCACGTCTCGCCGGCGATGGTGGCCGCCGGCGCGGCCGCGATCGTGGTCGCGGCGGTGCTGCTCCACGAGTGGCTCGACGACCTCGACCTGCCGCGCCCGCCGGTGCCGCCGGCCTGGGTGCTGGACACCGTTTTCTACGTCACGCTGGACCTGGCGAGTGAGCCGCGAAGCTGGGTGAGCCGCGCCACCGGGCCGCAGGTGACCTCCCACTTCCCGGCCGCGGAGGCGCGCGTCGACGGCACCCGGCCGCGGGTGATCTTCGCGCTGTCGGAGCCGCTCGCCGGCGCAGCGGTCGGGGCGGACATCGTCGAGGTGATCGGACCGGACGGGGAACCGCTGCCGGGGCGCGCGAGCTACGACGCGGAGCACTGGTGGATCGTCTGGGAGCCGGACGGCGATCTGCCCGCGGGGGCTCGCCTCGAAGCGCGGCTCGACCCGGATCGACTCCTCGAGGATACCGACGCCCACGTCGCGGGGCCCGTGGGTTTCGCGTTCTCCATCGCCCCCTGAGGCAGGTCTCAAGCGCCCCTCAAGGCGCCGCCGGACCGATCGGCTGGGGCTCCCAGCTCTCGATCCACAGGCCGTGCGGAAGACGAATCACCTCGAGCACCAGCCGCCGCTCGGCACCGGCGTAGCTGGCTCGCGCCTGCACGAGATAGCGGTTCCCACCCACCAGCTCGACGCGGCTCTCGATCTCGCCGCCCCCCAGGGGAGCCGGCGGCAGCCCTCCGGGATCTCCGGCGGCGAGCTGGGCGAGCGCGGCGTCGGCGGCCGAGTCCGCGAGCACGTCGAGCCGGAACCGGCGCGCCTCTTCGCGCTGGCCCCGGAACTGCGCGACGAGCGCGAAGGAGAGCAGCAGCAGGGCGCTCTCGACCACCACCAAGAGCACCAGCGCCAGCATCAGCGCCATGCCCCGCTCGCCGGAGCGCGCGGTCATCGCCAGCCGCTCCTCCGGGCCGCGCCGACCCGGGTGGCTTCCAGGGTCTCGCCCCGGCGCTGCCACTGCGCGGAGGCGAGTCGCACGGCGGGGGCGTGGGTGGGGACCCGCCGGACGATCTCGACTTCGACCCAGGCTGGCGGCTCGACGCGCCAGCGAAAGGCCACCACCTCGCGCAGGAGGCGGCTCGAGACCCCGACATCTGCTCCGCCGTGCGGACCCGCGGCGCTGACTTCGGCCCGCACCAGGTGCTCGCCCTCGAGCGCCCAGGCCACGGCGCGCTCCTCCTCGAGCAGGACCAGGGGTCCGCTCTCCCAGCCGAGCGTCGCCGGCACGGCCGGCGCCAGCCCGCGCAGATCCGATCTCAGGCGATGCAGCGCGCCGGCGTCGTCGCCCTCGCGCAGCGTCCGCCCCGCGGCGGCGATCTGGCGCAGGCTCTCGATCAGCAGACCGGCGCCGAGGGCCAGGGCGAGCAGCAGCAGCGTCGTCGCGACGACCAGCTCGAGCAGCGAGAAGCCGCGCTCGGAGTCGCGTCGAGGACCACTCAGGGGCGCCACAGGAGCCCTTCGAGCGAACGGGAGAAACTCCGACCGGTGGCGCGGTAGCTGGCGACGAGACGGAGCCGGTAGAGGTCGGCGGTCGCCGTGCCGTAGACCTCGAGCGCGAGGGCGGCGTCGTCGGCCTCGAAGGTCTCCTCGATCGCGCCGGTCGCTAGCGGCATCCGCCCGGCGCGCAGCTCCTCCCAGGCGCGCACGAGAGCGCTCTCGGCGGCGGCGTGTGCCGCCACCCGGCGCCGGGCGCCCCCCTCGAGCGCGAACAGGGCCAGACCGGAGAGCAGCAGAGCGCCGACGATCGCCAGCGCCACCAGCGCCTCGACCAGGGTGAAGCCGCGCTGAGCTGCGCCGCCGGTGGGGCTCAGTTGGGGTTGAAGGTGAAGACGAAAACGGTTGACAGTGGGCCGACCACTTCGACCGCGTAGGTGATCGGCGGAATGTCGGCCGCCGGCCCGAAGTCGCGCGGCGAAGTCTCCCACTCGAGCTGATACCGGCGATACGCCTCGAAGTTGCCGTGGTCCCACATCCCCCTCTTCTCGCGCTTCGCCTGCCGCTCGATCTGGCGCAGCTCCTCGAAGCGGTACGAGTTGCCCGAGACGGCCGCATAGCCGCCCCGCAGCAGCTCGAGGGTGAGGTCCTTGCCGTCCGGCAGCCGGGCGTTGCGCACCAGGATGCCACGGTCGCTGTCGGGCGCCTTCGGATCGACCACGAGCTCGACCACGGGCGAGCCCTTGACCAGCTCGGCGGCGAAGAGCAGCGCCTCCTGGCCGTAGAACTCGGCCACTTTCAGTGGCCGCTCGGGGTCGGGCGCATCGATGCCCGCCAGGCGGACGATCTCCTTGCGGCCGCCGATGTCGACGCGGAACGTGTCGGCGTCGATGATGCCGACGATCCTGCCGCGCTCGGCGGCGAGGGGATGGGCGATCAGGGCGAGGGCGACGATCCAGGTCCTGGCCTTCACGAGACCTCCTTCACGGGGCGAGCGCGCCACGCCCCGCACGCGTTGTTCAGCCGCCGGTGTCCAGCCCCAGCTGCTCGAGCAGCGGCTGGACCCGCGGCCAGTCCTGCTTCCAGCGCTCGGCCGGCGTCCGGAAGACGATCAGGTAGACAGTGCCGGTCGCCGGGTTGGCGATCGCCAGCTGATAGAGCCGGAGCTTGCCGCCGTTCGGCTGGTCGGCCTCGACCTCGGCGCGAAACGCCTCGAAGGGCGGCTGGCGGGAGGAAGAGCGCCGGCGCACGCGGTAGCGCTCGGCGAGCTCGTCGAGAAACCGCTCGGCGAAGGCCGAGGGGCTGAGCCCGGTGCGCTCGGGGACGTGGCGCAGGCGCGACAGCGCGACGCCGGTCACGAAGGAGCCGTCCTCGCCCGGGGGCTCGGCGGAAACCGAGCAGCCGTCCGCTTGGTCGCCGGGGCTCGAGCGCAGGTGCCAGCCGTCCGGTACCAGCAGGCGCGCCGCCATCGGCTCGCAGTCGGCCCAGTGGTAACCCGCCGGCGCCGGCGCCTCCGCGGCGAGGGGCGCCGCCGCGGCGATCAACAGGGCGACAACGGCGCGCCGGCTGGTCATGCCGCGGCCTCCGGCGGCGGTGGCGAGACGTGCAGCCGTAGGTCCGGCGGCGGGGGATAGCGTTGCTCGGGCGGCAGCTCGTCGTCCGGCGACACCTCCTCCTCGAACGGCCCCGAATCCTCCGGTGCCCGCGGGTCGTAGCCGATCGACTCGGCGAGCAATTGGATCATCTCGGCGTCTTGGCGTTCGACGGCGATCTCGACCGGCGTGCGGCCCGCGCTCGGCTGCAGGGGGCTCGCGCCCTGGGCGAGCAGGGCGACCACGACGGCCGATCGGCCGGTCGAGACGGCGAGCCCGAGCGGCGTCCGCCCGTCGCGATCGACGGCATCCACGGGCGCGCCGGCGTCGATCAGGTCGAGCGCGAGCACGTCGAATCCGTTTCGGATGGCGTGGTGGAGCGGTGTGGCGCCGAGAAAGGGCGCCGCGGGATCGAAGCGCCGCGCGAGCAGCCGGGCGGTGATCTCCCGGTTGCCGCTCATCGCGGCGGCGCCCAGCGGGTTGCGCGCGTCGGACTGGAAGACCTGGATCCCGGCGTCGAGCAGCGCCTCGACGATGGCGAGGCAACCCGATTCCGCGGCGCGGTCGAGCGCGCTGCGTCCGCCGGCGTCGAGCGCGTCGAGCGCCACGCCCTGGGCCAGGCAGTCCTGGGCGAGGGGAGAGCGGCAGCGCCGCGCGGCGTCGAGCAGGTCTTCCTCCCCGCGGGGGCAAGCGCGGGTCGAGCGGTCCGGCGCGGGCTCGGCCCGGCCCGCGGGCGGGCTGCTCCGGTCGCCGCCGCAGCCGGAGGAGAGCCAGCCCGCCAGGCCGAGCGCGAACAGGGCTCGGGCCGACGGGATTGCAGTGAAACGCATGAGCTCGCCCCGAGTCTAGCCGATCTGCGATCCGGGGGTGGTGCCGGTAGACTCCCGCGCGGGAGGTCTCCGAATGCGCCCTGCTCGACTCGTCACCCCGGCGGTGCTCCTGCTCATCCTGCTGACCGCCTGCCGCTCGGCGGCGCCGCCGGGCGGGGCTGCGAGCACCGGCGCGGCCGGCGCGCCGACCCTCGACGCGCTGGTCTGGCTCCAAACCTCGGCCGAGGCGCGAGCGCTGGCGCTCGCCACCTTCGCGGCGGCCACCCGCGAGCTCGAGGCGGCGGTCGCGGATCCCTCCCGGAGCGCCCTCGGGCAGGGCGAAGAGGCGGCCGTCCTGCCGCTCGCCGTGATCGCCGATCTCGACGAGACGCTGATCGACAACTCCGCCTTCGAGGGGCGGATGGTTCTCACCGGCGGCAGCTTCGATCGGGCCGTCTGGGCCGAGTGGGTCGAGCGCGAAGAGGCGGAGCTGATTCCCGGCGCGGTCGAGTTCGCCCGCCGCGCCAGCGAGCTCGGAGTGACCCTCTTCTACATCTCGAACCGGGACGCCGAGGGCAAGGCGGCGACGCGCCGCAATCTGGAGCGGATCGGCCTGCCGGTCCCGGATTCCCCCGACACTCTCTTGTTGCGCGGCGGGCGGCCGGATTGGACCAGCGACAAGACGAGCCGGCGCGCCGAGGTGGCGCGCGCCTACCGCGTTCTCTTGCTGCTCGGTGACGATCTCAACGACTTCGTCGCCGGAGCTCGCACCGGCACGGCCGAGCGGCGGGCGCTGGTCGAAGCCCACGACGCCCGCTGGGGTCGCGACTGGTTCGTCCTGCCGAATCCGCTCTACGGCTCCTGGGAGAGCGCGGTGACGGGGGGCGAGGCCGAGCCCGAGGCCACCCGGCGCAAGCTCGGGGCGATCCGGGCCTTCTAGCGATGCCGGCATCCCTGCGCTCCCTGCCGCGGAGGGGCATCGCGCGCTTTTTCGGCGAGCTCGGCCCGGGCGGGATCTCGTCGTTCGCGCTGGCGTTCGGCACCGGATTGCTCGGGCTCTCGCTGCCGGTGCTCTGGCGGGCGCGGCAGGTGGCGCGCGAGGCGGCTAGCGACGAGCGTCACCCGGCCGATCTGGTCGTCGTCCTCGGCAGAATGCTCGAAGGGGATCTGCCGAGCGCGGTCTTTCGCGCCCGGCTCGAACATGGCGCCCACCTCTGGCGCGAGGGCTGGGCGCCATGGCTGCTGGTTTCGGGCGGTCGAACGGGGACCGCGAGTCGGTCCGAAGCGGCGGCGGGACGCGAGCTCCTGCTGGCCTCCGGCGTTCCGGCGGAAGTGATCCTGACCGAGGAAGGGAGCCGTCACACGCTCGAGAACCTGGTCAACGTCCGCGCGGCGATGCGCGGGCGGGGCTGGCGGCGCCTGATCCTGGTCAGCGATCCTCTCCACGTGGCGCGAGTCCGCGCGCTGGCGCGCGGGCTCGGCCTCGACGTCAGCTGCTCTCCCGCCCCGGGCTGCCCGCCCCGGCGCGGCTCGCTCGCCTGGTGGCGGCGCGCCGGCCGCGAAGGCTTCCTGCTCCACTGGTACCACGTCGGCATCGCCTACAGCCGGGCGATCCGCTCGGAGCGGCTGCTGCGCCGCGTCACCTGACCCGCCGGAGCGGACGCGTAAGGGTTCTCGGCTAGGATCGGCGCGGAAGCGCGCGGGGGCTGGTGCCCTCCACGGTCTTCAAAACCGTCGTCCGGCGCCCCCGAGGGCGGCGGAGGTGGGTTCGATTCCCATGCGCTTCCGCCACCCGCCGCTCACGGCTCAAGGCTCACGGCAGCGCGATCGCCTCGGCCAGCTGCCCGCGCGCGCGCGGAGGGGCGCCGGCGGGGACCCGCAGCAGCAGCTCCGCGCCCGCGAAGGCGACCAGGTCGTGCGAGCCTCGCGCCGCGAGCGGCAGGGCGGAGCGCGCGGCCCCGGGGCCCCCTCGCCGCGCCGGCACGAAGCGGTCGCGGTCCTTGGCGCCGGGCAGGGCGGCGGCGAGCTCGACCTCGAAGGCGTCACCCCAGAAACGAGCGTCGCCGCCGCGCAGGCGCTCGAGCGCCGGGGCGACGAAGAGCGCGAAAGTGACCATCGCCGAGGTCGGGTTCCCCGGCAGGCCGAACAAGAGGCCGCGCGGGCCGCGCGCGGCGACCATCGGTTTGCCGGGCTGGATCGCCACGGCATCGAACAGCGGCTGGCAGCCGAGGCGGGCGAAGACCGGCTCGGCGAGGTCGAAGTCCCCGGCGGAGACCCCGCCGGTGGTGATCAGGACGTCCGCTTCGAGCCCGCGCGCCACCGCCCTTTCCAGGCGTTCCGGATCGTCCGGCGCGATTCCCAGGCTCTCGAACTCGATCCCCAAGCGGCGGCCCGCCGCGAGCAGGAAATCGGTGTGGGAGTCGCGCAGCCCGCCGGGAGGGGGCTCGCGGTCGGGCGCGACCACCTCGTCACCGGTGGCGAGCACCGCGACGCGCGGCGTCCCGACCACGAGGATCTGGTCGATGCCCTGGCTCGCGAGCAGGGCGAGCGCCGCCGGTCCCAACCGGGTGCCGGCTTCGAGCAGCGGGCCGCCGCGCGTCACGACCTCGCCCCGCCGTCGGATCGCCGCGCCGGCCGCAGGCCCCGCAGCGAGCAGCAGCACCTGGTCGACGGCTCCGGCGACCCGCTCCGTGGCCTCGACCGCGATCACCCGGTCGGCCCCGGCGGGCAGCGGCGCGCCGGTCATGATCCGCGCCGCGGTTCCGGGCGGCAGCGCCGCTCCCGGGGCGTCTCCGGCCGCCAGCGTCAGGGCGACCGGCAGGGTGGTGCCCGCCGGCGCATCGGTCGCGAGGGCGTAGCCGTCGAGCGCCGACACATCCATCGGCGGCAGGTCGCCGCGCGCCGCGATCGGCTCGGCGAGCCGGGCGCCGAGTGCCGCGCGCCGGCTCGAACGCACCGCCGGGAGCGGCGGCAACCAGGGTTCCAGTCGGCTCCAGGCCTCTTCGGGGGCGAGCATGCCGCGCTCTTATCACCGCGCGCTGGGGGCCGCAACTCCGGGGCGCCAGACCGACCCCGGTCACGGCGGCCGCCCGCGGCGCGAGAGCGCGGCGAGAATGGATTGCCGGTGAGATAGCATTCGCCCTTCAGGAGCCGAACCCTGGTGGAGCGCCCGTACCACTATCGAGGAGATCTGCGTCAGACGGCGCTGCCGGAGATGCTGACGCTGATCCAGCGCACCCGCGTCGCCGGCGTGATCGAGGCGCGGATGGGGGAGTTCACCAAGAAGGTCTGGCTCGAGAACGGCTACGTCGTGCACGCGGCGTCGAGTGATCTCGCCGACAGCCTGGGCGGCTTCCTGCGCCAGTCGGGGCGCCTGTCGGACGGTCAGTTCCAGGCCGCCATGGAGCGCCGCGGCCAGGATTCGAACCGGCGCCTCGGCGAGATCCTGATCGAAATGGGCGCGCTCTCGCCGGCGCAGATCTACCAGGCGATTCGCGAGCACGCCGAGGGGATCGTCTGGAGCCTGTTCTCGTGGGAAGCGGGTACGGTGACCTTCCGCATGGGAGACCTCGAGCTCGCCGACACCGTCCGGATCCAGATCCCGCTGCGCCAGGTGATCGTGCAAGGAGTCAAGCGCGCCGCCAACGCGAAGTCGCTGGTGGCGAAGCTCGGGGGCCGCGAAGTCGTGTTCGAGGCGGCCTATCGCTTCGAGGACCTGATCGAGGTGGCGCTCGACGCCGAGGAGTACTCGCTGCTCGCGCAGGTCGACGGCAAGCGGACGCTCTACGAGCTGTGCACGACGGGACCGATGTCGGCCGCCGACAACGCGCGGCTCCTCTACGCCTACTCGGTGCTCGGCCTGATCCGCAAGAGCGCGACGAGCGAGAGCGCGGCGGCGCCCAGCTCCTCCGGCATCAAGATCAAGCTCAAGACCGACTCCTGACGGAGCCCGACATGCCCCTCTACGAATACCTCTGCGAGTCCTGCGGAGAACGCACCGAAGCGCTCCAGAAGATCGGCGATCCGCCGCTCACGACCTGTCCGAGCTGCGGCGGCGCCGTCAAGCGCCTCCTCTCCGCGCCCGCCTTCCAGTTCAAGGGCAGCGGCTGGTACGTCACCGACTACGCCCGCTCCGCCGGCGGTGCCGACGCCGCCAAGGGCGGCGCCGAGACGCCGGCCAAGCCCGCGGCCGGCGACGGAGCGGCGGCGCCCGCGGCGAGCGCCCCGGCCAAGAGCGGCGAAGCGCCCGCGGCGCCGAAAGCCAACCCCTCCGAGAAGGGCTAGCTCGCCGCGCGGCGCGGACGCCGCAAGGCGCGCCGCGCAACGTCGAGCGCGACGCCGAGCCAGGCGAGCACCGAGAGCGCCAAGCCGAGCTCGAAGGAGCGCGGGCGGAAGAAGACCTCGAGGTCGGTCTCGCCGGCGGGAGCGCGGATCGCGACGAAGGCGTGTTGGGCGATGCCGAGCGGCACCTCCTCGCCCCCCGCGCGGGCGCGCCAGCCGCGCCAGGCCGGGGTCGTGAGGACGACCCAGGCGGGTGCCGCCAGCGAGGTGTGCAGGCGGTAGCCGCCGCCCCGGCGGGCGATCTCGGTGACGTGGCCCGCGCCGTTGGCGACCATTTCGGCCGGCCGCGGCGACTCGCCCGCCGGCTCGATCCAGGCGCGCCGCCAGAACTCCCAGGTCTTGGCGAGATCGTCCAGGCGCTCCTGCGGCGTGCCGCCGTGGATCACCTGGCGGGGGACGTAGGCGCGGGGCATCGCGCGCTCGTTCTCGAGCAGCGTCCAGTGCGCCGTGCGCTCGAGCGCCTTCCAGCCCGCCCCCTCCGGCCAGTCGGGCGGCGCCAGCGCGAAGCGGACGTTGAGCATCGACAGAAACGGTTTGAGCTCATCGACCCGGTTGAACCAGTACTCGGCCTGCGAGGCCCAGACCGGCATCGTCTGCGCCAGCCGCGCCAGCGTCATCGCGTTGTAGCCGCGGACGTCCTCGAGCTCCCACATCGTCGCCGAGTTGGGCAGCAGGACGTAGTGGATGCCGACGATCCGGTAGGGATCCCCGGCGCGCGGCAAGCGGTCGAGGGGGGCGACCGCCGGGTAGAAGATCCGCTCCGGAAACGCGCGGTAGAGGTGGGCCATCTCGCCGCGGCGCTGGATCAGGACCAGCGCCAGCAGGATCAGCGCGGCGGCGCGACGGTGCGGCGCCAGCCGGACGGCGACGGCACCGAACGCGAGCGGGACGAGCAGCCACACCGACTCCGCGACGACGAAGGCGGTGCCGAGCCCGCGCGCCGCCATGCCGGGGCGCAGCAGCAGCACGGCCAAGCCGAGTGCGGTCGCCGCCATGGCGAGCGTCGCCGCGAAGCGGCCGCGTTCCCGCCGCTCGAGCCCCCGCTCAAGCCCCAGCGCGGCGAGCAGGAGGACGGCCGGCGCCGCCCAGAGATAGCCATACTCGGGCAGCGAGATGCCGAACAGCGGCAGGCGCCGCACCAGGTCGACCCAGATCGGCAGCTTGACCGCCATCGCGAGCCCGGCCGCGGCGAGGCCCGCGAGCGCGAAGCGGAAGCGCCCCTTGGCGCGCGCGAGGCCGTAGAGCGCCGCCATCGCGAGCAGGCTCCCGGCGTAGGTCGTCGCGGCCGGGGCGTGGAGGCGCCGCCGGGGCTCCGCCAGCTGGCGCCCTTCGACACCGTGAACGAACGGGACCCAGTTGGGGCGCAGGTTCTCGAGCGCGGTCGGTAGCGGCTCCGCCCAGCGCATGGCGGCGAAGATCTGCGAGCGCTCCGCGTGCTGCTGCGTCTGGCCGAGGGCGTCGAGGAAGGGGAGCAGGTCGACCGCCACCAGCGCGAGCGCGAGAGCGCCACCGGCGAGCGCGGCGCCGAGGCTCGCGCCGAGGCGGCGGGGACGGGTCCGCGCGAGCTCGGCGAGAAAGAGAACGCCGGCGCCGACGACGGCGAAAAAGGCGGACTCCGGATGCCCCGACAGCAGCAGCAGCGCCCCCGCCGCGGCGAACAGGCCGACGCTGCCGCGACCGGGAGAGCGCGCCAGGCGCCGCGCCGCGAGCCAGACCAGCGGAGTGATCGCCGCCGCGGGCCCCTGCGGCCAGCCCAGCCAGAAACCGACGTAGGAAGAGTAGGCCCAGCCGGCGGCGGCGACGAGCGCCACCCGCTCGCGGCAGCCGGCGTCGCGGGCGAGCAGGAACATCGCCAGCGCGGCGGTGAGCAGCGTCGCGGCGGCGGCGAAGGTGTAGGACTGCGGCAGCGGCAGCAGCAGGGCGAGCAGGTTCACCGGGTGCCAGGCGGCCGGCACCGCCGAGGGGGCCAGCGGATCGCCGCCGAGCACGAACGGGTTCGCGAGCGGCCACTCCCGCTCCCGGAAGGACCAGCGCACCGCCTTGCGCCACGGGATCATCTGCGTGTGGACGTCGTGCAGCTCTCTGGGCGAGCTCAGCTCGACCCCGTGCTCGGCGCGCGCCGAAGCGAGCGGCTCGCTCGCCCAGGCGAGATCGATCGGCGCCAGGACGTCCCCCCGCGCGAGCGGCGCTCCAGCGGCCACCAGCGGCAGCAGCGCTAGGGCGAGCCGGGTGGCGCCGCGGATCGGCAGCACCCAGCGCGCGGCGGCCGCGGTCGCCGCCCAGGCCAGCAGCGCGTAGAGCGCGAGGCTCATCGCCGCCGTCTCCGCACCAGACGGGCCGTCGGGGGCACGAGCAGCGCGGCCGCCGCGGTGCCGGCGAGCGCCAGCCCCGCGGTCAAGCCCGGCGGGCGGTAGACGATCTCGATGGTCGCCTCCCCGGCGGGGGCGAGCAGGCCGAGGAAGGCGCCGAAGAGCGGCACGACCGGGAGCCGGCGGCCGCGCGCCGTCACCCGCCACCCCTCGGGCTCGAGCAGCGAGGTGGCGACCAGCCGGGGCTCCGCCAACCGGGTGTGGAGAACCAGGCGGCCGTCCCGGTGCTCTCGCAGCGCGACTTCGTCACCGACGGAGGCGGCCGGCAGCGTCGCGAGCCAGGCCGGCGCCTGGTCCGCGGCGACGATCACCGCGCGGGGATCGGCGAGCGCCGCGGCGTGCCGCCCGAGCTCGGCCGCCGGAGCTGGCGCCAGCGCGACCGGCAGAAAGGCGCGCGGCGCCGGATCGGGGCTCTCGTAGGCCACCCAGCCCGGCTCCGCGGGATGGGTGATCCGCGCCCAGTCGGCGACCGGCTCGTCGTCGTCGCGCGCGAGCACGAAGCGCAGGCCCAGGAAACCGGCGAACGGATGCTCGGGGCGTTCGACCGTCGAGAAGTACCTTTCGGTGTCCGGAGCGAAGCCGAGCGCCGGTCCGGTCAGGTCGAGATAGCGCTGGTCGGCGAGCGGGTCGTGGACCCGGATGTCCTCGAAACCGAGCGGTGCGAGCGCGGCCGGGTAGCCGCGCACGCCTCGTCCGGTGATCCGGAAGGGCGCGGTGCCGCCGCGCCGGCCGAGCTCTTCGAGCAGCGGCGAAGCGGGGTAGAGCTGCGAGCGGAATCCCGCCGGCAGCACGTCGCGCGCGGTGGGAGCGAAATCGACCGTCACCGCGGCGGCGAGCGCCGCGGCCGCGAGCGCCCGGCGGTGGCGGGCGAGCGCGACGGCGAGTGCGAGCAGCACCCAGATCGCGATCGTTCGCGGCGTCGCCGTGGCGGCGAGGCTCGCCGCGAGCGCGGCGGCGGCGGCCGCCAGGGCCGCGAGCGTGGGCGCGCGTGCCAGCCGGTCGGCACCCAGCGCCCCGGCGACGGCGAGCGCCAGAGTCGCCGGCAGGAGCAGCCGCTCGAGCGCCAGGGTGCGCAGACCCGGGAGCGCCTCGACCAGCAGGACGAGTGGCTCGAAGCGCGCCGCGGCGGCGAGCGCGATGAGCGCGAAGAGGGCGAGCGGCCAGGCGCGCCTCCGGCTGCGGGCGCTGGCGAGCGCGGCCGCCGTGCCGGCGAGGGCGGCCAGGCCGGCGTAGCCGGTGGTCGCGGCGACCCAGTTGAACGGTCCTCGGAAGTCACCGAAATAGGGGCGGCCGAAGACCTCGGGTCCGAGCGGAGAGCGCAGGTAGGCCAGGTAGGCGCCGGGAAACCAGCCGGCGAGCCGGTGCCGCTCGAGCTCGGGGCGGGGCAGGCGCTGCGCCGCGAGCTCCGCGAAGCGCTGGGATTCGCGCACCTCGAAGGCGACGGGGATCAGGTGGGGCGCGGCGAGCGCCGCGCCGAGCGCCGCGGCGAGCGCCAGGCGCCCGAGCGCGGGCGCCAGCGGCCGCCGCCGATGCCGATAGGCGAGCGCCGCCAGGACGGCGAGCAGGCCGCCGCCGGCGGCGATCTCGGGATGGCCGCCGACGGCGAGCGTCGCGGCGGCGAGCGTGGCCGCGACGCGAAAGCGCCGGTCGCGGCGCCGGGAGAGGCGGACCGCGGCGACGACCAGCCAGGGCACCAGGGCGAGAGCGGAGCTCTGCGGAAAGACCGCCCAGGCCAGCATGCCGCCGCCGAGCGCGAAGCTCGTCGCCGCCAGCGCACGGAAGGGCGGCCGAGCGCCGAGCAGCGCCGCGAGCGCCCACGCGCCGTCGAAGGCGACCAGCAGCTTGATCGCGAGCGCGGCGAGCAGGAAATGCTCGAGCGGAAAGAGCCGCGCCAGCGCCGCGAGCGGGGAGAGCGGCTGCGCCTGAGGGTTCGACCACGGGGAGCTTTGCAACCGGTCCGACCAGAGCGGCAGCCGCCCTTCGGCGTAGGAGCGCCGGACCTCGCTCTCCCAGGGGAGAAACTGGAAGACGGCGTCGTTGAGCAGGTCCCAGGGGCCGAGTCCGAGGTCGGGCACGCCCGGGGCGGCCCGCGCGGGCTGCGTGGTCGGCACCAGCAGCTCCGGGCCCTCGAGCCGGGGCGCCACCACCGCGAGCGGCAGCGCCAGCGCCAACGCGGGACGCAGCCGGCGCCACCGGCCGCGGCCGGCGAGCCCGAGCGACGTGAGCGCCAACGAGGCGAGCGCCTCGAGGGCGGCGAGCACCAGGCACACACCGAGCGCCAGACCGAGCTTGACCTCGATCGGTCCGACCGAGACGTTGGCGAGGGCGAGCAGCGTCGGCACGGGGTCTCCGGGAGCTGGGCGGGATGCTATCGGAGGCGCGCGGGGCCCCGGGGCTTGTACGATCTGGCGCGGTGGATCGTCGTCGGCTCGTCACGCTCGTCTTCCTGGTCTGGACCGCCATGGCCTTCGGGCGCGCGGCGGTGACGTTGCCGGACCGCCTCGAGCGGACCGCTCTCGCCAACGCGGAGCCTCTGCTCTGGCGGCGCTCGAGCCCGGAGGTGGCGGCTCTCGAGCGCTTCGTCGCGGCTCGGGAGGAGCTCGCACGCCTCGGCGTCTCGGTGCGCGTCGTCGCCGTGGCCGGCTCCGGATTCGACGCCTCGTACGTCTGGCACTGGGCCCAGTACCTGGCGCCGCGTGCCAACTTCCTCTGGAGCGGCGACGTCGACCCGGACTACCCGACCGACCTCGCGCTGGCGTGGGGAAGTGTCGAGCCGGCGCCGGGCTGGGAGCTGATCGCGCGCGACCGCGCGCTGGCGCTCTACCGGGTGCCGCGATGAGCGGCCTCGCGGCGGCGATCGTGGCCACCCTCGTGGTCCTGATGGCCGGCGGCTGGCCCTTCCGCGGCGCGACCTCGGCGCGCGGCTGGGCCGCGCTGCCGGGCGCCTACGCGGCGGGTGCGGTCTCGCTCCATCTGGCGCTGGCGGTGGCGACGCTCGCCGGCTTTGCCTGGACGCCGGAGCTGATCGTCGCGGCCGCGCTGCTGACCGGCGCCGGTTGGGCGGCGCGCGGCGGCTTCCGGCGCGACCCCATGGGTGGACCTCCGGTCGGCCCGGCGAGCTGGGCGCTGCTCGTGCTCGCCGGTCTGCTGGTCGCGGTGGCGGCGGCGGGCTGGCTGACGCAGCCCGACTTCTACTACCACTGGGGCTTGAAGGCGGCCCGCTTCCTCGAGATCCGGGGCGTCGACTACCTGTTCTTCCAAGGGCCGTCGGCCTGGCGACTCCACCCGGACTATCCCCTGCTCGCGCCCCAGCTCCTGATGCTGCCGTCGGTCACCGCCGGCCGGTTCGACGAGGCGGCGGCGCTCGCGACCGGTGGGCTCTGGTGCGTGCTGGTCGGGCTCGCGCTGCGGCGCGCGCTGGCGGCGGGTGGGCTCGGCCGCGCGCGGCTCGACGCCGCCTGCGTCGTACTGGCGCTCGGCCTCGCCGCTTTCGTCGTCGCCTTCGGCCTGGTCGGCGCCGCCGACCCGCTGATGGCGCTGGCGCTCCTGCTGGCGCTGCCGCCGCTCCTGGCGCGCGAGGCGAGCCCGGAGCGGGCGTGGGAGCTGGGTCTCGCCGCCGCGCTGGCGGCGACGTCGAAGCTCGAGGGGCTGCCGCTCGCGCTGCTGCTGATCGCCGCGGGGGCTCTGCGGTGGAGCGCCGGCCCGTGGCGCTGGCCGGGTGTGGCGACGTGCGCCCGCCTGGTGCTGCCGGCGGCGCTGGCGAGCGCGCCCGGATGGGGGCTCGCACAGGTCTACGGACTCTTCGTCGCCACCAACACGGGGGCGTTCGAAGCCGGCCGGTCGGGCGCGATCTGGGAGGGGATCTTCGCCACCGCGCTGCATCCCGACTGGGCGCTGCTGCCGCTCGTGCTGCTGGCGCTGCCGTGGCTCGCTCGCTCGCGGCAGCTGGTCGCGGCGGCCGCGGTCGTCGCCGCGCAGCTCGTCGTCTATCTCTTCGTCTACTACACCGGCCCGGTCGACACCCGCTTCTACGTCCTGGCGAGTTTCCCGCGGCTCCTGTTCCACCTCGTCCCCGCCGCGCTCGCCCTGGCCGCGTTGCGGCTGGACGGGATTCTCGGCCGGGACAGTTTCGGTCGAGAATCGCCCACCGCATGAGCGAGCTCACCCTCTCGGTCGTCGACGCTTTTCTGGGCAGCCGGTTCGCGCGTGGCGTGCGGCCGGAGCTCGAGGTCCACCCGGACGACGAGATGCTCGAGTTCGCCCTCGACGCGCGCGCCGGGGAGCGCGACTCGGCGCTGGCCGAGTACCTCTGGAACGGCCGGTGGATCGCCGATACCCTGCTCGCGCAGCTCGAGGCGCGCTTCGGGTCGCGGCGCGGCGACGGCCGCGTGCTCGACTTCGCGTGCGGCTACGGCCGCCTGTCGCGCTGGCTGGTGGCGGAGCTGGGCCGCGACCGGCTGGCGGCCTCGGACATCTTGGCGCCGGCGGTGGAGTTCCAGCGCCGCCGCTTCGGCATCGAGGCCTTCGCTTCCTCGTCGCGGCCCGAAGCGCTGCGCTGCCCGGAGCGATTCGACCTCGTCTGGGTGGGTTCGCTCTTCACCCACCTGCCGGCGCCGGCTTTCCACGCCTGGCTCGGCCGGCTGACGCAGCTGCTGACCGAGCGCGGGATGCTCGCTTTCACGACGCTCGACATGGTGCTCTCGCCCGAAGGGCGCGACGTCGGAGGCGAGGGGCACCGCTTCGCGCCGGTGTCGGAGAGCCGCACGCTCGACCCCGCCGAATACGGTACCGCCTGGGTGACCGAGCGCTTCGTGGCGGCGGCGGTCGAAGGGCTCGGCGGAGGGTGGCGGTTTCGGCGGCTGCCGCGAGGGGTCTGCGACTACCAGGACCTGGTGCTCGTCGCCACCGCGGCGAGCGAGTCGCTGGACCGCCAGCCGTTCGATCCGGGTCCGGTCGGGTTCGTCGACAGCGCGCAGGTCGAGCCGGGCCGCCGCCTGGTCGTCCGCGGCTGGGCCTGGGATGCGGCGCACGGCCGCCCGGTCGCCGCGGTCGAGCTCGCGGTCAGCGGCGTCGTGGCGACGGCCGAGCGGCTGACCCCGCGCGGGGCCGACGATCTGGCGTCGTTCGCGCCGCCGGCGGCGCCGGTCGCCTTTCGCCTCGAGCTCGGGCTCGAGGCGTGGCGGCGGCCCGGGTTGCAGCCGGCCTGGATCGCGGTGCGCGGCCAGGGCGGCGGCGAGAAGCTGCTCTTCCTGGGCACGGTCGCCGAGCTCCTGCGCGCCGGCGTCGCCCGCGAGCGCGACGCGTGGCGACAGCGCGCCGAGCGGGCCGAAGCGCGGGCAGAGCTGTTCGCGGCGAGCGGTTTCGGCCGCGGGCACCGTGCCTGGCTGCGCGCGAAGCGCGCCCTGGGTCGGTTGCCGGCCGATTTTCCGGAGCAGCTGCTCGATCCGCCCGCCCGCGGGTAGGATCGCCCGTCCCGATGACGCGCCGACTCTTCCTGCTCGCCCCACTCCTCGCCCTGCTCGCCGCGGCCGCAGCCGCGGCCGGCTTCCGGCCGGCCCCGCTCTTCGGCGCCGACGTCCGCAGTCTGGTCTTCGATCCGAGCGAGCCCGACCGGGCCTTCGCCGGGACTTCGGCCGGTCACGTCTATCGCAGCGACGACGGCGGCGAGAGCTGGCGCAACGCCGGCATCGAGGTTCCGTTCCCCGGTTGGGTGGTGGGTTCGCTGCTGTTCGATCCCAACCGCCCGGAGCGGCTCTGGGCGGGGATGTGGGGGATCTGGGGCGGAGGCCTGGTGGCTTTCTCCGACGACCGGGGCGCCAGCTGGACGGTCCGCACCGCCGGGCTGGCCGACGGCGACCAGGTCTACGCTTTGGCGCCGGTTCCGGGCGCGCCGGACCGGCTCTATGCCGGCACCCGGAGCGGGGTCTGGGGGAGCGACGACGCCGGGGCGAGCTGGCGCCTGCTGAGCGGCGGCGTCGCCGATCTCGTCCACGTGTCGAGCCTGCTGGTCGACAGCTCGGATCCGAGCCGGGTGATCGCCGGCACGTGGCGGCGCGCTTACCGCAGCGACGACGGCGGCGCGACCTGGCGCGGGATCTTCGAGGGGATGGTGCTCGACACCGAGCTGTTCGCCATGCGGCCGATCCCGGGGCGCGCCGGGGAGCTCTGGGCGGCGACCTGCGGCTGGGTCTATCGGGGCGAACGGCTGGGCGAGAAGTGGACGCGCTCGACGACCGGTTTCGAGGAGCGGCGGGTGCCGAGCTTCGACGTGCTGTCGCCCGAGCGGTTGCTCGCCGGCACGGTCGCCGGCCTCCACCTCTCGACCGACGGTGGCGCCAGCTTCCGCCGGGTCGGGCCGAGAGAGCTCGCGGTGCTCGCGCTGGCGCACCATCCCGCGCGGCCGGAGCGGGTGCTCGTCGGCACCGAGGGCGCCGGCGTCTGGCTCTCGCGCGACGGCGGCGAGACGCTCTCGGCGCGTCCGGTGGCGAAAGTCAACGTGCGCGTGCCGGCGCTCGCCGCGGCTGGCGATGCCGTCTTCGCGGCGATCGCTCACGCGGGGCCCCTCTCCGGCGTCTATCGCTCGCCCGACGGCGGCGTTTCGTTCGAGCCCCAGCCGGCGCGCCTGCCGACCGTGCTCGACCTCGCCACCCACGAGGGCCGGCTGTTCGCAGCGACGGAGAAGGGGCTGTTCGAGAGCAGCGGCGGCGAGTGGCGGCAAGTCGCCGAGCTGGGTGAGAGTCGAGTCGAGCAGCTGGTCGCCGGCGACGGGCGGCTGGTGGCGCGCGCCCGCGACGGCATCGCCGAGTGGGTGGCGGGCCGCTTCGTCCGCCGCGCCGAGCGGGGCACTGGCGCGAGCTCGGTGGCGCTCGCGCGCGGGGCGCTCTGGCTGCTCGGCGGCGACGGGCTGCGGCGCATCGGCGCCGACGGCTCGACGTCAGCTTCCAGCGTACCGTTCCCGGGGGGCGGGTTCGCCGCCGCGGGCGAGACCCTGGTCTACGCCGGGGCCGGCGGCCTCTACCTGCACGATCCCTCGCACGGCTGGGTGGAGTTGGCGCGCGAGCGCTCGCGCGCGGTCACCACCGGGCACCGGCGCTTCCCGGCGGTGGCGCAGATGGGCGGAGGGCTCTTCCTGGTCGACCGCGAGCGGGCGCGGCTGGTTCCCCTGGCGCCCCCCTTCGCCGCCGTCGAGCTGCTGTCGGCGCTCGCGGTCGGCGACCGCCTGCTCCTCGGCTCCTCCGGCTACGGCCTCTGGGAGACGGCGCTGCCCGACTGACGGCGCGTCGACGCTCGCCGGCAGCGCCGCCGCACGCGGCTCGGTCTCGACTCTCAGGGGCGCTGTGCCGCCCGCCGAGTGGCGAGTCACGGCTCCCCTCCGAGAGACCGGCGACGACGCCGGCAAGTCCACGCTCGGCTCCCGCCGGGCGCCCGCAACGTGAGATGCTCGCCCACCGGAGGGCTCATGCGACACCTCGGCATTCTCGCGCACAGCATCGAGGGAGCGATGCTGTGTTTCCGCACGTTCTGCCACGAGGGGTTCCAGACGCTGGGGCCCCACGATCACCCGGACGTGACGTTGGACTGCATCGCCATGGCGAAGTGCATGGCCGGCTGGGAGGCCGGCGATCAGGTGGTGGTCCGCGCGGTGCACGCGACGAGCGTGGAGCGCCTGGCGGGAGCGGGCGCCGACTACTTCGTCTGTCCGGACAACACGTCGCATCTCGCGCTCGAGGCGCCGGGCCCCGACCTCGCGCTCCCTGGCCTGCACATCGCCGAGGAGGTCGCCGCGCAGGCGGCCGCGCAGGGGCGTCGCCGGGTCGGCGTGCTAGGAACGAAGTACACGATGACGGGTCCGGTCTACCCGCGCGCCCTCGGCGGCCGCGGCATCGAGGCGGTCGTCCCCGACGCCGCCGAGCGCGAGGCGCTGAACCGCATTATTTTCGACGAGCTGGTCGCCGGCGTCTTCACCGCCGCGTCGCGCACCATCTTCGTACGCGCGATCGACTCCTTGGCCGCCCGCGGATGCGACGCGGTCGCCCTGGTCTGCACCGAGATCCCGATCCTGATCGCTCCCGAAGACTCGCCGCTCCCCACCCTCGACTCCACCCGTCTCCTCGCCCGCGCCGCGTTCCGCGTCGCCGTGGGTGACCGGCCACTGCCCACTTGGCGCGGCGGGCCGATGGCCGGCGAAGTTGGCTCGGCGCCGACCGCGCACCTGCGATAGACAGCCCACCCCGCGACGGCCGGTGTTTTCTCGAGGGGACGGCCGAGGACCGGCGCCGGCACCAGCGGTCTAGCCGAGCTCGCCCTTCACTCCGCCGACGGGAAGCACGGGAAGCTGGCGTGGTCGGTGACAGGCTCGAACGGCCGGCCGAGGGCGTTGGAGTAGGCACCGCGTGGTGCCCAGCCAGAGACCGCGGTCGGCGACCGCCTGCTCCTCGGCTCTTTCGAGAGGTCGACCGAGTGGAGTTACAGCTCCGGTTTCCCGGCCTTCCCGACACTCATCACTCGCCCCTCCTCGGTCGCGGGGTGCCCGATCTCGCGCGAGACGGCAATGGACTACGACCCCACCTCGGGCAACCTGCTCTCTCGTACCGAGAGCGGCTGCGAGTCGAACGGAGGCACGGTCACGACCTTCGCTCTCACGACCCTCTATGACTACTCTCAGACCACAGCGGCCAGCCCCAGCGCCGTCGATCCGCCAGGATACGTCTCCACCGGCGAGGACGTGACGAGCTTCGACTACGACCCGAGTCGAGGCGACCTCGTCGAGACGGCCCGGCACCACCCGCTGCTCGGCACCGAGACTTACGCGCACGACGGATTCAACCGGCGAACCGCCGTAACGGACGCCAACGGCGTGCAGACCACGACCACTTACGATGCCCTCGGTCGCGTGACCTCCTCGACCCGCAAGGGAGCCACTGCCCAGGCGGACGAGCGCACCGAGTACTTCTACACGCAGCTCGGAGACCTGTTCTGCGTCCGTCTTCCCGAAGGCAACGGCATCCTCTACGAGTACGAGACCGCCACGGGCCGCCTGCATACGATCACCCGCGGGACCGCCATAGCAGGCACCCCCTCGCCGCCTTCGACCTGCCTCAACGCGAGCCTGCCGCGGGAGCGCCAGGTCATGACGTTCGAGCCGTACGGTCGCGTCGCGACCGAACGGCGCGAGCGCTGCTCCGGCTCCGGGTGCAGCTGGGTCGTGGATGCGCAGACCGAGCATCAATACTCTTCCCGCTGCAATCGAGATCGCACGATCGACGCCCCCGGTAGCCCCGCGGAAGCGATCACGGAGCTCGAGTACACCTGCGACGGCGCTCTCGCGCGAGTCTGGGATCTCCTGCGCCCACGGGGGACCTTTCCGTCGTCGCCGTCGCTGCACTACCAGTACGATCTTCTCGACCGCCTGGTGACGACGACTCAACCCTGGGCCGGGGCCGGCGGAGGGGTCGCGGTCACGGCCTACGCGTACGACGCTCACGACCGGCTCGCCGCCGTCGTGGACGCCGTCGGCAACGAGACCCTGTACGAGTTCTCCGATCGGGACCTACTGACCCGCCAGCTCTCGCCGGTTGCCGGGGAGACACGGTACTCCTACAATGAGCACGGAGAGCTCGTCGAACAGATCGACGCCCGCGGCATCGTGACTACGCGCACCGTTGACGGCGCAGATCGGGTGCTGGCCATCGACCACGATGGGGAACCCCAGCTGCTGACCACCTTCAGCTACGGCACGAATCCGGCCGCTTTCGATTTCGGGCGGCTCACCGGGATCACGCGAACCGGCGCGACGGTGGGCTACGCTTACGATCGTTTCGGCCGGGTGATCCAGGACGGCGCGCTCGGCTTCGACTACGACAAGAACGGCCGCAGGAAGACGGTGGTTTACCCGGGCGGGGATGTCGCCAGCTACAGCTTCGATTTCGCCGACCGTGAGTCGGGAGTGGCGCTCGACTCCGGCTCTGGGCCGGCCACGCTCGCGAGCGCCTCGCTCTACACCGCGTTCGGGCCGCTGAGGCAGTTGACCTTCGGCTCGACCCCGGCGCGCACGGAGACGAGAACGTTCGATTTGCGCCTCGCCCCGGCCTCGATCTCGGTCTCCGGCGGTCTGTTCTCCTGGGGCTACACGCTCGACAAGGTGGGCAACGTCCTCGCGATCGACGACGGCTCGCCCCAGGACCTCGACCGGTTCTTCAGCTACCAGGACGTCCACTACTTCCTGACCGCCGAGAACAGTGCCTTCGCTCGGCGCACCTGGACCTACGACAAGGTCGGCAATCGTCTCGAGTTCACGGACGGCATCGAGGCCGGCCGCTACGTTTACGCCACGGGCCCCACCGGCGGAAACACCCGACTCGAGCAGATCTGGAGCGCCCACGGCCACGGCCCCGATGCGCTGCAGCGGCGCTACGAACACGACGCGGCTGGCAACGTCATCCTGACCGAGAACCCGTTCCTCAAGGACGCGCAGTTCGTCGACTACAGCGTAGATGCCACGGGCTCGCTGGCGTCGCTCTCGGCGCTGCAAGGCGAGCGGCTCGACTTCTTCTACGACGGCCGCGGGTTCCTGCGCGAGGGTCAAGTCATCCAGCGGCCTTATGTCGAGACTTCGTACGACTCGTCCGGGCGGCTCTTCTCGCTGAGCTTCGGCGCCGCGCCCGGCAGCGGCGCACCCTCGAGTCACGTGGTCTACCTGGCCGGTCGGCCGGTGGCCCAGATCGACCGCGACTCGCAGCAGATCCCGCGGGCCACGTTCCTGGTCACCGACCACCTCGGCACCCCGGCTCTCGCCTTCGACGCGAGCGGCAGCGCGACCTGGTCCGGAGGCTTCACCGCCTTCGGCTCCGACTGGCAGGCCGGCACGCCCGCCGGCGCCCTCGAGAACGGCATCTACCTCCGCCTTCCCGGGCAATGGGACCACCTCTTCTGGCGCCGCGAGCTCTCCCAAGGCGAAGGAGATGACCTCTACTACAACGTCCACCGCTGGTATGAGACGCAGACGGGACGCTTCACGACCCCGGACCCCGAATGGGATGGCGACTACATTGGGATTAACCACTTCACGTACGCTGTCAGCAATCCCATGCGCTTCATAGATGTAACGGGGCGAAGGTACTGGCCGCCCGGAATCGGTGGTTTTGTCCAGAACAACTCGAGCTGTGGCTTGCTCGCTTTCGGGGACCCCGGCCCGTTCTCACCGTCTGGTCCGATTGGCGTGCCACCGCGCAGGGCGAGTCTGTTTGGCCTGACTGTCATCGCCGGAACAACACCGACCTTCGGAGATGTCGATTTCATCTGTGTCGGTGGCGAGTGGAGGAAGATCCGTGGCCCGGTCATGATCACTCGTCAGCGCCAACTTCGTACGATTCTTCCAGCTCGGCCGGCCACTCCAGACGAGCTGAAAGGCCTTCCTCCGTGCCAGGACCCGCCTTGCGACTGCGTGGAACCGTGACCGCGCTACGTCGCTGGCTGTATTGCGCGCTTGCCCTGGGCGTCGCGCTCTACGCAAGTTGCGGAGCGAGGTACTTCCTCATCGACCGTGACTATGAGCGCTTGGTCAAGTCGAATCCGAGCGACCGCAAGGCAGTCGAGAGCGTGCTCGCCAACTACTCCGCTAGAGAGATCACTGACCCGCGGGATATGCAGCAAAATCTGAGAACTCAGACACTCGGGGGCAGGCACTACTGGCGGTACACCCGCTTGGGCCTCTCAATCGACGTCATTCTCGAGGAGAACCAGCACGTCTACGCTATCTGGCCCGACTACGAGTAGATGGGAATGCCAGCCTCATGGTGTCCACCGGTGGTATGAACCGCAGACGGGAAGGTACGCGAGCGCCGACCCGGCGCTGCTCGACCCCCCGGCTCAGGCTGGTGCGGGCGGCGGCGGCTATCTCTTCGGGCTAGTGGGGGGAACCGGGGATGCGAGTCAGACCACCGCCCTCTCACACCTCTACCTGTATGCAGCCGCGAATCCTCTGCTGTGGGTCGATCGCTATGGACTCGCCCCCTGCCCGCCCCCTGCGGACACATCCTGCCTGGAGCCGAGCTCCGGCTGTTGTGTTCAAGCGTGCATAGCAAACGCGAGATTCGCCCTCTGTGAGGGGCGCAAGATCGCTTTCCGAAAGGACCTCGGCGTGGCAGTGGGGTCTGGCCTTCTCGCTGGGTACCTGAGCGGCGGAGTGGTCGTCGCTTGCCTTGTGGCGCCCGTCGCCTACCTGGCGTCGAAGGCTGTGAGCACAGAGGAAGTCGCCGTGGTGAGCGGGAACAAGGCTTTCTTCATGAGCTGCTACAGTCGATGTCGACCCTTTTGCCCCAGCGGCGGGTGCTCACCCGACGCACTCTGGGGCCGGCTCGTCAATGAGGACATCTAGTGAGCCCTGAGAGTAGGTCGGTTGGAAGACGGCTCCTGTGGTACATGCTCTGCGCAATTGTCGGCGTCGGCGCATTGGCCGGGCTCGACTTCCTCGATCGGGAAGACCAGAAGAGCCTTCAGGCTCTGCGGCGGATGCATGCCGAGGGCCTAGGCCCTGACCCGGACTCGATATTCGACACTCCGAGTGCCCGCACGCGTAGGCGAGCCGTGGGCCTCGGAGCGCTGTTGTTGGCGCTTATCGCCCGAGATGAATGGGTGGCTAGGCGCTCAAAGGGAAAGCGAGATGGAAACGGGGGCTCCAGCGAGGCTGGGGTGCGGGCGGAGAGCGATAGCCTGGTTCAGCGGGAATGAGCGCGGATTGTCATCTCCGAGCCAGGCCGCCGCTGTTTCCAGAACGGAATAATGCTCGAAACAGCGACACCTCGCAGATCGACACCTCTGGAATCGCCGTTGGACTAGGGAGTGGGCCATCTTCGACGGTCCGATCCCTCGAACAAAGCGTCGCGCCGTCCCCGACATGGTGCCATCCGATTCGCAGCGAGCTGTTCTCCCGATGGCCTCTGGAAGGCCCTCGTGAACGGTGATATCTGATGGTCCGCTCGAAACGCGGACTGCGGCTGCGGGCCCTTTCCTATCTCTTCGCGGCTGCGATGGCAGCGAGCGCGGTAGTCCTGCTCGACTGGATCGATCGAGAAGAGCGGGACACGTTAGAGGACTTGAGGGAGATGCACGAGAAGGGACTGGCGCCCGATCCGCGACCCATCTTCGACGACCCGGCTGCCAGAACAAGGCGGCGCGCCATCATGTTCGGAACGATCGTGCTTGCCGTTGTTGCGCGGGGCGAGTGGAACGCTTGGAAGGTGCGACGCGACCACGAGGGAGTCGTTGCGCACGGTACCGAAGGAAAGGGCACGGGCTGACTGCCGCCTCCCTGGTCGTTGAAGTTCAACGAACCGACGCTCTCGAGACGCCGGGTCGAGCTGCCGTCACGCTCCGCACCGCTCGCCCTTGCCGACCTGGCCGCATCGGCGGCGACCTTCGAGGCGAGCCGCTCGGGGCACTCGAGGGTGGCGAGGTAGCGACGCACCGGCCAATCGAGCCGGAGTAGCCCTTCCCCCGGATGTCCTCCAAGAGCCGAAAAGCCGAGAGCGCACACTGTCCGATCCGGCGGGCAGATACGGCTTGAAGGGATCGCTCAGCGGCCGAGGAGGAGGTCGATGCCGAAGAGGATGGCTTCCAGCTTGCGCGCGGGCAGCGCGCCGGTCCGATCGGCGAGGAGCGCTCGGTCGAGCGAGACGATCTGGGAGACGTTGGCGACCGAGTCTTTCGGCAGTCCGGTCACGCTTCGGTCGAGCACGACGTTGCCGGGCGCCGCGCCCCACTTGAGGTTGCTGGTCAGGGGAACACAGACGACGGTGGCCAGCCGGCTGCGATTGAAGGCGTCGGCCTGGACGACGACCACCGGCCGGCGCAGGCCCGGGCCGGAGCCGACCGGGTCCGGCATTTCGGCCCACCAGACCTCGCCCTGCCGGATCACCACTCCGTCCGCTCGAGCGCTCGCCGCGCGGCCCGTGCCGAGAAGGTCGACTCGGGAGCCGCCTCGGCGACCTCCGAGATCTGATCCAGCGCCCGGTCGACCGCTTCCGTGACCTCGGCCGGCGCGTGGCGCGCGAGGTACTCCGCGAGCGCCCGCTGGTAGAGCTCGCTGCGCGAGGTGCCGAGCCGGCTGGCGAGCCGCTCGGCCTCGGAGAAGAGATCGTCGGAGATCGAGATCGCGATCTTCATACCCATAGTATAACAGCCCCGCTGCGGCGGCGGAGCGGTGCGCAGCGAGCTCGGAATGGGACAGAAGAACGCTCTGCGCACCGCGGGCGAGCGCCGAGCCCGCGGGCGATGCCGAGCGGGCGGGCGACGACCCGGCGGAAGGGCTGCCTACTCGGAGCGCAGCGAGGCGAGAATGCGCAGATAGGTCGCGTAGCGCTCGGCCGGGATCTCGCCCGCTTCGGCCGCCGCGCGCACGGCGCAGCGCGGCTCGTGCGAGTGGGTGCAGTCGGAGAAGTGGCAAGCCGGGGCGATGGCGGTGAGCTCGTCGAAATAGGCGGCGAGCTCGCGTGCATCCAGCTGCCAGAGCCCGAACTCGCGGATCCCCGGCGTGTCGATGATCCGGGTGCCGTCCCCCAGCCGGTAGATGCGCGCCCGCGTCGTGGTGTGCCGCCCCTTGCGGCTCGCCGTGGAGACCTCGGCGACGCGGACCTCGACCTCCGGGGCGAGCGCCGCGAGCAGCGAGCTCTTGCCGACGCCGCTGTGGCCGACCAGCACCGCCTTGCGCCCGGCGAGATGGCCGCGCAGCTCCTCGATCCCCTCCCCGGTCGGGACCGAGCAGAGGACGATCGGTACGTCGAGATCCCGGTAGGGCGCGAGCTGGGTGAGCTCCGGGTCCTCCGCGCGAGGCTCGGTCGCCAGGTCGGCCTTGTTGATCGCGACCACCGCGGCGACGCCGCCGTGGGCGAGCGCCACCAGGTAGCGGTCGAGCAGACCGGTCGACAGAGGTGGGCGGCGCAGCGAGCCGACGACCACCGCGAGGTCGATGTTGGCCGCCACCACTCGCTCCCGGTGCGCCAGGAAGGGATCGGGACGCGAGAGGCGGCTGCTACGGGGCAGGATCTGGGCCGCCACCAGCGCGCCGCCAGGGCGCCGCGCCACGCGCAACAGATCCCCCACCGCGAGGGTGCTCTGCTGGGTCAGCGTGAGCGCCTTGGGGAGGTGGCAGACGAGCAACTCGCCGCCCACTTCCACCTCGCACTGGCCGCGGGTGATCGCGATCACCAGCCCCGGCTCGGTCAGCAGCTCGTCCGTGGCCGCCGCTGCGGCGTCGTCCGCGCTCTCGGCGCGCAGTCGCTCGACCAGCTTGTCGAGCGACTCGCCGCGCCGCGGGCCGTGGCGGCCGCGGGTGGGCAGCGTCGCCAGCTCGTCGCTGTCCCAGTCCTCCGCGGCAAGGCGCGGCCGGCGCGGCGGCCTGCCCGCGGCTTCGACCGGCGGCGCCGGCGAGGAGCCGGAAGCGGGACCCGCGCCGCCGCCCCCCCCCCGGCGCTGCGCCTTCTTGGCCTGGTCGCGCAGGTAGCGCCGGAGCTGGCGGGCCACGGTCTCGGGGTCGCGGATCGGCATCGTGGGAAGGGGTGGCAGGAGTGGACGAGAGTGGGCCGTCCCGGCCCTCAATCGCCGCCGCCGGTCAACCCAGCCTTCTTCGCGTAGTAGCGGAAGGAGCGGAACGTCATGCGCAACAGCTCGGCCGCCTGGGTCTGCACCCCGGCCGTCCGCTCGAGCGCCTGGCGCATCAGCTCGGCGCGGATTCGCTCGAGGTAGGCCTCGAGATCGAGACCGTCGTCGGGCAGCGTGAGGCCGGCGTCGGCTTGCGCGCCGCCCGCGACCAGGGAAGCCGGCAGGTCCGCGGCGGTGACCACCGCCGAGGTCGACAGCGCGAGAGCGCGTTCGATCAGGTTCTCGAGCTCGCGCACGTTGCCGGGCCAGGAGTAGCTCTCGAGCATCCGCATCGCCTCGGCCGAGATCCGCTTCGGCGGCACCCCCATCTGCTCCGAGTACTTCTGCAGAAAGTGCCCGACCAACAGCGGAATGTCCTCGCGTCGTTCGCGCAGCGGCGGCAGCTCGATCGGGATGACGTTGATGCGGTAGTACAGGTCCTCGCGGAACTCCCCGCGCGCCAGCTTCTCGGCCAGGTTCTGGTTGGTGGCGGCGATGATGCGCACGTCGAACGGCTCCTCGAGGTTGCCGCCGACCCGCCGTACGACCTTCTCCTGCAGCGCGCGCAGCAGCTTGACCTGCATGCCGACGCTCGTCTCGCCGATCTCGTCCAGGAACAGCGTGCCCTTGTCGGCCTCCTGGAAGAGCCCTTTCTTGTCGCGCACGGCGCCGGTGAAAGAGCCGCGCTCGTGCCCGAACAGCTCGCTCTCCAGCAGGTTCTCGGGCAGCGCGCCGCAGTTGATCGACAGGAAGCGCTGCGCCGCGCGCGGGCTCGAGAAGTGAATGGCGCGCGCGATCAGCTCCTTGCCGGTGCCGCTCTCGCCGTGAATCAGCACCGTGGACGGCGTGCGCGCCACCCGTTCGACGAGCGAGAAGATCGTCCGCATGCTCGGGCTGCGGCCGATCATGTTGGCGAAGCCGTAGCGCTGCTCGAGCTCGCGCCGGAGGTAGACGTTCTCCTCGTAGAGCCGGCTCTTCTCGAGCGCGCGGTGGATGACCGCCTTGAGCTCCTCGACGTCGAAGGGCTTCGGCACGTAGTCGTAGGCGCCCAGCTTCATCGCCTCGATGGCGCTCTTGGTCGAGGTGTAGGCGGTCATCAGCACCACCGAGGCCGGCGAGGAGGACTCCTTGATCTCGCGCAGCAGGTCGAGGCCGTTGCCGTCCGGCATCATCATGTCGCAGAGCACCAGGTCCGGCGTGGTCTCGGCCAGTCGCTCGCGAGCCTGGCCGACCGAGCGCGCGGTGGCGACCTCCAGGCCCTCGCCGGCGCAGAGCACGGACAGGAACTCGACCAGGCTCTGCTCGTCGTCGACGATCAAGACCCGGCCCTCCATGTCAGGCCTCGACTCCGACCGCGACCGCCGCCGGCTGGAGCAGCGGCAGCTCGACGGCGATGGTCGTGCCGGCGCCGGGCCGGCTGTCCACGGCGAGCCGACCGCCGTGCTCCTGGACGATGCGGTAGACGATCGCCATGCCGATGCCCGTGCCGCCGTCGAAGAACGACTGGAACGGCTGGAACAGCTTGGTGCGCTGGTCCTCGGTCATGCCGTGACCGGTGTCGCTGACCTCGAGACGGTAGTGCTCGCTCGCGAGCCGGCCGCGCAGGGTCAACGTGCCGCCATCGGGCATCGCGCGCAGGGCGTTGCGGGCCAGGTTCCAGAAGATCTGGCTGACCTGGTCGGCATCCGCGACCAGCGCCGCGGAGGAGGGCTTGAGGTCGATCTCGAAGCGATGGCGGCCGGTCGCCTCCTCGCTGTGGCGCAGCAGGGCCATGTTCTCGGCCAGCAGCGCCGCGACGTCGAAGCGGGTGACCGCGCGCTCCTTGGGCCGGGCGAAGCGGAGAAAGCCCTTGATCGTCCGGTCCAGGCGCTGGCTCTCCTTGAGGATGATGTCGAGCAGGCGGCGCTGGGATTCGTTCGCCGGCAGCGCCGAGGACAGCAGCTGCACCGAGCCGGAAATGGCGGCGAGCGGATTGCCGACCTCGTGGGCGATGCCGGCGGCCAGCTCACCGGCCGCCGCCATCCGGTCCCGGATCCGCAGCTCCTCCTGCAGTTGCCGCCACTGCGACAGGTCCTGGAAGACCACGATCCAGCCGGCGGCGGTGCCCGAGGCGTCGGTGAGGCGGGAGACGGTGAAGCCGACCGGCAGGCGCAGATCGCCGCGGTCGATCTCCGTCTCGGTGCGCGCCGAGCGGCCGTCGGCCAGCAGCTCCGCCTGCTCGCGCCACTCCCCGGGCGCGAACAGGCCGCAGCTGGCGACCGGCCGTCCCAGCAGCGCTGCCTCGGTGGCGCCGAGGATGTCGAGCGCGGCGCGATTGACGGAGGTGATGCGGCCGGCGAGGTCGGTCGCGATCAAGCCGCTCGAAATCGACTGCACCACGTCGCGGTGGAGGCTCTCGAGGTTGGCGATGGTGTCGCGCTGCTGCTCGAGCTCACGCTCCGCGCGGGTCACCGTCGCGGCGAGGTAGGAGGTCAGGAAGGCGACCGCGTAGAAGCCGAAGAAGTGCACCGCGAGGTTGTACGGCAGGCGCCACGCGACTTCGGACTCCGAGAGGGCGACCGGACCCTGGGGGATCCACCCGCGGGCGAGCGCGAGCAGCAGAGAGGCGTAGAGCAGATAGGCCGCGGTCGCCACCACGAGGCCGGTGCGGTGACGCAGCAGCGCCGCCGCCACCATGATGACGACCAGGTAGAGCATCGAGAACGGGCTGCCGATGCCGCCGAAGAAGTAGACCAGCCCGGTGACCAGCAGCAGGTCGCCGCCGAACTGCAGGTAGGCGTGCCAGATCGGCCGATGCCGCCAGACGCTCAGGAAGAAAATGTAGAAGAGGCTGGCGAGGTAGGTGACTCCGGCCAGCAGGAACAGCAGATCGAAAGTCGGCGGCTCGCGCTCGGCGCTCGAGATCCGGAGCAGGAAGTAGGGCAGGACGACGCTCGAGATCACCACCAAGCGGATGGCGATCAGCCAGCGCAGGTAGGCCGCCAACCGCTCCGGCTCGGCGCCGGCCGGGCGGGCGCTGCGCGACCGGCGGGCCGGCGTCCTGCCCGGCCCCCCGTCCGCCGGCGCGCGGCCGAAGGTCGCGTCGCTCGTCGCCGCCCTCCCGATCAGCCGATCTTGGTCAGGATCGAGTACATCGGCAGGTACATCGCCGTGACGATGGTGCCGATGATGCCGCCCAGGAGCACGATCATCAGGGGCTCGATCAGCTTCATCAAGCCGGCGACGGCGGTGTCGACCTCTTCCTCGTAGAAGTCGGCGATCTTCGACAGCATCTGATCGAGGGCGCCGGTCTGCTCGCCGACGTTGATCATCTGCACCACCATGGGCGGGAAGACCTTGGTTTCGGCGAGCGGTGCGGAGAGCGTCTTGCCTTCCTCCACCGCCTTGCGCACGACCATGACGGCGTCCTCGATCACCGCGTTGCCCGAGGTCTTGGCGGTGATCTCGAGGCCATCGAGGATCGGCACGCCGGAGCTGGTGAGGGTCGAGAGCGTGCGGCAGAAGCGCGCCACCGCGATCTTGCGCAGCAACATGCCGATCACCGGGATCTTGAGCGTCAGGCTGTCGATCACGCGGCGGCCGCGTTCGGTCTTGTACCAGCGCTGCACGGCCATGTAGGCGAGGACGATGCCGATCGCGATCCAGACGATGTAGCGGCCCATGAAGTTGCTGGCCGCCACCACCACCCGGGTCAGGAACGGCAGCTCTCCGCCCAGGCCGGCGAACATCTGGGCGAAGACCGGGATCACCTTCCACAGGATCAGCGCCACCACGCCGGCGGCGATCACGATCACCGTCACCGGATAGATCAGCGCCGAGCGGACCTGGCTGTTGAGCTTGACCACCTTTTCGATGTAGGTCGCCAGGCGCTGCAGGATGATGTCGAGGATGCCGCCGGCCTCGCCGGCGGCGATCATGGAGACGAACAGGTTGTTGAACGCGCGCGGGTGCTTCTTCATCGCGTCGGCGAGCGAGGAGCCCGCCTCGACGTCGGTGCGCACGTTCTGGATGATCTCCCGGAAATTGCGGTCTTCCTCCTGCTCACCGAGAATCTCGAGGCACTGCACCAGCGGCAGGCCGGCGTCGAGCATCACCGAGAACTGGCGCGTGAAGATCGCCACCCGCTTGGAGCCCACCTTGCGCGGGAACTTGGGCAGCAGACGGATCTCCCGCCCCTTCTCCTTGACCGAGGTCACCTGAACGTTCTGCCGGCGCAGGGTGGCCACCGCGGCATCGCGGGAGTCCGCGATCAGGACGCCTTCCTGGAACGCGCCGAAGCGGTTCTTGCCTTTCCACACGAAGCTGGGCATCGGATCAGCTCCTCGGGGCCGTGGCGGCGCCTTGGCCCTCGACCAGGTTGGGGTTCAGCGAAGTGGGACCGCGCGAGATGATCTCCTGCAGCTCGTCCGGGTAGGACGAACGCGCGAGCGCCGTCTGCATGGTGATCATCCGCTTGAAATAGAGCGACGCGAGCGATTGATTGAAAGTCTGCATCCCGTACTTCGCCTGGCCGGTCTGCATCATGCCGTAGATCTGGTGGACCTTGTCCTCGCGGATCAGGTTCCGGATCGCGGAGTTGGGCACCAGGATCTCCATCGCCAGCGCCCTGCCCTTGCCGGAGGCGCGGGGCAGCAGCGACTGGCAGAGGATGCCTTCCAGCACGAAGGAGAGCTGGACGCGGATCTGCGACTGCTGGTGCGCCGGGAAGATGTCGACGATCCGGTTGATCGTCTGGGCGGCGGAGTTGGTGTGCAGCGTCGCGAAGGTCAAGTGGCCGGTCTCGGCGATGCGCAGCGCCGACTCGACCGTCTCGAAGTCGCGCATCTCGCCGATCAGCACGACGTCGGGATCCTGCCGCAGGCAGGAACGCAGCGCGTTGGCGAAACTGTGGGTATCGGCGTGGAGCTCGCGCTGGTTGACGATGCACTTCTTGTGGCTGTGCAGATACTCGACCGGGTCCTCGATGGTGACGATGTGCTCGGCCCGCTCGCGGTTGACCTTGTCGAGCATGGCGGCGAGGGTGGTCGACTTGCCGGACCCGGTCGGGCCGGTAACCAGGACCAGGCCGCGCGGCTTCTCGCAGATCTTCTCGACCACCGGCGGCAGCCCGAGCTCGCGGAAGCTGCGGATCTCGTACGGAATCGTCCGGAACGCCGCGGCGATGGCGCCGCGCTGGTGGAAAACGTTGGCGCGGAAGCGCGCGAGACCCTTGATGCCGAACGAGAAGTCGAGCTCGAGGTCCTCCTCGAGCCGGTGCTTCTGGTTGTCGGTGAGGATCGAGTAGGAGAGCTGTTTGGTCTCGGTCGGCGTCAGCGGCGGGTGGTTGAGCGCCTTGAGCACGCCGTCGACCCGGATCTGGGGCGGCGAGTTGGTCGTCAGGTGAAGATCCGATCCCCCCTGCTCGACCATGGTCTTGAGCAGGGCGTTCAAGGTGGGCGGCATGGCGCTCCTCCGCTGTTCGGACAAGTTTTGTCAGCGGCGAGTGTACACAAAAGCCCCTGGAGGCGCCAGGAAGCGGGCCGCTCCCGAGCGCGCCCCGCGGCGACTGCGCCGCGCGGTTCCCGCGCGCGGCGGGCTCGGGTACGCTCTGCGGCGCCTCATGAGCGCCGCCTCCGATCCCCGCGTCGAAGAGCAGCTCGGGCGCGCCTACGACGGCCGCCTGATGCGGCGCCTGCTCGGCTACCTGCGGCCGCACGCGCTGCTGGCGCTCGCCGCGCTCGGCCTGATGGTGCTGTCGTCGGCCGGCCAGCTCTTTGGCCCGGCCGCCACCGCGGTCGCATTCGACCTCTTCCTCGCCCCGGCGGTGGAAGTGGCGTCACCGCCGTCGGGGCTGTCGGAGGTCGTGGCGCGCCGGCTGGCCGCCGCCGGGCTCGCGCCCACCGCCAGCGAGGGACTGGCCTGGATCGGGGCGCTCTGGGCCGGGGTGCTGGCGGTGACTTTCGGGATCCTCTGGCTCCAGGGCTACGTGCTCCAGGCCATGGGCCAGCGGGTCCTGGCCGATCTGCGGCGCGACCTGTTCGCCCACCTCCAGAAGCTCGATCTGTCCGAGTTCGACGCCACGCCGGTGGGGCGGCTGGTGACGCGCGTCACCACCGACGTCGACGCCCTCAACGAATTGTTCACCGCCGGTATCGTGTCGATCGTCGGGGATCTGCTGCTCCTGGGTGGCATCGCCGCGGTGCTGGTGACGCTCGACTACCGGTTGGCGCTGGCGACCTTCTCGATCCTGCCGCTGCTCGCCGCGCTCACCATCTGGTTCAAGAGCCGGGCGCGCGAGAGTTTTCGCGAGGTGCGGACGGCGATCGCCAGCCTCAACGCCTTCCTGCAGGAACACCTGTCGGGGATGTCGGTGGTGCAGCTGTTCGGCAGGGAGCGGGCGGCGCTCGCCGAGTTCGGCGCCATCAACGCCCGGCACCGCGACGCCAACGTGCGCGGCATCTTCTACTACGCGGTCTATTTCCCCGGGGTCGAGATCCTGACCGCGCTGGGCGTGGCGATCGTGCTCGCCTACGGCGGCGCCCAGGCGGTCGCTGGCGCGGTGTCGATCGGCGCCTTGGTCGCCTTCCTCCAGTACGCGCAGCGCTTTTACCAGCCGCTCGCCGACCTGTCGGAGAAGTACAACGTGCTGCAGCAGGCGATGGCCTCCTCCGAGCGGATCTTCCTGCTGCTCGACCGCGCGCCCGGCATCACCAGCCCGGCGCGGGGGCACCGCCCGGAGCGCGTGCGGGGTGAGATCGAGTTCGCTGGCGTCGACTTCTCCTACCGGCCGGGGGTGCCGGTGCTGCGGGGCGTCTCGTTCCGCGTCGCCCCGGGCGAGACCGTGGCGGTGGTGGGCGCGACCGGCGCCGGCAAGTCGACGCTGGCGAACCTGATCCTGCGCTTCTACGACGTCGAAGCGGGCGAAGTGCGCGTGGACGGCGTCGATGTCCGGCGCTGGGACCTGCCGGCGCTGCGCGCGGCGACCGGTCTGGTCCTCCAGGACGTCTTCCTGTTCGCCGGCGACGTCGCCTCGAACCTCCGGCTCGGCGAGGCCGCGATCACCGACGAGCAGCTGCGGCGGGCCGCCGAGGACGCGCAGGCGCTCGAGTTCGTCGAGCGCCTGCCCGGCGGCTTCGCGGCGCGCATCGAGGAGCGCGGCGCCGGCCTCTCGGTAGGACAGAAGCAGCTGCTCGCCTTCGCCCGTGCGCTCGCCTACGACCCGCCGATCCTGGTGCTCGACGAGGCCACCGCGTCGGTCGACACCGAGACCGAGCGGCGGATCCAGGCGGCGCTCGACCGCCTGCTCGAGGGGCGGACCAACCTGGTCATCGCCCACCGCCTGTCGACCGTCCAGCGCGCCGACCGGATCCTGGTCCTGCACAAGGGGCGGCTGGCCGAGCAGGGCACCCACCGCGAGTTGCTCGCTCTAGGTGGCCTCTACCGCAAGCTCCACGACCTGCAGTTCCGTGACCGCGCGCCGGAGCGGGCGGCGAGCTTCTGACCGATTCCTGACACGGGGCGGCGCGGCGGCGGGCGAGAATGGGGGCTCGTGAGTCGCCCGGTGAACAGCCCGATGAGCCCATCGTCGCCCCGCACGGTCATCGCCGCCAGCGCCAGCTACCTGCCGACGCGGGTGGTGCCGAACGCGGCCTTTCTCGACGGGCAGCTGCTCGATGGCGCCGGCCGGCCGTTCGCGAAGTCGAACCAGGAGATCGTGGCGCAGCTCGAGGCGATCACGGGCATTCGCGAGCGCCGCTACGTCGAGGACGACCAGGTCACTTCGGATATCGCGCTCGCCGCCGCGCGCGCGGCGCTCGAGCGCGCGGGCACCGACCCCGAGAGCCTCGACCTGCTGATCGTCGCCCACAACTTCGGCGACGTCGCGGCCGACAACCGCCGCTCCGACTTCGTGCCCAGCCTGGCGGCACGCGTCAAGCACGGGCTCGCCATCGAGAACCCCTGGTCGGTGGCCTTCGACCTCGCTTTCGGCTGCCCGGGCTGGCTGCAGGGAGTGCTGCTCGCCCACGACGCGATCCGTCTCGGCGAGGCGCGGCGCGCGCTGGTGATCGGTGCCGAGACGCTCTCCCGCATCTCCGACCCGCACGACCGCGACGGCATGATCTACGCCGACGGCGCGGGCGCGACGCTGCTCGAGGCGCGCGCCGGCAACGGCGCCGCGCCAGTCGGGATCCTCGCCTCGGCGACGCGTTCGGACACCCGCCACCATGCGCGGCTGCTCTGGATGGGCGAGTCGCACGATCGCGGGCGCGCCGGGCGCGAGCTGTTCCTCAAGATGGAGGGGCGCAAGCTCTACAAGTACGCCTGCCAAGTGGTGCCCGAGGTGGTCCTGCGCGCCCTGGAGCGCGCCGGCGCGACCCTCGCCGACGTCAGCAAGATCCTCATTCACCAGGCCAACGCGAAGATGGACGAGGCGATCGTCCGCCGGCTCTTCGAGCTGAGCGGCCGCGGCGGGGTCACCGCGGCGGAGATCGAGCGGCTGGTGCCGATGAGCATCTCCTGGCTCGGCAACAGCTCGGTCGCGACGATTCCGACGCTGCTCGATCTGCTCGAGCGCGGCGAGATCGAGGGCCACGCGGTCGCTCCGGGCGACCTGCTCGTCTTCGCCTCGGTGGGCGCCGGCATGAACGCCAACGCCATGGTCTACCGGGTGCCGCCCGCGGCCGGCGAGTGAGTCTCCCGGGCCCGAAGATCGGGCCGCAAGGTGGTCACCGCGGAGCCATCGGCTCCAGGTTCGCGACCAGCTCGAGCAGCTGTTGGAGGCGGGCGCGGGCGACTTCGCCGCCACCCGCCGGGTAGCGGACGGCAATCGTGAGCAGACGGTCGGGATCGCCGGGGTGGAGCATCAGGATCCGCCGCTCCTCGGCGGCACCGCCGTCGGCGCTGGCGCGAACGGCGTAGGCCGAACCGTAGGGGGTGACCAGCTCGTTGCCGCCGAAGAAGGTCTCGCCGGCCGCCAGCGCCTCGTTCTGGAACGTCTTGGCTTGCTCGACCAGGTTGATCGACGAGCTCTGGCGCGGACCGGCGGCGACGGTCACCGGCGCCTCGATCCGGTTCGAGGTCGCTTCGAGCTCGAGCTCTTCACCTTCGTTGCGGACGAGACGGAACCCCTCGGGCAGGTCGGTGAACACGACCCCCAGCCCGGGGCTCTCGACCCGGACCGGGGTGACGATCTCGGGGGCCGGTGCCGGCGCGGGCTGGCAGCCGGTGAGCAACGCGGCGATGAGCAGCGGGGCGGCGAGCGACAGGGCGCGAGTGGGCGGGCGCATGGCGAGGTCCTCCGGAGTCGAGGGCGGAATGCTACCGCGAGCCGTCGGCGGGACCCGGGGGCCGGAGTGGAGACACGAGCACGGCGCCGGCTTCCGGACCGCGCGGATCGGCGCCGAGGTCGAAGGTGCCGTCGGCGCGGCGCGCCACCAGGCTGATTCGCGCGAAGCTCCGGGGCTCGACCACCGTGTGCCCGCGCCGCGCCAGCTCGGCGAGATCCGACGCCGAGAGCGCCCCGGGCTCGGCCTCGAGCCGGTCGGGCAGCCACTGGTGGTGGAGGCGCGGCCGCGTCACCGCCGCCTGCGCGCGGTCGCCCTCCCAGAAGCTCAGCAGCGCCTGCAGCACGCCGGTCGGGATCCGGCTGCCGCCGCGCCCGCCGATCGCGAGCGCTTCGGCGCCGCGCCACGCCAGCAGCGGCGCCATCGAAGAGAGCGGCCGCCTGCCGGGCGCCACCGCGTTCGCCGCGCCCTGTACCAGGCCGAAGCTGTTGGGCCGCCCCGGCGCGGTCGCGAAATCGTCCATCTCGTCGTTGAGGAAGAACCCGGCTTCGGCAACCCAGAAGGCGCCGCCGAAGATCTCGTTGAGCGTGGTCGAGAGCGCCACCAGGTTGCCTTCGCCGTCGATCACCGAGAGGTGCGTGGTCTCGGCCGGCTCCGAGGACGGCGGCTCGGCGGGATGGGGTGAGACGCCCGCCGAGGGGCTCGCGTGAGCGCGCGAGATCTCCCCGGCGCGCCGGGCCAGCCAGGCAGCGGCGAGCAGCTCCTCCGCCGTCACCTCGGTGGTCGCGGGATCAGCCAGCCGGAAGCGATCGGCGTAAGCCCGCCGCGCCGCCTCGGCGAGCAGGTGGGCGCGTTCGGCGCCGCCGCGTGGCAGCTCGCGCCAGCCCAGCCGGTCCAGCAGGTGACTCATCTGGCCGACCAGCACGCCGCCCGAGGAGGGGAGCGGCATGGTGGCGACCTGCCAGCCGCGGCGCTCGAAGCGCAAGGGCGTCCGCCAGACTGGCCGGTAGGCGGCGAGGTCGGCTGCCGTCAGGACGCCGCCATGGCGCCGGCTGGCGGCCTCGATCGCCGCGGCGACCGGCCCGGACGTAATGCCGGTGGGACCCTGGTCGCGGTAAGCGGTGAGGGTCCGCGCCAGCGCGGGCAGGACGAGCCGCTCACCAGCGCCGCGCGGCAGCCCGTCGGGCAGCCAGAGCGCCGCCGAATCGGGAAAGCGGGCCAGACGGTCCCGCTCGAGCGCGAGCTGGCGCGCGGTGCGAATCGAGACCTCGAAACCGTCGCGAGCGAGCGCGAGCGCCGGCTCGACCACGCGCGCCCAGGGGAGGCGGCCGAAGCGCCGGTGCAGCTCGTGGAGGCCCGCCGGCGAGCCCGGCACCGCCGCGGCGAGCGGCCCGTCGAGCGAGGCCCGTGGCACCGGCTCGCCCCCCGCGTCGAGGTACATGTCCGGCCTCGCCGCCGCCGGCGCGCACTCCCGGAAATCGAGCGCGGCGAGCTCGTCGTTCACCCGCACCACCGCGAAGCCGCCGCCGCCCAGGTTGCCCGCTTCCGGGTGGACCACCGCCAGCACGAGCGCGGTCGCCACGGCGGCGTCGACGGCGTTGCCGCCGCCGGCGAGGATGGCCAGCCCGGCGGCGGTCGCTGCCGCTTCGCCCGAGACGATGGCGCCCGTGGGGGGAGCGGTCGCCGCGGCAGGCATCGCGCCGTGGAGCCCGAGCAGCGCCGCTGCCAGCGCCAGCGCGGGGCGAAGCCGACGGCGTGCGGAGCGAGGTGGGGGAGGGAGAGCCATCGGTCGAATCCGGGGTGCCGCGCGACTCTACCCGAGCCTCGCCGTCGGCCGGCGAGCAAGAAAAAGCCCCCGGGGGCGCGCCCCGGGGGCCAACGGATCACCGAGCCCCGAAGGAGCCCGGCGGAAAGTCAGTAGCTGACCTTCAACTGGTAGGTCGTCTTGGTGGTCGAGTACTGGTAGACGCGGACGTAGACCGTCACCGCGCTCGCGCCCGAGTTCGTCCACGACGCCTGATCGGCCGTGGTGCCGCCGTTGGTCGACTGCGCGACCGCCGAGCCCGACACCGAGTTGTAGAGATAGAGGTCGTAGTCGACCGAGAGGCCGTTCAGCAGTCCGGTCACCGTCCGTCCGGCCGGGACGCTGACGGCGAAGTAGTCGTCACGGGTGCTCGCGTCGTTGGTGAAGGTGCCCGCGATCTGATTGCAGGCGCCGCTGATCGACTGCGGCGCCGAGCGGGTGTTGTTCGGCTCGACGTCGGAGATGTTGTTGCACGCCGGTGCGGTCGAGTAGCTGCCGACCAGCGTCACGCCCGAGTAGGCGCTGTAGCCACGCAGCATGACGTGGTAGGTGCCGACCGAGGGTGAGGCGAAGGTGCAGGTCTCGTTGTTGCCGGACAGGTAGGGCCGGCAGTTGTACGTCGTCGTCGTCGGCGGCGAGCCGAAGCGGACGTACAGGTCGGCGTCGCCGGTGCCGCCCGAGATCTGGAAGACCAGGTTGGAGGCGCCCGAGGGGACGTCCATGGTCCAGAACTGCTGGCTCGCGGCGGCGCCCGAGATGCCGGTCACCGGCACACCATTGGCGAGCACGCTGCCGCCGCCCGAGCAGGCCTGGGTGACGGCGGAGGCCTGCGCCGAGTTGCCCGAATCGCAGCTGCCGTTCGAGGAGCGGACGACGTAGTAGTAGGTGGTGTTGCAGGTGAGCCCGCTGTCGGCGAACGAGGTCGTCGTCGAGGTGCCGACTTGGGTGTAGCCGCTGCCGCTGGTGGTCGAGCGGAAGATCTTGTACGAAGTCGCCCCGGCGGCGGCGCTCCACGAGACGTTGATCGCGGTCTGTGAGGCGGCCGAAGCCGAAACGCCGGTCGGCGCCGCGGGCGGCGTGCAACCGCTGCCGGCCGTCGGCGTCACCGAGCGGCAGGTCGACGGCGCCGAGGCCGCGGCCTCGTTGCCCGACGGCTGCGCCACGACCTGGTAGTAGTAGGTGACGCCGTTGGCGACGGCGGCGTCGGTGTAGGAGGTCGTCGTCCGGTCGTTGACCACCTTGGTGAAGCCGGCATTGCAGCCCATTTCGTTGCGGTAGACGTCGTAGACGCCCGAGGAGCCGCTCCACGACAGGGCGACCGAGTTGTCGCCCGCGGTGGCGGTGAGGCTGGGGACGGCCGGCGGCGTGACCGCGGCGAAGGTGGTGTTCCAGCCGGCGTCGGTGGTGCAGGCGATGCCGTGGCGGTTGAATGCCGCCGCGATGGCGCCGCCGTGCGGCGTGCCGTCGGCCAGGTTGCCGTTGTCGTCGTCGACGGTGCGGAAGACCCGGAAGAGGCTGCCGGTGGCGCAGCCGCTCGAGGTCCAGGTCGTGCCCGAGACGTTGCAGCTGAAGGCCGCCGTGGCGGTCGAGCGCGACAGGTACCAGAGGCGGTCGGCGACCGTCCAGGCGGCGCCGGAACCGGGGTTGGCGAGATCCCGGGCGACCAGGTCCCAGAGCGCCTCCGAGGAGACGTAGGACTCGCAGTGCCCCTCGCGCTTCTTGGCCGTCTGGCTGCGCGCGATCGCGTCCTTGCCGCACGGGCCGACGTAGTTCGGGTTGTTCGCCGAGGGCTGCGGACAGGTCGTCTGGGTGAAGTTCGCGACCGTCGAGGGCGTGTTGCGGCTGTGCTTGGCCCAGTCGATGTCGCGCACGCCGGTGCAACTCGTGCAGGCGTTGCCGTAGCCGCCGCAGTTCGAAGACAGGAAGCCGTTGCCGACGCAGCTGTTGTGGGTCGCCAGCGCCGCCGTCCAGTCGCCGTAGGTCTCGCCGGTGCCGTTGTCGGGCGAGGAGCCGGAGCCGTCGTTCGAGTCGAGGCCGTGGCCGTACTCGTGGAGCGAGACCCCCGGCAGCTCGCCGGTGTTGGCGCAGCCGCTGCCCGAGCGGAAGAAGTTCACCGTCGAGCCGTTCCAATAGGCGTTGCAGACCTGGTTCAGGTTGGTGTTGGCGCGCAGCTGGGCGTTGATCCAGCTGTTGGACGGCAACCAGCCTCGCGCCGCCTCCTTGGCCCGGTTGAGGGCGTAGTACTGGGTGCGCGCGGCGTGGGTGTTGCCGGCGCCGCCGGTGCCCGGGGTGGTGCAGTCGGTGCCGCCGGAGGTGCCCATGGCGATCACGCCCGCGCCGTCGGCGGCCTTCGAGATCGAGCCACAGCTGTCGACCACGCGGATGTATTGGCCGGTGAGCGTCGTGGTGCCGGTGGTGCCCGAGAAGATGCCGGCGGAGTTCGCGTAGACGCCGGTGGCGACGTTGGCGAAGGGCAGCGGGCGGACGATTTCGGCCGCTGGCCGGTCGCCCGCGTAGACGCCGCCGGTGACCGAGCCGTACTCGTTCAGGTCCAGGAAGTCGTGCAGCTCGCCGGTCTCGACGTCGACCCGCGCGCGGAAGGTGCCGAGCTCGCCGGGGCGATGGAAGACGAACTGCCAGACGCCGGCGACGTCGCGGCCGCGGCCCGGCTCGAAGCCACCGTCGTGCCGCAGATCGATCCGGTTGGCGGGCAGCAGGTGATAGGAGCCGGCGTCGATCCACTGGTCGCCCGGCAGCAGGCCGCCGACGTGGTCGCTCACCACCTTGCGCGCCGCGAAGAGATCGACGCGGACACGCGGCGAGCGGGTGCCCGCCGCCGGCAGGTTCTCGCTGCCGACCGCGACCAGATTGCCGTTGTTGACCGTGAAGACGACGCGCGCCCCTTCGATCGGCACGCCGTCGAGCAGCACGTCGTAGTCGACGAACCAGACGTGTGGGGCCGGGCTGCCGGAGCGGCCGGCGTTCAAACGCAGGGCGGCGGCGTCGACGCCGAACATCGGCGCCGTGACCCGCGCGAGCTCCAGCGCGTTGCGATCGAGGACCGCGAGATCGACTCCGGGCGCGGCGCCGGGGGAGGTGACGAGAGCATCGACGGGCAGCTCGTTGCCCTGGCCGGGAACCCAGGCGAGCCCGGAGCCCTCGAAGTACTCGACCAGGCCGGTGCGGCGGTCGACGTACGCCGTCCAATTGCCGCCCTGCGTCCGCGCGAAGTCGAGGAACGCCAGGTCGGCCTCGAGCGCGACCATGTCTCGGGCCTCGTCGAGCGGGACGATGTCGGGGGCGGTGGTCAGCCGCGAGCTCTCGAAAGTCAGCGCGTGGAGATCGCTGCCGCGCTCGAGGGCGACTTGGGCGCCGGCGGGGCCCACCAGCCCCAGACCGGCGAGCGCTAAGCTCAGCTTGAGCGCCGCTTTCACGAACGGGTTCCTCATGGTCTCTGCCTCCTCTGGGTATCTCGCGGATCGGTCCGCGGAAAAGCGCAAGCGGGCTCGGCTTTTCGTCTGGCCACACCGCGGCTCGCTACACCCGGGAAGCGTGCGGGAGTCGGAAGGCAGGTCCGGCCGAGACGGCTGGAGTGAGGCTCTGGGAGAAGCTGGTGGACGATAGGCACGACCCGGAATCCCTGTCAAGGGGTGACTCGGTCTTTTCGAGGGGTGAATGGATGCTCCATTGGGACGAACGGTAGACTCCTCCGTCGTGACCCCCCCGCCAGCGCCGCGCTGGATCGCCCTCGTCCCGCTCGCGCTGGCGCTGGCGGCGAGCCCGGTCGCCGGGTCCGTCGGGAGCCCTCCGGCCGAAGCGCGGCCGAACCTGGTCCTGGTCACCCTGGACACCACGCGCGCCGACCGGCTCGGCTCTTACGGCTACGGGGCGGCGCGGACCCCCCATCTCGACGCGTTGGCGCGGCGCGGGACCCGCTTTGCCCGCTGCGACACCTCGGCGCCGGTGACCCTGCCGGCACACGCCACGATCCTGACCGGGCTCTTCCCGCCCCGGCACGGCGTGCGCGACAACGGCATCTTCCGCCTGGCCGACCGGTTCGAGACGCTGGCCGAGAGCCTCGGCGCGGCGGGCTACGACACTGCCGCGGTGGTCTCGGCGATCGTGCTGGCGCGCCGGCACGGCCTGGATCAGGGGTTCCGCCGCTACGACGACGACCTCGGCGCGGGCTACGCGCAGGGGACGATGGTGGCGGAGCGGACGGCGGATGCGGCGACGGCCGCGGCGCTCGCCACTCTCGAGGGCCTCACCGAGCCCTTTTTCCTCTGGGTGCACTACTACGACCCGCACGAGGAGTATCGCCCGCCGACCCGCTTCGCGGCGAGCGGCGGGGGCGTGGATCGCCTCTACGACGGCGAGATCGCCTTCGTCGACGAGCAGGTGGGGGAGCTGCTCTCCCGGTTGCCCGAGCGGACCGTGATCGCGGTGGTCGGCGATCACGGCGAGATGCTGGGCGAGCATGGCGAGGCGACCCATGGTCTTCTGCTCCACGAGGCGGCGCGCCGGGTGCCGCTGATCCTCGCCGGGCCGGGTGTGCCCGCGGGCGCGGTCGAGCGCTGCCTGACGCGGACGGCCGATCTGGCGCCGACGCTGCTCGCGCTCGCCGGCGCGCCGATTCCGGCGGACCTCGACGGGCGGCCGCTGCTGCCGCTCGGCGGCGCCTGCGATCGCGTGGCCTACGCGGAGAGCTTCCTCCCCTTCTACGCCTACAAGTGGTACCCGCTGCGCGCTCTGTCGGACGGCCGCGCGCTGCTGCTCGACGCGCCGCGGCCGTCGCTCTACCGGATCGATCTGCCGGGGGGCGAGTCGCGGGACCTGGCCGGGGAGGAGCCGGCGCTCCTGCGGCTCTGGTCCGAGCGGCTGCGCCGGCTGCTGGCGGCTGCCGGCGAGGCGCCTGAGCGCGCGGCGCCGCCCGCCGATCCGCTGGACCCGGAGCAGCGGCGACAGCTGGCGAGCCTCGGCTACCTCGGCGGCGGCGGCGGGGGCGCGATCGACGCGAGCCTGCCCGACCCGCGGGAGCGGCTGGAGATCGCGCGCGACCTGCAGGCGGCGGCGGGGCGCGTGCAGCGGGGCGACTGCGTGGGTGCGCTGCGCGACCTGCAGCGGATCGTCGCCGCCGATCCGCGCAACTTTCCGGCGCTGACCTTGGCCGGCGAGTGCCTGCGCGACGCCGGACGCTTCGGCGAAGCGCTGCCGCTGTTCGAGCGCGCCAGCCGAGAGAACGAGCTCTCTGCCGTGCCGCCGGTCAACCTCGGCGTCTGCCTCGCGGAGCTCGGCCGATTCGAGGCGGCCGAACGGGAGTTGCGCCGCGCGCTGGTGCTCGACCCGAGCCTGGGCGAGGCGGCGGCGCGGCTGGCTCGACTGCTGCGCGGGCGGGGCCGCGGTGGAGAGGCGATGGCTGTGCTCGACGCCGCGATCGGCGCGGGGGCCCACACCCCGGAGGCCTACCTCGAGCGCGGCGTGGCGCTCGCCGAGGCCGGCCGGCTGGAGGGCGCGCTCGGCGATTTCCGCCAGGCCGCGCGCCGTGCGCCGACCGACCCGGTACCGCTCGAAAACGCTGCCCGCGCGAGCTTTGCCCTGGGCCGCGCCGCCGAGGCGGCGATCTTCTACGAGAGCCTGCTGCGCCTGGCCCCGGAGCGGGGCGACCTGTGGAAGACCTTGGGGGCGATCTACCTCGAGGCCCTCGACGACACTGGCGGCGCCGCGCGCGCCTTCCGCGAAGCCCACCGCCGCGAGGCCGACCCGGCCGAGCGCGCCCGCCTCGAAGCCGTGCTCGCCGCGCTCGCGCGCTGAGCCGCCTCGAAGTGCCGAATCGAAGTGCTGTCCGGTCCGAAGTGCCACCCGATTCGCAGGAGATTTCCTGGATCGGGGTGCGAGCTGGGAGCTTGCTTTGGCGTCTCTGGGCAGCATGGGCCGTCGACTCCGCTTCATCCCCGCCGG
>JACTMI010000045.1 GCA_014584695.1 Acidobacteriota bacterium
ACGCTTCAATGGGGCCGAGGCTTCGCGCCTCGGATGACAGTGGCTGCTCCAAGTTGCTTGGTCGAAAGGGGTTGCCACGTGGTTTTCGAGCGCTGAGGATCGCGGGGCCGGCGACTGCACTCGCCGCGGTGCAGCTCGTCGACTTTCTCGCTTCCAACTGTTTCGGTTTTCAAGGAGATGCGACCTCGCGAGCGCTGGCCGTATACAGACGGGCCACTCGAGCGCTCGCGACTCGATCCGGCAGCGATCACAGGATTCGCGGCCCCGCGTCGACGGGCCGGAAGGGAAGCCCCAAGCTCGTGACTTGTGGCTTGATGCTCTCCGCCGGGCCCAGATCGAGGCAGAGGACGTGGTCCTCGCCCGCGTCGATCATACTCTCCAGGCGGCCGAGCATCTGCTCGCGGCGGCGGGCGGACAGCCGGCACTGGAAGGCCGAGAGCTGAAGCCACTCGCCGAAGCCGTGCATCGTCCGGAAGATCCGTCGCCAGCGCTTGGGATGGCGGATGTCGTAGATCACGACGTAGAGATGCTCGCTCATCGGGTCGTGAAGTTGGGATTCTCCTGGAGCTCCCCGAGCAGGTACCGGCCCAGCAGGCGCGCCTGGAGCTCGACCAGGCGGCGATAGCTCAGCTTGTAGCCGAAGAGCGGATGCGTGACCTCCTGATCGAGACGGCGCTCGTAGGCCGCGATGAGCGCCTTGCGCCCGCGCTCCTCCAGGCTCACCGCCCCCCGGGCGCTCACGAAGTCGCTCGCGCGCACCTCGCCATTGTTCACGACCTGGAGCACCGTGGAGTCGGCGAGCAACGGTCGGAACGGCTCCATCATGTCGAGCGCGAGCGCAGGCCGCCCGAAGCGGGGCTGATGGAAGAAGCCGCGGTAGGGATCGAAACCCACCGAAACCAGCGTCACGGACCAGGTCCTCACGAGCAGCGCGTAGGCGAACGAAAGGAGGGCGTTGACCGGGTCCCGGGGCGGACGCCGGTTGCGGCCTTCGAAATCGAGCTCCCACTCCTTGCCCGGCCGTTTCGCCAGCACTCCGCCGAAGTTCAAGAAGTAGGCCGCCGCCGCCAACCCTTCGATACCCAGAAGGACTTCGAGGGAGTCGGCGGCCTGGGCGCGGCGCCCGCACTCCGCCATTCGCGCGAGAGCCTCGTCGGGCGGCTCGCCTCCGCGCCAGTTGCGACGCAGAAGCGTCCTCTGGTTCGCGATCTTCGCCCTGACCCATCCACGGGCGAGCTCGAGACAGAGCCCCGGATCGAAGCTCACTCGGTACTGCGCGGCCCGAAGCTCCACGTTCTTGTGTCCGAGCCCCGCGGTGTAGCCCAGGAACCATCCACCGAAGCTCGTCCAGACGACGGGAATCTCCCGGCGCATCAGCTCGTGCAGGGCCGGCGTCGTCAGGTAGACGTTCCCCTGGAGTACCAGCTGCGAGACCTCGTCGAGGCGCAGGTGGCTCCTGTCGGAATCCTCGATCTCGACCTCGAGGCGCTCCCCGTCCAGGCTCACCTTCGCCCTGCGAGCCTGGACATAGGCGGGAAAAGCCTCCGTCCGGACGACCGCGAGCGGGCGCGGCGGCGTTCGCCCGTCGCGCAGGTACTGCGTTTCGTCGGGAAGGCAGATCCCCACCAGCGAACAGCGTGGACACTTCGGGCTCCCCACCAGCGGCGCAGGGATGACCTCCTTGCGCACGCTCTCCGCGAGCTCGCGCGCGGCCATCAGGGTCTGCTCCACGAGCTCCGCGTCGAGATCCACGGGCACGCGCTCCTTCGACGCCACGTAGTAGATGTAGCCGCGTTCGCAGCGATAGCCGTGCTCCCGCAGGAGGAGCCCCTGAGCGCAAATCTGCACCCGCTCCGGGTCGTAAACGCCACGCGCGACGTGCGGCCGCTTTCCGCGCTTGTAGTCGACGGGCGCCACTCCTCCGTCCCCGTCGCCTTCGACCAGATCGATCTTCGCGACCAGGCCGAGGCGATCCGAGGAGAGCGTCACGGATCGGGCATGGATTCTCTCCGCTGTCTCGGCGGCCCCGGGATCGGGCAATGCCCCACCCTCACGGTCCACCCTGCGATGCCGCCGGCGCCCCTCCTCGGTATCCGCCGAATCGGCCCATTCGCCCTGCACCCACTCGAGGTACGCGAGCCGCGGGCAGTAGACGTGCTCGTTGAGCATGCGAGCGGGAATGAGAAGCAGACCCTCCGAATCGCTCATCGTTCCTCCATCGAATCGAAGGAAGAAAAGCACGGAGGACTGTCAAAAACTTTCACAGGTGGCGGGCCGAGCGAGGAAACGAATCCAGACCAGCGTTGACCCAGGGGGCGGCGCGACTCTTTGTCCGCAAGCGGCTCCTCAGGCCGCAGGGCAAGGTGAGGGGTTGCGCCCTCGATCCTGTCGACGAAGCCCTGAAACCCCGCTCACCGGCCTGTCGTCGTCCTCGAAACTCGGCCCACCGAGGCTCTACTGGAGAATCGACTGCCAGGACCCTGCGTGCTCGACGGTGCTGACGAAGCGAAGCTGATCACGACTCGAGCGAGTCCCGAATGGTGCGAAGCCGCCCCATCCCGTAGTGACTTGCATACCCGAGGCAGAGCGGCCCGCAGACAGGCTCGTCGAAGCTCACTTTCAAGCCGAACCAGTACCCGGTCTTGCTCTTATCCCCCCCACGGCGCCGTTCTCGCTCGAAGTGGCGGAATCGCGCCGCCAGAACTTCGTCCCGTGTGAAGCTCTGAATCGAGGTGGCTTCGGGAAGACCCCGACTTCGGAGCTCGGCCTGCACTTGGCCTTCGAGGGTATTCCTTCCAGACCGCTTGAGAAAGCGGGGAGGAAGAAACGGAGTCGCCGAGATCCAGCTCTTCGCCGGGCCAAGCACCGCGCGTAGGCCATCCCCCCAGCGCCCTGGGAGGTCGACGAGCGAGGACAACGAGCCAACCGCCGCCACGGCGAGTCGCAGATCTGTAACCCCCTTGGCGTACGTGGTACGAAGCCCTCGCACCGCAGCTCGGGCCTCCGGGCTGAACCCTCCAGGAGCCCAAAACAAGATGTGGTCCAGATGGCCATCTTCATCGAGATCAAGAGGCAAGGTGTGGGCGTGCTGGTGGCCAGAGAGGAGGGCACCACCAGGATCGCGCCCCACGAGTTCCAAGCCGGCGTCGGTCATCTCGCCTCGAGCCAGAGAGCGCACCACCGCGCGGTGAAGCAGTTCCGCTTGCGGAAGTGTCCGAGTGACTGGAGGCAGGGCCTGAAGGTTGCCGCTCGAGAGGGCCAGGGAGAGGAGAATGACTTCGGGCCGGGCGGGAGAAGGCCGCCGGATGGCCATGGGAGGGGCCACCACGAGCGCATCCTTCCGCCGCCAGTACAGCTGGCGCCGGCTTCCTGGCGGCAGGCTCCACCCCGCCGCTTGGAGATCGCTCGTCGTCTGGACTAGGCAGTCCCACAGGGTCTCGGGCGCATCGCCAACGCGAGGCGTCGCAGCGGCGCTCGCCCTCCGCCGCCTTCGCTTCCCGGTCTCGTTGGAAGCGGAAACCGCAGCGGATTTCCCGGCGCGCTCCGCCCGCCAAGCCTCATAGGTGTGCGCAGGCTCGACGCCCAACAAGAAGATCTGCTCCCAGCCATGACGCGGTGGATCCCCAGGCTGCGACAGCGTGCATTCCTCGCCTCGGGGCGGGGCCTCTCCCTCGTCGAGCAACCTCCCCTCCACCCAACTCTCGGACCTCCCGAGGTAGTTGAGGTGGGAGACCAAAGCCTCGAGGAGCGTCCGCTGATCGGGTTCGAGACGAACGGGCCACGTCACACTCAGCTCGCCACCACCCGGGCGCGCAAAGGCATCGAACACCAGACTCGTCTTACCTCCATCGATCGGCATGTAGTGCCGAGCGTGTGCGGTCCCCGCGGGAGGAAGGGTGTAGTGCGGCGAGCCGCTGGCGAGCGCGTCGACCAGCACTCTCGCGGCCGAGGGAACTCCATCGTCCCAGTGAAACGCGGTGTGCCCCACCGAGATGAGCGCTCGCAAGAGCCTCCATGGGCTCGGTGGCCACTCCACCAATCCCTCGTTGACGTGATTCCCCCAGGGGGTGGCGTGGTACAGCCCCCCTGGGAAACCAAGAACAACAGTGGTCATCCCTGGTCCCCGTCGGCGTCTTCGCCGTCACCAGTCTCCGCAGTCTCAGCCTTCCCAGACCTGATCTCATCGGCGAAAACCGCAACCTTGGCCTCCATCCTCGACTTCGTCGCTTCGATCGCCAAACGCAGGTCGGCCTCGAGCTCGGGCCTCCTCGGGAGTGCGAAGCCGGCGGGGCGTATTGCCGTGATCTCGGTACTGACGGGTTCGAGGTCGCACGCCGTCCGCAATCGGAGGTCGGAGTCGAGCAACAGGCGAAGCTTGAAGAGGGCAAGCAGGATCAGCAAGCGCTCGACGTCTGGCCCGAGCCCGTACCCGCGGATCTGCGACAGGTCGAGATTGACGTACAGGGTAATCTTGTCAGCGACATACTCGTCTCGCGCGAACGGGACGTTTCCGAACCCATCCTTGGTCACACCGGAAGGGTTGACGTGGTCGTTCTTCACGCCGCCCGAGGCCGCTACCCGCACCCCATCGGCCTCCACGAAGGCCGACAGCGCACGAGCAACGCGGAGACGCCCGCCGGCGAGCTCCTTCTTGGCGAGGAACACGCCATGAAGCAAACTCCCGACGTCATAGCGCAGCAGCACTTCGGCGAGAACCTTGCGGTTCACTGGCCCGCTGCCGAGGCTTCCGAGGGACATCTTCAGCTCGTTCTCGAAGTCTTGGTTCTTCCTACCTTCGAGCAGGTACGGGCTGTTGATGCGGTGGGCCTCCAGGATGGTGTCCGTGAGGAAGCTCCCATCCGGGCGAGTGACCTTCACGTGCGAGATGCCAGCGAGGGCTGCGATTGGGCCCTCGGCGGCATGGTCCCACACCACGGTTTCGAGGCGGTTGGCCATGCTCTGCGCACTCTCCACGAGCAGGGATAGGCCATCGGGGCTCTGATAGGTGGCGGCACCGAGGCTCGGGAAGCCTGTCGGCTGGAAGCGCTGCCCCTGAAGCGGCTTGAGGGCCACGGCGAACAACATGCGGGTGACGGAGGACAGAGGCGCCAGGTCAACGGTCATGAATGAGCTCCTGAGAGGAAGGGAAGAGTGAACGGACGATCCGCTCGGTCGTCCGGAACGAGATCGGAAAAGCGAGGGCTGCACCCCAGCGCCTCGCCAAGCCAGAATCGGTACCGCCAAAGTGGAGGATCGAAGCTAGGCCCGCGCCACCGAGCCGTCGCAAAGCGACCTGGAGCGCGCCAAGACCGTCGCCAGCTCGAAGGCGACGTACGATGGCGGGGTCCGCGGGGACCGTGATCCCGCTCTCCAACTTCTTCGCGAGCAGCGCCACACGAAGGGTGAGCCATGCATCCTCGGGGCGCTCTCCCAGAGCCGGTGGGATGGCGATCCGCTCCTCGCCACGCAGGCGCACGGCCGCGAACGCGCGAGCGAGGGCCACGATGCGACGGTCATCCAGAGCGCCTTCGATGAACATGGCGAGATCGGAAAGCAAGGCACCCAACCCGTGGGTGGGAACGAGGTCGAACCGACGTCGAGCGCCGCTCTCCGCCGCGATGAGCCTGCGCTCGACGAGGCCAAGCAGGGAATCGAGTGGCTCCCTGTTCATCACGACGGACGGATCGGCCAGTATCTTGGGAGTCGTGCCCCCCGCAGTCCGGAGCCTCCCGTCTTCGAGCGGAAGGAAGTGCTCCCGAACAGATCGGGCTTGCCCACGATCTCCGAGGATCCGAGCTGTTCCGAGGGCGAGCGCCAGGCGGAACTCCGGAGAGCCGTCGTCGGCCGCTTCGATCCAACCGGCCTGCAGGGGTGGGATGGGTCCCGCCAGAGGGGAGGTCCCGGCTTCCAGCATTCTCTCGGCATCGGCCGCGGCGAGCATCACGGCCTGCCAGTGTTGGGCAGCGTCGGGTTGGCGTAGTGCATCGAACACAGCGTTCGACAGACGCCGTTCCGCCTTCTGAAGACGCGCTGTAGCGCTCTTCTCGCGCGCGCCACGTAACAGACGGTTCATCCAAGGGGCGATGTCATCGATGAGGCGCGCCCTGGGCGAGTCCCGTACATCTATGCGGTCGAGAACGACGGCAAGATTGGACCGCCCATTCCGCTCGATGAAGCCGTAGCGGACGAACTGTGTGACTCCGCGGGCTACACCGAGGCGTGTGAATGCACGTGCAAGGTCGATGGGCCGGGAGGCGGCGGAGCGGCCGACTTGCACGCGCCCTTCGGCGAAGAGAGCCTGCACCTCCGCCCAGGACGTCGGGCGTGACCAAAGAGGCATCCACTGCTCGCCGCGCCTGCCTTCGTCGGCTGTGGAGGCGCTGCCATAGCCGGAAGCGTGGCTGTAGGCAGCGAAAGGAGCCGCCGCCAGCACAGGATCACTGCCACCCAGGCGTCGTACCGCATGGGCGCGAAAGGCGAGCGCTCCTTCAAGCGCAAGCAGAAAGTCCCAGCGATTGACCTGAGCACCGCCCATGGGGCCGTTCGCACTGTTGGCGCCACCTGCGGAGCCTGGAAGGAACTGCCCGATGGCGACGTTCGACCGACCGGGAGAAGGTACACCCCACAATGCGTCCGCGAGGGTAGTCTTACCGAGAGGAGTCGCGCCACCAGCGCCTCCTTGAAGATCGAACAGTTCACCAACTCGCTGCATCGCATTGTTGGTCATGTCGAGACGGCCATCGTTTCCTCCAGTCCCGAGCAATGAAGGGAACTTCGCCTCATCGCCCTCCGTGACGACCAAGGCCGCCTCCAGCCAATCGAGATGTGCACCTCGCCAGGAACGGCGGCAGGACGGAATGAAGTCGGCCTTCAAGGCCTTGAACTTCCTCTCAGCCTGCGCAAGCCTGCGCTTGTAGTCGGGATCGCCGCGAAGCTCCGCCCGTTCTGCGGCCGACCTGCCCTTCTGCTTGGTCTCGTCTTTGATTTTGCGAACCTCCAGATCGGCATCCACCAGGGACGCGGTGAGGGCCCGTGAATCCGAAATACCTGCGCGAATCCGTTCGAAGCGTCTTGCTGTCGTGACTTCCAGAGCGGAGACAGGCTCGCCGGCGCTCCCCATGAACCCCGACCCCTTGTTCCACGGAGAGACCATCGGCGTCGGCGCATAGTCCTCCAAGAAGAACCGCTCTAGCTCGGCCCGATCCAGCGTCGTCCACAGCAGGAAGTGTTCGTCGCACCAACCGCCACGCACCTCCGGATCCCTCTGTTTCGCGACGAGCCGTAGGATTCCGAGTGCTTTGAGGTACCAGGCGAGCGGAGTCGGTGCGCAGCCCCACAGGTGGTGCTCGTGGATAGTCATCGAATCTCCTCGTTCGCGAGGAGCGGATCGGAGGTCAGGAGTCGTGAGGCATGCACGTCAGCGGCGCGCAAGCACGCTTCCAGTAAGGCCAAGGCGAAGGGCCCCTCGGACCGGATGAGATTCGACACTCGGTCAGTCCAGCTTCGGCCCGTCTTCTTCGAGAGGCCGATGGCCGCTGGCTCCAGAGTCAGAGCGAGCGCTGGAATCGGCGGGCCATCGGCACTGAGCGGGGTCGGGGGCAGCACGTCGCCCTCGCGCACCCCGCGGATGGGCTGCCCACGGCCATCCACGTCGCGGTAGTCCTGATCCGCTGGCGCTGCGTGCAGCCGCGCACGTACTTTTCCATGATGGCTCGCCACCAAGTAGACGACAAGATCGAAAAGATCAGGTGAGGTCAGAAGGTCGAGGAGTTCCTGCTCCGCCGCGGTCGGGTCGCGCGCGGAAGCGGGTTCCGCTATCCCGAGGATCTCAGCCCACGGCCCGAGCAGCGCGGGATGCTCGGGGCGACATGCCGAGAGCACGGCGAACAAACCAAGAGCACTCGCCAGCTCGTGCCGGAATCCCCGGCGCCGCTCTCCGGTCTGGGCGTCCTGATACAGGTGTGCTCGAGGCCAGGCACGTGTCGGCGCCTTGGCGAGATCCGCCCGGGCTGCCCGATCGTGTGACCGAATCGAGCCCTGGAATGCAGGATGAGCCTTGCCGAGGTCGTGCCAGAGACCGGCGATGCGCAATGCGGAGATGTGCCGGGCAGGGAGGCCGAGAGTCTCGGCAATGCGAACGGCTTCCGCGGCAACTTCACTTCCGTGGCTGGCGATGGTCTTCCAATCGTATTCGCTCGCGGCGTCCGCATCCTGGGCCAGGTCGGCTCGGTCCTGATCGGAAGGGGATTCGCTGGCCACAGGCTCTACCTCGGCGACGGAGTCTGGATCGAAGCCTCGGGTCGGGTCATAGCCGCCAGTGTCGGCGGAGACCAGCAGGATCCTGCCGGGGAGCACGAGAGACGCTCTCAACTCCTGCCACTCCCCCTCGATGAAGTCCCACACCCACGCGCGCTTCTTGGGGCGCAGTCTGACCCCATCGCACAACCAGGTACGGGCCTTGTGGACGGGCACGGCGCACAAGGCTTCGCGGCCAGGCTGGATCTCGGCGGAGGGCTGCTCGCCGCGCGGAACCTCCACCCAGGCCACGGTGACGTCGCGCTCGTCGCCGGTCCGGATGAACCGGCTGATATCGAGGTCGGCCCCGGTCAGATCGGGCGTGGTGTCGAAGAGCTCGTCCACTTCGCGGCGAAGCAACAGGTGCATGGGGTGGTAGGGATAGAGCCGCTCGATACGGTCGGCGGGAAGGGCTTGTTCGAACACTTCGAGCCGAAGTGGGCTCACATCCGTGAGGTCATCGAGCGCCTCGCGTGCACCGGCGAGCTCATCGACGGTGTAGGGGGCGGAGTCCTTGTCTTCTGTGAACCCCGGGTCGAGAACACCCACCAGCGCGCGACCTCCACCGCGTGCGGCACGACCAAAGCGCTGCACGAGCGACGGCCAGGGTGCTATCTCCGTGAGGAGCAGGTTGGCATCGAGATCCACACCCGCTTCGACTACTTGGGTGGCGACGACGATCCGCCCAGCCGGTGGTTGCGCTGCGGAGCGACCCAGGAACTCCTTTCGCCAACCCGCACGCTCCGCGGCGCGGAACCGCGAATGCACCAACCTCAGGTCGGGTCGTCCCGGTTCTCCGGCGAGCTTCTTCTCGAGAGCGTCGTACACCGCGCGAGCCCGATCCACGGTGTTGACGACCACCAGGCACAGCTTGCGCTCGGAGATGGACCAAGCCTCGAGAACCTGTTCGGCGAACGCCTTCCCGAGGTCGCCATACTTCCTGCCCTCGAACGAAATGCGCTCCACCGGTTTCTCGACGTCGTCCCACAAATGCCCTCGTCGAGCGGCGGGTGCGATGGCGAGTTGCGTCAGGGTGGCGATCCGAGGCATGGTATCCACGGATTCGAGCCACCGCCGCTGCAAGGTGGCGCTCATCCACCACGCCACGAAGGGCCGCAGTGCGCGATTCTCGACCTGCGCTTGAGCGATGAAGGCCTCCAGTTGCGCGGACGTAGCGAGGCCCACATCCATGAGCTGGACCTCGTCGAGAACCCAGAGGGCGTCCTGCGTGAGGAGCCCGAGCTCCACTGGCCAGCGGGCACGGGGTGCTGCATAGCCCCGGTTCAGAGCGCGGGAGAGCAGCATGTCTTGAGTTCCGACCAAGACGGCGTCTCCATCCAAGTCGAGGTGCCATTCCATCGCAGCCGCGCCTCCCATGAGTAGATGCACGGCAACGCCATCCGGCCGTTGCTCACTTCGGAGAAGCCCGGCCTGGTCGAGGGTCTCCCGAACCACCTCTTCGGTCTGCTCGACGAGCACACGCATCGGAAGACAAAGGACGAGGCGTCGCGGCCAGGTCGCGTCCTTCCGAACGACGCGATTCCAAGTCCAGGCCCCGAGAACTCCAAGCGTCTTGCCGAATCCCGTGGGAATTCGGATCAGGCGGCTTTCCGCCTTCGACGCCGCCGAGAGCTCCACTTGCCACGGATACGGAGACTTCCCCGTAAACCGCCGAAACCACTCCGAAAATTTCTCCTTGGTCTCACTCATCCTGTCGAACGCCTCCCTCCCGCCCTCAGTGCGAATAGGCCTCGGCAACATCCCAGCCGCGCATTCCCGACTTCACGATCCGCCGCGCGTCACCTCTCGAAGACACGATAATGAGGGATCATCGTCCTATCACCCGGCCAGGTCGCAGAGTGAATCTCACCGGCCCCGCACCGTCCCGAGGCACCGCATGATGTCGCCGCGGTGCGGCGTGAGCCCGCAACTACCCGGTCATGCTCATCGAGCACATCTCGACCCTCCCGGCTGTCGACCAATTGCCGCTCGGGATTCAGCAGGTCGCTGGGCGCACGGTTCTGGTCCAATCCCGGCCCAGCTGCGGTGACCCCATCGCGGAGCGTTTCGCGCTGCGAGCTATGGATGCGATTCACTTCGCCGCCACCGAGCGGGTCGGGGAGGCCCAGGCACCCGAGGCGGTCTCGTTCGTTTCGCTCGACCGCCGGCAGACGGACGCGGCGATTCGCCTGGGCCTGCGGGTGCCTGGGATCTTGCGCGACGGCACCGACTGACGGGAACCCAAGCAGCCCGACGTTCGCCACGAATCGCGCCGCAGCCGGAGTGCCCCTTCGCGAGGCCTCCCGAGAATGTCTCTGGCAGTCCGCGCTCCGAGCCTGAATCGAAGCGGCCCCGGCGTTGCTTCCTGGTTGTCCTGCGCTGAGCCGTTCCTTGTACACTGGCATGTCAGTCTCCTGTGCGCGGCCCTTTGCTCCCGCCCGGCCATTCTTTCGCGCCGCGATGCCGCCTCCGCTCCGCAGCGTTCGCCTCCACGACGCCCCGGGCCAAGTCGACGACTCGCGCGCGCAGCGCCTCCGGTCCGAGGACGACGACATTCCCCCCGAACCCCACGACCCAGCGGGCTAGCTCGTCGAGGTGGGTGACGCGGACGTGGTAGTCGATGGTGCCGTCCTCGGCGGTGGTGGCCTGCTCCTGGGGGTGGTGGCGGGCGCGGAGGATCAAGGGGGCGAGGCTGGGGGCGAAGCGGAGGTGGACGTCGATCTCCTGCTCGCCGCGGAAGAGCTCCCAGGCGCCGGCGAGGAAGGCGTCGAGGTCGAAGCCGGGGGGCGGGGCGAAGCGGGCGTCGAGGGCCTGGACCTGGTCGAAACGGTCGAGACGGAAGAGGCGGACCTCCTCGTGCTCGGGGGCGAAGGCGGCCAGGTACCAGGCGTCCGCGCGCTCGAAGAGACACAGCGGGTGGAGCCGGCGGGAGCGGCGGTCGCCGCCCGAGAGCGACGCGTAGACACCCTCGCAGACCCGCCGCTCTCGGATCGCCGACTCGAAGGTCGCCAGCGCGGCCTCGGCGGCGGGGCCCGTGCGGTCGACCGGGGCGAGCGCGAGCAGTGGCTCCATCGTCGGCCAGCCGCGCATCGCGGCGGCGAGCTTCACTTCGATCGAGCGCAGGCGGCGGGCGAACGCGCCCCGGCCGGCGAGGGCGCCCTGGTGGAGCGCGATGTGGAGCAGCACCGCCTCCTCGTGGGTCAGATTCAGCGGGCGCAGCGTCGCCGACGCCATCAGCCGGTACCGGCCCTCCTCGGCGACGATCGCCGCGCCGTGGCGCTTCTCGAGCAGCTCGAGATCGCGGTAGGCGGTGCGCGGCGAGACCTCGAAGCGGCGGGCGATCTCCGCGATCGACAGCCGCCGGCCGGCGAGCAGGTGGTACAGCTCGAGGATCCGCTCGGGGCGCGACACTACGCCTCCGGACCGCGGGTGCTGCCGTTCGAACCCGGAGAGATCGGACTCACGGCGCCCTCCCTATCACGACCGCATGTCAGTTCCTGTCAGGGCCGGAGCGTGACCACCCGCGGCTCCGAGGCCTCCCTTCTCCTCCCAAAGACGAAACGAGCCACCATTCTGAACGGGTTTCTCGGCGCCAAGTCCGCCCTCCCGTGCTCTGGGCTTCGGGCCGAGGAGGCGCGACGACTCGGTCGCCGGGGCAGATCTTGCTACGGTGTGCTACACCTGCTACGGTGATCGCCATGGCCGAGAAGATCTCTCAGCGCGACCTGCGCAACGACTCCGGGGCGGTGCTGCGGCAGGTGCAAGCGGGCCAGAGGCTGGTGGTGACCCGCAACGGCGTGCCGGTCGCCGAGCTGCGGCCACTGGCTGGCCGGCGCTTCGCGCGCCGGGAGGTGATCGCGGCGGCGGCGCGGACGGCGCCCCGAATCGACGCGCGACGGTTCCGCGCCGATCTCGAAGCGGTGGCGAATGGGGCGCTCGAGGACTGAGGCGTCGGTATGAGCGCGCGCGGGACGAAACGAAATCCGAAGCGCGAGCGGCGGTCGGCCGACGAAGTGCGCGAACCCGCCCGGTCGGCCGGCCCCGGCGACGAGCGCGGCCTGCTGGACACCTCGGTCGTGGTCGACATCGACCGCATCGACCCGGCGCTTCTCCCCGCAGAAAGCGGCATCTCGGCGGTCACTCTCGCCGAGCTCGCCGCCGGCCCCCACGCCACGTCCGATCCGCGGGAGCAAGCGCGGCGTCAAGACCGCCTGCAGTGGGCGGTGGAGGCCTGGAGCGCGATCCCCTTCGACACCGACGCCGCGCGGGCCTACGCCCGGGTCTTCGCCGCGGCTCGCGTGGCGGGGCGAACGAGCCGAACCCGCCTCGCGGACCTGCTCATCGCCGCCACCGCCGCCGCGCACGGTCTGCCGGTCTACACGCGGAACCCGGAGCACTTCCACGGCCTCGACGGCGTCGTCGCCGTGGTCGCGATCTGACCGGGCCAAGGCGTCACCGGTCGCTGTCTCGAAGAGCGCCGGTCGATCGCTATCGATGACCCAGACAGCGAATCGAGCTACATCCGCGGCGTCTCGGCGGCGAAGCTGCTCGGCCAGGGGCTGCGCGACACCGACGTGGTGGCGCGCCTCGGGGGCGAGGAGTTCGGAGCGCTCCTGTCGCATGCCGACGCCGAGGCGGCGCGCGAGGTGACGGAGCGAGTGCGCAGAAGCGTCGCCGCGCTCCGTCTGCCGCTCGAAACCGGCGGCGAGCTGCGGACGACGGTCTCCGCCGGCGTGGCGGCCTATCCGGTCCACGGCGGCGACGACCGCGCGTTGATGCGTCGAGCCGACCAGGCGCTCTACGAGGCCAAACGGAGCGGGCGCGATCGCGTCGTCGTCGCGCCGACGCCGGAGCCGGAATCCGGCTGAGCCTCGGCCCGGAAGGCTCGCCTGCGTTCGGCGCGAGCGGCCGTGGCCGCCGGAGACGACGGGCGATCGCGGCCCTCGACATGGGCTCCTTCGATTCTCGGAGCCGAGCGCGGAGTCCACCGCCATGGGCGAGACCCTCAGGCGCCGTGGCGAGCCAGGAAGCGGGCGAGGCGCTGCTCGTCGCCGGGGCGAAAGCGGAGGAAGCGGAGACCGAGGCCGGTCACGGGGTCCCGAGGTGGCGCGGCGTGACGAACCACCTCGGCGTCGCCCCCGAGCTCCTCCGCTCCGTCCGGCAGGTCGAGCACGAACTGCACGGCGGCACCGACCGGGTAGCGATTGGCGGTGACCGCGAGCATGCCGCTGCGCGAGAGGTCCCGGGTCTGGCAGACGAACCGAGACGCTCCCTCCGCGATCCGCACCGTCAGCCTCGCCATCACCCGGGTCGCGAGGCGGACGCGCTCGCGCAAGAGCTCGAGCACGGCTTCCTGCAGCTCGAGCGCGCCCCGCGCGGTCGAGAGCACGCGGTCCGACCGGCCGGCGAGAGCGCGCTCGGCCGACTCGAGCGTCGCGGGCGAGGCGAAGACGAGCAGCCGCGACGCACGGCTCGCCGAGCCCGACTGGCGCACCGCGTCGAGCAGCTGAAGCGCGCTCTCGCCGTCGTCGAAGCCCACCAGCAGGACGTCGAAGTCGATCAGCCGCGCCAGCTCGAGCGCGCTGGCGTGGCTCGACACGCGGTTGAGGTCGAAGTCGGATCGCTCCAGCGCCGGCGTCAGGGCCGCCGTCAACTCGGCCGGCAAGGCGGCGGCGAGCACGCGTCGCGGATGGCTCATCGGTCCTCGCGCTGGCGGCTCAGGCGGAGGGTCTCGCGCAGGAGCGGCAGCGCCGCGAGGTCCTTCGGTCGCCCGGCGGCCTCCTTGCTCTCGATGACCGCTTCGAGGTCGAAGGTGGTCATCGGCGCGCCGTGGAGCACGGCGGCCGCCGCGTCCACGACGACATGCTCGACGCCGTGACGCGCGAGGAGCCGGAGCAGGTCACCGAATCTCTGGCCAGCGTCCACCGGCGAGGTCCAGGAGATCGTCGACCGCTCGTTCGAGCACCGCGAGCCGCTCGGCGGGCGTCCGGTGCAGGCTCCGCCAGATCTGCGTGCGATCGACTCCCTCGGGCGAGATGGCCACGCTCTCGAGCCAGCCCGGATAGGCGGGATCTTCCGGCTCGGGCGCGCCGGCCAGGTCGACGCCGGGCAGGGGCGGAAGCGCGCTCTCGGTCAAGGTCCCGCGATTCTACGCCCTATGCCCCGCCACTCTGGCCTCGCCAGGCGGCGTCGAGGCGCTCGAGACCCGGTCAGGCCTGCCGGCGCACCAGCAGGCGGTCGTAGGCGACCATCAGCACGGTCGAGAGGACGCCGATGCCGCCGACCCAGTACCACATGTGCGAGGCGTGGGCGAAGCCGGGGCCGGGGACGAACTGGCCGTCGACGGTCGCGCCGACGTAGTGGGCGACCAGCTTGCCCGAGGTGGCGCCGGAGATGAACGTGCCGATCGCCACCGGCAGGAAGGCGAAACCCATGTAGGTTCCCACCTGCTCCTTGGGCGCGAGGTCGGCGACGTACTCGTAGTAGCGCGGCGCCTGCGTCGCCTCGCCGATGGCGAAGATGACGATCGCGCCGACCGTCATCGCCAGCGTCGGGAAGGCGCCCATGACGAACCAGGACACGGAGGCCAGCACGAAGCCGACGATCATGGCGGCGAGCGGCGACAGGCGCCGGGCCACCGCCGCCGCCGGCACGGTGACCAGGATGATCGTCCAGGCGTCGACCGTTTCGATGATCTCGAAGCGCTCGAAGCGGAGCACGTCCCGGACGTAGAAGGGCAAGGCGTAGAAGATGTGCCAGAACATCGCCCAGAAGCCCGAGAAGATGATCAGGAAGCTCATGAACTTGAAGTCCCGGCCGACTTTGACCATGTCGGCGAGCACCCCCGGCATCGTCTTGGGCGGCGGCGCGTCGGCCGGCCGCTTCGGCTCCGTGAAGAAGACCAGGGTCGCGATCACCAGCGCCAGCGAGGTCAGCGAGGACATCACCAGGACGAAGGAGATGCCGACGCTCTCGCGCACCTGCAGCGCCAGGATCGGGCCGATGGCGCCGCCCAGATTCACCAGCGTGTAGTAGATCGAGTAGCCGAGCCCCTTGGTGTCGGCGCTGGTCGTGCGCGCCACCGTGCCGACGATCGACGGCTTGATCAGCGAGCCGCCGATCGCGGTGACGAGCAGCGCCAGGATCATGTAGACCTCGGCGCCCAGGGCGTCGACTAGGGGCTTGCCCTGCGGCAGGCCGCCCAGGCCGATCAGGAAGTAGCCGACGCAGAAGATCGAGAAGCAGGCGAGCAGGCTCTTCTTGAAGCCGTAGCGGTCGACCACCGTGCCGGCCAGGATCGGCAGCAGGTAGAGCAGCGTGTTGAACAGGCTCCCCACCAGCCAGCCGGCCTTCTCCGGGCCGAGGCCGACCTGATCGGCGACGAAGACCGCCAGGATCGCCTTCGAGCCGTAGTAGGCGAAGCGCTCGAACAGCTCGATGATGTTGGCGACCCAGAAGTTCCTCGAGAAGCCGGTGCGCGCCTTGTGCAGCAAGTCCGAGAATCCCGACATGGTCGTGGGGCCTCCGTCGATCGAAAGGTCAGGCGCGCACGCGGCGCAGCGGCAGGCCGACCAACAGCCAGCCGATCACGCCCAGCGCGACGAGCGAGCTCCAGGCGCCGGCCGGGCCGGCCACGAAGGCGAACTGCTCGACTCCGAAGAGCGTCTGGGTGAGCGAGACGAAGCCGTCCGAGACCAGCACCAGCCCGGCCATCACGACGCCGGTCAGCGACTCGCCCGCGATCAGGCCCGAGGCGACCAGCGAGCCGAAGTTGTCGAAATTGTCGCCGGCGATCCCCCGCCGCGCCGCGAGCTTGTCCGCCGCCCACTTCAGGCAGCCGCCGAGGAAGATCGCGCCCGTGGTCTCGAACGGCAGGTACATGCCGACCGCGATCAGCGTCGGCGAGGGCGCCTTCATCAGGATCAGCGCCAGCGAGAAGCACATGCCGAACAGCACCAGGCCCCACGGCATCTCGCCGCCGACGATCCCCTGCGCGAGCTGCGCCATCAGCCCGGCCTGCGGCGCCGACAGCTCGCGGTCGCCGATGCCGATGCCGCCCCGCAGCTTGTTCGCCTCGTGCAGCCAGAGCATCGGGAAGACCAGGACGAACGAGGTCGAGATGGTGGCCAGGATCTCGGCGATCTGCATCTTGCGTGGCGTGCCGCCGAGGATGTGGCCGACCTTGAGATCCTGGATCAGGCTGCCCGAGACGCAGATCGCGCAGCAGACGACCGCCGCCACGCCGAGCACCGCCCCGACCCCCTCGAGCCCGGTGACGCCGAAGGCGACCATCAGCAGCGCCGAGAGAATCAGCGCCGAGAGCGTCAGCCCGGAGACCGGCTGGTTCGAGCCGCCGACCAGGCCGACCAGGTAGCCGCCGACGGCGGAAAGCAGGAAGCCGAGCACCAGCATCACCAGCGCCGCGATGCCGGCCGCCATCCAGTCGCCGGTGAAGTGCTGGTAGATCCAGGCGATCGCGAGCGTCAGGGCGACGATGCCGCCGAGGATGAAGCGGGGGTCGAGGTCCTGCTCGAGGCGCGACGGCGCCGCCTGGCGGCTCCCCTTGTGGAAGGCGCCTCGGAAGGCCGAAGCGATCGACTTGCGCATCCCCCACATCGTCTTGCTGGCGCCGACCACCATGGCGCCGACCGCGATCGGCCGCACGACGTTGTACCAGACCGAGAAGATGAGCTCGGAGTCCGGAGCGGCGGCGCCGCCCGCCGACAGCGTCTGCGCCAAATTCGGATCGACGAAGAAGGCGAGCGGGATGAAGACCAGCCAGGCGAGCACGCCGCCCGAGAAGTTGATCGCCGCCAGCTCGAAGCCGATGATGTAGCCGACGCCGATCAGCGCCGGCGAGATCGCCGGCGTGGCGAAGGCGACCGCGCCGCGGTGCTGTACGTCGCCGAGCGGCGTGCGCGAGGAGTCGAAGTGGTGCACCACCGAGGCCGGCAGCGCGCGGAAGAACTCGACCGATTCCCGGAACAGCCGCACGCCGGCGCCGTCCTTGAAGATCTGGATCAGCATGCCGACGCCCATGGCGCCGAAGACGTACTTCGCGCCGCTCTCCCCGGCCTGGCCCGCGCGCACGATCGCCGCGCAAGCGCGGCTTTCCGGATAGGGCAGGCCGGCGTCGACCGCCAGCGTGCGCCGCAGCAGCGTGATGAAGAAGACGCCCAGCACGCCGCCGAAGAGCAGGATCAGGCTGGTCTCCCAGTAGTTGAACGTCGACCAGAGACGCTGGCCGTCGACCGAGACCAGGAGAAAGGCCGGAATCGTGAAGATGGCGCCCGCGGCGAGGGCCTCGCCCACCGTCCCGGCCGCGCGCGCGATGTTCTGCTCGAGCACGGTGCCGCGGACGAACGGCAGCCGGAAGGCGGCGAGCGCGAGGATCGCGGCCGGAAAGGTCGCCGACACCGTCTGGCCGGCCTTCAAGGCCAAGTAGGCGTTGGCGGCCCCCATCATGGCGGCCAGCACCAGCCCGAGGACCACCGCCTTGATCGTCAGCTCGGCGACATTGGCGTCGGCCGCGATGTACGGCTTCTGCTCCTCCATCCCGCCCCCCCCTTTTTCACCGCTGACCTGGAATCGAGTCCGAACGACGCCGGATCCTACCAGCCGCCCAGCCGCGTGGTCGCCTCTCCAAACCGACGGGAGGCCAAGAGAGCCCACGGGGGCCCTACCCTTCCCCCTCACCCCTTTCTTCCCGCAAGAGGCCTCCGACTCCTCTGCCTCCCGGGAAGCTCGGAGGCCGCGCCACCGCGGGCCCGTCCACCCCTACCGCCCCAACGCGGCCGACGCGCAGGCGCGCGCTCACGATCCGCGCGCCACCCGAAGCGCGCCGGTTCCCGGGAGGGAGAGGAGTCGGAGGCCTCGCCACCACGAGCGCCACGAACTGCGCGCAGCCGGGAAGCCGCGCGGCGGGGAAACGAGGAGGACTTGGTCGGGGCGAGAGGATTTGAACCTCCGGCCTCACGGACCCGAACCGTGCGCTCTACCAAGCTGAGCTACGCCCCGGAGAGTGCTGCGGCGCCGCGAGAACCGCGGCTACCCGTCGCCTCGGGTTCGCGACGGGGCGGAGGGAGCCTCCGCGAGGGGCGCAGACTATCGCCGCGCCGGACGCCGGTCAAGCGCGCCTGCGGTAGGATCCCGGCAGATTCCCAGGGAGTGGGGCGAATGCCGATCCGCACGCTTGCCGAGCTGTTCCAGACCGCCGCCGGCTACCAGAAAGCGGCCTGCCTGATGCACAAAGTGGACGGTGAGTACCGGTCGATCTCGACCGAGGAATTCGCCGGCCAGGTGCGCAAGCTGGCCAAGGCCCTGCTGGACGCCGGCATCCGGCGCGGCGACCGCGTGGCGCTGATGGCGGAGAACGGCCCCCACTGGCCAGTGGTCGACTTCGCGACCCTGGCGATCGGCGCCGTCCTGGTGCCGATCTACCCCACCCTGCTGCCCGAGGGCGCGGCCTACGTCGCGCGCGACAGCGGCGCGCGCATCCTGTTCGTCCAGGGCCGGGAGCGGCTCGAGGGGATGCTCGGCGTGCGCGCCGAGATGCCGGCGATCGAGAAGGTGGTGGCGATCGGCGCCGGAGGCGGGCCCGCGGAGGTCGAGGGCTTCGAGGCCTTCGTCGCCCTCGGTTCGGAGGTCACCAAGGCGGAATTCGACTCCTGGACCGCGATCGCGCAACCGGAGGACCTGGCGACGCTCATCTACACCAGCGGCACCACGGGTGAGCCCAAGGGGGTCATGCTGACCCACTCGAATCTGGTCTCGAACATCCTTTCGGGCTGTCAGGTGCTGGGACTCCAGGGCGACTTCACGGCGCTCTCCTTCCTGCCGCTCTCGCACTCCTTCGAGCGGCTGGTCGACTACTGCTACTTCCACGTCGGCGTCACCATCGCCTACGCCGAGTCGGTGCAGACCGTGGCCCAGAACCTGCTCGAGGTCCGGCCGCACGTCTTCGTCGCGGTGCCGCGGGTCTACGAGAAGGTGATGGCCCGCGTGCTCGACACCGCCACCGCCGCCGGCGGCCTCAAGGCCAAGATCTTCCGCTGGGCGCTCGGCGTCGGCCGCGCCGCGCTGCCCAGGCGGCTGCGGTTCGAGGGCGCCGGCTTGCGCGCGGCGATCGCCGACAAGCTGGTCTTCTCGAAGATCCGCGCCCGCCTGGGCGGGCGCTTCGTGTTCGCCATCTCGGGCGGCGCCCCGCTCGCGCGCGACACCGCGGAGTTCTTCTGGGGGGCGGGCATCCCGATCTACGAAGGCTACGGGCTGACCGAAACCTCTCCGGTGATCTCGGTCAACGGCCGCGGCGCGGTCAAGCTCGGCACGGTCGGCCGCGCCATTCCGGGCGTCGAGGTCCGGATCGCCGACGACGGCGAGATCCTGGCCAAAGGCCCGAACATCATGCAGGGCTACTTCGGCCGCCCGACCGACACCGCCGAGGTGATCGACGCCGAGGGCTGGTTCCATACCGGCGACATCGGCCAGGTGGACGAGGACGGCTTCCTCGCCATCACCGACCGCAAGAAGGAGCTGATCGTCAACGCCTACGGCAAGAACATCGCCCCGGCACCGATCGAGAACGCGCTCAAGACCAGCCGCTGGATCGCCCAGGCGGTGGTCATCGGCGACACGCGACAGTTCCTCTGCGCCCTGCTGGTGCCCGATTTCGAGACCGTGCGGCCGTGGGCGGCGGCGCAGGGGATCGAGGGCGACAATGCCACCCTCGCCGCGCACCCGCGGCTGCTCGAGCTGGTGCGCGCCGACGTCGACGCGGTCAACGCCGAGCTCGCCCGCTACGAGCAGATCCGCGCCTGGACGCTGTTGCCCCAGGAGTTCACCATCGAGTCGGGCGAGCTGACGCCGAAACTGTCGGTCAAGCGGCGGGTGGTGCACAAGAAGTACCTGGCCGAAATCGAGCGGCTGTACGGCCAAGTCGAGGGCTGACGTTCGATGAACGAGATCTTCCACCTCGAGGTGGGAGCCGGCGGCGTCGCGACGCTGACCTTCGACTTGCCGGGCAAGAAGGCCAACATCTTCACGCGCGCGGCGCTGGTCGAGCTCGACGCCCTGGTCGGCGCGCTCACCCTGCGCCGCGACATCTCCATCCTGGTGCTCTGCTCCGCCAAGCCCGACATCTTCATCGCCGGCGCCGACGTCGAAGAGATCGCCCACGTCACCGACCCGGTGGTGGCCGAGACCGGCTCGCGCTACGGCCACCGGATCTTCTCGGCCTGGGAGGCGCTGCCCTTTCCGACCGTCGCGGCGATCCGTGGCACCTGCCTGGGCGGCGGCACCGAGCTGGCGCTGGCTGCGACCTGGATCGTGGTCTCGGACCGGCCCGAGCTGCGGATCGGTCTGCCCGAGATCCAGCTCGGCATCGTCCCCGGCTGGGGCGGCTGTGTCCGCCTGCCGCGGCGGGTCGGGCTGCTCGCGGCACTCGAGCTGATCCTGCCCGGCAAGGCGATCCCCGGCCGCCGCGCGGCGAAGCTGGGGCTGGCCGACGCGGTGCTGCCGGACGCCGGCTTCCTCCACCACGTCCGGGACTTCGCCACCGCCAAGGCCGGCACCCGTGGTGGGCCGCGCCGCCGCGTCGGCTGGCGCGAGCGGCTGCTGATCTCGAACCCGCTGGGTCGCCGGTTCGTGATCGAGCAGGCGCGCCGAAAGACGTTGGCCCAGACCCGGGGGCGCTTCCCCGCGCCGCTCGCCGCGCTCGAAGTCGTCGCGACCGCGCTCGGCGAGGGAGCCGCCGCAGGCTTCGAGGCCGAAGCGCGGGCGATCGGCCGTCTCGCTACCTCGCCGGTGGCCAAGAACCTGATCTACCTGTTCCGTCAGATCGAAGCCGGCAAGCGCGGCGGCGACGAGGGCACCGAGCGCATCGCCGAAGTCCACCGGCCGGCGGTGATCGGCGCCGGGGTCATGGGGGGCGGCATCGCCCACCTGATCGCCGACAAGACCGGGCTGCCGGTGCGGGTCAAGGACCTTCAACCGGAAGCCCTCGCGACCGCGCTCCGGCACGCTTCCGGCCTGTTCGAGCGACAGGTCCGCCGGCGCCGGATGAAGCCGGCCGAGAAGCGGCGCCGGATGGCCCTCGTCCAGCCGACGCTCGAGGATGACGGCCTCGCGAGCTGCGATTTCACGATCGAGGCGGTGGTCGAGAATCTCGGCGTCAAGCAGCGCGTTTTCGGCGAGCTGTCGAAACGGGTGGGGGACCGGGCAATCCTCGCCACCAACACCTCGTCGCTGTCGATCGAGGACATTGGCCAGCTGGCGGCCCACCGCGAGCGGGTGGTGGGGATGCACTTCTTCAATCCGGTCGACAAGATGCCGCTGGTCGAGGTGGTGGTCGGCAAGCACACCGGGCGGCTCGCCGCGCGGGCCGCCGCCGCCTTCGCCCGGCGGCTCGGCAAGACGCCGGTCGAGGTTCGCGACGGGCCGGGATTCCTGGTCAACCGTCTGCTCGCTTTCTACTCGGCCGAGGCGATGTGGCTCCTGGACGAAGGCTTCCGGGTCGAGGACGTCGACCGCGCGATGGTCGATTGGGGGATGCCGATGGGTCCGCTCCGCTTGGCCGACGAGGTCGGTCTGGACGTCTCGGCCAAGGTCGGCAAGATCCTGCACGAGGCCTTCGGCGACCGCCTCCCCTTCCCGGCCTGGATCGACCGTCTCGCCGAGCCTGGCCGGCTGGGCGTCAAGAGCGGCCTGGGGGTCTACCGCTACGACGGCCGGCGCCAGCTCGGACCCGACCCGGCGCTCGCCGGCCGGCTGGGGTTGGTGCCCCGGCATCGCGACCCCGACCTCGGCGCGCTGGCCGAGCGAATGGTGCTGCCGATGGTCAACGAAGCCGCACGCTGTCTCGAGGAGCAGATCGTCGCCAACCCCGGCGCGCTCGACCTGGCGATGGTGTTCGGCACCGGCTTCCCCCCCTTCCGCGGCGGCCTCTGCCGCTGGGCCGACCAGGAGGGGCTGGTCCGCCTGGTCGAGCGGCTGGAGCGCTATGCCGATGCGGTCGGTCCCCGCTTCGCTCCCTGCGAGGCCCTGCGCCGCTTCGCCGACGAAGGGGGATTCGCCGCCGCCTTCCTGTCGGAGACCCGGATCGCCTGACCCCTGGTTCGCGGCTTGCAGTAGCTCCTCCCCGAAAGGAGGGGCCCATGTCGCCGACCCCCCTGCCGTCTCGCTTTCCCAGCCACCGCTCGCGACTGGCCCCGTCAGGGCCCGCCGGGGCGGGTTCGCGCATCGGTACCGTCGCCGCCTCGGCCGGCCCGGACCTCTCGCTGTTCTGGATGTTCCTCGCCGGCATCCTGGTGATGGCGCTCGCTTCGGCGGCCGGCGCGGCCACCCCGCCGGCCACTGCCGTCCAGCCTCCGGGCTTCGCCGGGGAAGTGACCGTCCAGGAGGTGCTGCTCGACGCCCTGGTCACCGACCGCGCCGGCAACGTCATCCTCGGCCTCGGCCCCCAGGACTTCCAGGTCACTGTGGGGGGGCAGCCGGCCGAGATCTCCGACGTGACCTTCTACAGCAACCGTCGCTACCTCGAAGGGGCGGGCGCCTCGCGGCTCGGCCTCGACCCGGCGACGGTGCCAGACCGCCGCTACTTCATCCTCTTCTTCGACGACCTGCGCCGCAGCAGCCTCGACCTGCCCGGCGCCTTCCAGGTGCAGATCCGGGCCGCGCGCGACGCCAGCCGGTGGCTCGCGACCGAAACCCAACCCGGGGACCGGATCGCGGTCGTGAGCTTCGACGCCAAGCTCAAGCTGTTCGCCGACTTCACCGGGGATCGGCAGGCGCTCCTCGCCGCGGTCGAGGCGGCGACCCGCGGCGCCGAGGGGCGGGGCGACTGGCCCTCGCGGCGCGCCCCGGACAGCGGCGAAGCGTCGCTCGCGGCTGCCCTGCCGGTCGGCAACGCCCTGCGCGACGCGACCCCGACGGTCTACGAGGCGCTCCAGACTCTGGCCTCCGCGGCGGCCCAGATTCCAGGGCGCAAGAACCTCCTGCTCTACTCGATCGGTTTCGGTGACATCAACCGGTTCGGACAGTGGGTGCCGGACGCGCGCTACCAACGGCCGACCGCCGAGGCGCTCAACGCGGCCAACGTCGCGGTTTACGGCGTCGATCTGACCCGGCCCGGGCTCGACAATCCGCTGCAGAACGGCCTGAACTCGCTCGCGCTCGAAACCGGCGGGCGGCTCTTCTGGAACCTGCAGAGCTTCACCCGTCCCCTCACCGACGTGGCCAAGGAGACCAACGGCTACTACCTGATCGCGATTCGCGCCGGGCACCCGGCGGGTGAGTCCGGCTACCAGCCGGTCGAGGTCGCGCTGGCCAATCCCGAGTTCCGGATCACCGCGCGCCGGGGGTATCGGTACGGCGAGAACTGACGGCCCGGCGCCGGCGCCGGGACCGTGGACCCGCGGCTACTCGAACTCGGTGTCCTCGCCGTCGTCCTCGGGCTCGATGCGCAGCAGGACCACGGAGACGTTGTCGAAGCCGCCGCGGGTGTTGGCGTCCTGGACCAGGCGGCCGCAGACCTCCTCGAGCCGGTTGGAGGCCTTGAGGCGGTCGAGGATCTCGTGGTCGCTCAGCATCGTGGTCAGGCCGTCCGAGCAGAGCAGGAAGAGATCGCCGGCGGCGATCTTCCACTCGCGGACGTCGACCTCGACCTCGGTGTCGCCGCCCAGGGCGCGGGTGACCACGTTCTTGAGCGGATGCGCCCGCGCCTGCTCCTCGGACAGGAAGCCGGCGACGACCTGCTCGTTGACCCAGGTGTGGTCCTGGGTCAGCAGCTCGAGCTTGCCGTTGCGCAGCCGGTAGGCCCGGCTGTCGCCGACGTGCGCCACCGCCGCGACGTCCCCGTCGAGCAGCAGGCCCACCACCGTGGTGCCCATGCCATGGAGTGAAGTGTCCTGGCGGATCGCCCGCAGCACCCGGTCGTGGCCGATCCGGATCGCGGCGCGCAGCACGTTCGAGTGACGGCCGAGCTTGGGGTCCATCTCGAAGGGGAGCGTGGCGTCCTCGTCGGCGCTCTTGGCGATGAATTCGCGGATCGCCTCGACCGCGATGCGGGAAGCGATCTCGCCGTGGCTGTGCCCACCCATGCCGTCGGCGACCACGAACATCTGGTGCTCGGGGTCGATCTCGAAACAGTCTTCGTTGTGGCTGCGAATGACCCCGACGTCCGACAGGCCGCAGGCTCGCGCTCTGAGCATCAACCGCCCCTTCCGAACAGACCGCCCCATCCCTTCTTGGAGCCCTTCCGGATCTCCTCGAGGGCCTTGGAGACGACCGGGTCTTCTCCGCCCCAGGTGATGGCCTCATTGTAATACCGCTCGGCCGCTTCGAGCTGCCCCGCCTCGGCGTGAAGGCGGCCCGCCAGTTTCAGGTAGGAGGGGTTCATACCGTTGAGCTCGCAGGCGCGGACGATCGCTGAGACGGCCTTGGCGCGGTGTCGCGGGTGCTGCGCCGCGGCCTGGGCGAGATGGTGCCAAGCCTGGTGGCTCTTGGCGTCCGCTTGGGTCGCCCGCTCGAAGCTCTCGACCGCCTGGGCGAAGTTGCCGTCGCGGTAGAACTGCACCCCTGCCTCGAGGTGGAAGCGGAGCAGGCGCTGGGTATCGGCGTTGACACCCAATTCGGGGCGCGCCAGCTCGACGTCGTGCTGGCGGCGCCGGTCCGGATTCGACAGCACGTTGAAGGCCTCGGTGATCTCCTGGAACTCCAGCTCGGCGCGCGCCCGCTCCGCGCCCTGGAAGCGGTCGGGATGGCGCAGCCGCGCCAGCTCCCGGAACCGATCGCGGATCTGGTCCGAGGTGGCGTTGCGAGACACCGCCAGGATCGAGTAGTAGTCCGGTGCCATGGCTAGGTTCGTTTGATTCTATACAAGCGCTCGGCCGTCGATCGCACCGCGTCGGAGACGTTCCGGTCGCGGGCGAGCCCCTTGAGGTCGCGCACCGAGAGTCGCGAGACCAGACGGACGGCGATGCCGACCTGCGTCCGCGGATTGCGCACCAGATTGTGCACCACATTGTAGCGGGAGACCCAGTCCCGCTTGCGGGCGATCGCCGCCAGCACTTCGTCGACGACGGTGCGGCTGGAAGCGAGCTGCTCGACCTCGTCCTCGGTCATCGCGCTGTTGAGCAGCGCCGAGACCGCCACCATGGCGTTGGCGTCCTTGAGCAGGATGCCGCGCAGGGTCCGGGAGGCGCCCCGGGTCAGCTTCATGCGCACCGGGACCGGCAGCGCCCGGATCTGCCCCTCGGACAGGCCGGTCCGTTCGTCGACCTCGCCTTCGACCGGCAGCGCCTGCACGCGCGCGATCTCCCGCAGGTCCTCCGCCGTGAGCTCCTCGGCGCTCTCGGGACCGGGCTCGGCGCGCTCGGCCTCGGCCTCCTGGTCCCGAGGGAGCAGGTGCTCCCGGTACTCGAGGATCCGGCGCCGGGAGTAGATCGACAGCTGGGGATTCGCCTCCAGCGCGGCGAGAATCTCGGGGCGCTCGACGATCGCGTCCTGGCGCAGGAGCAGCACCTCCTGCAGATCCGCCGAGACCCGCCGCGCGAGCCCGACCAATAGGTCGCGCGGCGTGTCGCGCCGGCGCAGGATCGCTTCGAGCAGCAGCGGCTCCTGGTGATTCTCGGCGAAATAGGCCAGGACCTCCGCGGAGGCCTCCCCGCCGAGGAAGAGGGCCGCGAGCCGCGGCTCGACCGCCTCGAGCGCCGACCGCGCGTACTTGGCGACCATCGGATCGCCCTGGCTCGCCAACCGGACTTGCAGCTCGATGAGCTCCTCGGGCGCGAGCGGCAGGATCCCCTGCGCCGCGAGAACCTGCAGCTCGAAGCTCTCGCCCGAGAGGACCTGGGCGACCAGCGGGTTCGCGGTCACGGAGAGCTAACCGGCAGGCGCCACCCGGGCGCGGGTGGCCCGGTCGATACGAAAGTCGCGCACCACGCGGGCCGAGTTGACGGGCAGGACGATGGGGCGGCCGTCGACCTCCACCCGCACGGCCGGCGCGTTGCCGAGGGTGAGCAGGATCGAGTCCTCGGCCTCGAGCTGAAGCGTCTCGCCGCCGGCCCGGAGCTCGGAGGCGCGGCGCCGGCCGTCGATCACCAGCTCGACCCAGCAGTCCTCGGCGAACTCGAGGCTCACGCTGAGCGGCCGGTCGACGGGCGCCACGGGGATCGGAGTCGCGGCGGGTGGGCCCGCCGTGGGTGTCGGCGCGAGCGAGACTGCAGACTCCTCGGTGCCGGGGGTCGCATAGGCCACGGCGACCTCCGGCGCCACCGCATGCGAGGGGCGCTGGTTGCGCTGTCCGGCGTAGTAGGAGAGCAGGGCGGCCACGCCCAGGAAGACCACGACCGCCAGGGCCAGGAGCAGGCCATAGCCGAGGGTCGAAGGCGCGGCCGGCCGCCGGAGCTTCGGCGGCGGCGGCGCGACGGCTGGCGGCGCGCCGCTGGGTTGGATCTCAGTGCTGGCGATCAGGTAGAGATTGACCGCTTCGTCCGGATCCAGCCCGACGACGCGCGCATACTCGCGCAGGAATCCACGCGCGAAGACGGGCGCGGGCAGGACGTCGAAGCGGTCCTGCTCGAGCGCTTCCAGGTAGCGCAGGCTGATCTTGCTGGCATCGGCGATCTCGCGCAGCGACACTCCACGCGCTTCTCGCTGGTGGCGCAGCCAGGCTCCCAGCGAGCCGTGCGGCAGCGCCGACGGATCTCGCTGGGCGCCCTCTCGATCCTGCGGCCTGTTCTTGGTCATCGCTCCCGTGGGCGGCGGATGCGGCTCCGCTCCGCTGGCTGCAAACGGATGCCCTGCAAAGACTTGAAGCGTACCGGGAGCGGCGGGCCCGGTCAATCAGCGCGTCGCGTGCGGTTCGGAGCCGGTGCCCGCCAGCAAGTGGGCACGGCGACGAACCGGCAGCAGCAGGCGGACATCGGCGGCCACCGCCAGCAGGTCGCCCTTTTTCAGCATGGGCAGCAGACCGAGCACCGCTCGCAGCGGCGTCGCCGGATTTCGGCACAGGGCGACTCGGATCGGATAGCGAACCGACCACTTGGCGCTCGCCGCGACCACGGCGAGGACCCCCGCCGAGGCCCGTTCCCCGGCCACCAGCGGCAACAGGACCCCTTCGGTGAGGCGGGGATTCTCGAGCAGCGCCGAGACCACCCGCGGCGTCGGATCTCCCCGCAGGGCGGCCAGCACGGCGGGGCTACCGCCGCGCGCGATCGCCATCTTCTCCCCGATCGCCAACCCGGGCAGCCGCTCGACCAGGCGCGTGTCCCCAGCCCGCCGGACCACCGGATGGAGCCGGGTGTCGACGCCCAGCCGGACCAGATCGGCCCAGTAGAGCCCGGGGACGAAGCGCAGGGCGAGCAGCTGCGGCGTCGCGGGGTGGAACACCGCCGCCCGCCGGATCTCGTAGGCCGACACGAGGCCGGGCCGGGCCAGCAGGGCCTCGATCATCGCGCGGGTGAGGAAGGGGTTGCGGAACGCTTCGCGCGCCGCCGCGACGTCGATCTCTTGCTGGCGCTCCTGCAGCAGGCGAGCGAGCTCCTCCTCACCGGCTTCGCGCAGCCGGCGGCGGAGCTCGTCGGAGGGCTGGTCGGTCATGACGGTCGGATGCTTCCGGCCGGGCTCTGATATCGTTCCACTTCTGTGGCCCGCCGTTCCTTCGAAGAATACCTAGCTTCCGACGATCTCGCGACGATCGAGGACGACTGGATCGCCGAGATCGAGCGCGACGCGACCGACCTCGACTACTTCGTCTCGCTGGCGCAGGCCCTCGCCACCGCGGGGGAAGAGGACCGAGCGCGCGGCCTGCTCGAGCTCTACGATGCCGAGCTGCTCGAGCGCGGGCACGCCGCGACCCGGCTCGAGCTGCTGCGCCGCGCCGGGCCGCTGGTCGTCCGCTTCAACAAGATGCAACGTGAGGTGCTGGCGACGCTCGAGCGGCTCTGGGGCGAGCGGCCCAACTACCGTTCGATGATCGAGTACGTCGGGCTGCACCGGTCGATCGACACCCCGAACAAGCTCTGGGACGCCGTGGTCCGCTTGCAGAGCCTCCAGCTCTTCGACGTCGGTGCGATCGTCGCCATGGCGGGCCAGGGCGTCGGCCGGATCGCCGAGGTGAATCTGCCGCTGGAGACGCTGAAGATCGACTTCGACAAGAAAGCGGGGGTCACGGTCGGCTTTCGCGCCGCGGCGAAGCTGCTCAAGCCGCTCCCCCCGGGGCATCTGCTGCGGCGCAAGCTCGAGGAGCCGGACGCTCTGGCGCGCCTGCGCGACGAGCAGCCGACCGAGCTGTTGCGCGCCGTGCTCGAGACGGCGGAGGGACCGCTCACCGCGGGCGAGATCCGCGAGATGCTCTCGGGGGTGGTCTCCGAGGCGCAGTGGACTTCCTGGTGGGCGGCGGCGCGCAAGCACCGCCAAGTCGTCGCCTCCGCCAGCGGCCGCCAGTCCTACCGCTGGGAGGCCTCCGCGGCGGGCGCGCTCGCCGCGGTCCGCTCCGCTTTCACCCGCGCCGAGCCGCGCGCCCGGATGGAGATCTTCCGCAAGAACGCCGTTCGCGACGACGAGCTGGTGCGCGACATGGCGGGCGATCTGGCATCCGTGGCGGCGGAGGCGCTCGAGAGCGATCCCGGGCTCGCGTTCGAGATCTGGTTCCTGCTCGAACGGGCCGGCCGCCTGCCCGAGGCCTTGAGCGGCGAGATCGATCAGCTGACGGGACCCGCCGTCGACAGCCGTCGGCTCCTCGCGGGTATCGAAGATCGCCTGCTGCGCGAGCGTGCGCTCGCCATGCTGCGTGAACGGCGCCCCGACTGGCTGGAGATCTACCGCGACCACCTCACCCGCGAGAGCGACCCGCGGCTGCTGACGACGCTCGCCGACGCGCTCGCCGCGGCCGACCGACCGGCTTTCGAGCGGTGGATCGACGATCTGCTCGCCCAGCCGCGGCGCGCCACCGCGGCTTTCGTCTGGCTGGCCGAGCGCGCCGCCGAGGACGAGTGGTTGCGCGCGCGTTCACCGCTGCGCCTGATGCAGCAGGTCTTGCTCGCCCTGATCGCCGACGAGTTCTCGGCCTACCGGGCCCGTCTGCGGCCGCTCTCCGAGTCCGGCGGGACGCTGCCCCGCCTGCTCGCGCACCTCGAGCCCGAGCAGGGCCCGACCGCGCTCGAGGCGATCCGGCGGGCGAGTGGTCTCGAGAGCTACCAGAAGGAGCCGCTCGCCAGCGCCCTGGTGATGCGATTTCCCGAGCTGCGCGAGGAGAACGCCGGCGGACCGCTCTACGCGACCGCCGAGGCGATCACCGCCAAGCGCGAGGAGCTGCGCCGGCTGACCGAGGTCGAGATCCCGGCCAACCGCAAGGCGATCGAAGAAGCTCGCGCGATGGGAGACCTGCGGGAGAACTTCGAATACAAATCGGCGCGCGAGCGGCACGAGTACCTGAACACCCGGGTCGCGGCCCTCCACCGCGACCTGGGCCGCGCTCGCCCGATCGACTTCGCCGCGGTCGACATTTCCGAAGTCCGGATCGGTGCGCGCGTCCACGTCGCCGCCGCCGACGGCCGGCAGCGGACGCTCAGCCTGCTCGGCCCCTGGGACAGCCGTCCGGAGGACGGCATCCTCTCCTACGAGTCCGATCTCGCCCGCGCCCTGCTGGGCAAGACCCTGGGCGAGACCGTGGCGCTCGGCAACACCAGCTTCCGCATCGAGCGAATCGAGCCCTTTCGGTCCGCCTGACAAGCGGGCCGGCGGCCCGGAAGCTGGACGCTCAACTGCTACTGCTGGAGATCTCCGGACAAACGCAGGCGTTGGCCAACGGCGACGACCTCCACGTCCGCCTCGGCGAGCAGCTCCGCCAGTTCCGGCTGCTCGGCCAGGAGAGCCGAGCGCTCCGCCTCGCTCGCCAGCCGGGGTTCGCCGAGGATCGACGGGTCGATTTCGACCCAACCACGGCTGGAGCGCTCGAACCGGCGCGTCCCGATCCGGCGTTCGGCTGGCTCGAGCCGCTCGAGCCCCGCAGCCCCCAGTCGGAAGGCGCGCGGCGCCGGCTCCGATGGCGCCGGCTCGGGCGCCCAACCCTCGAAGCCGCCGAACAGGGCCAACAGGACGGCGAGCGCGAGCACGACGGTCAACGGCAGCACCAGCGGCAGCGGCAGCAGCGCGCCCGGCGCCCGGGCGACCAGGGGAGAGGGCGCGCTCGCCCGCAGGGGGTGCCGTCCGGTGATCAGCAGGTCGAGCGCCCGCGGCGCTGGCGCCCGCTCCAGGCGGGTGAGCCCTTCCGCGACCGACCGCAGCCCCGCCAGGCGTACCCTGCAGTCGGCGCACTCGTCGAGATGCCGCCGCGCCGAGCGCCGCTCCCGGTCCGGCAGCTCGCCGTCGAGCAGCGACGAAAGATGCTCGAGGGCCAGGTGAGCGCTCATGGCAGGCTCCTCAATCGGTCGCGCAGGGCCTCCCGCCCGCGCGCAATGCGCGACCGGACGGTTCCGACCGGGACCTTCAGGACTTCGGCGATCTCGTCGTAGGCGAGGCCTTCGACGTCCCTCAGCACGACCGCTTCGCGAAAGGCGATGGGCAGGCTTTCGAGCGCCGCGGCCAGGTGGCGCTCGAGCTCGGCGCCGGCGGCACGGACCTCCGGATCGGGTCCCGGCTCGGCCGGTTCGCGTCCAGGGGCTGTCAGATCTTCCAGCGTCCGCAGGACCGGTCGCTTCCGGCTCAGGCGGCTCCGGCACAGGTTGACCGTCACCCGGTAGATCCAGGTGCGCAGGCTCGCCCGCCCGCCGAAGCCGCCCAGATGGCGATGCACCCGGAGGAAGACCTCCTGCGCCAGGTCGAGCGCCTCCTCGCGCTCCCCGACCAGCCGCCAGCAGAGGTTGAAGACCAGGCCGGCGTGCCGCCGGTAGACCTCCTCGAACGCCGAGGCATCCCCGGCCGCGTGCCGGCGGGCGAGCTCGAGATCCGCAGCCAGCGGGCTCGAGAGCGGAAACGACACCGAAGCGTTCAGCGCCCTGTCTCCTCCAGCAATTGAGACCCGCGCGAGAGGGCGTTGGTTCCCGCACGCCCCGCCCGCGCCGAGCCCCCCTGCTCTTCGGGATGCAAGAGACTGGCCGAGGGGGTGCGCTAGCCTGGACTTCTCACCAGCGTTCGTCGCGAGGGGCCGGAGCTGCCTGGGGCTGCAAGGCGCGCGACCGAGGGCCCCGCAGGCGGACCTTAGCGGTCCGTCGAGGAGCCCGACCGAGCGCAACCCCCCATACAGCGGGGGGCACAGCGCCGCAGACGCGGGCAGATCCGGACCCGCAGTAGAAAGCTGGTGAGAAGTCCAGGCTAGCTCGGTCCGGGTCGTTCCCCGAAGTAGGCCCGCAAGCCGGCGACGATCGCCCCCGCGACCTGGTCCCGGAACGCCCGCGTCTGCAGCAGCCGGCGGTCTTCCGGGTTGGCCAGGTTGCAGACCTCGAGCAGCATTCTGGCCGGCACGGCGTTGTAGCGCAGCACCGCCGGCACCCAGGCCCTGCGGCCGCGGAAGATCCGGTCGCGCACCGGCTGGAAGGGGTGGACGGCGAGACCCGCCGCGCGGAACGAGCCCAGAACCTGGCTCGCGAGATCGCGCGAGAGCCCCTCGGCCTGCTGGCGCTCCCGCAGCGAGAACTCGACCCGCGGCTGCTCGCGCACCTCCTGGCGGTCGGTGAACACGCTTCCCGCCTTGCTGAACGCCCCCGCGGTGAGCGCCGCCGCGGGAATGTAGGCGGTGGCGCCGCGCAAGGACGGGTGGAGCGAATCGGCGTGGATCGAGACGAACACCACGCGCTCCCGCCCCCCCTGCCGCACGGCGGCCCGCATCAGGCTGTTGGCCAGGTACCAGCGCAGGTGGACCCCTACCGTGGCGTCGGTGATCGGATAGGAGGGGCGGGTCAGCACCTGATGGCCGCGCGAATAGGGCAGCACGTCCCGGTCCAGGATCTCGTACGCCCTGCCGTCGCGAGTCGTGGTGTGGACGCGCGCGTGGGTCTCGGCTTCCAGCCGCCGCTTGACCCGCAGCATCACGTCGTAGACGTAGAGGCTCTCCCAAACGCCGCCCGTCGACGCCCCGACGTCGGAGCCACCGTGCCCCGCGTCGAGGATCACCGTCACGCCCTCCAGGCCCTTCGCTCGCACCTCGTTGCGGAACTGGTCGGCGAGCCGTCGCTCGACCTCCCACTCGAGGCGGCGAGGTTCCCCGGCGGGCAGGAACTCCGGCAGCAGCAGCTCGAACGGGATCTTGACCGGAAAACCGATCGGGATGTCGGTGACGTCCGTGATCCCGCTGCGCGCCGCGATCTCGAGCGCCAGCGCGTTGACGTCCTCGGCCAGGAGCCGCCCGGTGAAGCGGACCACGACCGCCGAGTAGAGAGCCTCACCGGGTCGCAGCCGGTAGAGCGCCACCTTGCCCCGCTCGTCCTGGCTGAACTCGAGCAGCGCGCTGATCTGTTCCGTCGCCGCCGCCGGCGCCGCGGTGGCAGGCCTTGGCGCTCCGGTGTCCCCCGCGCGCGGCGTCGCCCTGGTCTCCGCCGCCGCTTCCGCCGGCATCGGCGCCGGCGCCGACCAGCGGAAGATCGGCTCGAGCAGCTGGTTCGGAATGCGGATCTCCTGGCGCGCGCGGGTCCGGCTCCCCGTCAGCTGATTGGCTCGGCGGAGGGCCTCGGCGCGAGCCCCGTCGCCAGTGAACCACTCGGCGATCCGCTCGAGCTCCTCGCCGCGGCTCCGGTGCAGCCAGCCGTCCTCCGTGGCCCGGTCGTCGGGGAAAAGGGCGCGGACCGTGGCCAGCTTCCACTCCGGCGCCAGCCGCGCGTAGGGGACCCGGTAGCGCACCCCGGCGAGCAGCCGCTTCGGGTTCCGGTTGAGCCGGGCGATCTCCGCCGCCGCTTCGGTGCCGCCGGTGAGGCGGCGCGAGAACGCCAGCAGGCCCTCGCTGCGCAACGGCGCCGCCTCGAGGAAGATCTCGCGCGCGTCGACCAGCGCCGCCTGCTCGCCTCCCGGCAGGCGCGCTCGCTGCGTGGCGCCCTGCGCCGGCACTGGCGCCAGGATGGCGATTCCAGCGGCCAGCAGGGCGGCGGCCGCGAGTCGGCGGCGGCCGGCCGCGAGCCGGCGGTCAGGCCGCTGGAGCCGCCCCACGGAGCTCCGGCGCCGCCCGCCAGTCGAGATCGCGCTCGAAAGCACGCGCGATGCGCAGGATCCGGCCCTCCTCGAAGGGCCTGCCGATCAGCTGGAGCGACAGCGGCAGGCCGAGCGCGTCGACGCCCGACGGGATCGCCACCGCCGGCAGACCGGCGAGATTGGCCGGCGTCGTGAAGACGTCCGACAGGTACATGGCCAGCGGATCCTCCAACTTCTCGCCGAGGCGGAAGGCGGCGGTCGGCGTCGTCGGCGTGGCGATGGCATCGATTCGCTCGAGCGCCGCGCCGAGTTGCTTGCGCAGCTCCTCCATCACGGCGCGGGCGCGGGCGTAGTAGGCCTCGTAGTACCCCGAGGAGAGGGCGAAGGTGCCCAGCATGATGCGCCGCTTGACCTCCGCGCCGAAACCCTCGGACCGGCTGGCGAGATAGAGCTCGGCCAACTCCCGCGCGCCTTCGGCCCGCCTGCCGTAACGGACGCCGTCGAAGCGCGCGAGGTTCGCGGACGCCTCGCAGTTGGCGATCACGTAGTAGGTCTCGATCGCGAACCGGACGTCCGGAACCGAGACCGGAACGATCTCCGCGCCAAGTCCCGCGAGCCGCTCGAGCGCCGCCGTCCAGTTCGACTGGACGCCGGTCTCGAGCCCGGCCAGGTCGATCTCCCGCAGCACGCCGATCCGCAGCCCCGCCGCGCCGTCCTCGATCCCCTCGAGATAGTCGGGAACCGCGGCCGTGGCCGAGGTCGCGTCCCGTTCGTCGCTTCCGGCGAGGACTCCGAGGGCGAGCGCGGCGTCGCGCACCGAGCGGGTGATCGGGCCGACCTGGTCGAGGGAGGAGGCGAACGCCACCAGCCCCCAGCGCGACACCCTGCCGTAGGTCGGCTTGAGCCCGACCACGCCGCAGAGGGCGGCGGGCTGCCGGATCGAGCCGCCGGTATCGGAGCCGAGAGCCAGCGGCACCGATCCGGAGGCGACCGCCGCCGCCGAGCCGCCGGAGGAGCCGCCCGGCACCCGGCCGCGATCCCACGGGTTGCGAGTGGTCGCGAGCGAAGAGTTCTCACACGACGATCCCATGGCGAACTCGTCCAGGTTCGTCTTGCCGATCGAGACCGCACCGGCCGCCAACAGCCGCTCGACGGCGGTGGCCGAAAAGGGCGAACGATAGCCGGCGAGGATCCGCGACCCGCAGGTCAACGGTTCTCCGGCCACCGCCAGGTTGTCCTTGAGTCCGACCGGCACGCCAGCGAGCGCACCCACGCTCTCACCGCGCGCGCGACGCGCGTCGATCGCCGCCGCGCGTTCCAACGCCGATTCCGGAGTCAGCCGCAGGAACGCGCCGACCGCGGGCTCGACCGCCGCCGCGCGCTGGAGCGCCGCCGACACCGCCTCGACCGCCGTGAGCTGGCCGGAAGCGAGCGCGCGCGCCGTCGCCTCCACGCCGAGCCCGAGCGCGTCAGGCATCGCCGCCGCCGAGGACTCGCGGCACCACGAAGAACGAGCCAGCGGCGAGGGGGGCGTTGCCCAGCAGCTGTCCGCGATCCGACCGCTCCTCGACCTCGTCGGCGGCATCGCGCGCCGCGAGCGGCGCCGCGCTCTCCGGCTCGACCGCCGAGCAGCTCTGCAGTTGATCGATGTAGTCGACGACCCTGCCGAGCTGGGCGGCGAAACGCAGCTCTTCGTCCGGGCTCAGCCGCAAACGGGCGAGCGACGCGATGCGATGGACCTCGAGGACGTCGAGCGGCATACTAGGCGGCGCGGATCCTAGCAGATGGCCGACGATTCCCACTCGCAGCTCGCGCTCGACACGGCCGCGGCGCGCGTCGCCGCGCTCGCGGAGCACCCGCTCGTTCTCGCGCTGCGCGAGATCGCCGCGCGGGAGCGGCCCGTTCTGGTGGGCGGCGCGTTGCGAGACGCCGCGCTCGGACGCCCCGTGGCCGATCTCGACGCCGTGGTCGCTCGCGATGGCGAGCGCCTGGCCGGCGCGCTCTCACGACGAATCGGTGGGCGCGCGATTCGCCTCGCGCCCGGCCGCTTCCTGGCCTGGCGAGTGATCTGCCCGGCCGGCGAGATCGACCTCTGGGATCTCGACGGCGCGACGCTCGCGGCCGACTTGCGCCGCCGGGATCTGACCGTCAACGCCATCGGGCTGGATCTCGCCGCCGCGGCCCTCATCGACCCCCACGACGGGCTGCGGGATCTCTGCCAGCGCCGGCTGCGGGCGGTCGAGTTGTCGACCTTCGAGGACGATCCGGTCCGGGTGCTGAGGTTGGCGAGGTTCCGCGTTCAGCTCGCGGGATTCTCCGTCGACGCGGAGACGGCGCGCGCCGCACGCCAGGCCGCCCCGGGTCTCGATCGCGTCGCCGGTGAGCGGATTCGCGACGAGCTCGCGACCCTGGCCGGCTTCGATCGGCCGGCCGCCGCACAAGGAGCGCTGGCCGAGTTGGCGGTCTATCCCGGCCTGTGGTGCGGTTTCGAAGCCGGCCGGACCGGCCACCCGGAGGTCGAGGCCTTTGCCCGGTTCGAGCGCGCGCTCCGCGCACTGGAGCCGACCGATTCACCGATCGAGTCCCGCGTCGCCGCCGAGCACGCGCTCCGGCTCCGCCTCGCCGCGACGGGCTCCGAGCTCACCCACGCGGACCGACTGACCCGGCGGGCGATCCTGTCGCGCCGCGAGCTGCGGCTGATTCATCTCCTGCTCGACCGGGTCGGACCGCCGCCCGAGGATGACCCAGCCCTCGCGCTCCAGATCTGGCGAGCCGGCCGGCACTGGGCCGAAGCCCTGTCCGTCGCGGCGGCGCTCGCGGCCTCCGGCGAAGCCACCGCCTGGCCCCGGACGCTGTCGCGCGCGCGCAGCTTGGTCACCCGGCGCGGTGCCGCGCTGCTCGAGCCCAGGCCGCTGCTCGACGGCGATCAGGTCGCCGCCCTGCTCGGGCTGGCGCCGGGGCCTCGGGTCGGAGCCGCGCTCCGGGCGCTGGTGGAAGCCCAGGTCCAGGGGACCGTCACCGACGAGCTGGCGGCTCGGTCGTTCCTGCGCAGGGGGGGGTGGCGGCACGAGGGCCGCGAACGGGTCCGCGGCTAGCGGAAGATGCCGGACTTCTTGTCGCTCTCGGAGCCGCCGTTGCCGATCAGGCGCTGGTTGAGCTCCTTGATGCGATCCATCAGCTTGTCGATCTTCTCCTGGGCTTCCTGGCGCAGCCGGTTGTAGTCGCCCCGCATCTTCTCCATCTCGGACATCGCTTCCTGCAGGCGCCGATCGAGATCGCGCAGTCGATCGTCGCGCCCGGAGATCACCGCTTCCAGATCCGCGATCCGCTCGTCCTTCTCGGCGATCCGCAGGCGGTTCTTCTCTTCCTGCTCCTCGTAGAGCTTCTTGTACTGCTGGAGCATCAGGATCTCGGAGAAATCGGCGGTCGACGGGCTCATCTGTCCTCCCTGCGCCTCGATGTTGGGGAACATCTTGCGCAACTTGAGCGAGAGGTCCTCCGGATCGGGGGACTGTCGCATCGCCTCCGGGTAGGTGATCACGCTGTGGACCAGGAGGGCCAGCAGAGACTGGTTCATCGACTGCATGCGGTAGTAGCCGACCGAGGTCTCGACCTCCTCGAGCAGGAGTGAGGTCTCGCCTTTCTCGACCAGCTGCGCCACGCGCGGCGAGCTCTTCAGCACCTCGAGCGCGGCGATCAGCCCGTTGCCGTCCGCGCGCTCGACCAGCTTCATCGACACGACGCCCTTGAGCACCTGCGCGACCTGGGCGCGAACCTGGTTCTGCTGGTCGGCCGGGAAGGCGTCGAGGATCCGGTCGACGGTCTGGGTGGCGCTGTTGGTGTGCAGCGTCGAGAACACGAGGTGCCCGGTCTCGGCGGCGGTGATCACCGTGCTGATGGTCTCCGGATCCCGCATCTCGCCGACCATGATGACGTCCGGATCCTGCCGCATGACGTTGCGCAGGGCTTCCGCAAAGGTCGGCGTGTCCGTGCCCACTTCGCGCTGGGAGATCGAGGCCACACCGTCGGTGAACAGGAACTCGACCGGATCCTCGATCGTCACGATGTGCACCGGCCGCCGGCCGGTGATGTATTTGATCAGCGCCGCGAGCGTCGTCGACTTGCCGCTGCCGGTCGGGCCGGTGACCAGCACCATGCCCATCGGGATGTCGCAGAAATCGAGCAGCACGTCCGGCAGGTTCAGCGAGTCGGCGGTGCGAATCTCGTACGGGATCCGGCGGAACGCCATCGCCGTCGTGCCGCGCTGGATGTAGATGTTGCAACGGAACCGGGCCAGGCCGTGGACGCCGTAGCCGAGGTCGACCGACATGCGATCCTCGAGCCGCCGCCGCTGCTGGGGAGTCAGGATGCTGTCGACCATCGCCTGGATCTCCTCCGGGCGGACGGCCTCCTCGCCCACCGGTTGGAGCCTGCCCGAGATGCGGATCAGCGGCGGGCGCGTAGGCTTGAGGTGGAGATCCGAGGCTCCGCGCTCGGTCATCACCCGCAGCAGATCGTCGAGCTGGCGCATGGTCGCCGGGATTCTACTGCCGAAGGCCGCCGGGCGCGAACCGGCCCAGCGAGCGGTCTTGCCGCCTCAATAGCGCCGCATCAAACCGACGACGATCCCCTGGACGCGCACGTCGCTAGCGGGGACCCGCAGCGGCTGCATCGCGGGGTTTGCCGGCTGCAACCGGACCAATTCCCCTTCCGGATAGAAGCGCTTGAGCGTGACCTCGTCGCCGATCAGGGCGACCACCGTCTCCCCGCTCTGAGCCCGTTCGCGCCGCTCCACGACCACCCAGTCGCCGTCGTGAATGCCCTCGCCGATCATCGAGTCGCCGCTGACCCGCAGCACGTAGTGATCCTGGCCGCGATCGCCGAACAGCTGCGGCGGCACGGTCAGCTGCTCGGCGCCCGCGACGGCTTCGATCGGCCGCCCGGCGGCGATCCGGCCCAGGAACGGCAACTCGGCCGCCGCGCCGGAGCCGGCGCCGGCCGCCAGGGTGACCTCCAGGCCGCGCCGCTGGTGGCGATCCCGCTTGAGAAAGCCCTTCTCGACCAGCAGCTTCAGGTGTTTGTAAGCGGTCCCGTACGAGGAGAAGCCGAAATGCTCGCAGATCTCGCGATGCGTCGGGGCGATGCCGCGGCGGCTGCGAAACTCCTGGATGTAGTCGAGGATCGCCTTCTGGCGCTCGGTCAGAAAGGTAGCCATGGCCCGAATGTACGGCGGTAACGCGGCGTAAGTCAACCCCTCCCCGGGCGGCCGCCGCCGCGCCGTCGAGTTGCGCGGCGCGGACCGCACCTGATAGGTCTCTGAGATGACCATCGCGCTGCCTCGCGAACTGCGGCGGGAACGCCTCGCCAACGGGCTCGACGTCGTTCTCTACCCCGATCGGACGTTGCCGCTGGTGGCGGTCAATCTCTGGTACCACGTCGGCTCGAAGAACGAGCGGCCGGGCCGCACCGGTTTCGCGCACCTGTTCGAGCACATGCTCTTCCAGGGCAGCGCCCACGTCGGCACGAACGACCACTTCCGCCATCTCCAGAGCATCGGCGGGGTGGCCAACGGCTCGACCTGGTACGACCGCACCAACTACTACGAGACCGTGCCCGCCCATCAACTCGACCTTGCGCTCTGGCTCGAGTCCGACCGCATGGGCTTCCTTTTGCCCGCGCTCGATCAGCGCAAGCTCGACAACCAGCGCGACGTGGTGATGAACGAGCGCCGCCAACGGGTCGACAACCAACCGTACGGCCGGCCTTACGAGCGTCTGTTCGAGCTGCTGGTGCCGCCGGATCACCCCTACCACTGGCCGGTGATCGGCACCATGGAGGACATCGCCGCGGCGACGCTCGAGGAGGTGCGGGAGTTCTTCACCACCTGGTACACCCCCGCCAACGCCGTTCTCACTCTGGGCGGGGATTTCGATCCCGACGACGCGCTCGACCGGGTCGCCCGCTACTTCGGTGAGATCCCCGGAGGAGCGGCGCCCGAACGGACGCGCCACCCCCTGCCGCCCCTGGCAGCCCCGGTTCGCGAACGGGTCGAGGACGCCGTCCAGCTGCCCCGGATCTACCTCGCCTTCCGGACTCCGCCGTTCGGGACGCGCGACTGGTTCGCCGCTTCGCTGCTCTCGTCGGTCCTCGGCGAGGGCAAGTCCAGCCCGCTCTACCACGACCTCGTCTACGGCCGGCAGATCGCGCAGGACGTGGCGGCTTACGTCTACCCCACGGAGGAGATCGGCATCTTCCTGCTGGTCGCCACGGCGAAGCCCGGCGTGACTCCCGAGACGCTGGCCGAGGCGCTGTGGGACCACCTCGGGCGCGCCGCCAGCTCCCCGCCGGCGGCGGCCGATCTCGAGCGGGCTCGCAACAGCACGCTGGCCGGTATCTACGGCCACCTCGAAACACTCGACCACCGCGCCGATCAGCTGTCGATGTATGCCACCTACTTCGATCGCCCCGACCTCGCCTGGCAGGAGGCGGAGCGCTATCTCGAGCTCGGCGGCGACGAGCTCGCCGCCTTCGCGGGCAGCGCCCTCGCGCGCGCCCACGGAGTCGAGCTGACGGTGGTGCCGGACGGAGGTGGGCGATGACCGTGGCGCTGGATCGCTCCTCGCCGCCCAAGGCGGGCCGGCCGGCTCCGTTCCACTTCCCGCGCTTCGAGCGCTTCCGGCTCGACAACGGCCTCGAGGTGTTCCTGGCGCCACGGCAGGGCGTGCCGACGATCGAGCTCTCGCTGCTGCTGCCGGCGGGGGCGGAGCGCAACCCGCGCGACCGCCCGGGTCTCGCCACGCTGACGGCCGCGCTGCTCGACGAGGGGTCGCTGCGCCGGACCGGACCCGAGATCGCCGCGACCATCGAGCGGCTGGGCGCCCGGCTGGCCACCCGCGCGGATTGGAATGGCGCGCAGATCGAAGTCGACCTGCTGGCGCGCGACCTGGCCACCGGCGTCGAGCTGCTGGCCGAGCTCGCCCGCGAGCCGCAGTTCCCGGATCACGAGCTCGAGCGCCTGCGCCGCCAGGCCATGACCGAGCTGATCCGGCGCCGCGATCAACCGGCGCTCCTCGCCGAGGAGGCGCTCGCCCGCGCGCTCTATTTCGACACTCCGTACGAGCACCTCCTGCTCGGCTCGGAGCAGTCCGTCCCGACGCTGGCCCGCGCGGACGTCGTCGAGTTCCACCGCTCGTGGTACCGCCCCGCCGGCGCGGCCGTGCTGATCGGCGGCGACTTCGAACCGGCCGCGGCGCGCGCCATGCTCGAGCGCAGCCTGGGCGACTGGCGCGACCTCCCCGCCGCGCCGCCCTCCGAGATCCTCGCCCCGCGCCGAGACGGACGCTCCGTCCTGATCGTCGATCGCCCGCGCGCCGCTCAGACGGAGCTCCGCCTGGCCCATGTCGGCATCCGGAGAGACCATCCGCAGCGCAACCGACTGGCGCTGCTCAACGCCCTCCTGGGCGGCAAGTTCACCAGCCGGATCAACCTCAACCTGCGCGAGCGTCACGGCTTCACCTACGGTGCCTCGAGCCGGTTCGTCGAGCGGCGCAGCGCCGGCCCGTTCGTGGTCGGCGCGGCGGTGGCGAATCAAGTGGCGGGAGCCGCGGCGCGTGAGGTTCTCGCAGAGCTCGACCGGCTGCGCCGGGAACCGGTCGCGGACGACGAGCTGGCCGAGACCCAGAGCTACCTGGTCGGAGTCTTCCCCTACACGCTGCAAACCACCGGCGGCGTACTTTCGCGTCTGCAGGAGCTGGCGACTTACGGCCTGCCGAACGACACCTTCGATCGGGCGCTCGACGAGATCGCGGCGGCGAGCCCTCGGGACCTCTTGCGGTTGGCGAACGATTTCATCCGGCCGGAGGAAATCTTGATCGTCGCCGTCGGGCCAGCCGAGCAGTTGCGGCCACAGCTCGGCGAGCTCGGGCCGGTCGAAGTCGTCGAGATCGCCCCCGCCCCCGGCGCGCCGGCCTGATCCGGCGCTACTGGAAGCTCGCCGTCGCCACTCCGTCGGCGTCGACGCGGATGGTCAGGACGTGCTGCCCGCCCGGCGTCAGAATCCCGTCCAGGGTCACCGCCCGGGTCGGCTTGCCAGAGATCGAGACGTAGATCCGCATCGTCGTCGCGCCCGGCGGCAGCTCCCGATCGACCGCGAGCGTGCCGGAGATCTTCTCCGAGCGCAGGAAGCCGGTCTTGCGGACGAACCTGAACTGTTCGCGCAAGATCTGACGCTCCCCGGCGTAGATCGTCAGCGTGCCCTCCGAGGTGTCGGATTGGAACGCGATCCGCAGGCCGGCATCGCGCGCGACTGGCGGCGCGACGGCGGCGGGCGTCGGCTGCGGCGTCGGGGTCGGCCGGACCGCGGTCGGGACGGGCGTGGGGGTCGCCGCCGCCGCCTCCCGAGCCAGCCGCTGGCGCTCGCGCTGGCGATCCCGGGCGAGCTCGGCGTCGGCGAGCAGCTTGTGGGCCTCCGGCTCCTCCGGCCGCAGCTCGAGCACGCTCCGAGCGAAGGTCACCGCGTCGTCGTACCGGCGCTTGGCGTAGGCCTCGCGAGCCGCGATCATTCCCTCCGCGACCTGCCGGTCGAGATCGGATGCCGCGACGATCTCCCGCGAGCGCGCGTCGATCTCCTCTCGCAACTTGCGGGCGTCGACGCTGTCGGGCGCCGCCAGCTCGGCTCTCGCCACCGCCTGGAGCGCCGCCTGGAGGTTGTCCATCGCCAAGTGGGTCCTGGCCTCGGCCAAGGCGGTCGCGGCTGTGATCCGGTGCTGTTGCTCGGGCGCCGGCGCCGGCGCCACGTTCGAAGTGGCGGGTGAGCTCGCGGTCAGCCAGACTACGGCGACGACCGCGGCGACCGCGGCCGCTGCGGCGCCGATCCCGATCCAGAGCCACCGGCGCCTTCCAGTCGGCGGCGTCTCCACAACGGCCTCGGCCGGCGGTGCCGACGGCGGCTTGGGCGCGACGTAGGCGGCAGCTGGGGATGCCGGAGCGCCGGTGGCCGCCGCCGGCGCGCGCGTGCGCGTCGCGGCTGGCGTCGCCCCGGGTGCGCCCGCCGGCGGCGTCGAGGCAGCCGGTCCCGTCGCCGCCTTCGTCGCTTGTGTCCCCTGCCTGGACGGCGCCGCGGGCGCCGAAGCTGGTGTCGGAGGCGCCGGCGGTGTGGAAGGAGCGACCTGCGGCGGTGCCGCGTGGGCGAGAATCTCGGACACCGGCATCCGCCGCGTCTTCTGCTGCTCGAGCGGCTCGACCTCCTGCGTCGCCGAGGTGTCGTCGAGATCCTGCTGCTCGTCGGCGAGCGCCCGGCGAAGCTCCTTGGCGATCTCGGCAGCCCGTGGGAAACGGCGGTTCGGGTCCTTCTCGAGGCAGCGGTTGAGCACCGACGCCAGACCCGCCGGCAGGTCGCGGACGATCTCCTCGGGGGGCGTGAACGGCTCGTAGACGATCTTGTGCGTCACCGCCGTCAGGTTCTCGCCCTGAAAGGGCTTGCGGCGGGTCAGCATCTCGTAGAAGACCACGCCGAGCGAGAAGATGTCGGCCCGGTGGTCGACTTCCTTGCCCAGGATCTGCTCGGGCGCCATGTAGTTCGGCGTTCCGAGCAGCTGCCCCTCCATGGTGAGGTTCGAGGTGTCGAGCCGCGCGATGCCGAAGTCCGTGATCTTGACCTTCTCGTCGGGCGTGATGAGGATGTTCGCCGGCTTGATGTCGCGGTGCACGACGCCGCGCGAATGCGCGTAGTCGAGCGCTTCGGCGATCTGCGCGACGATTCCGACCAGGAAGTCGTTGGTGAAGGGGTCCGGGCGCTGGAGCAGCTGCTTCAAGTTGGTGCCCTTGACGAACTCCATGGCGATGAAGCAGGTACCGTCGGCACCCTCGTCGACGACGTCGTGGATGGTGACGATGTTCGGATGCGACAGGATCCCGGCGCTCTGGGCCTCGCGCACGAACCGGCTCCGGAACTGCTGCAGCTCGTGGTCCTTGGCGGAGAAGCCGATGCGGAAGGTCTTGAGCGCGACCAGGCGGCCGATCAGCGGGTCGCGCGCGAGGTAGACGACCCCCATCGCGCCCTTGCCGATCTCCTCGAGGACTTCGTACCGGCCGAGCTTGTTGGGCGGAGAGGGGGTCATCGAGTCGCGCCGCGGAGCGACCGCGATTCTAGGCGTCCCCCGGAGAGGCGTCAAACGGCCATTTCACCGGTCGTTCCGGGGCCTCCGCGGACACCGGGAACCAGAGGTGCCTTTGATATAGTTTCCGCTCCGTCGTAGCGCCCCGCACCCGAGGAGATCCGCAACGATGCAGGTCGATAGCCCCGCGAAGCTCCGCAACGTCGCTCTGGCAGGCCACAACGACACCGGCAAGACGACCCTGGCGAGCGCCATGCTTTACGCGGCCGGCGCCACGCCTCGGCTGGGCCGGGTCGAGGAGCGGTCGGCGACGACCGATTTCGACCCCGAGGAGCAGGAGCGCGGCATCTCGATCGGCCTGGCGCCGGCCTATCTCCCCTGGCGCGACCACAAGGTCAATCTGCTCGACTGCCCTGGCTACGGGATCTTCTTCTCCGAGACCAAGGCCGGCATGCGCGCGGCCGATCTCGCCCTCGTCTGCGTCAGCGCGGTCGCCGGCGCCGAGGTCAACACCGAGAAGGTGTGGGAGTACGCCGCCGAGATCGAGCAGCCGATCATCTTTCACCTCAACAAGATGGACCGCGAGCGGGCCGATCTCGACCGCGCGCTCGAGAGCCTGACCAAGACCTTCGGGCGCCAGGTCCTCCCGGTGCAACTGCCGATCGGCGCCGAGAAGGACTTCTCCGGCGTCGTCGACCTGATCGCCGGGAAGGCATACCGATTCGAGCGCGACGGCAACGGCAAGGGCAAGGCGACCGAGATTCCGGCCGAGCTCGCCGCCGCCGCGGAGTCGGCGCGAGTCCGTCTCGTCGAGGCCGTGGCGGAGAGCGACGAGACGTTGCTAGAGAAGTTCTTCGAGGAGGGGACGCTGGAGACTGGCGACCTGGTCCGCGGTCTGCGCGCGGCGGTCGCGCGTCGGAAGCTCTTCCCCGTCACCCTGGGTTCGTCGGCCCACTCGATCGGCACCTCCAGCCTGCTCGATTTCCTGATCGATTTCGGACCCGCGCCCGCGGACCGCGTTCACCCGGCGCACCGAATCGACGGCGCCGAGCTGGGCTTAGCGGCGGAGCCGGACGCGCCGGTGGCCGCGCTCGTCTTCAAGACCCTCAACGACCCGTTCACGGGCAGACTCACCCTGCTGCGCGTGCTCCGGGGCACGCTGGTCAACGACGCGCAGGTCTGGAATCTGCGCGTCGAGGAGACCGAGAAGGCCCACGGACTGCTCCACGTCCAGGGCAAGCAGGGCACGGCGACGCCGCGCCTGATCGCCGGAGACATCGGCGGCGTGCCCAAGCTCAAGGGGACCCAGACTGGCGACACCCTCGCCGCCAAGGACCAGCCGCTGCGCGCGGCCTGGATCCACGTGCCGGATCCGGCGATGTCGTTCGCGATCGAGCCCAAGTCGAAGGGCGACGAGGAGAAGATCGGTGACGCCCTCGCCCGCTTGATCGAGGAGGACCCTTCGCTCCGCGCCGGCCGCGATCCGCAGACCAACGAGTTCCTGCTCTCCGGTTCGGGTCAGCTCCACGTCGAGATCGCCCTCGCGCGGATGAAACGGCGCTCGAACGTCGAGGTCATCCTCCATCCGCCGAAAGTGCCCTACCGGGAGACCATTTCCCGCGCGGCCGACGGGCACGGCCGCCACAAGAAGCAGAGTGGCGGCCGGGGCCAGTTCGCCGACTGCAAGATCAAGATCGAACCTCTGTCCCGCGGGGCCGAGTTCGAGTTCGTCGACGAGATCTTCGGTGGTTCCATCCCGCAGAACTACCGTCCGGCGGTGGAGAAGGGGATTCAGGAGGCCCGCGCCAGAGGATTCCTCGCCGGGTTCCCCATGGTCGACTTCCGCGTCCGCTTGATCGACGGCCAGTACCACGACGTCGACTCCTCGGAGCTGGCCTTCAAGATCGCTGGTTCGCTCGCCTACAAGGACGCCATGGCGAAGGCCACGCCGATCCTGCTCGAGCCGATCATGAAGGTCGAGATCCAGACCAGCGACGAGTTCATGGGCGACATCATGAGCGATCTGTCCCACCGACGCGGTCGGCCGCAAGGGATGGACTCGCGCAACGGCGCCCAGATCGTGCAGGCGACCGTGCCGCTGGCGGAGATGCTGAACTACGCGCCGGCGTTGCGCGCGATGACTCAGGGCCGCTCGAGCTTCCAGATGGAGTTCTCTCACTACGAAGAAGTGCCGCGCACGGTGCAGGAGAAGATCGTCGCGGAAGCCCGCAAGTCGCTCAAGGAAGAGCAGGAGGCCTGAGGAGGTGAATCCTCTCGGTCCCATCCGAATCGTTCAGGAGGTCGACGCTTGATCCAGGCCAGCGCGCTGCGAGGCGGCATGTGCATACTGCACGGTGGGGACATCTGCCGCGTGATGACCGTGACCCACCGGACGCCCGGGAACCTGCGTGCCTTCGTTCAGGTCCGGATGCGGAATCTGAAGACCGGCAACAGCTTCGAGCATCGGTTCAGCTCGACCGAGGCGGTCGAAAGGGCGATTCTCGACACCGTGCCGATGGAGTACCTCTACTCGGACGGCGAGGGGCACCACTTCATGAACCAGGAGAGTTTCGAGCAACTCGCTCTCTCCGACGAAGTCCTCGGTGACGCCCTGCTCTACCTGCTGCCCAACACCGTGCTCAGGATCGACTTCTACGACGGCACTCCGGTCGGGCTCGAGCTCCCGCAGACGGTGGTCTTGGAGGTGGTCGAGACCGAGCCCGGAATGAAGGGGGCGACCGCCTCTTCTTCCTACAAGCCGGCCAAGATGGAGACCGGCCTGACGGTTCAGATCCCACCTTTCGTCGAAGCCGGCACCAAGATCGAGATCGACACGCGCGAGAACAAGTACCTGCGGCGCGTCTGACCGCGCCGCGATCACCGACCGGCTCTGCAGAATCCCGCCCGGACGCGCGAAAGGCCGACCCCACCGGGGTCGGCCTTTCCAGTTGCAGGCGGCCGGACGGCCGCGACGCTCAGGAGCTACCGATCTTCTTCGGCGTCGAGGTCTTCTTCGCCGCTGCCGGCGCCTTGGGCGCTGCCGCCTTGCCCCTCGTCGCCGCCTTCTTCTCCGCCGGCGCCTTGGCGGCCGCCGGCGGGCGCGGAGACCGCGGACGCTTCGGCTTCGCCTCGCTCGCCGCCGTCTCTTCCGCCTTGGCCTTCCTCGCCTTGGCGTCACCAGCGGGCGCGGGCGCCGCCGTCTTCTTCAGTTGGAAATCGACGAATTCGAGAACCGCCATCTCGGCGCCGTCTCCCTGCCGGGGGCCGAGCTTCACGATTCGCAAATAGCCGCCGGGACGCGACTCGAATCGAGGCGCGATCTCGTCGAACACCTTCTTGATCAAGTCGCGATCCAGGATCCAGCGGCCAACCAAGCGACGAGCGTGGACCGTCGCGCGCTTGCCCTGGGTGACGACCTTCTCGGCGATCGGCCGCAGCTCCTTGGCCTTCGGGAGCGTCGTGATGATCCGCTCCTTCGACATCAGGGAAGCCAGCTGATTCCGGAACATCGCCAGGCGGTGACTCGTGGTGCGACCCAGCTTCCTGCCGAACGCGTTGTGACGCATGGTGCGATCCCTCCCCTCCTCAGACGCTCAGCCCGGTGCCGCTGGAGACATTCATCCCGAAGGAAAGGCCGAGCCGCGCCAGCAGTTCCTGGAGCTCCTCGAGCGACTTCTTGCCGAAGTTCTTGATCTCCAGGATGTCCTTCTCCGACTTCGACACGAGATCCTTGAGCGTCTGGATGCTCGCGTTCTTCAGGCAGTTCGCCGTTCGCACCGACAGATCGAAATCCTCGAGGCTCTTGGCGAGCAACAGGTCCATCTCCGGATCTTCCGCGCCCGTGCCGGCGTCGAGCCCACGCGCGGCGTCCTCGGCGGCGATGAAGATCGCCAGGTGCTCCTTGAGCAGGGTGGCGGCCAGCGACACCGCCTCCTCGGGAGCGATCGTGCCGTTGGTCCACACCTCCAGCGTCAGCTTCTCGTAGTCGGTCATACGGCCGACACGCGCGGTCTCCACCTTGTAGTTGACGCGCTTCACCGGACTGTGGACCGAGTCCAGCGGCACCCACCCGATGCCCAGGCTCTCGTCGGTGTTCTTGTCGGCGGTCACGTAACCGCGGCCGCGCTGCACCTGCACCTGCATCCGCAGGTGCCCCTCCTCGTTGACCGTCGCGATATGGACGCTCGGGTCGCAGATCTCGATCTGCGGATCACCCGCCAGATCGCCGGCGGTCACCTCGCGCGGCCCGACGACGTCGACGGTCAGGATCCGTGGCTCCTCGGAAAACATCCGGATCGGGACCAGCTTGAGGTTCAGCACGACGTCCGTCACGTCTTCCTTGACTCCGGGAATCGACGAGAACTCGTGCTGAACGCCGTCGATCTGGATCGAGGTCGCTGCCGCGCCCTCGATCGAGGAGAGCAGGCAGCGCCGCAGCGCGTTGCCCACGGTGGTTGCGAAGCCGCGCTCGAAGGGCTGGGCCGAGAATTTCCCGAACGTCGGCGTCAGGGTCTCGGTATCGATCTCGACGCGCTTGGGGCGCTGGAATCCCTTCCAAAGCATTGTTGTCACTCCTTGCTGTCGCCGGTGGCTCGGTTTAGCGGCTGTACAGCTCGACGATCAGCTGTTCCTCGATCGGGAGCTTGATGTCCTCGCGCGTCGGCAGGGCCTGGACCTTGCCGGTGAAGCTCTCGGCGTCGAGCGACAGCCACTCCGGCACCCCCCTGCCGGCTGCCGACTCCACCGCGCCGCGGATCTGGTCGTTCTTCCGGCTCGCTTCTCTGACCGCGATCGCCTGGCCGGCGCGAACCTGGTAGGAGGGTATGGTCGTCTTCTTGCCGTCGACCAGAATGTGGCCGTGGCGGACGAGCTGCCTCGCCTGGGCGCGTGAAGAGGCGAACCCGAGGCTGAATACGACGTTGTCGAGCCGCAGCTCGAGCATCTGGAGGAGGTTCTCGCCCGTGATGCCCTTGCGGCGATCCGCCTCCTGGAAGTACAGGCGGAACTGGCTCTCAAGCACGCCGTAGATCCGCTTGACCTTCTGCTTCTCGCGCAGCTGCAGGCCATAGCCGACGATGCGCCGGCCCCGGCGCTGGCCGTGCTGACCCGGGGGATAGCCGCGCCGCTCGATCGCGCACTTCTCCTTGAAGCAGCGATCCCCCTTGAGAAAGAGCTTCATGCGCTCGCGCCGGCAGAGCCGACAAACCGGTCCCGTGTAACGTGCCACTGTCGATCTCCTCGTTTCGTCTTCTCCCCGCCGCTACGGGGACTCCAGTTCAAGGAAGACGCCGTCGAGCTCGCGGTGGACGCCACCGAGCCGAGGCGCTCGTTGTGCTCTTTCTTCCTGCCCCTCCCCCACCCTGTCGATCCGGGTGGCGCTCAGACGCGCCGCCGCTTGCGCGGCCGGCAGCCATTGTGGGGGATGGGGGTCACGTCCTTGATCGACTTGATCTCGACCCCACTCGCCTGGAGGGCCCGAATCGCCGACTCCCGGCCGGCGCCGGGCCCTTTGACCTCGACGTCGACCGAACGCATGCCGAGGTCCTTGGCCAGGTTGCCCGCGCTCTGCGCCGCCACCTGGGCCGCGAAGGGCGTGCCCTTGCGAGAGCCCTTGAAGCCGATGCGCCCCGCCGACGACCAGGTGAGCACGTTGCCTTCGGGATCCGAGATGGAGACGATCGTGTTGTTGAACGAAGCCTGGACGTGCGCCACACCGTGGGGCACGTTCCGCTTCTCCTTCTTCTTGGCGCCCTTCTTTTCCTTCTTGGCGCCCGTAGCCGCCGCTGCCTTGGCCATCTCGTTTCCCCGTTACTTCTTGGTCAGCTTCTTCTTGGTGGCCACCGTCGCCTTGCGCGGACCCTTCCGGGTGCGGGCGTTGGTGTTCGTACGCTGGCCGCGAACCGGCAGACCCCGGCGGTGCCGAACGCCGCGGTAGGCCCCGATCTCCATCAGGCGCTTGATGTTCTGGGTGACCTCCTTGCGCAGGTCGCCCTCGACGCGCCCCTCTTCCTGGATGATCTTCCGGATTCGCTGCGCCTCGTCCTCCGAGAGATCTCGGACCTTGGTGGCCTCGGGAACTCCCGCGGAGGCGAGGATCTTCTTCGAGCGCGTGCGACCGATCCCGTGGATGTAGGTCAGGCCGATCCAGACCTGCTTGTTCTGGGGGAGGTCGACCCCTGCGATGCGTGCCATCCTCGCCTCTCTAGCCCTGACGCTGCTTGTGCTTGGGGTTCTCGCAGATCACCCGGATCACGCCCGCACGGCGTACGATTTTGCACTTCGGGCAGATCCGCCTCACAGACGAACGAACTTTCATGGCTCCGTACCTCTTCACTTCAACCGGTAGACGATCCGCCCGCGCGTCAGGTCGTACGGCGACAGCTCCACGAGCACGCGGTCCCCCGGCAGGATTCGGATGAAGTGCTTGCGCATCTTGCCGGAGATGTGAGCGAGCACCTGGTGCTTGTTCTCGAGCTCCACCTTGAACATGGCGTTCGGCAGCAGCTCGATCACCACGGCTTCGACTTCGATCGCCTCTTCCTTGGCCAAGCTACCGGTCCTTCCTCTGCGTTCACATGCCCAGAACGCGCGCTCCGGTCTCGGTCACCGCGACCGAGTACTCGAAGTGCGCGGAAAGCGAACCGTCCCGCGTGCGCGCCGTCCAGCCATCGGCGTCGACCTCGACCTGCGACGTGCCAGCGTTGACCATCGGCTCGATGGCCAGCACGAGACCCGGCTTGAGCTTGGGCCCGCGACCGGGCTCGCCGAAGTTGGGCACCTGCGGCTCCTCGTGGAGCGAGGTCCCGATGCCGTGCCCGACGAAGTCCCGGACCACCGAGAAGCCCTGCGACTCGACGTAGGCCTGAACCGCGTGACCGATGTCGGACAGTCGCTGGTCGGGCCGCACCGCCGCGACAGCGAGCTCGAGTGCCCGTCGAGTGGCAGCAATCAGTCGCGCGGCATCGGCGGTCACCCTGCCCACCGCGAAAGTCCTCGCCGCGTCGCCATAGTATCCCTTATAGACCACTCCACAATCAACTCCGACGATGTCGCCCTCGCGCAGGGCCTGATCGTTGGGGATCCCGTGCACGATCACCTCGTTGATGGAGGTGCAGAGGGTCGCCGGGAAACCCCGGTAGTTCAAGAACGCCGGCACCGCCCCGGCGGCGCGAATCAGCGACTCGGCGAAGATGTCGAGCTCCTTGGTCGTCACTCCGGGGGCGATCCGCTCCGCGATCCCGTCGAGGACCCGATGAACGATCCGGTTCGCCTCGTCCATCAGCTCGATCTCGCGCGATGTCTTGAGCACCATCATCCGACCTTCCTCAGCGCTTCCAGAAGGCTGCGGGTGACGGCGTCCATCGTCCGGTTACCGTCGACTTTCACCAGCAGTCCCCGCTCACCGTAGTGCGCGACCAGTGGCTCGGTCTTCTCCCGGTAGACCGCCAGCCGGGACCGGATCACCGCCTCCCTGTCATCGGCCCGCTTGCGCCCGAGCGCTCTGCGTACCAGCTCCTCCTCGGGAACGTCGAGGTACAGGACCGCGTCGATGCGCACGTCGTTCGCCGCGAGCAGGCGGTCCAGCGTCTCGGCCTGGCCCGGAGTCCGGGGATAGCCGTCGAGCAAGAATCCGCCCCGGGCGTCCGTCTGCCCCAGGCGAGCGGCGACCACTTCCGCCATCAACCCGTCGTCGACCAAGTCACCGGCAGCCATCACGCCCCCGACCCGCGCGCCAAGCTCGGTTCCCGTCGCCACCGCCTCGCGGAGCATCTCCCCGGTCGAGATCGCTGGCACGCCGAGGGCGGTCGCCAGACGCTCCGCCTGGGTTCCCTTGCCGCTGCCCGGCGCACCCAGCAGGACCACGTAGAAACCGCCGCCCGTCGCCATCGGATCAGCCGCGCCGCCCCCGCACGCGTCCTCGCTTCAAGAATCCATCGTAGTTCCGCATCACCAGCTGGCTCTCGACTTGTTGCAGCGTGTCCATGGCGACGCCCACGACGATCAGCAGGGAGGTGCCGCCGAAGTAGAAGTTGATGCCGAGACCCTGAGTCACCCACTGGGGCAGGTACGGATCCATCATGGGACCGATCCAGGGCAGGTTCTGGACGCGAATGCCGTTGAGCAGGAAGTCCGGCAGGATCGCCACCAGCGCCAGGTAGCTGGCGCCCACCAGGGAGATGCGCGTCAGGATTCGGTCGATGTACTCGGCGGTTCGCTTGCCGGACCGGATACCGGGAATGAAGCTCCCGTACTTCCGCATGTTCTCCGCGAGATCGGTCGGGTTGAAGATGATCGAGATGTAGAAGTAGCAGAAGAAGATGATCCCGGCGATGTACAGCAGGTAGTGCAGGGGCTGCCCCCAGGCCATCTGATCGGCGAACTTCTGAACCCACTCGACCTGGAACATCTGGGCCGCCGTGGCAGGCAGCGCCAGGAGCGAGCTGGCGAAGATGACCGGAATCACGCCCGCGGTGTTGACGCGCAGCGGCAAGTAGGTGCTCTGGCCGCCATAGACCTTGCGACCAACCATCCGCTTGGCGTACTGGACCGGGATTCTTCGTTGCGCCCGTTCCATGAAGACGATGAAGCCGACTACCACGATCATGAACGCCAACAGTACGACCACGCCGAGAATGCTCAACTCGTTGGTGCGGATCCGGCCGATGGTGTCCGCCGTCGCGCTCGGGAGCCCGACCACGATGCCGGCGAAGATGATGAGCGAGATGCCGTTGCCGACTCCCCGCTCGCTGATCTGCTCGCCCAGCCACATGATGAACGCGCAGCCCGTGGTCAGAGTCAGAATCGTCATCAGGCGGAAGGCCCAGCCGGGAGAGGGCACCAGCGCCGCTCCGGCCGGCGTCGTGGTCTTCTCCAGGAACAGGGCGATGCCAGTCGACTGGATGACCGAGACGAGAACCGTGCCGTAGCGCGTGTACTGGGTGATCTTCTTCCGCCCCAGCTCGCCCTCCTTGGAGAGCTTCTCCAGGTGGGGGACGACGACGGTCAGGAGCTGCAGAATGATGGAAGAGGTGATGTACGGCATGATGCCGAGCGCAAAGACCGCGACTCGCTCGAGGCTGCCGCCGGTGAAGGTGTTGACGAAGCCCAGGAACGTGTTCTGCACCGCGTCCATGAACTCGAGCAGCGCCTTGGGATCGATCCCCGGCGTGGGGATGTGACACCCGACTCGATACACGGCGAGCAGGCCGAACGTGAAGAGCACCCGCTTGCGCAGGTCCGGGATCGCGAAGATGTTCCGGAAGCTCTCGAGCACTTAAGCGATCTCCTCGCACTTGCCGCCCGCGGCCTCGATCTTCGTTCGAGCCGCGGCGCTGAACTTGTGGGCGCGGACGGACACCGCCGCCGTGATCTCACCGTTGCCCAGCACCTTGACCTTGCGCCCCTTGTGGATCAGGCCCCGCTCGGCCAGCAGCTCCGGGTGGACCGCGGCGCCGAGATCGGCGAGCTGGGAGACATTGACCACCGCGTACTCGACGCGGAACTCGTTGTGAAAACCCCGCTTCGGCACGCGCCGGATGAGCGGCATCTGGCCGCCCTCGAAACCGGGGCGGGAGCTATGGCCCGATCGCGAGCCGCCGCCCTTGTGGCCGCGACCCGAGGTCTTTCCGAGTCCAGATCCCGGACCGCGTCCGACTCGCTTGCGCGCGTGCTTGCTGCCCTTGGCGGGGGAGAGATCGTGCAGCTTCATCGTCCTTCCTCACTGACCTCGAGCAGGTAGGAGACCTTGGCGATCATGCCCCGGACCGCCGGACTGTCCTGCCGCTCGACCTCGTGGCGGATGCGCCGCAAGCCGAGGCCACGCAGGATTTCCCGGTGCGCCGGCTTGGTCCCGATGGCGCTCCGGACCTGGCGGATTCGAATCTTCTTCTCGTTGCTCATTTCGAAACCTCTATCCCGCTTTCGGGTCAAGCGCCTGCGGGCACTGGCGCCTCGGCGCCGGGACGCCGGCGGCGATCCTCCCCGCGCAGCTTGAGCAGCGCATCGAAGGCGGCCTTCACGACGTTGTGCGGGTTGGTGGATCCGAGCGACTTGGTCAGGATGTCTTGGATCCCGGCCGCCTCGATCACCGCCCGAACCGGTCCGCCGGCGATCACGCCCGTGCCGGCGGAGGCCGGCTTCATCAGGACCTTGCCCGATCCAAACCGCCCCGTTGCCTCGTGCGGAATCGTGCTGCCCTTGGTCGGCACCGTGATGAGGTTCTTTTTCGCGACCTCGATTCCCTTGCGAATCGCGGTGGGAACCTCCTTGGCCTTGCCCGCACCGTAGCCGACCCGGCCGTTGCCGTCGCCGATCACGACCAGCGCCGAGAAGGAGAAGTTCTTGCCGCCCTTCACGACCTTGGTCACGCGGTTGATGTGCACGACCTGCTCGACGAACTCGCTCTCCTGCTCGAAATCCCTTGCCAAAGCCGTTCTCCTCCGCCCCCGTGTCGCGGGCGCCTGGAACCTCTGTCAGAACTGCAGTCCCTTGGCGCGCGCCGCGTCGGCGAGCTCCTTGACCTTGCCGTGGTACAGGTAGCCGCCCCGATCGAAGACGACTTTCTGGATCCCCTTCGCCAGCGCCCGCTCGGCGACCTTCTCACCCACGAGCTTGGCAGCGGCCTTGTTGGCGGCCGAAGCGCCGAGCTTGCCCTTGATCTCCGGCTCGAGCGAGGCGGCGGCGACGAGCGTCGCCCCCTTCTCGTCGTCGATCACCTGAACGTACATATAGCTCGAGCTCTTGAAGACCGCCAGCCGCGGGCGCTCCGCGGTACCGACGATGCGCTGCCGGAGCCGCTGGTGAGCGCGCTCGCGGCGAGCTCGCTTCTCGAGGACCTTCTTCTTGCTCAGATCCGACATGACGTTCCTTCCCGATCCGACCCGTCCGATGCCCGCGCCTTACTTGGCGCCGGCCTTACCGACCTTGCGCCGGATGACCTCGCCGGCGAACTTGATGCCCTTGCCCTTGTAGGGATCCGGCGGTCGCAACCGGCGGATTTCCGCGCAAACCTGGCCGAGCAGCTGCTTGTCCGCGCCCGAGATCTTCATCTTGCCGGCCTTGGAATCGACCTCGATGTCGATACCCGTCGGAATCCTGAAGACCACGGGATGGGAATAGCCGAGAGCGAAGTGAACCTCACTGCCCTTGACCTCGGCCTTGTAGCCCACCCCGACGATCTCCAGGCCGCGGGAGAAGCCGTTCGCCGCACCCTCGACCGCGTTGGCGAGCAGCGCCCGCAACAGGCCGTGCTTGGCCCGCTCCGGGCCCGCGTCGCCGGGCCTTCCGACCCTGATGGTCGATCCCTCGATCTCGACCGCGAACCCGGGAATCAGCTGCTGCGCCACCTTCCCTTTCGGGCCTTCGGCGGTGAAGACACCTTCGGCTACCGTCACCCTGACCCCATTCGGGACCTCGATCGGCATCCTTCCGATTCGCGACATCGCGGCCCCCTTACCAGACCTCGCAGAGCACTTCGCCGCCCACCCGGCGCTCACGCGCCTGGCTGTCGGAAAGCAGTCCGAGGTTGGTCGAAATCACGCCCAGGCCACGACCGTTGAGCACGGGTCGAATGTCGTCCGCGCCACGGTACACCCGCCGCCCCGGCTTCGACACCCTTTGCAGGTGCGTGATCGCCGGCTCGCCGGACTCGTCGTACTCAAGGAAGACGCGGATCATCGGGAAGGGCTGCTGCTCGAGGAGCCGGTAGTTCCGGATGAAGCCCTCTTCCTTCAAGATCCGGCAGATCTCGGCCTTCAGCTTCGAGCTCGGTACATCCACCCGGTCGTGCTTGGCCATGTGCGCGTTCCGGATCCGCGTCAGCAGATCCGAAACCGGATCCATGTTGCTCATCTCGATCTCCTTACCAGCTCGCCTTGATCACGCCCGGCAGGTAGCCCTGCCTGGCGAGGTCCCGAAAACAGATCCGGCACAACCCGAACTTGCGCAGAAACGCTCGCGGCCGCCCGCAGCGCTTGCATCGGTTGCGCTCGCGGATCTTGTACTTCAGGGAGATCCGTGTCTTCGCCATTCTCGCCGCAGTCGCCATCTCTTCCCCTCGTGTCCTCAGCCGCTCAGTTCCGAGCGAACGGCATGCCCAGCTCCCGGAGCAGGTGCAACGCCTGCTCGTCGTTGCCGGCGGTCGTGACGAAGGTGACGTTCATACCCTTCGACTTGTCGACCTTGTTGTAATCGATCTCCTGGAAGATCAGATGATCGCGAATCCCCAGGGTGTAGTTGCCGCGCCCGTCGAAACTCCGTGCCGGGACGCCGCGGAAGTCGCGCACGCGCGGCAACGCGATCGTGATCAGACGATCCAGGAACTCCCACATGCGATCGCCGCGCAGCGTCACGCTGCAACCGATCGGCATGCCCTCGCGCAACTTGAACGATGCGATGGACTTCCGCGCTCGCCTGACGGAAGGGCGCTGGCCGGCGATCGCGGCCAGTTCTTCCACGCCGTCGTCGAGCGTCTTGATGTTCTGAATCGCGTCCCCGAGCCCCATGTTCAATACGATCTTCTCCAGGCGCGGAACCGCCATCTGATTCTCGATTCCGAACTCCTTCTTGAGCTTCGGAACGACGTCCTCCCGGTACTGCTTCTTCAGGCGCGGCACGGCCTTGTCCTTGTCCACGCTCTTCTGTCTCTTCTCAGCCATCGCCCCGATGCTCCTAACCGAGCGTCGCGCCGCTCTTCTTCGCGACGCGCGTCCCGCTGCCGTCCTCGAGCCGCTTGCGACCGACCCTGGTCGCCTTGCCGGATTGCGGGTCGATCACCATGAGGTTCGAAAGGTGGATCGGCGCCTCGCGCTCGAGGATGCCGCCCTGAATTCCCTTCTGCGGATTGGCCTTGGTGTGCCGCTTGACCAAGTTGACTCGCTCGACCACTGCCATCGACTTGGCCGGCAGAACGCGCAAGACCCTCCCCTTGGCGCCGCGGTCCTTGCCAGCGATGACCTGGACCTGATCGTTCTTCTTGATTTTCGTCTTCCGCATCGTGCGCCTCCCGAGGCCGCCTCAGATCACTTCCGGCGCGAGCGAGACGATCTTCATGAAGCGCCTCTCGCGGAGCTCACGCGCCACCGGACCGAACACGCGAGTGCCGATCGGCTCCTTCTGGTCGTTGATCAGCACCGCGGCGTTCTGGTCGAAGCGAATATAGCTGCCGTCTCGCCGCCGCTCGGCCTTCACCGTTCGCACCACGACCGCCTTCACCACCTGGCCCTTCTTCACGGTGCCGTCCGGCGTGGCTTCCTTGACCGACGCCGTGATGACGTCGCCCAACCGCGCATAGGTGCCGAGCGCACCGCGGAGCTGAATGCAAGCGATCTTCTTGGCGCCGGAATTGTCGGCCACGTCCAGAATCGTGCGCATCTGGATCATCGGATCACTCCCCCTGGGCCGACTCGAGGATCTCGCTCACCGTCCAGCGCTTGAGACGCGACAACGGCCGGCTGGCGACGAGGCGGACCTTGTCGCCCGGCTTGCAGCGGTTCTCCTCGTCGTGCGCGTAGAACTTCGAGGTCCTCTTCTGGTAACGATGGTACAGACGATGCGTAATGGTCTTCTCGACCGCCACGACGACCGTCTTGTCCATCTTGCTGCCGACGACCACGCCGACCTTCTCCTGACGGCGCGCGCGGTCGACCTTCTTTGCCTCGCTCATGGTCGCCACCCTCAGCCCGCCGCGCGCTTCTGGCGCAGCACGGTCAGAACTCGCGCCAACTCGCGCCGCGCGTCGCGGAACTTCGAGGGCTTCTCGAGCTGACCCGTTGTCTTCTGTAGCCTCAGCGCGAAGAGCTGGTCGGCGAGCTCGCGCTCCCGCGCGATCAGGTCGGCCTCGGTCTTCTCGTGCAGCTCGCGCAGCTTCGCCTGCCTCTTCATGACCCCTCTCCTACCTCAGCTCGGCTTGCCGCGCCACGAAGCGCGTCTTGATTCCGAACTTGTGAGACGCGAGGCGCATCGCCTCGAGCGCGACCTCGGGAGTGACGCCCTCGATCTCGAACAGGATTCGGCCCGGCTTGACCACGGCAACCCAGCCCTCCGGGTTGCCCTTGCCCTTGCCCATCCGGGTCTCGAGCGGCTTCTTGGTGAAGGGCTTGTCCGGAAAGACCCGGATCCAGACCTTCCCGCCTCGCTTGACGTGACGGGTAATCGCGATTCGGCCCGCCTCGATCTGCCGCGCGGTAACCCAACCGGGCTCGAGCGCCTGGAGCGCGAAGTCCCCGAACGCGATGTACGCCCCGCCCTTGGTGCCGCCGGCGCGGCGCCCGCGGTGCTGCTTGCGGAACTTGACCTTCTTCGGCATCAACATGGCATCGAACCTCTTTTACGTCACGCGCTGGCGCGACGCCCCTTCTCCTTGAGGAGGTCCCCCTTGTAGACCCACACCTTGCAACCGATCACGCCGTAGGTCGTGCGCGCCTCGGCGAAGCCATAGTCGATATCCGCCTTGAGCGTGTGCAGCGGGAGCCGGCCCTCCTGGTACCACTCGGTCCGGGCGATCTCGGAGCCGCCGAGCCGGCCGGCGACCATGATCTTGACGCCCTTGGCCCCGAATCGGAACGCCGACTCCATCGCCTTCTTCATCGCGCGACGAAAGGAGACGCGGCGCTCGAGCTGACCCGCGATCGACTCGGAAACCAGCTGGGCATCGAGCTCGGGCCGCTGGATCTCCTGGATGTTGATGTGCACTTCCCGACCGGTCGACTTCGCCAGGTCGTCGCGCAGCTTGTCGACCTCGGCACCCTTGCGGCCGATGATGATGCCCGGACGAGACGTATGAATCGTCACCCGGAGCTTGTCGGCCGCCCGTTCGATGTCGATCTCCGAGACTCCAGCGTGGCCGAGGCGACGCTTGAGGTCCTGCCGGAGCTTGAGATCGGAGTGCAGCAGCTTGGCGTAGTCGCCCTCGGCATACCATCGGGAGTGCCACGTCTTGTTGTAGACGAGTCTGAATCCGTAAGGATGAGTTTTCTGACCCACGACTACTTGCCTCCCTGGGCGCCGCTCTTGCGGGTGTCCAGCTTGATGGTGACGTGGCTGCGACGCTTCAGGATCCTGAACGCCCGGCCCATCGTGTTGGCACGAATCCGCTTCAAGGAAGGCCCGCCGTCGACGAACGCCTCCTTGACGAAGAGCTTGCCGACGTCGACGTTGTCGCCGCGATTCTCCGCGTTGGCGACCGCCGACTTGAGCAGCTTCTCGAGCGGCCGAGCCGCGGCCTTCTTGGTCAGCCGCAGGATCGTGGCCGCCTCTTCCACGTCCTTGCCGCGAATTAGATCGACCACGAGGCGCACCTTCTGGGCCGAGGCCGGCAGATGGCGGAGTCGAGCCGTGACTTCCATGTCTCCCCTCCTCAGGCCTTCCGCGGCGCGGCTGTCTTCTCCGCGGCCTTCTTACCACTGTGGCCCCGGAAGGTCCTGGTCATCGCGAACTCGCCGAGCTTGTGCCCGACCATGTTCTCGCTGACGTAGACCGGGATGAACGACTTGCCGTTGTGCACCGCGAAGGTGTGTCCGACCATTTCCGGAATGACAGTCGAGCGGCGGGACCAAGTCTTGATCACTCGCTTCTCACCGCTCGAGTTCATCGCCACCACCTTGTCCTGCAGATGGTGGTCGATGAAGAAGCCCTTCTTGAGCGAACGCGACATCGGCTACCCCCGCATCACTTCTGATTGCGCCGGCGAACGATCATGGCGTCCGTCCGCTTGTTGTTGCGCGTCTTGAATCCCTTGGTCGGCGTGCCCCAAGGCGTGCACGGATGCCGGCCACCCGAGGTCTTACCCTCACCGCCACCCATCGGATGGTCGACCGGGTTCATCGACACGGCTCGGTTGTGGGGCCGGCGGCCCAGCCATCGACGCCGGCCCGCCTTGCCGTACGAGACATTCTCGTGATCGAGATTGCCGACTTGGCCGATGGTGGCGAAACAGTCGATGTGCACACGCCGAACCTCGCCCGACGGCAGCTTGACCTGTGCGTAGGCACCCTCCTTCGCCATCAGCTGGGCGCCCGCGCCGGCCGAGCGGACCATCTGACCGCCCTTGCCCCGCTTCAGCTCGATGTTGTGAATCACCGTGCCGAGGGGGATCTGCCGCAGTGGCAAGGAGTTCCCGACGTTGATCTCGGCCTTCTCTCCGGCCACCACCGTCATCCCGACTTCCAAACCCTGAGGCGCCAGGATGTAGCGCTTTTCGCCGTCCGCGTAGTGGAGCAGCGCGATGCGCGCCGAGCGGTTCGGATCGTACTCGATCGCCGCGACCTTGCCCGGCACGTCGTGCTTGTCGCGGCGAAAGTCCACGACCCGATACCGGCGCTTGTGCCCGCCGCCACGGAACCAGTTGGTGAGGTGGCCCTTGTTGTTACGCCCCCCCGACGACTTCTTGCCCTCGGTCAGAGACTTGAGGGGGCGATCGGTCGTGACCTCCCGAAAGTCCGGAAAACTCTGAAACCGGCTCGAGGGGTTGACCGGACGAAGCTGACGAATGCCCATTGCGCAGATTCCTCCTTACGCACCCTCGAAGAAGTCGATGGTCTTCTCGCCCGGCGCGAGCCGGACATAGGCCTTCTTCCAGTCGGAGCGACGCCCGGCGAAGCGACCCTGGCGGCGGACCTTGCCGTGACAGTTGGCCACCCGCACCTCAGCCACCTTGACCTTGAACTGCGTCTCCACCGCGCGTTGGATCTCCACCTTGTTCGCACGGACGTCGACCTCGAAAGCCAGCACGTTGATGCCCTCGCGCTGCACGCTCGACTTCTCCGTGATGAGCGGGCGCCGAATGACTTCCTGGATCCTCATGCTCCGAGCACCTCCAGCAAGCGACCGAGCGCCTGCTCGCTGACGACCAGGTACGGACGATCGACGAGATCGTAGACCGTCACTCCCATGGCATCGACGGCCTTGATCGAGGGATGGTTCCTCGAAGCCAGCGCGAGGTTCTCGTTCTCGTGGCGGTCGACCAGCAACACCTTGCCCTCGGCGCCGAGCCGCGCGAGCAGCGAGGCCAGGTCCTTGGTCTTGTGCGTGCTCACGGCGAGGCTCTCGAGGACGATGAGTCCGTTCTCCTTCGCCTTGCGCGCCAATGCCGACTTGAGTGCGTTCTTCTTCTCACCGGCGGTGAGCGCCTTGGAGTGGTCCCGAGGCACGGGGCCGTGAACAGTGCCGCCCTTGCGCCAGAGCGGGCTCCGCACCGATCCGATTCGTGCCCTGCCGGTGCCTTTCTGCTTCCAGAGCTTTCGCCCAGAACCGGACACCTCGCTGCGCACTTTCGTCTTGTGGGTCCCCGAGCGGAGGCCGGCGAGATAGGCCTGCACCGCGGTGTGGATCAGGTGTTTCTTGTAGGGGTAGGAGAACACCGCCTCGGGAAGGTCGAGCTCCCTGACCGGCACGTTCTCGAAGTTGCGGACAGCGATCTTCATCGTCCACGCCCCTCGCTCAGCCACGCTTCGCGCGCTTGAGCGCCACGTAAGCGTTGCGGGCGCCGGGCACGGCGCCACGCAAGTAGATCAAGTTCTTCTCCTCGTCGACTTTGACGACCAGGAGGTTCTTCGCGGTGATGCGCGCACCACCCATGCGTCCGCCCGCCCGCATGCCGGGGAAGACGCGGGAGGGATAGGACGAGCCGCCGATCGAGCCCGGCGCGCGGTGGAACATCGAGCCGTGAGAGGACCGGCCACCGGCGAAGCCATGACGCCGAACGACGCCCTGGTAGCCCTTGCCCTTGCTCACTCCCACCGCGTCGACCCACTCCTGCTCCTGGAAGATCGAGACTTTCACCTGGTCGCCGGGGCTCCAAGTCTCGCCGGGCTCGGTCGCGAACTCGGCGAGGCGCCGCATCGGGGTGACGTCCGCCTTCTTGAAGTGGCCCTGCTGCGGCTTGGTCACCTTCCGTGGCGGCTTCGCCTCGACCAAACCGACCTGGACGGCGTCGTAGCCGTCTTTCTCCATGGTCCGTCGGAGGATCACCACGCAGGGTCCGGCCTCGACGACCGTCACCGGGACCGTGGCGCCGTCCGCGGTGAAGATCTGGGTCATCCCCAGCTTTCTGCCCAGAATGCCTTCCATCTCCCGCTCCTCGTTACTTCCCGAAGGCCTTGATCTCGACATCGACGCCCGCCGGCAGCTCCAGCTTCATCAGCGCGTCCACCGTATTGCTGGTGGGCTCGTAGATGTCGAGCAACCGCTTGTGCGTCCGGATCTCGAACTGCTCCCGAGACTTCTTGTCGACGTGGGGGGACCGGTTGACCGTGTATCGGGAAATCTGCGTCGGCAGCGGAATCGGTCCGACCACGCGAGCGCCCGTACGCCGGGCGGTGTCGACGATCTCGTGCGTAGAGGAGTCGAGAATGCGATAGTCGAACGCCCGAAGGCGAATGCGGATCTTCTCGTTGAGCATGATCTTTCCCCCTGCCGACTACTGGTGCAACCTCACGCGATGACTTCGGTGACGGTACCGGCGCCGATGGTGCGGCCGCCCTCGCGGATCGCGAAGCGCACGCCCTTCTCCATCGCCACCGGCGCGATCAACACGATCTCCAGGCCC
>JACTMI010000035.1 GCA_014584695.1 Acidobacteriota bacterium
GCAGGGGACCGGCCAAGACTCGCTCACGAAGGGAATCTTCCTGCGCCTGCCGGGCCAGTGGGACGACGCGCTACGCAACGGCGCGACCCTCGGCGCGGATGTGTACTACAACGTGCACCGCTGGTATGAGACGGACTCTGGACGCTACATCAGTCGGGATCCGATCGCTTCGGAAGTTGGGAGTCCTGCGGACCTGACCCGCCGTATCGGGAAGCTCGGCACCACGGAGATAGCGGCCTTCTTCGGAGCGTTTGTCAATCCGGAGGACTTCAGTTACGCCAGGAACTCGCCCACGCGATTCGTCGATCCCGATGGTCGACTCTCAAGCCCAGCGTACGTCTGTACGGCACTCAAGAGGACGGAGTCCGCGGACATCCACACGGGTCCCGGTGGTGTAGAAGCCTGCGGATGCCCGATGGGGGGAGTCTGCAATCCCGGGAGCCACTTCTTCACCACGGTCATCCAGAGGCCATTTGGGTCAAAGTGTCCCGCCATCTGCTTCGTGGTCGTGGGCGACTACAAGGTTCTTGCGGAAAGAGCGGTCAATTGGGTCTGCTTTGGCCATCGACCCTCACGCTGACGGAACACCAATGATGACCACCATCGTCGTCCGCTCGGTCGTCGAACCGCTGACTTTCAGCATCTCGCCGCCCATCGTCCTGCTTGGCGTGGCAGCGGTAGCCGCTGCGGATGGAGCGCTGTTGTGGGCCGCAAGTGACCCAGACTGGGAGATTGAACTCGACAATTGGGGAAGGCTCGGCTTCCCGGACAGCTCGACTTCATTCGAGCACTTCGGTGCCTGCCCTCAAAACGAGTTTGTCGCAGTCGTCGCGCCGGAGCTACCGGAGGTGCGGGCGGGCGAGGTGAGCCGTCTGCGACTCGGCGTTCCTCCGCCGGGGTGCGGGAACGCAGTTCCCCTCTCGAGAGCTTTCGTCCCCGGGACCAGGATTGTCGTCTTCGTCTTCGGTCGCCCCTCCGGATGGTGGGCCTTCGACTTTTAGCCATTCCAGTGATGGAGACCACACCTGCGATGACTGCGGCCGCCGCCGGACGATCGGCTAGCCGGAAGACCTCACGGCGACGTGCGCTCGCGACAGCATCGGCCGCGCAGCCTGGCTGGATCGAGATGGCCCAGGGGAGGTAGTGATGGTGCGTTGGGCGATCGTGTTTCTCTAGCTCACAGTCGGCGCGGAGGACCTGGCGGCTGAGTGTCAGCCTCGGTATGTTGAACTGAAGGAACCCCTCGAAGCACGCGGCCAGCGAGTCGACGTTTCCTTCAGGGCCATTCTGATCGGATGCACGGGGACCGTTCGTCGCTCAGTGAGCCCGACATCGAGATCGCCAGAGAGGCACTTCGGCAATACGCAAGCGTGGCGGGCCAAGGGTTGGCGGCTCTGATGAGCGGGTGGGAGCACCGACGAGAAGCAGTTGCTCAGATCAATGAGCGACTGGAACGTCGAGTCGTCAACGAAATGTTCGTGTACCAGATCTCGTTCGTCGAATACCGTGATCCGAGACCACCCGCCTGAGGTGGGGCGCATCCCCAGGTGCGCAGACGATGCTGCAGCCCTGGCCTCGGCGGTGGTTCGCGGCGCTGGAGAGGGTGGTCTTACCCTGTGCGAATCACCGAGTGCGGGATTCCACCGCTGCTCGTCCTATTGCGAGGAGCCCACCATGAGGTTCGAAGCCCGCGCGCTGAAGCCCCATGCCGAACCCGTCGATCCGCAACGGTTGGTGGTGGGAGTCGTCTACTTCTCCGTGACTTTCGTCGACGAAGAGATGCTCTGTCCCGCGCTCGAGCCGCTCGTCTTCGTCGGCGTCGACCTCGACCCTGGCGACGAGAACCGACTCTACTTCCAGGATCCAGACTCGTACCGGCGCGGCGTGCGATACCCTGCGGTCCCTACCGACGGTGGAGCGACCATCTTCAGCGCCCACCGCGATTACGCGCGCAACATCTTCGAGTACGAACGGGCTCTCGACTGTCTCCTGGTTTGTGCGCTGCGCCGAGGGCGGACGAGTTGAGGTCGAGGAGGGCGGCTGGACGATCTCGACGAGAGCGGGCGCGCCCACCCCGCGGGGCGGGTCTGGGGGTGGCGGCTGGGGGCATAGACTCGGGCGGCCCCTTTCGGTAGCCATCGACTCCCGCGAGGAGCCGCCCGACCCGCCGCGCCGCGGTCTTCGGACCCGCCGGAGCCCTCCGCCCCGGGCCGCTCACGCTTCGAGGAGGAGCTCCATGCGTTCGTCCGTCTCGACCGCCGTCGTCGCCGCCCTGGCCGGCGCCGGCCCGCTCTCGGCCAGCGAGGCCGAGCTGGTGCTGCCCGATCTCTCGGCGGTCCGCTTCCTCGGCCTGGCCGGCGACCATCTGCTGCTGTTCGGCCTGCTCGTCTGCGCCGCCGGCATGCTGTTCGGCGCCGCCATGTACCGGCGGCTGCGCGCGCTGCCGGTGCACGGCACCATGCGCGAGATCTCGGAGCTGATCTACGAGACCTGCAAGACCTACCTCTTGACCCAGGGCAAGTTCATCCTCCTGCTGTGGGCGTTCATCGCCTCGATCATCGTCGTCTACTTCGGCTGGCTGCGGCACTTCCGCCTCGAGCAGGTGGCGCTCGTCATCCTGTTCTCGCTGGTCGGCATCGCCGGCTCCTACGGCGTCGCCTGGTTCGGCATCCGGATCAACACCTTCGCCAACAGCCGCTCGGCCTTCGCCGCGCTCGCCGGCAAGCCCTTCCCGACCTACTCGATCCCGCTCGAGGCCGGCATGTCGATCGGCCTGCTGCTGATCTCGACCGAGCTGGTCATGATGCTGGCGATCCTGCTGTTCGTTCCCGGCAGCTACGCCGGGCCCTGCTTCATCGGCTTCGCCATCGGCGAGTCGCTGGGCGCCGCGGCGCTGCGCATCGCCGGCGGCATCTTCACCAAGATCGCCGACATCGGCGCCGACCTGATGAAGATCGTCTTCAACGTCAAGGAGGACGACGCGCGCAACCCCGGCGTCATCGCCGACTGCACCGGCGACAACGCCGGCGACTCGGTCGGCCCGACCGCCGACGGCTTCGAGACCTACGGCGTCACCGGCGTCGCCCTCATCACTTTCATCGTCCTGGCGGTCCCGGATCCGACCGTGCAGGTCCAGCTGCTGGTCTGGCTGTTCGCGATGCGCATCCTGATGATCGCCACCTCGGCCGCCTCCTACTTCGTCAACGAGGCGGTGGCGCGCGCCCGCTTCGCCCGCGCCGACCGGATGAACTTCGAGAGCCCGCTCACCAGCCTGGTCTGGCTGACCTCCCTGCTTTCGGTGGCGGTGACCTTCGCCGCCTCCCGGCTGCTGATCCCCGAGCTCGGCGGTGACGCCTCGCTGTGGTGGAAGCTCGCCGCGATCATCTCGTGCGGCACGCTCGCCGGCGCGGTGATCCCGGAGCTGGTCAAGATCTTCACCTCGACCGAGTCCGCGCACGTGCGCGAGATCGTCGCCTCCTCGCGCGAGGGGGGCGCGTCGCTCAACATCCTCTCGGGCCTGGTGGCGGGCAACTTCTCGGCCTTCTGGCTGGGCTCGACCATCCTGGTGCTGATGGCGATCGGCTACGGCATCTCGACCCTGGGGCTCGGCGCGCTGATGCTGGCGCCGGCGATCTTCGCCTTCGGCCTGGTCGCCTTCGGCTTCCTCGGCATGGGCCCGGTGACGATCGCCGTCGACTCCTACGGCCCGGTGACCGACAACGCCCAGTCGGTGTTCGAGCTGTCGCGGATCGAGAGCCGGCCGGGCATCGCCGACGAGATCCAGACGCAGTTCGGCTTCCGGCCCGACTTCGCCCTTGCCAAGCGCAACCTGGAGGCCAACGACGGCGCCGGCAACACCTTCAAGGCGACCGCGAAGCCGGTGCTGATCGGCACCGCGGTGGTCGGCGCGACGACCATGATCTTCTCGATCATCGTCCTGCTCACCCGCGGCCTGACCGTCGACGTCGAGAAGCTGTCGCTGCTCCACCCCGAGTTCCTGCTCGGGCTGGTCGCGGGCGGCGCGGTCATCTACTGGTTCACCGGCGCCTCGATTCAGGCGGTGGCGACCGGAGCCCACCGCGCGGTGGCGTTCATCAAGCGGCACATGAAGCTCGACCCGAGCCAGACCCACGCCTCGGTCGAGGACTCCAAGCAGGTGGTGGCGATCTGCACCCAGTACGCGCAGCGCGGCATGTTCAACATCTTCCTGACCATCTTCTTCGCCACCCTGGCCTTCGCCTGCTTCGAGCCCTTCTTCTTCGTCGGCTACCTGATCTCGATCGCGCTCTTCGGCCTCTTCCAGGCGATCTTCATGGCCAACGGCGGCGGCGCCTGGGACAACGCCAAGAAGATCGTCGAGGTCGAGCTGGGCGAGAAGGGGACCGAGTTGCACGCCGCGACGGTCGTGGGCGACACGGTCGGCGATCCGTTCAAGGACACCTCGTCGGTGGCCATGAACCCGGTGATCAAGTTCACCACGCTGTTCGGCCTGCTCGCGGTCGAGCTGGCGGTGGAGATGACCGCGGCCGGGCGGGCCGCGTGGACGCGCGGCCTCGCGGCCCTCTTCCTGGCGGTGGCGCTCTACTTCGTCTGGCGCTCGTTCTATCGCATGCGCATCGAGCCGGACCGGGCCTGACCGCGCGGCGACGGGGCGTCAGACCCCGTGCTTCTGGACGTGGAGCAGCAGCTCCATGCGGTTGGCGAGGCCGAGCTTCTCGTAGACGTGGTGGAGGTGGAGCTTCACCGTCCCCTCGCTGATCCCGAGCTGGCCGGCGATCGCCTTGTTGCGCAGGCCGCGCGCCACCATGGCGACGATCTCGCGCTCGCGCGGCGTCAGGAGCTGCGGCCGCGAGATCTCGGCGTTGCGGCGCACCAGGCCGTCGACCGTGCGCGCGAGCAGCGCCGGATCGAACCACTGTCCGCCGGCGTGGATTCGGCGCGCGGCCTCGATCACCAGCTGGGGCGCCATCTCCTTGAGCACCAGGCCGCGGGCGCCGAGCCGCAGCGCCTCGGCCACCTGCGCCTCCTCGAGCGCCGCGGTGAGCAGCAGCGTCCGGGTCGGCAGACCCTCCTCGCGCGCCGCCGCCAGCACCTCGAGCCCGTCGCGCACCGGCATGCGCAAGTCCAGTACCAGCAGGTCCGGGCGCAGCTCGCGCAGGGCGCGCAGCAGCTCCTCACCGTCGCGACAGCGCGCCACCACCTCGAAGTCGGGCTCCAGCCGGAACAGCCGCTCGAGCCCGTCGAGGACGATCGGGTGGTCGTCGGCCAGCGCGACGCGAATCGGCCGCTCGGCGCCGCTCACAGCGGCACCTCGATCTCGAGCCGCGCGCCCCCCGGGCCGGAGTCGAGCACCAGGGTGCCACCGCGCGCGACCACCCGCTCGCGCAGGGATCGCGGACCGCTGCCCGAGGCCGAGAGCTCGTCCTGGTCGAACCGGCCCTGGCGGGGAAAGCCGTGTCCGTCGTCCTCGATCTCCAGGCGCAGCCGATCGGCGCTCTCGCGGCTCAGCCGGACGTCGACCCGCCGCGCCTCGCCGTGCCGCACCGCGTTGACCAGCGCCTCGCGGACGATGAAGTAGAGATCGCGCTCGGCGCTCTCGGGCAGCTCCTCGTCGAGCGGCCCGGCGTCGAGGTGGACGGCGAGCTGCCACTCCTGCTCCACCCGGCGCACCAGCTCGGCCAGCCGCTGCGCCAGGTCGAACTCGGGCTGACCCTCCGGCGGCGGCTCCAGGTCCTGGATGAAGAAGCGCAGGTCGCGCTGTTCGACGGTCAGCATCCGTTGCAGCTCCTCGAGCTGGCGTTCGGCCTCCTCGGGCGCCTCGGCGAGCAGCCGGCGAGAGGCGGCGACGCGCAGGGCGATGCCGGTCAGGGACTGGAGCACCCCGTCGTGCAGATCGCGCGCGAGACGGACCCGCTCCTCGACGGCGGCGCCGTCGCGCATCCGCTCGAGCAGCAGTTGCCCCTCGAGCTGGGCGCCGGCGAGCGCGGCGACCACCTCGGCGAGCATCAGGTCGTCGACCGTCGCCTCGCGCGGGCCGATCAGGAACAGCCGACCGCTCGACAGCTCGCCGCGAAACGGCACGGCGATCGCGGCCGCGGCCCCGACGCGCGCCGCCATCGCTCCGGCGAACGGCGCGCCGCGCCAACGCGTCAGCGCGTCGCCGCGCCGGACCAAGACCTCTCGGCGCTCCGCGCCGGCCGAAGCCAGCAGGCTCGCGCCGGCGAGCTCCCGCGCGACCAGCGACTCGGCGCCGCCGGCGAGCTCCCGCGCCGCGGCGTCGCCGGCCGGCCAGGCGGTGAAGGTGGCGGCCCCCCCGCCCGCGGGCTCCCAGGCGAGAGCGGCGCCGCCGGTTACTCCCAGGCTCCGGGCGGCGTGCTCCAGCAGCTGGGTGACCAGCTCCGCCGTCGAGCCGTGGGGACGGTCTGGCCAGCGCGCGAGCTGCGAGATCTCGTCGCGGCTGCGCTCCTCGTGCCAGCCGAGGTAGCCCAGCAGCAGGGCCATCACTGCCATGTAGACGCCGCGGATGATCGAGCGGTTGAGCTCGAAGGCGGGGTCGTCGAGCACCTCGGCGAAGTAGTAGACCAGACCGAAGAAGACCGCCAGCGCCACGGCCGCGGTCCACAGCGTTCCCCGCCACTGCCAGCGCAGCGTCGCGCAGACGAGCGAGAAGACGAAGTAGGCGATGAACGGGCTCGCCGGCCCCGCCGTGAAGTAGATGAAGGCCGAGAAGAAGGCGAGGTCGAAGACGTGGGTGACCAGGCCCAGGAGCGGCCGCGCCGAGGTCGAGCGCCAGATCGCCAGCGCCAGCACCAGCGCATAGACCACATAGGCCGCGAGCAGCGCATAGGCGGTGGGGGCGAACTTGGCGGGTTCGGAGGGATCGGCCCAGACGGCTCCCAGCGACGACACCGCCAGCACGACCCGGCCGACGGCGATCAGTCGCTCGGCGCGCAGTCGGGGCGAGAAGACCAGCGGCATGCCGTCATCCTAGCGGCCGCGCCCGTCCCGGGGTCCCTATCCGAAGGTAGAGCAGGGTCTATCCAGCGTTGGATTCCGCGCACGAAACGCCGTTCCCTATACTCCCGGCGCCATGAACCGCCGACCGCTCTCGCTGCTGCTGCTCGCCGCCCTCGTCGCGCTGCCGCTCGCCGGCTGCGCCAAGAAGAAGGCCCCCGTGACCACCCCCACCGCCGCGCCCGTGGCCGCTGAAGTCAGGGCCCCGGAGCCCGCGCCGGAGCCGGTGCCGGCCGATCCCGTGGCCAGCCCGCTCGACGGCGAGCTGGTCGAGGCCAACGCCCACGCCTACCGGACCGGCCTGCTGGGCGATGTCTACTTCGACTACGACCTGGCGAGCCTCCGGCAGGACGCCCGCGACCGCTTGGCGAAGAACGCCGAGTTCCTGCGCTCGCGTCCGGAGTTCACGGTGATGATCGAGGGGCACTGCGACGAGCGCGGCACCAACGAGTACAACCTGGCGCTCGGCGAACGCCGCGCCCAGGCGGCGCGGGACTACCTGATCTCCCTCGGCGTCGCGGCCAGCCGTCTGCGCACGGTGAGCTACGGCGAAGAGCGCCCGGTCTGCGGCGACAGCGCCGAGAGCTGCTGGCAGCTGAATCGACGCGCCCACTTCCTGCTCAACGGCCGCGTGCCGGTCGGCTGAACGGCGGGGGGGGGGGATCCGGAGAGGGGAGGGCACGTGCCCTCCCCTCGGCCAGCGGAGTGAATCCGCTGGCCTCACCCCTCCGCGGTCGCTCGCCTGGCGGCTCGCTCCGCTGGGTCTCCATCTCACTCCTCCGCGGTCGCTCGCCTGGCGGCTCGCTCCTGGCCTGCGACTCCAGCGAATGCGTCGGATGGCGCGAGGAGGTCGTGGGGTCGTGGTCTCAGCGGGCGCGCAGCTTGCCGATCGAGGAGGCGAGCGCCCGCTCGAGCTTTTCGACCGCCCCTTGCCAAGCCAGCTCGAGCGTCGCCGCCTGGTGCTTGACCGCGAGCGGTGGCCGCCCGGCCAACCGGGCTTCCATCAGACAGCGCCGGTCGTCGTCACCGTACTTGGCGCCGTTGACGTCCGAGAGGTGGACTTCGACGCGGGTGACCTGCCGCGTGTAGCGCTCCAGGCTCTGGGCCACCGCCGCCTCGACCTTCGCCTTGAGCGTCGCGTGGCCTTCGATGTTGCTGTCGGTCTCGACTTGAATCTTCATGCGCCCTCGATTCCGGGAATCCGTCCGCAGTTGCCCCGCTCCACCGACTGATTCTACTCAGTCCGGCTGGAAGCTCGGCCGGAGCGAGGCGATCGTGCGCGACCGGCCACGCCGCCGGATCGGCGGCGTCCGTCTGGTCAGTACGCCAGCACCTCGCGGGCGGCGGCGAGCAGCTTGGGCAGGTCGGGGAGGAGGGCCTGTTCCAGGACGCGGGCATAGGGGCTGGGGCGATCGGGGTAACCGACGCGCTTGACCGGGGCGTCGAGGTGGGCAAAGGCGGCGTCGGCGATGCGGGCGGCGATCTCGGCGCCGAAGCCGGCGGTGACCGGCGCCTCGTGGACGATGACGCAGCGGTTGGTCCGCGCCACCGACTCGAGCACCGTCGCCTCGTCGAACGGCACCAGCGTGCGCAGGTCGACCACTTCGGCCTCGATCCCCTCTTGCGCCAGGTCGGCCGCGGCGTCGAGCGCCGTCCAGGTCGAGGCGCCGTAGGCGACGAAGGTCAGATCGCGGCCGGCGCGCAGCACCTGGGCGCGGCCGATCGGCACCGCGCCACCGGGATGCGGCACGGTTTCCTTGATCCGCCGGTAGAGGTACTTGTGCTCGCAGAAGACGACCGGGTTGCCGTCCACGAGCGCCGACAGCATCAGCCCCTTGGCGTCGCGCGCGGTCGCCGGGCAGACCACCTTGAGGCCGGCGACGTGGGCGAACCAGGCCTCCGGGTTCTGGGAGTGGAAGGCGCCGGCGCCGACGCCGCCGCCGGAGGGGAGCCGGATCACCACCGGGCAGGGGCGCTCGAAACGGTAGAAGAGCTTGGCCAGGACGTTGACGATCTGGTTGAAGCCGCAGGTGACGAAGTCGGCGAACTGCATCTCGACCACCGGCACGTATCCCAGCAGCGCCGCGCCGGCGGCCAGTCCGAGCGTGCCGCTCTCGGCGATCGGCGTGTCGAGCACCCGGTCCGGCCACTGCGCGTGCAGGCCGCGGGTGACGCGGAAGGCGCCCTCGAAGACACCGATGTCCTGGCCCAGCAGCACCACCGCGGGGTTGGCGTGCATGCCCTCGACCAGCGCCCAGTGGATCGCCTCGAGGTAGGTGATCTCGCCGCGCGCGAGCGGCTCGGCGGGGGCGCCGGTGAAGGCCGCCATGGCGCTCGGGTCCTCGTCCCGCTCGGGCGCGGCGTCGCCGGCGAGCGGCGCCAGCAGGATCGTGGCGTCGGTGTCCTCGAGCGCGTCGACCACCGCGTCGTCCTCCGCCGGTGGCGGCTCGACCTCCGCCACCAACGGCGGCGCCAGCCCGGGCGCGTAGATCGGCCGCAGCGCCTGCGCCGGCTCCGGCGCCGGCGCGGCGAGCGCCCGCCCGATCGCGGTCTCGACCAGCTCGGCGACCCGGGCGCTCAGCCGCTCGCGCGTCGCCAGGTCGAGGATCCCCTCGCGCGAGAGACGCTCCTCGTAGCTCGGCACGGCATCGTTCGCGCGGTAGAGCTCGAGCTCCGCCGCCGGGACCACCTTCATCGAGCCGTCGCCCTCGGCGTGGCCGCGCAGCCGGCCGACCATGGCCTCGATCATCGTCGGCCCCTTGCCGGTGCGCGCCCGCGCCACGGCGGCGGCGAGCGCGTGCGCGACCGCGTCGGGGTCGTTGCCGTCGACCGTCTCGGCCGGAATGCCGTAGCCGGGGCCACGGTCGGAGAGCTGCAGGCACGCATACTGCGCTCGCGCCGGGGTCGAGAAGGCGTAGCGGTTGTTCTCGACCACCAGCACCAGCGGCAGCTTCCAGACCGCGGCGAGGTTCATCCCCTCGTGGAAGTCACCGGTCGACGTGCCCCCTTCGCCGATGAAGTTGATCGCCACCCGGTCGGTGCCCCGCTTCTTGAGCGCGAAAGCACACCCGGCGGCGACCGGGATCATCGCGCCCAGGTGGCTGATCATGCCGACGTGGAGCAGGCCGGCCGCGGGGGCGAAGTAGCCATAGTGGAACGAGCGCTCGATGCCCCGCGAAAAGCCCTCGTCCCGGCCCAGCACCTGGCAGGCGAGCCGGTAGAACAGCTCCTCGGGTTCCGGTCGACGCCCGTCGGGCTCGCCCAAGCCGAAACCCGGAAAGGCGCGCGGGGGGTCGAGGTAATAGGCGAGGATGGCGCCGACGTCGCGGTGGAGCGAGCAGAGGACGTCGCCCGGTTCGAGGGCGAGGCCGGCCGGCACCGTGATCCCCTCGTTGCCGATGGCGCTGTACCACTTGCTGATCCGCCCGGTGAGCAGCATCGACTCGAAGCGCGAGTCGAACTCGCGCGCGAGCCGCATGAAGGCGTAGCGGAGGAGGCGGCGCTTCGGGGCGTCCACGAGGGCGGGAGTCTACGGCCGCGGCTCGACGGGCGGCAAGACGACGCGCGCCCGGGTGCCCCGCCCCGGCTCGCTCTCGAAGCGCAGCGCGCCACCCAGCTCGGCGACCCGCTCGCGCAGGGCCACCAGCCCCAGGCCGCCGCCGCGCGCGCGCCGGCGCTCGGCGTCGGCCAGCACGGCGTGGGGGTCGAAACCGACTCCGTCGTCCTGAACCACCAGCTCGGAGCCCTCCGCCACGGCGGCCAAGCGCAAGGTCAGCCGCCGCGCGCGGGCGTGCTTGACGGCGTTCGAGACGAGCTCCGAGGCGATCTTGAGCAGAGTCTCTTCCACCGGCACGGCGAGCCGCCGCCAGGCGCGCACGTCGAGCTCGACCCGGAGGCCGTCCCGCTCGAGCTCGCGCGCCCGCTCCACCAGCACCGCCGCCAATCCGTCGCGGCGCACGCGGATCGCCGCCGGCAACGGGAACTCCCCCGACGGCAGACGCAGGATCTCCTGCTCGGCCGCCGGCCGCAGCTCGGAGAGCAGGGTGCGCATCTCGCCGAGCGCCGAGCCCAGCAGCTCGGCGAGGCGCGCCATCCGCTTCTCCCCTTCCACGGGGTCGCGCCGGAAGGCCGGGATCAGCGACTCGGCGATCAACTTGGACGAGAACAGGATCTGGGTGACCGAATCGTGCAGCTCGCGCGCCAGCCGATGCCGCTCGCGCATCACCGCGAGATCGCGCGAGCGCTCGGCGAGCTCGGCGTTGCGCAGCGCCACGGCGAGGAAGCCGGCGACGACCTCGAGCGTCGTGACGTCCACCTCGTCGAAGGGCTCCGGCCCCTCGACGTTGAGCACGCCGAGAACGTGGTCGCCGAGCAGGATCGGCACCGCCAGCTCGGCGCGCATGGTGAGCCCGGACGGCGGCACCACGTAGCGCGGATCGGCGGCGATGTCGTCGACCCGCTGGGTCCGCCGCTCGCGCACCGCGGCGCCCATCACGCCGGCGTCGATCGGCAGCCGGTCCTCGTGGCGGATGCGGTGCTTGTACTGCCCGCCGCGCACGCGCAAGACCAGGGTGTCCGGCGCCTCGGGATCGACCAGCGGCAGGTCGACGTTCGGGTACCGGAGCTCGCCGTGCAGCAGGTCGGCCACCCGCTGGAGCAGCTCGTCGAGCTCGAGATCGGAGGTGGTGAGCTGGACGATGCGGGCGACGAGATCGAGACGCGGCGCGAGGGCCGTGGGGCTCACGAGCGCTGGCGCAGCGCGCGCACGCGTTGCTCGAGCTGGGCGCGCTGGGGGTGCGCCGGGTCCATCTGGAGCAGCACCTTGAGCGCCAGCTCGGCCTCCGCGGGCTTGCGCTGGGCGAGGAAGGCCTCGACCTGGCGGACCCCCTGCTCGAGCCCCTGCTGCCGCCGGTGGATCTCCTCGAGGCGCGAAATTTCCGAGTAGAGATGCGACGGCCGCGGGCTCTCCGGCAGCGCGCGCTCGAACTCGAGCACCACCTCGCGCGCCGACATCCAGTCGCGCGCACCGACCTGCTCCTTGTAGCGCTTCTCGAACTCGGCGGACTTCGCCTCGCGCTCGGCCAGCGCGGCGATGTCGCTGATGCGCAACCGGTAGGTCTCGACCGAGACGCGAGCGATGCCGGAGCTCGCCAGCCGTTCGAGCTCGCGCTCGGCCTCGGCGAGCCGGCGCTGCTCCAGCATCTCCTCGAGGCGCGCGCGCCGCCGTCCGAGCTCGGCGTCGCTGCGGCTCGCCCGCTCCGCCGCATCGATCTCGCCCGCGAACGCCTCGGCCAGGCGGTTCGAGGGGTCGTGCTTCTCGAGGTACTCGAGCTTCTGCCGGGCGAGCTTCAGGTCGCCGTGGGCGAGCGCCTCCCGCCCCTCGGCGAGCGCCGCCTCGCAAGCGGCGAGCGCCGTCGCCTCGCCGCCCATCAGCCCCACCCAGGACTCGAAGTCCGACCGCCGCGGGTGGTTGGGCGCCAGCTCGAGCAGGGTGTCGAGCGCGAGCTGGGCGAGCGACTGCTTGTGCTCGCGCAGGTACTTCTCGAACAGCTTCTCGGCCTCGGCGATCCGCGCCGCGCGGGGATCGGGCCCGGCCGGCGCTGGTTTCGGGGCTGGCGCGGGGGGCGCTGGAGCGACCGGGCGCGCCGCAGCCGGCGGGGCGACCGGGCGCGACGGGGCCGCCGCGGCGGCGGGCGCCACCGGCCGCGGCGGTGGCGCCGGAGCCGCCGCGGGCGCCTTCGCCGGCCGCGGCGGCGGCGCTCCGCCGAGCG